>NZ_AMSG01000004.1 GCF_000300875.1 Galbibacter marinus | reverse complement strand
ATTGGCCAACCGTGTACTAAAATCTTTAGCATAGGAAGAGCTTAGGTGAGATCCATCATAGGTTTTGTATTGACTTGCATCAGAGAAATTAAAATAAGGCACATCAAAAGAGGCGCTAATAAGGGTCATTTCTGTATTGAATTCTTTCCACCACTGATTTTCCATACCTAGTACTAGAGGATCTAATGGCATTCGCACTACAAAAACTTGTCCGTGGTTTTTTAAATATGAAATAAGTGATTTAAAACTCTCCATTCTATGGGTAGAAACGACCTCTGGGTTAGTCTTCATCATGCCTCTATACCCTCTGATAGTTTGAGACGTCCAGTGAGCCATATCCTCATTAGAAACCCTATACCCCTGAGCAGACAGCCTAAACTCTTCCCAACCATCATTGTGGAATACAGTAGTGATTTTCGCATTATGAGGAATCAAGGCTTTATACAGGGAACCTCCGTATCCTTTTCGGATGTACTCATAGTTCGGGTCTTTATTGAGCTGATTAATTTTTCCAACCAAAGATTTTTTATCTAGATCTTCAATCTCTTGTTCGGTGGTAAGTTGAATTGGTGTCATAAAAGATCCTGGGCAAACACTCAGGATAAAAATTCCTTGTTTGGTCTTCTCAGGTATTTTCTTTTTGACAGCCTCTAAATACACTTTGCCATAGGGCGATTGGGATTTTTCAAAGGCAAAATTCAAAAACCCTCTTTGATATGGAACTTCCGATAGGGCACTATCGAGTACCTTCGGTGAGATTCCGTTATGGGCTCGTGATAAACCAATTATCAAACTGGGAGATTGATGGGTAAATTTCGAATAATTATCATTTACTTGTCCACGCGCCAACTCCCCCATAAAAAAGTAATAGGACCCGATGAGAAAAAGAGTTAAAATCGATATCTTCCATAATATTTCTTTCATTGTAAAAGGTCTTAAAATTGAAAATAAATAAAGTTGTTTTGGCGATTCACACTAAAGAGTACCATTACCACAATGAATAAAAGGTATATGATCCATCGCATCCAACGCGGTCTATTCCAAACAAGTTCATACACACGATCGTTCCCTTTATAAAAGTGAATGATTTGAACAACAACAATTAGAAATAAACTCAGGTAGAACTCAAACCAATCGTGATATACGTTAAAGGCAGTCGAGGAGCGTGAGAACATATTATTTAAGTAAATTCCAGCCTGACCGATATTTGGTGATCTAAAAAACACCGTAACAATACCTATAAGAGTAAATAACATAGCTCCGTTAAGAACCTTGATAATTTTCATTTTATAACTTAAACCTAAAGTGCTTAATATCTTTCTTCTAATAGGGATGGTTTTATTGTCAGCAATTAACAACACCCCGCAAAGTACCCCCCAAACCACAAAGGTCCAACTTGCTCCATGCCATAAACCATTAAAGAAAAAAACTACCATCATAGCAGAAACCTTAGAGAACTTATACTTTCGAACTAAGGGTATATAGAGGTAGTCTCGAAACCACTTCATAAGGGAAATATGCCATTTTCTCCAGAAGTCAGCAATGGAGTTTAAATAAAATGGGCGATTAAAGTTCTGCATCAAATCATATCCCATGACCTGAGCCGCTCCAATTGCTATAGTACAATAGGCAGAAAAATCATAATAAATCTGAAATATAAAGAAGTAACTCCCCAAAAGTAGTGGCAAACCTTTATAATCGGCAACATTATAATGTATATCATCCACATATACCCCTAATCGGTCGGCCAACACAAGCTTTAAAAAGAAACCCCATGCCATCATGATCAGTCCTTTTTTTATGCGATTAGTATCAAAATGGATCACTTTACTAAATTGCGGAAGTAATCTTTTGCTCCGCTCTATTGGTCCTGCAACAAGCTGAGGAAAAAAGGAAACAAACAATGCATACTTACCAAGATGACGTTCCGCTGGTATCTCCTTCCTATACACATCGATACTATAACTCATCGTTTGGAAGGTATAAAAGCTAATACCAATGGGCAGAAGTATTTTAACGTAGTCAGAATGCTCGCCTGCGGTTGCTTCCATTTGAATTCCAAAGAAGCTCAAAACTTCAACTGCATTTTCTGTGAAAAAGATAAAATATTTAAAAAAGAATAACAGCCCCAGATTGGCAACAATACTCAAAATTAAAAATCGCTTTCTAATTTTTTGATCACTGTATTTCTCCATTTTAAGACCACAGAAATAATCTATAAGTGTCGAGGTCCATAACAATAGTAGCAGCATTGGTTCCAAATACATATAGAAAAAATAACTACAGAGCAATAGCCAAATCCATCGGTACTTGTGTTTTAAAAAATAAAAGACGAATACTGCAATTGGAAAGAAAAATAGAAAATCGAATGAATTAAACAGCATTAGGTTTTAGGTTTATATTTAAATCTACTATTGTTATGAATATTAATTTCAAACCAAACGACTAAACACCTAAAAATTTGTTGAACTGAACCACAAAAATCACCTTGGCATCCCCTTATGAGATTCTTCTACAACCTAATCCATGTTCGCTTTTAAGTTTATTTAATCTCTACAAGGTCACAAGAAACTTTATGATTATATTTACCAAGTATTAAAATAAAACAGATGCATTTATTGAGTTTTACATGGGATCCAAATCAAGTGTTACTTGACCTAGGATTTTTCCAACTACGCTACTACAGCTTGATGTTTGTAATTGCTTTTTCATTAGGATGGTTTATCATGAAAAAGATTTACAAAAATGAAAATCAAACAGAGGAGGCACTAGATTCTCTATTTATATATACCGTACTAGCGACTTTAATAGGAGCGCGATTAGGCCATTTCCTATTCTACGAGCCAAGTGTGTTTATCACCGATCCATTAAGTATCATTCTACCTTTTCAATTTACTCCAAATTTTGAGTTTACTGGATTTAGAGGATTAGCGAGTCATGGAGCAGCGATCGGAATCATCATTGCCATGTATTATTACAGCAAGAAAGTCATCAAAAAACCGATACTCTGGATTTTAGATAGAATTGTAATCCCTGTGGCCATAGGTGGGGTATTTGTCAGAATCGGCAACTTCTTTAATTCAGAAATCATTGGTAAACCAACCAATTCAGATTACGGAGTAGTCTTTGCGCAATTAGGTGAGTCTTTCCCAAGACATCCAGCGCAACTATATGAAGCAGTTGGATACATAATTGTTTTTCTGATCCTATGGTATTTTTACTGGAAAACTGACAAGAAAAATAAATCAGGGTATATATTCGGACTTTTCTTAGTGCTTCTATGGACGGTTCGATTTATTGCAGAATTTTATAAAAAATCACAAGGAGGGTTCGAAAGTGAACTTGGATTACTCTCCACTGGTCAGTGGCTCAGTATTCCATTTATAATCATCGGAATCTACTTTATGTTTAGACCAAAACCACATTCATCAACATCATCTAAAACAACATGATCAATTTTATAATCAGAACTTTAGTCCTAATCATTCTTTTTTGTATGGCTTTAGTTAGCTGTGAAACCCAAACAAAGAAAGAAATTAAGACTACAGAATTAAGTTTTAAAAAGGAAGGTGAATTAAGCATCTATAAAGGTGATTCACTTAAGATAGGAAATATTGATATCGAGATTGCTGATAATGAATATGAACGTCAAACTGGCCTTATGTATAGAACCTCTATGGAGAACAATCAAGGGATGCTTTTTATTTTCGAAGATGAGCAGCCGCGTTCCTTCTTCATGAAAAACACCAGCATTCCATTAGACATCTTATTTATCGACAGTAATAATAGGATTATCAATAGCATCGAAAACGCCGCACCAATGTCCGAGGAATCATTACGATCCCAAGGGCCAGCCCAATATGTTTTAGAACTTAACGCCGGAATGATTGAAATGTGGAAACTTCAAAGTGGAGACCGCATTGAATTCACTCAAGAATAAGACTTAATTACACAATAGTAAGCTTAAATTAAGGAGCTGTAAATAACCTACAGCTCCTTAATTTAGTTGAAATAATTATTCTGAAACTAGGTCACCCTGATACTTCCTGCGTAGTGCTTTAGCAGCACTAACCATTTTAAGTAAAGCATCTTTGGTCTCAATCCAACCTCTTGTTTTTAAACCACAATCAGGGTTCACCCATAGGTTTTCCATTGGAATCAAACAAGCGGCTTTTTCTAATAAGGCTGTCATTTCCTTTTCAGAGGGCACCCTAGGAGAGTGAATGTCATACACTCCTGGACCAATCTCATTGGGATATTTAAAATCCACAAAGGCGTCGAGCAATTCCATATGAGAACGAGAAGTTTCTATGGTAATTACATCAGCATCCATTGCAGCTATATGCTTAATAATATCATTGAACTCCGAGTAACACATATGAGTATGGATTTGGGTGGTGTCCTGCACCTTGGATGCGCTAATTCTAAAAGCTTTGATAGCCCAATTGAGATAGGTATCCCAATCACCACGCTTTAGAGGAAGTCCTTCGCGAATAGCAGGCTCATCAATTTGAATTATCTGAATCCCCGCTTTTTCTAGATCTTTCACCTCTTCACTAATAGCAAGTGCTATTTGATTCGCAGTGGTTTCTCGTGGCTGGTCATTGCGTACAAATGACCACTGTAAGATGGTTACAGGGCCTGTTAACATACCTTTTACTGGAAGATCTGTAAGGCCTTGGGCATAAGAGGTCCATTTCACAGTCATTGGATGTGGTCTGAATACATCTCCATAAATTATAGGAGGCTTAACTGCCCTAGAGCCATAGCTTTGAACCCATCCAAAATTAGTAAAAGCAAATCCTTCCAATTGCTCTCCAAAGTATTCTACCATGTCATTGCGTTCAAATTCCCCATGAACTAAAACATCTAACCCAATTTGCTGCTGCCATAAAATAGTCTCTTTAATAACTTGAGCGATTTGTGAATCATATTCACCTTGATCAATCCTTGTGTTTCTTAGCTTAGAACGTAAGGCTCTGATCTGAGAAGTTTGAGGAAAAGACCCAATGGTGGTCGTAGGGAAGATAGGAAGCCTTAGGTGCTGCTTTTGAAGCGATTGCCTGGCTTTAAATTCACTCTTACGAACGGCGTCAGAATCCTCTAGGTCACTCACAGCTAATTTCACCTGCCTGTTGTGAATTAAATCGGAATGTAGTTTATCCCGGTGCACTTTCATATTTTGTTCCAAAACACTCACATTCCCGAGAGAGTCGACAGCCAATTCACTAAGGTGAACAATTTCTTTTAGTTTTTGTTTTGCAAAGGCCATCCAGCTTTTAACTTCACTTGGCAGACTTTCAGTTTCCTTCTCCTGATCTAAATCAAAGGGCACATGTAAAAGCGAACAAGAAGGTGCTAGCATCACCCTAGAGGCTCCCAAAACGCCTATTGCCTTTTGTATAAGTTTTAGAGAAACCTTATAATCATTCTTCCATATGTTACGCCCATCAACAATCCCTAGGGAAAGACTTATATTCGGATCCAGTGATTCTAACACCGTACTATAGCTATCTCTTCCACGTACCAAATCAACATGCAGTGCATGTACAGGAAGTTTTGTAACCCAAGAACTGCAATGACCCAAGTCACCAAAATAAGTCGCTAAAATCACTTTCAATTCTGGAACCTCTTTTGCTATCCTATCAAATACGACAGTATATTGATCTTGCATATCTTTAGCAATATCCATTACCAAAAATGGTTCATCGATCTGAATCCAATTTGCGCCATTTTCTTTAATTTGTTGCAACAGCTCAATATAGATTGGCAGGAGTTTTTCAAGTAAATCCAGTCGATCAAAACCTGGTTCTTTCTCCTTCCCTAAAAGCAAATAAGATATAGGACCAATTAATACAGGTTTAGGTGTAATACCAAGTTCTATTGCCTCTTGGAGTTCATTAAGAATTTTATCAGTATTGAGATCAAAAACCTGATCTTTATAAAATTCGGGTACGATATAATGATAATTCGTATCGAACCACTTGGTCATCTCCATGGCAATAACATCAGCTCCTTCTCTCTGCTGCCCTCTAGCCATTGCAAAGTAAAGATCTAAACTCCGATCTGGAATATTAAAGCTTTCCATGTACCGTGGAGCTATAGCTCCTAAGGTAAAACTAAGATCCAGTACTTGGTCATAGAAAGAAAAATCATTGGTAGGAATAATCTCAATTCCGTTGTTTTGTTGAACTAGCCAGTGCTCTTTTCGAAGCTGCTTAGCCTTTAAAAGAAGTGTGTCTTGGGTAATTTTACCAGACCAATAATCTTCTAGCGCAAACTTGAGCGCTCTTTTGGTACCAATACGCGGATACCCCAGATTGTGTGTAATCATTTTTATGAATTAAATCAGTTAAACAAAGAACGTTCAAGACCTAGAGGCTCTGCTGATTTAAAACTTTGACCAATGATACCTCCCCTTTAAAAAGGAAAAGTTCATCAGTATCTGATACAGCTTCAAATTCGCGAAAGCATTATCATTTTAGTAGTGGTAGGTCTCCTGGCTTGTAACATTTTTACTTCCTTCCCATCGATTAAAACAGTGGATTTAATTGTAAAAACTTTAAATGGTTACTTACAGTTGCGCGACAGCTTGTGATTTTCACACAATTCCCTCTTAGTTGGTATTACCCAAACCGTCCTAGACTGATTCCTATGTAAAGAACATTTTTAAAGATGCAAAGTTACGTATTAATTCTACGCTAAAAAGATTAAAAAGTGATATTAAAGTCGGTACAACTTGAATATTTGTTAAGCTACTGAGAATTACATACAGCGACACCCATCAAATAGTACCTTTCAAAAGAAAGATGTTACTTGGAGTTAGATCATAAAAAAAGAACTGCCTCACTGACAGTTCTTTTTTTATGACACTAGTTGCTTTTAATTAAGCATCTAAAGCTTTGTCTTGTTCACCCTTATCCTTAGTGGTATCAAACATAATAGGAGTTGCTATCATTAAAGATGAGAATGTCCCTACTGTAATACCTACAATCATCGCAAACATAAATCCACGTAATGACTCACCTCCAAATATAAAGATGGAAATAAGCACTACCAAAGTAGTTAATGAAGTATTCAATGTTCTATTAATTGTACTATTTAAAGCGCTATTTACAATAGCCACACCTCTCCAACCACGTTTTTGAGTTTCTTCACGAATCCTATCAAATATAATAACCGTATCGTTAATAGAATAACCAACCACAGTTAGGATAGCTGCAATAAAGGACTGATCTACCTCCATGCTAAAAGGCATTAAGTGTGATGTGAGTGAGAAGACTCCAAGAACGATAATCACATCATGAGTAAGGGAAGCTACTGCTCCTAAGGAGAACTGCCATTTACGGAATCTAAGTAAAATAAATAAGAATATAACAACTAGAGAACCTAGTACAGCCCAAAGCGCATCTTTTTTTATATCATCTGCAATAGTAGGTCCAACTTTTACGGCTTGTAAAATACCTATTTGAGAAGAATTTGCTCCAAGAGTGAAATCGTTATACG
The DNA here is from genome assembly GCF_000300875.1 of Galbibacter marinus. Classification (GTDB taxonomy): domain Bacteria; phylum Bacteroidota; class Bacteroidia; order Flavobacteriales; family Flavobacteriaceae; genus Galbibacter; species Galbibacter marinus. Next base: position 181,532 of record NZ_AMSG01000004.1, on the reverse strand, counting down.
TGAAGTTTTCTGGGTAGTACTTCACCAAATTATCATATAACAAATTTTGTATTTCATCATCTACCTCGCTACCCTCAACATCAACTTTATATTTAGTGGTAATTTTAACCTGATTGGCATCTCCAAAGGTTTTCACCTCTGTGCTTCCTAAAACTGCACTCAATTCCTCGCCAATTTGAGTAGGATTCACAGGGTCAACAAATCGAACTTGATAAGAACGACCACCTACAAAATCAATACCACCCTCAAGTCCTTTAGTTGTCAAACTAACAATACTTATAAGGACAAGTACTCCTGATATAATATATGCTATCTTACGCTTACCTAAGAAATCAATATTACGGTTTTTAGGTAATTTATCTGTGATAAATGTGGTAAAGGTGAAATTCCTTTTATTTTTTGCAAGATCACCCTCTAACATTAGTCGAGTAATAAATATTGCCGTAAACAAAGAAGTAAGGATACCAATTATAAGAGTTGTTGCAAATCCTTGAATTGGTCCTGAACCGAACATCAAAAGAACAATAGCAGTTAATCCCGTGGTAATATTTGCATCAAGAATTGAGGATAATGCATTTGCAAAACCATCAGTGATCGCTTGAATTTGCCCTTTCCCTGCACGTAATTCCTCTTTTATACGTTCAAATATAATCACGTTTGCATCCACTGACATACCAATTGTAAGTACAATACCAGCAATACCAGGAAGGGTTAAAACAAAGCCTAGTCCAGCGAGAATTCCGAAGATCAATACAATGTTAAGCACTAATGCTACATCCGCATATAATCCCGCTCTTCCATAGTAAGTTATCATCCAAACAAGTACCAGAAAAGCGGCTACTAAGAATGAGAACATTCCACTATCAATAGCCTCTTGTCCTAATGAGGGTCCAACAACAGCAGATTGAATAATATCCGCTGAAGCGGGTAATTTACCTGCTCTTAAAACGTTCGCTAAGTCATTTGCTTCATTGAGGGTAAAGTCTCCTGAAATTTCAGAATTACCACCACTAATAGCACCTTTAGAAACACCAGGTGCTGAGTATACAACATTATCAAGAACGATTGCAATATTACCACCCTCTCTAAATGCTTTTCCAGTAAGTTCTTCCCATATTTTAGCACCACGATTATCCATTTGCATAGATACTGCTGGTCTACCAGCCATATCATAGGTCTGCTGTGCATCCGTAATCACATCACCACTCATATTAGGTTGACTCTCACGGTTCCCTTTAAGGGCATATAAATCTAAAACTTGTGAATCCTTAGGAGCAATACCCCATCCAAATTCAACATACTGCAGATTCGCTGGTAATAACTGACGAATCTCAGGCATACTAATATATTCATTGAATTTTGCCGTATCCTTAATAGCAACTCTTGCTATAATTGGAGAACCTTGCATTCCACCGCTAACCATAAGGTCATACAATGGATTAACTTGGGTAGCTACATCAGCAGAATCTTTAACAGCATCAGAAAGCAAAGAGTCGATCTCAGAAGCTTCTTCATCATCTTCCTGAGTTGTTGTAGTATCGTTTACCTCTAGAATATCAATTAGCCTATTGTTAGCAGCAATCATAAAAGAATTTACATCTTCTGCTTTGTAGGTTTCCCAGAACTCTAACTGCGCAGTACTCTGTAGAAGACTTTTTACTCGATCCACATCCTTAGCCCCAGGTAATTCAACTAGAATACGCCCTGAAGTTCCAAGTCTCTGGATATTAGGAGAGGTAACCCCAAACTTATCGATACGTTGACGTAATACTTCAAAGGCTGAAGTAATAGACTCGTCAATTTTTCTACGCAAAACAGGTTGTACCTGTGCATCGGTCATTTGGAAATTAATATCCTCGCTCAATACTTTATTAGCAAAAATATCCGGTGAAGCCAACTTGGTTGTACCACCACTTAATTTTGTAAATTCTTGGAAGAATAAATCAACATAGTCATCTTGGCTATTTTTCGAAGCTTCATCAGCTTGATCCAAGGCTTTATTGAAGATTGGATCTTTAGAGTCATTTGCTAATCCTTTCAATATATCCTTAACCGATACCTGGAGGGTTACGTTGATCCCCCCTTTAAGGTCTAAACCTTTGTTGAGTTCTTTCTCTTTTACTTCCTTCAATGTGAAGTCTGTAAATCCAAGATCAAATACCTTTTCATTTTGAAGTGAATCTAAGTATCTAGATTCCACCTTCTCACGCTTCGCTACGTAGTCCTCTTCTTGATCTGAGATTTTATTGTAAGCATACTCCTCTGCATCTGCTTCTACCTTGCTTGCAACAAAGGTAAATGACAACTGATAAATACTTACAAGAGCGAACAAAACAGCAAATAGCCTAACAAGTCCTTTATTCTGCATTCTGATTTATTTTAATGGTCAATTATAAAAACGGACAAATATAGCGTTTACGATATGAACTGACAATTATTTTTTCCAAGATTTAAGTCATAAAAAATCCCACGAAAGAGTAATCTTCGCAGGATATTTTATTAAATTGACAATGGAGTGGTAAGTTTTATAATTCTAACAGGCCGTTTGTTTTACGTACACCCGCAGCACTTTCTTCCATTTTAGCTTTTTCAGCCTCTGTTAATTCAATCTCAACAATGCTCTCAATTCCGTTTTTACCAAGTATAACCGGCACCCCTATACTGATATCAGACATTCCATACTCTCCTTCTAAAAGTGCAGAACATGGGAACATTTTCTTTTGATCACAAGCAATAGCTTGAACTAAGCCAGATACCGCTGCTCCTGGTGCATACCATGCAGATGTCCCTAGTAATTTAGTAAGTGTAGCCCCACCAACTTTAGTCTCTTCACTCACTTGAGTAAGACGTTCTTCGGAGAGAATTTTATGAACTGGAAGGCTGTTACGAGTAGCCAATCTTGTTAATGGAATCATTCCAGTGTCGCTGTGACCACCGATAACCATTCCGTCAACATCAGAGATAGGAGCCTCTAAAGCTTCTGCTAATCTGTATTTAAAACGAGCGCTATCTAAAGCACCACCCATTCCAATAATTTTATTTTTTGCAAGTCCAGTTGTTTTATGCACCAAATATGTCATGGTATCCATTGGATTACTCACCACTATAATAATCACATTTGGAGAATGCTTTATTAAATTATCAGATACATCCTTAACAATTCCTGCATTAATTCCAATAAGCTCCTCACGTGTCATCCCTGGTTTACGTGGAATACCACTAGTGATCACGGCAACATCCGTATCGGCTGTTTTGGAATAATCTCCAGTAACTCCCGTAATTTTGGTATCAAAACCATTTAAAGAGGCTGTTTGCATCAAGTCCATGGCTTTTCCTTCTGCATATCCTTCTTTGATATCCAATAAAACTACCTCAGATGCAAAGTCTTTAATAGCAATGTACTCGGCGCAGCTCGCACCTACCGATCCCGCACCAACAACTGTAACTTTCATATTTTTTAAAGATTTATATTTAAACGTTGTATGTTAAAAACACAAAGCTACTAATTTTAACACAATCAGTAGCTTTGAATTTTTATAAAATAAATTGAAGTTTTAACTTCTTAGGTTAAAAAAGTGAATTCTAAATCAATCTATTATAACATTATTTAAAAAGGTTTCTTTGACTTGCATTTTCACTTTTTCCTTATCTCCGACAATAATCAAAGTCATATCCTCAGGCCTGATATATTTCTTAGTCATTTCGCTAACCTGCTCTGGAGTAATTGACATAATGTTATCCACCTTATTCTCCAGCCAAGACTCTGGAAGTCCATGTAAATCCAAGAAACTCAATTGACCTATTATACCTGCAGGCGAGGAATTCTGCAATACAAATACCCCAGCTTCATAATTTTTAATTCCTTTGAGTTCTTCGCCACTAGGCACCGAATCTTGAAGTTTGATAATTTCTTTTTTAATCTCCTGAAGTGATGCGCCCGTATACTCAGAGGTAACATCTGCCGATTCATACCATACCCCAGATTTATAATTACTTTTCAAATTACTATACGGCGAATAAGTATAACCTTTGTCTTCGCGTATATTACTGGTGATTCGAGACCCGAACGACCCCCCGAGAAGCGAATTGGTGATATCTAAGGCTAAGAAATCATCATTGGAAGGATCAATGGTCGGCAACCCATAAATAATAGTTGATTGTGGTGCATTAGGTCGATCAATTATCTGTACGAGCTGTTGTGTTTGTGGTTCTGTGGTAGGATAATTTACATCTGGACCAACTTGCCAAGAATCAAAACCTGCACGAACTGCTTGCTCCACTTGGGCAGGATCAAATTTACCCACTACATAAACCACCGTTCTTTTAGCACCAAAATTATCATTGTAAAACTCAGTAACATCCTTCATGGTGTACGAAGAAATCATCGTATCTGTGGGATAAAAATTCCCATACGGGTGATCCTTATAGAGTTTATCAAAAAATGCTGCATTGGCTTGTGAACTAGGTCTAGAAAGACTTATTGCCAAGTTTCTTTTCATATCGTTTTTCAAGCGATCAAGTTCTGCTTCTGGCCATTTGGGATACCGCAATACCTCAGCCATCACTTCCAATGCTGAAGTGGTGAATTCTGACAGTACACTGGAACTTAAAGAGGTAACATGCGGACTGACAGAAACATTTAAATTTCCTCCCATGGAAGCCATGGTGTCAGAAAGTACTTTAGCATCCATAGAGCGGCTACCCTGTTCCATCAAATCAGCCATCAAATCAGATAGCCATACTTGATCCTTGGTCTCGTTAATATTACCCGTTTTAACCTGAATACTAATAGTAGCTTTAGGAATAGCCCCATAAGGCACCATGACAAGCTCCAATCCATTATCGAGCTGTACTACTTGTTTTTCAGGCAAAGTAAAAGCTCGAGGCTCCCCACCCTCAGGTGGAAGTTGTTTCTCTTGCGCAGAAAGACTCCACACAAAACAAAGCATCAATAGATATAAGTGTGCTGTTTTCATCTTTTGCTTGTTTTAGAATTATCTAATAAAGGATTTACCACTAGTACCGTTCTATTAGTTGGTCTGAGATAAGAATCAATAGTAGCGTGGATCAGTTCAGGAGTGACTTTTTTAAACTCCTGCTCCAAAGTATTGATTCTCCCGGGGTCATCATCAAATAAAGCAAAACTACAGAGCAAATCTGCTCTTCCTAGTCCGAAGGATCCTCCTAGTTCATCATATAAACTCGACCTCATCTTTACTAGTGCCCCAGCTACACTTTCCTTTGTAACCTTTGATTTTAAATTGTTAAGTACGGAATCCACTGCAGCCATCACTTGATCCTTTGAAGTGTCATTATCATAAGTCAGATTAAACATCCAAAGCATAGGCCCTTTATAATTAAACATATTTCCTAAGTAGTTTATGCCGCCACTCACATTGGATGTATAACCATTTTCATTGACAAGCTTTTGTCGAAGCAATGAATTATCGCCTTGAACCAAAATTTGATCTAAAAGACCCATCGCGTAATACTCAGGTGTATTTCTCTTTGGCATTTTATAGGCCACTGCAATGGCAGGTTTATTAGCTAAGGAATCGTCTTTGATGAAAAACTTTTCTTCTGTTTGCTTCGGCTCTGAAATATCAGGAGTCGCGGGAAGTTCTGCCGAAGGTATATCGCCAAAATATTTTTGAATCCATCCCTTCACCTCTTCAGCGGAGAAATCGCCTACAACCGCTAAAGCGGCATTGTTAGGGGCGTAATAGGTTTTAAAGAAATCTGCCACATCTTCCAGATTTGCAGAATCCAAATCCTTTAAATCTCCATAGAAATTATGAGCATTGTACCAATTCTCATTGGCATATTGTGGCATATCTAGCCATGGAAAACCACCATATGGCTGATTAAGCACGTTGACTTTTACTTCATTTTTCACCACCCCTTGTTGGTTGGTTAGATTTTCCTGAGTGATATCTAATCCTCTCATGCGGTCAGCTTCAGCCCAAAGCATGGTTTCTAATTTATGAGCTGGGACAATCTCAAAATAATTGGTAAAATCAAAACGAGTGGATCCATTTAAAATACCACCATTCTTTTGAACTAGATTGATAAATTCCATTTTCCGGAGATTTTCGGAACCTTGAAACATCATGTGTTCAAATAAATGAGCAAAACCAGTTCGATCTTTCGGCTCTATTCTAAAGCCGATATTGTAGTACACTGCTACAATAGCCGTTGGGGCAGTATCATCCTTAGAAAGGATAACCTTAAGCCCATTGTCAAGTTTAAAGTACTCCACAGGCACCGAGTATGCACTTGTAGAATCCTTCTCCTCTGCACTTGATTTCTGCTCATCACAAGAGAGAAAAAACAGACACAGAAGCAACAATAGTTGTAGTTTCATGAGAATTTGTTTTTAGCGTTTATCGTTGATAGTTCCAACTAAAATACAAAAACCTACCACTTAGCAACTAAAATACTACAACTAATTCGATGAGTAACATTCTCAAAATCATCCCAAAACGACAAATATTATAAGAAATCACAGGGGGTTATAAAATATAAGAGAGGGTAAGCACAATACCCTCTCTTAAGCAAACTAACATTAAAAAACAGTCTACTGTTTTTCTCTTTCAATCTTATCTAAGCTACATTCTATCTATATCCAGGATTCTGATACGCTTCTTTCTCAGATTCTGTCATTTCCATCCCCTCAAGCTGACCTTGTGGGATAGGACGCAGGTAATGATAATCTTCAATGGTACGCGTGAAAGTCTCAGCGGTGTGATTTCCAAGTTCTGGACCAGCGATTTCATAACTACTCGCTAGTTCTTGCCATTTCTGGGTTCTCACTAAATCAAACCAACGGTAGCCTTCTCCATAGTACTCACGAGAGCGTTCTGCCAGCAAATAATCGATGGTAATGGTTCCAGGAGTCTCACTAACCATTTGCGCACTGTGATCCTCGATTTTTACTTCATCACCGTTGTTATCCCAACGCCATTTACCAGCTCTGGCTCTAATGACATTTATTAAATCTCTTGCACTTTGACCTGAAGTAGAGGCTCCTTTAACAGCTGCTTCTGCTGCAATGAAATATAATTCCGAAAATTTTGCGATGTTAAATGGTCTTGTACTACCAGCATTTGGTGAGCCTAAACCATCACCATTATCTGTTCTATATGTACCCAATTTCCATAATCCAGGATAGGTAAATCTACTGATTCCTCTAGGAGAGATTACAAAATCCGCACGCCCTGGCAATACACCAGCCCCAATACCACTATTGTATTGGGAGTTTGAATAATCAATCGTACCTGCAGGTTCTTCATCTAAAAATGTCAAAACTGCATCTCCAGGATAAATAGGCAATGAGTTCGCACCATACATCACTTCGGCATCTGATCCACCCTTAGGCCAATTCGCTCTAAAGGTAGTCACAAAGGTTCCGTCATATCTTGAATCATCCACTTTGTCAGCAAAGGTTTCCTCTATCACATTGATGGTTGGACACATACGCGTCCATGGACGACCATATGCTTGAGCCGCTTCTCTTTGAACCGAGCTCGCTTCACTCGTCCAAGCTGGATCCAAAGAACTTTTTAAGTTGGTATAGTTCCAAGTCATCATCCATACTGCGAAGTTATCAGGAGCCCCACCGCTACCATAGGTTAAGCTTCCTCCGTTATAGAGTTCACTATCCTCTGTATGATCTGCGTAAAGCAAAATCTCATTGTTTCTATCATTAGATGCTAAATGCACATCATAATAAGTTTCCTGCAATGCAAATGGACCTGGATTCTGTATACCTTCCATAGCAACATCATATGCCTGTTGGAAATACCACTGTGCATCGTGCCCATCAGGATCAGTTCTAGCAACCTCTGGATAAGTTGGAATATTACCTGGGTTTTCTAACCACCACCCATAGGTGAGGTAAGCCTTGGCAAGAAAAAGTCTAGCTAGGGTTTTGGTAGCACCTCCAGTGACACGACCTTCCATTGGAAGATCGTTTACTGCTGTAATTAGATCAGGAAATATTGCCTTTGTATATACCTCTGGAACAGTGTTTCTAATAGAAGTTCTGGCAGTAGAGGTATTAAACTTTAATTCCCCAGCTCCAAGATCCAATGGTACTCCACCAAAAGTTTGTACTAATAAAAAGTAATCAAAGGCTCTAAAGAATCTCGCCTCTGCAATAAGGGCATCAGAAATAGTTCCAACAACCTCCGCATTCTCGATAATTCCACTCGCGGTATTGATGTTTGTAAATGCAGTTCCCCAAAGCACATCAGATCTACTGGTTGCAGCAGTTAATTGCCCTACTCCTGAAAGGTCCATATCTTTGAAGTTCCCATCAGCACTTTGTGCATAAGTCACCTCATCAGTTCCTGTAAGACAGGAGTTATAATAATAGGCTTGACCATAGATATAACGCAAATGCGCGTACATCGCAGTAAGTCCACCTAGAACTCCGTTTTCAGTTTGGAAATACCCAGGTTCATAAATACTCCTGGGCTGTTCTTCTAATATATCTTTAGAACAGGAAGCCATAAAAAACAACAGCAGCCCTATTCCTATAAATTTAGCTTTATAAATACGTTTCATGCTTCTATTTTTTTTTAAAATGTTAGATTTAATCCTACTAAGAAGTTTCTTGTCGCAGGGGTGTTGGTTCCAATAATCAATAACCTTCTTTGTCCACCTACTGCTACGTTTTCATCCCCATAAGAGTTGGTCTCAGGATCCATTCCTGATTCTTTGTGGTATGGAGAGAACATCACTAATGGATTTTGAACCGTTAAGTAAAGTCTGAACTTCTCAAGTCCAAGATCAGAAAAGAACTCTTGATCAAAATTGTACCCTAAAGACAAGGTTCTTATTTTAAGATATGAAGCATCAAAATACCCTAATGTACTTCCGTATTTTGGATTATCACTACTTTGAACACCCCCTGGTTTTGGATATTTAGCTCCTGTATTCTCTGGAGTCCAGTAATCTACACTTACGTTGTTTCCAGCACGTCCATTTAAGGTATTTAAGTACCCAGAAGAACTGTATAATGAACTAATAAGAACGCCTCCACTTTTAAAGGCTCCCACTGCTGTAAGATCAAAATTCTTATAAGAGAATCGTGTATTAAATCCACCTTGGAAATCTGGCTCTAAGCTCATGATTTGTCTATCATCAGGCCCGATAGCACGCTCTGGAGTTCCATCAGCATTGTATCCGCCTGTGTATTTTACTTTGATCATCCCTGGATTACCTCCTGGCTCTAAAATATCTAAATGCTGATCATTCTCTTGCCAAAGCCCAACTTTTTCATAGTCATAGATCACGTTAATTGGGTGATCCACAAACCACCAGTTTGATTCATCACGCTCCTGACCAGAGGCAAGCTTAACAAGTTTATTTCTGTTAGCGTACACATTAATTCCAGCCTCCCAGCTAAATCCATCTGGATTGTCAATTATTAAACCGTTTAAAGAAACCTCAACCCCTTTGTTTTGTGTTTGTCCTATGTTAGCGGTATAGCTATTAACACCAGAGGTCGAAGGAAGGTTTACACCTAGTAGAACATCTTTTGTGTCTTGAATATAATATTCTACTGTACCAGAGAGTCGATGATTGAAAAGTGAGAAGTCCACTCCAAAGTTATAAGTTTCAGAATATTCCCAACCTAAATTTTCATTAGGTAATTCCGACACATAGTATCCAGTTGAGAATTGGTCACCAAAGTTATAGGGTCTGGTATTAAGAAGTCCCAATGTTTTGTATGGATCAATCGCTTGATTGGCTGTTTGTCCATATCCTGCTCTTAGCTTTAGCTGATTAATAACTGAGCTATTCTCTAAGAAGGATTCATTTGCAATATTCCATCCAGCTGATATTGCTGGATATGAATGCCATTTTTGACCATCAGCCAATCGAGACGAACCATCTGAACGAAATGCAGCACTGAGCATATAGCGATCATCAAATGAATACATCACTCTTCCCATATAAGACATCAATCCCCATACAGAATACCATTGTTGACCTGGATCTACATTAATTTCTCCTTCCGCGCGACCTAAGTTATAAAACTGAAAATGATCTGCTGGAATATCTAGAGCAGACATATGTGAACGGTTGTAACGTTCCTCTTGAGAAGAATACAATGCCGTTACATTAACATGGTGTTTCTCTGCAAAAGTTTTATCGTAGGTCAATACATTCTCTACAGTCCAACTTGTGGTGTGGGAATTGGCTACAGATGCTGAAGATGGATTGTTTGGATTTCCGTTAAAAACACCTTCACCTGTATAACTACCATCATTACTTTGTCTGTAATTAAGCCCTACATTGATTCTGTATTTTAAACCATCAATAAATGGAATCTTTAACTCCCCAAACAAACTGTTATAAGAACTGAAGGATCTGTTTTGGTTTATATACTTATCCCCTAGGGAATAAAAACGATCATTGGTTGGCACCCATTGTGCACCAGAGGTTTGCTCTAAAATCGTCTCTTTTAAACTACCATCTGGATTGTAAGGATTTGCAATAGGTGAACGAGCAAGAGCCATTCCTACTGCGGGCACGCTACTACCATCGGTAATAGCATAGTTCGTATTTGTTGTAAGCCCAACTCTTAATAAAGATCCTATATTTTGATCAAAATTGGCTCTCATTGAAATACGCTCATACTCCTGTAAAGGAACAACACCTTCATTTTTGTAATAACCTAAACCAAAATTGTAACTTCCACTCTCAGTTCCTCCAGTAACACCAACATCATGACTGGTAATGGAACCTGTTTGGAAGATCATGTCTTGCCAGTCTGTATAAATATCATCAGACTCATCAAGGGTATTTTGATATTGTCCTGCAGCTGCTCTAAGTTTCACGAATTCCTCACCATTCATCATTGGGAATTCAGAGAAAAGTGTTGAGATACCAGAGTATCCATTATAAGTAAAGGAAGCTTTTTGCCCTGCAACACCTGATTTGGTGGTAATAAGGATAACCCCGTTAGCACCTCGAGAACCGTAAATAGCAGAAGAAGAAGCATCTTTTAAGATATCAATACTTTCGATATCATTTGGATTGATATCCCCAATAGAACCTGCAAATGGTATACCATTAAGTACTATTAAAGGATCATTGCTAGCATTCAAAGAACGTGTTCCACGAATTCGAATCTGCATTGAGGCCCCTGGCTTGGAGGAAGTCTGAGTCATTTCAACCCCTGCGATTCTACCTTGTAGGGCTTGAGAAATATTTGGAGATGGCACCTCCGTAATGGCTTCTGATTTAATAGAAGCTACAGAACCAGTAACAGCTTCACGCCTTTGTGTACCATACCCCACTACCACAACTTCATCAAGTTGCTGTGTGTCTTGCTCAAGGGTAACATTTATCTGATTCTGACCGTTAACATTCACATGTTGAACAGAAAAACCAATATAGCTAAACTCCAAAACACCATTTGAAGGCACATTTGAAAGTGAATACTTTCCATCAAAATCTGTAGTAGTCCCTATATTAGTTCCAGAGACAATTACAGTTACACCTGGCAAGGGTCCCATTTGATCAGAAACCACACCAGAAACATTTTGGTTTTGAGCATAAAGCACATTACCAAAGACAAAGAACATGAACAGAAGAAAACTAAACAGTAATCTCCTTTCATAATGAATTTTAAATAAAAATGGGTTAGTCATTTTGTAGAATGTTTAATGAATGAGTTGGTTTAATGCGTTATTAGTTGATTTATTCTAAATTTTATTTGATTGGATAAATATACATAAATATTCGATTAACGCAATCGGTTGCGCAAAATTTTTATAATTTTAGTACATAAAAAGATGTTTACATAAAACCCAAAACAGACAACCACTTAATATTCAGTTAAATAAAAATAAAAATCATTTAAGAAAACGATTGATTTTATTTTTTTATATATTCGTGCAGATAATTCAATAAAAGTACAACCAAAAATTAAAACGAATTCATGAGCAATTTAACATTATTAAACAAAAAACACCCGAGCCTATACTTTGCAGCTCTGGCATTTACTGTCTTCTGTGTTAGCTGTAACACCAACACTAAAAAAGATTCTAAGAACACTACAGAGATTGCCACAGTAGACAGTGAACAAAAAGAGAAATACCCAGCTCTTGTTACAGACAACTATACAGCAGATCCATCTGCTCATGTGTTTGAGAACAAAATATACATCTACCCTTCTCATGACTGGGATTCAGGAGTCCCTGAAGATGATTTGGGAAACCATTTCAACATGAAGGATTACCACGTGTATTCTATGGATAGCTTTGGCGCCCCGGTAAAAGACCACGGGAAAGTATTGGACTTAGAAGATGTGAAATGGGCTAAAAAACAAATGTGGGCTCCGGACGCTGCTGAGAAAGATGGCACCTACTATCTTTATTTCCCAGCCAAGGATTCTTCTGAGGTTTTTAGAATGGGAGTAGCTACAGGCCCAACACCACATGGTCCATTTACAGCATTAGATCAACCGATTGCGGACACCTATAGTATTGATCCAGCAATTTTTAAAGACGGAGACGATTACTATATGTACTTCGGAGGTATTTGGGGTGGACAGCTTCAACGTTGGGATAATGGAACCTATGTTGGAACCGACACTTACCCAGCTGATGACGAGCCTGCGTTGACGGCTAAAATTGCCAAACTAAGTGATGACATGGTGTCTTTGGCTGAAAAACCTAAAGATGTCCTTATTTTGGATGAGGAAGGAAATCCACTATTGACAGGGGATAACGATCGTCGATTCTTTGAGGCTGCTTGGGTTCACAAATACAATGGAAAATACTATTTGTCATACTCCACTGGTGATACGCATAATATTGCTTATGGTATTGGTGATTCTCCTTATGGACCTTTCACATACCAAGGGGTGATTCTAAAACCAGTATTGGGTTGGACAAACCACCATTCGATAGTTGAATTCGATGGTCAGTGGTATTTATTCTTCCATGACAGTTCTCTTTCAGGTGGAAAAACATACCTAAGAAGCATGAAAGTTGCTCCATTAGAGCATAATGCAGATGGTAGCATTAAAACCATCGATGCCATGGTAGAACAACCATAGTAATATCTAATAACCAACTATAAACCAACAGCTAGGCTAAGGCCTAGCAAAACCATATTCTTGATGAAACCTTTACTGATTAAGTGTCTGCTACTACTATGTAGCATCAATGTTTATTGTCAATTACAATTACCAAAACTCATTAGTGATGGTATGGTATTGCAACGAGACATTCCCCTGAAGATCTGGGGTTGGTCAACTGAACAAGACACCGTAGAGATACAGTTCAACAGTAGTACACATCAAGCAATAGCAGATAATACAGGATATTGGGCTACTACCCTGCCTCCTATCGAGGCAGGCGGCCCATACCAAATGGTTATTCGCAGTACAGATAGCACCATCACACTAGATGACATACTAATTGGGGATGTTTGGCTCTGTTCAGGACAATCTAATATGGAAATATCCCTTGATAGAACAAGTCCTTTATATCCCAATGAGATCAAAAGCGCTAATTTCGAAAACATCAGGTATTTTGAAGTCCCTAAAACATTTAACTTCAAGGAGCCTTTAAAGCGTATTGATGGTGGTAAATGGACTAAGACAACACCAGAAACGGTCTTGAAATTTTCAGCCGTATCCTACTTCTTTGCACACGAAATCCACAACACCTATGACATTCCTATTGGACTGATTAACTCAGCCTTAGGAGGTTCACCCATCGATGCATGGCTGAGTGAAAAGGCTCTTAGAAAGTTCCCTGAGGCCTACCAACAACATAAAATATTCCAACAAGACCACTATATCGATTCGATTAAACAAGCAGACCACAAACGAATTCAAAACTGGTATAAAACAGTAAACGGTCAAGACAAAGGACAGAAAGATCATTGGGAAAGTAAAGACCTCAACACTGAGAACTGGGATAAAATTCAAATGCCTGGCTTTTGGGCTACTTCCTACCCAGAACTTCAGCATGGCATTGTATGGTTAAGAAAAGAATTTGAAGTTTCTAAAACTTCCTTAGACAAGGAAGCAAAACTACTATTAGGAACCATTGTTGACGCAGATTCGGTATTTATCAATGGTAGCTATGTGGGCCATACCACCTATCAATATCCTCCTAGAAGGTATACGATTCCTAAAGATCTTCTACAAGAAGGAGCCAATACCATCGCTGTTAAAGTGATCAACGAAAGAGGCCGTGGAGGATTTACACCTCAAAAAGATTATAAGATCGTAATTGACAACAAGGAAATAGATCTTAAAGGCTCATGGAGCATACGACAAGGCGCCAAAGCAGACCCTTTAGCTGGACAAACTTTCGTACGCTGGGAACCAGGAGGGCTTTACAACGCTATGATAGCCCCCTTAATGAATTACAGTATTAAAGGAGCCTTATGGTATCAAGGAGAATCAGACACAGGTAAGCCTGAAAAATACCAAGAATTATTCACCACCTTAATTAAGACCTGGAGAGAGGATTGGAATCAAGGGAAATTTCCTTTCCTATACGTTCAGTTACCAAACTTTATGCAAGCCAAAGAAAAGCCTTCGCAGAGCAATTGGGCAGCTTTAAGAGACGCGCAGCTTCAAACCCTGGAGGTAAACAACACCGCGATGGCCGTAACAATCGATATAGGTGAATGGAACGACATTCACCCCTTGAACAAAAAAGATGTCGGACATCGTCTTGCTCTTGCCGCTAAAGGACTGGCCTATGGTGACAAAGACATCGTCTACAGTGGCCCGCAATTTATATCTCAAGAAATTGATCAACAAAAGATCGTATTGAGTTTTGACCACATAGGTTCTGGCCTTACTTCCAACGGAGCTTTAAAAGAATTTGCCATAGCTGGGGCGGATAAGAATTTTGTATGGGCCAAAGCTGAAATAAAAGGAGATAAGATTGAGGTTTGGAGCCCTGAGATTACCAATCCAAAATATGTTCGATATGCTTGGGCTGACAATCCAGAACATGCAAATCTCTACAATAAAGAAGGGCTTCCAGCGAGTCCATTTAAAACAGATTAAAAACAGTCGTTTTAGTGAGAAAAAAGGCTATTTTACACAATCGGTTGCACTACCAGTTTTGTTAAGCTAAGTTGAGCAAATTAAGTTCAAGTCGTTCAGACGAAAATTAACAGATAGGATTGTAGGAATATTGCTAAATTTGCATATTCAACGCAACAGTCTATGAAAAATCTCCTATTACCCGTTGTTTTCATGCTCCTTGGAACATCATTTGGGGTACAAGCGCAGTACAGCAATATACCCACAAAGGATGCCACACGTTGGCAAATGCTCAAATATGATACAGGAAGTATTTTTGGAGGAATTATATACTCTTACAGCCGCCCATTTCACTGGGAGAAAAAACAATGGATGCAGTTTGGGGGTGTAGCAGCAGGAACGTCTATTTTATACCTATTTGACCAACAGACCTCAGAATTTTTCGTAGACCAAGCAGATGACATTCCTCAAGTGGTACGTGACTATGGATGGTACTACGGAAGCCCACAGAACAACTATATGCTAACAGCTGGAGTATACGCCACGGGATTAGCTCTTAAAAACGAAAAGCTAAGAAGAACTGGCGTGCTTTTAATTGCCTCTGCCTCTGCAGCTGGATTACTACAACAAGCCAGTAAATATGCCTTTGGTAGGGCCCGCCCTCGAAGCGGAGATAATTACAATAGCTTTTATCCGTTTTCATCCGATAAAGACTACCACTCATTCCCTTCAGGACATACAATATTGGCCTTTTCAAATGCCTACGCTATTGCCAAGCAATTCAAAAGTCCATGGATTAAAGGTGGGCTATATGCCGTAGGCCTTGTCCCCGGGGTTTCAAGGTTGTGGGAAGGAGCGCACTGGCTCACTGATGTGGTTGTTGGAGTAGCCATCAGTATTGCTACAGTCGAGGCTATCGATAAGTACCTCGACAGTCGATATGATCAAAAATACAATCAAAATAAAAAGAAGTACACCTGGAATCTCCAATTTTCTCCAGGTCAGTTAGGGGTGAGTGTGAATTTTTAAAAAAAGACAAGACCCGTGAACTTTTTACCGCTCTAAGGCCATTGCCAATTTTAAATTATTGAGTTAACACCTCTATAGTGACTCTTCTATTTTTCCCTCTATTTAAAGCTGTCGTATTTGGGAAATCAGGATCAGACTCACCCTTGGACTCCAGTTCCATTTGGTCGCTGGCCACCCCAATAGTTTTAAGATATTCGGCCACCGCTTCTGCCCTTTTCATGCCAACTTGCTGGTTAAGGGACTCACTTCCAAGATCACAAGTATGCCCTGTTACTTTAATATTTACACCTGCATTATCATTCACTAATTTCGCGATGGAATCCAATCGCGCTTGCAGCGATGAAGGAACATCTGCTTTATCAATTTCACCAAAGACTAAAGGTTGCTCAATATAGGCCACTTGCTCATCGGAAAGCACATGTTCCTGAGGTTCTACTTCTTCCGCTACTACAACCTCTTGTTCTACTATCTGGGTTGGTTGATTCGTTTGAACCACTTCTTCTGGTTCCATAATTTCCTTTGTCGGGGCCTGTTTAGTTTTTGCAAGCATAAATCCTAGCTTTAACTTCACCCCAGCAGAGAGATAATTGCTTTTTTCCACGATAATCTCATGGGACAATACGCCATTTGAGATAACACTTTGGATGGATTCAGGATTGTAACTTACTATGTTGGAAGCCGTATTATCTTTTTGCATGTCACTGAGGCCATAATCGGCGTAAATCCCTGTATATAATTTCAGATTCTCTTTTAACTTAAAGGTTAAACCACCTTCTAAACCTAGCAATATGGAGGTTTTTAGAGAAACCTCAGCATCCCCTTCCCAATCATTAAGGGTTCCAAATCCATGAGATGGAAGATCATCGATCACTAGATTTAAATCGGGATAATATCCCCTAAGATCCATGATTTTCGATTGAGCATCTGCCTTAAGTTTTTGACTCAGCAATACTTTTGCTCCAAGCCCTATGTAAAAACCCGTTTTATCAGAAATAGCGCCTCGATACTGTAACATAACTGGAATTCCGAAGGAGTAAAATCTCTGATCTTCTTCATATCCACTTGTTCTCACGCGATATTCAAAAGCTGAACCCCTATCATCGATTTCATTGGACAGAAACTGCACATTGTCATCAAGCTCAAAGGTATTGCTATTATAACGGGCCTCCACACCTGTTAAAACACCCCAATGACCACTAAAGTAGTGTGTATATTCCAGTCCAATTCCGCCGCCTAATCCTTGTTTACCTTCCCCAACATCGCTTTTATAGGATAAACCAGAGACTCCGCCATGTACAGAAACTGAGAGCTCCTGAGCTTGTCCAATAATCATTGTAATTATAAAAAATACTGCAAATAGTGCTGTTTTCATCTGATATTGTTTTTTTATACTTTCCATGGCTATTGTACTAAAAGATTAACTGTTTTTCTCTTTCCATCTGAGAGGTTCATAACTACAATATAGATTCCTGTTTGTGAGGGAGCAATCATGGTGGTTTGCTCACCTGTTACCGCTGTGGTCTGCAAAACACGTCCATTAAGATCTATTAAACTAATAGTGGCTCCATTAAGTGCTTCCTGATTAAAACTAGCCTTTATGCTAAACTCTGAGCTGCCAAGGGCAGGGTTGGGAACTACCTTTAAAGTGTTGGTAACACTTTGCTGAGAAACTTCCAATAAGCAGGAGGTGATTTGCGCACCATTTTCCATAGTGGCTACTACATAATATTCTCCATTTAAAGTCTGCTCTTCTGAATAATACTGTTTGGTTGCCCCTGGGATAGCATTACCGTTTTTATACCACTGATAACTGACAAAATTCTCACTACTATTATCAAAAACTAGTACATCATCCCAATGCTGACGAATCAACCCTTGTTGGTTAATTTGAACTTCTTTATGAACTTCCGGTGCAGCATGATGGTTTTGATCCCCAAGCTGCTGAGCAGAAATTGTAGTAACTCCTGATTGAAGTTTGGTTAAAACATTACCTTCTACCTCAGCGATAGAAGAGTCCTCCACCATATAAGTAATAGGAAGTCCACTATTAGATTCTGCTAATAATGTTACTTGGGAATCAGAGTTGCAACCAAAAGTTAATTCTTGGTTCCAAACAATTGCTTGTTCTGCCTTTAATATCTCAAATTCTGAAGGCTCTATTTGAAGTTCATAGTTGTTTCCTGCATTTAAGGTTCCTATGATTATAGCATAAAGACCAGCATCTTCACCAGGTTCTCTAGATAAATCCCCTTGCATCATACCTTGATCGTCTCCATTTGAAAACCCTTGTACAGTATAGCTTAATTGTGGCTCATCCTGCCCATAAACTTTATTTTGATTTGGATCTACAATGATACTAAGCAATCTTGGTTGAATATCGAAATTCCCATCCACATAATTGATGGTGTACTTATCAGAAGTATAACCCGAAACAGAAATTGGATAATCACCTACTGACTCTCCTTCTGCTCGCCTGACAACAAGGCTTCCATCAAGAGAAGTCTCATCATCACCATTTATGAATCCACTATAACTTACCGATAATTCGGGATCAGATTCACCATATATTTTAGAAAAATTATCAGCTTCTATTGTTAGAAGCACAGCATTAACAATAAGCGTTTGTGCGATAGGCTCAGCTGCACTTGTTTGGTCATCTCCCTCTTGGGTTGCGGTAATGGTCGTAGTTCCAGTTTTGAGTATTGTGGCCTGATTCCCATTGATCTCTATCAAACTGGGATCTGCGGCTGTGTAAATCACGGCTAGGCCTTGGTCGGTTTGAGCGTCACCTAGGATAAATGGGGCATCACCATAGGTCTTTTCAGAAATGCTAGGAAAAGTAATGTTTTGTACCATTTTCACTGGCCCTACTAAAGGACTTTCAACTGTAGTACCAACATCACGTCCATCGCTAGGAGTAACTGCAATACTAATGTATTTACCTCGATCACTCTGCTTAAGGGTATACTGCGAAGCTGTCCCATTAGGGATTTCTGACTTCCCTGCACCAGAACTATCCTCAGAGAGATACCACAAATAGGTAGAACCACTTTCAGGGTCCCCATCAGAGTCAGCATATACATAGTTGGCCGATAATTGTTCTGTGATAATTAAAGAACCGTTAACTTCTATATCAGAAACCGTAGGAGCTTCATTGGTGATTTTTATTGAAGTAGTATTGACAGGATCTCCTATATTACCTGCACGATCTGTGAGAATTAAAGAGAGCGTAATATCTCCCTGAGCTAAGTTAGTTAAATCAATATCTGTAACACTTTGGGTCTGAGAAGTTACTACACCTGAACCCGTAACATCCTGTCCACCTTGCGTACTTGAGAGGGTATAATCATAGTGAGCTTCTAATTCAGATGAGGACATGGTAAAACTAACAGCTGATTGATTTACTCTATCTATCGGATTTTGATCAATACTTACAGTATGTCCAGAAGGTGCGGTTTGATCTAAAATTGCATTGGAATCGCTTGTAGTTATTCCAGGGGTGCCGTATATAGAGGTTAAGAAAATTTCAGTTGTTAAGGTCCCATCTTGTAAGCCACTTACATCTACCATAAAATCTTCTTCTATACTTGTAACTATTTGACTGCCTGAAATAATTTGGCTGTTGCCATCCCCATTACTGGACACCTGGTAATTCAGTGTGGCACCAACAGTAGCATCTGACACTTTAAAAGCAGCTGCATTGGCCTCTGATTCATTGATGAATTCTTCTGCCCAAGCCACTGAATATCCAGTGGGGATATTCGTATCCAAAACTTCAAAGTAAACAACAGCTGTATCACACAAGCTTGGGATTCCGTCATCACAGATTTTATAACTTATGCTATCTAAGCCAACATAATCTGTATTTGGGGTGTAGTTAAACTCACCATCGACATTAAATATAATAGTTCCATTAGAAGGAGAATCAACCAAGGAAGCATCTATATTGTCACCATCTCCATCGCTATCGTTATCCAAAACATTTGCAATATGATTAGTATTAACACCCAAACTATGATGATCATCAGAAGCCACTGGGGCATGATTGGTTTGTTTTGAAATGGTGCTCACCACTGGTATACCAATATTACCGTTTGCGTCTTCAAGCATGAAAGAAATAGAAACAACACCATCATTTAAATTACTTAAATTTAATCCTGTTACCTGATCCGTTGAGGTAAGAACTTGACCCGTTCCATTAACTGTCCCTCCACCTTGAAGACTTGTAATTATATATGTATAGGTTGTTGCAACTTCAGCATTACTATAGGTAAAACTTATCTCAGTTTGATTCCCCACATGGATGAGATCTTGATCAATCGTAATTGCATACCCAGAAGGAGCAACCGCATCAACCATTACATTTTCAGTATTATCAATATTTTGTAGTACTAGACTTGAATTTACTCCTTCATTTGTAATAGTACCGCCATTAAGTAATAGTGTCTCCACAAGCACTCCATCGTCATCCTCATCCCCCTCTACAACAGTGTAACGAAAAACAAGGCTTGTCGAGCCACTTCCCGACATATAAGGGACATTTTTAGCTTGGCCCCCTACTTGCAAAACAAGTTCAGGTGTACCTGAAGATGTGTTTACATTTACAGGCTTATTGTAATTAACAATAAAATCAAGCTCCTCTCCCAAACCGTATGAACCACTGGGAGGAACCGAAACACTACTAATTTCAGCAGGTTGCTGGGCAAGAATTATAGTTGCTGTATCTTCTGAAATCAAAGGATCACCTCCAGTATTTCCGTTATCATTAACAGAGACAGTGAGCGTTTGATCATCGATATTATCAGGTTCGTTCTTAAAGATGATATTAGAACTTGCCAGAAATGTATTTAAATCTGAAAGCGAGCCTTGAAGAGAGAGTTGATTTGTTCCACTCCCACTCACACTCACCCCGCCACTCGGCAAAGCTAATAATGTCCCAGCAACAATACCAATAGAGACAGATAATTCTCCATCCTCAGCGTCAACATCTTCTATGCTAATTCCTGTCAAAGGTGTATCGGTATTTGCAATTGCACTAATGGAGCTAGGAACGGATATATCGGGAGCATCATTAACCGCAGTAATATTAACTATAATGGTTCCCACAAAAATATCATTTCCACCACCAGTGCCTGTATTTCCGTTATCGTTAATATAAACATCTACACTAGCCGCATTGTTGCCATATAGATTACTGTCAGGTCTAAAGTAAATATTCGAAAGCACACTTATATAATGGTTTACGTCCCCTATATTCCCTGTAATTTCTAAATGATTGCTAAGATTTCCAGATAGAGTAACTCCTGTACCGGCAGCAATATCAAAAATACCGCCCGTAGCATCGAATTTCAAAGTCAATGCACCACCGCCTGCGTCAACATCATCTATAAGCGTAGAAGATATACCCAATGGCTCCTCATTAGAATCTTCATCCACGGTAATAGATAGGGGTAAGCCTGTGACGGTAGGATCACTGTTAATCCCTGCAACATCCCCAGTTAATTGAACCATAGGATCACAAGCAAATTCACCTACTGTTATCCAATTGCCAATTGATATATTGGGCGGATTAGGAAAAGTTGCATTTGAACTATAATATTGTAACTCATTGGCAGGGCCATCTCCACCATCGAAGTTGTTAAATAAAATTTCCCACTGATCTAATGTAGTATTCCACTTAATAATGATCATATCCCCAAAATCTCCTACATTAGGATCGCTCATATAAGTAGTACGCGAAATTCCATCATCAGTGATCGTACCGCTCGCTGTAAGTGAATAAGAAGAGCTGAAATTGGCATTTTGACATACTATCATGGTAATATCCTGCCCAAATCCTTGGCTATGAAAACCAGAGAACAAGGTTATAATAAAAAATAGAAGTAATTTATTTTTCATGAGGAAAAAGTTAAGGTTGGTATGATTGATCATGGCTTGGAAATTCTCCATAAAGTGCAATAATAAAATTGAGTCCTAGATAAGGCTGCATGTTATTTACAGGCAGATCCCCACCAACTAAACCAGTCATGTGGTGATTCATAGAAGTATTAGAATTGTCAGTATACTCTTTATCTGACGCTCCTGAATTTGCTGGAAAGTTATCAGTTGGATTCCCTGAAGTTCCTTGTTGATTATTCGCAAAAACAGGATGATTATGTTTTGGTAAATTACCTATAGTAAGAGTATTATCGTTACTTCCAGAGGATTCGCCCAATCGAACTTCACGCGCTCTAGGTCCTGTGCTTGCTCCAGTATGAATTGGAACCCTTCCTCTTAAATCTGGTAGTGCAAAAGTCGTTTTTCCATCGCCACCGTAGGTATATCCTAAAATAGTAAATACAGCTTGGTACTGAGAAATTGGAAGGATTTGTCCATTGCAAAAAGCCCATCCCCTAGGAGCGTAGTTTCCCGCAAATAATTTAATTTCACATAAAAATGGTTCCATAGATTCTTTTTTTTTGGTTAATTATGATAGTTGTTTTATGTTGATTCGATACTCAAAAAAAACGCAGTCTCTCCAAATTCTTATCGCATTAGGGAAGACAGAATATTTAAATACAAATTAGCCAAAGGAAAAAACCATTAGGCTATAACTCTATAATGTGGAGGACCACATCATAGAAAATATAAAAAGGGGGGATAAGGAAGGGGAATCAAGGATCGTTTCAAAAAGTCTACATTCTTAATTGGTTGAATGATGATCATTTTGAATGCTTCTATAGAAAAGCACTGTAATACACACGAATTCTCATGGTTTCGATTTGATTGATTTCTGGTTAAATTTTCTTTTAAAACAATATTAAATTTAAAGAATTAAAACTACAAAATAATCTGACAACATATAGGATTTATCAATGATAATTGTAAGAAATATATTATCGTTCGTGATTTCAGTCCCTAATACCTCAAACATTAGCCCAACAGTTGCCAGGGAATTTAATAATTTAGTCTGTGATAGCTTACCACATTTCCATCTACAACCTCACTTCTTTAAGACTAGAACGGATCTTATGTATCAATACGAGAAAAAGAAAATGATTAACTTTGTGCTATAATTAATCCACACTCCAAAAAGGCAGTTGATCAGTATAAGTTCACAAATATCAAATCTTCCATCTCTCCCTGGAGTATACTTCTTTTATGACAATGAGGACCATCTTATTTACATTGGAAAGAGCATAAATATTCAGAAAAGGGTAAAACAGCATTTTGGAGGTAGAGACAGAAAATCTTTTAAACTACAGCATTTTACTAAAAAGATCAATTATGAGATCACTGGAAGTGAACTTATTGCGCTTCTTTATGAATCCGATTTAATTAAAAAACACAAACCTATATACAATAGAGCACAACGTCGAACTCTATATCAATATGGTTTGTATATAAACGAAGTTAATGGATATAAGAGCTTAGGCATTCAAAAAATCAATCAAAGAAATGAGGAGCTTACAACTTTCTGCTCACTTCTAGAAGCTAAAGAGGCTTTATACAGGATCACAGAAAACTACCAGTTGTGCCAAAAAATAAACGGACTCTACAAATCCTCCACTTCGTGTTTTCAATATCAAATCAAATCTTGCAATGGTGCATGTATAGGTCAGGAACCTGTAGAATTATACAACCAAAGAGTTGACCGTTTTATCTCCGATCAATATCCAAAGATAACTACCCAACTTTGTAAACTACCAGGAAGACAAGAAAGTGAAATGGGAATAGTTTACATAGAAAACGGCGTATATAAGGGATTTGGGTATTGTCCAATTGACACTCCTAAAGAGCAGCTCTTAGATTATATCTCCTACAGACAAGATAACCGTGATATTCGAAGAATTCTAATGCGATATTTGGTTCGGAAACCTTCAGAGTTCAGCATCAAGTAAAAGTTGAAGTACATTATTTTGTGCTACTACTAAGACACAAAAAATAAAGTTAAATAGGCCCGTTGCACTTAATATACAACAAACTCAATTCCCTTTAATTCTTTCCCACAGTTGCTTTAGCAATTTTTCAGCATCGCCTCTGTCCTTTTCGGTTTCTGTAAAAAACAGGTCACCATTCTCATTGATTTCAAATTTATACTGAAACACGAAATCTTGAGCATCAGGTTCCATACTTAATAAACCAAAGCGTAAATCATTAAAATATAATTCGTCGTTTTTCTCAGTTATACAATACCACTGATTAGAGATGCTTATCATGCGTTGCATTTTAAGGTTATCTGTAAAATCTGCAATCAATTCATGGTTTTTTGGATAGGAATTAAAAATAATGGGTTGGGAATCAAACAAAGAATAGCTCCCAATTAAAAACGCATCCTTAGTCGCTACATTGGCGCTCCACAAAATGGTATTCATGGGTGATGGGCGGGTATCAATTTCAGTATAAGCAATGTTTTGCTCAATTAAAGCTTCTTCAAATTTAGTATATGTAAACCATTTTAAAAGCAATGTAATTACTAAGTAACAGGTGCTAACTATTAATCCCATATTATTATAAAATCGACGCTTTTTTGAGGTACGTTTTTGGAACATTGCAAGTATTAAAAATACAATAAAAGGTACCGTGTAGAGTGGATCTATAACAAATATAGTTTTAAGAGCCACTCTAGTGTTTAAAGGCCAAAATAACTGAGTTCCCCAGGTAGTAAAAGAATCCAACAGCGGATGCGTTAGCAAACACCAAAAAAACAGCCACGACCAGTCTTTTACACTTTTATAGCGTTCAAAGCGAGAAACTAGCCAGCCAAAAATTGGTGCAAAGAGTATTGAGAAAAGTATGGAGTGTGTAAAGCCTCGATGGATTTCAATGGCACTTACGGTATCTGTAAAAGAGTTTACAAACACATCCAAATCCGGTATCGTGCCTGCTATAGCCCCGTAGAGCATCGCTTTATTGCCTATTTTCTTCCCAAGGACAGCCTCCCCGACGGCCGCGCCTAATACAATTTGAGTAAGTGAATCCATATAGTCTGCAAATATAGGTTTTGTATACTACATTCTTTAACCGACAATCAGATACTATTATTTCATTAGAAGCTTGCCGAAATAGCATAATTAACTTTAATCAAGTAATCAAATAATGTGAAGCTACTTACTTTGGCAAACGAAATGTCTATGGATAAGTTTGACAGCTCTACTTAGTCATGATGTATAAGCAGGTACCAACCACTCGATTTATTTTTGTAAGGTAACTTTAACAGCATTCAGACCCTTGATTCCTTTTTCAAGTTCGAAAGTTACTTTATCATTTTCCTGAATTTCATCGATAATACCACTCACATGAGTAAAGTATTTTTCTTGATCTTCAGAATCAATTATAAAACCAAATCCTTTTGAAGTATCAAAAAAAGAAACAGTTCCTTTTCTAACAGGGTCAAATTCCTCGCGATCTCCTTCTATTGTTCTAGAGACATTAATTTCTATGTCTTCAATATCAATTTCAACTTTTAATGATGGGTCTGGCGGTGTATCTGTTAAATTACCATTGTGGTCAACATAGGCAAACTCAATTCCTTTTTTATTAGAATCTTTAGATTCTGCCCGGCGAGCAGCCATCTTCTTTCTTTTGTCTTCACGCTTTTTTAAGCGTTTTTTTTCTTTTTCTGTTTTATTGTATGTTTGTTGAGACTTCGCCATTCTTTTCTTTAAGAGTGTTTTATAATTCGTTTGCAAGGTACTCGATATGATCAAATATCCAACATAAAACAAAACATTCCTTGAATTTGCAAATTTCTCCAAGCCTACTAGGGATGAATGTAAATTTTAAGAAATCTAACTCTACACTCTTCTTTTGAGAAGAATATTACCTTATTTATTGCTCAATTACTGCCATTGCAGTGCTCCCCCAATTTTATTATATAACCATTATCATAATTTCACTGCTCATACAACACCTTAGTCATGTATTCATTAGCTACACCTATGTCATTTATTTTAAGATACTTACCATCTTTAAATTCAGGAAGATGATCAAAATCTATCAGTGCCTCTTGATCCTCATAAAGCGGATGAAATATTAATACCATTTCCTTTTCTTTTAACCGTGGATAAAATTCTTTTAAACCTATTTCCCATTTTTTTTCTATTTTACTTCATCAAAAGTGACGAAGAACCACTTTTAGATTGAAATAAACAGATAGAAATGATCTGTTACCAAAAGGCCGTCTTTAAAGGCTATGCCTCTATCGCCAATATAATCTGTTTGCAAATAAATATTATTTAGTTGATTTAGATCACTTTCCAAATTAACTACGTACTTGCGATTGAATATTTTTTTTGATGCCAACTATTATTGGAAATTGAGCAATTAAAAATTAAAGAAGGGTTTTTAGGACAACGAATGCTGGTTCTGCCTCCAGATATCAGACAAAAAATATTGTCCAATGAAATCATCAAGGACTTCCATTTGACCGCAATTGGTCATTACCCACATGCAGTATATCACGATAGAGAACGCAAAAAAGGCTGTGATGAATACATTTTACTTTATTGCTTGGAAGGCCAAGGAACAATTAAAATTTATAACAAAACAATTACACTTTCAGCCAATGAATTTTTCATTATTCCGTCAAATATTGCACATCATTACAAAAGCTCAACCACTAATCCTTGGAGTATCTACTTGGTACACTTTAACGGTAAAAACGCAGATCATCTTTATTTTAGATACACCAAACAAACTGATTTAGACCCCATAAAAATCCCATTTAACGAACAAAAATGTGATCTGTTTTTAAAAATTATCCAATTGTTAGAACGCAGCTATGACGATGCCTATCTTGAACTTTCCAACTCCTATTTGGTTCAATTTATAACTACACTAGTCTACCAACCTTTAATTACTAGTATAACTGAAACAAATAATCCTGTCTCAAAATCAATCAATTTCATGAAAAAACATATTGACCAACCACTAACCATCTCTGAGTTGGCGTCCGAGCAATCGTTATCAATCTCCCGGTATTCTGAGGTTTTTAAATTTGAAACAGGTAGTTCTCCAATAAGTTACTTTATACACCTTAAAATGCAGAAATCTTGTCAGTACCTTTACTTTACAAATATGAGTATAAAAGAAATAGCTGTTGCGGTAAGGTTCTCTGACCCGTATTACTTTTCAAGAATGTTTAAAAAAGTCTTAGGAATATCGCCTTCGAAATACAAAAGTGAATACAAAAAGTAAACTACCCAAACTGAACCGTGGAAAATTCTTTGTAGTTTGGTGGTAGTTAAAAGTTGATTAATACTTAAATCGCTTGAGATCCTGCCACAGCAACTGCATGATCGTTTTCTACTGTGCTTCCACTTACTCCAATAGCACCTATAATTTCGCCTCCACTGTTTTTAATTGGTACACCTCCTGGAAATGAAATAAGTCCACCATTGGAGTGTTCAATATTGTAAAGAGACCCTCCGGGCTGTGATAATTTTCCTATTTCCCCCGTTGGCATGTCAAAAAACCGTGCCGTCTTGGCTTTCTTTAATGCAATATCCGCGCTACCGAGCCATGCGCCATCCATTCTAACAAATGCTACTTGGTTTGCACCAGAATCTACAACAGAAATGTTCATTTTTGTATCTATTTCTACGGCCTTAGCTTTGGCTTTTTCTATAATACTTTCAGCTTGAATTAACGTAATGTCCATTTTGTAAATTTTTAATTAAAATTAATTGGTACTTAGAAAGTACTTCCTTCTACGTACTAATGAACAAGTTATGATATATTCTAATCTATTTAGTGAAAATAATGTTATTTCTTTATGAAAATCCATACCTATTACACTGTATAGTATTCCGCTGTAGAAATTAAGAGAATAAGGAGCATATAGGCAAAGGTCTTTCCTGTTCCCGTTTGAGACATTCCCTTAATATAAGTTCCAGACATGATTATTGGAAATGATTTTTTTCTTAATAGGCGATGAAATTTCAAATCTTCAATTGCGTAGCGTAATAAATTGATTGCATTAAATTCGTCGAAGAAGGCCGTCTGCTATATTTTAAATTAAACTGATACGCACCTTTTTCTTTTTTAACCTGCTATTGTTCAATAAAGAAGAGTCTATCCATAACCAAATTACAGCTTTCTATCCACCATTAATCCACAATGAGATAAACAAAACAAAAAACGACCCGAAGCCAAATTATTGGTAATTAGCTAAGTGTCGTTTTTTTGTAGTGACCCCTCAGGGATTCAAACCCCGAACCGCTGGAGCCGAAATCCAGTGCTCTATTCAGTTGAGCTAAGGGGCCCTGTGTATTATTAAGCTAACATTATTAGCTCAATTTCTCTTTTACGATTTTAGAAATGGTTTTTCCGTCAGCACGTCCAGTAAGGGCTTGGTTTGCAGCACCCATTACTTTACCCATATCTTTCATTCCACTAGCTCCTAATTGCAATATGACATTTTCAACAACAGACTCGATCTCTTCTTCGCTTAATTGATCAGGAAGGAATTTTGAGATAATCTTCGCTTGAGCAAGCTCAGGAGCTGCAAGGTCTTCTCTTCCTTGCTCTGTATATATCGCAGCACTATCCTTACGTTGCTTAACAAGTTTCTGCAAAAGCTTAAGCTCCTCTTCTTCTGTTAATCCATCTTTGGAATTAGCACTAGTATTTGCCAGAAGTAGTTCTGATTTTACAGCTCTCAATGATTCAAGAGCTACTGAATCCTTTGCTTTCATTGCAGATTTCATCTCTGCCATTACTTTTTCCTGTAAACTCATAACGCGATGGTATATAATGTAAAAAAAATGCTGTGCGAAGATAAATAAATTACCCGAATTCTTAACTAAGAATCGGGTAATTTATAAACCTCATTTAAGTGTTAATCTACATTATCGTGCAAAAATGAATTGTTGCTTCGAAGTTGAATTTCATCATTGCTATCCGAACCTACACTCATACGAGAAGATTGATCATCAGATCCTCTTGAATCTAAATCAATTCCCATTCGCTTGTAGGCTGGTTGTTTTTCTATCTCTTCAACCCAGTGACTGTTTTTATTGAATTTATAATTAAAATCCTTTAACTTTCTACGACGCTCATCAGCTCTACTTCTAAGACTATCTTCAATCGAACTATTCATTGGATCAATATCTTCAGATTCAGTCTCCTGTGTTGGCTTTTGTTCGATGACCTTCTTTTCAAACTGAAGTTCCTTTTCAATTACAGGCTCCTGTTTTTTAGCCGATGGTTTCGCATTGTTTAGTCGATCCTCGACCTCCATGTAATCATCCAAACTATATCGTTTTGTACCATCCTCAGAAATCTCAGTAACTGGAACTACCTCAACAGCATCCTTTACATCGTATTGTGATACGTTATCCTCCATATCAAAGGTCACTGTTTTGCTCTTCTCTTCCTCTTGCGGATGATCATCAAGAGGCATATCAAAGGCCAATGTTGTTTGCTGTTGCGTAACAGGTTTAACTATTTCTGGCTCAGAAACCTCTATCTCACGGATCTTAGGAGTCGTATCAATAATGATAAAGTCTTCTTCGTTCTCTAAACTAACCTCTTCATAGATCACATTCATATTTTTGATAATCTCAGAGGTAGAAATCAGTTCCATTTCATTGTCTTGATCAAGTGTATGACGTACAACTGGTTCTTCTTTAGGTTCAGGATCTGGAGTTGGAGGGGTTTCTGGCTCCTGCACACTATTTAAGGTACTGATTGGGTTTTTGGAAAACAAATCACGTTCAGCTTTTTGCTCATCCTCTAGGGTATGGATGATTTTCTTAGCCTCAGTATTGACAATCTCATGCTGTTGCTCAGCATTAAAACCAGTTGCAATTACTGTAACGGCAATAGCATCACCTAGGCTATCATCCTCTCCAACACCCATAATGATGTTAGCGTTATGACCTGCCTCATTTTGAATATGATCGTTGATTTCACCGATTTCATCTAGGGTAATTTCATCGGCTCCGGAAACGATAAGTAGCAGTACGTTTTGTGCTCCGGATATTTTGTTATCATTTAGTAATGGAGAGTCTAATGCTTTCATAATCGCATCTGAAGCTCTGTTGGCTCCTGAAGCTTGAGAAGACCCCATAATAGCTGTTCCACTGTTAGAGAGTACGGTTTTAGCATCTCTAAGGTCAATATTTTGAGTGTAGTGATGTGTAATAACCTCCGCTATACCTTTAGCTGCGGTGGCCAACACTTCATCAGCTTTGGAGAACCCAGCTTTAAAACCTAGGTTACCATAAACCTCTCTGAGTTTATTATTATTAATCATAATGAGCGAATCCACATGGGCTCTTAATTTCTCTACCCCACGTTGTGCTTGCTCATTACGCATCTTCCCTTCAAATTGAAAAGGAATCGTTACAATACCTACGGTAAGAATGTCCATGTCCTTGGCCAATTTAGCAATAACTGGTGCAGCTCCTGTACCAGTACCACCACCCATACCAGCGGTAATAAAAACCATTTTGGTATTGGAATCTAACATAGATTGTAACTCCTCCAAGCTTTCAATGGCTGCCTTCTCACCAACCTCTGGGTTGGCACCAGCACCTAGCCCCTCAGTCAAGGAAACCCCTAACTGAACCTTATTCGGCACACCAGTATTTTGTAAAGCCTGTGAATCGGTGTTACAAACCACGAAGTCCACACCATTAATTCCTTGTTGAAACATGTAATTAATTGCGTTACTTCCGCCGCCTCCAACGCCAATAACCTTAATTACATTACTCTGATTCTTCGGCAAATCGAACGAGATATTCCCTAAGTCTGTTGTTTTGCTACTCATAATAACTTGTTTTACCCTATTTTGCTATTTTCTACTTAATTCTTTTACAATTTTTTTGACAATGACTTACTCGGCATTATCTAAAAAATCCTTTAACTTCTCTGACCACTTTTCTAGGAACGATTTACGTTCTCGTGGTGGCGCGGTAGGCTTGGGGGTTGGTTTAGTTTCGATACTCTCTTGGTTGCCTAAAGTTTTGTCAACATTCGGATGTTGATCTTCTAGTTGTGGCTGTGCTGTTGGTTCAGCTTTAAAGGTCGCATTTCGCTTTTGCTGCTGAAGCGCATTCATCACTAGTCCCACGGCTGTGGCATACACAGGGCTCGCAATTTCTGTATCCGAGTCTCCTGCTAAATGCTCATTAGGATACCCTATTCGAGTATCCATCCCTGTGATGTATTCTACTAGTTGTTTTAGGTGTTTTAATTGACTTCCACCTCCAGTTAATACAATTCCAGCGATTAGTTTTTTCTTTTGATCTTCATGACCATAATTCTTAATCTCCACATACACCTGTTCTATAATCTCCACTACACGAGCATGAATTATCTTAGACAAGTTTTTGAGTGAGATTTCTTTCGGTTCCCTTCCTCTTAATCCAGGAATTGAAACAATTTCATTCTCCTTATTCTCTCCTGGCCATGCGGATCCAAATTTTATCTTTAGAAGTTCTGCTTGCTTTTCAATTATGGAGCATCCTTCCTTAATATCTTCAGTCACTACACCTCCTCCAAATGGAATCACTGCGGTATGACGAATAATGCCATCTTTAAATATCGCGAGATCAGTGGTTCCTCCTCCTATGTCAATTAATGCAACCCCTGCTTCTTTTTCTTCTTGACTTAAAACAGCATTGGCAGCAGATAAAGGCTCGAGTGTTATACCTGCTAGATCAAGCCCAGAGCTTTTCACACAACGGCCAATATTTCGAATGGATGAGATCTGCCCAACAACAACATGGAAGTTTGCTTCCAATCGTCCACCGTACATCCCCATCGGTTCTTTGATCTCTGCCTGCCCATCAATTTTATATTCCTGTGGCAACACATGAATTATCTCCTCGCCTGGTAACATTACCAGCTTATACACCTGATTACAAAGCTTATCAAGATCATCCTCATTGATTACCTCCTCGGAATCTGGTCTTGTGATATAATCACTGTGCTGCAAAGAGCGAATATGTTGACCAGCTATGCCTACAACACAGTCTTTAATCTTTAAACCTGAAACACCTTCTGCCTCCTGTACTGCTTGCTGAATAGACTGGATAGTTTGAGTAATATTATTAACCACCCCTCTATGAACACCCAAACTTTTGGATTTTCCAATACCAAGTATTTCAATCTTACCGTATTCGTTTTCACGACCAATCATCGCCACAATCTTTGTGGTTCCAATATCTAATCCTACCGCGTATTTAGTATTTTCCATATCTTACTTTTTGGTACACACTACCTGATTATCAAAACTGAGATTTACCATTTTATAATTTCCTAGAGTTTTGTCATTTCTACCCTTTTGATAGAAGGCCTTAAAGTTGTTGAACTTTAAATCCAGGTTATCAACCCTAGCTATAAAAAGAGTGAAATCCTCCTCTCTTAGCTCTAATTCAAAATGCTGATCTTTTAAATGAATCCCCGTTATTGTCTTTTTCAAAAAATCATCCTCATATATATATTTCGTCAATTCGTACAAAGATGACCATGATTTATCAACATTATTTCCAGTGATTAATGGCACTCTTGCTGAATACACAGGTGATAATGGCATTTTTTTACCGTACGAATCTATATAATACTCCTGTTCGCCAATGACCCTTGCTATTGGGGTACGTTGGCGTACTTTGGCCCCAACCTCCCCATTTATAGACACATACACGTCGGCATGCTCGACCATACTATGAGCGTTGAGCGATTCTTCTACTTTACTCAAAACTAATTGATCTTTGGTTACCCCCGAAGCAGAGTCCCTATTTTGTATCAACAATTTATTAACCGTGCTACGGGTAATAAAATGAGCATCGTCATTTAAAAATTCCACGGCTGAATTCATCGCCAATTCCCTGTTATTATTTCTCATATTTGAGAAAGAAAACAGAAATACTAGTCCGATGACCGCAAGGGATACTTTTATAAAATCAATATACTTTTTCACTTAACACTTCTTTTACGGAATTAACTTCTTGTCCTATATCTCCTGCTCCTAAAGTGAGGTAAACTTCAGATGTACTCCTTTGTAGCACATCACAAAGATCCTCCTTGGCAACCTTTTGCTTACAACCATGGTTGATTAAGCTAAGGAGCCACTCGGAGTCCACCCCCTCTATGGGTAGCTCTCGGGCAGGGTAAATGTCCAGTAAGATTATTTCATCAAAATCGGCTAAGCTCTCTGCGAATTCTTGGGCAAAATCCTTTGTTCTACTATATAAATGTGGTTGAAAAACCACGGTAACCTTCTTATTGGGGTGAGCAGATCGCACCGCTTGATGCACAGCCTGAATTTCCGTTGGGTGATGTGCATAGTCATCGATGTAAACAAGATCACTTTCATTAATGTGATATGTGAATCTGCGTTTAATTCCCTTAAAAGTTTCTAGGGCTTCGGCAATGTGACCTAGGGGGGTGCCTAAAGTAGTCGCCATTGCCATTGCAGCCAGAGCGTTCAACAAATTGTGCTCACCAGGCTTGTTGAACTTCACCCCTGAAATTGTCTCATAAGGTGTTTTGAAATCAAATTGGTAGGTTGAGTCAGTTATCGTTATATTTTGAGCTGAATAGTCAGCCTCTTCTTCCAATCCAAATGTAGCACCCTTTAGCGGCAGGCCGAAGCGTACAAACATCTGCCCTCCTTCTTTTAATCGTGCGGCAAAATCATTAAATGCCTGGGTTAAGCTTTCCTTATCACCATAGATATCCAAATGATCGGCATCCATAGAAGTCACACAAGCAACCGTTGGGGAAAGGTGTAAAAACGATCGATCAAACTCATCAGCTTCCACAACCGTATACTGTGACCCTTCAATGAGGAAATTACTATTAAAATTCTCAGATACCCCTCCTAAAAACGCGGTTATAGGCGTTTTGATCTCATGAAGTAAATGGGCCAAAATAGTACTTGTGGTTGTTTTACCATGAGTTCCAGCTACTGCAAAACAGTAAGAATCCTTGGTAATGCGACCTAGAACAGCAGCTCTTTTTTCAATGGTAAAACCATTATTACTAAAAAACTCGAACTGGGAATTATTTTTAACCGCAGGGGTATACACTACCAAGGTCGCCTTTGGATCCTTAAACTCCGGCCCAACACGCTCCACATTATCCTCAAAGCGGACCTCTATACCATCCTCTAAAAGAGAATCCGTGATTTGACTAGCGACACGATCATAACCAGCTACGTTTTTACCTATGAATTTAAAATAACGCGCTAGTGCAGACATACCGATGCCTCCAATACCAATGAAATAGACGTTATGTGTTTGATTTAAACTCATTGTTATTAAATCGCTGCGTTCTTAGTTTTTAATAGTTGTTCTAAATGATCTACAATATCCTTTGTTGCATTGGGCAATGCTAAAGTTTTAAAATTCTCTCCAAGTGATCGCTGCAAATCCTCGCTTCTGAGCACTTTTAAAAAGGAATCTTCAAATTCTGCATCTAATCTATTCTCAGGAATCAGTATGGCAGCTTGTTTATCCGCCACAGCCATCGCATTTTTGGTTTGATGATCCTCCGCCACATTGGGAGAAGGGATAAAAAACACTGGTTTTCCTACCAAGGCCAATTCAGACACTGAAATAGCTCCTGAGCGTGATATAATGAGATCAGCACTCGCATAGGCCAATTTCATATCGTTTATAAAATCATACACCTTCACATACTCACTGTGATATTTTTTGTATTCTGGGTAGTACAACTTTCCACATTGCCATATAAGTTGTACGTTGTGTTGTTTGAAAAAGTTTAGCTGCTTTTCTACTAATTGATTAATCCTCCTAGCCCCCAGGCTTCCTCCCATGATAAACAGGGTTTTACGATCAGTAGTATTGCTAAAAAATCCTTCATCCGCTCCCTGGTACTCAGAGAGATTTAACAAATCCTGTCGAACAGGGTTACCCGTGATTACGATTTTTTCTTTAGGAAAATAACGCTCCAGTCCCTGATAAGCCACAAAAATCTTCTGCACCTTTTTACCAAGAACTTTATTGGTGATCCCAGGAAAAGAATTCTGTTCCTGTACCACACTTGGAATACCCTTAGAGGCTGCCATGGTTAATAAAGGACCGCTTGCATAACCACCTGTACCGATCACCATATCAGGTTTAAAGCGTTTTATTATAGATCTAGACTTTATCAAACTATGGATCAGTTTAAAAGGAAACATTAGGTTCTTAAGGGTAAGTTTACGCTGTAATCCAGAGATCCACAAGCCCTTAATCTCATAGCCTGCCTGAGGCACCTTTTCCATTTCCATCTTATCCTTGGCGCCAACAAATAGAAATTTGGCATCAGGAAAGCGTGCTTCTAGCTCCTTGGCTATAGCAATCGCTGGATATATATGTCCTCCAGTTCCTCCTCCTGATATTATAAATCTATAACTGTTCACTTAAAATATCTAATGGATTTTGGTTATCTATATCTTGTTCTTCTAACTCTAATTCTTCTTGTCTTTTTGAACTTACACTCAAAATAATCCCAATGGCCAAACAGGTCATCCAAATCGAGGTTCCTCCACTACTAATCAAGGGAAGTGTCTGACCAGTTACAGGCAACAATTCCACCGCAACGGCCATATTTATAAAAGCCTGAAAAACAATGGGCAGCCCAACGGCAATGACCAGCAATTTTCCAAAAGTCGAATTGGCTTTATGGGCAACAATAATGATTCTAAAAAGCAATAAGAGATATATGGCTATGATTACAAAACCTCCTACTAAACCATACTCCTCTACAATAATTGCATATATAAAATCCGATGAACTCTGAGGTAAAAAATTCTTCATTATACTCTTTCCTGCTCCAACTCCAACCACCCCTCCAGTAGCAATGGCTATTTTAGCCCGCTCAATCTGGTAATCCTCTCCAGTATCCTTACCGTCCGCAAAATTCTCAACCCTATTAATCCAGGTATCTACCCTATTTGGAAACAGTCCTGGAAATGCTTTAGCAGTAAGCACAAACATACTGAGCACCACAACCCCAGCCCCCACTACAGCCATTAAATACTTCCAAGGATAGCCTCCTAAAAAGCACAACACAAGTACCATAAAAAACAGGATCGCTGTGGTGGAAAAATTCGCTGGAAGTATCAGTACTAAAAACACAAATACTGGAATCCAAAGCGGCAGGATGCTATCTTTAAAGCGTATTGTTTGATTTTTCATCTTGGAGAGATACCTCGCCACGTGAGTTAGCAAAACAATGCTTGCCAAGGTAGAGGGCTGAAAACTTATACCAACAAATGGCACTTGGATCCAGCGGCTCGCATTGGCTCCACCAATGGTGGTCCCCTGAGCCAAAGTGTATACTAACAGCAAAATGGTAATGGGCATGGCGATGATCGAAAGTCCCTTAAAGTAATTATAAGGAATTTGATGGATCGCATAGATAATCCCAAGACCAAGTAACAATAAAAAACCATGTTTGAGCAGGTAACCAAATGTAGTTCCACTACCGACCACATAAACGAGGTTGGTACTAGCACTGTACACTGGTAAAAAAGAAAACAAGGCCAAAAGTGCCACTACAGCCCAAATCGCTTTATCTCCTTTGATATTTTTAAAAATCTCCTGCACCTTTATACTATTATAATTTTCTTACTTGTTCTTTAAACTGATCTCCTCTGTCTTGATAATTCAAAAACAGATCGAATGAAGCACATGCTGGTGATAATAACACTGAATCACCTGGTTGTGCTACTTCTTTACTTACTCTAACAGCATCCTCCATGGAGGTTGTCTCCACTATAAACTCCACAACACTTCCAAAAGTTTCAATGATCTTAGCATTATCCCACCCAAGACAAACGATCGCTTTAACCTTTTCTCTTACAAGTGGCATAAGGGTTAGATAATCATTCCCTTTGTCTTGACCTCCTACAATCCATACAGTAGGAGTACTCATGCTATCAAGAGCATAATAGGTGGCATTGACATTGGTAGCCTTAGAATCATTGATGTAATGAACATTTTGAATCTTTAGTACTTTTTCTAGTCGGTGCTCTGCACCTTGAAAATTCTCTAGGCTTTCACGAATAGTAGCCTTTCTAATTTTCAGCAATTGGGCTACTGTTGAAGCCGCCATTGCATTCTTAACATTGTGTTTTCCTTCAAGTGCTAAAGTATCTGTTGACATCTGAAAATGGTGTTTATCTATCGTTATTACTATTTTATTATCTTCTAAATATGCGCCTTGTTCAAGTTTCTTTTCTATGGAAAATGGAAGAAGTCGGGCATGTATTTTGTTGTTTTGCAACCACTCTGCAATCACTGGATCGTCATAATCGTAAATCAGATAATCCTCTTCAGTTTGATTCATTGTAATCCTAAACTTTGAAGCGATATAATTTTCAAATTTGTAATCATAACGATCCAAATGATCAGGGGTTATATTGGTTACAATAGCGATATGCGGAGCAAAATCCTCAATTCCATCGAGCTGAAAACTACTAATTTCAAGCACGTAGTAATCCAAGTCCCTTTGAGCAACCATCTGCGCAAAACTGTCACCTATGTTTCCTGCCATACCTACCTTCAATCCACCAGCAGATAGCAAGTGATTGGTTAACATCGTTGTGGTGGTTTTCCCATTACTCCCAGTAATCCCGATAAGCATAGCATCCGTATAGCGCGATGCAAACTCAATCTCAGAGATAACCGGCACCCCTAGCTCTAAAAGCTTTACTATAAGGGGAGCGCTATCAGGTATTCCAGGGCTTTTCACAACTAAATCAGCCTTTAAAATATCAGCCTCCGTATGCTTTTCATCCTCCCAATTAATTCCAAAATCTACAAGAACGTTTTTATAGTGATCTTTAATCTTACCTTTATCGGAAAGAAAAATATCAAACCCGTGTTTTTTTGCCAATATGGCGCTACCAACTCCACTCTCACCACCGCCTAGTACAACCAACAGCATCTATCTTAGTTTTAGAGTGACAATAGTTATAATGGCTAGCAATATGCCCACAATCCAAAATCGAGTTACGATTTTACTCTCGTGATAACCCTTCTTTTGGTAGTGATGATGAAGAGGTGCCATTAAAAACACACGACGTCCCTCTCCAAATTTTTTCTTAGTGTACTTAAAGTAACTTACCTGCAATACCACTGATAAGTTCTCGGCTAGGAAAATTCCACACATAATAGGAATCAACCATTCCTTACGAATAGCGATCGCAATAACCGCAATAATCCCTCCTATGGTCAAGCTTCCTGTATCACCCATGAACACTTGAGCCGGAAAGGCATTATACCATAAAAATCCTACAAGCCCCCCAGCAAATGCTGCTATAAAGACTGTAATTTCACCGACCCTAGGGATATACATAATGTTCAAATAATCAGAAAATATGATATTACCAGAGACCCAAGCGAAAATACCCAAGGTGATAACTATTATGGCCGATGTCCCAGCGGCTAAGCCATCAATTCCATCTGTCAAATTTGCTCCATTTGACACGGCAGTAATGATAAAAATCACCACTGGAATAAAGATTAGCCAAGCATAACTTTTATAGTTATCTCCAAGCCACTGTACAAGCATGGCGTAATCAAATTCATTATTTTTCACAAAAGGAATAGTGGTCTTAGTTGATTTCTCTTCCTCTCCATACTCAGTCTTTGTTCCTGTGGAAACCACCTCAGTGGCATTGGTAAGCTTTAGTTCCTCCTTAACAGTTACCTGGGGATGAAAATAAAGTGTGGCTCCTACGATAATTCCAATACCAATCTGACCAAGAATTTTAAATCTTCCTTTTAAACCTTCCTTATCTCTTTTAAATATTTTGATATAATCATCCACAAAGCCAATCACACCCATCCAAAGAGTCGTCACTATGAGAATGATGATATAAATATTGTCAAGCTTAGAAAATAATAGCACTGGAATCAGGGTTGATAAAATGATTATGATCCCACCCATGGTAGGCGTTCCCGCTTTTTGTGTCTGCCCCTGCAAGCCTAACTCCCTAACACTTTCTCCAATTTGTTGTGATCTTAGATAATTGATGATTCGCTTTCCGAAAATGGTGGAGATCAATAAAGACAACAACACCGCAGCAGCAGCCCTAAAGGTCAAGAACTGAAACAGCCCTGCTCCAGGGAAATCATACTCATTTTCTAAAAATTCAAACAAATAATACAACATACGTTATCGTCTATCCTTTAATTATCTCATTATACATTCCCTTGGGAATGTTGATTCATATTATTTAGTAGTTCTGTTACAATTTTCATATCATCAAATTCTCTGCGAACTCCATTTATTTCCTGATAGTTCTCATGTCCTTTCCCTGCGATTAATATAATGTCATTCTTTTGCGCCAGTTGACAAGCAGTTCGTATGGCTTGTCTTCTATCCAAAATGGTTAAGGTTTTATTGTAAAATTGAGGTTCTACACCAGCCTCCATCTCCTGCAATATTTTCTCCGGATCCTCTGTTCTCGGGTTATCCGAGGTAAATATGGCTTTACTGCTTAGTGAAGCGGCTATATTGGCCATCAGAGGTCGTTTGGTTGCATCGCGATCACCACCACAACCTACCACTGTAATTAAGCTCTCATTACCAGTTCGAATGGTATTGATTGTTTCTAAGACATTCTTTAAGGCATCTGGCGTATGTGCGTAATCCACAATTGCTGTAATTTCACTTTGTGAAATAAAATACTGAAACCTTCCACCTACACTCTCCAATTCACTTAAATACTGAAGCACTTCTATTTTTTCCAATCCAAGCTCAATGGCCACAGCGTAAACCGCCAATAAATTATAGGCATTGAAATTTCCAATTAACTTAGACCAAACCTCATTGTTATCAATTTTAAGTAGTAACCCGTGGAATTGATTTTCTAGAATTTGTGCCTTGTAATCAGCATAGGTTTTTAAAGCATAAGTCACCTTTCTAGCCTTGCTATTTTGGAGCATAAAAGCCCCATTTTTATCATCCACATTTATCAGTGCAAAAGCCTTTGGAGAGAGCTCATCGAAAAATCTTTTCTTAACATCTCGGTAGGCTGCAAAACTGTTGTGATAATCTAGGTGATCATGTGTCAAATTACTAAATACACCTGCTACAAATTCAAGACCGGCAGTACGTTGTTGATCAATCCCATGAGAACTCACTTCCATAAAACAGTATTCCACCCCAGCCAAATTCATGGATTTTAAATATCCATTGATAGCCATTGGATCTGGTGTAGTATGTGTGGCTGGGTGTCTATCTTGACCTACCATCACTTTTACAGTAGAGAGAAGACCAGTTTTATAACCTGCTTTTTTAAAGAGCTCATATAATAGGCTAGCGATGGTTGTTTTTCCATTGGTACCAGTAACCCCTATAAGCTTTAAATTCTTAGATGGATTATCATAAAAGTTAGAAGCCATAATAGCCAAGGCATGGTGTGCACTTTCAACGCTAATATATGTTACCCCATTGATGAGTTCAGCAGGTAAACGCTCACAAATCACCGCAATTGCACCGCTCTCAATAGCCTTTGTGATATAATCATGACCATCCACCGCAGTACCAGGAACGGCAACAAACACATCATCCAAGGACACCTTCCTAGAATCGAAGTGCACCGCATTGATATGCGTATCGGTATTGCCGTATACGGCATCGATCTTAACTTTGTACAATATGTCCTTTAATACGATCACGTTAGCTTTAATACGATAGTTTTATCTGACTCTACTTTTGCACCACTTTCCAAAGACTGACTCTCAACAGTCCCTCCGTTAGATCCTTGAATCTTTACTCTAAGACCTAGGTTTTCTAAAATGGAAACAGCATCCATCCCACTCATCCCTTTTACATTAGGAATGATGGAATTGTTTTGTTTAACCTTTGCATAGTAGGATTTATAATCCTCTAGCAAATCGCTATCTTCTTTATTTAATTCATCGATGGTATCAATCAGCGGTGAATTAATATAAATCTTCTGAGCAATGGCTTTAAATACTGGACCTGAAACATCCGCTCCATAATACCCTACACCTTTATCTGGCTCGTGAATTACCACGATACAAGAATATTTAGGTTCATCTGCAGGAAAGTATCCTGCAAAACTTGAGATATATTTAAGCTTACTCTTATCAGCATAATTCTTCTGTGCGGTACCTGTCTTTCCGGCCATTGAGAAATTCTCAGAATACAACCCATGCCCTGTCCCATAATCCGATTTAACTACATTCTCCAGCATCGCTTGAACTTTCTTCAGTGTCTCTGAGGAGCATATAGAAGGATTCAAAACTTCCTTATCAAATTTGTGAATGACCTTATCCCAATCCCGTACTTCTTTTATAAGTCTAGGCTTTAACAATTCACCATCATTAGCAACTGCGTTGTAAAAAGCCAAGGTTTGTAATGGAGTCATAGACACGCCATAACCATAGGCCATCCACTGTAACGCAATACCACTCCAACGCTCTTTATCATTTGGATGGGGTATATAAGGCACGCCTTCTCCTTTTATGGCTAAACCTAACTTATCATTAAGCCCCATATTATATAGACGATTGACAAATTTCTCAGGTTGATCACCGTAGAAATCATCAATAATTTTAACGATTCCAACATTGGAAGATCGAACTAAAATATCCGATACACTTAGTTCACCATAGCCACCCCATTTTGAATCTCTTACCTTTTTACCATAGAAGGAGATTACTCCTTTTCCAGTATCTATGACATCACTGGTATCCACTGCGTGGTCTTCCAAAGCCGCTATCATTGAAAACAATTTGAACGTAGATCCAGGCTCATGAGACTCACCCACTGCATAATTTAAACGCTCGAAATATTTTCCTCCGGAAGTCCTACCTAAATTTGAAATAGCTTTAATTTCTCCAGTCTTAACTTCCATAACAACCACCGTTCCGTGCATTGCCTTATACTTTTCTAACTGGGTAAGTAAGGCATGGTGTGCGATATCTTGGATATTAACATTGATAGTCGACACTACATCATAACCATCCTTAGGCTCAATTTCATTATAATCCGTAATTGGCTTCCACTGCCCTTGTGCAATTTTTTGCTTTAAACGATGTCCTTCTTCTCCT
Source organism: Galbibacter marinus (assembly GCF_000300875.1). Classification (GTDB taxonomy): domain Bacteria; phylum Bacteroidota; class Bacteroidia; order Flavobacteriales; family Flavobacteriaceae; genus Galbibacter; species Galbibacter marinus. The sequence goes on along the minus strand of NZ_AMSG01000004.1, from coordinate 139,439 downwards.
CTTAAGAATTGCCCGAAAGCACCCTCAAGTCCAACGCTAGGACCGTTCTCTCTCTCATATCCTACACTTCGATGTGCAATACCTCCTAAGGGATATTCCCTTTGAGTTTCTTGTTCCACAATAAAACCTCCTTTATAAGGTCCAAGGTTAAACATCGGAAACCCTTTGATTTGCATGTATTTCGTATAACCTAAATCACGAGCGATCAACAAATACCTGTTTTTTTCAATTCTAGCCTCCTTCATCAAATTTTGGTAATAAGAAGAAGGTCTCCCTAAAACTGTAGAAAGAGAATCAGATAGCGGTTTTATATGATCTTCAAATACAGCTCTACTGGGCGTAAGTGCATCGAACCGAATGTCGTATTTGGTCACCGATGTAGCCAATAGACTCCCGTCATCAGAATACAGATTACCGCGCTTGGGCTCTATGGTAAAATTCTTAATTGTACGTTTTTGAGAAAGCGCCCTGTACTTATCCCCGTCAATGAACTGAATACCTACAAGCTTTACACCAATAGCCAATGCAAGCAAAAACATACAGCCTGCTACAAAATACAATCGACTCAATATGGATTTATCCGTTATTGGCATAATTACTTATTATCTCCTACTACTTTTATTTTTTTAGGTGGATTCAATGATGGCTTTAACCCCATAAACTCCACTTTTGATGTAATATGCGACTCCAATCTCACTTGTTGAACCTGTGTACGCACATCCACAAATTCACTTCTTAGCTCTAACACTCTGTTATTTAATTTTGCAAGTTCATGAACCTTCTTATCCGCATTGTGCGCACTAGAAATCATGATCACTGCCAAAGTAGAGGCAAACAATATAAATCTCCAGTTCTTGAAGGCGTCATCACTAACCAAAAACTTACCCTTTAATATGTCCAATATACCTTCCCTCATGGCCTTATAGTTTTTCTGCGATTCGCAATTTTGCGCTTCTCGCTCTACTATTAATTTCAATCTCCTGTTTTGAAGGCACAATTAAACCAGAAACCTTTTTAAAAGGAACTTGTGGGTTTCCATAAAAATCCTTTTCAACTTCTCCTTCAAACTTCCCACTCCTTATAAAGCGTTTCACCAAACGATCCTCTAATGAATGGTAGCTTATCAAACTCAATCGCCCTTTTTGTTTAATTAACTCTGGTGTCTGTAATAAAAATTCTCTAAGCACCTCTACCTCCTGATTAACCTCTATTCGAATAGCCTGGTAGAGTTGGGCTAATATTTTATTCTCTTTATAAGCTGGCAAAAACTTTCGTAAACTATTCTTTAAATTTTCGGTTGTCTTTATTGGCTGCTCAGCCCGTTTTTCAACTAAAGCCGCCGCAATACTTCCCGCATTTTTCAGCTCTCCATAAAGGCCAAAGACACGCTTAAGATCACCTTGATCGTAGGTATTTACCACATCATAGGCACTTAGGGTGTTTTGTTTGCTCATTCTCATATCGAGATCCGCATCAAAACGCGTTGAAAAACCACGTTCAGGAACATCAAACTGATGAGATGAAACCCCGAAATCGCCAAGGATTCCGTCGACGCTTTGCACACCATAAAATTTCAAAAAACGTTTAATATGTCTAAAGTTTTGAGGAATCAACACAAAACGCTCATCATCAATTGCATTATTCTTAGCATCCTCATCTTGATCAAAACCGTACAATTTTCCTTTTGCTCCGAGACGATTTAATATCTCTTTAGAGTGACCTCCACCTCCGAAGGTAACATCCACATAAACTCCGTCCTCTTTGATATTAAGACCATCAACTGTCTCTTGTAATAATACTGATCTATGATATTCCATCTCCATCTTCTTGTTCTATTTCAAAACCTCCCATAACCTCTTCCGCTAAATCAGAAAACGAATCCGCTCCCTGATCTAAAACATCGTAATAGCGCTGTTTATCCCAAATCTCAATACGATCGATGGATTCTGAAAGCACAACTTCTTTTTCGATTCCTGCAAAAGCAATAAGATTCTTCGGCATGCTCAATCTCCCATTTGAATCGATTTCTACAACTCGAACTCCAGCGGTGAACTGCCTTATAAAATCATTATTCTTTTTAACGAAACGGTTTAATTTTGCGACCTGCTTCATTTCTTTTTCCCATGCTGCCATGGTATATACCTCAAGGCATTTTTGAAAAATCGAGCGTTTTAACACCAAACCATCACCCAAAACGGGCGCCAATTTAGCGCGCAGAGAAGAAGGCACCATAATGCGTCCCTTGCTATCTGCCTTACACTCATATTCTTCCGAAAATTGAATCAAGTCTAACTCTTTTAAATGTTTACTTTTCAAATATAGAGAAATATTTACCACAAATAATCACTTTTTACCACTTTTTACCACTTTGTTGATAAATTCTTTAATTTCCGTGAAAGCCTCTGTAAAACTCTAGCTTCGTAAATTGTTAATAACTGACTTAAAAGGAGATATGATTTGTAATGTGTCGTTTTTCACATTTAATTCACAGCATCAGCGGAGAAATGTTATAAAATATATCCTAATTCGCTATATTTGTTTCCGAAGAAATGTAACAAACCCTTAATGGTACACGATTTAAAGAAGGAAGGTAAATTTACTTACTTAGAAGTGGGAGAAGGCACACCTATGATTGTACTACATGGACTAATGGGTGGACTCAGTAATTTTGATGGTGTAGCAGCTTATTTTTCCTCTAAAGGTTACAAAGTATTAATCCCTGAACTTCCAATATACACTATGCCGTTGCTAAAGACTAATGTGAAGAGCTTTGCAACCAATCTTGAAAAGTTTATAACACACAAAGGACTTGAAGAAGTCATTTTGTTAGGAAATTCTCTTGGAGGACATATTGGCCTACTACATACGAAGCTATTCCCTACTAAAGTAAAAGCACTAGTAATCACTGGAAGCTCGGGATTATATGAAAGCGCTATGGGTGATGGATACCCCAAACGTGGCGATTATGAGTTTATGAAGAAAAAGGCCGAGGAAGTTTTTTACGATCCAAAGGTAGCTACTAAAGAAATAATAGATGAAGTTTATGCAACGGTCAATGATCGTAGTAAACTTATCAAAACTCTTGCTATTGCTAAGAGTGCTATCCGACACAATATGTCGAAAGACCTTCCACATATGCATACTCCTACTTGTATTATCTGGGGTGAGAACGATAATGTAACTCCTCCAAATGTGGCCGAGGAATTTCATGAGCTTTTACCGGATTCTGACCTTTACTGGATTAAAAAGTGTGGTCATGCACCGATGATGGAACACCCCAATGAATTTAATGCTATTTTACACCAATGGCTTAAGGAACGAAATTTCTAAATCCGCGACATGCAGATTAAATCAGCAACATTTGTTATAAGTAATACCGATGTAAGTAGGTGCCCTAATGAGCCCTTGCCAGAATACGCCTTTATTGGCCGGTCAAATGTGGGGAAATCTTCACTTATCAACATGCTTACAGAGCGAAAGAGCCTTGCAAAGACCTCTGGGCGACCTGGAAAAACACAGCTGATTAATCATTTTAAAATCAATGGAAATTGGTTTTTAGTGGATTTGCCAGGATACGGTTATGCAAGGGTATCTAAAACCGCTAAAAGTAAATTTCAAAAGTTTATCACCTCTTATTTCTCACAGCGCAAACAATTGGTGTCGGCCTTTATCCTGATCGATATCAGGCACAGTCCTCAGGCTATCGACATGGAATTCATGCAGTGGCTTGGAGAGAATCAAATACCTTTTTCAATAGTCTTTACTAAAGCGGATAAATTAAAACCAAAAGCCATCGAGCGAAATATTCAGGCCTACCTTCAAGCAATGCTTGATGATCTATGGGAAGAAACACCTAACTATTTCGTTACTTCCTCCTCTAATGGAACTGGCAGAGAGGAGTTATTAGATTACATCGATCAGATCAACAAACAAATTCAAAAGTAATAAGACAACTAATAATTATTTATCTTTTGTCAATTCAAGTTTTTCTGCAAAATAATCACAAAAGTCCTTCATCGTTGCGGTCATCTTTTCATCCTGAGTAGCCTTGTAGAAGGTATCACTAAGAGAAACCAAAGTTTGATGCATAAACTTTTTCATTTCATCCATTGGCATATCCTTAGTCCATAAATCAATCTTAAGAGTCTCTTGCTGCTCACTGTTCCACACAGAAAGCAATACAGCCTTAGCTGCTTCATTTTCAACCCCACCATCTTTGGCGGTCCAACTCAATTTTTCAGGCACCTTATTCTCATCGAGTTCAACATTCAAATTTATTTCTGATTTGTGTACTACAGCCATTACTTCTTTGGTTTGTATTGTGATTTTTTAAATAATGATGCTGCTGATTCCCCTAGCAGCTCATGCAAAGATACTTCATTATTTTTCATATACGCATCAACGATCCTCCATCCTATAAATTGCCCGAGTCTTCCAGGAGATTCATTATCCAGCTCAAGATAGAACTTGGAAAACGGGGCTGGATCAATAAACCGGTCATCTAGTTTAGAGTCGGTTGAAAACAACAGTTCATTAGATATAAAATACCTCCAGATATATTCCTCATTAGTTAGAGACCACTGCCACTGATCCTGAGAATAACCGATAATCTGAGAATCCTCAACCTTTGGTAAAAAATTAGACATCACATAATAGAGCTTACCATAATACACTATTTTACTTAAGAAGTCTCTAGAAGGGGTAGCTTTAATGGTGCTTCGAGAAATCGCTTTAGCCATATCAATAACCACCCGCTCTTTTTCAAAATTCGCTCTTATAAATTGCTGTATCCCTTTATAAAACTCATGATCCGCTCCTAGATAATTATCTAGACCCACTAACATTAATGTGTCGGCGTAAATGATCCGATTTCTGTAATCCACATCAGAGTTAACGGTAATAATTTTTACAGGTGTAAATTCAGGAAAATAATATTTAACGTGCTGAAACAATTGATGTATCGCAATGGTATCATGCTTAAAATCGCTGAACTTTTGATTAATTTCTTTAGCCATCACCTGATGCAAGCTATCCTGCATTCTATCGATCCAAACACTATCAGAAAATTGGGTTGGAAACAAATACGGATAATTCTTTTTTAAATCTGGTAAATCTTGCGCAGAACCATTAGCAAACTTTTCATCAAAACGATCAATGCGCACTTTAACATCGACCTCAGCTATTTCCGCCTCCAATTTACTATCCGAGGAGCAACTCATTATAAGGATCGCAATAAATAGCCCAAAAAATTTACACATAGGCAGTATTTTCAAAACTTTAGGCAATTTGTTTTTCAATAATTTAAGATACATCTACTTTTGTATTTAGTACTTTAGACTTTAAATATATGAACATACTGTAAACCCACATATTTAAAATAACCAAAGTGGCAAATTTAAAATATTAACTTATAATAGACTCATAAAAGACCATGCAAACAGAAGCTGTTATCAACCATATTGTCGATTGGCTAAAAACCTATGCAGAAAACGCCAAAATAGGTGGATTTGTTATAGGCATATCTGGAGGAATTGACTCGGCGGTCACCTCTACTCTATGTGCAAAAACTGGATTAAAGCTCCTATGTGTTGAAATGCCCATTCATCAGAACCCAAATCAAGTGACCCTGGCCCAAAATCACATTGCATGGCTTAAAGAAAACTATTCCAATGTTTCCAGTTTAACCACAGACCTTACCCCTGTTTTTGATCAATTAGTAGAAGCCGTACCAAGGGTTGATAATGAAAATGACCGCATGATGGCTCTAGCTAACACCAGAGCACGACTACGCATGACAACACTTTATTACTTTGCAGGACTAAAGAACTATTTGGTGGCAGGAACAGGAAACAAAGTTGAGGATTTTGGGGTCGGATTCTACACCAAATATGGAGATGGTGGTGTAGACATAAGCCCAATAGCTGATTTAGTTAAATCCGAAGTCTATGCCTTGGCCAAAGGCATGGGAATAAACCAACAAATACAAAATGCAGCACCAACAGATGGTTTATGGGGGGATCAACGAAATGATGAAGATCAAATTGGAGCTAGCTATCCAGAATTAGAATGGGCTATGAGCATGAGCGAACAAGGAAAAATTTCTACAGAGTTCACAGGTCGAAAACGCGAGGTTTTTGAAATATACACCAAATTAAACCGGGTAAATCAACATAAAATGACTTCCATACCAGTATGCGTAATACCTAGTGAATTAAGGTAAAACCATCTATTTTCCCATGTAATTACGGTAGTTTTTTGTTGAAAAATTTAAATTCATTACCTTTAGCCATTACTATTGCGACAAAACCCCCCAAGCCGTAAAGAAGATGTTCTATACACCCTCTTAACATGGCTTATCGAAACTTAACTTTAAAACGGTCAAATGTATGATTAAAGTTCTAGTGGCTGATAACCATCCTATAGTTAGGATAGGCCTTAAAAATGTACTTCAAGATAGTGAAGTAATTGAGATTATTGGAAATGTGAGTACCACCTCAGAATTATTTGGATTTTTAGTTGGTAGACAACCTGATGTCATTATTCTTGAAATGGATATACCAGAGGTTAATGGTATAACCGCTCTACGAAGGATTAAAAGAGATTTTCCTGATATTAAAATTGTAATTTTCAGTTCTCAACCTGAAGAGGTGTATGCTTTGAGCACCATAAAAGCAGGTGCATCTGGTTATATTTCAAAAACAGCTAGTTTAGACACCATCACTACAGCTATTTTAAAAGTAGCACAAGGCGGCATGTTCATTACCAATGAACTCGCACAACGAATTGCTTTTGATGAGAGTTCTAATAAACCTAGGAAATTTTTCAGAAAATTATCTTCTAGAGAGATCGAAGTGCTAAAACTTCTTGCTCGAGGACGCAGGAATAAACAAGTAGCAGAAGAATTAGGGCTCAATGAAAAAACAGTCAGCACCTATAAGGCTAGACTTATGAAAAAGCTCAATGTGGACAACATGGTTGATATGCTTCAACAAGCCAAAGCGCTTGAATTATATTAATACTAAGCCGTGGCTTTTTAAACATTAATCCCAAAAGAGCAAGCAAAATCTTCTAGATTAAACTAGGCTCGAAAGGTAAACCGTTGTTAAAAATTTGTATTTTTTTAACACAAACAAGTCATCCAAAATAGACGACTGGGGCGTATATAATTAAAACATACCGCTCCAAGCGTCTATATATATTCAAAATGCCCTTTCCGTCAAGAAAGGGCTATTTTTTTTCATCTAATACAAAGGGATAAGACCCCGCTGCATCTTAAGAAACCATATGATTTAGTAACTTAAGGTATGCTCTACTTCAAGTCCGGTGATATCAACAGTTGTAGGCTGAACAACATTGTTGTCAATAACGAAAAAAACGTGACTATTATAATTTCTAGTTGTTCCCCCCTGTTGAACTTCTCCTGCTTCATTTACAGGAACATTAATAACCAGGGATCCATCAGCATTGGTTTGAGTCATTGAAGAGTAGGCGACACTTCCATCGACCATATAACGAGTTTCAATATTTTCTTTGAGCTCCTGTGTCCACAGAGAACTTTCTCCAAACCAGTACACTTCCATATTAGGAACAACTGCTCCACCACGCTCAACAGTTAAGGTCAACTTAGAAGTATCCCAGTAATCAGTCGAGGAAGGCTCACTTAACACTAGAGACACTTCATACACTGAATCCACCTCCTGTATAGTTGCGCTGTAATCTGACAACGGCCCTGAAGTTGTCGAAGTAACACTGTAATAATCATCCGAGAACAGATATTTTCTCAAGGCGACAAAGTAAAGTGTTTTTCCCTTGTATTCTGCCACATCTATGGTAACTGGATCCACTACAGTGATATCCTCTGGCACTTCAACTGAGGTGAGCGGCTGAAAACTCTGGTAAGATTCATAAGGAAGTTCACTAAGGAAAATTTTGGTTTCACTTTTTCGCTCTAATCCAACTCCAATAGGATAAACATTGGCTTTTATATCCGAAGTTTCAGCAATTGGCTGAGAATCATCGCTGCTAGAACAGGCGGCAATAAAAAGCAATAACATGCATAAGGGAATAGCTTTAATAATTTTCATGGTCATTTGTTATTTAATTTAATTCTACTAATTCCAATTGTTTAGTTTTAGAAGTGTATCGTTTTGGGTTTTAATATACCAAGGGTTAAATAAATCCTTTGGCACAACATCTTTACAGAAACGAAAAATAATCATAATTCTTACATTTTACACTAAGAAAGCACTTACTTAAATTACGCTTCTCAAATCACAACCTCATCAGGAGCAATTAATAACCTAAAATCCCAAGCTTTATCGTAACAAAAAGACCATGTATTACTTGGAATTATATCCTTTACTCAAGGAGTTCTAAGTATAAAACGCTACTTTTGCGCCTTAAATTTTAACAAAAAATGCAAAAAGTTCTACACTTTTTTGACCTTAATCAAAAAGTGAATTTTAAAAACGAATTATTGGCTGGGTTAACGGTTGCCATGACCATGATCCCAGAATCTTTGTCCTTCGCTATTTTAGCAGGGCTCTCACCACTAACTGGTCTTTATGCTGCCTTTTTAATGGGGCTTGTAACCGCGATCTTTGGAGGAAGACCCGCTATGGTATCTGGTGGAGCTGGCGCCACTGTTGTGGTATTAATGGCCTTAGCAGCCTCTCACGGGGTTGAATATTTATTTGCTGCAGTTATTTTAGCTGGAATATTTCAAATGCTTGTAGGACTTTTTAAATTGGGGAAATTTGTAAGACTCATCCCTCAACCAGTCATGTACGGATTTTTAAATGGTTTAGCAGTAATTATATTTATGTCCCAGGTGGCTCAGTTTAAATTCAAAGAAAACGGGATAGAACATTGGATGCAAGGAAACGAATTGTTCATCATGATAGGTCTGACTTTGCTAACCATCGCCATTGTTCTGGTACTTCCAAAATTCACAAAAACAATACCCGCTTCATTGGTAGCGATTTTGGTTGTTTTCGCACTAGTTTACTTTTTGAATATTGACACTAAAAGAGTAATCGATATTGCTTCAGTACAAGGTACGTTCCCTCCGTTTAATATACCACAGGTACCCTTTAGCCTCGAAACGCTAAAGGTAATTTTCCCCTATGCCCTAGTAATGGCTGGAGTGGGTTTAATAGAAACACTCCTTACCCTTAATATGGTAGATGAAATCACCAACACCAAGGGCTCATCTAACCGAGAAGCTACTGCCCAAGGCTTAGCCAATATCACCAATGGCTTTTTCTCAGGTATGGGTGGATGTGCCATGGTAGCGCAAACACTGGTCAATGTAGGAGCAGGCGCAAGAACAAGGATTTCTGCTATTATAGGAGCTTTGACTATTTTATTTATCATCCTAATTGGAGGTCCAGTCATAGAGCAAATCCCCATGGCTGCACTTGTAGGAGTGATGATGATGGTAGCCATAGGAACCTTCGAATGGGCGAGTTTTAGAATTATAAACAAAATGCCTCGACATGATATATTAATCGGAATGTTAGTGGCTGTAATTACTGTTGTATTACACAATCTAGCATTAGCTGTTTTAATTGGTGTAGTGCTTTCTGCGCTAGTCTTTGCTTGGGAAAGCGCCAAACGCATTAGAGCAAGAAAACACATCGATGATCAAGGCGTAAAGCATTATGAGATTTTCGGGCCACTATTTTTTGGATCCACCACAGTGTTTATGGATAAATTTGATGTGCTTAATGACCCAGAAGAAGTCGTAATAGATTTTAAAGAAAGTAAGGTCGTGGATATGTCAGCCATTGATGCGCTAAATAAACTTACAGAGAAATATAAAAAAGAAGGAAAGACCATTCATTTGCGTCACTTAAGCTCAGATTGCCGACGGTTAATTAAAAATGCCGAATCAGTCATTGATGTCAATATCATTGAAGACCCAACTTATAAAGTTATGCCACGTTAAAGGAGCGAGAATCATTTAAAATCAAAAAAAAGTTTAATTTTTTATCGATCCACAAGATATTTACTATCAGACAGTTATAGAGTATATTAAAATAAAACAAAAAATAAATTGAAAATAATTACTTTTTCGAAATCCAAATCTAAAATTGCAGCGTATATAAAGTAATCATTACATAGTAGTAGGTATTAGTTTAGGGAAAAAGCCTCTCGTTTTTATATCGAGAGGCTTTTTATTTGGAGTCAATTGACTTTAATTATTTTTGGGATTTCTCCAAAAGGTCTTTGACTGAAATTATTCGATAGTCCCTTTTACTTTCTCTATCGTTTGTTGTATTTCTTCAGATGTTCCACCTATGATAGATTCACTTGCGATTTCTTTACCACTTTGAACTTCTAGGGTTTTAATTGTAGCTGTGGTTTGACCATCTTTTTCTGAGGCAAGAGTCACACTAATAACTTTTTGTTGTTGATTATGATCCACCACCTCAGCAGAATCATTGTGGTGTCCGCCAAGAATAGGAGCAATTACCAGTCCTACTAAACAGGTGAGTTTGATCAAAATATTCATAGAAGGCCCAGAGGTATCCTTAAATGGATCCCCAACGGTATCACCTGTAACGGCTGCCTTATGTGCAGGAGAACCTTTATAGGTCATTTCCCCATCGATTTCCACTCCAGCTTCAAAGGATTTTTTTGCATTATCCCATGCACCACCAGCATTGTTCTGAAATATCGCCCACATAACTCCTGATACACAAACTCCAGCCATATAGCCACCGAGTGGTTCAGCCCCTAAAAGCAATCCGATGATTATGGGGGTAATTATAGTTAACAAGCCAGGTAGAAGCATTTCTTTTAAAGCTGCTTTGGTGGATATTTCCACGCATTTTCCATACTCTGGGGTTCCCGTACCTTCTAATATACCTGGAATTTCTCTAAACTGTCTGCGCACCTCCTGAACCATTTCCATAGCTGCTTTACCGACAGACTTCATAGCTAAGGCGGAGAACACTACTGGGATCATAGCACCCACAAAAAGCGTCGCTAACACATCGGCTTTAAAAATATTAATCCCATCGATACCAGTAAAGGTCACATAGGCTGCAAACAAGGCCAAAGCAGTTAATGCAGCAGAGGCTATCGCAAATCCTTTACCTACAGCAGCAGTGGTATTACCCACAGAATCCAAAATATCTGTACGCTCACGAACCTGAGGCTCCAATTCACTCATCTCAGCCACACCTCCTGCATTATCTGCAATAGGCCCAAAGGCATCGATTGCTAACTGCATAGCGGTGGTTGCCATCATTGCAGATGCAGCCAACGCAACACCGTAGAATCCAGCCAATTCATAAGATCCATAAATAGCCACGGCAAATAACAATACCGACCAAAAGGTTGATTTCATACCAACAGCCAATCCAGCAATAATATTAGTAGCAGCTCCCGTAGAACTGTTCTGTACAATATCCATCACTGGTTTTTTACCTAAACTTGTATAATAAGCAGTTACATACGAAATTAATGCACCAACAGCGAGTCCAATACAAGCCGCCCAAAACACGTTGATAGAGGGAACAGCAACAGCTTCACTCCTACCAAATAAATTCATATACATCATCTCTGGAAGCATATACTGAATCAAAAAATAACTAGAGAGTAAGGTAAGTCCAATAGCCACCCAATTTCCTGTATCCAAAGCTCTTTGAACCTGCGCTTCTCGGGCATCATTACTAGATATACGCACAAGAAAGGTTCCTATAATGGAGGCCAATATACCTACTCCAGCAATCACCAGAGGAAGTAAAATAGGTCCCATATTATTAAAGGCATCCACAAATGGAGTGTCAACACTCATATCTCTGATGATATAATTCCCAAGTACCATGGCCGCGAGCACTGTAGCCACATAAGAGCCAAATAAATCAGCTCCCATACCTGCCACGTCTCCAACATTATCACCAACATTATCAGCAATGGTCGCGGGGTTTCGTGGGTCATCTTCAGGAATTCCAGCTTCTACTTTTCCTACTAAATCCGCACCCACATCTGCTGCCTTGGTGTAGATCCCTCCACCTACTCTAGCAAACAATGCTATAGATTCAGCTCCTAAAGAAAATCCGGCCAGAGCCTCTAGAACAATGGTCATATCGCTGTAGAAATCTGCACTTGAGCCAACAAATTGTCCAATGAAAAATAAGAACCATAAACTGAGTCCTAGTACAGCAAGACCTGCAACACCCAGTCCCATTACCGTTCCTCCTGAAAAGGATACTTTTAAAGCTTGAGGGAGACTAGTTTTGGCCGCTTCCGAGGTTCTAGCATTGGCCTCTGTGGCAATGCGCATCCCGATATTTCCAGCCAAAGCAGAAAAAAAAGCACCAAAGATAAAGGCAGGTACAATCATCCAACTAGTTGTAGGGACAAGTACTGATATCCCAAATAAAGCTACCGAGGCAATAATTACAAAAATAAACAGCAATCGATACTCTGCATTAAGAAAAGCGAGCGCTCCTTCCTTTATACTCTTTGAGATTGATTGCATTTTATCGCTTCCAGCTGGTTGTTTTTTAACCCATCCAGCTTTAACGACCATAAATATAAGGCCGATAATGGCCATGATAATAGGCAGATAAATAATATTGGTTTCCATAAATATATGTTAGTTAATACAATTATTGTTAAATGTACTAAAACCAATAGAAATAAAAAACAGCAACCTTTTGAGTTACTGTTTAAAATATTATGATCGTTTTTAATCCTTAATCGATGCAAACTTCATCACGAGGCACATCGCTATCTTGGAATCGGTTAACACATAAAGCGACAATTTCCTTCGCTTCTTGGTGGTCACCCCAGCCTCCAATAGATACTTTTTTCTTTTCTAAGTCTTTGTAAACTTGGAAAAAGTGTTCAATTTCTTTAATTAAATGAGGATTGAGTTCAGATAAGTCACCCACACGGTTCCATACTGGATCAGAAACAGGCACACAAATGATCTTTTCATCTGGACCCTTTTCATCTTCCATATGGAATACACCAATAGGCTTCACCTCCATCACACATCCAGGGAAGGTAGGTTCGGTAACTAAAACCAACACATCTAATGCATCTCCGTCTAAGGCTAATGTTTCTGGAACAAATCCGTAATCAGCTGGATACATCATAGAAGAGAAAATCATACGATCGTATCTGACTTTCTTTAGTTTAAAATCATACTCATATTTATTTCTACTTCCCTTAGGGATTTCGATAAGTACATCGAATGAAGAAATCTGATCTGCGCTCATTTATTTATATATTTAAAGCCTTGTCTACCCTCATTAGGTCATGACAAAAGCCGTTATAACTCTTATTTATCGGGGTGCAAAAGTAGTGAAAAGCTTCTTTATTAGCAATGTAAAGTGCATAATTTGTCACAAATTTAAGACAGCAAAAACACTTAAAAAGAAAATTGCAAATTCCCTGTAACCGAAAAGTTTCGAGCCTCAGGTAGATCAAGATAATTCCCCCGAAAGTTAAAGTCGATTCGCAGGAGTTTAAATATGTTCCCAATTCCAAAAGAATATTCATAATACACCTGGTCTGAAGGTGCAATCAATAAATTTCCAGAAGGGGCATTAAGTGCGATATTCTCATCCGATATATCTCCCCAAACTCCACGAATACCAACAATTTCTCTAAGATTCAATTTCTTGAGCAGAGGAATCCTTGAAAATATCTTACCATTAAAGTTGTGTTCAAGCTGTCCAGAGACATAAGTGTCGGTAACAAATTCGTAGAAGTTAAGATTCGGAAATGTATTATAAATCGAAAAATAAGTCTGGTTCCCAGGAATTGGACTCAGAAGACTAAGTGGTACTTCGCTAAATGTCTTCCCTGCTTCAATGGTGGTAATACTTCGTCCCAAACCTCCTAAATGAAAGGGTTGACGATAGTAAAATTGAAGCCTTCGATAATCAAAGTCACTTTCCAAGAATCCTTCAAATCCTGCAGTATATAAAAGATGTATACGCGCATAGTCATTACTTACCACTCCTCTATCTACCCCATAGCCAATGGTCTTTTTACCTGGGGTGTATTCGATCTCAGCTTTAATATCAAATTGTTTAACTTGACTTGCAACTCCTGTGGGCTCGTCCATATCAACATAATCTAAATTAAATTGATCTGGCAAAGCGGATTTCAGTGTTCTATAGGTTAGTTCGGTTCTTAAGGTTAGATTTTTAAGAGGCTCATAACCCAAACTAAAGGTTGTCAGATTAATATCCGTTAAGGTATAATTGTTTCCAGAGGTAAAAATGGCTGAGGAAGCAAAGCTTCGTCCAAGAACATCGTTGGTGGCAGTTAAACTAACTCCTAATTGTTCAATATCTCTACGGGTCCCTGCAGAAACAATCAATCGGTTTTTACGATCTAACAACCATTTGGCGGAGAATCCGTATTTGAATTTTTTATCCTTAAAACCATATGCTGTATATCCTTCTAGACGCCACGAATCATTTGGCCCAAAATAAGTTCTTCCCCCGGCTCGGAGTCTCACCCCTTCAGCATCATTAAAACCAAAGGTAGAGTAGATTGGCCCATAGTCAAGATTAAAATCACTCAACTCCACATAACCTGAGACCAAAATAGTAGCAAGATCATAGAGTCGCTTGAATTTTGGAACAGTTTTTAAAGTATCCAACATCTTATACACTCCCTTCTCATCATTGTTTAGCGCCTCCATTCGATTCTGTTCCCAAAAAACACTATCCCTATTGTATACTAATTCGTTATAAGGATCAACACGTTTGATGTAAAAGCTTTTTGGCTTCTCATCATCAAACTCATAATGATCATAAATAGTGGTTCGTTTTCCGTAAACACCCTTAGATTCTTCTTTTTGGCGAAGACTAAAATCACTTAACAAATAATCTCGTTTTAATAAGAATACTGTATCGTTTAGCACGTCAAATTCCTGTTCTATATACAACTCCTTAACCCAGTTTAAGTTGGCGCTCTTGGAGGCTTGCATATTAATTTTTTTAACGGCAAAGGTGGTGTCATTCACCCAGAAATTACCTTTAAAAGTCAATTCGTTTGACCTTCTTGGGTAATAGATAATATTGTAACACCATTTGTCACCAATATAGGCGCTATCTGATAAGACATAATTATATACATCCACACCGGTACGAGAAAGCGGACTGACAAAACTTTTATTAAATAGCCTTATATAATTGTCATAGATATTATAGTCTGCATAGAGATCCTTCACGTACATGACAATACTCTGGTTGTTACTAAAACCGGAATTTTTATTTCCGAGTAATTTTTCAATATTTGTGTTTAAGTTGTTATCTCCGTAAACCTCTGAGTAGGATTCGTTGATAAAAATGGGCAGGTAAGTCTTTCCAGTAATACTGGAGGTATCTACTTGGTCAAAAATAAACTCCATACCCTTAAATATCTTCTTATTGATAAAACTGCTATCAATGGTATTGAAGTCAAATTCAATTTTTTCGTACTTATCATACTTGTACTGCTCGAAGAGGTGAATACCGTTTTGGCGTTTCTTCTCCCAAATTTTACGAAGTATCGCAATGGCAGGATTACCTTTTTTTGGTTGTTTTCCAACATAGACAACTACCTCGTCCAGAACCTCCCCTTCACTTAGAACTACTTCTAAATCGTAGTTCACTTTCTTTTGAAGTTCTACCTCCTGAGAAGTATATCCTAGAAGCGAAATGCTCAACACCGGGTAAGTATTATCGGATTCTAAGTAAAAACGGCCGTCTTCATTAGTAATAGTTCCCTCAGTAGAATTTGGAAACATCACATTGGCGTAAGGGATCGCTTCACCTTGATCGTCGACAACCACTCCACTGACCTTAGTTTGCGCGGCC
This sequence comes from Galbibacter marinus, assembly GCF_000300875.1. Taxonomy (GTDB): domain Bacteria; phylum Bacteroidota; class Bacteroidia; order Flavobacteriales; family Flavobacteriaceae; genus Galbibacter; species Galbibacter marinus. The sequence continues at coordinate 123,603 of NZ_AMSG01000004.1, read as the reverse complement.
AAAGCCACAGAAAACAACATTGCTATTAATACTATTTTACTCCTCATAAACAAAAAAACTTCACTGAACTTAAATAAAGCCAGTGAAGTTAATTAACGTAATAAAATCATTATTTGTATAATACTTTTTTTACTGCTTTGATCACATCATTGTGATTTGGCAACCATTCTTTAAATAACACTGGAGAATACGGTGCAGGTGTATCCGCAGTATTGATCTTAACGATAGGTGCATCTAAATAATCAAATGCCTGTGATTGCACCTGATAAGTGATCTCTGTAGCGACATTTCCAAAAGGCCAAGCCTCCTCTAAGATCACTAACCTATTGGTTTTCTTTACAGACTTTAATATGGTATCATGATCCATCGGACGAACTGTTCTTAGATCGATAATCTCACAACTAATTCCTTCCTTTTCTAACTCTTCAGCAGCGGCGTAGGCTTCTTTGATAATTTTCCCAAAAGAAACGATGGTTACATCCTTACCTTCTCTTTTAATTTCAGCAACTCCGATTGGAATAGTATACTCTCCTTCAGGAACTTCTCCCTTATCCCCATACATTTGTTCAGATTCCATAAAAATCACAGGGTCAGGATCCTGGATGGCTGACTTCAACAAGCCCTTAGCATCATATGGATTTGAAGGTACAATAACCTTTAATCCAGGAGTATTTGCATACCAGCTTTCGAAAGCCTGAGAGTGTGTTGCTGCTAATTGACCAGCAGAAGCCGTAGGACCTCTAAAAACAATTGGACAGTTGAACTGACCTCCAGACATTTGACGAATTTTAGCCGCATTGTTGATGATTTGATCAATCCCTACTAGGGCGAAGTTAAAAGTCATAAACTCCACAATAGGCTTGTTACCATTCATAGCTGAACCAACAGCGATCCCAGCAAAACCAAGCTCAGATATAGGGGTGTCGATTACCCTATCTGGGCCAAATTCATCAAGCATCCCTTTTGATGCCTTGTAGGCGCCATTATACTCCGCAACTTCTTCACCCATTAAATAAACGGTTTCATCTTTGCGCATCTCTTCGCTCATGGCCTCACAAACTGCCTCTCTAAACTGAATTGTTCTCATTTATATTATTTGATAGTATTGACATCTATTTTTAAAGCTTAGCAAAAATAGTAATTCTAACACAACTATCTCCATAAGATTTTGATAAAAAAATATTATGCATGCATAGTATATTGTGAAATTAATCAGTATCTTCGTTACACAATATAATTACATCATAAAAAACATCTTCAAAAATGAAAATATTAGTTTGCATAAGTCATGTTCCTGACACCACTTCTAAAATTAATTTTACGGATGGCGACAGTAAGTTTGACACCTCTGGGGTACAATTTATCATTAACCCTAATGATGAATTTGGTCTAACCCGTGCAATGTGGTTTAAGGAAAAACAAGGGGCTGAAGTAACTGTTGTCAATGTTGGAGAAAGCAGCACTGAGCCTACCCTTAGAAAGGCACTTGCTATTGGAGCAGACAATGCGATTCGCATCAACGCAGCCCCTACTGACGGCTACTATACCGCAGTTCAACTTGCAGAGGTTGCCAAGGATTACGACCTTGTAATCGCTGGTAAAGAATCCATTGATTACAATGGTGGAATGGTTCCTGGAATACTTGCTGAGCTCACTGGATTTAATTTTATTAACAGCTGTATTGGACTCGAAGTCGATGGAAGTACCGCAACGGTGACCCGTGAAATAGACGGAGGTAAAGAATCCCTTCAAACTACACTTCCATTAGTGATTGGTGGCCAAAAAGGTATAGTAGAGGAAAAAGATCTAAAAATTCCAAATGCACGCGGAATCATGATGGCTAGAAAAAAAACATTAACAGTGCAAGAACCGGTTCAGAGCGAGACCTTGACAAAAGCTGTCTCTTTTGAAAAACCTGCTGCTAAAGGAACCGTCAAATTAGTTGAGGCTGATAACCTTGATGCCTTAATCGATTTATTACACAACGAGGCGAAAGTTATTTAACAATACGCCTTGAACATCATTTATGTTGTGAATTGTTTTTTAATTAAAAAATAATCCAGCATTATTATATAAAACGATAAAGAAACAAACATGTCAATATTAGTATATACCGAATCAGAAAACGGAAAATTCAAAAAGAGTGCTTTGGAGGTCACCTCCTATGCCAAAGGTCTTGCAGATCAGCTAAACACCCAGGTAATCGCGGTAGCTGTGAATGTGGATGATACTAGCGCATTAGCTAATTACGGAGCGGATAAGGTCCTTCAAGTAAACAATTCCAAACTCGACAACTTCAACGCCAAGGCTTATGCCGATGTATTGCAACAAGCAGCTGAGAAAAACTCAAGTAAAGTTATTGTGGTAAGTTCAAGTGCTAATTCTAAATACCTTGCTCCTCTATTATCAGCAGGACTAAAAGCAGGGTATGCTTCTAATGTAGTTTCATTGCCAGATAGCACTGAACCATTTAGAGTTAAAAGAACTGCTTTTACCAACAAAGCTTTTAATTTTACGGAAATCAGCACCCAAGTGAAGATTGTAGGTCTTGCAAACAATGCGTATGGCCTTAAGGAGAGTAGCTCTAGCGCAAATGCAGAATCATTTGAGCCCACACTAGATGAAAAAGATTTTGAAATCAAAGTAAGTTCAGTCGATAAAACCACTGGAAAAATCGCTATCGCAGATGCTGATATCGTAGTCTCTGGAGGTCGCGGATTAAAAGGCCCTGAAAACTGGCACCTAATCGAGGACCTTGCAGAGGTGCTGGGAGCAGCCACAGCCTGTTCAAAACCAGTATCGGATATGGGCTGGAGACCACACAGCGAACACGTTGGGCAAACTGGAAAGCCGGTAGCATCCAATTTATATGTAGCGGTAGGTATTTCTGGAGCTATTCAGCACTTAGCAGGAGTGAATGCTTCAAAGGTTAAATTAGTCATCAACAACGACCCTGAAGCACCATTTTTTAAAGCTGCAGATTACGGCGTAGTCGGGGATGCCTTTACGGTAGTGCCTGAACTAATCGAAAAATTGAAAGAATTTAAAGCAAATAACGCATAATTTTTGCTAAATTGTGCCCGCAGAGGGCTGTCTAAATTATAGGGATACGTCCCCATTATTTAGGCAGCCTTTATTATTTTGATGATGTATGAGTTTAGTAAAATTGAACATAAAAGGAATTTCCTATAGCCAAACCCAGAATGGGGCTTACGCCCTAATTCTCAATGAGGTAGATGGTGAAAGGAAACTCCCTATTGTCATTGGCGCCTTTGAAGCGCAGTCTATTGCCATTGCACTGGAAAAAGAAATCAAACCACCAAGACCACTTACCCATGACCTGTTTAAAAATTTTGCCGACCGATTCGAGATTGTCGTTAAGCAGGTGATAATTCATAAATTAGTCGATGGAGTATTTTATTCTAGTATTATTTGTGAGAGGGATAAAATTGAGGAAATCATCGATGCAAGAACCAGTGACGCTATCGCACTCGCTTTAAGATTTGATGCTCCTATATTTACCTATAAAAACATTTTAGACAAAGCTGGAATTTATTTAAAATTCTCTCCAAAGGATGAAAAAGAGAAGGATAGTATAATTGTAGAAGAGGTGATCAGCAAAGAAGACAAACCGTCTTCGGATGACAGTTCTTATCGCTCACACTCTCTACAGGAACTACACGAACTTTTAGATGGAGCAGTACGCAATGAGGATTACGAAAAGGCGGCTAAAATACGAGATGAAATCTCAAGAAGAGAACCAAAAAGCAAATAGCAAATCATATTATAGTTTAACATTATCCAAACATACCATCCCTAGATGTAGAAAATTCTAAAAGGACCAGCCCACCGCTACATTGACTTTTAAAAAGACATACCTAACAACTGATGAAGAAACGTATAGCCTTATTATTCAGCATCCTTTTTTCAATGATAGCCTTGGGGCAAAGTATCGAAAAAGAATGGAATATAACCGAGCCCAAATCACCCACATCCATCACCGAAATTAGTTTTGATAACGGAACTTTCAACATCACCTCAGCCCAAGAAACCCTTCAGGGAAGCTACACTCACAGCGGTGATCTACTCCGCTTAACTTATAAGGGTCACCCAGAGCGGGTAGAATATTTTACGGTAAGTGAACTAACAGATCAAAACCTCATATTACAAAATCAAGATGAAACCTTTGGCTTTACCACGAGTTCCACTTCACAAACTCTCCAAGGTCAAGGCACCATTATTCCTAATCAAGGTTTTAGCTTTACAAGCTTATGGCGTGGAGCATTAGGAATGCTAGTACTGCTATTTATCGCCTTTATCTTTAGTCATAACCGATCAGCAATCAATTGGAAAACTGTAGGATTAGGTCTTGCCGCTCAGTTAGTATTAGCCATAGGAGTGCTAGAGGTCTCCTTTGTTCAAAATACCTTTGAGTGGTTTGGAAATCTTTTTATATTGGTATTAGATTTTACCGCTGCTGGAAGTGAATTTTTACTTGGCGGGCTTATGAATACTGAAAGTTTTGGTTACATCTTTTTATTTCAGGTGTTGCCAACTATTATTTTCTTTTCTGCACTGACCTCTGTACTGTTTTATCTTGGAGTCATACAGATTGTCGTCAAAGGAATGGCATGGGTGCTGACCAAATTATTAGGAATATCTGGGGCAGAGAGTCTCTCGGTTGCTGGAAATATTTTCCTAGGTCAAACCGAAGCACCTTTGATGATCAAGGCTTATTTGGAGCGCATGAATAAATCAGAGATTCTTCTAGTTATGGTCGGTGGAATGTCCACTGTAGCAGGTGGTGTTCTTGCCGCATATATTGGTTTTCTAGGCGGTGATGATCCAGAGTTACGATTGGTTTTTGCTAAACACTTATTAGCCGCCTCAGTCATGGCCGCACCAGGAGCCATTGTGATTTCAAAAATGCTCTACCCTCAACAAGAAAAAATCAATGCCAACCTAGAGGTTACGGCCGATAAGATTGGCTCTAATCTTTTAGACGCTATTGCTAATGGTACTACTGAAGGACTTAAACTAGCTGCTAATGTAGCTGCCATGCTTTTAGTCTTTATCGCCTTTATTGCCATGCTCAATTATGGCCTGGGTTGGATCGGGGATATCACAAGCCTAAACACTCTTTTAGCCAACAATACGCCATATGAATCTTTCTCACTAGAATCCATTTTAGGGATTGCTTTCGCACCCCTTATGTGGCTTATCGGTGTAGCAAAAGAGGACATGATGCTCATGGGGCAATTGCTCGGAATAAAATTAGCTGCAAGTGAATTTGTGGGTTACATTCAGTTAGCAGAATTAAAAGATATTGCAAGTGGCACTCATTTCACTTATAACAAATCCGTAATTATGGCTACCTATATGCTATGTGGCTTTGCCAATTTCGCCTCTATAGGTATTCAAATTGGTGGTATCGGATCACTAGCTCCAGGGCAGCGTAAAACGCTTTCTGAATTAGGGCTAAAGGCTGTATTAGGAGGATCACTAGCTTCCCTTTTATCGGCCACTATCGCAGGAATGATTCTAGGGTAATTTACCCTTAATTTGTTACCTTTGAATATTTATGGATTTAAAGACCTTAGTGTTTTGAGATTAGGTGAAAAACCTTAGATTTGAAGGGACCATTACAACAATTTTAAACAAGCAGAAGATGAAGCAATATCACGATTTGGTTAAACACGTACTTGAAAATGGACATGAGAAAGGGGACCGGACAGGCACCGGTACAAAAAGTGTTTTCGGACATCAAATGCGTTTTGATCTCAGTGAAGGCTTTCCGATGGTAACCACTAAAAAGTTACACCTAAAATCAATCATTTATGAATTGTTGTGGTTTATAAAAGGAGACACCAATATCGAATACCTACAAGAAAATGGCGTACGAATCTGGAATGAATGGGCCGATGATAAGGGAGATTTAGGCCCTGTTTATGGACATCAATGGCGTAACTGGAATAGTGAAGAAATCGACCAAATAACCGATGTTATTCATACTTTAAAAAACAATCCAAATTCTCGGCGCATGCTTGTTAGCGCTTGGAACCCGAGTGTCCTTCCAGATAACGGTTTAAGTTTCCAGGAGAATGTAGCCAATGGAAAAGCAGCGCTTCCACCCTGCCACGCCTTTTTCCAATTTTATGTTGCTCAGGGAAAATTGTCCTGTCAGTTGTATCAAAGAAGTGCCGACATCTTTTTAGGGGTCCCTTTTAACATCGCATCATACGCCTTATTTACCATGATGATGGCTCAAGTTTGTGGATATGAGGCAGGAGACTTTATTCACACCTTTGGTGATGCGCATATTTACAACAATCACGTAGAGCAATTAGAATTGCAACTCTCTAGAGAACCTAAGCCCTTGCCAATGATGCGGCTAAATCCAGACATAAAATCCATATTCGATTTTAAATTTGATGATTTTAGTCTTGAGAATTACGACCCACACCCACATATCAAAGGACGTGTAGCCGTATAAGCACCAGTATGATCGCTACTCGGCTTTAAAACAACTTTAACGCCTTTACCCTATTTGAATTGTTTTAAAATCACTAATTTTAGGACATAAAATAAGTGTAAATGTATATTACATGTTAATCTCCGACCAAATCATTGGTGAATTCATACAAACCAGGCAAACGACCGAAGAGATTTGCGCGCCTTTAACCCAGGAGGATTACGTAATTCAACTTCGCAATTATATGTCCCCGCCTAAATGGCATTTGGGCCACACCAGCTGGTTCTTTGAGGATTATATTCTTAAAAAGCTTGACGAGAACTATCAGGAATTTAATCCGGAATTCAAACACATCTTCAACAGCGCTTACCAGCATATTGAAGACCGCTATCTAAGATCAAGCAGAGGCAATCTTTCCAGACCTTCGGTTGAAGAAGTTTATGAATATCGCGATCATATCACCAATTATTTGGCAGAGTTTTTAGATGACCATCCGGATCAAGAAATATCGTTTCTTTTAACCCTAGGGATACAACATGAAAAACAGCATCAGGAATTGCTGTTTAATGATATTAAATACCTCTTAGGGAGTAACCCACTGCGTCCTCGATACTCAGAAACCTATGAAGAGAACATTATCGAAAAACAAAAAAGCAAGTGGATCAAAGTTAAAGAAGGACTTTATGAAATAGGTCATGCAACTACTGACTTTTGCTTTGACAATGAACTCGGAAAACATAAAGTATATCTCAATAATTGTAAAATATCCAACAAACTCATCACCAATGGCGAATATTTAGAATTCATCCTAGACGGTGGTTATGAGAATGATCATCTGTGGCATGCAGAAGGTTGGCAATGGCTAAAAAGAAATCAGATAAAATCGCCGATGTATTGGCATTTTGTCGATGGGCAGTGGCAACAATACACCCTTAAAGGAATTCGTGTATTGGATCTTGAAGCCCCTGTAACCCACGTATCCTATTATGAAGCATTCGCATACGCCAATTGGCGGGAATTACGTCTACCCACGGAGTTTGAATGGGAAGTCGCCCAAGACTATTTCGATTGGGGCAAACGCTGGGAATGGACCGAGAGTGCCTACCAACCATATCCAAAGTTCAAAAAACGAACCGAATTTATTTGGGAATACAACCAAAACTTTATGGTCAATAAAAAGGTACTCCGTGGAGGTTCTGTTGTGACCTCTAAAAATCACACGCGTTATACCTATAGAAACTTCTATCACCCATCCTTAAGATGGCAGTTTAGCGGTATTCGTCTAGCCAAAGGGTAAACAAGCACCCTTATTTCTGACTACTGCGAAGTACTTTGACCACCTTATCCACATCCTTTTTAGTGTTGTAGAGATGGAAACTTAATCGAACGCCTGTCCCTCTTTTGGAAAACACAATGTTACGCTCACTAAGTAACTGCGCCTGCTTATCAGAAATTTGAAGGTTAAATATATTCGAGTGTTTAGCGGTTCGTTTTACAATGGTACCATCTAAAAGCCCTAAAGAAAGGAATTGCTCTTTTGCATAGGCAGAAACCTGCGCAATATGATTTTGGATAACCTCCTGCCCAATGGCAGTAAATTGCCTTAGGCTAAACCCTAAACTTCCAAAATTTAAGGTATCCAAATGACCCGCCTCCAAATGAAGTTGTAAGTGACTTTTGGATTGTAAAAAAGGTTGCTCCAAAGGCTCTAAATCCAAGGTATTGCTATAAAATTTCTCTTGAAATTCTTCTTTAACCAATAAATAAGCATTGCCATAGCCTGAAAGTAACCACTTATATCCACTACCCCCAAAGATATCGATTCCAGAATCTTTGAAAGAGAACATTTCTGTCCCGCTGTACTGGGTGGCATCTGCAATAAAGAGCACCTGAGGATATTGTTTTTTAAGTGAATTGATAAAATTAATATCTAGCTTAATTCCACTGATATACTGTACTAAACTAAAAGCAAATACATCTGGAGTATTGTCTTTAAATTCTTGTAAAATCCGATCTTCAAGATCTGCGGTAATCTCTAAGTTATGCACTTTTAACCCACTAGAGTAAAAAGGAAAACTAAGTGAAGGGTAATCATCCTGGAGCAGCAAAACTGAGTTGCTTTTATCCATTCCACTAACCAAGGTCTTTAAAGCAAAGGTAAAGTTCGGAGTCAGAAACACCTCTTTGGACGAGGAATTAAAATAAGTCGCTATATCTGTTCTTACACTATTTAAAGTTTGATCAGCAGTCAAACGAAACTTACTCCCGCCGATTAAAAAATCAATATCATGATTTTGACGCCATTCCATAATACCCTCGCTAATAAGGCCAGAGGCGGCAGTGTTGAGATAACAAAATCTACTTACTACGGGGAAATCTTTAGCAAACTGTTCTATTGTCATGTTATTGGTTTTACGGTTAATACACTCTTAGGTGAAGAAATTCCACACCACCCCAAACCTTATAATAAAGTCGCGATAAGGATTAAATGGAGCTGAATAATATTCCTTTTCACCGAAAAGTGAATTTAGGTGTTCTGCTTTTAAATAAATACGTGTACGCTGTACCTTAGCATTGATAAAGAAATCAAGCATCGGATAACCCCCAAATTCTTCACGATCCTGAATTAATAGCTCTCCAAGTACTGGGCTATAAGAGTTCATATAATATTTCGTAAAATACTTAGCCTCAATTCCAGTTTGGAGATAAAGCGCCTTTTGAAACAGGTGATTTGAGTAATAAAGAGATTGACGCGTTGTGAACTGTGGCACATTTAAAATATTTTCACTTTGACTTACATTTTGATACATCACCGTGTTGGCCAGACCTAAATTCCTAAGGAAATGGATGTCATTTTGGAATTTCACCTTTATGGAATTAATGCTTCCATTAAATTGCTCAGCAGTAGCCAATTGTTGAGTATCCACCCCTTGGATAGTATCATAAGTTGCATGTTCTCTAAAGTAGGCATATCCATCCCTAACAGTATAAGAAACCTCGAGACTCCCCCATTTCTGGTGAGTTAGTTTCCCACTAATAGTACTGAGTTTTTGTTTTTCAAAATCATCCGTATTCTGCCAGTTGAACCCTTTATAATCACTTTGATACAGAAGGAAATTAAAGTTAGGCATACGCGTGGAGGCATGTAAAGAAGCATCTAAACGAATCGCATCTGTCAACTGGTATCCCATTTGAGCATTCAATTGAGTGCCCCCCATTTCTCCGACGATATTTTGCATAAGGGAACCTTTAAGAGAAAAACCTCCAATAGTTTTTTCCCAACGCCCTCCTAAGGCGATTTCATTATCCCTTAGTTGATTTGTAATGGTCGATTCAGGCCCAACAACAATACTGTTGAAAAAATAATTATACTTATAGGAATTGGCCAGAAAACTAGCCTTCCCTATTATCTTATTTTGATAATTTAAACTCAACAAGTTATTAAAGGTCCTGAGTTTGGATTTGTCATGTAATTTTGAAGTTTGATACGATTCTCCAAAATAAGCATTTGCGGCTTCTTGTCTAAACTCATAACTTTTGGTTTCATAAGTAAGCTGGTGCCCGACAGATAATCCGTAATTCTTTAATGAATCTTGTTGTTTAAAAATAAAGTATTCATGATCTAAAAAGTACCGTTTGCCAAGTAAGAAATTCTCCGCATCTTCAAATTTTACATCAATTCGAGAACGATCGATAAACTCCTCATCTCCACTTGAAAACTGCTCTGGAACTAACAGACCTCCATTTTCTTGATTTAAAATATCTTGACCTGCATAATGCAATCGCATAAAATATTTTTTATCCTTGGTGTGATAACTCGTGGTAAATCTAAAGTTTCCAGAACTCGATAGAAGATGTTGATATTTCCCCAAGGAGCGCATGCCTTTATAGGCAATCGACATATTTAATTGAGGTGATGTATTGACCGTAATCATAGCATCCAATATATGTCCCTGCTCCATAACTGTTTTATACATCAGCTCGGTGGTAGGCGTAGGCACTCTATAGTAGTTGATATCCTCAACTTCCATATAGTTAAAATGTTTTCCTTCAGCCCCCAATCTAGGATACATACTGTTATCCTCGGTAGAAACTCCTAATCGGTTATAGGTCTGCCCAATGTTATTAAATCGCAGTAATTCAAAATTATCCTTTCTAAGGTAATTATATTTATACTGTTTATAGACCGTCAGTGTGGTATCAAAATTAGTAGTATCACGCTGATAGGAAATGATTTTATAATCCGTAATTGGAAATTTTTCACCATCTTTTTTAGGGGATTTTGGATCTTTAGAGGAAACAAGAGTAGTGTCGTTCACCTCCCTTACTAGATCTTCATCTTGGGCATATGTAAAACAACTCCCAAGGAGGAAGTAAACTATAAATAAGCTATTAAAGTATTTCACACGATAATTCTTTTAACACGCACCGGTTAGGCTACATCTTCAAAAACAAAGGTATACTATTTGAACGAAATTAAAAGTTTCAAATTGTCTATTATTGAATTTTATCAATCGAGTAGGAATTTCTTAATTTCGCAAAAGATAAATTATTTGTAAAGTGCTATTAAACACCCATAGTAATCTAATTCTAGAAGCTGGAACAGACGAGGCAGGTCGCGGTTGTCTTGCGGGTCCAGTAACAGCCGCAGCAGTCATCCTTAAAGAAGGATTTCACAGCGGACTTATCAACGATTCCAAACAACTCTCGCAAAAGAAAAGAGAACTTCTTCGTCCCATCATAGAACAACAAGTTCATGCCTATGCGGTAGTTCACATTGAACCTCAAGAAATTGATCGTATTAATATATTAAACGCCTCTATTTTGGGAATGCACTATGCCATTGACAAACTAATATGCCAACCCGAATTTATAATTGTCGATGGAAATCGTTTTAAAAAATACTTAGAGATACCACATGAGTGTATTATAAAAGGAGATGGCAAATACTTAAGTATTGCTGCCGCCTCAATACTAGCCAAAACTTATCGCGATGAGTACATGAATAAAATTCATGAAGAATATCCGATGTATCAATGGAGAAAAAACAAGGGTTACCCCACTAAAGAACATCGGGATGCTATTCGAAAGTACGGAATCACAAAATTTCACAGAAAGTCCTTTCGACTACTGCCCCAACAATTAAAACTCGATTTATAAGTCAGAAGACAAGCAACACTTTGACATTTAAGACGTTAAATATAAATTAAACCTAAAAACACAAGGACAGTAAATAAATCGATACTTGAGAAACACATTGGTCGTAGAATAAATCTTGATTTTTTAAATAGTTTTAATTGTATCTTATATTTTTGTAAGCAATGGCTTTGCCAAATCAATTCAATTGGACAGAAGTGATCACGTTCGGAATTTGATAAGCAGCATGTTTTAGACAAGTTTTGAACCTTTAAAATAAACAACACAAAATGAAATATTTTTTTGGAGTTATTCTCATACTATGTATAGGATTTCAGTCATGCCAAGACGCAGTTATCCCAGTATCAGACATTATCCATTACACCCCCAGAAAGGCATCTGTAGTCATAAAAATAAATGACTTTCAAGCCTTTAAAAGCGAATTAATCAACAATGATTTTTTAGAGCTCACCAAAACCTCTAAACCCTACACAGATAGCAATGAGCTCCTTTCAACCTTGAATTATATTCAAGCAAAGGATCAATCACTATTGGCAATTAATGAAATTGGTAAAGGAAATTACGATTACACCTTTATCACGAAAAAGCACAGCGATTTATTTTCCATTGATTCCACGATCAATCGAACTATTGAGTCACTTACCTATGAATCGGCTTCTATTCGGGTTTTGACCATTGACAAGCACAAAGTTTATAGCACCTTTGTCAAGAATTATTTCATCGGTTCATCCTCTAAACTAATTATCGAAAACATCATTAGAAGCCAAGGCAATCTCAATGCAGACCCTAACTTAGCAAAACTCTTTGAAGTAGCACAGAGTAACACCTCGGCCAACGTCTTTATCAACCATAAACAAAGCGAAAATTTATTTTCAAAAGTACTTTCCGATCCATTGGCAAAGGTGGTGAGCCAATTAAACGACTGGACGAGCTTTGACACAAAAATAACACAGGACTATATTAAACTAAATGGTGTAGCTTTAAATAATACAGGGAGTAACAATACACTAGATATTATAAAAAACACCTCTCCTTCCTCTAGTGAAGGGGCAGATATTGTTCCAATAAATGCGGATTACTTCATTTCACTCAACAGTGCAAATTCTGGATTAGTTGAAAACAAAAGCACTTCAGATTCTATATTTTACAATTCAAGAGAACTGCTTAAAGTTGGTATAAATGATCAGCAAATATTTGCAGTAAGCACCTCGGACAATCTTCATTTTGAAGATCATTTACAAAAGTATGTAAAAAGTAAGGGTGACTTTAGGGATTTTCTAATTTGGAATCTTAATGACAGTACCGTAGTTTCGAAACATTATCCGACTCTATTTAAAAACATTAAGAGCAAACATGTTGCAAAGGTGGGTAGCTTCTATGTTTTTACCAGTGATATGGAATCGCTTGAAAGTATTATTACGAATTTTCAGAACAACGCTACTTTTGCTCAGTTATCAAGCTATAAAACACTTCGCAATGAATTAGCGGATGAATCTTCAATCCTAGTGATTGGGAATTTGAATAAGGTTAAAGAAAACGAAGGCATCCTGAATAGTGGCTTTAAAAACCATCTTTCAAAAACGGATTTAGGCGATTATAAATTCATAGCCCTTCAATATATTGTAGAAGGAGACTTTGCACACTTCCACGCACTGCTTAAAAAAGCGAACACCTCCACGGTAAACTCCAACTTAGTCACCCAAATATTTTCAACAATTTTGGATGCAGAAGTTGCTACAGACCCTCAATTCGTATTGAATCATTATACCAAAAAGAAAGAGATCGTCGTACAGGATGTGGAAAATAACTTGTATCTAATTTCCACGGAAGGAAAAGTATTGTGGAAGAAAAAATTAGACAGCAAAATAAGAGGTGAAATCACCCAAGTTGATCTCTATAGAAATGGAAGACTCCAACTCGCCTTTACCACTGCTTCCAAACTGATGATTGTCGATCGCAATTCAAAAGATGTTTCGCCGTTCCCAATTGATTTCAATGGAACTATCACTCAACCATTATCAGTCTTTGACTACAGTAAGACTAAAGACTACCGTTTTGTGGTGGTTATGGATCAGGACGTTAGAATGTACGATCGTAATGGAAAATCTGTAAATGGATTCACCTTTAGAAAGGCCAAAAGCAGTATCATCAACAACCCGAAACACATTCGAATCGGATCTAAGGACTACCTTGTTTTTCAAGAGGGTAGTGGAAAACTAGACATTCTTCACCGTACAGGAGATGTTAGAATCAATGTAAAAGGCACTATTGAATTCTCAGGAAATCATGTGTACCTCTACGATGGAAAATTTACCACTACAAATGCATCAGGAGATCTTATTCAAATTGATCAAAATGGCGGAATCAATAAATTGGAACTCAATTTAAAAGATCAACACCTAATTGATGCGACTACCAAAACCCTTGCTACAATTTCAGAAAACGTATTAACGATTAAGGATAATTCAACCACATTAGATTTTGGTATTTACACCTTACCAAAAATTTATTACATAAACGATACGATTTATGTAACAACCACCGATTTACAAACCAATAAAGTCTATCTCTTTAACAGTAATGCTGAATTACTAGAGAATTTCCCAGTGTTTGGAGACTCTAAAATCGACTTAGATGATATGGATAATGACAATAAATTAGAAATGGTTACTAAAGGGGATAATAATTCGATCATCTGTTATAAGATCAATTAACTTCGAGTAACCCTTGTGTATATTAAAAAACTCCAGTTAAGATAACTGGAGTTTTTTTATGCTCTTAAATCAAACCTTATAATTGAAAATCCTGAGAAATCAGATCAAATAGTTTCACGCAAACAAAGATCCTTGTAGGCTATTTGATAAAATTATTTTTAAGAAAATTCAAAATAAGTTCTGATGACTTTAATTAAATCACCTCACAAAATAGACCTTCATCCGTTTTTTCAACTTTAACCAATTTGTGCTTGGTAAGTCCTTTAATGGTTTTATCCCATTTCTTATTACTCAATCCAGATTTATCCTTTAAGGTTTCAAGTAACATTCTCTGTTCTTGTTTTAAAAGTTCAAAGACTGCTTTTTCCTCCTCGTTAAGGACAACTTCTATAACTTTCTCAGGTCGCATCTGTGGAAAGAATAAAACTTCTTGAATGGATGCGTTATTGGTCAATAACATCACTAATCGATCAATTCCAATACCAATACCAGAGGTAGGAGGCATTCCATATTCAAGTGCTCGTAAAAAGTCTTGATCAATAAACATCGCCTCATCATCTCCTTTTTCAGATAGTTTTAATTGGTCCTCAAAACGCGCTCTCTGATCGATAGGGTCATTTAACTCTGAATAAGCATTGGCTAATTCCTTTCCATTTACCATGAGCTCAAAACGCTCAGTAAGTTTAGGATTATCTCGATGCTCTTTGGTTAATGGACTCATCTCTTTTGGATAATCTGTTATAAAGGTTGGCTGAATGTAGTGGTGTTCACATTTTTCTCCAAAGATTTCATCAATAAGCTTACCAATACCCATACTCTCATCGGTCGGGATGTCTAGCTTCTGGCAAACCTCACGCAATCCTACCTCATCCATATCTGCAACATCAAAACCAGTGTGATCTTTAATAGCTTGAAGAATTGGCACTCGTGGGTAAGGTGCTTTAAAGTCAATCTTATGATCACCTACGGTTACCTCTGAACTCCCATTTGAATCAACAGCAACTTTCTCTAAAAGTTCCTCCGTCATTTCCATCATCCAGTGGTAGTCTTTATAAGACACATATAGTTCCATTACGGTAAACTCTGGGTTATGGGTTTTATCCATCCCTTCGTTTCTAAAATCCTTTGCAAACTCATACACCCCATCAAAACCACCTACAATAAGCCTTTTTAGATATAGCTCATTTGCTATTCTAAGATATAACGGAATATTAAGCGCATTGTGATGTGTTACAAACGGACGTGCCGCAGCGCCCCCTGGAATAGATTGCAAAATTGGGGTTTCGACCTCTAAGTATCCTCGATTGTTGAAAAAATCACGTATACTACTAGTGATTTTAGTTCTTTTGATAAAGGTCTCTTTTACATGAGGATTCACAATTAAATCCACATAACGTTGACGGTAACGAAGTTCAGGATCACTAAAGTCATCAAACACTTTCCCTTGTGCGTCTACCTTTGGAAGTGGCAATGGACGTAGTGATTTATTTAGAACTGTAAAGTTTTTAACCATCACAGTCATCTCCCCAACTTGAGTTTTAAACAGTACGCCTTCAACACCGATGATATCACCAATATCTAAAAGTTTTTTATATACCTCGTTATATAAAGTTTTGTCCTCACCTGGACAGATTTCATCACGATTAAAATACAGCTGAATTCTACCTTCGCTATCCTGAAGTTCAGCAAAAGAAGCTTTTCCTTGGATACGTCTACTCATTAATCTTCCAGCCAACACAACCTTCTTATCGTCCTCAAAACTATTCTTCAACTTTTTAGTGGTATGATCAACCGGATACAAAGCCGCTGGATAAGGATCTATATTTAAGTCTCTTAACTTACCTAATTTTTCTCTGCGAATAATTTCTTGTTCTGAAAGTTGCATATGTGTAATTCTGAATTTTAGCCCGCAAAGATAGTGAGTATTTAACAATCTATCAATCAAATTGTAGGCTTTTGATTCATAGATTCTATTTGAATTATTTTTCAAAGCAACCATTTTTAAATGGATGCATCTAAGTAATCAAACTCAGAGAATTAACCAAAACAACATAATAGCTTTTTTATTTTGATACTAGGTCCTTTTCTATTTAGTGGTAGTGGAGAAATTGATACTGATAACAAGAAAATTGTCGAGCTTTCCATCTACCCTACCACTGGTTATAATGAATACTTATTTTCGGATGATATGTATGGAGAGTTCTTGCAGTATTGCGAAGGCAAAAATCCAAAAAAACGGTTACTTCTAAGTCCTGGAGAAAGCTTCAACAACTTCAATTATCAAAAAGGATACCACTACATTATCAAAGCAGAAAAAATCACCTTAAACCATGCGCTAAAAGACAACTCAAGTGTAATCTACGAATATATAGAAACACTTTCTAAGCAAAGAGCAGCACTACCAACATCGACAACTGAAGTAATTATGGAGGTCGCACCAGTAAAGGTCAACTTCATGCCTAGAGGAAAGGAACCACGAAAAGCTTTTTTAATCAAAATAACCAATGAAGCCAGACCAAGACCTCTAACTAGAATTGAGGGATTTGAATTTGAGAAAGGCTACATCTACCGTCTAAGAGTCACAAAAATCATTCATCCAGAAACATATAAGGAACGATTCATATTATCAGAAATATTAGCGAAAATTAAGTAACCCCAAAACAATCGCTTACAATCCTTTCCTTTTGATGAATCAAACTGTTGTTATTTCCAATTGTTGATTGATCTAATTTATTAACCCAAAAGAATGAATATTAGTTTGAATTATATATAATTATATACGTTATACATAATACAAATAAAAACGTAACTTTAGAATCTAAAATCTTATGCTGTTTTTGAAATAGTATAATCAGAATTTGGCCATATGAAGTTTAAAATTATTGCATTATTCAACCTTTTATTCATTATAATTTTAGGTTGCACAGATGAAAAGATCATTAAATTACCGCTTACCACACAAGAAGGATATGGGGCTTTCCAACCAGCCTTTGGGCTCATTAACTATTATTCAAATAACGAGAATGATCCATGGAAAAAAACGAATTTAACTGTACTTGGAATACCCGAAGACTGGACGGACGTTAGGATTGGACACATTAACACAGATATTCATCAATCCGTATATCAGAACTTCCATCTAGGAAACATCACAATGGGGCATTACAAGCGATTACAGAACACATGGAATTGGGAACCAGATTCATTAAGTTTATCAAAAAAACCGATTGCTTGTAAAATTGCATTCGCTTATGGAAAAGATCGTTCTGGAGAATTAACAATGATTGTGGATACAAATAACAATCGTGACCTTAGTGACGACAATGCTTTCGCTCCAATTGAAATAATTCCAAGCGTTAAACCAGATTACGCTGCATTGGCAAAAAAAGGCGCTGTAAAGGTTCACTATGAACGCATGGTGAATAACGAGATTGTTCAGCTCAGCACTCCTCTATTAATTGCTCACATAAAAAAGAACAATATTCTCGTTTATAACTTTGCACAATTTGCTACTACTAAATTAGATAACAAAACATTGGCCATACAATCTAATAGCTTCAGGGATCTGGCTTACCACGACCCTGAGATCCTGAAAATTGGCAAGGATGGAAATGTGGTTACCAAGGATGAATTTCTAGAAATTGGAAATGAAGTTTTCAAAAATTTAGGTGTAAACAAAAATGAAAACGTATTAATATTAGAGAGAATGGTCTTACCCAAAAACCAGTTATATTCTACACAAATAGGTTTTAAGGCAATTAAATTTTCTGGCAAGCAATTTAAAAAAGACATTTCAATTTCCTTGGATGATTTAAAAGGGAAATATGTTCTGTTAGACTTTTGGGCAACTTGGTGCGCACCATGTATTGAGGAAATACCCACGCTGAGAGAACTATATGAAAAAACCTCTAAATCGAATTTTGAAATTATTAGCATTGTTGGAGATAGTCCTATTGAATCGCTTGAACAATTGATAAAGAAACATTCAATTTCGTGGCCACAAATTATATCAAATGACCTTAATCTAATTAAAGAGAAGTATCACATTAATGGATATCCAACCACATATCTTTTGAATCCAGAGGGTGAAATTATCGCCAAAAATTTAAGAGCAAAAGACTTGAAGGACAAAATTAGAAAGTTAATTGATCAGCAAATTACGCCATAGTTATCAATCAAACCCATATAGATATGATGTATTCACTCAAAAACACAACAAACAAACTCCATAAAAACTAAATCAAAGAGTTGTACACTGTAACAAAACAACACTATCTTCGTCTAATTAATAAAATTGTATAAAATGAGTATTTGGAGAGTACTTTTATCTATCATATTACCTCCCTTAGCTGTCTTAGATAAGGGATGCGGATCTATTGTTATTGTATTTTTACTAACATTATGCGGCTGGGTACCAGGAATAATCGCAGCTCTAGTTATCCTGAACAACCCTAAGTCGTAAGCACCAGGATTTGTTTTAACTTCAAGGGGAGGTTGTTTATTTTAAACAAAGGAAACCGTATCTTTGTACCATGAATAAAAAGGTAATTTTAGAAGATTTAGGAAATAAGGATTATAAAGAGGCCTGGGATTATCAAGAGCAGCTCTTTCAGTCCATTTTTGATGTAAAATCAAAAAACCGAAAAGAATCATTAGAAACACCTACCAACAACTACTTTTTATTTGTGGAGCATCCACATGTCTACACTTTAGGAAAAAGTGGTGATCTGAGCAATCTACTATTAAATGAAAAACAGCTAAAGGAAAAAAATGCTAGTTTTTACAAAATCAACAGAGGGGGTGATATCACCTATCATGGTCCTGGTCAAATTGTAGGTTACCCAATTCTTGACTTAGATAATTTTTTTACTGACATTCATAAATACCTTCGCTTTTTAGAAGAAGTCATTATTCTCACCCTTGATGAGTATGGTTTAAAAGCCAGCCGTAGCGAAGGAGAAACTGGCGTATGGCTTGATGTTGGAACACCTTTTGCCAGAAAGATCTGTGCGATGGGTGTTAGAGCATCCAGATGGATTACCATGCATGGATTTGCCTTAAATGTCAATGCCAATCTAGGCTATTTTGACAATATCATTCCTTGTGGGATTAGAGGGAAAGGCGTCACTTCCTTAAATGTAGAATTAGGACAAGAGAAGGTCGATGAAACACAGGTAAAACAAAAACTTTTAAAACACTTCAAGGAAGTTTTTCAAGCAGAAATTATTTCAGGGGAGCTGATAGAGACAGACAGCTAAATAAACCTTTAATAAAGTAGTCGTAATTCTTTTAAGTCGAAGTATTCGATAACCTCATCCTCTAACAAGACTTTCAACATCCCATGATCACTAATGCCTTTGATAAACCCCATCATAAGGCTTCCGTCCTTTCGCTTAAATGTGGAAGGTTTGTCTTTTCTAAATAATAAATTCTCATAACTAGTTTTAAGGTCATTGAACCTGCGTTCTACCACCCAGGGTTCATAAAACTTGATGCGATCCACAATTTTCTGCAACACCTCTACTTTGTTATAATAGACACCAGTAATTTGTTTCAGCGAACTGGCATTAATCATCCCATCAAAATCAGACTGATTTAAGTTCAATCCAATGCCGATCACCGCAGCACTCATGTGTCCGTTTTTAAAGATGTTTTCGATTAAAATACCACAGACTTTCGAATTCCATGACAAAATGTCGTTAGGCCATTTTATCTTTAAATCAGGAATATTGAAAAAAGCAAGCGCATCATAAATAGCTAAGGAAACGGCAATACTAAGGTAGAATTGTTCATCACTTTGTAGACAGCTAATCTTTTTAAACACACTAAAGGTGAGGTTTTGACCAGGTTCGGTGACCCACTTAGTTCCCATTTGTCCACGCCCCTGGGTTTGGGTTTCTGCCATCACAACTGTGTAATCTTCCAGTTCATGATTCGAGACCAGTGCTTTTAAATAGGTATTGGTCGAATCAATGGCATTAAGTTTGATTAAATTCATCTAAATAGTATTACATTTACCACTGTAATGTTATATCCGTAGAGGTAGCTAAAGAACTAAAAAAATAATAACTTTGTGAAAATAAAAAAAATTAATGGTAAACACGAATAGTAGCACAGATCAATTAATAACATTTATCTTAAAAGGGATTGAAGAGGTTAAGGGAAAGGATATTAGTATTCTAGATTTAAGAGATATTGAAAACACGGTTTGTGATTACTTCATCATATGCAATGGTACTTCAAATACCCAAGTGAATGCCATCGTAAATTCCATTCAAAAAACTGTTAGTCGTGAAATCAAGGACAAACCTTGGCATGTTGAGGGTACTGACAATGCAGAATGGGTACTTATGGATTATGTCAATGTGGTCGTGCATGTATTCCAAAAGCACATTAGAGATTACTACGACATCGAAGGACTATGGGGTGATGCCAAATTAACCACCATACCTTCAAATTAAACCAAATTAAATTTCTGACAATCAAAGAACAAAAAGCAAGCTATTGTAATACTTAGCTTTAAGCTAAACTATTAGAAAGTAAAAGAAAGAATTAATGGCAAAAGAGAACAACAATAACAATACAGGCCCGAAACGACCTAAATTTAGTTCATATTGGATTTATGGCGTTATACTAGCAATCATCATTGGTATGCAATTTTTCTCAGGAGGTAGCAATTGGCAAACTCCACCTGACACTACCCCTGCTAAACTACAAGAGTACTTAAAAGAGGGCGATGTCAGTAAAATTGTAATTATCACCAACACTAGACAGGCCAAAGTGTTTTTAACCGAGGAGGCAAAGTTGAAAGAAATTCATAAAGATGCCGTCGATAAGTCGCTATTTCCATCAGGAGATACACCACAATATCAATTAAACTACGGGGATCTTCAGAATTTCGAGAACGATATCAACACAACAATTCAGCAAAACCATCTTTCAGCTTCTGTAAAATATGATACCGATTCAAATATCTTAGGGGAATTAATATTTTCAATTTTACCCTTTGTGCTTATTATTGGTATATGGATTTTCTTGATGAGACGCATGTCTGGCGGAGGAGCTGGAGGAGCTGGAGGACAAATTTTCAATATTGGTAAATCAAAGGCGCGCCTATTCGACGAAAAAACTGACATGAAAGTTACCTTTAAAGATGTTGCAGGATTAGAAGGCGCTAAAGAAGAAGTACAAGAAATCGTTGAATTCTTAAGAAACCCAGAGAAGTATACTTCCCTTGGTGGGAAGATTCCAAAAGGAGCCCTATTAGTAGGATCTCCAGGGACTGGTAAAACATTACTAGCAAAAGCAGTAGCTGGAGAAGCACAAGTTCCGTTTTTCTCACTATCTGGTTCTGATTTCGTGGAAATGTTTGTAGGGGTTGGTGCATCAAGAGTACGAGACCTTTTCAAACAAGCCAAAGATAAATCACCTTCAATAATATTTATTGATGAAATTGATGCTATCGGTAGAGCTCGAGGAAAAAACAACATGACTGGAAGTAATGATGAAAGAGAGAATACCTTAAATCAGTTACTAACAGAGATGGATGGTTTCGGCACCAATACGAACGTTATTGTTTTGGCTGCTACAAACCGTGCAGATGTTCTTGATAAAGCACTTATGAGAGCGGGACGATTTGACAGACAAATCTTTGTAGATCTTCCAGATGTTCGTGAGAGAAAAGAAATCTTTGAGGTCCATTTACGCCCTATTAAAACAGCAGAGACTCTCGATGTTGAGTTCTTAGCAAAACAAACACCTGGATTCTCAGGAGCAGATATTGCAAACGTTTGTAACGAGGCTGCTTTAATAGCCGCTAGAAATGATAAAAAAGCTGTGGACAAGCAAGACTTCCTAGATGCCGTTGATAGGATCGTGGGTGGTCTAGAGAAGAAAAATAAAATTATCACTCCAGGTGAAAAGAAAACCATTGCATATCACGAGGCAGGACACGCTACAGTGAGCTGGCTTTTAGAACACGCTGCACCGCTTGTTAAAGTTACCATTGTACCTCGAGGTCAAAGTCTAGGAGCAGCATGGTATTTACCTGAGGAACGCCTGATAGTTCGTCCAGAACAGATGGCTGACGAGATGTGTGCTACCCTAGGGGGTCGAGCAGCAGAAAAGGTGATGTTCGATACCATTTCAACTGGAGCATTAAGTGATTTAGAAAAGGTGACCAAACAGGCAAGAGCCATGGTAACTATTTACGGTCTAAACGACGCTATTGGAAACTTAACATATTACGATTCCACTGGGCAGTCTGACTTTAACCTCTCCAAGCCTTATAGTGAGCAAACTGCTCAATTAATTGACAAGGAGATCTCCAAATTAATTGAAGAGCAATACCAAAGAGCTATTGAGTTACTAAAAAACAATAAGGACAAATTAACCGAGCTCGCAGATAGATTGCTAGAGAAAGAAGTTATTTTCAAAGATGACCTAGAGCGCATCTTCGGAAAGCGACCATTTGAAGGACCATTCGCTGAAGAAACAGAAAAGTCACAAGAGCCTGAGCAGGAAAAGGAAGAAAAAGAAAATCTTGATCAAGAATAACGACAAAAATGCAAGGGGAAACAAAATTTCCCCTTGTTTTATACGTTATACCTAAGAATTTCTTACTTTTATACAACAACAGGCAAGTGAAATAAATAATAACTTCCCCGCTAAATTTACAATGAGCTTATTTAAAAAACTTTTCGGATCCAAACAAAAAGATGATACCTCTGGCACTGGCGCTGATCAAAGAGGAAAGTTCATGCCAGAAATAAAACTTCCTACGGACGAAAAATTCACAATTAATTTCAAAAAAAATGGAGGTAAGTTCCTCTATTGCGATTCTTTAGATGAGATCTACGAATGCTTCAACAATATTCTTCAAGAAAATAATTGGTCATCTCAAACGGTTTGTTGTTTAGACCCACAACTGCCACAAATATTTAAAAACTATACTTTTAGCAAGCACTCAAATTGTCATCATGCGAATATTTTGCTTTCACGTTGTGAGAACCTTGTCGCAGACAATGGAGCTATTTTAATTTCATCCAATCAAATTAAGGAAAGTAAACTAAACGACTTGCCTGATAATTTTATAATTTTTGCAACCACGAGTCAACTGGTAGATACCATTGGTGAAGGCTTAAGGGGCATTAAGGCTAAAAATAAAAATCAGATCCCTACCAACATTACTACTATTAAGCATTTTAGCATAAAAGAAGAAAAAGATTTCCTCACCTACGGAAGTAGCTCAAAAAACTTATATTTGCTGCTGCTTGAAGATCTCTAATCTATTTTAGAACTTCACCTAAAAGCTAACCCTAAAAAATCAACCTTTGTGAGAGAACTGTTAAAAAGGTCCTTGACTGGCATTATATATGTATTTTTATTACTTGCAGCAGTGTACTTGAGCACTTCCGCGTTTGACTTTCTTTTCCTTATTTTCGGAATTACCTGCATTTATGAATTCAAAAAACTCATCCGTTTGCAAGGCTATTATATCTTTATCGCCTTTCTAGCACTATGGTGGGTGTTTATTTATCTTCTTGGAGAGTTATCACAACAAGAAGTTCTACGCAATATCTTATTGGCAGCAACACTCTTAGTTAATATTCTCTTATGCTTAAATCTCTTTAAGACAAAGGTTCCAAGGTACTCCAATACCCAAAAATTTCTAATTACCATATTTTATATTGGTGGTGGATCTATATTTCTAACCATGATTCCATACAAAGAGGATTTTGTCAAATCTCTTATCATCGGTGTTTTTGTTCTGATTTGGGTCAATGACTCCTTTGCATATCTGGTTGGGAAAGCAATAGGTAAAAACAAATTATTCCCTAGTGTATCACCAAAGAAAACCATTGAAGGCTTTTTAGGTGGATTTATATTTGCTTTAATTGCGGCCTATTTACTATCTTTATCGGGTAATGAACTAACATCAATACAATGGCTCATTTTAGCCGCTGTACTGGTAATAACGGGAACTATTGGAGATCTCGTAGAATCAAAATTTAAACGTTTGGCAGGTGTAAAAGACAGTGGAGCTATACTCCCTGGCCATGGTGGATTATTAGATAGATTGGACAGCCTAATTTTCGCTGCACCATTTGCTTTTTTAACCCTTCAAATTTATAACTATGTTTCATAAAGAAGGCTTCAAGATCATCATTGGCGCATTTGTAATTCTTGCCGCAGGGATTCTGCTGGCTAAATTATACATTGACAACTTTTATATTCAGAAAGCTGTCCAAGTCACTTTACTAATCATATTAGTGGCTATTCTTCAGTTTTTTAGAAATCCAAAGCGTGCAACTATATTAGATGACACACAGATTATTGCACCGGTGGATGGCAAAGTGGTAGTCATAGAGGAGGTTTACGAGAAAGAATACTTTAAAGATAAACGCATACAGGTGTCCATATTTATGTCACCAATCAATGTACATGTTACTCGTTACGCTCTTGGAGGACTGGTAAAATATAGCCAATACCATCCAGGTAAATACTTAGTTGCATGGCACCCCAAAGCATCAGAAGAAAACGAACGTACCACTATCGTGATACAGAACCCTACTTATGGTGAAGTTTTGTATCGACAAATTGCCGGTGCTATGGCAAAGCGAATTGTTAATTATGCCAAGGTAGGAGAAAGCGTTGTACAAGGAAGTGACGCTGGGTTTATAAAATTCGGATCACGGGTAGATTTATTTTTACCATTAGATTCAGAGCTCAAAATAAAACTACATCAAAAAGTAAAAGGTGGAATTGACATCATCGCATCTTAAAATGGACCAAGAAGCACTAAATAAAGAATTTGAACAGGCTGTCGACCGGGTAAATAATTATCCTGAACTTTTTCCTGCAGATTTTCTATTACGCTTATACGCCTACTACAAAAAGGCAACTCATAATATTGACCCCCCAGGTAGCAGACGTGCTATCATTAATGCTTTTAAAGCAAATGCACTCTTTCAAGCTAAGGGGATTTCAGAATCAGAGGCAAAAGAAAAATATGTAAAACTGGTCAAGGAATTTTTTGAGGAAAAAAATTAAATAGCCTATCCTTATAGCAGCTCAAAATAAGGTAGTTATCCCTTCTCCTTAAAAATACACTCTTAATAACCTTTTATTTATAATTAAAAAGAGTAATCAACCCCGCAGTAAACAATTACAAAAAAGTGGATCCGATCTAAAAAATAAAAATCTCCCCCAAAACGTAATAGGAGGAGATCTTTAATTCAAATATCGAATTGTAGTTTACTTTTTAAGGTTCTGCAAACTCTCCTTAAGAGTTTGAATTGTAGCTTGAGCGTCAGTTTGTTTTTGTTTCTCCATATTAACTACCTGCTCAGGAGCACTATTAACAAAGCGCTCATTGGAAAGCTTTTTCTCAACAGACCTCAAGAAACCTTCTGTATATTTCAGTTCTTTTTCAATTTTTTCAATCTCAGCCTCTACATCAATTGCGCCACTAATAGGAACAAAATACTCATTTGACTTTACCCTATAAGAAAGCGCTCCTTCAAGCTTAGAATCAACATAATCGATATTCTCAAGATTACCCAGTTTTTGGATGATAGAATCAAATTTAGTATCGGTGTTCTCTTTATTCATTACCGAAAGTGAAATCACCTCTTTCATAGGAATATTTTTCTCCTTACGAATGGTACGTATTCCAGAGATAACCTCAGCTGCCATATCAAAACCTTCCACTATTGAAGTATCTATGGTTTTTCTCTGTGGCCAAGTGGCAACAATTAGAGCTTGATTAGGCTCTCTCCTATCTATAAGTTGCCAAATTTCTTCAGTCAAAAATGGCATAAAAGGATGTAATAATTTGAGATTCTCCTGGAAAATTTCAATAATCGCTTGATAGGTTTTTGCATCAATTGGCTGCTGGTATGCTGGTTTTACCATTTCCAATAGCCAAGAACAGAAATCATCCCAAACAAGTTTATAAGTTGCCATTAAGGCATCTGAAATCCTATATTTAGCATAATGATCTTCTATTTGAACTAAAACAGATTGAAACTTATTCTGATACCATTCTATAGCAGTTTCAGCATATGAAGGTTGTGGAATATCAGCGACCTCCCACCCTTTTACTAAACGAAACGCATTCCATATTTTATTTGCAAAGTTTTTACCTTGTTGACAAAGCGCCTCATCAAATAACAAATCATTTCCGGCTGCAGAACTAAGCAATAAGCCCACTCTCACACCATCGGCTCCATACTTTTCTATGAGTTTCAGAGCATCAGGAGAGTTTCCTAAGGACTTGGACATCTTTCTACCCTGACTATCTCTTACAAGTCCAGTAAGGTACACATTACTAAAAGGCTTCTCATCGCGGTATTCGTATCCAGCAAATATCATTCTAGCTACCCAGAAAAATAAAATATCTGGACCAGTCACCAAATCATTGGTTGGATAATAATATTCAATATCCTTATTGTTAGGCTCTAAAATGCCATTAAATACACTAATTGGCCATAACCAAGAAGAAAACCATGTATCCAAAGAGTCTTCATCTTGCTTTAAATCGTTTAACTGCAAATCAGAATTTCCAGATTTCTCACGAGCTTTAACTAGAGCACTTTCATGCGATTGAGCAACTACAAAATCATCCTCTCCATCCCCGTAGTAATATGCTGGAATTTGCTGTCCCCACCATAACTGTCTTGAGATATTCCAATCGCGAATGTTCTCTAACCAATGACGATAGGTGTTTTCAAACTTCGATGGGAATAACTTAATTTCCTTATCTTCCAATACAGCCTTTAAAGCAGGTTGTACAAGGGTTTCCATTTTCAAGAACCACTGATCAGACAAACGAGGTTCAATAACCACCTTTGTGCGCTCAGAAGTTCCTACTTTATTTATATGAGTTTCGGTTTTAACCAAATGGCCTTTTTCCTCTAATTCTTTAGTAATCTCTTTACGCACTACAAACCTATCCTTTCCTTGGTAGTGAAGACCAAAACTATTTAGAGTAGCGTCCTCATTAAGAATATCAATAACCTCTAATTGATGCTTATCTCCTAATTTTTTATCATTTTCATCATGCGCAGGAGTCACCTTCAAACACCCAGTACCAAATTCTAAATCCACATAACTATCCTCTATAATAGGGATAACACGATTTGCGATAGGAACAATAGCCTTCTTCCCTCTTAAATGTCTGTAGCGTTCATCGTTGGGATTAATACAAATTGCTGTATCCCCTAAAATGGTCTCAGGTCGAGTAGTTGCAATGGTTAAAGTTTCATCACTTCCTTCTATGGCGTACGATATATAATACAATAGTCCTTGTCGCTCCTCGTAAATCACCTCCTCATCAGAAAGGGTCGTCTTAGCCTCAGGATCCCAATTTACCATTCTAAATCCACGGTAAATCAATCCCTTTTCATATAAATCAACGAAGGTTTTAATTACAGATTCCGATAAAGCCGGATCCATGGTAAATTTACTTCGATCCCAATCGCAAGAACACCCTAACTTT
This sequence comes from Galbibacter marinus, assembly GCF_000300875.1. Classification (GTDB taxonomy): domain Bacteria; phylum Bacteroidota; class Bacteroidia; order Flavobacteriales; family Flavobacteriaceae; genus Galbibacter; species Galbibacter marinus. The sequence continues at coordinate 95,759 of NZ_AMSG01000004.1, read as the reverse complement.
TTCAATTGTTGAAGAATAACCCCACCATATTGGTTTGTCCATTCCCAGGCATGTTCTAAAAATTCTTCTCTACTTAAATCTGATTTAGAAATCCCTTGCTCTTTAAGCTTAGCCACCACTTTAGCCTCTGTTGCAATAGAAGCATGATCCGTTCCAGGTACCCAACAGGCATTTTTTCCAAGAAGGCGTGCTCTACGAATCAACACATCTTGAATGGTATTGTTCAGCATATGCCCCATATGTAAGACCCCCGTCACGTTTGGTGGAGGGATTACAATCGTATAAGGCTCACGCTCATCAGGTTCTGAATGAAAATATCGGTGTTTCATCCAGTAATCATACCACTTACTTTCTGCCGAATTGGCATCGTATTTAGATGGAATATTCATCTTTGGAACACTTTTTGGAGTTAGGAGAGCAAAAGTAGCTATATCCGTAGGATTTTGAAAGATAAACACTAAATTTTGCACGGATTGTAAAAAGTAATTAAATTTGATATTCACTTAAATCTGAAAAACGATGAAAAATTTCCTAATGCTATTATTTGTTGGCGTTCTTAGTTTTGCCGTTCAGGCACAAGAAAAGACAGCAAAAATAGAGTTTAAACAACAGGTAATTGATTATGGTGAAATCGCTAAAGGCAGTGATGGAGTTCGCGTTTTTGAATTCACAAACACTGGAGATATACCTTTGGTAATTTCTGATGTACGCTCAAGTTGTGGCTGTACGATACCTAAAAAACCAGAAGCACCTATCGCCCCAGGAGCTACAGGTCAAATTGAAGTAAAATACGACACAAATAGAGTGGGTCCAATTCGTAAAACCGTAACAGTTCAGTCGAATGCCGACACGCCTACTGTGGCCGTGAAAATTAAAGGGAAAGTACTTGCTAGCACTTCGAAGTAAGCCTGTGATTTAAAATCACCTGTATCATATACCAAACCATGCTTAAAAACATTTTTTAGCATGGTTTGTTCTTTTTAAAGCACTTTTACAAGCTCAAAAGCAAACTTTAGATTAGAACCTTTACGATTTATCTCCAGTTGAATCGTTTTACCAGGCTTGGCATTAATCATATGTGTAACTTGTTGCAGGGAATAACTACTAATATCCTTTCGATTCACCCTTAATATCACATCTCCTTTACGTAAACCCACCTTATCTGCAGGGCTATTGAGTCGCACCTCCGCAATTTGAATAGCGGGATGCAGTTCAAACTTAAAATTATCTTCAAGGGCGATGTAATTACTATTTGCTTTGTTGACAATCCTACTACCCTGATCTATATCCTGAGACATCGCCTTTACAATCCTCATTCCATTGTGCTGAAGCTGAATCCCGCTCATATTATAGAGAAAGGGATCATTAAAGTCACCATTCTTTTTAAGGGTTAATTTTTGGTTTGGGTAATCAAAAACCACTTTAAAACGCCTTAATATTTCTGAACCAAGGGAACCATTTCTATCACCCATCACATTTAAGTATCGCAATGATATGGAATCAGGATATGATACTTTGGTTTGCTGAACTTCAAAACCTCCAATTGTAAAACGCTGCAAGCGAGCACGCTTACCATGAATTTTACCACTGAGTCCAAACCCTAATAAATCATCAAAAAACTTCACAGGACCTGCTATTTCACCTTCAGTATTTTCAAATAACCACAATGCATCACAGCTTCCACTATCCAGGAGTAACTTCACTGGGATCTCTTGTATATGAGAATACTGCTTTATATACCCATGCACATATGCCTTTGAGCCCTCGACTTCTATAGGCAGAGTTTCACAATTACGGCAATTCCTATAACGATACTGTTTAGGATCATAAAAACCAATACGTTCATTTTTATAATTTACCTCGACAATAAAATTTTTAAAAAGGTCAAAACCAATTATACCATGAACTCTATAACCGATTTGTTGAGAGAAATTCACATTAGCATCTCGGATGAGATAAAAATCCTGTTGCCTGTTGACAACCTTTCCTATTTTAAATAAATTGTTCTTACTATGGATTGCCCGAAGAGGTTCCCCTCCACCTAAGCCTTTGATATAAATATCTTTTGGACTGTGAACCTCTAATGAATCTTCTGGAGAAATATCAAATAAGATAGGTTTGTTGACACCTGTATCTACAATAAATGAGAGTGGAATTTTATTGACCTCAACCTCTAATACAATTAGATTATTTACAAAGTCGAAGGATACTTTTTCACTGCGATCACCATCCAAAAGCTCGAATTTATTCTGGCCATATGAAACACATACAGCAAACAGGATGAGCCAACGGATATATTTAACAGCGTTCATAGTTAGTATAAACCTATGATTAACCTTCTAAAGGTATTAAAAATCAATGAATTAACATAGTTTTTTAACATTAAATCGCGCTGTAAAGAAGCCTGTGGTTTTATAACAAATTGTGGAAATAATTTTGCAAATTTGCAATTCGTAAAATTAGATTTATGCCAAAAATTTCCAAGAAAGGGCAAAACATGCCTGAATCTCCGATTAGAAAATTAGTACCCTATGCAGAAACCGCGAAGAGCAAAGGGGTCGAAGTTATACATCTAAACATTGGTCAACCCGATATAAAAACTCCTGAGGTTGCCATGGATGCGGTACGAAATAACACCCTAGAGATTCTAGAATACAGCCGTAGTGAAGGCTCACAAGAATACCGTACTAAATTGGCAAATTACTACGGAAAATGTGACATCGATGTCACTGCGGATCAAATAATTGTCACCACAGGCGGCTCTGAGGCTTTGATGTTTGCTATCGGTTCTATTGCGGATACTGCAGATGAAATCATCATCCCAGAACCTTTTTATGCTAATTACAATGGTTTTGCGAACGCCTCTGGAGTGGAAGTTGTTCCAGTGGTGTCTAATTTTGAAGATAATTTCGCCCTTCCTCCTGTGGAAGAATTTGAAAAGCTAATTACCCCTAAAACAAAGGCAATTCTAATATGTAACCCAGGGAATCCTACTGGTTACCTATACACCAAAGAAGAAATTAAAAAATTAGCTGCACTTGTTAAAAAACACGATTTATTTTTAATCTCAGACGAGGTCTATAGAGAGTTTGCTTATGACAATGTAGAACACTATTCGATTCTACAAGAAAAAGGAATTCAGGACAATGCCATCGTAGTGGATTCTGTATCCAAACGCTACAGTATGTGTGGCGCAAGAATAGGATGTCTAGTCACTAGAAATAATGAAGTTCATAAAACGGCTTTAAAATTTGCTCAAGCGAGATTATCCCCTCCTACTCTAGCGCTTATCGCTAGTGAGGCTGCTCTAGATACACCGCAGTCCTATTTTGACCAAGTTATCACAGAATATGCTGAGCGTAGAAACCTTCTAATAACTGCATTAAAAACCATAGATGGCGTTAAAGTTGCTACTCCACAGGGAGCGTTTTATTGCATCGTTCAACTTCCTGTATCGAATACCGAAGATTTTGCACGCTGGTTATTGGAAGACTTCCAATTGGATGGTCAAACTGTAATGGTTGCCCCTGCAGCAGGATTTTATGCAAGCGAAGGAATCGGATACGATCAAGTTAGGATCGCCTATGTACTAGATAAGAAAGACCTTTTAAGAGCAGTTGAAATACTAAAAGAAGCTTTAAGACAATACAATGCCTAAACCTAACACGCTGGAGCGCAACGTTTCTCTAAAACCTTACAATACCTTTGGCATTGATGTAACTGCATTGCAGTTTATGGAGATTGATGACAATGCTACTCTTAAGGAAGTATTGTTTTCAAAAGAGCACCCTGATTCATTGATTATAGGTGGAGGCAGCAACATTTTACTCACCAAAGATCTTGAGCGCTTAGTGATCCATTTAAACACAAAGGGCATTGAGGTCCTGAATAAAACACAAAATCACGCTCAGGTAGAGATACAAGCAGGTGAAGTATGGCATGACTTTGTACTCTGGGCCTTAGTCCACGATTTAGGAGGCATAGAGAATCTTTCACTAATTCCAGGAAACGTAGGTACAGCGCCAGTCCAAAATATCGGCGCCTATGGGGTGGAGTTAAAAGATGTATTTGTCAGCTGTCAGGCACTCGATCTAAAAGAAAATAAACAAGTCAGCTTTACAAAGGAGGATTGCGCATTTGGATATAGAGATTCTGTGTTTAAAAGAAACAAAGGACGGTATATCATTACCTCCGTAATCCTTGAACTAACCACAAGAAATCACCAAAAGAACATATCCTATGGTGCCATTGCGAGTCAACTGAAAGAACAGGGGATAGAGCATCCTAGTATTAATCAAATTTCCGATGCGGTAATCAGTATTCGACAAAGCAAACTTCCTGACCCAAAAGTACTGGGCAATGGAGGGAGCTTTTTCAAAAACCCGGTGGTCTTAGTGGAGCAATTTACTCAGATACAAAAACAGTACCCTGATATACCACATTATAATTTTGGTGAAAATCAAATTAAGATTCCCGCTGGATGGCTAATTGAACAATGTGGTTATAAAGGAAAACGCTATAAAGAAGTAGGAGTTCATAAAAACCAAGCTTTAGTACTAGTAAACTATGGGGATGCAAAGGGAGAGCAATTGTGGGAATTGGCACAGAACATTCAAAAAAGTGTCAAAGACAAATTTAATGTTTACATTGAGCCCGAAGTTAACATCTATTAAAGCACAAAAATCAATATCTATTGATATTAACTTAAAATATTAATTAATACATTTGAAATTACCTGCTATTTTAAGAGTGTCAGGGTAGTAATCCAAGCGCGCACATGAGTCAACTTTTGGAAAAAAATATAATCGATTTACTTTCGAAACAGGATGAGAAAGGAATGGCGTTATTATACGACCATTATGGAGATACGCTTTTTGGGGTCGCCTTTAAAATTACTAAAGATGAAGATTTAGCCAAAGATGTACTCCAAATTAGCTTGATGAAAATTTGGAAAAAAATAGACACCTATGATTCCCAAAAGTCCAAGTTATTTACTTGGATGTTTCGTATTACTAGAAACACTGCAATAGATAAAATACGCAGTGCAAATTTAAAAACTGATCAGGAAATCCAAATTGAAGTTTCTAACGTATATAATCTAGGAGTTGAAAGTGTTAATCCAGAGCATCTAGATGTTAGAAAGCATTTAAACTCCTTAGATGAGAAATACCAGGTTGTTATGGAAGCATTATTCTTTGAAGGGATGACCCAACAAGAAGCCGCAGAAGCACTGGATATTCCACTAGGAACAATAAAGTCTCGTTTAAAAATAGGATTAAGAGAATTAAGAAAAATCTATGACCCTGCTACCTTGTCAATTTTATTAATTCTGATCATATTAATATAGTTAAAGCCATGAAAAATGAAGTAAAAACACTTTTAGAAAGCGACCTACTAGAGCGCTATTTGCTTGGCAATGTCAGTTACGAAGAACAGGTGCAGGTTGAACATTTCATAGACACTTCAAAAGAAGTCAAGGCAGCCTACAACACCCTAGAAGAGAATTTGGAGATCTACAGCAAAACCTTCGCTATAAAAGCTCCAGAGTCTGTCTTAGATAACGTATTAGAAAGCATAAAAACAGAAGCACACCCAGCGGATTCAAACAAACGAAGCATTCCTTGGTATTTTGTAGCCGCTTGTGTTACCACATTGTTATTTGGTGCAACTACCATTACATTGTGGAATCAAAACAGATTACTCTCTACCACAAATAATAGCGTAGCGGGTCAAATTGAAAACCTCAAAGAAGATATCGTAAATACCAATGCACGATTGGAAAACATGAAAAGTAAGTATGCGGTACTCAGTGACCCTGAGACCCAAAAATACTTAATTAATGGAAATGAGCGTGCAAAGAACCTACGTACTGTAGCCTATGTAAATCCAAAGGAAAGATTATCGGCTATTAACGTATTATCAGTACCAGAGCTCCCAAAGGACAAAGAACTTAAAATGTGGGCCGAGATTAATGGTGAGATGGTTTGCCTTGGTGTTATTGATAAAGCAGACACGAAGCTAATGGCACTACCATTTAAAGATAGCGCCTCTAATTACAAAATAACGATTGACTCCAAAGGAAATAAAGATTTTGCTTCCATCGATAGCGAGGTGGCTAGTATTAATCTAAAAAAAGAAGAATAACACTTAATTCTTCTTTTGACATAATTCTATCCCTGTCCTTTAAAAAGTTCAGGGATTTTTTTTACATGGAATTAGGGACTAAAGCATCCGAAATTCATTGGCTTATTTGTAACTTTGTACCCAAGTATTCGACAAAACACTTATAAGAATATAAAATCGAGCAAATGAAACTTCTAATAGTAAGTATTATAATAATGGGTCTTGCCTTTGCAGGGATTGCCATTAAAATTCTAAGTAAGAAAAACGGAAAGTTTGCAGGTACATGTGCTAGCCAATCACCTTTTCTTAATAAAGAAGGAGAGGCCTGTAGTTATTGTGGTAAATTACCTGACGAACAGGATTGCAAAAAGGACACTCAATTAGCAAATTAATCGGGCACTCTTAAAGGATGCACCAATTAATTTTGATAAACACTGCCGTGACCTTAGGCAATAGAGATAGTATTGCCTATCTTTAGGTACGATGTAAAAAAGTATTCCTTGAGTGAAAAGCTAAATAATAATCAAGTTCAAATTGAAAACGCCAAAAAAGGTGATCAAAAAGCGTTTAGCTATTTGCTCAACACCTACTGGAATGATGTATACAGTTTTCAATTGCTAAGAACTCGAGATGAGAATGAGGCAGAAGATATCACCATTCGAACCTTTTCAAAGGCTTTTGATAAGATTAAGACCTATAAAGAGCAATACGAATTCAAAACTTGGCTCATAACCATCTCAAAGAACATCCATATTGACCTTATTCGACAAAAAAAACCTGAATTTGCTAGGACACTATCAAAACAAGATAAAAATTCAGTCTACAATCTAGTCGACGATAGTCCGACAGCTGAGGACAAGTTGATCACCGAACAAAATCTTGCCAGTTTACTTCAAGATTTAAAAAAACTAAAACCCCACTACCAAAAAGTACTTCATCTGCGCTACTTCCAAGAACTCTCTTACGAAGAAATTGCCAAAGAACTTAACGAACCCTTGAATAATGTCAAGGTGAAGCTATTAAGAGCAAAGCGATTGTTGGCAGAAATAATTCATCAGCCAAAAAACAAGAATTTTTAGTACATTCACAGACTTGTAACCACCAACAACAAACATGTGAAAACATTTTTAAGACAACTAGGACCGGGAATTCTTTTTGCTGGTGCTGCTATCGGGGTGTCCCACCTTGTACAATCCACTAGAGGGGGAGCTGAATTTGGGTTTGGTCTTCTTTGGGCATTATTTCTGGTTCACTTGTTTAAATATCCCTTTTTTCAATTTGGCCCTAGATATGCTATGGCTACAGGTGATTCTCTTTTAGAGGGCTACCGAAAACTCAGAAAACCTGTGCTTTTTACCTATTTCGTCTTAAACCTAGCCACTATGTTTACCATACAAACTGCTGTCACCATCGTTACAGCTGGACTGGCCGCGAGTCTATTCGGTATCACAACCCATCCGATTTCCTGGAGCATTCTTTTACTTATAGTTAGTGGTGGAATTCTAATTATTGGAAAGTATCAATTTCTTGATAAATTTATGAAGTATATCGTGGTGGCACTTTCCATATGCACCATCGCGGCGGTGATCATTGCAGCCCCGAACTCAGTTGAGACCCTTGAATTATCACAAATAATACCTGCTGATGCCGCTGGAATTGCCTTTTTAATAGCTTTTATGGGATGGATGCCCGCACCTTTGGACATTTCTGTTTGGCATTCCATTTGGGCTTTAGAAAAACAAAAGGTTCAAAAATCTTATACCATTAAACATTCTATTTCAGATTTCAACATAGGTTATGTTTGTACTATCATTACTGGAATATTATTTATAAGTTTAGGAGCCAATGTCGTTTAGTTAATGGTTTGAATCAAACTTAAAATGTATCTTTAATTTAAAGAAAAAAGGCGCCCCTGAATAGAAGACGCCCCGTTGGAATAAAATCAAAATATAATATCGAACATAGGGTCACTATCCCTAAAGTTTACCAGCTTATTTCAAAATCCACATGATGCTGTTAATATTGTCGCCAGAAGGAAATTGTCTGTTAATGGCCTCTGTGAGGTGATCACCGTTGTTAACCGCTTCATTTGCAGGATACATCCAACGCTTTGGAATCTTCCCTGAATTAAGTGCACCGGCACCATCGGTATTAAACTCTGGGAATCCCGTTCTACGCTGCTCGTAAAAAGCTTGCCAACCCGTGTTTAAAAACATGGAAATATGTTTTTGCGTCATAATCATTTCAACCTGATTTGAACTTCCGAGCTGAATTAAAGGATTTGCTAAATATTCATCCACCTCAGAAATTCCATAAAAATCCATAGAGGCGCGTATTCCATTTTTGTAATGTATATCAGCATCAGATTCAATCCAGGACCTTACACTAGCCTCCGCTAGGATAAACTCCAGCTCTGAATAACCCATCAACAAACTGGGCTCGTTAACCGGATCCGTAAAATATCTGGGATCAACTCTGGAAGCTTCTCCTGCAACTGCTTCAGAGGTGTTTTGATTTAAATCCCCACTACCATATAAGCCACCATAAGAACTAAAATCCATAGGATCATTTCCAGAGGAAGTTGGCTTAACTTCGGCAAAAGCAAATAATCTTGGATCCTCCAATTCCTGTAAACGCTCCACAAAACTCTTTTCCATGAAATAAGCCGTTTGAAGATCATTATCATTTTGTAAAGGATATCTATTCCCTTGAATATTGTGATAAAGCAAGGCTGCATTATCAGCATTGGATTCAAAAATCGGATACTTGCCGGGATTCGAAAACACTTCATTAAAACGAGATTTCAATTGAAGGTCAGTATCGGCCTCTTTATGAGAAAGATTCATAAGCACTCTTAGGTAATAAGAGTTTATAAGCTTTCTCCATTGCAGAATGTTTCCGCCGTATATCACATCACCTAATAATTGTTCTTCATTAGAGGCCAAAGCATCCGAGATCGCTTTTAAATCATTAAGGACTTTTAGATAAATGGACTTTTGAGTATCATATTTAGGCGTAAAATTATTTGCATCAGCCTGGATAGCCTCACTATAAGGCACATCCCCAAAAGTCTCGGTAAGTGAAACTATAAAGTAGGAGTTAAAAAAACTTCCCAATAATTGGTACACCTCAGTTTCATTAGCTGCAGATGCCTCCACCATTTTAGAGACCTGCTTTAGATTGTCGTATGTACCAAATCCGGAACGCTGCCAATTATAGTATTGATTCGAATTCACCCCATTAGTATAAGACAACTGTCTACTTGCCAATGCGGCAGACAAGCTGATGGTGCTAAAGGCTTCTATCTCAATATTGGTAAGCAAAAGTTCCGGAGTAACCTCAGTAACCCTATTTGGATCAGATTGCAAATCCTCCGTCTTACTGCATCCACTACAGATTAACAGCAAAGTACTCATTGCGATGGTTATATTTTTTTTAATCATGACGATACAAATTAAAATTTAGCATTGATATTAAACCCAATACTCCGCATCGAAGGAGCATGTAAATTATCTCGACCAGAATCCGGGTCCACATTCGGAATATCCGATGAAAGCCAAAGGTTTCTTCCTATAAGTGACAGGCTCAGTTCATTGAACGGTGTTCTCTCTACAAAGCCATCGGAAAAGGTATAACCTAGGGTCAGTTCGCGAAGTTTGATAAATGTCTCTTTATAATAGTGGTAATTCTTATTGTACCCGTTACTGGTAGTTTGCATAAAATTGATATAGTTCACCGGAACGTCATTTGGAGCATACTCACGAGTATCATTTAAAATAGCCCCATTAACATCATACTCCACACTACCACCGACAACCTTAACACCCTGACCAATAAATGTACTCTCTCCGGCATTGGCATCATCCCTAAATTGGTTAACCGTTCCAGGGTCAGTACCTCCCCACCACATCTTCTGGTTAGTAGTTGAATACATCAAACCACCGATTCGTCCGTCAAACAAGAAGGAAAGCCTAAAATTCTTATATGAGATCGTATTGTTAATGCCATAGGTCCAATCCGGCTGATCATAACCAATATAGCGCTTATAAGGGTCTGAGATCGGATATCCATTTTCAAAAACAACCTCACCTGCACTATTGGTTTGATAGATGTCGGCAAAGATTCTATCGGTGCGATCTCCAACTCGAATAAAGTTTTCTGTTTGCTCTTTTTCACCATAGATTTCATCCTGATATCTGCGATATTGACTTAGGTTCACCTGAGCATCCCATCGCCAGTTCTCATTGCGAACAGGAGCAAAATCTAGGGTAAACTCTACCCCTTTTCTCGTATACACATCGCCATTTAACAACAGTGAGGTATATCCGGAGGTTTCCGAAATAGGACTTTCTATTAAATTATTGTAATCTCTGGACTGAAAATAAGCCACATCCAGACCAACACGACCCTGAAAAAAACGTAAATATGTACCGATTTCCCAGGTATCGGAAGTCTCCGGTTTCAAATTATTTGCCAAAAGCACATTCCCGTAGTAAGTTGAAGGGGTTCCATTCCAGCTAGTTCCCTTTTCATATGCCTGAATATGACTATAAGGATTATTGGCATCAATCTTACCTTCCGATACTCTTGACCAAGAACCTCTTAATTTGGCAAAACTCACAAATTCGGGAAGATCGAAAAGTTCTGATATCACTAATGATCCGGAAACCGATGGATAGAAAAATGAATTATTCCCCTCGGGTAGGGTAGATACCTTATCATTCCTTCCAGTGAAGGTAAGGAAAAACGTATCGTAAAAATCAACATCTACAAAACCGTAAACACTGTGAATGGTTTCTTTAATTAAATCATTATTTCCAAACAAACTACTACCGGCATTATTATCCAGATTGTAAAATCCAGGAATATTCAAGCCATCAGTAGAGGTCTCATGATAAGTGGAGTTCCGATAATAATTTGCATAGGCCAGTTCTCCGTTAATTGAAATATCCTCAGTTAAGTCACTCTCATACTTGAAACCCAATTCCGTGGTAATATCAAAATAATTGGTATCTGCCAGCGAAAAATTACCTAGAGATTTATCCCCATAGCCCACATAGCTCTTAGGTTCTTTATAGGTTCTATACAAGCTATAAACATTAACACCGCTTCTACCTTTTATACTCAATTCAGGAGTAATTTGATATTGAAAATTTACATTTCCAAACACATTATCTTTGTTGTACCCTCTTAGGTATTCATAAGCTTGAAAATATGGATTGTTGTAATAAGAAACATTAAAATGGCGCTGTTGGTATCCCTCTTGTCCTTCTCTCCAATAATTCTTCAGATCGCGAACATCGACATCCGCCCCGGTCCAAAGAATCAAATTATACAAATAGTTGGTTGGGCCATATCCCACCTCGGGAAAATTGTTCGTATACTGTTTATTATACGTAAGATTCGCATTTAACTGAAACTTATCTGAAGGATTAAATGACCCTCCTACACTAAAGGAAGTGTTTTTAAGATCCGTATTGGGTACGATTCCTTTTTGATACATATTTGATAAGGACATTCTAAAACTAGCCTTCTCACTTCCCCAATCCACACTCAGATTATTCGACTGAGTAATACCGGTCTGAAAGAAGTTCTCAATATTATTTCGACCTCGAGAGGTATAAGGGATCGGAATCAACTCCCCGGTATTTGGATCAACCGGACTATTATACTGTGGTGTTTCAAAATAACCACTGGCCGTTGATGGATCCCTTTGATCAAGTCTTGGTCCCCAAATCCATCCTCCGCCTTCGGTACCAGAACCACTCCCATCCTCATATTCATATACACCCAGATTCCCGTTACCATAAACAGTTTGTACATCAGGAACTCTGATAAACGAAGGCTGGAACATGGTGGAATTATTAAAGGTCACCTGCATTTTTCCTGCTTCCCCTTTCTTGGTCGTAATCATTATTGCACCGTTTCTACCGGCCGATCCATATAATGCAGATGCCGTAGCGCCTTTAAGCACCGAGATATTATCGATATCATCTGCATTGATCTTCCAGATATCAGAAGTACGATCCGGAATCCCGTCAATGACCAAAAGCGGACTTGCTCCTCTGAGGCTAATCTCAGGATTTTGGAACAAATCAGTAGAGTTCTTAACACTCAATCCCGCTACCTTACCGGTTAAGGAATTGACAAAATTAGGCTCCTTAGCCTTTGCCATACTCTGTCCATCGACTTGTTGAACAGCATAACCCAATGCTTTTTTCTCCTTCTTAATACCCAGAGCCGTCACCACTACTTCGCCAAGTTGCTCAGTATCCTCAGAGAGCGCTATCGAAAAAGTCACTTGATCCCCTACAGTTACTCTGTAGGATTTAAAGCCGATATAACTAAATATCAGCACATCACTTGGCTGAGCAGAAATTGAAAAGTTTCCGTCGAAGTCCGTTATTGTTCCTTCTCCGGAATCCTGTAACTGAACAGATACCCCTGCTAAAGGGATCTCACTTTGATCTGTGACCATACCACTGACCTGAGTCTGTGCAAAGGCAGACACACCCGCCAGTAACATGGCCAAACATAAAATTTTAAGTTTCATCGTTTATGATTAGTTTATTAAAAAAGATTTACAGTCTTCACTATTATTTAATATCTATTTAGCATTTGGTTTCTAACCAGCCTTTACTCGTTTATAATCCATGTATTAAGCGTGGTATTTGAAGATTTTAAAACCACTTTGTAAAATTTCTCAACAGAATCATCTCTTAAATCAATACTATAGCCTTCTTTAGATAGTTTAACCTTACCCACTTTCTTATAGTTATCTTCACCGCCGAAATTCTTATTATTGCTAGTGGCCAAATACACATCAGCCTTCGGGCTACCTTTAAGTTGTTCCCAACTCAAATCAATGCTATGGTTCTGTTCATTATAGATCCCTTTTAAATTTATCATATCAACCTCAGACAGCAGTGAAACACCATCCCATTCCAACCTGACATCCTCATCCACCTCTAAATCCAAGAAATCTACCATGGTAGGCAAGAGATCTACCATAGCAATTCTATGGTTTTGGGCATAAGTATTAAGCTTGTCCTTGTTGGTAATCATCCAGATATTTCGTTCGCGCCGGGATTGCCCACCGTGGTGTTTACCATCCTCAGCTGTACGTCCGTGATCCGTGGTTATCAATAACAACCAATCCTCATCAAACTGTTGCTTTCTATAAGAAATAGCTTCCCATAATCTCCCCATAAGTGCATCCTCAAACGCAATAGCTTCATATAACTCAGGACTGTCCCCAAACTTATGTCCCATATCATCCGGAAACTGTAAATACACCCAAGAAAGGTCAGGGCCGTTTTCTTTGATATAACGCGCTGCCTCTGTAGCTACTTTCTCATCTATATTTTTAATGAATTCTCTATCCGCATCATGAGGAAAAGCTACTGTATCCAATTCAAAACCGTCGAAGGCGTAATCCATTTTAAGATATGAGGTTCCCTCCAAACCTTCTCCTATAAGTTTGGTTCTGTTGTCCAGCCAAGTAGAAAACACAGCGGTCCTCTTTTCCGGCCATCGCTTCTCAAACAATTCAAATACAGTTGGGTAGTTATAATTAGGAGCCTTGATGCTGTTTCCAAAAACATTGTGCTTATGCACCCAAGTCCCTGTGAGTAGTGTATTGTATCCAACCGCAGAGATGGTAGGGGTCTGAGAATAGCCATCCTTTTCTCCTCCTACATATGCTGGAACGAGAGATCCTACATTGGCAATTTCATCTAAATTCGGTGTGTTTGCTTTTGACAGCATATCCTCAGCAATACCATCAATGATGACAAAAACTACTTTTTTCTCCTGTGCCTTCAGCCCACAAATGGATAGGAGCACACATAAAAGCGCAAAAGGCATTAAATTTAATTTACATTTTAACGTGTTCATTGAAGTGATTTTTAAGTTAAGTAATCGGGTTTAAATGTATTCAAGTTAAAAAATAAATTGAATGAACATTCAATTAACAAATGATTATTTAAATGTTTCCGCAATGTTAGCCGCATAAACACCTTAGTACAGTAAATTCAAAAGCTTATATTTGTTAAAACTCCAATAGAGTGGGAAGAAAAAATATAGCACAAAAGCGACGAAAGGAAATTCTGAAAGCCTTTTATAAAGTCGCAAAAAAAATAGGTTTGGAAAACACTTCCATTGCCAAAGTTGCCGATGAGATGCAGATCAGTAACGGCCTTGTTATGCACTACTTCAAAACTAGAGATGAAATCCTTATAGGATTAAACCAATATATACTTGAACAACATCTGAACATTGTCAGTTCTATGGTCGATATTACCACCCAAGAAGAATTAATCACCTTTATCGAAAGCCTGTTCTCCAGAAAGTGGAACCGTTATTTTGACGACGGTGTATTTTACAGTTGTTATGCACTGGTATATCGGAAGAAAGAATTCAGAGATAGCTTTAAAAACTATTTAGACGCCCTACACGAAGTTCTAAAAAGCAACTTGACCCAAGCCTATCAAAACAATCTTATCAGTACCCAAGACCTTGATGAGGTCACAGAGATTATCTTTGCTCTCATTGACGGAGGCTATTATTACCTAGGATTGTTTCAGCATGATAAAGACAAATACCAGCAACAAATTGAGCTGTATGTAAAGTATGCTCTCAAACTTCTTGGAATTAAAACCTAAAAAAACAGTAACTGGCAAGACGACCAATATCAGCCTCTAAAAAAGAAAACAATCCGTACAATTGCAAACACGGCGATGGCCGCCCAAATAGCATTTACCGCTACATTCGGAAAATCGGCGAGCACGACACCATTTGCTATCAAACAAACAGCTCCGAAGAAATTCAATAAATGATACAACCATCCATCGCTGGATATTTTTTTAAGCACCAGCAGTAAATATGCCGTGACATACACTACAGCTCCTATCCAACCAATAATAGTGAAAATTTCCATGAGACAAAAATAGAATAACAACGGTGAGTTTCAAATATATAATTCAATGTCGTTTAGTTAAGCAATTAATTAAAAATTAGAACATTGAGAGCTGTTCACTCGTTTCGAAGATGATTATTAGTTTTAATTCACTGTTTCACAAGGTGATATCCTTAGTTGAGATCACTAAAAGGATATTTAAAATAACAGAATAATTTTATTTTTCTTGCAGGGGTATATAGGGGCTGACTGTACTGCAAATTTAAACACAGACTATCGATTAAATTTAACCAAACATATTGATCATGAATTCGAAGAAGAAGCATCTATTAGCCGTTCAAAAGACGGCCATAACGGGGTATTCACCAGAGAAAGAAAGCTGACACTCAAGCGATTAGTATTTTTGATTATGACTTTTAAGACTTCAGTACAGCGCGATCTTGACCGTTTTTACAAAGCGCTTTCCGATGATGATTTTAATATCAGAGAGGTAACCAAGGGGGCATTATCTCAAGCGCGGTCGAAACTTACCCCTTGGGATTTCAAACGCCTCAATGAAATAACTGCTGAATATTTTTATAGAGAAGTTTCTTATGACACCTGGTAAGGGATGCGTGTTTTGGCTGTAGATGGAACACGCCTGATGCTGCCCAAACATAAAACGGTTCAACAGGAGTTTGGGGTACATCATTTTGGCCCCAATGCCGACTCTGCTCGTTCGATGGCTATGGGTTCCATGTTATATGATGTACTGAATCATTTAACCATTGATGCGGAATTGGCGCCCTATGCCGCTAGTGAACGGGATTTATTAATGGGCCACCTAGACAAGGTGGATCGAGGCGATATGCTATTGCTCGATAGGGGGTATCCCTGTTTTTGGCTTTTATTTTTGCTCATGGCTAAAGGTATTGAGTTTTGCGTCCGACTTAAAGACAACTGGTGGCTGGATGTACAGGACTTCGCTCAAAGTGATGAGCAAGAACGTATAGTAACCTTTAAACTTCCCAAAAAGGATAGACAAAAGCTAAGCAAATATCCGCACATGTTGGATACTCAAATCAGCTGTCGCTTAATTAAAGTAGTACTAGAAAACGGCGATGTAGAAATCCTTTGTGCTTCTTTGATCGATACCGAAAAATATGCTATAAATGAGTTTAGGGGCCTATATCATTATCGTTGGAATGAAGAAGAGGCTTATAAATTGCTTAAAAGTAGAATTGAATTGGAGGACTTCTCCGGAAAAACAGCCAAAGCTGTCAAACAAGGTTTTTATGCAAAAATCTTTCTGTTGTCTTTGACGGCTGCTTATGCGCATCCTATAGAAGAAAGGGTGATAGCAGAATATAAGGAAGATCAAAACAGAAAACACCCACAAAAAATTAATCGAACCTATGCTATTGCAACAGTCATGGATATGGTTGTGCCTATGTTTATCAAAAGAAAATTTGAAAAATCCCTAAAAGCATTTGATGACCTGGTTTACAAAACCAGGGAAATTATACGACCAGCAAGGCAGCAACCGAGGCACAAACGACCCAAAAAACAGTACCATATGAATTATAAACGCTTATGAAAATCCTTAACTAAACGACATTGGTTTAGGAGCCTTAATTTTATATCAACCAGGTGAAGAACTCCAAAATGGGGCCACACAATTCGCCTTTCAATTCATAGATATTTACACCAGCACGTTAGGACCATCAGCCTATTACATTATTGCCATAGCAGCATTCGCAGCCATGTTTAGCACTACTCTTACAACATTGGACGCATCACCTAGAGCAATGGCCTCTGCCACTTCTCTGTTATTTGGAACCAAAAGTAAATACAATACAATTAGTTGGCTGATACTGCTAATCACAGGAACTATTTGCATGCTACTATTCCTTTTATCAGAAATGGTACCCCTTGTAACTATTGCAACAATACTTTCCTTTGTCACCGCTCCCTTTTATGCCATTGTAAATTATATTCTAGTTAGCTCTAAACACATGCCTGAGAAATGGCGACCAAGTAGAACAATGCATATACTTAGCTGGATGGGGATTCTATTTTTAATCGGATTTTCTATATGGTATCTTAGCACTCTTTAGTCATGTTTTCCATAGGAACTTTAGTATCTTTGTACTCATAAAATGGGATTATGAGTAAAGAAACTGTCAGCAGCATAGCTCCGCCAAGAACTCCCAAGCCAAAGTGGCTTAGGGTAAAATTGCCGACTGGAAAGAAATACACCGAGCTCAGAGGGCTCGTGGATAAATATAACTTACACACTATTTGCACCTCAGGAAGTTGCCCGAATATGGGTGAATGTTGGGGCGAAGGAACTGCAACATTTATGATTCTCGGAAACGTATGTACACGTTCCTGTGGATTTTGTGGTGTGAAAACAGGTAGACCAGACACCCTGGATTGGGAAGAACCTGAAAAGGTAGCACGTTCCATTAAATTGATGAGCATTAAACATGCCGTGATCACTTCGGTAGACAGAGATGACCTTAAGGATATGGGATCTATCATGTGGGCAGAAACCGTAAATGCAATTAGAAGAATGAATCCAACTACCACCCTTGAAACACTTATACCGGATTTTCAAGGAGTCGAAAGAAATATTGACAGGATCGTTGAAGTATCTCCGGAGGTAGTTTCTCATAATATGGAAACCGTGCGCAGACTAACCAGAGAAGTTCGTATTCAAGCTAAATACGACCGAAGTCTAGGAGTCTTAAAATACTTAAAGGATCAGGGGATCAATAGAACCAAATCAGGAATCATGTTAGGCTTGGGTGAGAAAGAAGAAGAGGTGATCGAGACACTTGAAGACCTAAGAGAGGCATCGGTGGATGTGGTAACTATTGGACAGTATTTACAGCCTTCTAAAAAACACCTTCCTGTTCGTCAATTTATCACTCCTGATCAGTTTAAAAAATATGAAGAAATTGGATTGAGCTTAGGATTTAGGCATGTAGAAAGTGGTGCTTTGGTACGTTCCTCATACAAAGCTCACAAACATATCAAATAATTGAAATTACAAAAGTTAGGTAAAAGTTCATATCTTGAAAAAAATTAAGGTTGGTATCAACGGTTTCGGAAGAATAGGACGTACATTGTTCAGACTTCTACTTAACCACCCTGAAATAAAGGTGGTTGCTATTAATGATTTAGCGGACTCAAAAACACTAAGTCATTTAGTTAAATATGATAGCATTCACGGAGTATTAAAAGATAAGGTGAGTTATAGCCCAGGGACTATTGAGATAAGTGAAACCTCCTACCCACTTACCCAGGTGACAAACATAGAACAGCTTGATTGGAAAAGGTTTGATGTAGATGTAGTAATTGAATCCACGGGAAAATTTAAAACAAGTTCCGAGCTTGAGCAACATCTAAAAAACGGGGCTAAAAAGGTAATTCTATCTGTCCCTCCAGCAGATGATAAAATAAAGATGGTCGTACTAGGGGTAAATGACCATATTCTTGATGGCACAGAAAAGATCATATCCAACGCATCTTGCACCACTAATAATGCAGCCCCTATGATTAAGGTCATCAATGATCTTTGCGGCGTTGAACAAGCATATATAACCACGGTACATTCCTATACAACTGACCAGAGTTTACACGATCAACCACATCGCGATCTAAGAAGATCAAGAGCAGCTGGTCAGTCTATCGTCCCTACTACCACCGGTGCAGCAAAAGCGCTCACCAGTATTTTTCCAGAACTATCAAACAGCATAGGAGGTTGCGGCATTCGAGTTCCAGTTCCTGATGGTTCTCTAACGGATATCACCTTTAATGTCAAAACAGAAACCAGTATAGATCAGATTAATCAAGCCTTTAAAAACGCCTCTGAAACTCATTTAAAAGGCATACTAGATTATACCGAAGATCCAATCGTCTCCATTGACATAATCGACAATCCTTTTTCATGTACTTTTGACTCGCAAATGACCTCAGTTATTGGGAAAATGGTGAAGATAATTGGCTGGTATGACAACGAGTACGGATATAGTAATCGCTTAATCGATTTAATTCAGCACATTCATAAGAAATAGCTATATTTACGCTAAAGCATCGCTATATATGCGCTACGTGTTGATCATTCTCCTGCTTATATTTCCTCCCACTGTATTGGAGGCTCAGGAGCCTATTACATTAAAAGATAGCTTGATCAGCCTAAAGACCAGTATCCATCATTATAAAAACACTGGAGATTACGGAAAGGCGGTACTAGGCCTAGAGAAGGGTATCAAATTAGCCAATAGCACCAATAACATAGAAGCTATTATTGATTTTTACAATCTATATGCCCGCTTAAACATACAATTTACAAGGCCTGTAAATCCTGAAATATACCTCAATGAGGCTCGTGAGGTGTTACGCATGTACAAATACCCCAATGGCCAGGCTATTTCTTCAGCCATTGAAGCCTACCTTCAAGCATCTTTAGGAAATGACTTTCAAGCGATGCAACACGTGCGCAAAGCCCTAGGTGCAGCAGACCATAACAATCCAGATGTCACCAGTGTCATGGAGCTTTATATTGGGATGACTTATCATAAATTAAAAATGTATGATAAAGCCAAAAAGGTGCTACAAAGGATGATTCCTCCAATAAATTCATATGAGGAAAAATATTTGTTAGCGATTTACCAACTGGTTCTCGCCACGATCTATTTTGAAGAAGAAAATTACGAGAGTGCTCAAATATTATTGGATAACGCCCTGAGAATTTCTGCTCGCTACGGGTTCCCTAGAATCCTCCTTGACACCAACCGACTCAAATATGAAATTGCTCAACATGAACAGGATTACAAAAAGGCTTTACTATACTATAAAAAAGCCGATAGTATCCAACTGAAATATTTCAACCCTAAAGCACTACAACAACAAAACGAAGTCGCATCAGCAAGTGAATCAGAATTTCTAAACAATGTGATTGCTCGAATGAGCCAGGATGAAATAAAGCAACAACAGAAGGTGAATATTTCAAAGCTCACTTCTGTTTTAAGCTCAGCATTACTGATCATTATTTCGCTTCTAACTATTTCGCTATATAGAAATAACCAGATTAAGTTTAAAACAAACGATCTTCTTGTAAAGAAAAACAGAGAACTTCAAGTTGCCAAAGAAGAGGCTGAAAAGGCTATGAGAGCTAAGGGTGAATTCCTTTCCACTGTAAGCCATGAATTAAGAACGCCCTTATATGCAGTTACAGGCCTTACACATTTATTATTAGAGGAGAATCCAAAAGAAAGTCAAAAGGAACATCTAAAATCTTTAAAATTCTCTGGGGAATACCTGTTAGATTTCATCAACGACATACTTCAAATAAATAAAATAGATGCCAACAAGCTATTGGCTGAAAAATTAGTTTTTGATTTGCCTAAGGCTTTAAATGACGTAGCTAATTCATTGCGACAAACCGCTCATGAAAACAAGAATACCATTGTTTTAGAATTGGATGATCAAATCCCAAGCAAACTTGTTGGTGACTCACTTAAGTTATCGCAAATTTTGATCAACCTTGTGGGGAATGCTTTAAAGTTTACAGAGAACGGAAAAGTCATTGTCCGTACTGAGCTAGTGTATTTAGATCATCAGAGTTGTAAGGTACATTTTGAAGTCAATGATGAAGGAATCGGGATTTCAGAAGAGATGCAGCTAAACATCTTTGAGAGTTTTGCTCAAGGATCCATACAGATTAACCGCAAATACGGTGGTACAGGATTAGGACTGACAATTGTAAAGAGCTTACTTAGTTTATTTAATAGTGAAATCCACTTAAAAAGCGAGGTAGGAATGGGAAGCTCTTTCTACTTTGATTTAAATTTTGACATTCCAGATCCCACCACCATAGAAGAAGAAAAAACAGAAGAGTTAGAAGAAGCCTCTTTGAACGGCTTGCATCTTTTGGTAGTGGAAGACAATAAAATAAACCAAGTAATTACCAAAAAGATGTTAGGTAAAAAAGGAATTAGCTGCCATGTGGCCGACAATGGCTACGAGGCCATAAAGCTTGCCAAAGAGAATACATATGATCTAATTCTAATGGATATTCATATGCCCGGCATCAGTGGATTAATTACAACTGAAGAAATCCGTAAATTCAATACTACAATCCCTATCATTGCCTTAACCGCACTATCATTAGATGACAGTACCGATGACTTTTTCGCCTCAGGGTGTAATAACATAATCACTAAACCATTTAAGCCAGATTTATTCTACCAGACCATTGGAAATTCGATCCTAAAATCGAAAAGCGAACATGTTCAATAAGCCTGCCACTTAAGTTAAATCAACTCGATGCGGCTTTTAATATTGCGTTATTAAACTGGTTTTCATCATTAAGAATCCTAACTCTAATTGGCAAGTAATATAGATGATCTAGATGTTCAGAGAGACGTGTAAAATCCTTTTCGGTAGTAAGAATTAGCTCATGAGCTTTAAGCTCAGCAATTTCTTTTGGGGTAAAATTGTGATGATCCGAATACTCAAGATGTTTAAAGTTTAGACCTTGAGCATTTAAATAATTAAGTAAGGGTGCTGGCTTAGCAATTCCTGTAACCAGCGTAAATGGCATAGATTTTAGATCACTCAATTCCCTGTCATCTTTGTGTCCAATAACTTTTGAGTGGTACTCAATAGTACTAAAATATAATTGATCTTTAGGGGATAGTTGCAGTCGTCTTTGTGTTTTGATCATCTGCTGATGGGTTAAATCCGAAGGACACTTGGTGACCACTATAATATCAGCACGTTTGGCCTGGGATTTAGTATCTCTAAGATTGCCAGCTGGGAGCAAGAGATCATCAGTATACAAATCTCCATACATGGTTAAGAGCACATTAAAGCTCGCTTTTACCTTTCGATGCTGAAATCCGTCATCAAGTAATACAACCTCAATTCCTTGGGTAGTTTTTAGCTGCTCAATACCATTTCTTCGATTCTCATCAACAGCAACTGTAACATTAGGTAATTTACAATGATATTGAAATGGCTCATCCCCTAGACTTCGAACAGTTGCATTTTCATCAGCCAATACAAAACCTTGAGTGGCTCGTTTATAACCTCTTGATAAAATAGCCGTTTTGTAAGAGTCAGCTAATAATTGAGCAATGTATTCAGTCATAGGTGTCTTACCAGTCCCTCCCACACTTAAATTACCAATACAAATAACTGGAATATCAAACCTCTTAGAAGCAAAGATTTGCCAATCGTAATATACATTACGAATGAAGACAACAACCCCATAGAGCCATGAAAAAGGTAAAAGTAATTTTCTCAATCTTTGCATAAGTTGCGAAATTAGATTAATTTATCTTTGAAAAAAAATGTATCGATGCGAATTAAAGATGTAATTTCTACTATTGAAACCATAGCACCCCTTGATTATGCTGAAGACTTCGACAATGTGGGTCTGCTCATTGGTGATCAATCAACTAAGGTCACTGGGGTTTTAGTTACTTTAGACACTCTTGAGAGTGTAGTTGATGAAGCCATTGAAAAGAATTGTAATCTTATTGTGAGCTTCCATCCTATTATTTTTAGTGGTCTAAAGAAAATCACAGGAAAGAATTACGTTGAGCGGGTTGTTATTAAGGCCATTCAAAACAATATTGCTATTTATACCATGCACACAGCATTAGACAATAGCTTTGTCGGGGTAAACGCTAAAATATGCGAAGTGCTAGGGCTAGAAAACAGAGAGGTCCTCATCCCGCAAAAATCAACAATCAAAAAACTTATCACCTATGTCCCCTATAAATATGCCGAAGCATTACGCAAAGCATTATTTGAAGTTGGTGGTGGATCCATTGGTAATTATGACAATTGTAGTTTTAGTATAGAGGGTACTGGCAGTTTTAAACCAAATGACAAATCCAATCCTGTTGTAGGCCAAAAAGGAGAAACGCACTATGGGACAGAAATTCAAATTAACATTACCTTCCCAAAACATTTAGAGAATAAAGTATTATCCATATTAAAGAAGGAACATCCCTATGAGGAGATTGCCTATGAAATAATGACATTAGAGAACCACAACCAACACATAGGAATAGGAATGGTGGGTGAACTTCAAGAGGCCCAAAAAGCTGAAGAGTTCTTAAAAATTGTAAAACAACGAATGAACGTTGGTGTTATACGCCATTCAAAATTATTGGAGAAAGAAATAAAAAAAGTAGCTGTTTTAGGTGGTAGTGGCGCCTTTGCTATTAACAGTGCAATAGCATCGGGCGCGGATCTGTACATCACCGCAGATATTAAATATCACGAGTTTTATAAAGCAGAAAATAAACTAGTTATAGCTGATATTGGCCATTATGAAACCGAACAATACACAAAAAATCTTTTAGTTGACTTTCTTACGAAAAAATTCACTAATTTTGCAATCGTTTTATCAGTTTGTAATACAAACCCCGTCAAGTATTTATAAAGAATATGGCAAAAAAGACCGAAGTAACAGTTGAAGAGAAATTAAGAACCTTATACGACTTGCAATTGATTGATTCTCGCATAGATGAGATTCGAAATGTTCGTGGAGAATTACCTTTAGAAGTGGAGGATTTGGAAGATGAGGTTGAGGGATTAAAAACCCGATTAGAAAAACACAATGGCAATCTTGTAGAGATTACAGAGGAGATTTCTAACAAAAAAAACCTTATTGAAGAAGCGAAATCTTTAATTAAAAAATACGGCGACCAGCAGAAGAATGTTAGAAATAACCGAGAATTTAATTCCCTAACAAAAGAGGTTGAGTTCCAAGAACTCGAAATCGAATTGGCTGAGAAGCACATTAAAGAATTTAAGGTTCAGATCGAGCAGAAAAAAGAAGTAATCGCTCAAACCAAAGAACGTCTATCTGAACGCGAAAATCATCTAAAACACAAAAAAGGTGAACTAGATGATATCTTAAAAGAAACAGAGAAAGAGGAAAAGGCCTTGATCGACAAGAGTTTAGAATACGAAAACCTTATCGAAGCTAGACTTCTATCGGCATACAAGAGAATTCGAGCGAATGTAAAAAACGGATTAGCCATCGTTCCAATTGAGCGTGGTGCATCTGGAGGTTCATTCTTCACAATTCCACCACAGGTTCAAATGGAAATTGCATCTCGCAAAAAAATCATCACTGACGAGCACAGTGGTAGAATACTTGTAGATCCAGCACTTGCTGAGGAAGAAAAACAAAGAATGGAAGATATGTTTGCTGCTATCTAAGTCAAGCAATCACCATAAAAAAATAAAAAAGTCTTACAACAATTATTGTAAGACTTTTTTACGTGATAAAAAGCCAACGAAACCAAGAGAGGAATTAGCAATTTGCGCCAATCCTATTATTGTATAATACGCTTTGAGATTTCATATGTATAGGTGTATCTGAATTACCAAGATCCAAAGAGTTTAATTCTTGCACATGTTGCAATTGATCTAACTCAATTTGGGTAATCTTTGTCAGATTGTAATAAAGCCCATAATTTCTTTTCTTATCGTACACCACCCATTTCTTATCCTTATAAACTCGACTAAAATATTTCCCGAGTAAAGGCAACACATCAAAATTAGAATGTACAACGCCTACCCCAATATCATGTTTAGATTCATCAAGAACCATGGTATCCTTAATGCGTTGTAATTCGCGATCAACCATTTTTGAAACTTGATGTACTCGAAGAACATAAATATTTGAATGATCAGTATGGCTAAAGGTTTCTGCGGAATAAGCGTGAACAATATAGCGCAAAAGCGCATCTTCAGTTCCTTTAATCTCGCTCAAGAAAACCTTATAAAGTTCGTTAGCAGCGGTCTTAGAGATTTTTAATTGTAAGGAATGCCATACCTTCTTAGCCTTTAAGTTTGAAGTCTGCACTATTTTCCCTTCCGCAAACATATCTGGAGTATAGTGCCTTGGTTTGACTACACAAACATCTTTTAAGTTCTGATCAAATACCTGATATACTGCAGTTAGAAACCCTGCAAAACTTCCATCGTAAATTAATATTGTTTTCATATCTGCTTTTTTATTAAGCTTTGTAAAGCAGGCTAAAAAAGTTCTTTTTACAGTTTTTGGAAAATTTCCAACTTTCAACCCTCCGAATTTCATATCTTTACAAAGTTTTGCATTAACTAATGTACTTAACGATTCAAATATATGGAAATTTTCCAATAAAAAGGAAAGTTTCCAAAAAATTTTTATATTTACCTTGAATTCACTGTAATTGAACAGCATGAAAAACGAACTTCCCATTGAAATAATTCGATTTAAAGAAATAAGAGAGTCTCATTCTCATACCCAACAGAGCTTTGCTTCCTTGCTGGGAATCAAAAATTCAACTGCTGATATTGAAAGGGGCAAATCAAAAATTTCTGGTAATATCGTAGTCGAACTTATGGATCAATTCAACATCAACCCTCTTTGGCTATTTGGAAAGAGCGAACAAAAGATCTTAGAGCTAAAAGTAAACACTGCGCCCAAAGTTCTAACTGTCGATACTGAGAACAACGATAGCATGGTCCTTGTAAATGTAAAAGCAGCAGCAGGTTACCCTTCCAATATTCAAGATTTAGATTGGTATGAATCACTACCAGCGTTTCAAATACCCTTACCAGAATTTAGAAATGCTACATATAGAGGTTTTCAAGTCCAGGGAGATAGTATGCTTCCAAGTCTTCATCCAAAAGAATGGGTTTTAGGGAAGGCTGTAGAACAACTAGATTATTTGACCAACCACAGCATTTGTGTAGTGGTGATGTCGGATAGCGTTCTTGTGAAAAAGGTACAAAAACATATGGAGAAGGATAAGCTATCCCTAATTTCATTAAATCCAGAATATCCCCCTCTTACCATCGACACTCATTTAATTCAAGAAATATGGGAAGTACATAGCAAGTTGAGTTTTGAAATTGACAACAACTCAGAAAATGCAACTTTAGGACAAATACAACAATCTATAGCTGCTCTAAAAAATGAGATTAATCAACTAAAGAAGTAGGTTATAACTTACCTAAACTACCTTGTTATCAGAAGATTTATCACTTAGAAAGGGGTGATAAATTTATAAAACCAGCGTCCATAAATCACAAAGAGTGCCTCAAAAGGCACTCTCTAATTCAATCAAACAAACTAACTAAAATTCGAGACAATTTTGATGTGGAATTCAAAATTTACTTATTCCAGTTACACAAATATAGGTTCTTATTTCTTAAAATCATCCATCAAATACCTATTTATTCGACCAAATGCTTAGTTTGTCTTGTTTTGTAGATCTTCAGTTAATTCATACCACAGTTCTGTTTGCTTTTCTAAATGCTGTTTTTTACGGTTATACTTCTCAAAAAATTCTGATTCGGAATCCAATTCCGAATGGCTTTTAGCCAGTTCTTTTTCCAATGACGCAAGCTCCATCTCAAGAGTTGATATTTCACTTTCAATTTTGCTTATTTTATTCTTCAGTCCTTTGAGCTCTTTTTGCTCCTCGAAGCTCAATTGTTTTTGTGGCTTTTTTTCAACTACAGTTTTTTCATTGACCTCTGACTTTTTTTCGATTGCTCTAAAGTCATCGGCTTTACGCTCTTCAAGATAAAAATCAATATCACCTAAATATTCCTTTAGCTTACCATCTCTAAATTCATATACCCTGTCAGTGAGCCCTTGCAGAAAATCCCTATCGTGAGAAACTAAGATCAACGTCCCTTCAAAGTTCTTAAGCGCTTCCTTTAAGACATTTTTAGATTTAATATCCAAGTGATTCGTAGGCTCATCCATCACAAGGACGTTAAAAGGATGTAGAAGCATCTTACAGAGCGCTAAACGGTTTCGCTCCCCTCCTGATAAAACCTTTACCTTCTTATCCACCTGATCGCCTCTAAAGAGGAAGGAACCTAGCATATCTCTAACCTTTACCCTGTTGGAATCAGTAGCCTCATCCAACATGGTATCTAATATGGTCTTTTCACCATCGAGATACTCTGCCTGGTTTTGCGCGAAATACCCAAGTTGAACATTATGTCCCAACTTTAAGTGTCCCTTATAATCCAACTCACCTACAATGATCTTTGCCAAAGTAGTTTTACCCTGACCGTTTTGACCAACAAAAGCAATTTTAGAACTGCGTTCTACTGACAGGTCAATATCTTTAAGGATCTCCTTTTTTCCGTAACTCTTAGCAACATTCTCAGCCTCAATCACAACTCTCCCTGGATTTACAGAAACAGGGAACCGCACGTTCATCACCGCAGTATCTTCATCATCGACCTCAATTCGATCAACCTTGTCTAATTTCTTGATCAGGGATTGTGCCATAGAAGCCTTTGAGGCTTTGGCTCTAAATTTTTCAATCAGCTTCTCGGTTTGTTGTATTTGCTTTTCCTGATTCTTTTGTGCGTTTAGTTGTAGCGCTCTGATTTCAGCTCGTAATTCCAAATACTGAGAATAAGGTTTGTTATAGTCATATGCTCTACCTAGAGAAATCTCAATAGTTCTATTGGTCACGTTGTCCAAAAACATCTTATCGTGAGAAACGATTACAACAGCTCCAGAATAAGATTTCAGAAATTCTTCTAACCAAATGATCGATTCAATATCCAAGTGATTGGTCGGCTCATCGAGCAACAGCACATCATTATCCTGAAGTAATAACTTAGCGAGCTCAATACGCATTCTCCATCCTCCAGAGAAGGTGTCTGTTAGCTTGTCAAAATCGGAACGCTTAAAACCAAGACCCTGTAGAATACGTTCTGTCTTCCCTTGATAATTGTACCCCCCTAAAATCTCATATCGATGAGTCAAATCGCTCAGATCCACAATCAATTGACTGTAAGATTCACTCTCATAGTCCGTTCGCTCAGCGAGTTGGGTATTAATGGAATCCAACTGCAATTCCAATGAAATGATTTCTTGGAAAGCCTGATAAGCTTCCTGAAGAACTGTATTTCCTAAAACGAAGTCAATATCTTGCTTTAAAAATCCAATCCGAATATTTTTATCTGAAGAAATCACACCTCCATCAGGCTGCATTTCTTTGGCCAGCATTTTAAGCATAGTGGATTTCCCCGCACCGTTTTTTCCGATAAGTCCAACTCGGTCTCCAGGGTTTAACCGAAATGAAATATCTTCAAACAAATATTCTCCACCAAAGGAAACTGAAAGCTGATGAATGTTAAGCATAGTAATGAATTTAAAACTTTACAAATAACACCTAAAATAGTATCTTTGTAAAAAATTTTTGCAAATGTTAAAAAAAGGAAGCAAAATATACAGCATTTTAACAGGAACTTGTCCAAAATGTAATGAAGGGAAGATGTATAGGACTAAGAATGCGTATAATCCCTCTGAAACTTTAAAAATGCACGAACATTGTTCGGCATGCGGATTCAAATTTCAAATAGAACCTTCTTTCTTTTATGGAGCTATGTATGTAAGTTATGGTGTTGGAATTGCATTTGCTGTAGCAGCATTCGTGATCTCTTATTTATTTATTGGTACCACCTTAAAAACCTCCTTTTATGCTATTATCGGAACGTTAGTTGCTTTTATGCCCGTTATCATGAGGGTATCCAGAAATATATGGATTAACCTGTTTGTAAAATACAATCCATCGGCCACTAACAAGAGCGAAGCTTAAACTTCTTAAGGAACCGTTCTATATCAATTTCACGATCAAGCGGTATTTCTTGGGTGATATAATCATATAGCAACATGGATAGATAAGGGGCTAACATCACTCCCCTACTTCCTAATCCATTTAATAAAAAGAGCCTATTGTGTTCTGGATGTTTACCTATTAGTGGATGTCGATCCGTTACAGTAGGACGTACACCCGCAAGATGTTTGAGAACCTTATAGGGGCGCTTTAAAAAGGAGCTTAATTTTTGTTCCAATTCAATTCTTGATGCCTCGGTAGGCACATTGGTTTTATCCTTCCACTTATAGGTAGCTCCTACCTTATACTTTTGCTCACCAAGTGGCAGCAAAAATACCGCTGCTTTAATAATCATGTCGATTTCTAAACCTGGAATTTCAACTTCAAGAACCTCGCCCTTTGTCCCAACTAATGGCAAATAATTAAAAAATGGATTGGAATGCAACCCAAAGCCTTCACAAAAGACAATATACCTAGCCTGCAGCCCTTTATACTCCACCATATCTTCTCCAATACTAAGCTGAGAATAATCAAAACGTTCTTCTTTCAATTTCCCAGAAGCACCAAGATAATTTAAATATCGCTGTTGTAGTAGATTGGTATGAATCCAACCGCCCTGCTTAACTTCACCATAGCCGAAATCCGACACGATTCCTTCGATACTATCCTTGACCAAGGTCGTAGAGAGAAAAGGCTGTAGATAAGGCTTATCTGCAGCCTCGAACCAAGAGTTTTGCTCCTCTACAGAAAAGAAACGTCTGTAGATGGATTGAGGGTAATCGAGTTTAACTAACAACTTATCTTCCAGGGTGCGGTAAAATGGATGAAGCATATCAAGTTGTTCTTGCGCCTTCCAAACCGAGGTATACCGTTTAAAGATAACGGGATTATACATCCCAGCAGCAATATTCGAAGACTGCTGAGAATTATCATCAAACACCATAAAGGATTGATTATTACTCACCAATTGTTCACAGAAGGCGATACCTCCAAGTCCAGAACCAACAACTATAAAATCTATCATTTTGCAAATTTAAAACTTTACAAAATACAAACCACGTCCGAGGACGTGGTTATAATTATTTTAGCGCAATGTTTTGAATTGGAATTTGTACAACCCTTAGTAGCTCCACATATCCTGTTCTTTATTACGGATATTTTCTTTTATACGTTGAGCTTCTAACAATTGGAACATAGCATTATCAGGAATGTATTCCTTAATCGCTCTGTCACCCTGTACGTTTTCTTCCTTATAAATAACAGCATCAAAACGACGAGCATTTAATAGCTGATCGAAGGAAATAGGCCTTGACGAATTATGATCATTAAAGGCTTTGGCTTCATGTAGAATTTCTCTTGCACTTGGGAACCAAACCCAGAACAATTCAACAAGGTCGGATTGCTCACTATCGATAAAGTTTACATCTGGAGCCACTGGCGCAATTCCCAATAGACGGTATTTAAGTTCACCTTGTCTTTTGTCGAAATACCAAACCCCTTTAATTCTGTACTCCTGAATATCAGCAGCAGTCAAATTCCTTCTATTGATGTACTCCGCAGAAACCTGCTCACCAGCATTTAATTGCTCATAACCCAGATCTGTAGTATCTACCTTTTGAAGAGTGGCCTCAAGATCACTAAACTTTCTTTTTTCAGTGAAGTATGAATCCACATAAACTTCATCAATATTCCCGTTTTTAATATTACTAACCAGCACGTGATACAGCGATCTACGCGCCTGACCTATCCCAATAGTATCTATGGGATAGTAAAATGGAAAATTAATTCGTTCATCCAAATCGATGCGCTCCCAAACGGTCTTTGACCAAAGAATATCACGGTCATCAACATAACCATAAGGTAATGGCTCATCGTTGTCTGCCTCGATTTGCGCCTCGGTCTTCTTCCCTACTTCCTCTGGAGTTTTCGCATTGAGCAAATTGGCCTGCGAAAAGCCAGCGGTGGAAAAAAGCGTGGCGGTAATTGTTAATACTAAAATACCTTTCCAATTCATGTCGCTAATGATTTATTAATTTGTTAGCTCAATTACAACTGGTGATACCTTTTTCAATTTGTATGACCTGTTATTAGTAATATAAGCTTCGATGTCAAAAATCTGAACAGATTCTCCTCTACCCGCTCTACGCAGTGCAGATTTTGCTCTGTCATTTAATTTATTCCCACGAACCTCAACAGTCGGCTGCCCAGGAACTTTAAATTTAAATCCGCTAATGGCAAGATTCAAGTCAAAGTCAAAGTCCTCAAGCATCGCCCCAACGGTCGAGATCTCAAGATTAGTTCTAGGCATCTTGATCTCACCATATTCACCACGAACCGTACCGGAAGGTCTAGGAATATCTTTAATTCTAAATTCTGAAGAAGAAGAAACACGTTGTCCATCTGGCAAAGTTCCACTTGCAGAAATAGTCACGGTTCTACCTGTACCTGGATTCATAGCGTATTTACTTCCAGAAACTTTTTGCAATCCAGCTGCAGAAGCAGAAACCTTATTATCAGGAATACCAGGAATTGAAATAGTTATTGGATTGGAAACACCGCGGTAAACCACATTCATCTTATCTGCAGAAATAACAGCAGCGTTGGGTTTTGTAATGGTAGCGAACTTCTGTAAAACTGGAACTTCGATATCCTCACCATCTTGCTTAAAGATAAGATTACCCTCGATAGTGTGATCTCCCGCACTCCCAGCATTTACCGTTAGCTTCACCCTTCCATCTTCAATTACAAAATCTTCGTTTTCCACTAATTCTCTTCCATCTAAAGTTAAGTTCACTTCATTTGGACGTGTAGTAGCATCTTTTCTACCTAGGACAATAGCACCATCAAATTTTTCACCCTGATAATAAGCGCTTTTTGGTTGCTCTAATAAGGTAGTATAATTTGTCATTGAAAGATCCGATGCCATTTGCCCTTGTAACATTGCCTTTAGAATCTCATCTTGAGTTGATTTAATATCAGATTGCAATAAGGTTACTTTGGTAAGGGAGGCCACTAATGGAAACCCTTCGTAATGGTAGTTCAACCAGTTAACTGGTCTGTTGTCTCTATTGAGCACCTTACCATTTTCATCCCCGGTATTGAATCTCGCTTCAATAGAAGACACTAAGGATTCTTTTCGATCAACTCTCATTAGTGAATCAGGGATTTGGTTTATGGTGCTAATGGTGGTATTTCTAAATTCGTCGATGTAATCGACAAACTTTTGACCCTCAGCGGTATAAATACCACCTCCAAAAAAGGCCTGATCAAGAAATGCCGACTTATCCATAACCTCGTAATCCGAACGCTCTTCAGGGTCAATCTCAGCAACCATTGCAGATTTTAGGCTGTCTAGGTAACTATTGAAATTCACTGAAGATTCCCTCACCTTTTCAACATTGTTAAATAGGGCTTCGTATTTTTCAGGTTGCTCCGTGGATTTTAATTTCAAATCGTTAAAAGCAGCCAAGTTTCTCTCTGTTGCTTTTTCATTGAAGTTTGTCAGCTTTTCGTTCAGTAGACCGAAAGCCGATAAGACTTCTTTACTCATATTCAACGCCAACATTGCGATGAAAACCAGATACATCAGGTTAATCATCTTCTGACGTGGTGATAATTTTCCTCCTGCCATGATTTAATCAGTTTTTATGATTCTCAAATAAACTTTAAACAAAACACGCTAAATTAATTAGCCGTTTTATTCATAGCAGTTAACATTCCACCATACACCGAGTTCAACGAGCTCAGGTTTGAAGTAAGGGAACGCATTTCGTCTTTTAATCTACCAGCATTAGATGCAACTTCTTCTTGAATCGCCGCTTGTCTATTAGCGCTATCTAATTGCACTTTATAGAGGCTGTTAAGCGACTCCATTTGAGCTGCAGCTAGAGAAAGTTCTTCACTGTATTTTTTAGTTGAAGTCAAGGCTTCAGCGGTAGGAGCAATTCCTTTTGCAGCGCCTTCGAAGTTTCGGATGCTATCACCAAGACTAGCCATTAAAGAAGAATCAATTTTAGCCTCCTTCAACATATCGTCTAGTTTTTTTGAAAGCTGTCCTTCAGCTTCTTTAATCTCCAAAGCTTGGTTTTTACGAGAAGCTCCAATTGCAGCCCCTGTAGCAAGTTCTGGATATACAAGTGTCCAGTCTAAATCTTCATCAACAGGCTCAAATGCAGAAATAGCAAATATAATTGCCTCTGCAATTAACCCCACTGCCAATAGGACGGTTCCGTTTAAAGGACCAAATTCCCAGTGAGTAAGTTTAAACAATGCACCTAAAATTACAATAGATGCTCCTAGCCCGTAGGCCATGGTAAACAATTTCTTAGATGATTTCGATTGTGCCATAGTAAATAATTTTTAAGTTAAGTTACGTTATTAAACAAGTAGTATTTGGATTCTTAATTAACGGTGGACTCTGTACCCATATAGTCTTGTACCGTTCTAAAGCCGATGTAACTTCTCGCAGAGTCTTGGTACTCATAATCTCTAGTACTAACCTGTAAAAAGTAAGCTACATCCTTCCATGAACCTCCTCTAATAACTTTACGTTTGTTTTCGCCATCATAAGTATTAGGGTTCATTGTGGAAACATATTCGTACGAATTGGGGTCGTATGAAGAATTTGTCCATTCAGAAACATTACCTGCCATATTGTAAAGATTGTAGTCATTTGGATCATACGACTTTGCCTCCACTGTGTACAGTGCTTGGTCAGCTGCGTAATCTCCTCTTAATGGCTTAAAGTTAGCCATAAAACAGCCACGGTCATTCAATATATATGGTCCTCCCCAGGGGTACGTCCCAGATTGGATACCACCTCTAGCAGCATATTCCCATTCTGCCTCGGTAGGTAATCTAAAATGATTGACAAATTGCTTGCCATTTTCTTTTTGATAATCGTTCTTGTATTTAGTTCTCCAAGCACAAAATGCTTTGGCTTGTTTCCAAGTCACACCAACCACTGGGTAATCGCTATAAGCTTCACTCCAAAAGTAATCGTTGTGCATGGGTTCATTATAAGAGTATGCAAAATCCTTTATCCAAACCGTAGTATCTGGATAAATATTAAGTTCTTCATGTTTGATAAAGTCCAAACGACTCCCACCTCCTTTAGCTCTAGCAGCTGCTTGGATATCCATCCAGCTATATTTATACTTGAGCTCCTTCACATCAATAGTGCGTTGGCCGTTATAGGACTCCTCTGTAGATAGATAAACACTATCCATAACTTCCGCATAATATTCATCTGGATACTCAGTGACATCCCAGATCAAATCTACATCCTTGTTCAGACTTCTACCTTCATAACCAGTTTCCCCCATTCCTGCATAATTAAAGAGCATGTATTTATCGTACTCTGACAGATTTGAAGTGTCCGCATCTTTAAAAGCAAATTCACCAATACCACCAGTTCCAGGGACTTCTCCAAGTTCATCCGCTAGCACAGCTAACTTGGTTCGGACTATAGAATCCTTTACCCACTCTACAAACTGCCTGTATTCACTATTGGTTATCTCTGTTTCGTCCATATAAAATGAACGAACAGTCACTGTTTTAGTTGGAGCATTGAGAACATCGGCCATGTCTTCATCAGACCTACCCATTATGAAGGCACCTCCAGGAACTAGAGACATCCCGTAGGGCTTTTCTGGATGCCATTTTTTCCCTTGAACACCAACTAATTCTCCTCTGTCATTAGAACCACAGCTGGTCAATAATAATGTAACAGATGCTAAAAGAAATAGCTTTTTCATATACAAAATTGAGGTTAAATTACATTCTTAGATTTAAGACGGTAAACCTATTTAATAAATTTTAAAAAAACAATAAACTCGTTATTTTTGTTGTCAAATGGCTCTAAAGCACAGTCAATGGAATATATCCTTAGATTTTTAGAATCATTAAACTAACATTTTCTTATATGCTTTCCACCATCTTTCAGGTATGGTACCCTTGCTGGCTTGAACATATTCACTGTGTGTGCAAGGTAATAACGCATGCCTTTTAAATTTATTATCTAAATTTTCAATTTGTGGCACCTCTAGCCACCATCTACCAGAGATATTACTCTTGAAAAAACAAAGTTCCATATCTTCTAAAGGCACAATATACTTCGTGTAGTTCGCATTTGTGATAAAAGGGTAATCTTTTTTTCTAAAATTATAGCCTTCTATAAAATACCAAATAATTTGAGCACTCAATTGTGCACTCTGAGGGGTCTTTTTGGTGTTAAACAACCCAAAGGACGTAACCTTATCACTTATTCCCGCATAACGGCTGATGGCACAAATTTCTCGCCCATCAAAGCCATTGGGATAAGTATTGGCAGCATACCCAAGCTCGGTAGCTTTGACCGAAGTAATATCGATACTCACTAGGTCGGTATCTCTAAAGACAGGCTCTACAATTGTGATATCATTAATCACCTCCCCTAGTCTATAGGCGTCAAAAAACAATTTTTCAATCAGATCAATTTCTTCCTGAGCATTATAATAAGTTTGATACCCCACAATACTGCAGTTAAACAAATTATTAGGTTGCTCCATAATAATCTTACTCATAAAAGCATTCGAAGAGATCAGTTCATCATTGACACTAAGATCAAATTTACTGTCCACTGAGGTCAGATTTACCATTTGCTCCAAGGTATCATAAGCCCTATACATGGCAAAAGTTAGGTCCTGACTCCCACCAATTACAATAGGAACAATACTCTTTTTCAACAAATCGGTCACTAGGGAACTTAAGGCAAAATAGGTATCCTTTAGGGTTTCTCCAGGTTCAATATCCCCTAGATCCACCAAATTAGATGGCCAATTACCTTGGAAGAGTTGGTAAAATTCCTTTCGAATTACATTTAGATCTACAGCCTGTATATCCACCTCACTCTCTGAGCGAGATTCCTTAACTCCGATAATGGCAAGTTGCACATTATCAAGCTCTGGAACGCCGTCGGTCTTGGTGTGAATGCGAATGCTGTTCCCTATAGCCTGTGAAGGCAAAACTTCTTTGTGAGCCAATACAGCATTTGAAACAGGTGTTAGGAATTCAACATTCATAATTCACTAATTATTTTTTGGTTTTGGATTTGGTTGTCGTTTTTTTAGCGGTGGTTTTCTTGGTGGTCTTTTTCTTGGCAGCTGTCTTCTTCTTCGAAGAGCTTTTCTCAATCAATTCTTTGACCTGATCCAAAGTAAGTTTAGTCGCATCTATATCTTTAGACAATTCAACCTTAGTCTTTCCTTTAATAATATTGGATCTTCCCCAACGCGCCTTTTCAACGCGTATTCCTTCATCCTCCCAATTGTGAATTACCTTTTCACGTTCCTTCTTAAGCTTATCCTCAATCAAGGTTTCTATATCCTCTTGGGAGAGATTATCGAAATCGTACTTTTTGTTAACATTGATAAATATTCCATCATATTTAATAAATGGCCCAAAACGTCCTTTACCTTTGGTAACTTCCTTATCCTTATACCATGCAATTGGCGCATCAGCTTTCTTCTTAAGCTCAATGAGTTCAACAGCCCGATCGAAATTCACATCAAAAACATCTTCACCTGGAGATAGCGAAACAAAACTCTTTCCGAATCGCACATAAGGACCGAATCGACCAACGTTCACTTGAACTTCTTCTCCTTCATATTCCCCTAATGTTCTGGGAAGTTTAAACAAGGATAACGCCTCTTGAAAAGTTATGGAATCGATCGATTGATCTGGAAGCAAACTCGCAAAACGAGGCTTCTCCTCTTCTTCTACAGTTCCGATTTGTGCCATTGGGCCAAACCTCCCTAGACGAACACTTAATTGTCGGCCAGACTCAGGATCTGTACCTAGTACACGCTCTCCACTTTCACGATCTGCATTTTCTTCTACATGCAGTACGTTGGGATGAAAATCTTTGTAGAAAGATGCTATCATTTTAGTCCAATCTTCCTCACCAGAGGCAATATCATCAAAACTTTGCTCCACTTTAGCGGTAAAGTTATAATCTAAAATATTCGAAAAGTGATTGACCAAGAAATCGTTTACAATCATTCCAATATCTGTTGGCACGAGTTTCCCTTTATCGGATCCTACTGTTTCAGTTAGGGTAGCCTCTGCAACTGTATTATTAACAATAGAATACTGCAAATATTTTCGCTCTACCCCTTCAATGGTACCACGCTCTACATAACCTCTATTTTGTATGGTGGATATGGTAGGCGCATATGTCGATGGTCTACCAATACCAAGTTCTTCGAGCTTTTTTACTAAAGAGGCCTCCGTGTAACGATACGGTGGTCTAGTAAATCGCTGAGTTGCAGTGATATTTTGTTCAAAAACTTGTTCACCCACTTTTAAGGCAGGTAACATTCCTGCTCTATCCTCATCCTCTTCATCGGTTCCTTCTAAGTACACTTTAAGGAATCCTTCGAATTTCAGCACCTCCCCGTTGGCAACAAATAATTCATTGTGCTTTTCTGCCTTAACCTTCACATTGGTGCGCTCTAAAAGTGCATCGCTCATCTGTGAGGCCAAAGTACGTTTCCAAATCAGATCATATAATCGAGCTTGATCTCTATCGATTTGAACGCTATGACGGCTCATGTCCGTTGGACGAATCGCCTCGTGAGCCTCTTGTGCTCCTTTAGATTTTTTGTTATAATTTCTTGGTTTCGAAAACTTATCTCCATAAGACCTAACGATCTCCTCCTTTGCTGCATTAATAGCCTCAGGTGAGAGATTAACACTATCGGTCCTCATATAGGTGATCAACCCAGCCTCGTATAGACGCTGCGCAATAGTCATGGTTTTGGAAACTGAAAAATATAATTTCCTTGAAGCCTCCTGTTGAAGGGTCGATGTTGTAAATGGAGCGGCAGGACTCTTTTTGGCTGGCTTAGTATCCAAGTCAGCTATATGAAATGAGGTGCCTATATTTTTTTCCAGAAACTTTTTAGCCTCTTCTTTGGTATCGAAATTAGTGTTTAGTTTAGCTTTAAAGACTGTTTCTTCACTATTTTTAAATTCAGCGACCACTCTAAAAGATGCCTCTGGATTGAACTCTTTAATTTCACGTTCACGTTCTACAATAAGACGAACAGAAACGGACTGAACCCTACCAGCAGAAAGCCCTGTTTTTATTTTTTTCCAAAGTACAGGAGACAACTCATAGCCCACAAGGCGATCCAAAACCCTACGCGCTTGTTGCGCGTTCACTAGGTTGTAATCTATACTTCTAGGATTTTCAATTGCCTTTTGAATGGCATTTTTAGTAATGGAGTTAAATACAATTCGTTTGGTATTTGCTTGGTCTAATTTAAGTGTCTCTGCTAGGTGCCAAGCAATGGCCTCCCCTTCTCGGTCCTCATCACTTGCTAGCCAGACGGTTTCTGCATTTTTAACAAGTTCCTTAAGTTTCTTAACAACCGCTTTTTTATCTGAGGATACAATATACTTGGGTTTAAAACCTTTTTCCACGTCCACACCCATCTCTCTAGCAGGAAGATCAGATATATGTCCAAAACTGGACGCTACCTTATAATCCTTACCAAGAAATTTCTCAATTGTTTTTGCTTTTGCAGGTGACTCTACAATAACCAAATTCTTTGCCATACACCAAATTTTAGGTTTACAAAAGTATATAGAATTTTTAATTTGCCATACTCGAGCATGATCAAAGGGCTTAAAACTCTTCTAAAGCTCAGCTTTAAGCCCTAAAATATTATTACATATCCTTAATATGCAACCCTTTAAATTTCCGTAGCCTCGATTTGAGAAATTTTATCCGTCTCTTCAAATCCCACTGAATGTTTGTATACTAAATAATAAGGAAGATACACAAATGATGAGGTAAATAATATACCAATCCCACATAATAACATTCCAACGATGCTAGAAAGCAAGTAAGAAACTATAATCAATCCGAATAACAATACCCATTTTTTATTACCTAATTTAAATGAAGCCTTTAAAATCTCTTTAGCCGTTAATTCTGGATTAAAAGCAAGTATAATAGGAATAAGACCTATAGGTACAGCAACGTAAAAAACTGGTAAATAACACAGGATTACTGCAAGCAGAGCAATACCTAGACTCATTATGGAAAGTAGAAACAACTTACCCAAATATTCTTTTTTAAGAAACATAAACATATTTGCTTGACCGCTTCCAAGCCCTAAGTCCTTTTCTTTCACAACTCGATAATACCCCGCTGTAAGCCCTAATACTATAGTTTGAACTAAAGCCATTACTGGGAGAAAAAGCAACCCGAAAGTTATCATATACCAAGGAGATAGATTACCAGCCTCGATGCTTGATTCTGGTATTCCACTAGCCGCAGCGGCGAATATCGGAATGTAAAGAATTAAAACTGCTGGTATTACTAAAATTGTGCTTAGCAATAGCATAAGGATTCCTTCCCCCCATGTTTTTTTAAACAATTCAAAGGCTTCTCCAAAGATATTGCCGAAATCTAAATCGGGGGCGTTTGTAATTTTGTTAGATAGTTCAGTTAGATTCATGGTTCTCATTATTGATTAGTAAAAGCAAACCTACAAAAAAACCATAAATAACAAAGGGGTAAATTAAGAATCAAAAAAAATAGTGTATAGTAACTTAAGGTAATTATCCATATTAAGATTTAATACTTCAAAAGGATAATAATACAAGTATTACAATACCTTAATATTATGATTAAAACGGATTATAATTCAATTTACTAAACCAAATTAGTCCGAAATTTTAAGCGAAATATGATTAACCAATCTCAAAGAGAATTAGAATTAATCGACTCTAAAAGTTGAAGGCAAAAACAGGAAGCTTTATAATACTTTTTTGAATCATTACATTGTTAAAAGTATATCCACCTCCATTAAAAAACAGTCATAAAAATCTGACTTATAGCAATACAACTATAATCAAAGGAGTGTGACTAACTTTTTAAAATTAATATGCCAATATGTCACTACTTTATTATAAATTGTATCTTTGCGCAGCAATACAATTTTATCATTGAATAATGGAGAAGATAATTGACGAAAATCAACAAGGAAATAGTTTAGTTTTACAACAAAACAAAAACAACAACCGCAAACTATATATCGAGAGTTATGGTTGTCAGATGAATTTTTCTGACAGTGAAATTGTTGCATCCATATTATCCAAAGAAGGGTTTAACACCACACAGGAAATGGAGGATGCGGACCTTGTACTTGTGAACACTTGTTCTATCAGGGACAAGGCAGAGCAAACCATTAGAAAACGGTTAGAAAAATTTAATGCAGTAAAAAGGATTAATCCGAAAATGAAAGTTGGGGTATTAGGCTGTATGGCTGAACGTTTAAAAGACAAATTCTTAGAGGAGGAAAAAATTGTGGACTTAGTTGTTGGTCCAGATGCCTATAAAGATCTTCCAAATCTAGTACAAGAAATTGATCAAGGACGTGATGCAGTAAATGTCATATTATCCAAAGAAGAAACCTATGGAGACATCTCCCCTGTTCGACTGAATTCCAACGGTGTCAGTGCATTTGTATCCATCACCAGAGGTTGTGATAATATGTGTACATTCTGCGTGGTTCCTTTCACAAGAGGTCGAGAGCGAAGCCGAGATCCTCAATCTATTTTAGACGAGGTAAGAGACCTATGGGATCGTGGATTTAAAGAAATCACCCTTTTAGGTCAAAATGTAGATAGTTATTTATGGTATGGTGGAGGACTTAAAAAAGATTTTGCCAAAGCCACCGACATTCAAAAAGCCACTGCAGTTAACTTCGCTAATTTACTAGAATTAGTAGCGCTTGCACAACCCAAAATGCGCATTCGATTTTCCACTTCCAACCCACAGGATATGACCTTGGATGTGATTCACACCATGGCAGCCCATAAAAACATATGCAACTACATTCACCTACCAGTTCAAAGTGGAAGCGATGCAATTTTAAAAGCTATGAATCGTCTACACACCAGAGCTGAGTATTTTGAATTAATTGATAATATTCGAAAAATTTTGCCAGAATGTGCTATATCTCAAGACATGATCACCGGATTCCCTACAGAAACTG
The DNA here is from genome assembly GCF_000300875.1 of Galbibacter marinus. Lineage (GTDB taxonomy): Bacteria > Bacteroidota > Bacteroidia > Flavobacteriales > Flavobacteriaceae > Galbibacter > Galbibacter marinus. The sequence continues at coordinate 55,017 of NZ_AMSG01000004.1, read as the reverse complement.
AACAAGATCATCAAGACACACTATCTTTAATGGAGTATGTAAAATATGATTTTGGCTTTATGTTCGCATACTCAGAACGTCCAGGGACTTTAGCAGAACGAAAAATGGAGGATGATGTACCGGAAGATGTAAAGAAACGAAGACTTACAGAGATCATAAACCTTCAACAAAAACATTCCCATTACAGAACCCAACAGCACTTAGGAAAAACTGAAGAGGTATTAATTGAAGGTACTTCCAAAAAATCAGACATGCACTGGATGGGGAGAAATTCTCAAAATACAGTGGTTGTTTTCCCAAAAGAAAATTATAATGTTGGTGAATTTGTAAACGTTACGATTAAGGATTGTACCTCAGCGACCCTAATCGGAGAAGCTGTTGGATATTCAGACAATAATTAATTTCACCAAAAACAATTCTCATGGAAAATGTTCAGGCCATAAAACAACGATTTAGTATCATCGGGAATGATGTGAAACTAAACCGTGCCATTGAAAAAGCTATTCAAGTGGCACCGACCGATATTTCTGTGTTAGTTACAGGTGAGAGTGGTGTTGGTAAGGAAGCACTACCTAAAATAATTCACGGTTTATCACACCGTAAACACGGAAAGTTTATCGCAGTTAACTGTGGAGCTATTCCAGAAGGAACTATAGACTCCGAGCTTTTTGGACACGAAAAAGGAGCCTTTACAGGAGCTACACAAACCCGTAGTGGATATTTCGAAGAAGCTGATGGGGGAACCATCTTTTTAGATGAAGTTGGTGAACTTCCACTAACCACCCAAGTCAGACTACTTCGTGTGTTGGAAAATGGTGAGTTTTTAAAAGTTGGATCTTCCAAGGTTCAAAAAACCGATGTTCGAATTGTAGCAGCTACGAATATTAATATGTTCGAAGCTATAGAAAAGGAGAAATTCAGAGAGGACCTTTATTATCGGTTAAGCACCGTTGAGATATTTCTTCCCCCTTTACGAAATCGAAAAGAAGACATTCATTTATTGTTTCGAAAATTCGCCTCTGATTTTGCTCAAAAGTACAAGATGCCAACTATACGCCTTGAGGAGGATGCAATTGATCTTTTAAAAAAGTATAGATGGGCGGGAAATGTACGTCAGTTAAGAAACGTCGCTGAACAAGTTTCGGTTCTAGAGCAAAACAGAACCATCACTCTGGACACCTTAAGGGGATACTTACCAGACACAGGAAGCAACCTCCCAGCGGTTGTGAAGAGTCAAAGCTCTGATAGTGATTTTGGTAGCGAACGTGAAATTTTATATAAATTCCTCTTCGACATGAAAGGGGATTTAAATGACTTGAAAAAGCTAACCATGGAACTAATGAAAAACGGGGGTGATCGTCAAAAAGTTCAACAGGAAAACAAAAGCTTAATCAATAAAATTTATGGCGATGAGAGTGAGGTGGATTATGAACCAGCAGAAAATGACGATACTCCAGTGGAGATTCTAGAAATAGAACAACAAAAGGACCCTTCATCTCTAAAAACGATTCCTGCAGCCTTAGAGGATAAATACCACTTTGCTGAAGACATCCAAGAAGAAGAGACCCTCTCTTTACACGACAAGGAGCTGGAGTTAATAAAAAAGGCCTTAGAGCGCAATAAAGGAAAAAGAAAAGCAGCTGCTAGTGAGTTGGGAATTTCCGAGCGCACCCTTTACAGAAAAATAAAACAATTTGATTTATAAAGCGTTATAGCATTCCAGAGGTATGAAAAACAGTTTAGTTCTTTTAATCAGTTGTATGTTACTATGGGGTTGCGGCCCCTACTCCTTTACAGGGGTTAACACAACAGCTGAAAGTTTCCAAGTAAATTTCTTCAGAAATGAAGCACCTATTGTAGAGCCTGGAATGGATTACGATTTTACCAATGCCCTTCAGGACTTAATTGTAAATCAAACCAATTTGCAGTTGGTAACCAGAAATGCAGATCTTATCTATGAAGGAGAGATTGTAGATTATCGTGTTTCTCCAATGTCTGCAACGGCAGATCAAAGAGCTGCTCAAAACAGATTAACCGTTAGTGTAAATGTGCGTTTCTTTAATGCAGACGACCCAGAGCAAGATTTCGAACGACGTTTTTCGTTTTTCTACGACTACCCAGCTACAGCGCAGTTAGTTACGGTGCGTCAAGCAGCTCAGGATGTTATTTTTGAACGAATTACTCAAGATATTTTTAATGAAACGCTGGCCAATTGGTAGAGTGATATGAATATTTCAGATTTTTCAAACTTACTTAGCAAACCTGAGAATTTATCCCAGGAGAATATCGAAGCCCTAGAAAAGGTTATCGACGCATTCCCCTATTTCCAATCAGCACGCGCTGTCTATCTTAAGGCTTTAAAGCAGCAAGGTAGTTATAAATACAATGGTGAATTAAAACAAACGGCTGCATATACCACAGATCGCTCTATACTTTTTGAGTTCATAACCTCAGAGGAATTTAAACAACATGGGGTAGCAAAAAAAATAGCTAGTCATATTGCCAATGAACAACTCTACCCTATCGAGGTCATAGCCGAGGAGGTCATCGTAAGAGACCATAAAACAGCCTTTGACTTTAACCAAGTGGATGCAGAGGCCGTCATGGACCCAGAATTATTTCAGCCTAAAACACCAGCAGAGAAAAAGAAACAAATAAAGCCTATTGGTAAGCCGGATGAAGTTAAAAGTCCAAGTGAAACCCTAGAAATTGGCAAGCCATTAGATTTTAACACCTCCGAATCCCATTCTTTCGTGGAGTGGTTACAATTGTCTTCTACTCCAAAGCCTATTAACCGAGAAAAAGTAGAAAAACCAACATCGGATAAAAAAAATCACTTATCAGCAATCGAGCAAAAGTTAAAATTAATCGATCGCTTTATCGAGAACAATCCTAAGATTCCGCCAGCAGGAAACACAACACAAAACAAAGGGAATTTGGCAAAGGCAGTGGTACTAGAAAAAAATGAACTGATGACCGAAACTCTAGCCCGTGTGTACTTAGAGCAAAAAAAATATAAAAAAGCAATACAAGCTTATAAAATTTTAAGTTTGAAATATCCAGAAAAAAGTGGTTTCTTTGCAGACCAAATTAAAGCAGTAACGAAATTAAAAGACAATAATTAATATTATAATGAGCACATTTTCAATTTTCTTGATACTTATTATCATCGTATCCTTTCTGTTGGTTTTAGTCATAATGGTACAAAACCCTAAAGGAGGCGGATTGTCTTCTTCATTCGGTGGAGGTGGAAGTCAAATTGTCGGAGGTGTAAAGAAAACCGGGGACTTTTTAGATAAAAGTACTTGGACATTAGCGACAATTCTGGTGGCCTTAATACTGCTATCTAACATTACACTAATCTCAAACACCACATCAGTTGATTCTAAATTATTAGAAGGAAGTGGTATTGAAAACCGCCAAGTACCTGCGGCAGAATTACCTCAGCCAGCAGCCCCTGCCACAAATGCAGGAGATAGTACATCAGGACAGTAAAATATATTATTCTATAGATTTAAATGCCAGCTTAATGACAAGCTGGCATTTATTTTTTACAGATGTCAGTTTTTTATGGGATGGCACAATTTCTGCCTACTAATAAGAGTTAAATTAAAAATTAATTAATCAAATATTGAAAAATATGTCCAAGTTAAACATCAAGCCGCTTGCAGACAGAGTTCTTATCGAACCTCTTGCAGCTGAAACCAAAACAGCTTCTGGTATTATTATTCCTGACAACGCAAAAGAAAAGCCTCAAAAAGGTACAGTTGTCGCAGTAGGTCCTGGCACCAAAGATGAAAACATCACCGTTAAAGTTGGAGATACCGTAATGTATGGGAAATTTGCAGGTACAGAACTTAAATTAGAAGGAACTGATTACCTAATGATGAGAGAGAGCGATATTCTTGCGATCGTTTAAGCCCAAACTTTTTTAACCAATTAATTTTCAAAACACTCAAAAATTTATTTTTGAATTAAAAAACTAAAAAAATGGCAAAAGATATAAAATTTGACATTCAGTCTCGCGACGGACTTAAGCGCGGAGTAGATGCATTAGCCAATGCAGTTAAAGTTACATTAGGGCCTAAAGGTCGTAACGTAATTATTAGTAAATCATTTGGTGCACCACAGGTAACTAAAGATGGTGTAACAGTTGCAAAAGAAATCGAATTAGAAGATGCTCTTGAGAACATGGGAGCTCAAATGGTTAAAGAAGTTGCTTCTAAAACAAATGATTTCGCTGGAGACGGTACTACTACTGCTACTGTTCTTGCACAAGCTATCGTTAAAGAAGGTCTTAAAAACGTTACTGCTGGTGCAAACCCAATGGATCTAAAAAGAGGTATTGACAAAGCTGTAGAAGCTTTAGTAGCTGACCTTAAAAAACAAGCTCAAACTGTAGGTGACTCATCTGAAATGATCAAACAAGTTGCTGCAATTTCTGCAAACAACGACGATACAATCGGTGATCTTATCGCTAAAGCTTTCGAAAAAGTAGGTAAAGAAGGTGTTATCACAGTTGAAGAAGCTAAAGGTACTGACACTTACGTTGACGTAGTGGAAGGAATGCAATTTGACAGAGGTTACCTTTCTCCATACTTTGTAACTGACACAGACAAAATGGTTGCTGAATTAGACAATCCATATATCTTATTGTTCGATAAAAAAATATCAAATCTTCAAGAAATTCTTCCTATTCTAGAGCCAGTTGCACAATCTGGAAGACCGCTTTTAATTATTGCTGAGGATGTAGACGGACAAGCTCTTGCTACACTTGTGGTGAATAAACTACGTGGTGGATTGAAAATCGCTGCTGTAAAAGCCCCAGGATTTGGAGACAGAAGAAAAGCAATGTTAGAAGACATCGCTATACTAACTGGTGGAACTGTTATTTCTGAAGAAAGAGGTTTCTCTCTTGAGAACGCTTCTTTGGAAATGCTAGGTACTGCAGAGACTGTTACCATAGACAAAGACAACACTACAGTTGTAAATGGTTCAGGTTCTAGTGATCAAATCCAAGGTCGTGTTAGTCAAATTAAAGCACAAATCGAATCAACTACTTCAGATTACGATAAAGAAAAACTTCAAGAGCGTTTAGCTAAATTAGCTGGAGGTGTTGCTGTACTTTATGTTGGTGCTGCTACTGAGGTTGAAATGAAAGAAAAGAAAGACCGTGTTGATGATGCATTACATGCCACTAGAGCAGCTGTTGAAGAAGGTATCGTTGCCGGTGGTGGTGTAGCCTTATTAAGAGCTAAAGCTGTTCTAGATAAAGTAAAAGTTGAGAACGACGATGAAGAAACTGGTAAGCAAATCGTTAGCCGTGCTATTGAAGCACCAATGAGAACTATCGTTGAGAATGCTGGTAAAGAGGGATCAGTTGTAGTTGCTAAAGTATACGAAGGTAAAAAGGATTTCGGATACAACGCTAAAACTGACTCTTATGTAAACATGTTAGAAGCTGGTATTATCGATCCTACTAAAGTAACTAGAATCGCATTAGAGAACGCTGCTTCAGTTGCGGGAATGATCCTAACCACTGAATGTTCTTTAACTGATATTAAAGAAGACGCTCCTGCAATGCCTCCAATGGGCGGCGGAGGAATGCCAGGTATGATGTAAAAACCATACCATCACAATACAAAGGGCCGTACTTTTAATTAAGTACGGCTCTTTTGTTTATTATTAGTAGTATCTGAATCATTAATTCCATTGTGAAAATACAATACAATTCACAAATTTTTGAAATATCACTTGATTCTCGTTTTACTATCTAAATATTCTAATTGCCGGAATATATTTTGTAGGCTTACCGCTTGCTACACGAACTGTATTTACAATGATTACTATCAAATTATAACCATAAATGATAAGGACAGCTGCATATACTAGTCCAAGACTAAACCTTGCTTCAGGATTAATAAAGAGCACCAGTTTACCAATCACACCTGTAAATAACAAGATAATTAGCGAAAAAAAGAAAATCACCCAAGTGATCTCAAAATTTAAAATAGACTTACCTACCCTATCAACATTTTTGACTTTGTCCTTTTTAAGAACCCAGAATACTAGCGGGACAATAATACCTAGAATTGGAAAAAACAAAAATGCTAAAGCAGACAAACACATCACTGTGAGATAGCCTCTATCCTCTTGGATTTTCCAATCAATAATGTCATCAAGAGATGTGTTCAAAGCAATAGCCAATCGCTTTAAGGAATCTCCTCTTGGGATAGATTCACCGTTTTCTATTCTTTGAATAGTCCTTAGACTTAATCCAGACTTTTCAGCCAAAGCTTCCTGAGTAATTCCGTTTTGAATTCTTAAATCTTTAATTTTTTCGATAAACCAGAATCGTCCATAAATTATTCTTTTAATTTTGCGTAAAGATACCTGTGATCACATCCATTGTGTTGCGTCTAAAAGCCCTTCTACTGCCTGATCGCTCTACAGAAACAGGACTGATTCGGTAAATTTACATGAAATATATTATTACACGGGAACTTTAATAATTGAGCAACTAATTATAATGCTAATATTATTTTTCCATTAGCAGTACTATCCTAAATAATAGTATCTTTAAAGAAAACATGATCAGATGTCAAACAAAGGATTAATCATTGAACAACGAAGCAGGGATATAGGAGATTTTTTAGTTGGTCGCTATTTACCTTTTCGCAAAAAAAGAATGGTCGGACCTTTTATATTTATCGACCACATGGGACCGGCTTCCATAAGACCGGGAAATTATTTAGATGTAGGACAACACCCTCATATAGGGCTTTCCACACTCACCTACCTTTTTGAAGGTCAAATACATCACAAAGATAGTATAGGGAGTGATCAAATCATCACCCCAGGGTCTGTTAATTGGATGACAGCTGGCAAAGGAGTGACACATACCGAACGTACCCCACAGCAGATCAGAGACGGCAAAACCTATCCCCTACACGGATTCCAAATATGGGTAGCCCTTCCAAAGGATCTTGAACAAATGGAACCTGAGTTTCATCATTTTGAAAAAGACCAACTCCCAAATTGGGAAGAAAATGGTTTGAAATTCCGATTAGTTGCTGGAGAAGGGTATCACCAAAAAGCACCAGTACCTGTTTACTCTTCGTTATTTATGCTCGAGATTAAAAGTTTACAAGAAACCGTATTAGAGATACAAGACCAGGTCAAAGGAGAAATTGGCATTTGCATTATTAAAGGAAGTATTACCGCCTGTGGAGAAGTGATTGAAGAAGGTAACATGATCGTATCCAAAACCGAGGATGCCTGCAGCGTGGAAGTTTCCAATCAAACACATCTATTACTCTTTGGAGGAGAAGCATTTGAGGACAAACGTCACATATTTTGGAACTTTGTATCCTCAAGTCCCCAAACCATAGAACAAGCAAAGGCGGATTGGAAGAACAAAGACTTCCTAAAAGTTCAGGGTGACGATTCATACATCGATATGCCTTAAGTAAAACAATTTTTAAAATTTAAGAGGATTCCAAGGACAAGAAAGTTACCTTTGCAAAAACAATATAATATGCCATTTGAGAGCTTAAAACCAAAGGTGGTAGCGCTTCTTTCTAAACAAGAGCAAACCCTTACCGAGAAACTTACAGCAGTTTGCGAACTTTTAAAACAGTCCATCGATTACTACAATTGGGTGGGCTTCTATTTTAAAAATGGAGATAAAGAAGAATTAAAGCTAAAAGCCTTTGCTGGTCAGCCGACGGATCACGTGATCATTCCATTTGGAAAAGGAATTTGTGGTCAAGTTGCAGTTTCAAACCAAAACTTTGTAGTCCCTGATGTTAAAGCTCAGGACAATTATATTTCCTGCAGTATTGATGTAAAAGCCGAGGTAGTCATTCCACTATTTGTAGAGGGTGAAAACATCGGTCAAATCGATATCGATTCACACACTGTAGATCCATTTTCTAAAGAGGATGAAGACTTTTTGACCTTTGTTAACCAAAGTGTTGCCCATATAATTAAGAAAAAAGATTTTTAGCACGTATAGATTCGCAAATTAATGCAAAAAAACTACTTTTGCACTCCATCATAACACAACGACAATGAACGATTTCAAATCAGCCAAATCGGCTTTAATTTCAGTTTTTAGTAAAGACGGCCTTGAGCCAATTGTAAAAAAATTAGATGAACTAGGTGTAACCATATACTCAACAGGTGGTACAGAAAAGTTCATCAAAGATTTGGGGATCCCAGTTGTTCCAGTAGAGGATGTAACTAGTTACCCTTCTATCTTAGGCGGGCGTGTTAAAACACTTCACCCAAAAGTTTTTGGAGGTATTTTAAACCGACAAGATAACCAAACAGATCAACAAGAACTGGAGAAATTTGAAATCCCTCAACTAGACATTGTCATTGTCGATCTTTATCCATTTGAAAAGACAGTTGCCAGTGGCGCATCTGAACAAGATATAATCGAGAAAATCGACATAGGTGGTATCTCATTAATCAGAGCAGCAGCTAAGAATTATAAAGACGTTCTTTGTGTTGCCTCTATGGATGACTACAAAGAATTCTTAGACCTCTTACTTCAAGACAACGGTAACATATCAATTGAAAGCAGAAGACGTTTTGCTGCCAAAGCATTTAACATCTCATCTCATTACGATTCCGCCATTTTCAATTATTTTAATGAAAAGGAATCTTTAGAAGCTTTTAAAGTAAGTCAAACCAATGGTTCAACCCTACGATATGGTGAGAATCCACATCAAAAAGGGTACTTCTATGGTGATTTAGAAGAACTCTTTGACAAAGTACACGGAAAAGAACTTTCGTACAACAATCTATTGGACGTTGATGCAGCAGTGAATTTGATGGGAGAATTTAAAAACGATGATCCAACTTTTGCGATTTTAAAACACAACAACGCTTGCGGACTTGCTACAAGAAGCACTATCAAACAAGCATACGTTGATGCCTTAGCTGGAGACCCAGTATCTGCATTTGGAGGCGTATTAATTTCAAACAAAGAAATCGACTTAGAAACAGCAGAGGAAATACACAATTTATTCTGTGAAGTAGTCATTGCACCTTCTTACGCACCTGAGGCTCTAGAGGCACTTAAAGGTAAAAAGAATAGAATTATCCTTATTCAAAAAGAAGTTGAATTCTCTAAGCAAAGTGTTCGAACCTGTCTTAACGGTGTATTAGTACAAGAAAAAGACCTTAAAACAGACACTGTTGAAGATCTTACGTATGTTACGAGCAATAAACCTTCAGAAAATGAGTTAGAGGACTTAATCTTTGCTTCTAAAATTTGCAAGCACACAAAATCCAATACCATTGTGTTGGCTAAGAATAAACAATTGTGTGCAAGTGGAACAGGCCAGACAAGTAGAGTTGATGCTTTAAGACAAGCCATTGAAAAAGCGCAGTCTTTTGAATTCGATCTCAAAGGTTCTGCCATGGCAAGTGATGCATTTTTCCCATTCCCTGATTGTGTAGAAATCGCAAGCAAGGCTGGTGTTGAAAGCGTCATCCAACCAGGAGGCTCCATTAAAGACCAATTAAGCATCGATTACTGTAATGAAAACAATGTTTCCATGGTATTTACGGGAACGCGTCATTTTAAACATTAATTTTATTACATTTGGGAGATTTATAAAAATCATGAACCTCACAGCAACTAAAACTGTGGGGTTTAAATAAAAATAAAACGGTATATTATAGAGCCCTTTAAAATAGAAATAACCTATTAACACAATAATTATTCATGGGATTTTTTGACTTCTTGACCGAAGAAATAGCCATTGACTTAGGAACTGCGAACACCTTGATTATACACAATGATAAGGTTGTGGTAGACAGTCCCTCAATTGTTGCCAGAGACCGAATGACTGGGAAAATTATAGCAGTTGGGAAAGAAGCTAGTATGATGCAAGGTAAAACCCATGAAAACATCAAAACAATCCGCCCATTAAAAGACGGAGTAATTGCTGATTTTGATGCCTCTGAAAAGATGATCAACATGTTCATCAAGGGTATTCCAGCGCTGAAAAAACGCTTTTTCCAACCAACTCTAAAAATGGTAATTTGTATTCCTTCTGGAATCACAGAGGTTGAAATGCGTGCAGTTAAAGAATCCGCAGAACGTGTCAACGGAAAAGAGGTATATCTAATCCACGAGCCCATGGCAGCAGCCATCGGTATTGGGCTTGATATCATGCAACCCAAAGGAAACATGATTGTCGATATAGGAGGTGGAACAACAGAGATCGCCGTGATCGCTCTTGGAGGAATCGTCTGTGATAAATCAGTAAAAATAGCTGGGGATGTATTCACCAACGATATCATCTATTATATGCGTACCCAACACAACCTATATGTTGGAGAAACTACAGCAGAAAATATAAAGATCGCCATTGGAGCAGCCACTGAGGACTTAGAAATTCCGCCGGAAGAAATGAGTGTACAGGGTCGTGATTTGCTTACTGGTAAGCCAAAACAAGTGCAGATTTCTTATAGAGAAATTGCAAAAGCCCTAGATAAGTCTATCTTGCGTATCGAGGATGCAGTAATGGAAACATTATCTCAAACCCCACCAGAGCTAGCTGCAGATATTTACAACACTGGAATTTACTTAGCTGGAGGTGGCTCTATGCTAAGAGGACTAGACAAGCGAATCTCTCAAAAGACAGACCTTCCAGTTTACATTGCAGAAGATCCACTCAGAGCAGTAGTAAGAGGTACAGGAATTGCATTAAAAAATTTAGAGAAGTACAAACCTATCTTGATAAAATAAAACAAGTGAATGCAACAAATAGTCAATTTTTTAATAAGGCATAAAACCTTTATTACATTTTTTGTGCTTTTTTGCTTCTCACTTTTTCTTGTAATTCAGTCACACTCCTATCACAATACAAAGTTTGTAAATTCCGCGAATTGGGTTTCAGGAGGTATATATAACACTTCCAACAACATAGGTGATTACCTGTATCTCAAACAATACAATCAACAATTAATACAGGAGAACAGCTATTTAAGAAAATTGCTCTTAAATAGCGGCATTCCTATTAAGGATAGTCTTAAGGATTCTGATTCTCTGGATAGAAAATTTAAAGTTCGTCCTGCCTCCATTATAAAGAACAGCTACAACAAATTAAACAATTATCTTTTAGTTGATAAAGGAAGCTCGGATAGTATCGCACAGGATATGGGCGTTATAACCAGTAAAGGAATCGTTGGTATTATCGAGAACACCTCTTCTGGCTATGCCAACATTCAATCGGTACTCAACACGTACTCCGAAATAAACGCTGCTATAAAAAACACCAATAATTTCGGATCCTTAAAATGGAATGGAGATGATTTCAATGTGGTTCAACTAGTCGATGTACTACGTTCGGCTCCGATTAAAAAAGGAGACACCATCATAACTGGAGGGATGTCCAGTATATTTCCAAAAGGAATACTCATTGGGACCATAAAAGACTTTTCATTAGATGTCTCAGAGAATTACTATCTTATCGATGTGGACTTATTTAATGACATGACCACCTTAGACCAAGTCTATATATTAGAAAACCTGAATAGAAAAGAAATTTTAGAATTGGAAAACAGCCTCGATGAATAAAACTGTCTTTATAAATACAGTCAATTTTTTGGTTTTGGTGCTTTTCCAAGTAGTACTATTTAACCACATTAACTTTTTGGGATATATCAATCCATATATCTACATTCTGTTTATTGTTTTTTTCCCTTATAACAAGGACAACAGGATCTTTTTTATCTTATGCTGCTTCATTCTAGGGTTTTGTATTGATATCTTTAGCGATTCTGGAGGGGTTCACGCAGCAGCATGTCTTGTAATAGGGTACTTAAGACCCATGATGATGCGCTTTGTTTTTGGCCTGAGTTATGACTATTATAACATCAAAATTGAAAAGACGCATTTCGGGCAGCGTATTAACTTCCTTCTTATCCTAATTTTAACACATCATCTGATCCTTTTCTCTTTAGAGATTTTTAGTTTTGCACATATTGTATTGATCTTGAAAAAAACGGTGTTTTCTGCAATATTCACCCTACTTTTGTGTTTAATTTTCATCTCATTATTTAGCAGGAGGAGTTCATGAGAAAATTACTTTTAGCATTTATTATTATCCTAACTACATTTGTTTATTTGGGCAGGTTAACCTATCTGCAATTAATAGATAATAGTAGTCAAAACCCATTGGATGATACTGCTATTAAGGCTGTTTACGATTATCCTGAACGAGGCCATATCTACGATAGAAATGGCAAATTACTAGTAGACAATCAGCCCTCTTATGATGTAATGGTCATTCCAAGGGAAGTAAAGCCATTAGATACCTTAGAATTCTGCACCTTATTAAATATTACTACAGAGGATTTCGATAAAAAATTCAGAAAAGCTAATAACTACTCTCCCCGACTCCCTTCGGTTTTTGTACAACAATTATCCAAAAAGGAATATGCCGTACTTCAGGAGAAAATGAGAAAGTACGAAGGTTTTTATATTCAAAAGCGGTCCCTTAGACATTATATCACCCATGTCGGGGCAAATGTTCTAGGGTATATTAGTGAGGTGAACGAGCGGGATCTTAAAAACAACACCTATTACCAATCAGGAGAACTTATCGGTCGACAAGGTGTTGAAAAACAATATGAAGAAACACTAAGAGGTCGAAAGGGCGTAAAGTTTATTCAGAAAGACCGTTTTAATAGGGTAATCGGCTCCTATAAAGGTGGCATTTACGATACCCTACCAGTACCAGGAAAAGACATCCAGCTAACACTTGATATTGACCTTCAAGCCTACGGGGAGAAATTAATGCAAAATAAGCGAGGTGGTATCGTAGCAATTGAACCCTCTACGGGTCAGATTCTAACTCTAGTCACGGCACCCTCCTATGACCCAGCTCTGCTTGTAGGACGTGAGCGATCAAAGAACTATACACAACTTTATTACGACTCCATTGCAAAACCTTTATACGACAGAGGTCTTATTGCAATGTACCCTCCAGGCTCTCCTTTTAAGGCTGTCAATGCCCTAATCGGTCTACAGGAAGGGGTAATCGACGAAAATTCCACGGTGGTTTGTAATGGGGGTTATCACTACGGACGTGGCGCATTTATGCGTTGCCATTGTAGTTATGGTAGTATAAACGACATGAATCGTGGGATATACAGATCATGTAACACGTATTTTGCGTCGACTTATCGAAAAATAATTGAAAAGTATCCAAGTGCTGAAGAAGGACTCAATGCGTGGAATGAACACGTAAAGAGTTTTGGTTTGGGCGACTTCTTAGGCTATGACCTGCCAATTGGGAAAGCGGGACGCGTTCCAAGCGCCACTACCTACAACAGTATTTACGGAGAAAACAGATGGTTTGCCACCAACACCATTTCAAACTCCATCGGCCAAGGAGAAATTCTCACCACACCGATTCAGCTGGCCAATCTAACAGCTATAATTGCAAACAGAGGATCGTACTATACGCCTCATATAATAAAGAAAATTGAAAACGATACCATTGCGCACGATTTCATTATAGAAAAGCATACTTCCATAGACCCTGAGAATTTTGAACCCGTTGTTCAAGGAATGCATGATGTTTATGAAAAAGGAACAGCGAGATTCTTAAAGATCCCAGGAATCGAAATAGCAGGAAAAACGGGTACCGCTGAAAACTTCACTAGAATAGAAGGCAAACGAGTTCAATTGACCGACCACTCAATTTTTGTGGCCTTCGCCCCTGTGGATAATCCAAAAATTGCCATTGCAGTATTTGTTGAAAACGGTTATTGGGGAAGCCGATGGGCTGGTAGAATATCTGGTTTAATGATAGATAAGTACATAAACGGCACTGTTAGTCGTACCGATTTAGAGGCCTATGTACTTCAGGGTAGTTTAATCGACGAATACGAAAAACCACTAGGTGGAGAATCATTTTATATAAACGATGGTAAAACCTACAACGAATGGCCTAAACCAAAGGAAGAAGAAATACCTCAAAGCAAGGCTATAAACACCCCAACAACCGATGAATAATTTTATTAAATCAATTGACTGGTTTAGCATTTTGCTATATGCTTGTCTGGTGTTTATAGGTTGGATAAACATCTATTCAACTACCTATTCTTCCGACCATCAAGGACTCATGAACCTTGACACCTTCCACGGTAAACAACTAATGTTTATCATAGTTAGTTTCTTGACCATTATTATTACCCTGGCTATTGAAACCAAATTTTATGAACGTTTCTCTAGTGTGATCTATCTAGCGACCATACTATCTCTAGCTGGCCTTTTTCTATTTGGTAAGAACATTAACGGGGCCACTTCCTGGTATGCCATCGGAGGTATGACCTTACAGCCTTCTGAATTTGCAAAAGCAGCTACGGCTCTTGCCTTGGCTAATTTTGTCAGTGATATTCAAACGGACCTCAACAACTTTAAAGACCTTTTAAAGGCTTTTGCAATTATATGCTTGCCTGCCCTACTGATTATTCCTCAGCCTGACCCAGGTAGTGCACTTGTATACCTGGCTTTTTTCTTTGTACTCTACAGAGAAGGACTATCGGCCAACTATTTGCTTGTCGGAGTATTTGGAGCCATTGTCTTTATATCTACCTTGTTAATAGGAACCCTATGGGTGAGCTTAATAACCATAGTAATCCTTATCTTATGGTATTTTATTACAAAGCGAAGAAAAAGAAAAATTTCAGTTTTTAGACTTGTCACAATAACTATAGTCACTATTGCGGTTTCTTATTCGGTATCCTTTATCTATGATCATGTATTTGAACAACGTCACCGAGATCGTTTCAGCTTATGGCTACGCTTAGAACACAACCCAGCAGAGTTGGATCATATTCGAAAGACAATAGGTTATAACACCTATCAGTCAGAATCAGCTATAGGCTCTGGAGGATTTAGTGGAAAAGGTTTTTTAGAGGGGACCCGTACCAAAGGAAATTTTGTGCCAGAACAACACACCGATTATATATTTAGTACCGTGGGAGAAGAATGGGGGTTTATGGGCAGTGGTCTTGTTGTGCTTCTATTCGCAGCTTTGGTACTTCGAGTAATCTTTCTTGCAGAGCGACAGAAATCATCCTTTAGCAGGATTTATGGCTACTCCGTTGCATCGATTCTATTCTTTCATTTTGCAATCAATATAGGAATGGTAATTGGGCTGTTACCCACAATTGGAATACCATTGCCTTTCTTTAGTTATGGAGGCTCTGGTCTTCTAGGATTTACCATGCTCTTGTTTATATTTTTAAAACTCGATGCCAACCGTATCAACGAATGGTAAGACCCAAAAACTAAAGGGAAATAAGAGCGATTATTTTCAGTCACATTACAAGACAGTAATCCATAATGTATAAACAATCTTATAACGCAAAAAGATAATTGCGAAACATTCCTTAGTCCTTTAAAGTTTTATAGGCTATCTAACAGCTTGGAATTATAATTAAAACAAAAAAGACCGCTTAATTGTTAAAACTAAACGGCCCTTCTCTTTTGTATATTTTAAAAATTGTTAATCTCTTATTCGAGCGACCTTTCCACTTTTCATAGTACTTACCTTTAAATCCTCTAACACATGAATCGCTTCTTCAATATATACATCTTTGGATAAATTAGCATGCCAACGCTCTCTTTTTGCCTTTAAAATGGTGTCACTGGCCATTAATTCCTTCTCGTAACCAAGCGAGGTAAAGCTCAGATTAGTTTCATACTCAGAAATATCTCTAAAGCGTTTCATGACTTCTTTATCTTGCTCAGCTTCCAGCTTATAATCATTTAGATTCAGCGAATATACTTTTTCCTGCTGCTGCTCTTTGATCCATCGTGCATTTTGATCGATCAACTGAAGCTGTGGATTTTGAGCCATGCGCTCTTTACTTCTCTCAATGGTAAGATCATAGTCAATATAACCGCTCCATGGCTTATGAGGCGCAGCCTCAATCTTATCCCAGGGTAGTGGATTATCTTGATCTTTTTCACCTATATCAGTATAACTATACTTATCTGGAACAATCACATCACTCTTCACGCCTTCTAATTGTGTTGATTCTCCACTAATACGATAGAACTTCTGAGTGGTTACTTTCAGCGCTCCAACATCACCAAACTCATTACTTCCTCTTAAGAACTGATTTAGATTAATGATATTTTGAACAGTACCCTTACCATAGGTTTGCTTACTCCCAAGGACAATCGCTCTTTTATAGTCTTGCATTGCAGCTGCTAAAATCTCAGAGGCAGATGCTGATAATTCGTTCACCAGAATCACTAGTGGACCTTCCCATTGTATACGATCATCCTTATCGGATAATATTTCCTTTTTCTTTCCAGTAGATTTGACTTGTACTATAGGCCCTTCTTTAATAAAAAGTCCTGCCATATCAACCACTGTTTTTAGTGATCCACCGCCGTTGTTTCTTAAATCCAACACTAGACCTTCTACACCAGCTTCCTTCATTCTCTCTACCTCTTTAGCTACATCAGAATATGCATTCCTTCCGTTATAATCTTCAAAGTCAATATAGAACTTAGGCAAATTAATAACTCCAAAGATGCGATCATTCTTTTTAACAATAGAAGACTTCGCATAAGACTCTTCCAATTCAACCACATCACGTACAATTGGAATCTCTTCAATGGATCCGTCAACGCGTTTTACGGTAAGTAGTACTTTGGTTCCTTTTGGACCTTTAATGAGTTTTACCGCATCCTCCAATCGCATTCCAACAATACTCACTGGGATTTCACCTTCCTGACCAACTTTAACAATCTCATCCCCTACCTCTAGGTCATCACCGCGCCAAGCAGGTCCTCCTGAGATAATTTCAACAATTTTAATATGGTCACTTTTTTTCTGAAGCCTTGCCCCAATTCCTTCAAACTTCCCAGACATACTGGTATCAAAACGCTCCTTTTCCTCTGGTGCAAAATACACCGTATGAGGATCAAAACCACCTACAATAGCATTCAGATACGCTGAAAACCAATCTTCACGGTCTAGGTCTTCCATAAATTCAAAATACTCTCCAAGAGTTTTAAGTGTTGCCTCTCTGGTTTTTTTCTCCAGTGCCACAGGATCATCAGTTGGCAAATAAGTAGTATCGATTGCCTCTTGGAATTCAACCTCTTCATTTAAAGCAGCCTTATCTTCTTGGTCTAAATCACTATCAATAGAGTCTTCTGCACTCTCCAGTGCAGAGGCGTATCGTTCAAGAGTGGAGAATTTTAGTTGTTTTCTCCAACGCTCCCACAACTCTTCTTTGTTTTTAGCATAACCCAGCTTGTCATAATTTACATCAATGCTATCATCCTTTGAATAATCAAATGGAGTCTCCAAAACATCTTTATACATCACCGAAGCCTCATCCATGCGCTGCATTAACCGCTCATAGGTCAAGGTAAAAAAGCTGATATCTGAGGTTTTAATCTGATCGTCAATAGCCTCGCGATAGGCACTGAATTCATCAATATCGGATTGTAGAAAGTAACGCTTCAACGGATCTAGGCTCTCAATATAATTATCGTAGACCTGTTGGGAAAATTCGTCGTTAAAATTCTTTGGATCAAAATGACCGTTTTCTAATACATAGGTAATAAGATCTATGAGAAGTTTGTCCTTATCTGGATTGTCAAACGACTTATTGGTAAAACTACACGATGCGGCCGATATAAGCAATACGGCCAATACATACACTAAATTCCTTTTCATTTATTAATTTTTTTTTACAGAGATTCTTATCTCATCATTTTTTCAATGGCACACTCTAAACCATTATCCCTGTGATGCCTCCAATATAAGAAAAAACTTTTGTGTTAAAGTAATTCTTACCTTCATATGATTTACCTTTTTTGCGATATCATGGCAAAAGGACGACTAAATTAAAGAAAATATTATGCCAAATACCTAAATATCAACTAATATTTTGTTAAACATCTAAGTACCTCCATTGTACTTTAATTTCATTATTTTAGCGATATCAATTTTGTATAAAAATGGAAAAAAAACCCTTAATCCTTGTCACCAATGACGATGGTATTACCGCTCCTGGTTTGCGAGCGCTCATAGAGGTAATGAATCAACTTGGAGATGTAATTGTAGTAGCACCAGATAGCCCACAAAGTGCTATGGGACATGCTATTACTTTAAATTCAACATTATACTGCAGTCCCATCACCATAGACGAAAAAGACATTCATTTAGAATACAGTTGTAGCGGTACGCCAGTGGATTGTGTAAAACTCGCAGTCAATGAAATACTCAACCGTAAACCAGATATTTGCGTCAGTGGTATTAATCACGGGTCCAACTCCTCGATTAACGTTATCTACTCTGGAACCATGAGTGCTGCTGTTGAAGCAGGAATTGAAGGGATCCCAGGTATAGGGTTTTCACTATGTGACTATTCTTGGGAGGCTGACTTTGACGCGGTGAAGGATTACGTTAAAACCATTACTGAAAATGCCCTTAAAAACGGCATCCCAAAAGGAGTGGTATTAAATGTTAACTTTCCCAAACTAAAGAAAAACGAAATTAAAGGCATCAAGATTTGTCGTCAAGCCAAAGCCCGTTGGATAGAGTCTGTCGACAAAAGAACCAACCCCATGGGTAGAGATTATTACTGGCTATCTGGAAAATTTGTCAACCAAGACAAAGGTGAAGACACCGATGAATGGGCTTTAGAAAACGGCTATGTCTCTGTTGTTCCAGTGCAATTTGACCTGACAGCACATCACACAATTCAAGATTTAAACACCTGGGAATTTGATCATTAGAAAAGAAATCACCATTGGCTTTATCGTAGGAATTATAGCCAACGTCATTGGAACACTAGGTTATATCTTAATTTTTTCAGACCTTTCTATTGCTACCAGCCTACAAATCGCTAGAGAACAAGGTCACATAGGAAGTATCTTAGCCTTAGGTGCGCTTTTAAATCTAGCTGCATTTTTTGGTTTCATTAAGTTAAAACGTGACCATAGAGCAAAAGGGGTGTTAATTGCTACATTTCTAACGGCAATAATAATTTTGCTGTTAAAGTTATTTTGAATTTAAATTAAAAGATCGTGAAGTACTATATCATTGCAGGAGAAGCATCAGGCGACTTGCATGCCTCCAATTTAGTTAAGGCACTTAAAACAGTTGATGATAATGCTGACTTTAGGGGATGGGGAGGAGATCTGATGAAGGACCAAGGGGTAGAACTTGTTCGCCATTACAAACAACAAGCCTTTATGGGGTTTTTCGAGGTGCTCCTGAATTTGAGAAAGATCTTTTCAAACATAAAATATTGCAAGCAGGATATTGAAAAATTTCAACCCGATGTACTGATCTTTATCGATTATTCCGGTTTTAATTTACGCATTGCCAAATGGGCAAAGCCTTTAGGATACAAAACCTTTTATTATGTATCCCCTCAAATATGGGCCTCAAGAGAATCAAGGATAGAAGCCATCAAAAGAGACATCGATGAGATGTTTGTCATTCTTCCCTTTGAAAAGGAGTTTTACGAAGAAAAACATAAGTTTCCAGTCCACTTTGTAGGTCACCCCCTATTGGATGCCATTCATTACGCCCCGCAAATTACTCCCGATCAGTTTAGATTGGAAAACAACTTGGATCAACGTGAAATCATCGCCCTACTTCCTGGTAGTAGAAAACAAGAAATTTCCAATATGTTAAGCGTGATGCTAAGCATTGTAGATGATTTTAAGCAGTATCAATTTGTAATCGCAGGAGCCCCAAGTCAAGACTACCAGTTCTATGCACAATTTATCAAAAAAAGTAATGTTCAATTTGTCAGTGGCAAAACCTATGAATTACTGAGTGTTTCAAAGGCAGCGCTTGTTACAAGTGGAACAGCGACCTTAGAAACTGCCCTATTCAAAGTACCAGAGGTCGTGTGTTATAAAGGAAACTGGATCAGTTATCAAATTGCAAAACGTATTATTACCTTGAAATACATTTCTCTAGTCAATTTAATAATGGACAAGGAAGTGGTCAAGGAACTTATACAATCGGAATTTAATTCAAAAAACCTCAAATTAGAACTTGAAAAAATCCTCAGTGAAGAAGTTCGAAAGAAGATGTTCCTAGATTATTTTGAACTTGAACAAAAGTTAGGTGGAAATGGCGCAAGTTTAAAGACGGCCCAACTGATTTATGATAAAATTTCTTAATTTGCCCTCCAAGCCCAAAATAACAACATGAGAAATTTATTTATCGCAATACTTCTTATTAGCCTTATCGGATGTAAATCCAACCAACGGACTGTATCGGTTTCAGCAGATACACCTAAGAGTGAAAACACCCAACCTACATCTGATCAAGAAGATCGCAGAGAGAAGTCTGGGAAAGAATCTAAAAAATCAAATGCCATTATAAAAACAGCCATGAACTATAATGGAACTCCATACCGATATGGAGGAACCACAAAAAAGGGAATGGATTGTTCAGGACTTATCTATGTATCTTTTAAAGAGCATGGCATACCACTGCAAAGAGTATCTGCCCAAATGGCAAAACAGGGCAAAAAAATTAAGCTAAAAGAAGTTGAAAAAGGCGACCTTTTATTCTTTACCACTAGTAAAAACAGAAAAAGAATCAACCATGTGGGACTAGTGGTGAGTACCCGAGCAGGTGATATTGAATTCATTCATTCCACCACATCAAGAGGCGTTCTTGTTTCATTTCTAAGTGAAGGTTATTGGAATTACGCTTTTGATCATGCTAGAAGAATTCTTTAATTATTATTAGGTGACCTGGAATTATTTTTACCGGTAATGACTTGTATTTTGTAACTTTAGTAAAAATATCAGAACTATGTTTTCTAAAAAAGACCCGAAGAAGCTTCTAGAGATCGACATCGACCAACACGAACTCATTGAGACAGCACAAAGCAGGATTCGACAAAAAAAGCGATTATATTATCATTTTGTAATCTTTCTTTTAGGAAGTATATTTATGATTGTAGCCAATAAGTTTCTAAACTATTATGTGCAATACAACTGGTTTGTTTGGGGGATTTGTATTTGGACTTTCATATTTCTATTGCATTTGATCAATGTCTTTGTCACCAATAGATTTTTGGGTAAAAAATGGGAACGCGAACAGCGTGAAAAATTAGTTAATCTACAGAAAAATAAACTAGCAAAAATCCAAGAAGAAATGGAAAGAGAAGCCGCTAAAAAAGCTAGTACAAACCCGCAAAACCCATTACCTTAATGATCACTATTATAGCAGCTGCAGCAGAAAATAACGCTCTTGGAAAAGACAACGATCTGGTTTGGCACCTACCTGATGATTTTAAGAGGTTTAAGGAGCTTACCAGTGGTCACCATATTATCATGGGACGCAAAACCTTTGAAAGTTTACCCAAAGCACTTCCAAACCGAACCCATATTATTATTACGCGAAAAGAAGACTACAAAGCAGTGGGGAACTGTATTGTGGCTCACAGTCTAGAAACTGCCTTAAAAGCATCTGTGAGCGATCCACAACCCTTTATTATCGGTGGTGGAGAAATCTACAAGCAAGCTATGGATATTGCCGATAAAATAGAACTCACCCGCGTTCACGCAACTGTTGAAGCAGATACCTTTTTTCCTGAAATCGATCCTCAGGAGTGGGAACTAACCGCGCAGGAACACCACCTAAAAGATGATAGGCATAAATACTCCTTTAGCTACCTTACTTACATAAGGAAAAAATAGATTTATTTAGAAATCGACTTGTTGAATAATTTTATCTGCTGGATGCGCCTGTAAAAAGCGCTGCATGACGCTGATGTCCTTATTGGTATAAAACCTAAGGGTTGGCCTTTGAGCTCCCTGATTTAGTAAGTTCTGCTTCTCTAAAATACTTCTAGTTTGTTTAGCCACTGCATTAGCCGCATCGATGATCTTGACCTGCTTAGGGAGGATTTCTTCAAGTTGAGGGCGTAAAAAGGAGTAATGTGTACATCCGAGTACCAGATAATCGATCCCTGCACTAATCATGGGGTTTAGGTACTCCAAAAGTAATTGATGCATCTGATCGGACTGCATTTCTCCAGCTTCAATCAAGGTTACTAGTCCATCACCGTACTGCTCTATCACTTTACGATCCTTAGCATACAAAGCAGCCGTTTTTGTAAACAAACTACTCGCTAAGGTTCCTCTTGTTGCTAGCACTCCTACCACACCAGTTTTAGAATTCAGTGCAGCTGGTTTTATAGCTGGTTCTATACCGATGATTGGAACACTATAGGATTGGCGTAAAATCTCTATAGCATTGGTGGTTGCAGTATTACAAGCCACTACAACTATTTTACACCCCTTTTCAAGCAAGTAATCCATATTCTTGATACTGAGCTGGATAATTTCACTTTGAGGACGATGACCGTAAGGTGCGTATTTACTATCAGCCAAATACAACATGGACTCTTCAGGCATCAAATCATAAAGGGCTTCCCAAACGGAAAGTCCACCAAGTCCAGAATCGAATATACCAATAGGGTTTGCGTTCACCTGTTTATAAAATAAAAAAACTGCCTATGTAAATATAGACAGTTCAGTGCATATTATACTAAAATTTAAATCTTAAAATCCTAGTTCTTTTTTAACCTCAGCTAAAAGATCTTTACCATCAGCTAAGATTACTCCAGAACCACTAGAGGCATCTAGAACATAATCAAAACCTTGTGCTTTACCAACTTTTAAGATAGCAGCATTCGCCTTTTCTAGAATTGGTTTTAATAGCTCCATTTCTTTTTGACTAAGCTCTTGTTGTGCTTGTTGTTGCGCTTGCATGATGTTTTGTTGCATTCCCTCAACCTCCTGAGCACGTTTTTGGTTCTCTTCTTGAGATTGTGTAGCAGCTTCAGACTGATATGTCTTCATTTTACTTTGAAGCGCTTGATAGCTTGCATCAATATCAGTCTTATATGTTCCTTGTAGTTTTTGTAATTCTGCTTGTGCAGCCTTCATCTCCGGCATATCCTGTACCAATTGCTGTACATCAATATGAGCTACTTTACTCTGTGCGCTAGCAAAACCTACTGAACCTATGGCCAATACAACTGCAATTACTAATGTTTTAAACTGTTTCATGGTTTTTAAAAATTTCTAAATTGTTTTACTTATTAATTAACTGTCAACGCCCTAGTCGTTTCCCTTTTAGTTTGAATTCTTTCTCTCTTCTATGAGCTTTGCTCTTTCTTCTAATTTTTCTTGTCTTTTAGCTTCTCTTTCCTCTAACATCTTCTTTCTTCGCTCTTCATAGGCTTTTTTACGCGCCTCAATTTCTTTTAATTTATCAGCACGTCTTTGCTCAATCTCCGCTGCCCTATCCTCTTTCTTTTGTTCATAGGCTTGTTGACGCTCTAAAAGCTCAGGATCTGGCTCTACTTCTTCGTACTTTTCCAAAGCACTATTTTCATTTACACCGCCTCTTTTTCTAGTAGCATTGATACTACGCAATACCTGATCGCTTATATCAAAACGTCTATCGGAGTACAACATAACAACATCAGCAGACTTATCAAAAACAAAATCAAATTTTTTATTGGCTGCAATTTCCTGAACCGCATTGAAAACTTGATCCTGTATTGGCTTGACCAATTGACTACGCTGACGCACTAAATCACCCTGGGGTCCAAACCTATCTTGCTGATAGTCCTTCATTTGAAGTTCCAAGGCATTAATTTCATCCTCGCGCTCCTGTATGAGCTCCTTAGTAAGTAGCACCTTCTCTGCCGCAAGATCACTTCTCATTTGCGCGATACTTGCCTTTTGCTCCTCTACCTCAACCTTCCACTTTTGAACTCTCTTGGCTAATTGTTCGTTAGCCGTTTGGTATTCTTGAACACTCTCAAGGATATAATCCATATCCACATATCCAATACGAACACCTCTTTGAGCATTTACACAAAAGCTCCCAATAGATAATAACAATACTAAAAGAACGGTAGTTGGTTTCATGGTTTTAGGTTTAATTACATACAGAATACGAAGAAACTAAAAAAAATTTATATATCAAGTATCCATTGTACTACTTCCCCCAAAAAACAACAACTACTTATATATAGAAAATATCGTGCCAAAATTTAAAACTGCTGCCCAATTATAAAGTGCGTTTGCCATCCACTTGGCTCAACCTCTCCTGGAATTGGATCAAATCCATATCCAAAGTCGATTCCCAATAGTCCAAAGGCTGGCATAAAAATACGCACCCCAAGGCCTGCAGATCTTTTTAAATTAAACGGATTGTATTGATTAAAGGTGTCATAGGCTGAACCTCCTTCGACAAATGTCAATCCATAAATAGATGCTGTTGGTTTTAAAGTAATCGGGTATCTAAGTTCCAAAGAGAACTTATTATACACTGTAGAACCATCAATACCTGATAAGGATTGATTCGGATATCCTCTTAAAGAAATATTATCCCTTCCATCTAGTGTATAATTCCCTAAACCATCTCCTCCTAAGAAGAAACGCTCAAAGGGTATCACACCTCTCTCATCATTATAGGCACCTAAGAACCCAAATTCGATTCCTGTTTTCAAAACCAATTTAGCTACAATATTGGTATACCAGTTTCCAGAAAACTTAACTTTATAGAATTCTTGCAATTTATACTTTTCCTGATCAATTTTAGGTTGATCTGGCACCACCTGATTCTGAGAATTGATCATTTGGAACTCAGGATCATTCTCTAAATTCCCATAATCAATATTATTAAACAACGAATATGGTGGACTGAGCTTTAAGCTAATATTCCACTCTGATCCTCCCATCGGGAAAATTGGATTCACATAAGTGTTATTTCGACTTAGCTGAATTGTGTATGCAAAGTTGTGAGAATACCCATTTCCAAAAGTAAACAACGAAGTGTTGTAATTTTGAAGATCATAGTGCTGGTAGCTCAAGGCATGAGATAACTGGAAGTGATCATCAGGCCAACGCAATCTTTTGGCAAGACCAACTGTAGCACCCGTGATTACAAAACGTTGATCCTTATCAGCATCTCCCGTTCTTGGGTTATATCTAAATTGTAATGTTCTTGATATAGAAGTAGAAAACTGAACTGGCTTCTTCCCTCCTAACCAAGGCTCTACAAAAGAGAAACTATAGGTTTGGAAGAATCTACTTGCTTGTAAACGAAGTGACAATCTTTGACCATCACCCATTGGAACAGGTTTGTATTCTTCTCCGTTAAAGATATTTTTAATAGAAAAGTTATTAAAAGAAAGTCCTACAGTTCCGATGAATCCACCACCACCGTAACCACCCTGAAGTTCGATCTGGCTGGATCCTTTTTCCGTCAAGGCATAGTTAATTCCTACAGTACCAGCCTCTGGATTGGCATCTTTGATCTCAGGATTAATTGTTTCAGGATCAAAGAATCCTAACTGTCCTAATTCTCGGATGGTTCGAACAACATTCTCTTTGGAATACAACTGTCCAGGACGTGTTCTAAGTTCTCTATAAATTACATGGTCATTGGTTCTCTCATTTCCAGAAACACTCACTTCTTGGAAATAAGCCAATTTACCTTCAACAATACGCACTTCAAAATCGATCGTATCATTTTTTGCAGAAACCTCTACTGGGTTAATTTGTGAGAACAAATACCCATTATTTTGGTATAAGTTTGCAATAGTGTTACCATCAGGCTTGGTGTTATCCTCAATTCGTTTGTCGAATAAAACACCATTGTATACATCTCCTTTTTTAAGCCCTAGGATTCTTCCTAATTGCTGGTCTGAATAAGCTGTATTACCTACAAAGTCGATTTCTCCGAAGTAATATTTATCACCTTCCTGTAGGGTAATGTCTATGTCAATAGTTTTTTCATTTTGACGAACAACTGTATCAGTTATAATACGCGCATCACGGTAACCGTTTTCTTTATATGTGTCAATCACAGAGGTTAAATCAGCTTCAAAATCTTCTGGAATAAATTTCGATTTTTTCCAAAAACGACCGAACACCTTCTGCTTGGTATTTTTCATGGACTTTCTGAGCTTCCTATCACTTAGCATTTCATTACCGTGAAACTCAATATTACCAACTTTTACTTTTTCACCCCTATCAATTGCTACGACCATTTTTACCTCATTACTGGTTTCAACAGTATCGGATTTAATGGTGTTGATATTCACCTTAGTATTTAAGAAACCTTCCTTTTTATATTTATTAGTAAGGTAGCTTTTGGTATTGGCAAGAAAACCTTCAGTTACTTTTTTACCTTTTTTAAGATCTGCCTCTTCAATAAGGTCATCAATCTTTCTTTCTTTAATACCAGTTACCTTTACATCAGCTAGAACGGGAAGCTCAACAACACTTATTTCAAGAAATATCTTATCGCCTTCAATCTTAGTTTTGTAGATGTTGATGTCACTAAATAAATTAAGTCCCCAAAGCTTACTAATCACATCGCTGATTTGCTCTCCCGGAACAGTAATCTTTTGTCCAATTCTCCATCCTGTGTAACTAATAACACTCTGGTCGTTATAAGTCTCTACTCCAGTAACATCAATACCTCCGAGAATGTATTCCTCTCCCTTATCAAAGGTAGTATCCTGTGCACTTGCGTATTTCGTAAAAATTAGTAGTAATAAAAGGATACCCAAATATCGCTTCAACATGATATTCTTAGTTAAGTTGTTCGCTTGTTTTTCCAAATCTACGTTCTCTGTTTTGATAATTTACAATTGCCTCACACAAGTGTTCTCTGGTAAAGTCTGGCCAAAGTGTATCGGTGAAGTACAATTCCGCATAAGCTATCTGCCAAAGTAAAAAATTACTTATCCTGCACTCTCCACTTGTTCTGATCAACAAGTCCACATCTGGCAAATCATGCGTGTAAAGATGATTATTAATAATCGATTCATCAATAGAATCGGGAGAAATTATATTATTTTTAACTTTAGTACTTATCTGTACTATGGCATTTTTTAGTTCTTCTCTAGACCCGTAACTAAGCGCCAAGGTGAGTGTCATTTTTGAATTGTCCTTGGTTTTTCCTATCACTTCCAACAATTCCTTTTGGGCTAAAGATGGTAGACTTTCAAGGCTTCCAATGGCCCTAAGTTTAATATTATTTTTAATCAGGGTATTTAACTCTTTCTTTAAAGAAGACACCAAAAGGCGCATCAGAGTTTCGACCTCTAGCTTTGGCCTACTCCAATTCTCGGTAGAAAAGGTGTATAAGGTTAAATTTTCGATGCCCAAGGATCCGCAGGCTTCAACTATTTTCTTTACCGTTTTAGCCCCATGCTCATGGCCAAAAACCCTAAGCTTCCCTTTTTGTTTGGCCCAACGCCCATTGCCATCCATAATTATAGCAATATGCTTTGGTAAATTATCTTTATTAATTATATCTTCATTCATTATTGATCAATCAAAAACAGCTATAACACGATTCCTTTCCGAATGTATAGGTTAAGGTAATCCCAGAGAAAACATACCAGTCATCACTTAAAACGTTACCAAACCTCACCTTAGTGTCATCGCTTGGGTAACTCCCGTCCAAATTATCGGTAAAGGTATAACGCACCCCTACTTCGGCTCCTAATACAAATCGTGTATTAATCTTTGCTTTCACCCCCAAGGCCATCGGGATGGCAAAAGTAATTTTATTTTTGTCTACTAGAGCACTTTTATCACCATTATTTCCATTTTGGAAGTTCAACTCGTCGTAGTACAAATTTTCATACCACAATACTGCTCCACCACCATAAATATAAGGTGTCACGGATCTTGAAAATGGACCTAGATCAAACTCCCAAAAATTAAACTCCATTCCCAAAGCACCTTCAATTACATTATTCGAAAAATTTAATCCTCGTTTAAATCGTCCGTATGTATCAGCATCTTTATCCGAGGCACGTAATTGTGAAGCAGTAACGGATGCCCTATAGGCATATCGCTCACTGACATTCCATTTAAAAACACCTCCAACGGCTAAACTATTGGGGTTTATATACCATGAAGATCCGACATCACCGATATAATTACTCCCTCCAACAAATCCGCCAATCTCAAACATCTGAGCGCTTGACAAGCTTGTGGTCAGCATAAATAGTATGGCTAAGTTTCTAAAGTTCATACCTTTCAAAGTTTGCAAATATATACATTCTGATATTTTATAAGCAGTAAGTCGCTATTTATATGCTATAAAAATATCATGGTTTGGTTAATAATGTTAATCAAGGGCTATTAATTACGTCTATCTTCTCCCCAGAGCAGTTTCTGTCTAAGGGTCTTCAAGAAACTCTCATCTTTTAACTGTATCAATTTAATATTAAAGGGTGCCTGCTCTATAAAAACTTCGGTATCATTCCTTAAAGTCGCAATGCGTGAATCCAAAGATATCAAATATTGATCTACTCTTCCAGAGACTCTTAATTTCACTTTTGTTTTATCTGGAATTACCAGAGGACGTGCATTTAAGTTATGTGGTGCGATAGGCGTTAATACGAAAGCATCCGTACTTGGAGCAATCACAGGTCCATTACAACTCAGCGAATACCCTGTTGAACCTGTAGGAGTGGCAAGAATAAGTCCATCCGCCCAGTATGAAGTCAAATATTCATCATCAAGCCAAGTCTCGATCGTGATCATGGAAGTTGTGTTTTTACGAACTACCGTAACCTCGTTGAGTGCAAAATTCACTACTGTTTGATCCTCAATACTGCCATTACTGGTACTTACCTGTAATAAGGCACGCTGTTCCACCTCGTACTTGCGCTCAAGTAATTCTTCCATGGCTTTCTCTACGTCATCCTTTTGAACTGTCGCTAAGAAGCCAAGTCGACCTGTATTAATCCCTAGGATCGGTATATTAAGATCTCTGACATAAAGCACAGTACTTAGCATAGTTCCGTCCCCTCCAACACTTAGAAAGACATCAAATGTATCATCGAGGTCCTCAAAACCAGAAAAAGTCTCATAAGTCTGTTCCACTTTAAGAAACTTTCCGAGTTGCTTCAAATAATTGGCCTCAATATGAACCTCTATATTATTTTTTCGAAGAATGTTAAGCAGGTTGGTGACACAGTCTTTGGAATCCTCCTTATAATATTGCCCGTAAATACCTATTTTCATTTAGTCGATGTTGTTTAACACAAGCGTTATTATAATTATATTTCAAGAAATTTATTCAAATAATCCGATCGCTCCTTAAGTCCTTCAACATAGGAATCCTCCTCAATACCTACTACGATTTTATAACTATACCTTCTAAAGGTTTGGATAATTTCAGAAAGACCACTGCCCCCTACTTTCATGGTGATTTGAGTGATATCATCCTTATCATCTGAAATAAATGCCCCCAATAGTTTTGCATTGTTACTTTCGACAATTTGAGAAACTTCACTAAAGGAATAATCCTTATGCCCTTTCTCTACAATTAACACCCCACCTGGTTCATTTAAAAAAGGTGTTTCTTTAAATAAACTCATAATATCGATCAGTTCATAATAACCAATATAGTTGTTGTGCTCGTCAAGTACTGGCATCACATTAGCGTTGAACTTAGCAAAAGCTTCTAAGACATCAATCCAATTGGTGGTTTTGCGCACAAAAAACAGATCTAAGGCGTATAAATAATCACTCATCCGCTTATCTGGATCAAAACCTTGCACATCATCCTCCGAAATAAGACCGAGTAATTTGTGATCCTCTACTAGTGGAATATGCGTATTAGTACAGACAGAGAACATTCCAAGCACCATTTTCACCGGATAATTCGGCAACAATGGCAACACGTCGTTATTTATATAGGAATGTAAATTCATCGCAATAGTATTGAAATGCAAATTAATGATTTTCTGTTTAAATATAGCAGGCTTTAGTTTGTATTTTAAAGTTTTCAAACAAATGTCCTTACGAGCCTTTTTAAAGATTTTAAGAAGATTAGCCTCTAGGGCAATTACAGGCTATTTAATTATTCTATTAGGCCAGAGTCACCAAATAAATCGCAGCTTCTAAAATAGACAAGTAACTAAATTTAGAACCTTAAAACTTCAATATTTGAAAGCATAAATACAAATTAAGGGCAATATAGCTCGACACATTCCAACTCTATCAATCGAAGTCACCTTCAAAGCACATGATAAATACGACATCAAATCATATTTTTAAGTATCTTCGCATTCCATATTTTAATGTCTAAAACACCTTTTAACTAGAGTACTTTACATAGAAGAATATCCTTATGACTAAGTTAAGCGTTAACATCAACAAAATAGCAACCCTTCGTAATTCAAGAGGAGGAAATGTACCTGACCTTTTAAAAGTAGCCCGCGACATTGAGTCTTTTGGAGCACAAGGAATTACGGTCCACCCAAGACCAGATGAACGTCATATCCGATATCAAGATACAAGAGACCTTCCTGGGGTAATAACCACAGAATTTAATATCGAAGGAAACCCTATTGATAGTTTTATCAAATTAGTTTTGGAAGTAAAGCCTGCACAGGTCACTTTGGTTCCAGATGCAGAAGATGCCATTACATCAAATGCAGGTTGGGACACCGTAAAGCACAAAGATTATTTAACTGAAATCATTAAGGAGTTTAAACAAAACAACATTCGAACATCTATTTTTGTAGATCCTGATGTTACCATGGTTCAAGGAGCAGCACAAACAGGGACTGATCGCATTGAACTCTATACAGAAGGTTATGCAGCTGCCTTTGAAAAAGGAGATAAAACTGCCATCAAGCCTTATATTGATGCTGCTAATATAGCAGCAGAAGTCGGGTTAGGTTTAAACGCAGGTCACGATTTGAACTTGGAAAACACTGCTTTCTTTAAACAAAACATCCCTAACCTATTAGAGGTCTCAATAGGTCATGCACTTATCGCAGAATCCTTATATCTCGGATTGGAAAATGTCATTCAAATGTATCTGCATCGCTTGAAGTAATTTATATCCTAATGATGGTGTTTCGATACATTGAAAAATCGCCTTATTTAGCTTGAGCAAATGTTCTTAAAGTAGCTGTTCTGCACAAAAGCTGCTTAGTCAATACATTTTATGGCACCTACAAATATGAAATTACCAAGGAAAAATGGAACCTACTATATAACCTCTAAAACTATAACGTTTGTAAAATTACCATGTTTACTTTGGACCTTCATGCTACCAATTTGACCCTCCGCGTTAACCTATTATTGTAGTCAAAAAATGATACATCCAAACAAATCATTTTTCTATTAATTTTAAGCAACCATTTACAAGCAAATCCATCTTTAATAGCTTATTGTTAAAAAAGTTATGTCGGACATCAAACTTAATTGGAAGCGCAACTTCGGGATCATATGGGCAGGGCAGTTCATGTCCCTAATCAGTAGTTCCCTTGTAAACTTTGCGATCATTATCTGGCTAAGCCTTGAGACTGGATCTGCGGAGGTGTTAGCCTATGCAGCTATCGCTGCCTTGCTACCACAGTCCATTATAGGGTTATTTTCGGGTGTTTTCGTCGATCGTTGGGACCGTAGAAAAACAATGATTTTCTCCGATGGCTTTATAGCATGTTGCACCTTAATCATAGCACTATTATTCCATTACGGGAACGCTTCCTTGTGGCTAATCTACACCCTATTAGCATTTAGATCCGCGGGATCAGCTTTCCACATGCCTGCAATGCAGGCCGCAGTTCCAATGCTAGCTCCCAAATCTGAATTACTGAGAGTTGCTGGCATCAATCAAATTATCCAATCGGTTTCCAATATAGCAGGACCAGCACTTGGAGCCTTGGCTATAGGATTTATGGATATCGCGTATGTGATGTATATTGATATTATAGGAGCAGTATTTGCAATAGCCTCCTTATTACTAGTTAAAATACCACACCCTAAACAAGAAAAGCAAACCTCCACTGGAAGTAGACAACTCTTTGCGGATATGCAATTAGGGTTAAAAGCGATCACCTCAAATAAAGGAATTTCACTCTTGTTTTTGTTTTCCGTCCTGGCCACCATTTGTATTATGCCTATAGCTGTATTGTTTCCTCTGATGACTTTAGAACATTATAACGGTGAGGCATTCCACATGAGTATAGTTGAGGCAAGCTGGGGTGTAGGCATGCTAATTGGAGGCGGTGTTCTAGGTGTATTAAAATTAAAGACAAACAAAGTTACATTAATAAATTACACCTATCTTCTGATGGGACTAGCTTTTGCTATATCAGGATTGTTACCAGCTTGGGCTTTTTGGATCTTTGTATTGTTAACTACTCTATCTGGTATCGCGGGATCGCTTTACAATGCGTGCTTTACAACCATTATACAACAGAATATCGACCCTTTACTTTTAGGAAGAGTTTTCGCTATGTTTTTTAGTATCTCTTTACTTCCTTCATTAATAGGGTTGTTAGGTACAGGTTTTCTAGCAGACACCATTGGAATTAACGTCACTTTCATCATCTTAGGAACAACAATTATACTAATTGGAGTATGCTCATTTTTAAGCAAAGAAATGCTGCCATTAGGAAATCAAAGTGAACTAGATGATTCACCAGCTTAAGTGACATCTTTACTCAAGACATGGCGTCCCACCGTCCTCAGAGTAGGCCACATACCCACCTTCAAGGTTAGTGATATTTTCAAAACCTAACTCCTGAAGCAGAGTTGCTGCACTTTCACTTCGCTTGCCAGTTCTACAATACAGATACACTGGAGTTGATTTGGGTAGTTTTTCAATATGTTCTTTAAAATCCTCAGCCTTATAATCGATATTTAAAGCATCACAAAGATGACCCTGGTCAAACTCCTCGGCTGTTCTTACATCGATCAAAATAGCATGCTCGCTTTGATTTCCCTCCCAGGTAGAAATAGGAGCAGATTTAAACTGCGCACTCATCAAAGCACTTGTAAGTAAAAATGTCAATAAGACTAGATTTCTCATTGTTATCTAATTTAATTCTTTACAAAGGTAGTATTTAAACTTTTTATTTTACATTTGATGGAAACTTTCACAACCGTGCCAAAACACAAGTTAAATCCTTCTAAATGGGTTGATCTCTATGCAGACTACCTATTCAATTACACAATTTCCAGAGTAAATGATACCATCATCGCTGAAGATTTGGTACAAGATACTTTTTTGGCCGGCTTAAAATCCGCAGAAAATTTCAAAGGGGAAGCAGCAGAACGAACTTGGCTTATTTCCATTTTAAAAAGAAAAATTATCGACCACTACCGAAAAATCAATTCCAACAAAGGAAAGGCAGAGGTCAAGATGGATTTAAACTTTGATGGTGAGCAGGAAGGTTCTTGGCTCGAACAAAAAGTAGCTGATACCTATGACCTAAACGCAGAGGACGCAATACAAAATAAAGAACTAGGATTAGCCATTCAAGATTGTTTAACAAAACTTCCAAAAAAACAAGCGGAAGTCTTTATCAAGAAAACCATTCAGGGCATGGAGACGGAAGATATTTGTAAAGAATTGAATATCACAGCGTCTAACCTATGGGTAATCATCCATAGAGCAAGAACCACCTTAATGGAGTGCTTGGAAAATAATTGGTATAAAAATGAGTAAAAAAAAGAACACGCTTTTGGTCTCCTGTGAGCAGGCAAAACATATTTGTGACAAGATGCAGTATGGAGAAGCGACTCTTCTCGAACGATTAAAACTAAGGTTTCGAATCATGTGGTGTAAAGCCACCAAGTCCTACTCTAAAAAGAACTCTGATTTAACTCAACTTTGCAAAGAAGCAAAAATCAAGACCCTAGACAAAGAAAAGAAAGTTGAGATGAAGCGAAAAATTGATGGTTTCTCCTAAAACAATAATAACCCCAACCACCAAAGAATCGAGATTCCCTCAACAAAAAAACTAGCAAAATATCTAGATTGATTTTCTCTAGTAAAGGCCAAGGCTAAAAGTAGCATTAAGGCAACGGCCCACTCCACATACAGACTATTTGTATTTAAATCGGATTTCAACAACCCAAATACAACAAAAAATACCAACAACACCATACCAAATAAGCGCGAACCACTAACACCAAAAACTTGAGGTATGGTTATTAAATTGGGTTCATCATACTTAAGATCTCTTATTTCAAAAGGAACCATCAGGGCAAGAATAAACAAAAAGCGCTGCACCAAATCGATTAGTACATCTGAGGTTATCGGCACATCATTATTTAAAAGTGGCAACAACAGCGTGGAGGCTGACCAGGTTAAACTAACCACAAAGGCCTTAATACCTTTTAAACTTCTAAGATTTTTTTTAGTTGTCATGGAAGGCACCACATATAAAAAAGCGACAAGAACCAAGGCCGCTGTCACCAAAATCGTTCTTAAATTCAACTGACTCACATAATATATGGCAATAAGAGCACATGAAAAACTAAAAAACTGTATTAATTTCAGATATTTCTGTCTTACAAAAAGATAATGCTTCGCCAAAGAGGCGTATTTGATAAAGCCATATTCTACTATGGTTCCAAAAAACAAGGCTAAGGATATAGGTTCATCATAAGGAAGGTCGTACTCCAACAAGGTCACCTGAACTAGTGCATACACGCCCAAGGCCACATGTATATTAGCATCCAGATAAAAGTTGAACATCTTTTTTAACCATTCCATATTCGATAAGTCCCATCAAGTTTATAACTTCTAACAAGTTGTTTAAAACTTTAATTAAAGGCATTTCAAAAGTACTTTTTTAAAGAAATATAATATGTACTTTTGCGCAAAATATAACATAATTAGTCGATTAGTATGAAAACAGATTCTTTCGTTACTCGTCATGTTGGACCTCAAGAAGATGATTTAAATAGTATGCTTAACGTCATAGGCGTTGATACTATTGACGAACTTATAGCACAAACTGTCCCTGCAGGGATTAGACTCAAGGACGAATTAGACTTACCTCCGGCAATGTCGGAATATGAGTACCTAGGTCATTTAAAAAACCTAGCAAAAAAGAATAAAGTTTTCAGAACATTTATTGGACTAGGATATCACGAATCCATTACTCCTTCGGTGATTAAGAGAAATATCCTTGAAAACCCAGGATGGTATACCGCATACACTCCTTACCAAGCAGAGATCGCCCAGGGTCGATTAGAAGCCCTATTAAATTTCCAAACAATGGTCTGTGACCTAACTGGAATGGAAATTGCAAATGCATCCTTGCTAGATGAAGGTACCGCTGCTGCAGAGGCAATGTCTATGCTTTTTAGTGTTCGAAGCCGTGATCAAAAGAAAAACGGAGCTAACAAATTCTTTGTTTCAGATCAGGTTTTACCACAGACCATTTCGATCCTTAAATCGCATGCAGCTCCACTTGATATCGAACTGCAAATAGATACATACGAAAATTTTGATTTCTCAAGTGATTATTTTGGAGCCCTGCTTCAATATCCTGGGAAATTTGGAGCGGTCTACAACTACCATGAATTTGTAGCTAAAGCCAACGAAAACGAAATTAAAGTAGCCGTTGCTGCAGACATATTAAGTTTGGTGAGTTTAACACCTCCTGGTGAATTTGGAGCTGAGGTAGTAGTGGGAACAACACAGCGCTTTGGTATTCCATTAGGATATGGTGGACCACACGCTGCTTATTTCGCGACCAAAGAAGCCTATAAAAGAAATATCCCAGGAAGAATCATTGGGGTTACAAGAGATATGGATGGACGTATAGGACTCCGTATGGCTTTACAAACTCGTGAACAGCATATTAAAAGAGACAAAGCAACCTCAAATATTTGTACCGCTCAGGTACTTCTAGCAGTAATGGCTGGAATGTATGCTGTTTACCACGGTCCCAAAGGATTAAAATATATTGCAGACAAGGTACATCATTCCGCTGTAAGCCTTAGTGATGCATTAAAATCTTTAGGATATCAACAAAATAACGCATCTTATTTTGACACCCTTTTAATCGAAGCAGATGCTTCAAAAATAAGACCATTAGCGGAAGCACAACAAATCAACTTTTTATATCCTAAGGAAGATAAGGTTGCTATTTCTTTGAATGAAACAGTAAGTCTTAACGATCTAAATGCCATTGTTAGGATATTTGCTGAAGCTGCTGGAAAAACAGCGAACGACATATCAGAAATCACCCAGAAAACCACCATTTTAGAAGAAAATCAAAGACAAAGTCCATTTATGGAGAACGAGGTATTTAACAATTACCACTCCGAGACAGAACTTATGCGTTATATCAAAAAGTTAGAACGAAAAGACTTAGCGCTTAACCATTCGATGATTTCTCTTGGCTCCTGTACTATGAAATTAAATGCGGCCTCTGAAATGCTTCCTATTAGCTGGGATGAGTGGGGTAACATTCACCCATTTGTTCCTTTAAACCAAGCGGAAGGATATTTGGAAGTATTAAATGAACTAGAGCATCAGCTCAATGTCATCACTGGATTCGCTGGAACTTCACTTCAGCCTAACTCAGGTGCTCAAGGAGAATTTAGCGGACTCATGGTCATTAGAGCATATCATGAAGCCAACGGACAAGGGCATAGAAATATTTGTCTTATACCGGCCTCTGCGCACGGAACCAATCCAGCATCGGCTGCATTAGCAGGCTTTAAAGTCGTGGTTACCAAAACAGATGAAAAAGGGAACATCGATGTTCAAGATTTAGGTGAGAAGGCAGAAAAATACAAGGATGAATTAGCCGCTTTAATGGTTACCTATCCTTCTACCCACGGGGTATTTGAATCATCTATCAAAGAAATCACAGAAATCATACACCGAAACGGTGGACAGGTCTATATGGATGGCGCAAATATGAACGCACAAGTAGGCCTTACCAACCCGGCAACTATTGGAGCTGATGTATGTCACTTGAATTTACACAAAACATTCGCCATACCACACGGTGGTGGTGGCCCAGGTGTAGGTCCAATTTGTGTGGCACCACATTTGGTAGAGTTCTTACCTTCAAATCCAATTATTACAACTGGTGGAGATAACGCTATAGAAGCCATCTCATCTGCACCTTTTGGAAGCTCACTCGTTTGTTTAATCTCCTATGGTTATATCAAAATGTTAGGACGTAAAGGACTTAAAACAGCTACTCATGCAGCTATTTTAAATGCCAATTATATCAAGGCTAAACTCACTGGAACTTTTGAGGTATTATACACAGGTGAAAAAGGAAGAGCAGCTCATGAGATGATCATTGATTGTAGACCCTTTAAAGCTAAAGGAATCGAAGTTACAGATATCGCTAAACGCCTTATTGATTATGGATTCCACGCACCTACTGTTTCCTTCCCAGTAGCTGGAACTATCATGATCGAGCCTACTGAGAGTGAAAGTGTGGATGAATTAGATCGTTTCTGTGAAGCATTAATTTCTATTAAAAATGAAATTGATCAAATCACTGATATCAATGCAGAAAATATATTAAAAAATGCACCGCATACATTAAGAATGGTCACCTCTGATACATGGGAGTTCCCATACAGTAGAACAGAGGCTGCATATCCTCTACCCTATGTGGCAGAAAACAAATTTTGGCCTACTGTACGTCGTGTAGATGAGGCATATGGAGATCGTAATTTAATGTGTACCTGTCCTCCGATAGAAGCTTATATGGAAGCTTAACATTCCATACAAATTATATCTTTTATAGCCTTCTGATATTCAGAGGGCTATTTTTTTTATTCACAAATTTGGCGTTGGACATCGTAATTAGATCATTATTGGTATTAATTTCTCCAAAACATAACTTATCTTTAAGAAAATATAGACTCTATGCATACACGGATTATTGGAACTGGATCTTACATTCCATCAGTGATTACAAAAAATGAAGATTTTATCAATCACAATTTTCTCAATATAGATGGTAGCACCTTTGGTAGTGAGACTGAAGAAATCATTGAGAAATTTGAGTCTATTACTGGGATCCAACAAAGACGTTACGTCAGAGAAGACCAAAATAGTTCAGATATTGCTTTTTTAGCCGCTGAGAAAGCTATTGAGGATGCAAAAATCGACAAAGAAACTTTAGACTACATTATTGTAGCTCATAATTTCGGGGATGTTGCAAGTGGAAGTGTACAGGGTGATACTGTTCCTAGTATTGCCACTCGAGTGAAACATTCTCTTGGTATTAACAACCCTAAATGTGTTGCCTATGATCTACTCTTCGGGTGCCCAGGATGGATCGAAGGTTGCAATCACGCCACAGCATTTATCAAAGCCAATATGGCTAAAAACTGCCTTGTAATCGGCGCCGAAACCCTTTCTAGAATCGTCGACAAACACGACAGGGATTCGATGATTTACGCAGATGGCGCTGGGGCTGCTGTTCTTACTGCTTCCACAGAAGAAGGCATCCTTTCACAACTCTCAGCAACATACACCTCAGAAGAAGCATATTATCTTTTCTTTGGAGAGTCCTATAATAAAGAGTTACAAGAAAATAGAAAGTACATAAAAATGTTCGGGCGCAAAATCTATGAATTTGCCGTTACTCATGTCCCCAAAGCAATGAAAGAATGTCTAGATAAAAGTGGGGTGCCAATAGATGAAGTAAAAAAAATATTTTTGCATCAGGCAAATGAAAAAATGGACAATGCCATTTTGAAGCGATTCTATCGCCAATACAATTCTTCGGTACCAGAGCACATCATGCCTATGAACATTCATACTTTAGGAAATAGCTCGGTAGCAACCATACCCACGCTTTTTGATATGGTACGTAAAGGAAACATGGCTCATCAAGAATTACATAAAGGAGATGTTATTATATTTGCAAGCGTAGGCGCAGGAATGAACATTAATGCGCTGGTTTATAAATATTGATATGTACGAAAATAGCTTTCCGAGCAAACGTTATAAAAAAACCATTGAATTTCTAGAAGATTCACTTCCATCGCCTTCTAAAATACTAGATTTAGGAGTGGAAAACCCTTTTAGTCAGCTTATGCGACAAAGAGGGTATCAGGTGATTAACACTACTGGAGAAGACCTCGATTTAGACTTCAAAGCAGTAGAAAACCCACAGGTAGAGGCAGTAACCGCCTTTGAAATATTCGAACACTTACTCGCTCCTTATAATTTATTAAAGGCCATTAAAGCTGAAAAGCTAGTAGCCTCTGTCCCACTACGATTATGGTTTTCAGAAGCCTATAGAAGTAAAACCGATCCATGGGATAGGCATTACCACGAATTTGAAGATTGGCAATTCGATTGGCTCTTGGAGAAAACTGGATGGCAAATTAAAAAATCAGAAAAATTTACAAACCCAGTGAAGAAACTCGGTTTCCGGCCTTTATTGCGAAATTTCACACCACGATATTATTTGATCTATGCTGAGCGTGTTAACAATCAATAATTCCATTCGAAGCCTATGAGATATTACGTGGTTATTCCAGCACATAATGAGGCTGGTTTTATTGAAAAAACACTTCAGAGCCTGGTGGATCAAAGTTTACTCCCTGTAAAGGTGATCGTGGTGAATGACCATTCCACTGATACTACAGAACAACTTATCGATCAGTATATTGAAAAACATGCCTTTTTCACCAAATTAAACACCCAATCATCTGAGGATCATATGCCAGGAAGCAAAGTGGTTAACGCCTTTAATAAGGGTCTAGCGCTTTTGGATCAAAATTATGATTTTATCGTCAAATTGGATGCTGACATTATTCTTCCCAAAACATATTTTGAGAAGATAGCTGCGGTATTTACAGAAGATCCGCAGATTGGCATAACTGGCGGTTTTGCCTATGAACAAGATCAAAACGGGCGTTGGTTACTCAATCACCCCATGGGAAAAGATCACATTAGAGGAGCTTTTAAAGCCTATAGGAAAGAAGCTTTTAGTGCTATTAATGGATTGCGCTGCGCCATGGGTTGGGATACCTTAGATGAATTATTAGTCAGATACCATGGATACCGAGTCCAAAGTATTGAATCCTTAAAAGTAAAACACCTTCGACCCACTGGAGGATCTTATAATAAAAAGGCACGCCTACTACAAGGAAAAGCCATGTATACCATGGGCTATGGGCTCAGTTTAACAATGATTGCCTCTTTAAAAATGGCACTTATGAATAAAAAACCAAGGGTTTTCATAGACAACCTCCAAGGATTTTTTAAAGCAAAGAATACTCAAACCCCTTTGATTGTTAGTAATCAGGAAGCCACGTTTATTCGCACCTATCGATGGAGGAAGATAAAATCTAAAATCGGATTAAACTAATATTTTAAACCCAGCTCATTATCGGCAAAAAAAAAGCACCTCCTGGCCAACCAAGAGATGCGTTATTTTTAATAGTATTCTAGTGTTATTGAAGGACTTCACTAATAGGCTCTCCATTACTTCCACTTGGAAAGGTTATTCCTAAAAGCGCAGAGATCGTATTGGCGATGTCTGGAATCTCAGTTCTTTTCACGGTCTCTCCATGTTTAATTCCTTTACCAAAGAATAAAAGTGGGGCATGTGTATCATAGGCATACCCTGATCCATGTGAGGTAC
The DNA here is from genome assembly GCF_000300875.1 of Galbibacter marinus. Lineage (GTDB taxonomy): Bacteria > Bacteroidota > Bacteroidia > Flavobacteriales > Flavobacteriaceae > Galbibacter > Galbibacter marinus. The sequence goes on along the minus strand of NZ_AMSG01000004.1, from coordinate 14,529 downwards.
CAGTTCGTGAGCTCGAGTCTAGATAACCAGGCTCCCATACAAATAGAACGTCACCAGAGCGGTTAAAGTTATATCCCAATTGTAATTTGGATGCTATCCCTCTAGTAAATTCTTGATTCCGCATAGCATAGCCTGTATAAGCCTCTGCTACATGTTTGTAATTTTTAATTTCATTTACAATGGCATCCTCTATTTCTCTAGAGTTAATTCCTAATTCCTTGATCTCTTGTTGATCTAAAAATATTTGCCCGTTGGAGATGTTCTTTACCAGATCATCACTATCAAAAGTCTCTTTCAAAAATTCATTTAAATTAGTGCGGAACCCTTTACTATCTGCATATCCGCCAGAGATTTTCATATCTTCCAAATAAGCAGGAACTTCTACAGCAGCATGATCAGAGGTTAAAAACACAGTGTACTCACCCTGGCCAACCTTATCATCTAAAAAGTCAAATAATCGCCCAAGATCAAGATCCAATCGAAGATACATGTCCTCAGTCTCAACAGCACTCACTCCAAAGCGGTGTCCGACATAATCTGCAGAGGAAAAACTAACAGCAATAAAATCCGTAATCTCATCCTGTCCTAACTCCTCACCTTCTATGGCAGCCATCGCAAAATCAGCAGTTAAAGAATTTCCATAAGGTACTCCTTTAATCAAATCAAACTTTCCATTTTCTTCCCATAAAGCAGGGAGATCATAAGGGAACGCCGCTGTTTTTTGTGTTTTAAAAGAACCCTCATACGGATTTTCATCTGCAAGACTCGCGGTGTAGGTACCAATATCATATAGGGTGTTCCAAACTTTTTTATACCTTTCTGCCTGGTCTGATTTATTAAATTTCTTCACCCATTTTGGGAGTTCTTTCATATAGTAATCACTGGTAATCCACACGCCTTCATCACTACCGTGAAACCAATAAGCAGCGTCGCCAGCATGTCCAGCTGGTAATATAGAACCTCTATCTTTTAAAGACACACCAATTACCTTGCCTTTAGAAACTGTGGCCAATTTTAATTGATCTGTCACAGTAGATGACTCGAGCCTCCATGGAGACATTTTTCCGGCATCAGATTTTGTACCTACAGAGTTTGCATTTTCATCCTCTGTACAGTAGACCATTCTGTCCTCTGTTTTATCATACCAACTATTCCCGATGATTCCATGGACCTTTGCAGTTGTCCCTGTGTAAACAGAACTATGACCCACGGCGGTATAGGTAGGAATGTAATTAAAATGATTGTTTTTACAGTTAAAGCCTTCGTTTACCATTCGTTTAAAGCCACCGTCGTTATAACGATCCCAAAAACGAACTAAATAATCATAGCGCATTTGATCCACTACGATTCCCACTACAAGTTTAGGTTTACTAAAAGGTTTTACTTCATCTTTACTTTGCGCACTAGCGCCAATAAACCCAGCGACAAACAGGCTGAGCAATAAATATTTTTTCATGTTTTTTAATGTTGAATATTACAAAGCTACTATTTTAAAAACAGCAGCAAAGTTAAAATTCAGATTAAAAGCCTACTTAATAGTATAATATTCGCATTAACTATCCTATTTTTGTTTTATGGTATATTTGGAAAATATTGGTCGGTATTTTATAATGCTAAGAGAAGTATTTAGTAGAGCTACCAAATGGCCAATGCTAAAAAATCTTATTTTAAAGGATATCGATGATCTCATTTACGGCTCTTTGGGCATCATTATATTTATTTCTTTTTTTATAGGTGGTGTTGTATCCATTCAGACAGCCCTGAATATCAACAACCCACTAATCCCAAAATATCTTGTTGGATTTACCACAAGACAATCTGTGATTTTAGAATTTGCTCCTACCTTCACCTCTATTATCATGGCAGGTAAGGTGGGATCTTATATTACCTCCAGTATCGGAACAATGCGGGTAACAGAGCAAATTGACGCCTTAGAAGTTATGGGAATTAACTCCTTAAATTATCTGGTATTACCAAAAATTGTTGCTCTTATGCTTTACCCATTTGTTATCGCGATTGCCATGTACATGGGAATTTTAGGAGGCTGGATGGCTGCTGTATTTGGCGGATATAGCACTAGCGCTCAGTTCATACAAGGTTTACAAATTGATTTTAACACCTTCCATGTCATATACGCTTTTTTAAAAACAATAGTTTTTGCATTTTTACTTGCTACAATACCTTCCTTTTATGGGTATTATATGAAAGGTGGCGCTCTAGAGGTAGGAAAAGCAAGTACTTCCTCCTTTGTCTGGACTAGTGTTGCTATTATTATAGCCAACTATTTACTCACCCAATTACTCTTAGGATAATGATCAAAGTTGAAAACATACATAAATCATTTGGAAGCACCCAGGTACTTAATGGGATTTCTAGTTGTTTTGACAAGGGTAAAACCAATCTTATCATAGGCCAAAGTGGATCGGGAAAAACGGTATTTTTAAAGTGCCTATTAGGTCTTTTCCAGCCAGATCAAGGCAGGATCATATACAACAATCAGGATTATTCTGAGATGGACGAGGATCAGCAGACACAACTTCGACAAGAAATGGGTATGGTATTCCAAGGTAGTGCTCTTTTTGATTCTATGACCGTTATAGAGAATGTCATGTTCCCGCTTCGAATGTTTACCAACCTTACAAGAGAAGAAATGAAGGATCGCGCTGCGATGGTTCTACAACGCGTGAATTTAGTTGATGCAGACAATAAATTACCCTCTGAAATATCGGGTGGAATGCAAAAGCGGGTAGCCATCGCTCGCGCCATTGTCAACCAACCAAAGTATCTATTCTGTGATGAACCCAATTCAGGACTAGATCCAAAAACAGCTATTGTAATCGACAACCTCATCCAGGAAATCACTAAAGAATACGACATCACAACAGTGATCAATACACACGATATGAACTCTGTAATGGAAATAGGCGAAAAAATCCTATTTCTAAAAGATGGTTTAAAGGCCTGGGAAGGCACTAATGAAGAAATATTCAGGACAGACAACAAAACAGTTACAGACTTTGTATACTCTTCTGATTTATTTAAAAAAGTTAGAGAGGTCTACCTTAAAAAGTAAAAAGCATAAAAATATCTGACGACCCTGCTATTTAAAACAAATTAAACAGGATCGCCAAATAACATCTCAAAACTCTAGCCAGAGGCTAGCAATAAACAAAGTACTAGTTCAGCAGTAAATTAGTAGCACAATTCGCGAACTGGCTGATTTACTGATATACAATTCAGTTCAGGACATTCCACGTTGAAATATCCATAGACTGCTTTATTTCTGCATTCTGCAACAGTATAATAGTTAAAGATTTCATCTACGGGAACAAATTTCACTACAAGTCGCTGATGTTCCATATAAGTAGAGGGAATATTACAGTATTGACGATCCACAAAATAAACCATAAAACGATACGACATTCCACTACTAATCATCGTTCCTTTAATCGGAATCTTATTTCCATTCCAAAGAATATCTTTTGGTTCGGTGTCAATGTTAGTCCGTTCGATTTTGAAATTTAATGCAGTCATGATTCTAAGTATTAAGTTGGTTTGTTATACAACAAATCTATAGAATCACTATAGGGGAAAACAGAGGTAAAAGCTTGGTTTTAAAAGGGTGTTTTTCCTATGACACAATCGTTCAACGGAAAAAAACCTTGTCAAAAAGCACATTTTAAACCAATTGAAGAAAAAACGGCATATCCATCTTTATTTTCCAAAAAGAAAAGACGTCAAACTACGGTATCCCACTTTGAAAACTTCGGCTTTTATAGAACACCTAAGATTGGCAGTATTAATTAGTTACTATCAATCTTAATTTTTATTTCATTTAAAAATAAATTTGGTTTTGTATCCACAACTTTTATACGCTTATAAACTAAAAGAGGGATTTACTTTTGATGATAAATAATATCAGTGGGTTTCTAAACTTAAATTAGTTGGAACAAAACACCACAGTTTCTATCCAAAGAAAAGTATAAACAAAATTGTTATACATCCCTTTGGAATAGAATTACCTTATTAGCGCTTTGAATCAAATAAAAAGACCTACTCTTAAAAGCTATTAACCACTTTAGAGGCAGCTTCAATGGTGCGATCTAAATCCTGGTAACTTAGTGCATCATTAAGGAACCAGCTTTCAAATGCACTCGGTGGAAGATAAATCCCTTCTCGAAGCATACCGTGGAAAAACTTCTTAAAATACTCATTATTACCATTGGCAGCTGTCTTAAAATCAACAACCTCCTCTGTAAAATGAACCGATATCATGGAACCTATGGTATTGATAGTGTTCGGTACTTGGGTCTTAGACAATGCCTGTTGTAATCCTTTGTGTAGGTAGGCGGTTTTATCAGTAAGGCTTTGAAATACTTCCGGATTCTGTGACAAATGATTTAACATCGCAAAACCAGCAGCCATCGCTAATGGATTCCCGCTAAGGGTACCAGCTTGATAAACTGGACCTAATGGAGCTAGAAAGCTCATAATTTCATCTCTTGCCGCAAAGGCACCCACTGGAAGCCCTCCTCCGATCACTTTTCCAAAAGTTACAATATCAGCGTCGATTCCTAAAAATTCCTGAGCACCACCCTTAGCTAGCCTAAAGCCTGTCATGACCTCATCGAAAATCAGTAGAATTTCATGCTGATCACATAGCCCCCGTAAGCCTTTTAAAAAGCCTTCTTGTGGAATAACACATCCCATATTCCCAGCTACAGGTTCTAATATTATTGCTGCTATCTCACCTGCATTAGCATCTATGAGTTGCTTGACACTTTCCAAATCATTATAATTGGCTAGCAAAGTATCCTTCGCTGTTCCTTGAGTAACGCCAGGACTATTTGGGCTACCGAAGGTAACCGCTCCACTACCGGCTTGTATTAAAAAGGAATCAGAATGACCGTGGTAACATCCTGCGAATTTTATAATTTTATCCTTTGAGGTAAAACCTCTTGCTAAACGAACAGCGCTCATACAAGCTTCCGTCCCACTGTTTACAAACCTTATTTTATCAATATTCGGCACCATGGATATTGCTAATTTGGCAATATCAGTCTCTATCTTGGTCGGAATTCCAAAAGAAGTTCCCAGGGCCGCCTTTTCAATTACGCTGTTGACAACAGGCTCGAAAGCATGTCCTAGAATCATAGGACCCCATGAGGCTATATAATCAATATAAGTACGATCATCTTCATCATAGATATACGCACCTTTAGCTTGTTTTACAAATATAGGCTCACCACCAACCGAATTAAAAGCTCTAACTGGTGAGTTTACGCCACCTGGAATATATTTTTTGGCCTCAGCAAAAAGGGCACTACTTCTTTTATAAAGCATTGTTCTCTTTTTTTTAATTTAAATATAATATTTGTCCGACATGAATGGTATTATCTCTCAAGTCGTTTTTTCTTTTTAATTCATCTACCGATATATTATGTCGCCTAGAAATTGAATATAACGTATCCCCTTTTGAAACAACATGTTGTCTGCCCGAAGTATTGGTTCGCTTTCGAGATTTTTTACCCAGGCCTTGGTCATCATATTCATAAAGACGGTAGCGCTCAATAAGTGAAATCAATTTTTCTGGATAACGTCTATCAGTAGCATAGCCCGCCTTTCGAAGTCCTCGCGCCCAGCCTTTATAATCGTCTGCTTTTAAATCAAACAAAAAAGCATACCTACTTCTGGTGGTTAAAAACCTGGAATGGTCTGCAAAAGATAATTCAGCATAATCGTATTTTCGAAAACATTCACCCTTGGCGTCATCATCGTGATAAGCCCTATCACCCTGCCATCCTGTGTGACATTTAATCCCAAAGTGATTGTTGGCCTTACGAACTAGTTCACCTTTTCCTGCTCCACTTTCTAAAATTCCTTGGGAGAGCGTTATACTTGCCGGAACACCAAATTCACGCATCTGACGCACAGCAATTGGACTATAGACACGGATATAATCTTCTACAGTTTCTGTATAGACCGTTGTTCTAGAGGTTGACTCCAAAGTTTGAGTTTCTCGTTCTCTATCTCCTGTTCGATCACTTGTCTCTTTAACCACTTCCTTTTCAGGATATCTTTTGGACTGAGAAGCCTTCTTTTTACTACCGCAACTGGCTAATAAAACTAACACGAAAACCACAAAAATCTTTTTTATCATCATGCTAATAATGGTAATTTTTTTCGTTTTAAAACTTGATTCATACCTTCTATGCCCTGTAGTCCCCCAGTGTGTATTGCTAAAATTTTACAGGGACTTTTAAAATACCCTTTTTCCACAAGATCCAAAATTCCATACATCATTTTTCCTGTATAAACTGGATCAAGAGGTATACCAGTGTCGCGTTTGAATTGATTGATAAACTCGACAAGTTGAAGATTTATTTTCCCATAGCCCCCAAAATGATAATCACGAATCAATTTCCACTTACTGCCGGTAGCAAACTTACGGATTTCTGCTTGTAAAAAATCTCCTCTTAAGGCTGGAAATCCCAAAACTTGTTGATTAGCTTGAACACTATTGATTAAACCACTGATCGTTCCCCCAGTGCCAACCGCTACACAGATGTAATCAAAATCCTCATCTTGATCCTGTAAAATCTCCTCACATCCTCGAACTGCATAATCATTAGTTCCTCCTTCTGGGATTAAATAGAAGTTTCCAAATTTCTTTCGCAGCTCCTTAATAAAGCTTTCAGAATCCTTCTCACGGTATTTCTCTCTATCCACAAAATCAAGTTCCATTCCATGGGATTTTGCAAAAGCCAAAGTTGAATTATTTTCTTTTAGGCGAAGTTCTTCCCCTCGGATAACACCAATGGTACTAAAGCCTTGCTCAAACCCAGCATATGCAGTAGCAGCAATGTGATTTGAAAACGCGCCACCAAAGGTAAGCAGCGAATCATAGCATTTAGTTTTAGCTACAGAAAGATTATATTTCAGTTTACGAAATTTATTCCCTGAAACAAACGGATGTATCTGGTCTTCCCTTTTTACAAACAACTCAATTGCATTGTTTTTCAGTAACGGTAAATTGACATGCTGATTGTACAAACGCTCCTTTTTTAAGTTGGCAAAGATACAACAATCCCAAGCCAAAGAAAAATGACAGAAGTCCTAAAAAAGGTACTTTAAAAAACTGAAAAAGGGACGTTTATCTAGGTAATTGAGATCAGATTCATAAGCATATGCTTCCTTTTCAAAACTAATGTTTCTATACGCTTTCACAGAATTTCTATAGCGCAGTAAACCTATAAACCACTCCATTAAATACCAAAGGTAGAACAAGACAATCAAAAGCTCAAGTTGCTGCCGAAGATGGATGCGCTCGTGGTTGATTAATACAGCATCAAACTTTAGTTTGTTTTCTTTAAGAATGATCAGTGGCCATAATGTAAGACCATCATAACGTTTTGGCAATATGTATTTAAAGACTAGAATCAAATTAAAATTTGGTTTAAGTAACCGCTTATTTGTATTTTTCCATTTCAGTTATCTTTGTAAAGATAGCATAATCTAATTTACAGCTTTTTTATGAAAAAAATTATTCCAGACCAAGAGGGAGATTTTTACCTATCTCCAGAGGGTTATAGGGTTTTCACAGAACAATACCACCTAAGAAGAGGGTATTGTTGTAAAAGTGGCTGTAGACACTGCCCCTATGGATACGACAAAAACAAGGATTAAGGGATCCACCTTGGGCTAAGTAAGTTAATAATGTATTAAATCAAACAACGATGACATTTCAAGAAGAAATACTTCAAGGCATACCAAAACAACTTCCCGAGCCAAAACCATATAACAGTAAAGTCAATCACGCCCCCAAGCGCAAAGATATTTTAAACCCACAGGAGAAGAAACTAGCCCTGAAAAACGCCCTGCGTTATTTCGATAAAGAAGTACACCCCCAACTACTCCCTGAGCTAAAGGAAGAACTCGAGCGCTTTGGTCGCATCTATATGTATCGTTTTAAACCGAGTTATCGGATCTTTGCTCGCGGAATTGATCAGTATCCTGCGAAAAGTAAACAAGCAGCAGCTATTATGCTGATGATAATGAATAATTTAGATCCTAACGTAGCCCAACATCCCGATGAGCTCATCACCTATGGCGGCAACGGGGCCGTATTTCAAAACTGGGCACAATACCGTCTTACATTGCAATTCTTAGCAGAGATGACTGATGAGCAGACCTTGGTGATGTATAGTGGACATCCTATGGGACTGTTTCCATCACATAAAAATGCGCCAAGAGTGGTGGTGACTAACGGTATGATGATTCCAAATTATTCTAGTGCGGATCATTGGGAAAAATTCAATGCTCTAGGTGTTAGTCAATACGGTCAAATGACCGCCGGAAGTTATATGTATATTGGGCCGCAGGGAATTGTACATGGAACCACCATAACGGTTTTAAATGGATTTAGAAAACTAGGACGTAGTCCAAAAGGAGGACTCTTTGTCACTTCGGGCCTAGGAGGAATGAGCGGCGCTCAACCAAAGGCTGGAAACATCGCAGGATGTATTACCGTATGCGCTGAGGTTAATCCAAAAGCCATAGAAACACGTCATTCCCAAGGGTGGGTAGATATTGTAATTAAAGATTTAGATGAATTAGCCAATAGAGTTAAAAAGGCAATTCAAAACAAGGAAGTGGTTTCAATAGCTTACCAAGGAAATATCGTAGAGGTATGGGAAAAATTTGATTCTCAAGAAATAAAAATTGATTTAGGATCGGATCAGACCTCGCTTCACAACCCATGGGCAGGTGGATACTACCCAGTAGGGATAACTTTTGAGAAAGCTCAAGAACTCATGGCTAAAGACAGTGATCAGTTTAAAGTTTTGGTACAACAAAGTTTGCGTAGACACGCTGATGCTATAAACAAACACACCGCTAAAGGCACTTACTTTTTCGATTATGGAAACGCCTTTCTACTAGAAGCCTCTAGAGCAGGCGCTGATATTATGAGTGAAGATGGAAGTACCTTCCGATACCCCAGTTATGTGCAAGACATTATGGGTCCTATGTGCTTTGATTTTGGCTTTGGTCCATTTCGTTGGGTATGTGCCAGTGGAAAGGAAGAAGATTTACGTAAAACAGACGATCTGGCCATCAAAGTGTTAGAAGACCTTAAAAAAGATGCGCCAGAAGAAATTCAACAACAACTACAAGACAACATTCATTGGATCAAATCAGCAGAGGAAAACCGGCTGGTAGTAGGCTCGCAAGCAAGAATTTTATACGCAGATGCTCTTGGGAGAATAAAAATTGCTGAAGCTTTTAACAAAGCTATTTCAAAAAATGAAATAGGTTTTGTAATTTTAGGTAGAGATCATCACGATGTCAGTGGAACGGATTCTCCTTATCGAGAAACCTCAAACATTTATGATGGTTCACGTTTTACAGCAGATATGGCTATACAAAACGTGATAGGAGACAGCTTCAGGGGCGCCACTTGGGTAAGCATTCACAATGGTGGAGGCGTTGGCTGGGGGGAGGTGATAAATGGAGGCTTCGGCATGGTTCTTGATGGTACTAAGGAGTCTAGCAATCGCTTACAATCCATGTTATTCTGGGATGTAAACAACGGCATTGCTAGAAGAAGTTGGGCCCGAAATAAAGGGGCTGAATTTGCAATAAAACGAGCTATGGAAGCAGAACCCAATTTAAAGGTTTATCTTCCAAACCACGTAGATGAAGATTTACTGGATACAATAATATAAAAACAATAAATAAATAAGTACCGATGAAAGCCATTAAACTATTTTCTGGAATACTAGTTATTGCACTCCTAATGGGAGCTTGTAGTACCATTCAGGTAGCCACCGACTACGATAGACAAGTCGATTTTAATAAATACAAGACCTTTGCGTTTTACAAACCTGGGATAGATAAAGCAGAAATTTCTGATTTAGATATTAAGCGAATTTTGAGATCCATCCAATATGAATTACAATCTAGAGGGTATCAGCTTTCGGAGAACCCTGATATTTTGGTGAGTATCTTTACCAAAGAAGTAGATCGCGTAAGTGTTTACAACAATGTTGGTTGGGGATGGGGTTGGTATGGTTATCCCTATGCAGGTATGGGTTATAATACAATTTCCAGAGATACAGAAGGTTCTTTATACATCGATTTAATAGATGCTGATAGAAAGGAACTCGTATGGCAAGGTAAAGGAACAGGCTCTTTAATTACAAATGGTGATCTAGCCAAAAAGGAGCAGCGTATAAGAGAATTTGTTCAAGAAATTCTAGAGAAGTTCCCACCAGTACAACCAACCTCTCAAGTAGCCGGGGTTTCAGAGTAATAGTTAAGTTAATATATCTAAGTACAAACCACGCCTTGTTCGCGTGGTTTTTTTGTCTGCTAACTTGGAATAGTACTTAAAATTCTCAGACATTAAGACCCTATCTTATCATACATACGAATAATTTTATACAAGTTCGATTTCTCATCCTAGGCTATCAAATACTACCACTATAACATAACCGACATACTCTATTTCACTATGCACCCATCGAAGAATGGGACTTTAAAAGCTTTTGAATTGAATTTTAGCAGATTATGATAAGCTTTTGTAACTTTAGAAAGACAAAAAAGTGGAAATGGACTCAAATTATCAAAGCAATCCTTTAATAGATCGCTTACCAGCGCATCTTAAACAGTACATCAAACCACAAAATTATGAGCATTACTCTGCCATAAACCAAGCCACTTGGAGGTATGTGATGCGAAAAAATGTGGATTACTTAAAAAAAGTAGCTCATCATTCATATACCGATGGTCTAAAGAAAACAGGAATTGACATTGACCATATTCCAAGTATGTATGGTATGAATCGTATTCTAAAGGATATAGGATGGGCAGCAGTAGCTGTCGATGGTTTTATACCCCCAAATGCCTTTATGGAATTCCAGGCACATAACGTGCTAGTTATTGCCAGTGAAATAAGACAACTTGATCATATACAATACACTCCTGCTCCAGATATTATTCACGAGGGAGCTGGCCACGCCCCTATTATAGCCAATCCAGAGTACGCAGAATATTTAAGGAGGTTTGGAGAGATTGGTGCCAAGGCCATTTCAAATGAGCAGGATCATCAAATATACCATGCTGTTCGCACGCTGTCCATTTTAAAAGAAGCGGAAAACCCAGATTCTAAAGCAATTGAAGAGGCAGAAGCAAAAGTAAATCAACTGCAAGAAACAACTACTCAGCTCAGTGAGATGGCACGCATTCGAAATTTACACTGGTGGACCGTAGAATACGGACTTATAGGTAATATTACTGATCCCAAAATATATGGAGCAGGTCTACTTTCCTCAATCGGAGAAAGTAAATGGTGTATGACCGATAAAGTTCAAAAGATACCCTATAGCATAGAGGCGGCTGAACAAGGTTTTGATATCACAAAACCTCAACCCCAATTATACGTCACACCAGATTTTGCACACCTGAGCCAAGTATTAGAAGAATTTGCCAATACCATGGCAATTAGGCGTGGTGGTTTATCTGGTATAAAAAAACTCATTGCCTCCAATGCATTAGGAACCCTTGAACTCAGTACAGGAATTCAAATTTCAGGGGTATTCTCTGAGGTAATTGAACATCACAAGTCGGCTATATATTTTCAAACCAAAGGAAAAACAGCTCTAGCCTATAGAGATAAGGAACTCGTAGGACATGGCACCGATCGCTACCCAAAAGGTTTTGGAAGTACCATTGGTAAACTCAAAGGAATCAACCTTGCTATAGAAGATATGAGTCCACGTGATTTAAAGGCTTACAATATCTATGAAGGACATAATGTTCAGCTTGAATTTGAAGGGGATATTTATATAAGTGGTAAAATTATTACAGGAACCCGAAACTTAATGGGTAAAATTATTCTTATCAGCCTGGAAAACTGTACCGTTAAACATAAGGGGCGGATTTTATTTTCTCCTAACCAAGGAATATATCAATTGGCCATTGGTAAAGAAGCCATCTCCGCTTATAATGGTGTCGCAGATGTGAAGGGCTTTGACTTAATCACCCATCAAAGTTCTCCTAATCCCGTTGCAAAACCTAAAAGTGACTATCAAAAACAATTAGAGGCCTTGTACCAACAAGTTCGTGATTTTAGAGAAGGCAAAAATAAAACCATCTCCAGACATAAGGTATTTGAACAAATTCAAAACAGTTTCCCTGATCAGTGGTTATTAACGATAGAGTTGTATGAACTCGCTAAAACTTCCGCTGACAAACAATTCGCCCAAGAAATTGTTCAGCATCTTGAAGGCATCAAAGAGCGTCAACCTGAAGTGGGCCACCTAATCGATGACGGAATCTCCTTGGTTGAGCAAGCATTAGTAATCAATTAAGTCAAATCTCCAAAAGTTTTTTAAATTTATCCCCAAATCTATATACACACCATTTTGAAAAAAATAGTATTTATCATCAGTATTGCCTTAAGTATTCTTGCATGTGATAATGACCATAAAAAGGCCAATAGTCACAGCGCTACGGATTCATTAGCATTACAACAAAAAGAGCCTATACGTCTTAGTGATGATGAACTAGTCTCAAAATTACTACGAATAAAAAACAGCGGGCTAAATGGATCAGACAGCGTGTATTATAGAGGAGTGATTAAAAGACCTTCTGACTCCAGTTTTACCGCCCTTAACTTGTACGGAAAAACAAAACAGGAAAACAAGTTAAAGGAATTTAAACAAACCGCGATCCTAAAGAACCAACAAACAGTCACTTCTGACATCCAAGGAAGTGTCTTTAGAATTGATCAGTTAAAAGACGAGGTTTATAAGATATACACCTATGAATCAGACCTCGATAGATTTGTAGCCTATGATATCGATTTTGACAAAGAACCAGTCAGCATAAAACGTAGTCTTCAGACTGGTAATTTCTATTATGATCTACTCCCTAAAAAAGAATTTAAGTTTGATATTGATAACATTCAAAAGTATTTTAATTCCAAAAAAGATCAACGAATCACTGATAATCCCATATTGGATTCTATTAGTTATGGAGCTCTCGTATATACGGATCAAGAATTACTTCGAATTGGGCAAAACCTTAAGATAGATACCTATTATTATGTTTTAGAAAATAGTGTTTTAGAAAAATTAATTGTTCATAGCACTAAAGGACTTGGTGATCAGATGACCTTAAGTGGCCAAATTAACAACCCTAAAGAAAAGGTGAGTATTAGCAGTATTTTTAAAGATGACCAAAGTTTTCAACAAACCGAGCTAGCTGAACGTTTGCAGAAAGATTCAAAACACCTAGTTAGTTACACCATCGATTCTGTTATAAAAAATTACCAGTACAATAAAGAATTTGAATTCACCCTAAAGAGCATTGACTCCTTCCAGAGGTATGAAAATTACCCGCAGTATTATCCAAATCTAATCGATAGTACCTTCTATACCTATAGTAAGGACTTTGAGATGAATAATGAAAAGCTATTATGGCGTTATTCGGTGCGCTATACCAGAAAGACTAACACCAATCCAAATCCAATTGAAGTATCTATCTCTAGTAGAGAGCTTATACGATTAGCCGATAGTAGTGTTGTCTTTGAAGCTCCTTTAGCCCCGATTAAAAAACCTTCTGCCATAGCGCAGTTATCTCAGCATGAATTTAATCCTAGGGATTTTGATATCAATTTTGACGGTTATAATGATTTGAGTTTCCCGGATGGTTATGACCTTAACAGAAATGCCACTCATGCGGCCTACATTTATGACCCACAACTAAAAACATATCTTAAAAATGATACGCTCACAGGGCCTTCCCTTGCGCCATATATCCTATTAGATAAGGATCATAAACTAGCCATCTACACCGCTAAAATAGGGGCAGACGATTACAGTGTACGCATTGTTAATATGCTTGCAGATGGAAAAGGAATAGCTTTTAGAGAAACCTATTGGAGTAGCCATGCTAATAATAAGATCAGTATAAATTACCAAAAAACGGTTTCCAATGCTGTAGTAGAACAAGCCAGTGATGTTGCCAATGATAAACAATGGAGCACAACTGATTTTAAAAACCAATTCCTAAGCTGGGTCAGCAATCAAATTGGCAAAAATAAATAGCAGGTTCATGCTTTAAAACACAAGCGGTTATATTTTGTCATTCTTACCCTAAAACGGTAGCTTTAACTATAAACTACCCAACAACGCATAGCGATGGATTGGGTTTTAAACCTGAATGAACATGAGCAATAGTGCAACACATATCATTCGATTTTCCGACACGGTTTATGGCGCGTCCAAGGGTAGCTATATTGATAGATGCGTTCACATCAGCATCCATATGGCTTCCACAGTTTTGGCCCTTAAAGTGCTTGTTAGTTCGTTTACCAATATATTTACATACATTACAGATCTGACTAGTGTATCGAGGATTAACAACTACTACAGGGACGCCCATAAGCAATCCTTTGTACTCCAAAAAGGAGCGAAGTTGTCCAAAAGACCATTGTCCAAGTTTGGTTCTAAATTTTTTGTTTCT
>NZ_AMSG01000003.1 GCF_000300875.1 Galbibacter marinus | reverse complement strand
AAGTTAACAGAAGGAGCTTGCATCCCATCGATACGACGTGATCAATGGGTTTTACGCTCTGATTTATAAAGTAAATTACAATACACACCATTTGGTATTTTCCCATGTTTTCAATAATTTCATGTAACTATATTTTAGAGACATCTGGAGAATAATACAAAAGTCTGGTCAGCGAAAAAATGAGAGCTTCCAAATTCTAACCAACAAAATAGGAAGCTCTAACAATTTTGGTTATAGGTTACTTTGGGCACATTTCTTAAGTACTTCAAGTAATTTTTCTTGGGTTTCAATGGTAATTTGAACGTAGTGATTTCTAGTCTGTGTTAGATTTTCTGAGTTAAGAACTGCATCTTCCCGAGAGTATCCGCCATTTAATACTTCCTGAATGTTTACACAACCAAAGCCTTTAAATAGTTGTTTATAGTCTTTCTCGAGGTCGAATAGTTTTTGCTCCACTAGATGTTTTAATTTTATCTGCTGCTCTAGTTCTAGTTGCCTATTCACTCTAGCTTGTTCAGCTAACTGTCTTTGTTTAACTATTTTTTCTTCTAATTCTTGTTGTTGTTCCAGTAGACGTTGCTTTTCTAATTCGAGCTTTTTTTGCTGCTCCAAGTAATTGATAGTTTCTGTATTATTACCTTCTTGTGTGATAGCCAGTTCTGGACTGTAATCAATAGAAGAAGTGGTTCCACCACTTGTACAAATATCCAATTTGGACATTAAAGTTTGTAAATGCTCATAGGCATGTTGGGAATAGAATCTCCCTGCTTCCCAATCTGCAGGATCCGTTGCCTGTGTTAAATTATCTAATCCATCTAGAATTGCGGGTACGGCATCTGAGCATCCACAGGCTTCTACCAATGTTTTGGTTTTTCCCAAAGCCTCTAATGCTCTATCTGCATAATACTTTTGATGATCAAAGTTGTCTGAGCTTAACGATTTTTTGGTATGGGAAAGCGCATAGGTGGCTTGGGAATACGCAGATCCGCATTGGGCATTGGTGTACTGAGCTATAAAAATAAGGAGGAAAAACAGGGTTGTTTTCTTCATGACATTATGTAATTAAGTTCAATTATTTTGGGTGAAACAATAATACAACTTAAATTGTAATTCGAAAAACCTTTGTGGTGAACTTCCTTTAAATAGTTGCTAAAGTTAGCTATCAAAGGGTAAAAGTTGTGCTAGTTGGAAATTATGCGATTAAAGCCTTTTGCGATTATTAAATTTGACAGTATATGGATAAAATTAAAACTTCAGATTATCGAGTAGATCAAACGATTCATCTCAAAGATATAGCTACCCTTAATATGTTAAGCAGTACTGAGAAAAAATTAAAAAAGCGTCTACGAGACACACGTGACAAGCTCAGTAAATTACAAGACGTCTTTTATGCTCATAATAAGTATAGTGTGTTAATCTGTTTTCAAGGTATGGATACTGCGGGGAAGGATAGTCTTATACGAGAGGTTTTCCAAGATTTTAATTCGCGAGGTGTAGTGGTTCATAGTTTTAAAACACCCACCTTTAAGGAAAAGCAGCATGATTATTTATGGCGTCATTATGTAGCTCTTCCTGAAAGGGGAAAGTTTGGAGTTTTTAATCGTACTCATTATGAAAACGTCCTAGTTACAAGAGTGCACCCAGAATATATAATTGGGGAGAATATACCAGGGATCAATAGCGTTGAGGATATTGATGAAAAATTCTGGGAATCTCGATTTGAGCAAATTAATAACTTTGAAAAGCACCTTGTTGCAAATGGCACAATAATCTTTAAGTTTTTCCTTCATCTATCCAAGGAGGAACAAAAAAATCGGTTATTAAGGAGGTTGATTAGAGAGGATAAAAACTGGAAGTTTTCACCTGGTGATTTAGAAGAAAGAGAATTATGGGATAAGTACCAAGATTATTACGAAAAAGCCATTAATAATACCTCTAGCAAAGAAGCTCCGTGGTACATCATTCCAGCTGATAATAAAAAAGCAGCACGTGCCATTGTAGCAGACATTCTTTATGACGAATTAAAAGTCATCGAAGAAGTTCAATACCCAACCTTGGACCCGAGTATCAAATCGCAAATTGAACATTATAAACAAGTATTAAACCAGCAATAACCTTTTAATTCAAATTGAAGGTTATTTTCCAGGAAAGAAGGATAGGCGTTACTTTTAAAATTGTCTGATATAGCACAATTAAAGGTGTTAAAATCACAACAATTTAGATTGGTGTTGAGAAAATTTGAGGTTTGTTAAGTTGACAAACAGCAAATAAGTTTATCTTCGCAACCTAACTTAAACTTAAACTAAAATTATTTGGCATGGCAATACTTACTTTTGTAGGCTTTACTCTTTTAGTAGCGGTAATAGCTTATTTTGCTACTCGAAAAACAAATGAAAAGACTTCAGATGGTTATTTTTTAGGAGGTAGAAGTCTTACCGCTGGTGTGGTTGCGGGTTCACTATTGCTAACCAACCTTTCCACTGAACAAATTGTCGGGCTTAATGGACAAGCTTTCTCAGAAGGGCTTTCTGTAATGGCATGGGAAACTTTGGCTGCAATTTCGATAGTAGTTACGGCCATTTTTTTATTACCAAGGTATTTGAAGGGTGGCCTCACTACAGTTCCACAATTTTTAGAAATACGATATGATAAGACTACTAAATCTATTGCTTCTGGATTATTTTTATTAGGGTATGTAGTAATTCTGCTGCCGATTGTATTGTATTCTGGTTCGATAGCAATATCTGATATGTTCGATATTCCAACTCTTTTAGGAGTTTCTCATGAGGTCTCTATTTGGATATGTGTGTGGGGAATAGGAATTATTGGGTCCATATATGCCATTTTTGGTGGTTTAAAGGCAGTTGCAGTTTCAGACACTGTAAATGCAGTGGGTCTACTTATTGGAGGGCTAATGATTCCTGTGTTTGGATTAATGGCTATTGGTGATGGCTCTGTGACCGAAGGGATAACAACATTGATGGCTGAGGCTCCTGAGAAATTTAAATCAATGGGAACGCCTACCAATTCAGTTCCATTTAGTACAATTTTCACAGGGATGATGTTGGTTCAACTGTTTTACTGGGGTACCAATCAAGCAATTATCCAACGTTCTTTGGCTGCTAAAAACTTAAAAGAAGGACAGAAAGGACTTTTATTAGCTGCATTTTTTAAGATAATGGGACCCCTAATTGTGGTTCTCCCTGGTATAATTGCATATTACTTATTAGGAAATGAAATAGATACCCCTGATAGAGCATATGCTTTGCTTGTAAATGCCGTTTTACCAAAAGTGTTTTTAGGGTTTTTTGCAGCAGTTCTGTTTGGTGCCATATTAAGCTCTTTTAATAGTGCTTTAAATAGTTCAATTACGTTGTTTTCAATTGACTTCTATACTGAATATATTAAAAAAGATGCATCCGAGCTAGATGTGATTCGTAAAGGAAAATATTTCGGAATTTTTCTTGCCATACTTTCAATGCTTATTGCACCATTAATCGCAAAGGCACCCCAAGGATTGTTTGGCTATCTTCAAGAGGTGAATGGTTGTTACAGTATACCGATTTTAACTATTATCGTTGTTGGTTATTTGACTAAAAGAGTTCCTGCATTAGCCGCGAAAATTGGTATACTCTCTGGTAGTTTACTTTATATAATTAGCCAATTTATCATAAAACCTATTGTGACTAATAATGCAGTGGAAGCCGCTATGTCCTCAGGTGTTACTGACGCCGCGGAATTAGCTCTTGTAGAATCGCAGGCTTACCCACACTATTTGCACGTTATGGCAATTTTGTTTGTAACAAACATTTTGATCATGTTAGTGATTGGGAAATTATATCCGAGAAAAACTGACTTTGTACTTGAATATACTGAGAAAGTCAACATTGAACCTTATAAATATTTAGTTCCTGTTGGGTTGTTCATCTGTGCGACGGTAATCGGTATTTATTACTACTTCGCTTAAAAGAGATTTATAAAAAAATAAGCCCTTTATGGGCTTGTTTTTTTATAAATAACTCTGAAATTATGATAACCTTGTGTGAGTACGTGGATTTTTAGTATTTTTAGTCAAAATGCTATAAACAAGATATATTTATGCTGAGACCAGCACTGAATTGCGATTTAGGTGAGGGAACTAATAATGAAGGATACATCATGCCTTTGATAAATTCCTGTAGTATTGCTTGTGGAGGGCATGCTGGTGATCTTAAGAGCATGGAAAACGCTATAATGCTTGCCAAAGAAAACAAGGTTTTTGCAGGGGCGCATCCTTCGTTTCCAGATCGCGAAAATTTTGGCAGGGTTCACGTGAAGATGAATGATCAGGAATTTGTTTTAAGTATTAGAAAGCAACTTAATACTCTTGATCTTTTACTACAAAAGCATCAAGTACCTTTGCATCATATTAAGCCGCACGGCGCTCTTTATAATGAGATTGCTATAGACTCCCAGGCTTCCAAACGATTTCTAAACGCCATTAGAGAATACAAATCCAAATGTTTTTTATACGTGCCCTTTGGGTCTATGATTGAAAGAATTGCAAAAGAACAAGGCTTTGCTATAAAATATGAAGCCTTTGGTGACCGTTGTTATATGGATAATCTTAGTTTAATGCCTAGAACGAGCCCTGGTGCTGTAATTAGGGACAAGAAACAGGTATATAAGCAGATTCGGAACATTTGGATTCAAGGTAAGGTGGAAACCATTACGGAAAATAAAGTGGATTTAAAGGCCGATACCTTTTGTATTCACTCAGACACGACAAACGCAGTTGTTATACTTAAGTTTTTACAAGAACAATTTCAAAAATCTGATTTTGGATAAATTTAAACTTTCATACAAACCCTATGGACAAAACGCACTTCTGATTGAATGGCCAAGGATGATTAATGAGTCAGTTCTGCAGGATATATTGAGGTTTAAACAGCTCATTGCAGTTGATTATCCTGAATTAGAACAGATTCCAGCTTATAATTCCCTTTGCCTAGTGGCTCGGACACCAATTGATTTTAATAAACTTACCAGGGGTATTATGGCAATTTATGCTGAAGGTTTCATCTTGCCTTCACACAGTAAAAAAGTATGGGAAATTCCTGTGTGTTACGACTTGAGTTTTGGGATCGATATGGAAGAATTTTCTTTACAGAAGAAAATGTCGATTCAGCATATTATTGACCTCCATACAAGGCCCGTCTATACCGTCTATTGTATTGGATTCTTACCAGGTTTTATGTATTTAGGGGGGCTAAACAGTTCCTTAATTCAACCTCGACGCTCTGAGCCGAGACTAAGAATACCTAAGGGATCTGTTGGCATTGGAGGGGAGCAAACTGGTGTATATCCACAAGAATCGCCAGGTGGTTGGAATATTATAGGGAATTCTCCAGTGCCATTGTTTGATCCTTCAAATGAGAAGCCTTGCAAGATTTCTGTGGGTGATGGAATTAAATTTTATCAAATTGATAAAGCACAGCACGAGTTGATAAAGATTCAAACAGAAACAAAAATCTTTGAATTTAAATCCTACCTGAGTGATGATTGAGGTACTAAAGACAGGTTTTTTAACCAGCATACAGGATAGAGGACGTTATAATCACAGGCATCACGGTGTGCCTATAAGTGGTGTCATGGATGAAATCTCCGCTAATATGGCTAATGCATTACTCGGAAATAGTATAGAGGATGCGGTTATGGAAATCACCCTTAGTGGTCCAGAGTTATTATTTGAATCAGATGCGATTATTACTTTATGCGGAGCCTTTATGTCACCAACTATTAATGAAAAAGAACTGCTAAATGATGAAGTTTATCATATTAAAGCGGGATCGGTATTAAAATTTGGAAGGCCTAGTCGAGGAATACGTTGTTATCTAGCTGTTTCAGGTGGGTTTCAAACAGAATTTGTTTTAGGGAGCCGTTCTTGGTATAGTTCTGTTACCCCAGTAGAAAGTCTTTATGTAGGGATGCATTTACCGCTTTCAAAAAAATCTGGTTTAAAGAAAGACTCAGGGTCGAGGGTTAACTCTGGTCATAATTACAATTCAAATATCATAGAGGTGGAGAAGGGGCCTGAATTTAACCTATTGTCGGAACATCATAAGGCGCAACTTCTAAATGGTATTTTTAATATTTCCAAGCAGAACAACCGTATGGCCTATCAGCTAAAACAACAAATTTTAAAACATTCGTATTCAATTCTAACTTCATCAACTCTACCCGGCACAGTGCAATTGACACCTTCTGGTAAATTAATCATTTTGATGAAAGATGCTCAGACCACTGGAGGCTATCCAAGGATTTTACAGCTAACAGATGCTTCCATAGCACTGCTTTCACAAAAAAGCACCTCGGATGAAGTCGATTTTGTATTAAAACAATAATTTGAAAGGGACTTTGGTTAGATTTGCGAAAGAAATATTCTTTAAAAAGACTGTTAAATGTTATAGTACAATAGGCAATGTAGTAGTGTTTTTACTTGATTTTAAGGGATTTTACTTAATTCGCTGATCAAATGCTTAACTTCTGTATTAAAAAGATCCTGCTTTACAAATAAATTGAATATTTTTGAACTGTTTTTAAAACGAAAGAATTAATCTTGAAGTATATGTCACATAATTTATTAAAAGGAAAAAGAGGAATCATTTTTGGAGCACTGGATGAGAATTCCATTGCGTGGAAAACTGCAGTTAAGGCTCATGAAGAAGGTGCTGTTTTTGTATTGTCCAACGCGCCAATCGCCATGAGAATGGGGCAAATTAATGAACTTGCTGAGAAAACTGGCTCACAGATTATTCCAGCTGATGCCACTAATATTGAAGATCTTGAGAATTTAGTGGATCAGGCCGTTGAAATTCTTGGAGGTAAAATCGACTTTGTTTTGCATTCCATTGGAATGTCTATAAACGTTAGAAAAGGAAGACATTATACTGACCAGAACTACGATTTCACTCAAAAAGGCTGGGATGTTTCAGCTTTATCTTTTCATAAGGTTTGTCAAACTTTGTACAAAAAAGATGCTATGAATCAGTGGGGTAGTATTGTAGCGCTAACCTATATGGCTGCGCAACGTGTTTTTCCGGATTACAATGATATGGCAGATAATAAGGCTTATTTGGAATCTATTGCTAGAAGCTTTGGATATTATTTTGGAAAAGACAAGAATGTAAGGGTTAATACCATATCACAATCTCCAACTCCAACCACTGCTGGTAAAGGAGTGAAAGGTTTTGATGGCTTTATCGCTTATGCAGAAAAGATGTCTCCACTAGGGAATGCTTCTGCTCAGGATTGTGCAAACTATACTGTAAGCTTATTCTCTGATTTCACACGAAAAGTAACCATGCAAAATTTATATCACGATGGTGGATTTACCAGTACTGGCGTGAGTAATGATGTAATGGAGAAATTTATGAAGGAAGACTAAATCATAATAAAAATACGATTTGAGCTGTTTAAAGGTTTTATCAATAGATGATTTCTTTAAACAGCTTTTTTAATCTTATTATATCGGCATGAAACTTCAGTTTACATTTATAATTCCAGTATATAACAGGCCAGAAGAGGTAGAGGAGCTTCTCGCTAGTATGCTACTTCTTAATAAAGGTAGTGATTTCGAGGTTGTGCTTGTAGAGGACGGTTCCACAAAGCCTTGTAAGGAGGTTATTGAACGCTTTAATGATCGTTTGGATATTGCGTACTATTTTAAAGCTAATTCTGGCCCTGGAGATTCTCGCAATTATGGGATGCAGAAGGCCAAGGGCAATTACTTTATAATACTTGATTCTGACTGTATTTTACCTCGTGATTATCTAGTTAGCGTGACAAAGAGCCTATCACAGGAATATACAGATTGTTTTGGAGGGCCTGATGCCGCTCATGAATCCTTTTCAACTATTCAAAAAGCTATTAACTATAGCATGACTTCTTGGCTTACCACTGGTGGGATTCGAGGTAAAAGTGGAAGTGTGAACAAATTTCAGCCAAGAAGCTTTAATATGGGACTTTCTAAAAAGGCCTTTATAGCTACGGGCGGCTTTGGCAAAATTCATCCTGGAGAAGATCCTGATTTAACGCTCCGTTTATGGAATGCAGGGTTTGACACTAAACTGATTCCTGATGCTTTTGTATATCATAAAAGAAGAATTTCCTGGGAAAAGTTTTATATGCAAGTCAATAAGTTTGGGATGACCCGACCAATTTTAAACCTGTGGCACCCTGAGTCTCGTAAAATTACTTATTGGTTTCCTAGTTTGTTTGTTTTTGGCTTTCTGATCGCTGTTTTATTCTGGTTTGCTGGTTTTAAGTGGCTGCTTGGTGCGTATGGACTCTATGGACTGCTGATTTTTATTGATGCTTTGAGAAGTACTAAAAGTTTTCAAATAGCCGCTCTGTCTGTTTACGCAAGTGCTATTCAATTTCTAGGCTACGGTTTGGGCTTTGCCAAATCCACAATTTTAATTACCTTTTCAAAGAAAAAACCAGAAGTACTTTTTCCAAATCTCTTTTTTAAATAATGTTAAGAAAAGTCAGTACAAAAATCAAAAAACTGTTAAGTAGACCAAAGGCATCGATGTTTTTAATGTTTTTGGTGATCTCTTTTTTTATATGGTTTTTGATTACCCTATCGGATACTTATGTATCACAACTGAATTTTAAAGTCACCTATTCTGGTATACCTGAAGAAAAATTAGTGTTGGGTTCACCTACTAATTCTCTTGAAGCAACAGTTCAGGCTACTGGATTTAAGATATTGACTTACAGATTATTTAGACAAAGTGTCAATCTTCCATATACTGACTTTAGAAAACAAAAAGATAGCAATTATATGCTTGCTGTTGATTTAGAATCAGCCATTAATAGGCAACATAACTCTTTAGTGGTTAAACGCTTGGATCTTGATTCTTTAAAATTAACTCTTGGTGAGAATGTAAAAAAATATGTTCCGGTGGTTTCACGTCTATTGTTCTCCTTTGATGAAGATTTTAATTTAAGTGATTCCATTTCAATAGAGCCCGATAGTATTTGGATTCGCGGTCCAGAGGACATCGTGGCTAAGGTAGATCGGGTGCATACCGAAATAAAAAATTATAAAAATGTGCATAATTCAATAAGCAGTACTATTAAACTATCTACACCTGATTCTCTAAATAGTCTAGAGTATCAAACCAAACAAGTGGATATTAAGGTACCTGTAGAACGCTATTCAGAAAAGGTGTTAAAGCTCGAAGTGAAGGTAAGAAATCTGCCAGAAAACACAAGTATAAAGCTTTACCCAGCAATGGTTGAGATTGTTTGTAAAGCTCCTATTTCTCAACTTAAAAATATTAAAGCAGCTGATTTTGAGGTAGTTTGTGACTTTAATGATGCCAATAATCAGATTTCATACCTTATTCCTAAGATCGCTAAAAAGCCATCCTTAGTAAGTTCAGTAAAACTTTTAGATCAAAAGATTGAATTTTTAACTAAAACCACAGAACAATGATCGTAGGGCTGACAGGGGGTATTGGTAGTGGTAAATCTACTATCGCTTCTTTTTTTAAGCAATTGGGTGTGCCTGTCTATATAGCTGATGAAAGAGCAAAGCGGCTTATGGAAATTGATGAAACTATTAAAAGACGTATTGTGGAGGAATTTGGTGCTCAGGCCTATGAAAATTCTATACCAAATCGAGCATTAATTGCCCAGATCGTGTTTAATAATCCAAGTAAGCTTGCCGTATTAAATGGGATTATTCATCCAGCGGTAAGAGAAGATTTTGATTCTTGGTACCAGGTGCAAGATGCTCCATATGTGATAAAGGAAGTAGCTATACTATTCGAATCTGGTGGAGACATACTATGTGATGCCGTCATTAGTGTAACTGCGCCAGAGGAAGTTCGAATTCAGCGTGTGTTAAATAGAGATAACACCACTAGGAAAGCTGTAATGGATCGCATCAAAAATCAGTGGACTGATAAGCAGCGAGTAGAAAAATCTACCTATGTTATTGAAAATATTGACCTGGACTCAACACGAGAAAATGTTTATAAAATCCACGATCATATACTTAAAAAAACGATTTGAAACAAAAAATTTAACATTTTTGTTAAGGTTAGGTTAAAACCTTAACCTACCTTATTACAAAGCCTTAATTTTGACCAAATGAGTAGACGCTTATTAGTACTGCTGATTATCTTGATGAGCTTGTCCTTAATTGGAATTATTTTTGTTCAGGGATATTGGATTAAAACAGCAGTAGAGGATAAAGAGGAGCAATTTTCCAATACCATTTATCTGGTATTGCATACTGTGACTAATAAAATCGAGCAAAGAGAGATGAAGGATTACTTCAATAAATCTTTACGATTAAAGGACAGTATAGGAGAGTTGAAGGAATCGAATTTAAAAGAGATATTCTATGTTGAACGTGATGGAAATAACAATGAAACGTTCATTTATTCACATGGGATCCTAGAGGAAGATTATGGTATATCTTCGACGTTCTTTGATAACAATGCAGCTGATTCTTCTACGATAAAGAATTATACCAGTAGAAGAACCACACAAATTTTTAAAGAGGAGTACGGTATTGACGGAAAGATATATTCACCCGTAGAACGCATTGAAAAAATCGGTGGATTTTCTGCTATAGAAAAAGCCGCTTTTGAAGATGTGTTTAAAGAAGCAGCCAACAGGGTTCCAATTCATAAAAGGGTCAGCCCTCAGGAAATTGAGCTTTTGATGCAAAAAGAGCTTAGAGATAGAGGGATCGATTTGAATTTTGATTATGGGATTTACAGCAAAGGGTTAGCTACTAAGGTGCGTTCGAGTAACTCGTTGGATCTGATACAATCGCGCTATAGAGCACAGGTTTTTTCAGATAGTGATGGTAAGAGTAATTACAACCTTGTGGTAAGCTTTCCAGATAAGAAGAAGTTTTTAATTTCTTCGGTTATTGAAATGGCAATCTTATCCATGGTATTCACCTTTGTGATTTTAATTGCCTATGCAAGTGCGCTTTACCAATTAATCAAACAGAAGCAGATCTCGGAGATTAAGACTGATTTTATCAATAACATGACCCATGAGTTTAAAACTCCAATTGCCACAATAAATTTGGCGCTGGATGCTTTAAAAAACCCTAAAGCCTCACAAGATTCCGATATGGTCAAGCGTTATATGCAAATGATCCGAGATGAGAATAAGCGGATGCATGCGCAGGTGGAAAATGTGTTACGTATATCCAAATTGGAAAAAAATCAATTAGATATTAAAAAGGATCGGGTAGATATACATGAAGTTTTGGAAGAGGCTTTGGCGCATGTTGAATTGATGGTTGAAAATAGAGGTGGGTATATTAAATCACATCTCGATGCCAAAAGATCGGAGATATTGGGCAATGAATTTCACTTGACTAATATTTTTGTCAATATCTTGGATAATGCGAATAAGTATTCTCCGGAAGAGCCTAAAATTGAAGTGTTTACCGAGATTGTGAAAAATAGCATTGTTATTAGAATAACGGATAAAGGAGCAGGAATGAGTAAAGCGGTACTGAAGCGAATATTTGAAAAATTTTATCGTGAAACCACCGGAAACATACATAATATAAAAGGGCATGGTCTTGGTTTAGCCTACGTTAAAAGCATTGTAGAGGACCACCAAGGTGAAGTATATGCCGAGAGTGAAAAAGATAAAGGAAGTACCTTTTTTGTAAAGTTACCTTTAATATAAAAGCATGGAAACAGTAAATAAAAAAATTCTATTGGTAGAAGATGATCCTAATTTTGGAATTGTCCTTAAAGATTATTTGTCAATGAATGACTTTGATGTGACACTTGCCAAAAACGGGATGGAAGGTTTTGAAAAATTCAGAAAAGATAATTTTGATTTATGCATTCTGGATGTGATGATGCCTTATAAAGACGGGTTTACATTAGCGAAGGAAATAAGAGAGAAGGATGATAATGTTCCTATTATTTTCCTTACTGCAAAAACAATGAAAGAAGATGTACTCAAAGGATATAAAGTGGGTGCAGATGATTATCTAAATAAGCCTTTTGATTCAGAGGTGTTGTTGTTTAAAATTAAAGCCATTATTCAACGCAAGTCAACGGAATCATTGGCCGATAGCAAACAATTTGAATTTGAAATTGGAAATTTCCACTTGAATTCTAAACTTCGTTTCTTAACCTTTAAGGATGAAGAACCGATTAAGTTATCACCTAAGGAAAATGAACTCCTAAGGTTGTTGGCTTTACACGAGAATGATTTGATGCCTAGAGAATTAGCGCTCACCAAAATTTGGAGAGACGACAATTACTTTACCTCTAGAAGTATGGACGTGTATATTGCCAAACTTCGTAAATACCTTAAAAGGGATGAAGACGTAGAAATACTCAACATTCACGGTGAAGGATTTAGATTGGTTGTTAAAAGTCAAGCTGATAAGTAAATAAATATTTTGTACTATAAGTGTCGCTTTATTAGCGCACTTTGATGTTACATAATGATAAAATCTAAATAAAACTTAAACCTCCTTAACGGTTCGTTTCGGAGGTTTTTTTATAGTTATTTATGACATGTGCAAGGGTTTTTATATCCTCTGTTGTATGAAATGCACTGATCACAATTCTACTCATTATGGGTGAATCCTTTGTGGGGTAGTTAAAACTGGTGACTATAATCTTATGGTCATATAAGTAATTGGTTAGTTTTTCGTTGGAAAAAGAGAAGGAAGGGTGATCGCCGAAATGTTTAAATAATCCTGTTGAGTGTACTAAACTACTGAATAAGGAGTGATTGTTATGAAGCTTTTTTCTTTGCTCTTCCACAATTTGTTGTGTTTGCATTAGAGTTGCCATAGTAGCTGGACTTGCGGGTGAACTCCCGCCAAAGATAGGGAATTGACCAAGCACTTCAATTCTTTCTCTAGTACCGAACACACCTCCAAACTGTAAACCAAAGCCCTTACCCAAAGAACCGCTTATGATTAGTTCCTTCATTTTAAGTGACTTTAGATGTTGAAATACTCCTGCTCCTTTAGGTCCGATAACTCCCAAGCCATGTGAATCATCCACAACCACAATAGCATTTTTTAGATTTAGTGATTTAAGGCCCTTAAAATCGGGGTAGTTTGCTCCCATAAAATCAATGGAATCGAGATAAATCACCACAGGTTGATCTTTAGGATTTTGATTCATCAGATCTTTTAACTCTTCATAGCTCTTTAATTTTAGTTGACCCGCTGCCCAGAGAGCATCATGGCTATATGGAGTCCTGTAGTTTATAGCTTCGGAATTTGAAAAATATTGACTAACCAGCTGTGAGGCCATATATCCAGATGATAGGGTAATACAAGCCTGACTACCAATATAACGAGCGAGGTGCTGTTCTGCCTTGTCATAGATTGAGAAACGAACATTAGAAACCCTAGAGGCGCCGTAATGGGTTCCGTAATGCGTTATATTGTTTGTATAATGCTCAATGAAGTCTTTGTTTTTTTGTAAGCCTAAATAGGCTGTACCACCAAAATAGAGATAGTCACCGTTGTCTGTGGTTACTATTCGATCTGGAAAATTGTCAATATATTCAGCCATCCCACTTAATTTAGCAAACGTATTCCTGATCCCCCTATGGAAGGAAACTTCAGTTTACCACCTTCTTGGATTTGAATCCCAGTTGCAATATCATTTTTTAAAAGCATCGCACCATCCATATCAACATAATCGAGCTGGGGTGTAAGTTGAGCAATTGCAGAAATTCCCACGCTGGATTCTGTCATACAACCAACCATAACTTTCATGTCTAATGACTTTGCCTTCTTTATCATCCGAAGTGCAGGGGTGAGACCACCACATTTTGTGAGTTTAATATTAATACCGTCAAATAGCCCTGAACACTTTGCAACATCTTCTTCCACAATACAGCTTTCATCTGCGATAATCGGTAGTACACACTTTCCTCTAAGTGCTTTGTAGCCTTCGATATTATCCGCATGTAAGGGTTGTTCAAGAAACTCAACCTGCAAAGCTTTAAGTTGTGGTGCTAATTCAAGAGTTTGATCAACCGACCAGGCATTGTTAGCATCAATTCTAAAAATTGCCTCTGTATGCTTTCTTAGGGCTTCAATGATCTGAAGATCGTATTCTGTTCCTAATTTAATTTTATATAGTGGCCATGGTTTTTCAAGCATTTTTTCAACCATTTTATCAATGGTATCTATACCGATGGTGTAATTTGTAATAGGATAGTGATTATTAGTGGTCCCCCATAGCTCGTAGAGTGGTTTTCTTTTTAGTTTTCCATAAAGATCGTGGGCAGCTAAGTCTAATGCACATATGGCAAAATGGCTTAGTTTTCTATGTGTTAAATAGTGGTGAAATTCCGCTGGTTCTATAGTAGTCATGGCTTTGATGTAAGATTCGATTTCTAAAATCTCGTCCATCATAGATTCCACCGTTACATCATAATATGGATTGGAAGTAGCTTCCCCATATCCAGTTTCACCATTTAAGCTCAGACACACCACTAAGGAATCCTGTGTATCACGAGATTCCCTTGAAATTTTAAAGGTGTGTCCAAGTTCAAGTATGTATTTTTTTAATTCGAGTTCCATTTGCTAATTCTGCTTTGGAACGAATTTACATATTAGCCGACAAAAACAGTGGGACTTGCATGAAAAATTAATGCAAAAACTACAATTGATTTGTGTACTTAAAATTAATGGTTATTCCTTAGTTGTTACATGACCGCCTGAGCTTTCTTCTATGGAGATATGATTTGTTTTTACTACTTGAATATTGGCCCCAGATGAGGCCTTTGCCTGAGTATTTTTAGCTATGAGATCATTAGCGTTAATATGAGCACCTGAAGAGGCTTTGACCTTTAAATAATTAGTGTTCCCTTCAACCCTTAAATTAGCTCCGCTACTGGCATTTAATTGTAAGGATTTAGCATCTACTATAAGTGATGTATTACTTCCGCTACTACTCGTGATTTCTAAGTCATCCACAATTAAAGCTCCTTCACTCCTAAGGGCGACACCAGCTCTAGCCTGTATACTTGATATGTTTTTCACCCCTACAAGGATTTTTTTAGATTTAGATCGGCCTATGTTTTGTTTTGTGGTGATGTGTAAAGTATTATTTTTTACTTCTGTAGTGATGATCTCCAATAAGTTTTTATCGGCAACAACCATTACTTTCTCATTCTGATCCATGGTGAGCTCTACCTCGAGGCCAGTAGATGCTTCAATAGCATTAAAAGGTTGTGTAACGACTCTTTCTTGGGTGACAACATTGCCATCTCCGTTGATTACTGCGAAATTAAATTCGCAAGAACAAAGAAATAAAGAAATGACAATACTTACGATTACTTTGATTAAGGTGTTCATTGTTGGTTGGTTTTTGATTGATTTTATAATTAGATACTATCTTTAAGATTTTCCATTTGGATATTTCTTACAGCTGTGGTGTCTACCTGCTGAGATCTTGTTTGTGTAGGGGTGGAGCTATTCGCACAATCCACACAAATTAATGTTCCATGAGTATCGATTCTCCAGAATTGGCTGGCTACTTTGTTAAACCCATAGTCCATATTGTTATAAGTCCTAATATGGTGCTTAGTCGAACGGTCAAACTTAAGGGTCATTGACCCTGGGATGTAAATCGTAACGTCCACTTCTTGATCCCTATAACCGTTGTCTACAGAGGTCCTGAGGTAGTCATCCAATGTCAGTACCCCAGAACTTAACGTGTAGTCATATATGATAGCCTCAGCTCTTTGGCGCGCCTCTCCTTGACTAGCACCTTGGGATTCTTTTTTAATTTCAATTTTTAATTCATCATTTTCCGAAGGCCTGATGCGAAACTCCACTTCATCACTGTAGATAGACTTCCCTTCATTACCTCTATCGATATCACTAATTATAAAGCCATCGGAGTCAAATACCCTTTGATTTAATACATCTGTAGAAGCCATCTTTATAACCAATGTGTCCGTTGTGTTTATTACTGGATGAACTACTTCTGTGGAAGATCCATGAAAGGCATAGCTACTAGCTGCTTTTATCCCGATAATACTAATACCAATGACAGATAATATCCAAAGTCCTATTAGAGCGAATTTTGCGAAATTCCCGATTGATTTTAAATTGCTGAAAATAATTTTTAGACCTAAGTAAAAAAGAAAAAACAACGGAATTCCAACAGCTAAAAAGCTCAATAGGGAAATCATCCAAATTGGGGCGTTAACCGTTGCATGCAAATAATCATTCCAGGGAGCACCCCAAATCTCCATAGTTCCTGCTGTAAAAAGGCCATAGAATATGAAAATTAAGGAGATTGCAGCTGTGATCAATATGATTATCCCTATCAGTTTTGCAAATATTCTAAAGAGGCTTAGCACCACTGCTAAGGCAGAGTCAAAAATATTTTTTGAATTTTTTTTTACAGAAGCACCCATCTTATCGTAATCTACATTTTTAACCTTCTCTGTGACGTCTTCAAATCCTTCTCGAATTTTCTTTTCAATATTACTGATATTGATAGGATCACCGGCCATAGAAATTTTCTGGGCTGTGGTGGCAGCCTCGGGAACTAGAATCCAAAGACTCAGGTATATAATACTACCAGTACCTAGACTTAATATACTAATAATTATAAATAATAAACGAACCCATAATACATCTAATCCAAGGTAATGACTCAAACCAGCACACACTCCGCCGATGTACTTGCGATCAATATCACGGTATAATGTTTTGTGAGTCTTTGTCGTATGACTATAGCTACTTCGTGGATTATCTTCAAAAAGTTCCTCGTCGACCAGATAATCTTCTGGTTGGCCCATAATACTGATGATTTCTTCCACTTCTTTTGTGGTTATCACCTGTCGATCATGCTCTAATCGCTCAGTAAATAGTTCAGCAATCCGAGCTTCGATATCAGAGATGATCTCATCTTTGCCTTGGGATTTTGTAAAGGATCGTTTAATCGCCTCTAAATAGCGTTGTAGCTTCAAATAAGCATCCTCATCGATGTGAAAGAATGTATTTGCTAAATTTATATTGATTGTCTTATTCATCGTTCGTGTTTTATTTTGTTACCAGGTTAACTGCATTTCTTAATTCCTCCCAAGTACTATTTAGTTCTTTTAGAAACAGCTTTCCATTTTCAGTAAGGGTATAGTATTTACGAGGTGGGCCAGAGGTAGATTCCTCCCATCGATAATTCAATAAGCCTGCATTCTTCAACCTTGTGAGTAAAGGATAAATCGTTCCTTCTACTACAAGCATTTTTGCGTCTTTTAAAGTTTCAAGAATCTCCGATGCATACTTATCTTGATCATGTATGATAGATAAGATACAGAATTCTAGAACCCCTTTGCGCATTTGCGCTTTTGTGTTTTCTATATTCATGGTTACATAATTCTTTTATTTAACTGTTCGTTTTTTGATTGTTGATTTTTGATGAATTTAATGATATCCTTCTATTAATTATTTTAAAAATGAAATACTAAGTGGGTATTTATACTCAATGCCCTCATTTGATCTTAGCGTTGCAAGAATGGTACATAAAATATCTACAAGAGCGAGTACAACTCCTAACACAACAATAATTCCTAATATGGCAATATTAATTCCCAGGCTTGGTATACTACTTAAGTTTAAATCTAAATTGTGACCGTTGTATTGCCAAAAGTTTGTTAGCTCAGCAAATTCCCATCCAGCCATTAACACCACTGGGATGATAATTATTCCCAGAATAAACCCATACAGAAGTAAGCTTATCTGAAAATTAAGTGCTTGTTTTCCATTATTGTCTACAAAAGGATGTTTTTCCTTGTTTAAAAACCATAGCAACATTGGAAAAATAAAATTTCCAAAAGGGAAAATATATTTGGTAAACGTAGACAGATGTATGAAAGCTGCCATATTACGATGGTGTTTGCTAATTGTGTTCTCCATATTGTTTGATTGATGATTTTTTACTTGAAATATCCAATACATGCTAATATCCTATGCAAATATATGTACTTAAAAAGGTAGTGTGCAAAACATAGTACTATAATTAACAAAAAATTAACACTACATGCAAGCCTTAAAATTGTCGAATATTCAATATATTACAGGCTATAATCATCAATTTATATGAAACTAACAGCTTCAAAACTTAATAACTTTGCAATGATCAAGTTGCCTTCTGCATGGATGTGTGGGGTACGGGTTAACCAGATTAATGATGTAAAATGCACAACAACAGTTCGACATCGATGGATGAATCAGAATCCATTTAATTCTATGTTTTGGGCTGTACAAGGTATGGCAGCAGAGTTGTCCACAGGGGCCTTAGTAATCGGTAAAATAAAGGAAAGTAATCATCGGATTTCTATGTTAGTTGCCCAAAACAAAGCGGTTTTTACAAAAAAAGCCAAAGGTAAAATTACCTTTGAATGTGAGCAAGGTGTTGTAGTTGATAATGCTATAGTTAAGGCTATATCCAGTGGGGAAGGACAGACCTTTTGGATGCAATCCACAGGTAAGGATAGTCAAGGTGATGTGGTGAGTGTCTTTGACTTTGAATGGACCATCAAATTAAAGTCATCTTTGTGAGGGGTATTGTAACAAATCAATTATTTATTCTACTAATAAGAGTGAAACAACCAAATGAAATAAATTATGACAGCACACGAAATTGATTACCAAATTTACGGAGAAGAAATGCAATTTGTGGAAATAGAATTAGATCCACAGGAAGCAGTAGTTGCAGAAGCAGGGAGTTTTATGATGATGGAAGATGGATTGAATATGGATACAATTTTTGGAGATGGATCTAACCAAGACCGTGGAGTTTTAGGGAAGCTGTTCTCCGCTGGGAAGCGTATGCTAACCGGGGAGAGTCTGTTTATGACTGCTTACCTAAATACAACAGGGCTAAAGAAAAAGGTGAGTTTTGCTGCACCGTACCCAGGAAAGATAGTTCCTATTGATCTAAGAAAGTACCAAGGTAAGTTTATCTGTCAGAAAGACGCCTTCCTATGTGCGGCTAAAGGGGTCTCAGTTGGTATTGAATTTTCCAAACGTTTAGGTCGTGGCTTTTTCGGGGGAGAAGGCTTTATAATGCAAAAACTGCAAGGAGACGGTATGGCTTTTGTTCACGCTGGAGGAACCTTGGCTAGAAAAGAATTGGCCGAAGGTGAATTGCTAAAGGTCGATACAGGATGTATTGTGGGTTTTACAAAAGACATAGATTATGATATTCAATTTGTTGGAGGTATTAAAAATACAGTTTTTGGTGGAGAAGGATTATTCTATGCGACACTAAGAGGTCCTGGGGTGGTGTATATTCAGTCTTTACCATTTAGTCGTCTTGCAAGTCGTGTATTTGCGGCCATTCCACAACAAGGCGGTAAGAGTAAAGGCGAAGGGAGTGTACTAGGGGGATTAGGAAACCTTCTCGATGGTGATAATCGTTTTTAATCTAAAGCCATCCCATTGATATACACTGAGTCAATGTTGTTATTGCCAAAATCGTACATTAAATATCCATAAGAGGGCACGTCCTTTGTAATAATAAAGTTGGCCACCTTACCAGGAGTTATACTTCCATGAGTGGATGCTATTCCCATGGCATGTGCTGCATTTATTGTGGCAGCATTTATGGCCTCTTCTGGATTTAATTTCATTTTAATACATGCGGTTGATACCACTTGATTCATGTTTCCACTTGGAGAGGAGCCTGGGTTGTAATCACTGGCAAGGGCAAAGGGTATCCCTGCTTCTATAAGTTTCTTTGCAGGACTATATGGAATTCCGAGGAAAAAGGAACATAGGGGAAGTGCGACGGCTATGGTGTTTGCGTTTTGCATCGCAGTTATATCTTGCTCTTCGATGACCTCAAGGTGATCAACAGTTAAGGCATTGTATTTTATAGCAGCCTTAATACCACCTATTGCATTAAATTGATTCACATGAACTTTGGGTATAAGTCCTTTTTCTGTAGCGGCTTCAAGGATTCTTTCCATATCAGATACTGAAAAATATCCTTTTTCACAGAAAACATCAATATACTCTGCAAGTCCTTGTGATACCACCTCTGGTAATATGGTGGCGATAATGTAGTCTATATAGGCTTGTCGATTTTCTTTGAATGATAAAGGTACGGCATGAGCACCTAAAAAGGTGCTTTTTATGGTAATGCCGCTATATTCTTTTAAGCGTTTTATTACCCGGAGCATTTTAAGTTCGCCCTCTAAGGAAAGCCCATATCCGCTTTTAATTTCAAGCGCTCCTGTTCCTAGTCGCCCTACAGACTCTAATCGTTTTACGGATTGTTCAAATAATTCATTCTCACTGGTATTCTCGAGGGTTTTGGCTGAATTTAGGATTCCACCACCTTTGGCAGCAATTTCTTCATAACTCAACCCATTGATTCTATCTATGAATTCTTGTTCCCGATTTCCAGCATATACCAAATGTGTATGGCTATCACACCAGGTAGGAAGTACCATTTTGCCGCTGAGATCTACCTGTTTATCCACCTCAATGGTAGGGAGATTATTCATGCTTCCGTACTGAGATATTTTTTGATCTTCTATAAGAAGGTACGCATTTTTAATGGTCGGTAGCACTTTCATAGCCTCGGCTTTAAGCGCTGTTGTTGGGTTGTCTCTAGTTTGTAGAAGCTCTTTTATATTGGTAAATAGTATTTTCATTCTTGACATCTGGTTTTAGTGGTCCTTAATTAAGAGGCGGGTATATTATACAAAAGGTTTGTCCTTATTGGATTAGACAGATTTTTGAACCTAGCTTATTCCCTAATCTTAGTCTGTATTGGCAAATTAACAAATTATTATACAAATAAAACATCACGCTACTTGCTAGGCGATGTAAGAAATGGATTTTATAACTTTTTTAAAAGGAGGTTTTTTAAAATATAATTGGATGTTAGTGGACTTGAATTTTGTTAAAATAAATCCAAGATAAAGACCATAAACATTTAGGAAAGCATGGTAATATCTAGTATTTTTGATAGCAATTAGA
Source organism: Galbibacter marinus (assembly GCF_000300875.1). Lineage (GTDB taxonomy): Bacteria > Bacteroidota > Bacteroidia > Flavobacteriales > Flavobacteriaceae > Galbibacter > Galbibacter marinus. The sequence continues at coordinate 247,122 of NZ_AMSG01000003.1, read as the reverse complement.
GGCGTTAGGCGAATGGCTCTAAAAACTTGACTTTAATTAGGATGAATAAAGGAATTTATATTGCTACACTAGAATCAGATAGTGGTAAATCATTAATTACTTTAGGTTTAATGCGAACCTTTTTAGGGAAAACTGCTAAGGTGGGTTACTTTCGACCCATTATTAATGATACAAAAAGGGAGAAAGATAATCATATAGAAACTGTCCTTTCTTATTTTGATGTAGAGATGACCTACCAAGACGCCTATGCGTTTACCTCGCATCAAGTAATTGAAATGCAAAACAACAACAAAGTTGGCCAGGTCTTTGATTTAATTATTCAAAAATACAAGTCCTTAGAGAAACGTTTTGATTTCGTACTGGTTGAAGGATCGGATTTTGCGGGAGAGAGTAGTGTTTTTGAGTTCGATCTCAATGTGATGATTGCCAAAAATCTAGGACTTCCAACAATATTAGTTTCAACTGGTGTTGGGAAGACTAAGGAAGATTTGGCGTTGAGTCTGCGCATGGCCTACAACACATATCTCAACAAAGATGTCAATGTAATGGCTGTTGTTGCCAATAAAATCAACGCACAAAACCTAGAGATTGCTGAGAATGTCTTACGGGATTTTCTTCCAGAAGAAGTTGATGTATTTGCAATTCCAAGAATAGAGTCCTTGGCCAATCCAACTATGAAAGAAATTGTAGCCTTTTTAGACGGTAAGGTGTTATTTGGAGAAGATTTCTTGGACAATCAAACGGCAAGTTTTGGAGTTGGAGCGATGCAGCTCAGAAATTATATCACCAAACTAAAAGAAAACAGTTTGGTAATTACTCCAGGGGATCGTGGTGATATTATATTAGGGGCACTTGTGGCTAATACCTCAAGCAACTATCCTCGTATCTCAGGGATTATACTCACAGGTGGTCTGATCCCAGAGGTTTCGATACTAAAGCTCATCGAGGGACTCAGCCAAGTTGTTCCAATAGTCTCCGTGCAGGGAGGTACCTTTAATGTGGCTAATAAAGTGGGAAGTATTAAAGCCAATATATATGCAGAGAGTATTTCAAAAATTAAAACTTCCATAAGTACCTTCCAGAATCATGTTAAGTTTGATTCCCTAGCGGAGCGTCTTATTAGTTTCAAACCCAAAGGGATTACTCCTAGAATGTTTCAATACGATCTGATTAGTCGTGCCAAACAACATAAGAAAAGAATCGTCCTACCAGAAGGTACGGATGATAGGGTTCTTCAAGCCACAGCACATCTTAGAGCCATAGATATTGTAGATATAACACTTTTAGGTGATCGGACTAAGATTATTGAAAAGATCAATAATTTGGGCTTACAAATTGATTTGGATAGCATAGAGATAATCGATCCAACCAATTCAGAAAAGTTCATGGATTATGTAGAAACATTTTATGAACTACGTAAACACAAAAGTGTCAATATGGACATTGCAAAGGATTGGATGAGCGATGTATCCTATTATGGTACAATGATGATTTATAAAGGAGATGCAGATGGAATGGTCTCTGGTGCTGCTCATACTACGCAACATACTATTCGACCAGCATTACAATTTATTAAAACTAAACCAGGAGTCTCGGTGGTTTCTTCAATATTCTTTATGTGTTTGGAGGATCGCGTATCCGTCTTTGGAGATTGTGCTATTAATCCAAATCCAAATGCGGAAGAACTGGCGGAGATTGCGATATCATCAGCAGATAGTAGCCAAGCCTTTGGAATCGAGCCTAAGGTGGCCATGTTGTCTTATTCTTCAGGGAGTTCCGGTAAAGGTGAGGATGTGGATGTAGTACGAGAAGCTACCGAAATTGTGAAGTCTAAGCGACCTGATTTAAAAGTAGAAGGGCCGATTCAGTACGATGCTGCGGTTGATAGTAGTGTGGCACAGAGTAAACTTCCAAATTCAGAAGTTGCTGGTCAGGCAAGTGTATTGATATTCCCTGATTTAAACACAGGAAATAACACCTATAAAGCTGTACAAAGAGAAACAGGAGCCTTAGCCATTGGACCTATGCTTCAAGGGCTAAACAAACCTGTTAATGATCTCAGTAGAGGCTGTACAGTAGATGATATCTTTAATACAGTTATTATTACCGCAATTCAAGCCCAAGGATTATAAAGGGATCCAAAATCATAAATTAGAAGTAAAAAGTTTTAGATAGTTATGAAAAAAATATTAGTCATCAATGCAGGTAGTTCTTCTATTAAATTTCAATTAATGCGCATGCCAGGAGAAATTGTAATCGCCTCCGGTCTGGTTGAAAGTATTGGTCTTTCAAACGCTGCCATTCACTATAAGTCTAAGAAGATGAATATTTCTGAAACTGTTGAAATTGAAAACCATCAAGTTGGTTTGGAGCGTATTGCCGCCCTGTTGATGGATAGTGAGAGAGGAGCGATTAAAAGTGTCGATGAGATTGATGTTGTTGGCCATAGGGTCGTTCATGGCGGTAAAGATTTTTCGAGTACGGTATTTATTGATGACAAGGTTAAAGCTACTATAAAACGTTTATTTAGCCTTGCTCCACTTCATAATCCACATAATTATACTGGAATTGAAGTAGCGGAAAAGGTTTTTCCAAATGCTAAGAAAGTAGCTGTTTTTGATACGGCATTTCATCAAACTATTCCAGAGCGTGCCTATAAATATGCCATCCCGGATTCCTTTTTGAAGGAAAATTACATACGACTGTATGGTTTTCATGGAACCAGTCATAAGTATGTAAGTACAAAGGCTAAAGATTTTATCAGTAAGAAGAAATCGAAACTTATTTCCATTCACTTAGGAAATGGTTGTAGCATTACGGCTGTCCAAAATGGGAAAAGTGTTGATCACTCAATGGGCTTTGGTCCAGTAAATGGCCTTATTATGGGTACTAGAAGCGGGGATATTGATCAGTCAGTGATCTTCTATATGGTTAATACACTAGGATACACCTTAGATGAGGTCTCTGAGATACTTCATAAAAAGAGTGGTATGATTGGTATGACTGGGTTTAGTGATTTGAGGGAAATTGAAGATAGAGCAGAGAAGGGGGATCGAAGATGTCAACTGGCATTAGAGATGAATGCATACCGCATAAAAAAATATATAGGTTCATATGCTGCAGCGATGAATGGGGTTGATGTTATTGTTTTTACCGCTGGTATTGGGGAAAATAGCAGTGTCCTTCGGCGTATGATTTGCGATGACATGGATTATTTAGGGATTGAACTCGAAGATTACAAAAACAACGTACGATCAACCGAAAATAGAATTATAAGCAAGGAGTCTTCCAAGGTTTTAGTCCTTGTGGTTCCCACAAATGAAGAACTAGAAATCGCTAAGGATTGCTATGAGATGATCAGTTAATCGGCGTCAAGAAATTTTGATTTAAGGGCAGGTGTTGGAATCATACAACTGTCCTTTTTCCCAAACCATTTATATCGGTTTTTTGCGATTATTTCATATAAGGAATCCCGTATGCCTTCGGGCAAGATATAAGAAAACACCTGTAATGCAGGCCATAATCCACCAAGTTCCTTGGCTATTTCAATAGCTGCACTGGATTTGACATAATATGCTACTTGAGGCTCAATGACAACAATGGAATTATTGCTCGTTGTGTCAATATGACGTTCTTCCATAAGTTGTTTACCGATCTCACTTTGTAAGGAAGCAAAACGAAATTTATCCTTTCGGTCGCGTTTGATTATAAAAGTCACAGTCCCAGTGCAAAGGTTACAAACACCATCAAAGAGCACTATTTTTTTATCATTTAAATCTTCCATTTTTAATTCTTTTTTAGGTCGTATTGAGCTAAATTATCGTCTTGTAATTCTCTTGAATGTTCTATTATAAGGCTAAGAAAATGATTCTTTTTATTTGCAAGCATTCCACAAGGGGTCATCTGGTAGTGGTGCAGTAAAGGTAAGTTCTTGCTTTTTCACTGGATGAACTAATGTTAGCTTATGGGCATGCAAGTGGATACTCCCGTCTTTGTTACTACGACCAAATCCATATTTTAGGTCTCCCTTGATCGGACAACCAATGGCTGATAACTGCGAGCGTATTTGATGATGCCGACCGGTTTCTAAATCAACTTTTAATAGGTAGTAATTATTCAAGACCTTTTGAAGCTCATAGTGTAAAATGGCTTTTTTACTCTCTGCCACCTCTTTTTCATGAGCATAGGATTTGTTTTGTTTTGGATTTCGTTTCATCCAATGCACCAAAGTAGCCTTATCTTTAGGTGGCTTTCCCTTTGTAATAGCCAAATAGGTTTTGTTGGCTTTTTTATCTTTAAAAAGCTTGTTTAACCTAGGTAAAGCTTTTGATGTTTTTGCAAACAACACAATACCAGTTGTAGGTCTATCAAGACGATGCACCACACCGAGATAGACATTTCCTGGTTTTTGATACTTTTCTTTAATATACGCTTTAACAATGTCGGCTAAAGGAGTGTCCCCAGTTTTGTCTCCTTGCACGAGATCTCCAGCACGTTTATTGATGACAATAATATGATTGTCCTCGTAAATAATTTGAAGATTATCCTTTGTTGAAAAATGCTTCATCACAGTGGATTAAATCACTAATATTGCTCTTGATCACTAGGGAAATCTCTTGACTTCACATCAGAAACATAGCTTGAAATGGCCTGAGTCATCTCTTGGTACAAGTTCATGTAACGACGTAAGAAGCGAGGATTAAATTCATGGGTCATTCCCAAAAGATCATGTAGAACTAAAACTTGTCCATCGACACCATTTCCTGCTCCAATCCCAATCACAGGTATTGACACCGACTGGGCTACTTCCTTAGCTAGTTTAGCGGGTATTTTTTCCAGTACAATAGCAAAACAACCTGCTCTTTCCAAGAATTGAGCGTCTTCTTTTAGTTTATTGGCCTCTTCTTCTTCTTTAGCTCTAACAGTATAAGTTCCAAATTTGTAAATGGACTGAGGAGTGAGACCTAGGTGGCCCATTACTGGAATACCAGCATTTAAAATTTTCTTTATAGATTCTTTAATTTCTTTTCCTCCTTCTAGTTTAATAGCATGTGCGCCACTTTCTTTCATAATTCTAATGGCCGAGCGCAATGCTTCTTTAGGATCAGACTGGTAACTCCCAAAGGGGAGGTCTACCACCACTAACGCTCTTTGAACGCCTCTAATAACAGAGCTGGCATGGTAAATCATTTGGTCAAGAGTGATCGGTAGCGTGGTTTCATGACCTGCCATGACATTACTAGCAGAATCACCAACTAAAATACAATCTACATCGGCTCCATCTACGATTCTTGCCATGGAATAATCGTATGCGGTTAGCATGGAGATCTTTTCTCCAAGCTGTTTCATTTCAATTAATGATTTTACCGTTACTCTTTTATATTCTTTTTTTGCTACTGACATCGTCGTTTAATTTTTAGGTAAAATTACAGTTAAAAATAGATATTCCCACTCGTATTGCGAAGGAATTTGTTCTAGTTGTACTTAATGGATGGTGGATTATTTTTTCTTTTTGGCCTCCACGAGCTCCAATTGATCTAAGCTGACCTTTGTTGTGAAAATGCCGTAGTTAACCGTTGCTTTATTTTTCTCTATTTGATCGATGCTACCAACTGATTTACTGTCTAATAGGCGGACTCTGTCTCCAACCTTTAAGTTAGGTGTTGGTTTCGGGTTAGTTATTGCCTTGGCAGTTTTTTCTGCTTTTTCCTTTTTCTTCCGTTCTCTAATTTTATCTACTTGCTTTTGCACCTCAGATTCCACCACTTTCTTTTGAGCGCGCTGTTTCTTTTTCGTGGCAGCGGATTCTTGTTTTCGCTTCGAGTTTTCTGTTTCAACTATACGGAGAAACTCTGAAATTAAAGGTCTTTTTTTCTTGTTAATGAAGTAATCCTCGGCAATGGTGTTAATCTTGTTACCAAGGTAAATCATACGTTGGTTGTGATCGTAAAGTTGTTGATATTGCTCCAGCTTGTCTTTTATTCGCGCATTGAGTTCTTCTAGCCTTTTAGCCTCTTGCTTTGCTTTGGATTGTTGATCGACAAGGTCAGTGGAGGTTTTCTCCATTTTGCTGCGCTGCTTTTGCAGTTTAGCAATAGTGGCATCAAATCTAACTTTACCGCGCTCAATTTTCTTTTTTGCCCGATTGATTAAACTGTAGGGAATACCATTTTTCTGAGCAACCTCGAAGGTAAACGAACTTCCAGCCTCTCCTAAGACTAATTGAAATACAGGTTCTAGCGTTTTATTGTCAAATCGCATATTGGCGTTGGTGGCGTAGGGAAGTTCGTTGGCTAATATTTTTAAATTGGAATAATGAGTAGTTATAATACCAAAAGCTTCTTTTTCATAGAAGACTTCCAAAAATGTTTCTGCTAATGCTCCTCCAAGTTCAGGATCACTTCCAGTTCCGAACTCATCAATTAAAAACAGGGTCTTATGATTGCACTTACGAAGGAAAAAATTCATATTCTTTAACCTGTAACTATAGGTGCTTAAATGATTTTCTATGGATTGGTTATCACCAATATCTGTCAAAATGCGATCGAAAAGACACATGGAAGATCTTGGATGCACAGGAACCAACAGTCCACTTTGAAGCATTAATTGTAACAGACCAACGGTTTTAAGGGTGATACTTTTCCCCCCAGCATTGGGTCCCGAAATCACAATAATGCGATTCTCTTGATGCAACTCAATGGTTTGAGGGTAAGTAGTTTTTAAGGCGGCTTTATTGGAACTATAGAGCAGGGGATGATAGGCATCAATAAGATTAAATCGACGCTCTGTGGTAATCTCCGGTAACACCGCGTTTAACTCACGGGCATATCTGGCCTTGGCCGCCACAGTATCAATGCGAATTAAAAACTCCTGATAAGCGGTAAGTAATTCTTTGTAGGGGCGTAAAAAATTAGTAAGCTCCCTTAAAATTTTTTGAATTTCTTCTTGTTCATCGTATTCTAAATTGGTCAAGGTATGGCTATACTGCCGTGTTGCTTCAGGTTCTATATATACAATACTTCCAGTTTTAGAATTACCTAAAATAGCTCCTTTGACACGTTTGCGATACATCGCAGTAACTGCAAGGACCCGTCTGTTGTCAATAACAGATTCTCGTATATCATCCAAATACCCCGCAGAAGCGTATGTGCTTAATGCACCACCGAAACTCTGATTGATTTTTGTGCGTACTTGAGCGATGTCTCGTCTGATTTTTTGCAAATTAGATGATGCGGTATCTTTAATTTCACCGAAACGATCAATAATCTGATGGACTTCATTTTGTATGACTTTGGTAAATTCTATATGACTAACACTATTGTGTAGCTCCGGATAATACTCTGCAAATTTTTTATAGCATACAATATGGCTATTGACCGTTTCTGATATTAAGGCAATATTGCGAAATCCCTGAATTTCAATCAAGCTATTTTCAACCTTCAGAAGTTTAATCTCTGGGGTAATAGACTCAAAAAAGTGATTTGGGATGGTATTGTCATTTTCAAAAGAAGCGAGATACTCATTGGTTTGCTTTAGTGCGCTTTCTAGTTCTTCTTTACTAGTAAAAGGGATGATTTCTGTTGCAGCTTCTTTTCCCAATGCGGTTATGCATAGAGAAGAAACCTGTTCTAGGACTGTAGAAAACTCGAGATCTTGTAAGGTTTTAGAATAAATTTTGTGCATAAAACGTGGGCCAATAGCTAATTTAGCATGCAAATTTACTAATATTCACCTGTTTTTAAGGTAGCTTTTAAGCTATTTTAATAATTGTCACGTATGAATTCTAGGATCTGTGCCATTTTTGCTTTCAAGTCATTAGAACTTCGTCTATAGTGATTGTTCATAAAACTAAAAATTAAGGTTTTCCCAGAATCGGCAACAAGATAACCACTCAGGCAATAATTGTTACTTAAACTTCCTGTCTTTGCGTGTATGTAAGGACGTGGATCCCCTTTAAAATATCGTTCTAACGTTCCACTTTCTCCACCAGTAGGAAAAATATTGTAGAGTGTCTCTTTTGGAGTCATCTCATATAGTTCCTTTAGGGTATATACCATTGAAGAAGGAGTGAATAGATTGTATCTTGACAAGCCTGAACCATCTACCCATCTTGGCTTATGTGCAAGTCCGTTTAATTGATTTTCTAAAATGTATTGACGAGTCTTTGCGCTACTAAGATTATCCCCAAGAGTAGTGGAGGCCATAATGAGTAGCTGTTCGGCAATAAAGTTATCACTTACCTGCATAAGTTGCTTGTACACTGAATCAGCGGCAATGCCATAAATTGTTTTTATTTCTGTGGTTGGGAAATGATCAACAATTGTAATGGATTTGCCGGTTTGATGTTCTAGAATTTTCCTTATAACAGTGCTATCGGTAATAAATGGAACCTCTATAGTATCCTTTTGGCTAGTTGAAAGGTAGAATTCATTTTTGCCAATAGCCCTTCTATATGAAGCCCGTTGAAGTTTAACATGGTTTTTAAAAGAATCTATGGAAACATATAAGGAATCTCGATTGGACAATCTTACAATGTTCCCGAATAAAGGCAAAGAACTTCGCTCGGGTGAATAGTAAGCATCAAAATCATCCCAAGCCCATCCAGGACCCAATTGAGTATCTTCTAAATTATCATAATAAAGGTGTATGTCTTGTTGTTTTTTGAGGAATTCAATAAGGGAGCTATCTTGGAGAACGGGATGTAATGCTGCTGGGTTTCCTACTCCTCGAATGTACATTTTACCATCGGAGGTGGTATACTGAATACTTGGTAGAAAATCCGGCAGTAGACTCATTGCTGCGTATAGAGTAAAAATTTTCGTATTACTGGCTGGGGTGAAATATTTGTCTCCGTTGTAATTAATAATAGTATCACCTGAAATTGGATCATAGACAAAGAGTCCACTAAATTGGTTTTCAAAAAATGAATTGTCAAATTGTGTAGTTACTTTTTTTGTAAGCGACTTGTACCCCGAACAACTTACAAGGCTTGCTGTTATAAAAATTAAAATGATTCTTTTCATTATGAATTAATTTGCCAAGTACAAAATACTAAAATACAATAAGCTATCGCTGGTAAACTAAATTTATTAACAGCAATTACAATAATTTGAAGAAATATTAGAGTGAATGTTAAAAATTATCATATATTTACAATTGCCTAAATCTTAAAAAAATGTTTAAAAACCCCTTTTCCTTCAGTGGAAGGATACGTAGAACCGAATTCGGTTTAAGCGTATTGTTATGCGTTCTTGGTTATTTCCTATGCTATTTATTATCAAGTATCTCGGCTGCCATATTGCAAATTCAGCTTGGCAGTTATTCCTTCGTTTTTTGGTTATTTTTTCTTCCAGTATTGTATTTTATAACAGCACAGGGAGTGAAGAGATGCCACGACATGGGTCATAGTGGATGGTATCATTTGATTCCATTTTATTGTTTTCGACAGCTCTTCAAAGAAGGTGACTCTTGTATAAATAAGTTTGGTACAAATCCTAAGGAGCTTGGAAACTTTGAAACCTTGACAAGACTAGAAAACACACACTGAATACTTTTTAACAATTAAACTTTGATTTTAACGGAAAGACAACAATTTTATGTCCACCTATTCGTTACTTTTAAGTCAACCTAATAAATTTTTAAACCAATGGCTAGAGCTATGTTTGAGTACACTAAAATGGTGTTGCATAAGGTGAGCTTTGATCCTAAATTATTCTGTAAAGAATTAGAAAAAGCTGCCTCTAGATTACTACCTTACGAAATCGATGAATTAAGAATTTGGCTTAACGTCTATATCCAAGGTAGACCCGAATTATCACAATGTTTAATTTACATCAAATAACAGTCTATAAAGTATACTATTAGAAGAACCATTTTTTAATAGTATACTTTATAAAAATATTCCTCTTTAGGTCTTAGTCAGATAATGTAGTGTTATTACAAAGTACTCCTAGTTTATTTTATGGGCCACAGGACTAATAATTTTTACATCTTGAAAAGCGATTGCTCCCCTGATGACTCCTGTAATGATTTCTTTTAATGCATGGGTAATATGCATTTTCAATTCGCTTTTATGATATATTAAACTAACCTCACGTGCAGGATTAGGTTCTTTAAAAAATCGAAGATTTAATTTTTGACTCTCGCTAAGATCCATGGTGTGTAAAAATGGGAGTAATGTCATACCCATTCCTTCATCGGCTAGTTTCATCATGGTCTCAAAACTACCACTCTCCACATGAAAGCGATCATCCTTAAAATTTTTGTTTTTACAAAGGTTGATCACCCCTTCTCTAAAGCAATGCCCATCTTCAAGAAGCAGAATATCTTCCAAATCTAAGTCCTCCATTGTGATTTTTTTAACCTGGTGCAACCTATGACTCTGCGGAACATAAGCTACGAAAGGCTCGTAGTACAATACATTTTCTTTTATGGTTGGGTTATCTAGGGGTGTGGCTGCAATAGCAGCATCAAGATAACCATCTTCCAATCTTTCAATGAGTACATCGGTGTTTTGCTCCTCAATCTTTAAATTGACTTTAGGATATTTGTTGACAAAGTTTTTCAAAAACAAGGGTAGCAGGGTTGGCATTATTGTGGGGATGATTCCAATTCTGTATTCACCACCAATAAAGCCTTTTTCTTGATCCACAATATCTTGTATGCGATGTGATTCATTGACAATATTTTTAGCCTGTTCCACTATTTTCTCCCCAACAGCAGTGAGTTGGATAGGCTTCTTGCTACGATCAAAAATGAGAATATCCAGTTCATCTTCAAGTTTCTGTATCTGCATACTCAGGGTAGGTTGGGTAACGAAACTTTTTTCAGCCGCGTGTGTAAAGTTTTGATGCTCAGCAACAGCTAGCACGTATTGTAATTGGGTAATGGTCATAGTAATTTTTTTAAAAACAAAGATACAAAACTATTGCTAAAACCTATAATTGTTTTGAATTTGATATATATAAACAATTTATAAGAGTTACAGCTCTAATACCAAATAAGTTTAACGCATCCATCCTTAAAACCAGGTAAATGTTAATCTAGGATTTCAATAGAATCTATTACCACATTGGTCAGTGGCCATTCGTCTGGACCTGTTTTAACATAATTGATTTTATCTACCACATCCATTCCTGAGGTAACCATTCCAAAGGCAGTAAATTTTCCATTAAGATGTGGTGCGCCTGTTTTTGTGGTTACTATGAAAAACTCATATGGAGAGGCTAGTTTATGAGGATTAGTAACGTCATCGCTACTGGGCATAGATACCGTTCCTCTGATGTGTTTATGGCCTTTTCGAGTATCTGGAGGTAAAAGATAAAAGCCAATACTATCACGTTTGTCAGCTGTCATCTTTAAATCCGTATTTCCACCTTGAATAATAAAGTCCTTAACTACTCTATGAAAAAAGGTGTTGTTGAAATATTTCTTAGAACTGAGGTATATCATATTGGCCCTGTGGTAGGGTGTGTTGTCATATAAATCAATGATGAAATTTCCCATTGAGGTGTGTACTTTGACCTTGGATTGTTTATGTGTTTTTTGATAATCAAAGAAAAAAGGAATAGCGTTTTCTTCCGTAAGCACAAATGGTTTTTCTTCTTGCTTCTCTTCTTTTTTCTCTTTGGCTGAATTAGCGATACTATCTTTTGAAAGTTCAATACTATCTTTTGGGTTGGTCTTAGGAGATACCTTATTTTTCTTTGACGGTTGGTTGCAGGCGGTTAAAATAATTAATAGTAATATTGTAGTAGTTCTTAAAGAATATTGCATATGGAATTTTCTGATTTTCATGATTTAGTTTCAAAAATAAAAAATATGCCATTACCAGGAGAAGAATCTCATAATAAAATGGCGCCAGAGGCTAGAATACAGGAAATTGATAAATGGAAGTTATCAAAGAAGGTAGCTCGAAAAGCCGGGGTGATTAGTCTATTTTATCCAGATCTGAGTAATCAGACGCGTCTTTTACTGATACTTCGAAAAACCTATAATGGAGTGCATTCAAATCAGGTCGGGTTCCCAGGGGGTAAAGTGGAACTTTCAGATCGAAATATACAAGAAACGGCTCTTAGAGAAACATGGGAAGAAGTTGGGGTAAAACCACAACAAATTCAACTCGTAAAACCAGTTACAGAACTTTTTATTCCTCCAAGTAATTTTATGGTACATCCTTTTATTGGTCTAACCAATAGAACACCTAAGTTTGTGGCACAACCCTCAGAAGTGGAGCAGATTATTGAAGTACTGTTCTCTGATTTTATGGACGATCGCTTTGAGACTTCACAAACACTGAGTACTTCCTATGCTGATAACATAACCGTTCCTTCCTTTAGCTTTAATGATTTTACGGTCTGGGGAGCCACAGCAATGATACTAAGTGAAATAAAAGACCTTTTTAAAAAGTCAATTGAACTGTAAGTTTTGTATTTTTGAAAATCCTATTAATGATAAAGATTTAAGATGGCTATATTCAAAAGAAATCCTTTTGGACATATATTATTTATAAAGAAATGGTTGATTCGAATTGCAGGTGTGCTCACTCATAGACGCTACCGAGGATTCAATGAACTTCAGATCGAGGGATCAGAAATTATCAAAAATCTACCAGAAACAGGTGTTTTATTTATTTCAAATCACCAGACCTATTTTGCGGACGTGGTTGCCATGTTTCACGTCTTCAATGCTAGTTTAAGTGGGCGAGTGGACTCCATTAAAAATGTGGGATACCTATGGCAACCTAAGATGAATCTTTATTATGTAGCAGCCAAAGAAACCATGAAGTCTGGATTTTTGCCAAAGGTATTGGCCTATGCAGGATCTATAAGTATTGAACGTACTTGGAGAGAAGCTGGAAAGGATGTCAATCGAAAGGTAAAGTTTAGTGATATTTCAAATATCAGTAAGGCCTTGGATGATGGATGGGTGATTACTTTTCCCCAAGGAACCACCAAGCCTTGGAAGCCTATTCGTAAAGGAACAGCTCATATTATTAAGCATTATAAGCCAATCGTTATACCTGTTGTTATTGACGGCTTTAGACGATCCTTTGATCGAAAAGGACTTCGCATTAAAAAGAAGGGAATTCTACAATCTATGGTTATTAAAGAACCTTTGGATATTGATTATGACAATGAAACTATAGAGGAAATTGTGGAGAAAATTGAGTATTCCATTGAACAACATCCTTCATTTTTAAAAGTAATTCCTCAAGAGGAAATAGCTGAAATTGAACGTCTAAATAAAAAACGTGCGTGGTAATTTATAATCCATATACAGTGTTAAACCTCCATTTTCTTTAGCTCTTTATAATTGTGTCTTAAACGTCTCATTAAGAAACCATAGAGTAGAAGGTATATACCTAAAAGTACGAACAATACAATCAATGTTGCAATGACTGCGACTACAAAAATAATGAGATAATCCTTTATTTGAGCTTCATGAACAAAGATGTCCCAACCACCTTGTTGATTGATATACACATATATAAAAGTAAAAATAGAGGCTAATCCACCGAGCACTAAATTTAAGATAATATATAATCGTACGGTCCTGCGGGCATTCATGATACTTTCCAGTAAGCCTTTAACCGATGCAGTAGTAGAGATGTTTCTATAATTTTGGAAAAAGCGGTAGGCAAAATACAATAACACAGGTATGGAAATGTAAGAGAAGTAATTGATGAAATTGGGCAGTTGTATTTGTTTACCCACGTTTGGATGGTAGAATAAAATTATTAGGATACCTAGTCCTAATTCAAGTATACTAATATAAAAAATCCATCGTACTGATGAAGATGATTTCCTAAGCATCATCTTATAGATATCTTCGTAGGATAGCTTGGGTAGATTCTTCTCCCTTTTCTGCCAATCCTTTTTTAATAAATCAAGCTCTTCCATTAGGGATTTAGTATATTTCTTAGTTTCTTTTTAATTCTATTCATTTTAACTCTTGCATTGATCTCGGTAATACCCATCGTCTCTGAAATTTCATAGTAATTCTTATCCTCTAAGTATAAAAATACTAGTGCCTTCTCTATGTCGTTGAGTTGTTTAATTGCATCATACATCAAGGATAATTGTTGTTCCTCTGTATCGTCATAATCTATCGCTTTGACCCTATAGAGAACTGGGTCTATATTATCAGTTGGGAGGCGTCTTTTAGATTTCCTATAAAGAGTAATAGCTGTATTGAGCGCTATTCGGTACATCCATGTGCTAAATTTAGCATCTCCTCGAAATTTGGGATAGGCTTTCCATAATTGGATGGTGATCTCTTGGAACAAATCTTTATGCGCATCAGGGCAATCCGTATAAATCTTACATATTTTATGTACGATATTTTGGTTTGCTTCCAACTGGTTTACAAATTTATGCTCTAGGTCGTGTGTCAAAGTTGAGATTGATGTTTTAAGTATTAGTAGTCAACTTGCTTACAATGTTACAAAAAGATTTAGCTAAAGGTGTGTGTCTTATAGATTTTGCAGCGTAATTAGAGTAGAGAGAATTTTGTCGTTTAGAATAATTTGCCACACAGTCGGGTAGTAATGACAGCAACTTAGTGGCTTAAACAGTTGATGTTAGCTTTTTATTGTGACAGTTTGTCATTTTTAAATCCATGGCACAAAGATTGAAATTTGTATTGCGAATTAAAAGAATTTTCAAACACTATAAAAATATAAACATGAGTAAAATTATTGGTATAGATTTAGGTACAACCAACTCTTGCGTTTCTGTGATGGAAGGAAGCGAGCCAGTGGTAATACCTAATGCTGAAGGTAAACGAACTACTCCTTCTGTAATCGCTTTTGTTGATGGTGGAGAAATAAAGGTTGGAGATCCAGCTAAACGTCAGGCGGTAACCAACCCTAATAAGACCATATATTCCATCAAGCGTTTTATGGGGAATAAGTTTTCAGAATCTGAAAAAGAAGCCTCTAGAGTGCCTTATAAAGTAGTTAAAGGAGATAATAATACCCCAAGAGTAGATATTGATGGACGTTTATACACGCCACAGGAATTGTCAGCCATGATTCTTCAGAAAATGAAAAAGACAGCTGAAGATTATCTTGGACAGGATGTTTCTCGTGCTGTAATTACTGTTCCAGCTTATTTTAATGATTCTCAGCGTCAAGCAACTAAAGAAGCTGGTGAGATCGCTGGGTTGAAAGTAGAGCGTATTATTAACGAACCAACTGCAGCGGCACTTGCCTATGGGCTTGATAAAAAAGGACAAGATCAAAAAATCGTTGTTTTTGATTTTGGTGGTGGAACACATGATGTATCTATCTTAGAATTAGGTGATGGAGTTTTTGAAGTACTATCTACAGATGGAGATACTCACCTTGGCGGTGACGATGTTGATGAGAAAATCATCAATTGGTTGGCTGATGAATTTAAGGAGGAAGAGGATGTTGATTTAAGAAAAGATTCAATTGCTTTACAACGTTTAAAAGAAGCGGCTGAAAAAGCAAAAATCGAACTTTCATCTGCAAGTCAAACAGAAATTAACTTGCCGTATATTACGGCAACTGCAAGTGGACCTAAGCACTTAGTGAAAAGCCTTACGCGTTCTAAATTTGAGCAACTAATCAGTGATTTGGTAGCAAGAACAATTAAGCCTTGTGAATCAGCTATTAAGAATGCTGGTATTTCAAAAAGTGAAATTGATGAAATTATACTTGTTGGAGGATCAACTAGAATCCCAGCAGTTGTAGAAGCTGTAGAAAAATTCTTTGGTAAGAAGCCTTCTAAAGGAGTGAATCCTGACGAGGTTGTAGCGGTAGGTGCTGCAATTCAGGGAGGTGTATTAACAGGAGATGTGAAGGATGTATTGTTATTGGATGTAACACCATTATCATTAGGAATTGAAACTATGGGTGGTGTTATGACTAAACTCATAGAAGCCAACACAACTATTCCTTCTAAGAAATCACAGGTATTCTCAACGGCTGCGGACAATCAACCTTCAGTTGAAATCCACGTATTACAAGGGGAGCGTTCTATGGCAGCGGACAATAAAACTATTGGTCGTTTCCATTTAGATGGTATTCCACCAGCACAGCGAGGAGTTCCACAGATTGAAGTAACCTTTGATATTGATGCTAACGGTATTATCAATGTTTCTGCAAAAGATAAAGGAACTAATAAGGAGCAAAATATCAGAATTGAAGCTTCTTCTGGCTTAACAGACGAGGAAATCGAGAAAATGAAAAAAGAAGCAGAAGCAAATGCTGATGCGGATAAAAAGGCTAAAGAAAAAGTTGATAAACTAAACGAAGCCGACAGTATGGTTTTCCAAACTGAAAAGCAACTGAAAGAATTTGGGGATAAATTATCAGCGGATAAGAAAAAACCAATAGAGGATGCTTTAGAAGAGTTAAAGAAAGCCCACGCTTCTCAGGATGTTGAGCAAATTCAACCTGCTTTGGATAAGATTAATGAAGCCTGGAAAGATGCTTCTGAAGAGATGTATAAAGCAACTACAGATGCGCAGCAAAACGGTGCAGCCCCTGGAGCTGACAATGCAGAGCCTTCAAAAGAAGGTGATGATGTACAGGATGTTGATTTCGAAGAAGTGAAATAATAAGTGATATGATTGCTTAGTCCTATTTAGGGCTGGACATCTAATAAACAAAAGAATCCTGGGGCGATGGTCTCGGGATTTTTTTATGATCGAGGTCAAAAAAAACCTCTCTTAGATCATTTTAAAAGAGAGGTTCAATATATTTTGTACTTAGCTTGTTGATCAGCTTTCGAACCCTTGGCGGCATCCACATAATCTATTAGTGATAAATGATGAGATTCATCAAGTCCGCTAGCATCCCGTTTGACATGGAATTATAAAAGGGAAGAGTTCTTAAAATCATTTGTTGTACAGTCTTATCCATATAATTCGACATATGTACAAAAAAGACTCCATCTTATTTTACAAATACATAATAGGCAAATGATTTGCGATTTGTAATAATGTTAGGCCATTTGAGTTATCGCTTTTTTCTTTCAATTAGTCGAACTCCTATTTCTTTTATTATCCAAATCACAATTCCTAAAATTGCAAAAATTTTAGCGATTTCTAATATCCATAAGTTTGAGGTCATAATATTGCTTTTTTAATAGTTTAATTCTTTATAATAATCGACCTAGTGATTATTGTATGTATACGATGAAGTAAACGGAAAAGGTTGCTTGTAAGTTGTATTTTAATAAAATATTTAACACATTTTAATATAGCTTTAACGACTTAATTCAAAATGTCATTATCAGACAAACAAAGGTGATCCTAAAAATTTAGTAGAGAAGTTTTTCAAGATTGGTAGCTATAACCATTCATTTTTTAAAATACCATAACAGCAGGTATTTCTTTTGTATCCATCACTCAAGAAAACGTTTTGCCTTAGCACGCCTTCAAGCTGTGCACCTAGCTTTTCGACCGCTTTACGCGATCGAACATTGCGTTGATCTATTCTAAACTCAACCTTTTCAAAATTCATTTTATGAAAAGCATAATTGATCATTAACTTTTTCATGGATGTGTTAAGACCAGTTCCTTGGAATTCTTTTCCGATCCAAGTAGATCCTATATGTAGTACCTTGTTTTTCCAATCCATGTTCATATACCGGGTGCTGCCAGCATAGCGCTGTGTTGTTTTGTCATAGATAATAAATGGTAGCGCCAAGTCCTTTTCACATGCTAACAATGCTTGTTGGACATAATTTGTCAAGGCCTGAAATGTAGAAATATCTGAGGGAGAATATTGAAGTAAATCTCTTTCAGAGGAAATAGCATATAGGTTTTTGTAATTTTCCAGAGTTAAGGGTTCCAGTTTTACAATTTCGTTTTGTAAGGTCGGTATATTCATCAACGTTTGTTGTATTTTTGTGAGTCCAAAAGTAATAATATGCAAATTGATAAGGAAAAGATTTTAGCAACGATTAACCAAAGGTGTGAAAATACACTAATGGAAACCCTTCAAATAGAATATATTGAAATCGGTGATAATTACCTTGTTGCCAAAATGCCTGTTAATCCTAGAGTACATCAACCTGATGGTGTTTTACATGGTGGTGCTACTGTGGCTCTAGCAGAAAGTGTGGGTAGTGCAGCCTCATTTGTGTTTTTAGATACCAAAGATTTTATCATACGAGGAATTGAAATTAGTGCCAATCACCTGAAGAGTATTTCGCAGGGGGAAGTTTATGCTACTGCTCGATTCCTCCATAAGGGCCGCACTACGCAATTATGGGAGATTAAAATTACTGATCAAAAAGACAACATAATTTCAATTTGTAAATTAACTACTATTCGATTGCCAAAAGCTAATTAGTATTATGATTCTCACTGGTGAAGTTTTTTTTAAGGAAGTCTCTAATCATTACGATCAAGAGTTGCCTTTAGTGTTGTATAAATACCCGGCCAAAACGAAGATCCATGGAATGTTACAATTTGATAATACACTCCATAAATTGGTTCATATGAAGCAGCAGGGTTTTATAATGGTGCCTTTTGTTGGAAAAGAAAATGCAGTTATTATTCCAAAGGATTCTTCAAAGGAAATTCAGTGTGAATTGTCCAGTGTAAGTAGTGGTCATTCTATAGAGATATTAGAGCTGGAATATCCGGAAAAACAGCGTCACTTGTCCCTAGTAGACAGCGGGGTTAAAGCGATTGAAAATGGAAAGTTTCAAAAAGTGGTGCTTTCTAGAGAACAGCGTATATCCCTACCTGAGTTGGATTGTATCGGACTTTATAAAAATTTAGCTCGGCGTTACCCAGATGCTTTTTGCTACCTGTGGTATCATCCTAAAGTAGGGCTGTGGATGGGAGCAAGCCCTGAAACTCTTATTGATGTAAAGGATCAAAAAATACATACCATGGCTTTAGCAGCAACTGTTGGAGATCATGGTCAAACTACAGTTCAGTGGGGAGAGAAAGAAAAACAAGAACAGGCCATGGTTACAGTGGCTATTTTAGATGCCTTAAAGGACTATAGTAGTGATATTAAAGTCTCGGAGGTACAAACCGTAAAAGCTGCTAAGCTATACCATTTACAGACTAAAATTACTGCTAAATTATCAGGTGATTTGGAAGGACTTATTGAAGAACTTCATCCCACCCCAGCGGTGTGCGGTTTACCCAAACTCCCTGCTTTGGATTTTATTCAAGCTAATGAATTCTATAAACGCAACTACTACACAGGATATTTAGGAACCATTAATATGGAACAACAAGCCCAACTTTATGTTAACCTGCGTTGTATGCAGTATATTGGAAATGAGTTGGTGTTGTATGTTGGAGGTGGAATTACTATTGATTCAGTTGCTGAGAGGGAGTGGGAAGAGACCGTAAACAAAGGAAAGACTATTTTAAATGTAGTTACTGGCACCCCGTAAATTACTTGACTTTTTATGGATAAAGGGACTTATTTTGAGTATTTTTGTTACTCCAATTAGGCAATTTAAACATGAAGAGATCGAGCATTGTTTTAGCACAAACGGTATCGCAGTTATGCAAATTAAAAGAAATTCAACATATCATTATTTCTCCAGGTAGTAGAAATGCACCTTTAACCATTAGTTTCACAGAAGATCCTTATTTTAAAACTTATAGTATTGTAGATGAGCGCTCTGCTGGTTTTTTTGCTTTAGGAATTGCACAGCAACTTAAAAAGCCCGTGGCCTTATTGTGTACTTCTGGTTCAGCTCTTTTGAATTATTATCCAGCCATATCGGAGGCCTTTTACAGTGACATTCCACTTGTTGTTCTCTCGGCTGATCGTCCTTCTTCTAAGATCGATATTGGAGATGGGCAAACCATCAGACAAAACGATGTATACCATAGGCATATTCTGTATTCAGCCAATTTAAAAGAAGATCAATATACTTATGATGGTAAGACATCAGGTGAAGAAACCATCTATAATAATCATCAAAAGGAAAATGAGCACAAAATAAATTATGCCATAAACACCGCTATTATGGAAAGTGGACCAGTGCATATCAATATCCCTTTTGAAGAGCCGCTTTATCACAGTGTGGAGCAACAGTTAGTTCATCCCGAAGTTATATCAGCCTCCTTGTCCGACTACACGATTACATCTGAGGAATTAATGTCCTATTCTAAAATTTGGAATTCGGCTGAAAAGAAAATGGTGTTAGTAGGGGTAAATTTCCCAGATGAAATTCCTTTTGAAGTATTGGAGAAGTTAGCAAATGATACAAGTGTGATTGTCTTTACTGAGACAACTTCTAATTTACACCATTCTGATTTTTTTCCAAACATCGATAAAATTATAGCCCCCTTGGAATTCAATAAGAAGGATGAGCCTCATTTTAAAGAATTACAACCTGATGTACTACTTACTTTTGGAGGGCTAGTGGTATCTAAAAAGATAAAAGCATTTTTAAGAAATTATCCACCTAAACATCATTGGCATATTGATCCGAAAAAGGCTTATGATACTTTTTACTGCTTGGAACGGCACTTTAAAACCAAACCATCGGAGTTTTTATCCGCATTTTTAAATCTAGTAGAACCTAGTTCCACTGGACAACAAAGTACATGGCTGAAGGTTAAAGCACAGCGGAGCGTGGCTCACAAGCAGTATGTAACCCAGTTACCTTTTTCTGATTTTAGCGTTTACGAGCGAATTTTAAAAACCATTCCAAATCATTACCAACTACAGTTGAGTAATAGTTCGACCATTCGATATGCGCAATTGTTTCAATTAAACGAAAAGTTACAGGTTTTCTGTAATCGAGGTACAAGTGGAATAGATGGTAGTATTAGTACGGCAGTAGGAGCGGCTGTGGCAAGTAATCGACCAGTTCTTATTATTACAGGGGATCTTAGTTTCTTTTATGACTCGAATGCCCTTTGGAACAATTATATACCATCTAATTTTAGGCTTATAGTTATTAATAATCAGGGAGGTGGTATTTTTAGGATTTTACCAGGGAATAAAAACACCGATAATTTCAGCACCTATTTTGAAACCAAACACTCCTTAAGGGCTAAGGGGATTTGCGAAACCTTTGGAGTAGAGTATCTAAGTGCAGCAAACCAAGAAGAGTTAGAAGAACACTTGATAGCATTTTACAAAGATTCCCAAAGAGCTAAATTATTAGAAATTCACACCCCAAGACTTTTAAATGACGAAATTTTACTCGGTTATTTTAAGTTTTTATCACAGAATTAAAGTTTTTCCCTTGTTTTGGCCAGTAGAATATTAAAAATCAGTGGTTGTAGTAGAATTTAAATTGATACCTTTAATGTATAAATTCAAGACATGAATATACCGCAGATAACTATACCCCGAGTTGTAATCATAGGAGGAGGCTTCGCTGGTATTCAACTCGCTAAAAAACTCGCCAAGCAAGAGGTTCAGGTGGTGATGTTGGACAAACATAATTACCATACTTTTCAGCCTTTATTGTATCAGGTCTCTACAGGTGGGCTCGAACCAGATTCTATCGCATATCCCATTCGAAAAATTCTAAGCAGGTTTCCCAATTTCTATTTTAGATTGGCTAACGTAACTAGGATTGATCCTGAGGCAAAAAAATTAGAAACCAATATTGGGCCTTTGAAATATGACTATTTAGTTTTAGCCACAGGCTCTAAAACTAATTTCTTTGGTAACAAAGAAATTGAATTAAATAGTATGATTATGAAGACGGTGCCTGAGGCACTTAACCTTCGCAGTTTGATTTTGCAAAATTTCGAAAAAGCATTGCTCACTGATAGTCTAGATGAGCAAGATGCATTAATGAATTTTGTTATTGTCGGTGGTGGACCAACTGGTGTTGAACTCGCTGGGGCTCTAGCTGAGATAAAAAAAGGAATCCTTCCTAAGGACTATCCAGATTTGGATACGCGAAGGGCTCAGATAAATATTGTTCAATCTTCGGATCGTGTTCTTGACGGAATGAGTGAGGTAGCCTCAAGAAAAGCTGAGGAGTTTTTAGAGAAAATGGGGGTCAATATTTGGAAGGATACTCTGGTTACTGGATATGATGGTGATATAGTATCGACCAACTCTGAATTGACATTTCGAACAGCTACCATGATTTGGGCTGCTGGAGTTGAAGGAGCTCTTATCGATGGTCTAAAAACCTCTGAATGTTTATTGCCAGGAAATCGACTGAAGGTAAATGAATTCCTTCAGGTAAGTCATTATAAGAATATATTTGCCATTGGAGACATCGCCTGTATGACAAGTGAGGATTATCCCAGAGGGCACCCAATGGTTGCTCAAGTGGCCATGCAGCAGGGAAGAAATCTGGGAGATAATTTATTGAAAATACTGGAAAACAAAACAGACCTAAAACCTTTTGTTTACAAGGATAAAGGAACCATGGCAACCATTGGCAGAAACAAAGCAGTGGTCGATCTGCCAAGTTGGAAGTTTCAAGGTTTTTTTGCTTGGTTTGTCTGGATGTTTGTGCACTTGTTGTCTCTGATAGGCTTTAGAAATCGCGCAATTGTATTTGTGAATTGGGTATATAATTATATAAGATTTGATCGCGCAGCCAGACTAATTATCAGACCTTACAAAAAAGAGACTAGGTCAAAGGATGTAAAGGTGGTAGCTAAGTAGTCTCAACTATTTTTTTCATGTAGTTTAACTGAAAATTTACCAAGAGATTTTAGTGAGTAACGATCGTTTAATATAAGTTAGTGTTGAACTTTATTTTAGATTTTGTATTATGGCGGACTTAGTACGTATATATGAAGAGAATCCTAACCCTCGAGAGATTGAGAAGGTCGTCAGTGTACTTCGAAATGGAGGACTGGTGATTTATCCTACGGATACGGTATATGGGCTTGGATGTGATATAACCAATACTAAGGCACTGGAGAAAATCGCGCGGATAAAAGGTGTGAAATTAGAAAAAGCCAATTTTTCATTTATTTGTGCAGATCTGAGTAATTTATCGGACTATGTTAAGCAAATAGACACTGCCACTTTTAAGATTTTAAAAAGAGCTTTACCAGGGCCATATACATTTATTTTACCTGGCAGTAATAAACTTCCAAAAGTATTTAAAAAGAAAAGAACAGTGGGAATAAGAGTTCCAGATAATTCAATTGCCTTGAGTTTGGTTCAAAAGCTTGGAAATCCTATTGTTTCTACTTCCATCTATGATGAGGATGAATTGATTGAATATACTACGGATCCTGAGCTTATCCATGAAAAATGGGATAATTTAGTATCCATTGTTATCGATGGTGGCTATGGTGATAATGTGGCCTCTACAGTAATTGATCTTTCACAAGCCACTCCTACTGTAATTAGAAAGGGTAAGGGTTCATTAGATGTAATCAACTAATTATTTTGGAGATAAAAAGCGTACTATTTATTGGATTTGTATGGCCAGAGGCTAACTCTTCTGCGGCAGGGAGCCGAATGATACAATTAATAAGGTATTTTAGTGACCTTGGGGCTAAGATTACATTTGCCAGTTCCGCTAAGCTTGGAGAACATCCTTCTGATTTAAAGTCACTGGGAGTGGAAATGGTTCCAATTAGATTAAATCATTCTAGTTTCGATGACTTTATAAAGATTCTAAACCCTGATGCTGTTGTTTTTGATCGGTACATGACAGAAGAACAATTTGGTTGGAGAGTTGCGGAATGTTGTCCAAATTGTATCCGGATTTTAGATACGGAAGATTTACATTGTCTTAGATTTGTTCGCCAACAGTGTTATAAAAAGGGAGAACAGCTGACAGAGTCCAAACTCCTATCAAATGAATTGTCGAAAAGGGAATTGGCTAGTATCTTTCGATCAGATCTTAGTTTAGTTATCTCTCAGTTCGAGATGCAGCTACTTGAAAACTTATTTGGAGTTTCATCAAATTTACTTTTTTACCTTCCCTTGGTCGTAGAGCAAGAGACTGTTAATATAAAAGACTGGAAAAACAAGAAGGACTTTGTTTTTATCGGGAATTTCATGCATGCTCCCAATTGGGATGCCGTACTGAATTTAAAAAATAATATTTGGCCTAGTATTCGTGAAAATCTTCCTGAAGTAAAACTTCATATATACGGGGCTTATTCCTCTGTAAAGGTCAAACAACTTCACAATGAGCAAAGTGGTTTTCTAGTACATGGCTGGGCAGAGAGCGCAAGGGAGGTTTTTGAGTCGGCAAGGGTATCACTTGCACCTATACGCTTTGGTGCAGGTCTTAAAGGTAAGTTGCTGGAATCAATGCATTTTGGAACGCCAAATGTAACGACTTCTATTGGAGCAGAAGGAATACAGGGCAATATGCATTGGGGTGGTTTTGTCGAGGATCAGTGGGATGAATTCTCAAAGGCAGCGGTAAAATTGTATTTGGATGAAAAAGTATGGGTAGCCTCTCGGGATAGTGGATATAACTTAATAAGAGAGCGATTCGACTCCCAGGTCCACTTTGTGGCCTTCAAAAATAGGCTTCAACAAGTGATATCTGATCTAAAGAACCATCGAAACAAGAATTTTATTGGTGCCATGTTAACTCAACAAACTACCGCCGCTAGTAAATACATGTCAAAATGGATTGAAGCTAAAAACAGTAACGAATAATAGCCTTAGGTGAACAAGTTTGTCAATTCTTTAGTTAGTCTTGTTACTCGCTTTGAATGCTTATCTATTAGACACCACTCTGCGGTAGATCTAAGGATAAGTTTCTGTGAGTCTTGATGGTAAATCTCCACAACTCGAACAGAGATTGCCCCTGAAGCTTCTTTAATGAAGGTTTTAAGTGTGAGAGTTTCTCCTAGAAATGCTTGCCCTTTATACTCGATATAATTGGTTCGCACCATCCATATATAGTTGTTTAGCATTTGGGCTGTAGCTTCCGCTTGCCAATGTTCTTTGGCGATATCTTGTACCCATTGTATATAACGAACGTTATTTACGTGGTCTAAGTCATCGAGATCCTCCTTTGTTACGACGATAAGTTTGGTGAAATATTTCAAAAATCTATGTTCTTAATTTAGAAGTTATTCTTTTTAGTGCTATTTTTCTTTGATGCTCACTTCGAACAATTTATCCCAATTCTTCCCAGTGACGAAGAAGGTTTTGGACCTTGGATTATAAGCGATTCCGTTTAAGACATCTAAATTAGGATGTTGTTTGACTTGATCCTTTAACCCTCTAAAATCGATTACTCCAATAATAGCACCTGTTTGAGCATCGATAATCATGGCACTGTCCTTAAGATAAACATTAGCATAGATCATGCCATCTACGTACTCTAATTCGTTAGCTTTGTTAAATACAGAGGTATTGGTAACGGTTTCAATAAAACCTACTTCTTTTAAGGTTTGTGGATCTAGAAGCCATATTTTATCACTTCCATCACTTTTATATATGTGCTTCTGCCCAGGATCGTGGGTTAATCCCCATCCTTCTTTGCTTTTCCCGTACTCAAAGGTGTCTAGTTGTTCAAAAGTATTTAAATCAAATACAAATCCTTTTTTACCTAGCCAGGTAAGCATATATATTTTTTGATCCATGATCGTAATGCCTTCTCCAAAATAGGTGTCCGCTAAGTCAACCTGTTGCAAGACCTTTCCTGTCCTGTAATCTACTTTTCTTAGTGAGGACTGTCCTTTTCTTCCTGTACTCTCATATAAGGTGTCATTGTGAAATTCAAGTCCTTGAGTGAAGGCTTTTATATCATGTGGATATGTATTTAATATTTCATAGGTATATACCTTAGGGGGGGTGTTGGAGAGTACCGTCAATTTTTTTGAAACCGAAACGGTATCTCCTTCAAAAGTTATCAAGGCTTTGAGATCCTGGATACCGAGTTTTTCAGTATTTAGGGTAAGTTTGTTATCCGAAACTTCCACATTTTTCCCATTGAGGGTATACTGAATCTTATCGATGGATTTGTTTTTTTTATTGGTCAACTCGATTTCAATGACATTTCCTTGCTGAATTTCCTTTTCTGGAGTATTAATTGATAAGGAAAATAAGGAGTTTTTTTGAGTTTTATTTGAATCGCAAGATCCTGTGCTTAGAATTAAAAAACTGATGATGAAAAACTTAGGTAAATACATGGGTTTGTCGAAATTTAAAGCAAGATATTTAATAAAATTAAGATAGTAAAATAATTGCTTAAAGATAAAAAGTTTGTATTTTTGCACCCGGCAAGTCCTACACGACCAGCTCCTGTAGAATCCCCCAGGGTGGGAACGCAGCAAGGGTATATGGTTGTAGCGGTGCGATGTAGGTAGCTTGCCTTTTTTTGTACCCTAAAATGAACGATTTAACTTCGTCTTGATTTCCTTCCTTTTGCTTTTATAAAACTGATTTTTAAAGAAAAGCAAAAATCTGCTGTTTTAAGGGTATTAAATTATAACTTTGTAGTAGTAATTTGTTTTTTATAGCAGTAGAAGAAAACTCTATATTATATTTACAGGATATTAATTTTAACAACAATAAAAGCTATGAAATTTTTTATAGACACAGCAAATCTTGATCAAATAGCAGAAGCGCAGGCTTTAGG
The DNA here is from genome assembly GCF_000300875.1 of Galbibacter marinus. Classification (GTDB taxonomy): domain Bacteria; phylum Bacteroidota; class Bacteroidia; order Flavobacteriales; family Flavobacteriaceae; genus Galbibacter; species Galbibacter marinus. The sequence continues at coordinate 220,618 of NZ_AMSG01000003.1, read as the reverse complement.
GGTTTTGGATGGTGTAACAACTAATCCATCTCTTATGGCAAAAGAAGGTATTGTCGGACGTGACAATATTCTAAAACACTACGTTGATATATGTAACATCGTTGAAGGTGGTGATGTGTCAGCTGAGGTTATTGCTACTGATTTCGATTCAATGGTTAAGGAAGGGGAGGAGCTCGCGGAATTGCATGAGCAGATCATCGTGAAAATTCCTATGATTAAAGATGGTGTTAAAGCCATGAAATATTTTTCTGATAAGGGTATTAAAACCAACTGTACATTAGTGTTTTCTCCTGGACAAGCACTTTTAGCTGCTAAGGCTGGTGCAGCATACGTATCTCCGTTTATCGGAAGATTGGATGACATTTCAACGGATGGTTTGAACCTAATTGCTGAAATCCGTCAAATTTATGACAATTATGGTTTTGAAACAGAAATCTTAGCGGCATCCGTTCGTCATACAATGCACGTTATTGATTGTGCTAAACTCGGTGCTGACGTGATGACTGGACCGTTATCTGCAATTACTGGATTGTTGAGTCACCCACTTACTGATATCGGATTAGCAAAATTCCTTGCAGATTACAAGAAAGGAAACTAAGAGATATTTAAAATACAATTTCTTGGCTAGTTGATGGTTGAGAAATTAAAGATATTAATAAGGCTTGCAATGTTGCAGGCCTTAGTTATTTATGGACTTTAGGCTTCTTTCAAGATGCCCAGTGTAGTAAATGTTTGCGAATCCCTCTGCGATTTTACCTTCCTGATCTACTACAACTATCTTGTTGAGATTTTTGATAACTAAGTTGGATAACAGCTCCTCAACGTTCTCTGTGCGGTATTGATTTCTAGCATCCTCTTGATTTTTAATGCTCGCTATATTTTGTAGCCACTGTTCTTGGTCATCGTTTACATTAATACCGATATAATCAACATCTGGATATTTTTCCTTTAAGCGGTTAATCCGCGTTAAAATATTTGAAAGGTGATTTCGTTGATGGTAATTCCAAAAATAAAAAACAGTATTCTTTTTGTAGTTATCTGAGGTTAAGGTAAGTTTTTCTCCAGTATTTGTAATCAAATGAAGTGTAGGGATATTAAGTCCTTGTTGCATTTGTTGTACATTGTGGTAAAAGGAGTCGATTTCTTCTTGATGTTGGTTGTCTTTAGAAAACTTACTGAAAGCCTCCATAAACTCAGCATTTTCTTTTGAGCTATGTCTTGCTAGTAAATAAGAAAAGGCAGCGTTACGAGTTAAATTATCACGAATGGTTTTGTTTTTGCTTACCAAACTATCGATTAATTCAAGTTTATGTAGGCTGTAGTGCGTGGATCGTCTATAACTTGGCTTACGTTTATCGCAGTCTTGTTCGCAAAAGCCTAAAGCTAAATTATTGAAATGCGTAATTAGGTAATTAAAATAAGGACTGTAATAGGTCAGCAGGCTATCATTATAAGATATATTTTCCCTAAATGTATAAAATTGACTAGGAAGTTCTTCGATATGTTGTTTACCTGTACGGCGTCTGTGAATAAATGGATATTCCTCCATGTCTGTAAAATACCGATAATTAATGGCACTTTGAGCGATATGCTTAGATAAAGGGGAGAGGGACTCTTCTTGATTTATGTCCTCCAACAATTTCTGTTTCATAGCTCTAAGAGAATCAATTTTAGCCATAAAATCTCCTGCATCTAATTCACTATAAGTGTTTACCGCTTTTTCTTCGTCTTCATAGATGAGGAACATGTCCATCAAAAAATTATTCTTAATAGCACCTTTACCAGTAAAAACTAATGATTCATCGAAATCCAAGGTGTTTAAGCGCACCATAAGGCTATCCCCTTTCTCAAGAACGATGTATTGGTATTCATTGTGATCAAAATGGTATAAACCTTCTTTGAGGTCCTCTATGTGAAAAGAAAATCGATTGTTTTGATTCAGTTGTGCAGAGTCAACTACAGTATTGTTCCAATACAGGTATACATGATCTGTAGTTGGGTTTACAATCTCTCCTCCGAAATATGCAGAGGTTGGGGAGTGTGAACAACTGTAGGTAAGGGCAATAATTATCGTAACGTAAAAGTACTTCATATAACAGCTTGATGTGTTTTCCGCACCATTTCTAACAAATCTATAAAAGCCGCTGATAGATAAATGTTAAGGCAACGTTAAATAAGAGTTTTTAACGTTTAAGCGGGGCGAGGATATGTGTACTTAATTTATTACTTTTGCGGTCTTAATAATAAAAAGCAAAGGTGAATGTTATCAGTGTCTAATTTATCGGTACAATTTGGAAAACGCGTTTTATTTGATGAGGTAAATGTCTCGTTTGTTCAAGGGAATTGTTATGGAATTATTGGTGCCAATGGGGCCGGAAAATCCACATTTTTAAAAATCATATCTGGTAAACAAGATGCCACAAGTGGTCATGTACATCTAGAGCCTGGCAAGCGCATGTCAGTATTGGAGCAGGATCATTATGCATATGATACTTATACCGTTCTTGAGACCGTACTTAGAGGTAATCAACCCTTGTTCGCTATTAAAAAGGAAATGGACGAGTTGTATGCTGATTACACTGATGAAAATGCAGATAGAATTGGTGAATTACAAGTGGAATTTGAAGAAATGAATGGATGGAATGCAGATAGTGATGCGGCTGCTTTGTTGTCAAATCTTGGCATTTCAGAATCCTTTCATTACTCACTGATGGGAGACTTAGATGGAAAACAAAAGGTTCGTGTTCTTTTGGCACAGGCATTATTCGGAAACCCCGATGTTTTGATTATGGATGAGCCGACCAACGACTTGGATTTTGAAACTATTTCATGGTTGGAGAATTTCCTAGCACATTATGAAAACACTGTAATTGTTGTATCTCACGACAGACACTTTTTAGATGCAGTGTGTACGCATATTGCAGATATTGATTTTGGAAAAATAAACCTCTATAGCGGTAACTATTCTTTCTGGTACGAAAGTAGCCAATTAGCTGCCCGGCAGCGTTCTCAACAAAATAAGAAAGCTGAAGAAAAAGCAAAAGAATTACAAGAATTTATTCAGCGCTTTAGTGCCAATGTGGCTAAAAGTAAACAGGCTACCTCTCGTAAGAAGATGCTTGAAAAATTAAAGATAGATGATATTAAACCATCAAGTCGACGTTATCCTGCAATTATATTTGAAAGAGAACGTGAGGCTGGAGATCAAATATTAAATGTTGAAGGTCTTAGAGCAAGTATTGACGGTGAGTTATTGTTTGACAAAGTAGATATTAATTTAGCTAAAGGAGATAAGGTGGCTATTATCTCTAAGGATTCCAGAGCCACTACTGCTTTTTATGAAATCCTCAATGAGAATTTAAAGCCAGAGGCTGGAGAGTTTCAGTGGGGTATTACCACCACCCAAGCTTATTTACCAGTAGATAATGCGTCTTATTTTGATAATGACCTTACATTGGTGGATTGGTTAAGACAGTGGGCTAAAACTGATGAGGAGCGTGAAGAGGTATATGTTAGAGGGTTCTTAGGAAAGATGCTATTTAGTGGAGAGGAGGCATTAAAAACAGGGCGAGTACTCTCAGGAGGTGAAAAAGTAAGATGTATGTTGAGTCGAATGATGATGCTCAGGGCAAATGTACTTATGTTAGATGAGCCAACGAATCACTTAGACTTGGAAAGTATTACAGCTTTTAACAACTCACTGAAAAAGTTTCCTGGAACGATTTTGTTAACCACACATGATCATGAGTTTTCTCAAACAGTAGCGAATCGCATTATCGAACTCACGCCTAAAGGAGTAATTGATAGATATTTAAGTTTTGATGAATACATGAATGATCCTAGTATAAAAGAGCAGAGAGCTCAGATGTACAGCAAATAGGAACATTATATACCTATTCACAAATTTCATAAAGAGCGGGGGTAAAAAGACGTACTTCCGCTTTTTTTTGTTTTAACATTGTTTTGCATTTAATTTTTTAGATGTGGCTATGAGTTATAAAATCTTCTGATATTAAACCGATTATTGCTTTTTAATTTGTAAATTAACTACTTAATCAAACTCGCTTGCATTAAAGCGGGCTTACTAATTTTCCACATGGTTAATTGGTTGATAAAGAAATTTACATTTTCCAAACCATGTGTGTAATTGAAAGTAATTATTCATTTAAAATAATTGAATCACATGGATATCCAAAACTTAAAAAAGAAGCTTACCGTTAACGGAAAGACATATAATTACTATGCCCTTTCAGACCTTACTTTGGGAGAGGTTGAAAAATTACCATTCAGTATTCGTATTTTACTAGAGAATGCCATTCGCAATCATGATGGATTTGGTGTAACAGATCAACATGTCAAGACACTGGCAAATTGGAAACCGACTCCTGAGGATAGTGACATTCCTTTTAAACCGGCTCGTATTTTAATGCAGGATTTTACAGGGGTGCCCGCGGTGGTTGATATCGCTTCCTTAAGATCTGAATTTGTTAGGCATGGAAAAGATGGACAAAAGATAAATCCCGCTATACCGGTAGATCTAATCATTGATCATTCTGTTCAGGTTGACTATTACGGAACCAATTATGCCTATAATAGAAACGTTGAAAAGGAATATCAGCGAAATGAAGAGCGGTATGAACTTTTAAAATGGGCACAACAAGGATTGAGTAATTTCACGGTGGTTCCACCTGGAATGGGTATTTGTCATCAAGTGAATCTGGAGTACTTGGCAAAAGGTATTACCAGTAGAGACGGATGGCTCTTCCCAGACACACTAGTGGGAACAGATTCACATACACCCATGGTAAATGGTATTGGGGTACTAGGCTGGGGTGTAGGAGGTATTGAGGCGGAAGCAGCAATGCTTGATCAACCGATTTATTTCGGATGCCCTGAAGTAATTGGTCTAAAGCTCACTGGAAAGGTTCCAGATCATTGTACAGCAACTGATATGGTGCTCTCAATAACAAAAACATTAAGAGATACTGGGGTGGTGGGCAAATTTGTTGAAGTCTTTGGAGATGGTTTGGATCATCTGACCGTAACAGATAGGGCCACAATCTCCAATATGTCTCCCGAATTTGGATGTACCGTTACCTATTTCCCAATTGATCAGCAGACCTTACAGTATATGCATCAGACCAATCGTACTAAGGAAGAAATAGATATTGTTGAAGCTTACTGTAAAGAGAATCTTTTGTGGCGTACTGGAAAAGAAGCTGTTAGTTATTCTTTGGTGGTTGAATTTGATTTATCATCGTTAGAGCCTACGGTTTCAGGACCCAAGCGCCCTCAAGATAAAATTCTAGTAAAGGAATTGGACAAGCAATTTAAAGTGTTGTTAGAAAAGGAATTTGAACGCACCTATAGTCCAATTAAAGAAAGACAAGAATCTGCCTGGTTAGAAGAGGGTGGTTCTCGTACGGAATTTACCTTTGGAAAGGTGCCTGTTAGTTCGCCAACTAAACTTGAAGTCCAACCTGAGGCAATTCAATCAGTCCGAATCAAACACAACAATAAAGAGTTTGTATTAAGTGATGGAAGCATTGTAATTGCAGCTATTACTAGTTGTACAAACACATCCAATCCTGCGGTTATGGTAGGAGCAGGGTTATTAGCTAGAAACGCTGTGCGTAGAGGATTACGCACCAAATCATGGGTGAAAACTTCCATGGCCCCAGGTTCGAAGGTGGTCACCCAATATCTAGAGCGTGCAGGTTTAAATATCGATCTTGAAGCACTGCGATTCCATACTGTTGGATATGGTTGTACTTCGTGTATCGGAAACTCAGGGCCGCTTCCTCCTCATATAGCTGAAGCTGTTGACAAAGGATCCCTTGTAGTAGCATCAGCACTCTCTGGAAATAGAAATTTTGAAGCTAGGGTTCACCCACAGGTGAAAATGAATTTTTTAATGTCACCTATGCTAGTGGTAGCCTTTGCGCTCATCGGTAGAATTGATGTAAATCTTATTGAAGATCCAATTGACTTAGATCCGAATGGAAATCCCGTATATTTAAAAGATATTTGGCCTAGCCGGGAAGAGATCATTAAGACCATTAATGAATGTATGAAAGTGGAGGATTTCCAAGAGGTATACGACGTGATCTTTGATGGGTCAACAGATTGGCAGAATCTTGAAGTAAACATGGATAAGAATTATCAGTGGAACCAGCATTCAACTTATATTAAGGAGTCACCATTTTTTGAGAATCTAGAAGTAGAACCTGATCCTTTGCAAGATATAATAGACGCAAGGGTATTATTATACTTGGGGGATTCTGTGACCACTGATCATATTTCTCCAGCGGGGTCCTTTAGTGAGAATTCTGCGGCAGGAGCTTATTTAAAGGAGCATGGAGTACAGCCAGCAGACTTTAACTCTTATGGGTCTCGAAGAGGGAATCACGAAGTTATGATGAGAGGTACCTTTGCTAATGTGAGAATTAAAAATAAGATTGTAGATAAAGAGGGTGGTTATAGTACCTATTTTCCAACCAATGAAGTAAAAACTGTGTTTGATACTGCTATGGCCTATAAGGAAGATCAAACTCCATTGATTGTAATTGCAGGAAAAGAATACGGGTCAGGATCATCAAGGGACTGGGCTGCAAAAGGAACCTTTTTGTTAGGGGTTAAGGCAGTTATAGCAGATAGCTATGAGCGAATCCATCGTAGTAATTTAATTGGCATGGGTGTTGCTCCTTTGGCTTTTCTAGAGGGAGAAAATGCAACTACTCATGGGCTTGATGGAACGGAAACTTTCACAATAACAGGTTTGGCCACTAATTTGGTGCCCCATAAAAAGCTTGATGTGAAAGCTGTACATTCTTCAGGGGAGGTAAAAGAATTTCAGGTAGAGGCGCGATTTGACTCTGAAATTGAAATTGCCTATTATAAGAATGATGGTATATTGCAATATGTATTAAGGCAATATTTAAAAGCAGAAGCGTGAACGTACCCACACGCTAAAGACGTGATGGGCTTCGGGCTTCATCAAGTTGTGCTACCGAAGTAGTCTTATTTGAACTCTGCACCTTTGTAATCGACCGTCCCAGCCGATGTATTCTTAATTCTTCATTCAGGATATTGATGCTTGCGTTATGGTCACGGTCTAAAACGTGTGCGTTTTTACAAGTCCATTGCCTTGTTGAAAGATTCAAATGCTCATTTATCCAACCGCAGACGCTGCACGTTTTTGAGCTGGGGTTGAACCTATCCACCTTTACAAGTTCCATTGCGTACCAATGGCACTTGTACTGCAATAGGTTCACAAAGTTGCTCCAACTTGCATCTGCAATGTGTTTTGATAGTTTTCGGTTTTTGACCATCCCTTTACATTCAAATCCTCTACCGCGATCACTTGATGATCCCTCACAAGTTCGTAACTGATCTTGTGCAGGTTGTCCAAACGGCTGTTGGCTAGTTCTATTGGTGAAGCATTACCTGAAACACTACGTCAATACATCCTCTTCAAAGGGTAGTGTGTCCCTTATATCCCATCCATGCTAAAGCGATCAATGGGTTTTACGCTCCGATTTATATATTTCTCATGATAATTAAAATGCGGGATGTCTATAACAAGATATCCCGCATTTTAATTATCATTAATCCATTTAAGAAACATAAATTATTTTAAACCACCTACCATTTCTTCAGGTTTTACCCATTGGTCAAATTCTTCCGCTGTTAAGTGATTTAAGGCTATTGCAGCTTCTTTTAAAGTTGTACCTTCTTCGTGGGCTTTATTGGCGATCTCAGCGGCTTTGTAATATCCTATTTTGGTATTTAAAGCAGTGACAAGCATTAGTGAGTTATTTACCAGCTCTTCTATACGTTTGTTGTTAGGTTCGATTCCTTGGGCGCAATGTTCATCAAAGCTTTCACAAGCATCCCCAAGTAGTCGAGCTGACTCTAATAAATTAGCAGCCATTAAAGGCTTAAATACGTTGAGTTCGTAATGTCCTTGTGTTCCACCTACAGTGATTGCAACATCATTACCGATCACCTGGGCGCATACCATAGTTATGGCCTCACATTGTGTTGGATTTACTTTTCCTGGCATAATAGAGCTGCCTGGTTCATTTGCAGGTATGATAAGCTCACCAATTCCACTTCGAGGTCCTGATGCCATCAAGCGGATGTCATTAGCAATTTTATTTAGAGAGACAGCTAGTTGTTTAAGTGCTCCATGAGTCTCAACAAAAGCATCGTGTGCCGCTAGGGCTTCGAATTTATTATCTGCAGTTTTAAAAGGATGCTCTGTGAATTTAGCAATAAACTCCGCTACGCGTTTTGCATAGCCTTTTGGAGTGTTTAGTCCTGTTCCTACAGCTGTTCCACCGAGAGCTAGCTCTGAAAGGTGATCCAAGGTGTTATTGAGTGCATGTAATCCGTGATCCAATTGGGATACATAGCCTGAAAATTCTTGCCCAAGTGTCAATGGTGTGGCATCCATTAAGTGAGTTCGACCAATTTTAACCACATTCTTATACGCTTCTGACTTCTTCTTTAGGGTATCTCGTAATTTGGTGACCCCAGGGATGGTTACCTCCACAATCATCTTATAAGCTGCGATGTGCATTCCCGTAGGGAAGGTGTCGTTAGAGGACTGAGATTTGTTTACATCGTCATTAGGTTGTATTGTTTTTTCACCTTCTCCAATTACCTTTCCTGCTATTTGATGAGCGCGATTAGCGATAACCTCATTGACATTCATATTACTTTGAGTTCCTGATCCTGTTTGCCAGATAACCAATGGGAACTGTTGATCGTGCTTTCCTTCTAGGATTTCATCACAAACCTGGGCGATTAAATCTCTTTTTTCAATTGGTAATACTCCCAATTCACAGTTAGTATAAGCTGCAGCCTTTTTAAGATATGCAAAACCATATACAATTTCTAAAGGCATTGAAGCCGAAGGGCCAATTCTAAAATTGTTTCTAGAACGTTCTGTTTGCGCTCCCCATAGCTTGTCCGAAGGCACCTGAACTTCCCCCATGGTGTCTTTCTCAATTCTGTATTCCATAATAAATATCGAAGTTTTATTGATAGCACAAATGTACAGTATTTATTTTTTTTAACTCTCAAATTACATAGTTACATTTTATGTCAAATACTTGATAAGTATACGATGAATAAAGGAATGATTAACCAAAGTTAAATAGGGGAGTAATTATATGAAATTATGGGTTTTATTTAAATTAATTGATTTATTGATGTGAAAATTAAGAATTGTACTTATCTTTGAATCGAATTCAGAAAATTTCCGGAATTATGTTCGAATTTGATCAGTATCTGGGCTTTTTAGTGATTATGACTGTAATGGTTATAGGCTTTTGGTTAATGATTTTTTTATTAACCTTCGTGATACCTTATTGGTTAGGTGGTTCAATTATTGAGCTCATCAAAGAAAAAAAAGCTGCTAAAAAGGCACAGGAAAATTAAAGAAACAAAAAAGAAGCTCCAAAGGCTTCTTTTTTCATATAGACCATATATATATATATATGTATCGGTTTCCAGTATAGTGCGGTGTAATTTGTTTAATGGTTTTGTAAAATTAGTAAATGTATTTCACCGACTTAAAGATTCAGAAATCCATTGTGGTTGTTCGTATTGGGGTATTATTTCATCAGTATTAAAATTATTAAACTATATACATCCCTGCTTTGCAAATGAACCTATTTAATATCACCAATTGAAAGAGTAGGCGCTTAAAGAAATAAGACCATAAAAAAAGAAGCCTAAAAAGGCTTCTTTTATAAACTTCTAACATTTGTATTCTAATTACGAAGCTATTTTACTAGCCTTGAAATCCTCCACCTTGCTCATCGTCCATGTTGTTGTTCTGACGATTTTGAGCTCTTTCATTTTTAGGCTGGTTGAATCTATAAACAAAGGATACGGTGAATTGACGCTCTCTCCACTGAAATTCGCTATCAGAGGTAAAGGATAAATCACCAAACTCATCATAAGATTCCGTATAAGAATTTCTTTTACGAGAGTTTAATAAATCACTCACGTTCATAGAAATGGTAGCGTTATCTCCCATAATATCTTTACTAAGAGCCATATCGATTGATAACATACCATCGGATTTGGTTTGTGAGTTCTCACGTGGCCCCATGTAAAAGGCATTTGTTTGCCAATCAACTCTTGCTGGTAAATCGACCTTAGCACTAAGTCTTGAGAACCAACTTGTGTTTTCTGCTCCATAATCTACACCCTCATATTCTCCATCTGTTTTAGATTTAAATAAGTTGAAGCTTCCATTGAGTTGTAACCAGTCAATTCCACCGTACATTAAACCAATTTCTCCACCATAACGTTGGTTTGTAGAGAGGTTAATTGGAATAGTACTAATAATATTAATTCCATCGGAAGTTTGCTGGCCAGTTTCTCTTTGAACTCGGTCAAAAGACTCTGTTTCTCTTTGGTAATAAACAGAGGAGGTCAGTGTTAAATCATCCCATCTTTTTAAATACCCTAAATCAAAAGCATCCGCAAATGCTGGATTTAAATCTGGATTACCTTGGAAGATATTTGTTCTACTTGAACGTGAAGGGAATGGGTTAATGAACCACCCTCTTGGTCTGTTGATTCTTCGGTTATACCCCAAAGAAACATTTTCGTTTTCTCCCAATTCATACGTAAGGTTAATTGTTGGGAATAATTCTAAATAGTTCTTATCGAAATCTGGATCAAACTCGAAACCTAAGGTATCCATAAGTTGCTCATTGGTTAGATCAGATGTTACTTTACCTTTTAACTGGGTATTCTCTAATCTTAATCCTAAAAGGAATGAGAATTTACCAAACTTGTTACCATACTGAGTGTATACCGCATTTACATTCTCCTCATAGTCAAAAACATTCGTCAATCCGTAATCTATGGTAAATTCGTCAGTTTCTGGATTGTAACGAGACAGCTCATAATCGTTTTTAGTATGTTCAAAATCACCACGGTATCCTGCTTCAAACTGAGCATCGCCCATAGGTAGTACATAATCCGCTTGAATTAAATATTCATCCTCTACATCGGTCTCAAATACCTTTTCTCTATCGATATAAGCTTCATTAGGGAAGAATTGGTTTTCAAATACATTGGTATTATTAGTCTCATCATCGTTTGAGTATTGAAGATCAGCCGTTAATTTATGGCCTTCATCGTTAAAGTGATTGGTGTAGTTTAAAGACACTTGATAGGATTTATCATCCTGTTTTTCCAATTCTTCACGTAGTGTTCTACTATCAATATCTGTATCGATGTATCGTGTTGTAGAGTTTTTTGTTTTATCCTGCTCATCAGAAAGACGTGTGAATACACTAGCGGTTATGGAAGAACGATCAGTTAGGAAGTATTCCATACCTAAATTAACATTGAATCCATTATCCTTTCTTATCATTTCTCTTTCTTCAGTAACTCTATCGAATGTTGATCCTCCGAAATAACGGTTGTCAAAGTTTGCTTTTCCTGGAGGCTCACGATAGAAGTGTCCTAATGTGGTAAAGATGTTGAATTTTTCTGTTCTTAAATTTAAATTTGCGCTGATACGACTTGTAGAAGGGTAACCAGTAGTTAAACTTACCGATCCATTAAATCCAAGTGTTTTTTCCTTTTTTAATACAATGTTTAAAATCCCTGCAGTACCTTCGGCGTCATATCTTGCAGAAGGGCTTGTAATAACCTCTACCTTTTCAATAGCATCTGCAGGAAGCTGCTTCAAAGCATCAGTGGAACCAAAACCTGCCATCGCAGAAGGTTTTCCGTTAATTAGGATTCGGACGTTTTCATTACCTCTAAGACTAATAGCACCTTCAACATCTACAGTAACTGAAGGAACATTATTCAAAGCATCCGTTACAGTAGCCCCACTTGTGGTAAGGTCTTTTCCTAGATTGTAGACTTTTTTATCGAGCCTTACCTCCACAGTGGTTTTTTCTCCAACCACTTCCACAGCATCAAGCTGTGCAACGTCGATGGCGAGCTCAACTGTTCCTAAATTTTTATCTTCTGTTATATTTTGATTATTAAGTGTGAAAGGGCGGTATGAGATGAATTCTACCCTTACATTATATCTTCCAGCGGGAGCCTCGACCCTAAAATCTCCATTTTGATCTGTGATTCCCCCTGTGACAATATTTGGGTCATCTGCGTTTTGTAATACTAAAGTAGCGAACTCCAAAGGTTCAGAGGTGTCGGCATCGATTACCTTTCCAGTAACAGTTATTTGCTTATCTGGTCCTTGAGCGTAGCTGAAAGTAGTAATAAAAATTGCTGCGATAGCACAGCATAAAGTTTTAAATTTCATAGTAAGCGTCTAAATAAATAATTAGTTCGAATAAATTACGTTTGTAAATCAGACGCTAAAAATATAGGAAGGTTTAAGTGGAAATGGTTAAATTTATCATAAAATTCTCTCAATGTTTTCAATAGGTCGCCCGATAACTGCCTTGTTGTCATGTATCACAATAGGACGTTCGATAAGTCTTGGATTCTCTACCATTGCCTTGATAATTTCTTGATCGCTTAATTCCAGGTTTTTATAAATTTTTTTCCAAATTTCTTCTTTGGTTCGAACTAGTTCAATAGGTGAAATTTCTAAAGTTTCAATAATTTGAGTGAGCTCTAAAACAGTAGGGGTGTCTTCAAGATATTTTATTACTTGAATCTTTTTACCAGTACTCTCTAAAAGTTGTAATCCTTCACGAGATTTCTGACATCTTGGGTTATGGTATATTTTGATCATGATTAATTTAATTTAAATTCCTATTATTTTGCAATTATGTGTTTTTAAGCTTACTCTTCGTGATTCTGTCCCATCATCATAAGGTAGGCCTTTAGAAACTCGTCTAGTCCACCATCCATAACATTATCTACGTTTCCAGTTTCGTGTCCTGAGCGAACATCTTTTATGAGTTTATAGGGATGCATCACATAATTCCTGATCTGAGAACCCCACTCAATTTTCATTTTTCCGGCCTCGATTTCATCCTTGGCTGCCTGTCTTTTCTTTAGCTCAATTTCATACAGCTGAGATTTAAGCATTTGCATAGCTTTTTCTCTGTTTTCAAGCTGAGAACGTGTCTCTGAATTATGAATAATAATCCCAGTAGGGTGGTGGGTCAGAATAGCTTTGGTTTCAACCTTGTTTACATTTTGTCCTCCTGCACCACTTGAACGTGCAAAATCCCATGAAATTTCAGAAGGGTTAATGTCGATTTCAATGGAATCATCAGCAAGTGGATAGACATAGACTGAAGCAAAAGAAGTATGGCGTTTAGCATTACTGTCAAAAGGGGAAATTCTAACTAATCGGTGTACTCCATTTTCTCCTTTTAACCATCCGAATGCAAAATCGCCTTCAAATTCAAGAGTTACTGTTTTTATTCCAGCCACATCACCTTCCTGGTGATTGAGCTCTTTTATTTTGTAACCGTGTTTTTCACCCCACATAAGGTACATTCTCATAAGCATAGAGGCCCAGTCACAACTCTCCGTTCCACCTGCTCCTGAGGTGATCTGAAGTACTGCACTCATATTATCACCTTCCTCTGAGAGCATATTTTTAAACTCTAAGCTTTCAATTAGATCTTTGGCCTTGTTGAATTGGTTTATCACATCCTCTTCCTGGGCATCGCCTTCTTTGTAAAACTCTAGTAAAACCTCCAGATCACTAACCATTATTTTAGCGAGCTGAAAATCTTCTACCCATTTTTTTTGAGTCCTTAAGTCCTTCATTATGATTTCAGCTTCCTTGGGTTTATCCCAAAAATCTGGCGCAAAAGTTTTTTCTTCTTCATTTTGAATCTCGATTAACTTTTGCTCTATATTGAGATATTTCCTAAGTTCTTCCGTTCTATCGGAAAGATTTTTCACCTGTTCGTGGCTGATCATATCGTAATTTTTTTCAAAAGTATAACAACTTTTTTTAATCTTAATAAGTTTTTAGCTGTCGTTGTTTAACTTTAGCGATCGTTAAAATTAAATAGATGGAAGTTAATTTAATCAGTGATACCGTTACCAGGCCAACGTCTGCGATGTTAGAGCATATGTTTAAAGCCAAAGTGGGTGACGATGTGTTTAAAGAAGATCCAACCGCAATTAAATTGGAGAAAAGGGTAGCACAAATGTTTGGCAAACCAGCTGCGTTATTTTTTCCTAGTGGAACCATGGCTAACCAAACAGCTATAAAGGTGCACACGCAGCCTGGAGAGCAACTAATTGCCGATAAGGATGCTCATGTGTTTAATTTTGAAGCTGGGGGAGTAAGTTTTAATAGTGGAGTTAGTTGTCGTCTTGTTGATGGTTTAAATGGAACCTTTACTGCCAAACAAGTAAAGGATCTAATCAATCCTCCAGAATTTTTTCACACTCCAATTACCTCTTTGGTCTGTATAGAGAACACTGCAAACAGTGCAGGGGGAAGTTGTTGGGATTTGAATGCCATTAAACAAATTCGTACAGTGTGTGATGATCATGATTTAAGATTGCATCTAGATGGTGCTCGGATTTGGAATGCGATGGTTGCCAAGAATGAAAGTCCAGAGCAGTATGGCGAACTTTTTGACTCCATATCAGTGTGCTTAAGTAAAGGTTTAGGTTGTCCTGTAGGATCGTTATTAATCGGTGATGAGAAATTTATTTCAAAAGCTCTGCGGATTAGAAAAGTTTTGGGGGGAGCAATGCGTCAGATTGGATATTTGGCTGCAGCTGGACTCTATGCATTGGATCATCATATTGAACGTTTAGCAGATGATCATCAAAGAGCCACGGAATTAGCAGAGGTTTTAAATGATAAAACTTTCGTTCGGGCTATTGAGCCAGTGCAGACTAATATTGTGATTTTTTATTTAAATCAAAAGGTAGTTGTTACGGAATTCTTACAAGTCTTAGCCGATCAGGGTATTAAAATTATTCATCTAGGTCAAGGTAAATTAAGAATGGTAACCCATCTAGATTATACCGCCTCAATACACTCAAGGACCTTAGAGGTATTAAAAGCATTAGAACTGTAAATTCTCCTTTAAAAGGGAAGCTTAATTTGTTTGGAATTCGAATTGGTTTTAACGGCGAGTATTCCGTTTTCCATGCCTGCTTCTGAGGAGTACATTTGACTTTTTCCTAATATAGAACCGTTGGCATTTTTCAAGTTGAAGTAGAACTTCCCATCAGGGGTAGTTTTACGCTCATATCGGCTCATATTTAAAGCGTTCACTTGTACGCTTTCTATCTCTTTTTCTACAGCCTCAATACTGTCAAATGCATTACTCTTAAGGATGGTGTGTCCGTGTTCTGCTAGCAATAAAAAATTAAAAACATTACCAGGATTTGATCTCTCAATCTTATACATAGGGTTACTTGGCTTAATTGATCATTTAAAAATGAGCATTGTTCAACATTCCTTGTGAATTTAAAAAATATATTGATAACTATATCAACAGTTCACATTTTTTACTTCATTATAGGATGTAAATACGATGATTTCACTTTGAAAAGTGGTTCTTTAGAGCACCAAGTACTATGGTAATTAAGCTACTATTTAAACATGTCCATTCCAGGAATGTTTGGCATTCCTTCTTTGGCTACGGCCGCTAACTCAGCCTCGTTTATCTTGGTAGCCTGTGTGATGGCTTTATTAATATACAATACCAAATAGTCTTCTAGTTGTTCCTTGTCTTGTAATAGTGAAGGATCAAGTTCGACGGATTTTAATTCCCTATTTGCAGTGATCGTTACCTCAATAAGGTTGTCAGAGCTTCTTTCACGAAGTGTTACCGTATCGAGTCTTTTTTTAGTTTCTTCTACCTTTTGTTGGGTTTCCTTTAATTTCCCCATCATTCCCATGAGATCTCCAAACATAATTTTAAGTTTTTGCGACAAATTTACTAAATTACTTCAGAATTACATTAATTAAAATTTTATATGCGGTACAGTACTTTTATTCTTATGGTAAGCCTTATTTTTGTGAGTTCCTGTAAAGAGAAACAACAAAAGACTATGAAAAATATTACCCCACCAGTTGCGGATAAAAAAGAAGTGATTTTAGAGAAACATGGTGATATCAGAGTGGATGACTACTTTTGGCTTAATGAAAGAGAGAACCCTGAGGTAGTTGACTACTTAGAGCGTGAGAATGACTACTACAATAAAATGACCGCGCACACAGATGAATTTAAGGAGTCGCTTTTTAAAGAAATGAAATCAAGGATAAAGGAGGATGATTCTTCTGTTCCATATAAATATAACGGTTATTGGTACTCTACCAAGTATGAAACGGGTAAAGATTACCCCATCTATCTTAGAAAAAAGGACGAGGAAGGTGCCGAGCAAGAAGTTTTATTTGATTGTAATGAAATGGCAAAGGGACATACGTACTTTAATTTAAATGGTATTAGTATAAGTCCTGATAATACCCTGGCGGTATTCGGTGTAGATACTGTAAGTAGGAGAGAATACGTCTTGCAGGTTAAAAATTTAGAAACAGGGCAGATATATCCATTGCGAATTGAAAACACCACTGGGTCTAGCACATGGGCAAATGACAATAAAACATTTTTTTATACCAGAAAAGATAAGCAAACCCTACGCTCTGATAAAATTTTTAAACATGAGTTTGATACTCAAAACTTACAGTCAGAGGATCAATTGGTTTATCATGAGCCCGATGAAACCTTTAGAGCTTTTGTCTATAAAACCAAGTCGCAAAAGTATATTGTCTTTGGATCTGGGAGTACCCTTACTTCAGAATTTAGTTTTATCGATGCCGATCATCCTGAACAACCGCCAAAGGTATTTCAACCTAGAATACGAGGATTGGAATACAGTATTTCTCATTATGAGGATACCTTTTACATTCTCACCAATGCAGATCAGGCGACCAATTTTAAACTCATGAAAACTTCTGTGGATAATACCTCAAAAGAAAATTGGCAGGAAGTTATTGCACACCGCCCTGAAGTGTTATTGGAGGATGTGGATATTTTCAAAGATTACCTTGTGGTTAGTGAACGATCTGAGGGATTAAATAAGATCATGATTCAGCGATGGGATAATACGGATTCTTATTATATCCCATTCGACAATGAGACCTATACGGTGTTTACTTCAACTAATTTGGAGTTTGACACAGACACACTTCGTTTTGTGTACAATGCTTTAACAACACCAGCAAGTACAATTGACTTTAATATGAAGACCAAAGAAAGAAAAGTCAAAAAAGAGCAACAGGTGTTAGGAGGTACTTTTAATAAGGATAATTATGCCTCTGAAAGAGTATGGGCTAAGGCTACTGATGGAACTAAGATCCCTATTTCCCTTGTATATAGAAAAGACATGAAAAACAATGGTAAGAATCCGCTATTACTTTATGGATACGGATCCTACGGAGCTACTATAGATCCTTATTTCTCCTCAGTAAGACTTTCGCTACTCGATAGGGGATTTATCTATGCCATTGCTCATATTCGAGGTGGAGAATACTTAGGAAGACAGTGGTATGAAAATGGAAAACTTTTAGAAAAGGTGAACACTTTTACGGACTTCATCAACTGTACAGAATTCTTAATCCAGCAAGGCTATACTACCAAAGAGCATATGTATGCTATGGGAGGATCTGCAGGTGGTTTACTTATGGGTGCAGTGATAAACCTAGCGCCTGAGTTATATAATGGGGTAATAGCTGCTGTCCCTTTTGTAGATGTTTTAACGACCATGCTAGATGAATCTATTCCACTGACAACAGGAGAATACGATGAGTGGGGGAATCCAAATAAGAAGGAGTATTACAATTATATGAAGTCCTATTCACCCTATGATAATGTAGAATCCAAAGAGTATCCAAATTTACTTGTCACCACAGGATTTCACGATTCTCAGGTGCAGTATTGGGAACCTGCTAAATGGGTAGCAAAGTTAAGAAGTGTTAAAAAAGGAGAACAAATATTACTTTTCCAAACCAATATGGATGCAGGCCATGGCGGCGCTTCGGGACGTTTTGAAGCTTTGAAAGAGGTTGCACAAGAATATGCCTTTGTTTTAGATTTAGAAGGAATTAATCAATAGTTTTAAAAAAAGTCTTTAAATTTGCAAGGTTTGGAGGAATTCAAATCTATTTTGTATCTAACCAAATTTCTATGAAACAAAAGATAAATGCTTACGATAATGTTTTAGATTTAATAGGTAATACACCCTTACTAAAACTAAGTAAAATAACCCAAAATCTTATAGGAAACTTCTACGCTAAAGTCGAAGCTTTTAATCCAGGACATTCTAGTAAAGATAGGATAGCGTTACATATTATTGAAGAGGCTGAGCGTAAAGGGATTTTAAAACCAGGTGACACCATTATAGAAACGACTTCTGGTAATACGGGATTTAGTATTGCTATGGTAAGTGTAATCAAAGGTTACGACTGCATTTTGGCAGTAAGTTCAAAATCTTCACCTGATAAGATTGACATGCTGCGTGCCATGGGGGCAAAGGTTTATGTATGTCCCGCACATGTAAGTGCGGACGATCCTAGATCATACTACCAAGTCGCTAAACGAATGCATGAAGAAATGAAGGGTTCGGTATATATTAACCAGTATTTTAACCAACTCAACATGGAGGCTCATTACAGGACAACTGGTCCTGAGATATGGGAACAAACTAACGGACAAATTACACACCTTATTGCCTGCAGCGGAACTGGAGGTACAATATCTGGAACAGGCCGATTTTTAAAAGAAATGAATCCTAATATAAAAGTGATTGGGGTGGATGCCTACGGATCTGTTTTGAAAAAATATCACGAAACTCGTGAATTTGACTCTAACGAAATATACCCTTATAGAATTGAAGGTTTAGGAAAAAACCTAATACCTGGTGCAACAGATTTTGAGGTCATAGATGAATTTATCAAAGTGACAGATGAAGAAAGTGCCCATACTGCTAGAATGATATCTAAAACTGAAGGTTGCTTTATAGGCTACACTAGTGGAGCTGCATTTCAAGCTGCCAAACAGTTGGCTGAACTAGGTGAGTTTGACGTGAATAGTAATGTTATAATGATATTCCCAGACCACGGATCACGTTATATGAGTAAAATATATAGCGATGAATGGATGCGGGATCAAGGATTCTTTGATTCTGTCAATACAGAAGCAACTCAAAAAATTGAGTATATCAAATAAAGCAAGATTTAAAACATGTCGGATTTCAATTTGGTTGATAAAGTTGAGGGGATCACCAAAGAGGAATTTAAAGAACAGTATCTTTCTGCCCAGAGACCTGTAATTTTTAAAGATTTGACAAAAAACTGGCTTGCTAGGAAAAAATGGACTTTTGATTTTTTCAGGAAGCAATACGGCGAATGGGAAATTCCAATGTATGATGATTCTTATCATGACCCTGGTAATGGCTATATGAAGCCCACTACTTATAAAAGGTTTGGAGATTATTTAGATATAATCCAGCACAAGCCAACGAGTCTAAGATTCCATAATTTTCAAATTATGAAACGTGCTCCTGAATTAGCAAATGACTATAAAACGCCAACGATTATGGATGGTTTTATGAAATTTGCATTGATGTTTTTTGGAGGACAAGGTTCTGCTCTTAATCTTCATTACGATATTGACTGCTCTCATGTGTTTTTATCACATTTTCAAACGCAAAAAGTAGTCTATCTATATCCACCTGATCAATCTGAATTTCTATACAAATTGCCCTTTACTAACCATTCTCATGTGGATGTGTTAGATCCCGATTTAGAGCGGTACCCAGCCTTTAAACATGCTAAAGGTTTTAAAGCAGTTATCGAACATGGAGAAACCTTGTTTATACCTAAGCTATGGTGGCATTATGTATATTATTCTAAAGGTGGATTTTCATTAGCTTTGCGCGCTAATGATTCCATAAAAACAAAAGTACAAGGAGCCTCGAATCTATTGCGACTCTTTGCATTTGATAGTGGAATGAATTATTTAGCTGGCCAGCGTTGGAAAAGATATAAGGATAATAAAGCGATACAAAATGCCCAAAGGGCAATGATGAATTTGGGCGTTGGATAAAGCGCCCTTTTTTTAAAGATAAAAATACCTATGAAAAGTATAATGATCACTGGGGTGTCCTCTGGAATAGGATGGAGCACCGCGAACTTATTTTTGAGCCGAGGATATATGGTTTTCGGAAGTGTCAGAAAACAAGCAGATGCTGATCGGCTTCAGGAGGAATTAGGTGCTAACTTCTATCCACTGATTTTCGATGTTGCTGATTTAAAAGCTATTCAAGCTTCCTACCTAGAGGTCAAGGCTATTTTAGGAGATAAACCATTGGATTGCCTTGTGAATAATGCTGGAGTTTCTGTAAATGGTCCTATGGCTTATATCGCCTTAGAAGAATTCTCACAACAGCTTGATATTAATGTGTTAGGTCTAGTACGGGTGTCCCAGACATTTTTGCCGCTTCTTGGGTTTGACAATGATCTTCCCAAGGGAAGAATGATAAATATCAGCAGTGGAGCTGGTCGTGTGACCCGACCCTTTATGGCTCCTTATGCGGCTTCCAAGCATGCTGTGGAAGCGATTTCTGATGGATTTAGAAGAGAATTGTTGGATTTTGGAATTGGCGTGACCATCATTGAACCAGGACCAATACAGTCTGAAATATGGAATAAAGCAAAGGCAGAATCAGCTGAGCAGATTAACAAATATAAAGACACTCCATATGAGCGAATCTACGCGAAAATGGATAAAGCTGTACAAGGAATGGAAGGTGCGGCATTGGATGCCAGTATTGTAGCTAATTTAATTTATGACATTGCAGAGGGTAAAAAAAACAAAACAAGATATTTAGTTGCTCCGAAAAAATGGCTGTTTTGGTTGGCCATACATGTCTTCCCCGATAAATTCTTAGATAAGATGTTCCAAAAACAATTTCGCCATCTTTTACAAGATTCGTAAATATGTTATGAAAAGACCTTAATTTTAGTTACTTTTGCCCTCTGTTGAGTAAACACATAATACAATTAAAAAGAATAGAAAACCTCCATTTACATGAGAGACTTATTTGATAGAATTATTGAGAATAAAGGTCCATTAGGAAAATGGGCTTCTCAGGCTGAGGGATATTTCGTATTTCCAAAATTGGAAGGAAATATCTCAAATAGAATGAAGTTTAATGGAAAAGATGTTATCACCTGGAGTATTAATGATTACCTTGGGTTGGCAAATCATCCGGAGGTACTTAAGGTAGATGCTCAGGCCGCTGCTCAGCATGGCGCTGCATACCCTATGGGAGCACGAATGATGAGTGGTCATACTGACTTGCACGATCAGCTACAAAATGAACTCGCTGAATTTGTTGATAAACAAGCTGCGTATTTATTGAACTTTGGTTACCAAGGAATGGTGTCTTGTATTGATGCATTAGTAACTAAGGACGATATCATCGTTTATGATGTTGATTCACATGCTTGTATCATCGATGGTGTACGACTTCACATGGGTAAACGTTTTACATATCAACACAATGATATGGAAAGCCTTGAGAAAAACCTAGAACGTGCTACTAAAATGGCAGAGCAAACAGGAGGAGGAATCCTAGTGATCTCTGAAGGTGTATTTGGAATGCGTGGAGAGCAAGGTCGTTTAAAGGAAATCGTTGCACTTAAAGGAAAATACAACTTTAGACTCTTGGTCGATGACGCTCACGGTTTTGGAACACTAGGTAAAACAGGTGCAGGAACAGGAGAGGAGCAAGGAGTTCAAGATCAAATCGACGTTTATTTTGCAACCTTTGCTAAGTCTATGGCTGGTATTGGTGCGTTTTTAGCGGGCGATAAAGAAGTGATCGACTATCTAAAATATAACCTTCGATCTCAAATGTTTGCTAAATCATTACCAATGATTTACGTAAAAGGAGCATTGAAACGCTTGCATATGATGAAGACAATGCCTGAACTCAAAGAAAAACTTTGGGAAAATGTAAATGCTCTTCAAAATGGCCTAAAGGAACGTGGGTTTAATATTGGAACTACACAAAGTTGTGTAACCCCAGTATACTTAAACGGAAGTATTCCTGAGGCTATGGCTCTTGTGAAAGACTTGCGTGAAAATTATGGAATTTTCTGTTCAATTGTAGTGTATCCAGTAATACCAAAAGGATTAATTCTTTTGCGTATGATTCCAACTGCGACACATGATCTAGAGGATATTCAACTGACTTTAGATGCATTCTCTGCTATTAGAGACCGCCTTGAAAATGGTACATATAAACGCCTTTCTGCTGCTGTTGAAGCCGCTATGGGGGATAAGTAAAAAGATATTCTGTAGAAATTATCTACTGGTTATAATAAAAAGAGAAGCTCTGGAAACTTTAGGTTTTTGAGCTTCTCTTTTTTGTAGTTGTTATTCGATGTTTTTTGGTCCATTCCCAATCTAGGATAGATACTTGCGGTAGGTCCGCCACTTTTTAATAAGTTGTGGATTGTAGTCTTTCCATAAAGCTTGTACTTGACTATTTGTTTCTAGTTCAGGATTGGTTTCCATCACTCGGGTTCCTTTTTTGACAAAGGTCTTGTAGGTCTGGTCAAAAATTATTGCCGTTAATCCTTTGCGCATGTATTCTGGGGCAATTCCAATGAGTAAGAGTGTCACCTTCTCTCCAGATTTTTGAGCCTTTAAAAGATGATAAAATCCAAAAGGGAATAATTTCCCATTGGCCTTTTGAAGTGCTTTTGAAAAAGAAGGCATTATTATAGAAAAACCTACTAATTCATCATTTTCATCAGCGATAAGGATCACGAAATCAGGATCCAGGAATTTTAAATATTTGTTTTTATAATGTTCTACTTGATATGGTTTAATCGGCGTAAAGGATTCCAAATGTTGGTGTGACCTATTCATCAAATCAAATATCTTTTCAGCATAGGGTAGAAGTGTCTTGGTATTTGGAAGGTCTAGGACTCGTAAGTTGTATTTTTTTAGAAGTAAACCAGCAAACTTGGAAACCTTATCAGGTACCTGCTCTGGCATAATAATTTCGTATTCCTTCCAATCAACTTCTTTTTTAAATCCATAATTTTCTATCAACTCTGGATAATAAGAATAATTGTAATTGGTCGGCATACTTCCAATTCGATCAAAACCCTCTAGGAGCATACCTGCCTTATCCATGTTTGAAAAACCTGCTGGCCCTTCGATGTATTCAAGCTCATGTTCTTTTGCGATACTTACTACCTGATCCAGAAGTGCATTGCAGACCTTTTGATCGTTAATAAGGTCAAACCAGCCAAAGCGCATCTTTCGGTTGCCTTGTTTTTTTACCTCATCCCAGTTAACGATAGCGCACACCCTACCAAC
This sequence comes from Galbibacter marinus, assembly GCF_000300875.1. GTDB lineage: Bacteria > Bacteroidota > Bacteroidia > Flavobacteriales > Flavobacteriaceae > Galbibacter > Galbibacter marinus. Next base: position 197,273 of record NZ_AMSG01000003.1, on the reverse strand, counting down.
GATTTTTTGATTTTGATAGGCGAGGAAAAACCAAGCATCGGCATCATTAAAGGCAGGATTTTTAGATTTGTCAAAATTATCGAGCTCCTCACCAATAATAGGGGGAACCCAATTTTCGGAGGATTTGTATAAATTAAATGGAAATTTTATAAACTCCTTTAATTGCTTCTTTGTTTTTATTTCTGTAATCTCTATCATATAGGCATCAATCTTCTATTTCTTCAAAAGGATTGTTGTTCTTTCTATTTTTCTTGGCATCCTTTATGAATTCTCTGTCTTTTTCAGAGAAATTGTTGTATTTGTTTTTCGGGTCTTGATGAAAATCTAAGCGATAAGAAGCTCCAATTGCTCCAAAAAAGCGAGCTGGGGTATCTTTTATATTAATTCCAAAAGAGGCGTCTAACTGAAAATCTTGGTTAAACAAACGAGCCGCTCCCATTTTAAAGATTCCATCGGAATAGTAGTCACTTTTAAACCCTTGATGTTCTACAAATATAGTGTATCTAGGATCACGAAGTGCATGTGTGAGTGTCAATACATAACTATATAACGGATCATCAGAGGTGAATTGGTCATAGGCGAAATTCATGACAAATACCCAATTTGGGGTGAGGTGGTGTTGAGTGGCCAACATCACTTTTGGTGTGAGGCTTTCTTGCTGAGGATAAAATGGATTATCACCAAAGTTTAAATTAACACCTGCATAAATAGCTACTGCTGGGATTAAATTTCTCCACTGCAAGTGATTGTTAGCCTTCCAGCTGTATAGATCAGGTTTGTTTCGTTCTGGATCTTTAAATGGATCGTAAATTAGATATTTGAGTCCAATGGTATTTTTGGTAAAATCGTTTTGATTGTATTTTCGTGGGTTAATAGCCGTGTTTTCGATAACTTTTGCAAATGTATACTGTCCGTCATAGATCAGCTCAAGTTGTTCAAATAAAAAACCATAACGCAAAACGATATCCATGGCGTACCTGTTGGATTTTGTTCTTAGCCAAGAATGATCCCAGCGTTCGTAATAAAAACCACCTTCTATCTGAAAAACATTTTTTCCTACAGAAAACGCACTATAGGAAGAACCAGGACGATTGGAATTGATAACTTCCGTGTACTGTGCATTTAACTCATGTGTAAGAGCGATCAGGGCGATAGCAATTAAGTAGATTGACTTCTTCATCGGATTTTGTATTTGAATTACGAATTTATGTATTTAACGGCAATTTAAAAGGAATTTTTAAATTTCAATGTTCAATCTACTTTTCTATTGGTAGATTGCTAACTTTGTGAGAGTGAATTCGACTGAATTTATTATATTTTTAGCAGTTATAACCTGCAAATACGGCTAATGTGTTGTATTTTTGAATTTATTTTGAAAGTGAATTGTTATGCAGTTAATCCGAACAATATTAATTATAATTCTGGTCTATTACGTGTTTAAAATTTTATCACGTTTGTTTGCGCCTTATCTAATGAAGTATGCTTCTAAAAAGATGGGAGAAAAATTTGAAAAACAATATAAAGCGCAACAACAATATAAAAGAAATGCCCCGCAATACAAGGAAGGGGAGACCGTTATTGATAAAAAACCTCATTCTTCAAACTCAAATTCTTCAAATAAAGTTGGAGAATACATAGAATTTGAGGAAATTGAATAACTAAATCAATTTATTAAATGACTGACCAGTTAAAGAAAATACTACCACATAGTGTAGTATTTTTAATTTTTATATTGACTTCTCTTATTTATTTTTCACCCGTACTGCAGGGCAAACAAATATTCCAAAGCGATATTGTACAATATATTGGGATGGCCAAGGAGCGTAATGACTTCAAGGAAAAAACAGGAGAAGAGTCCTATTGGACTAATTCGGCTTTTGGTGGAATGCCCACCTATCAATTAGGTGCCAATTATCCTCATGATTATGTTAAAAAGTTGGATAAGCTTATTCGATTTTTACCCAGACCAGCGGATTATTTGTTTTTATATTTTGTCGGATTTTATGTGTTGTTATTGGTCCTTAAAGTCGATTGGAAATTAGCCTTGTTAGGCTCTTTAGCCTTTGGTTTTTCTACTTATTTAATCATCATCCTCGGGGTTGGTCACAATGCCAAAGCGCATGCAATTGGCTATTTTGCTTTTGTACTAGCTGGCATATTATTGGTCTTTAAACGAAAGTATATTTCTGGCTTCTTGCTCACTGCCTTTGCGATGGCTCTGGAGATTAGTGCGAATCACTTCCAGATGACCTATTACTTGATGTTCCTGGTTTTGATAATAGGGGTGAGTTATTTGATAATGGCTTATAAGGAAAAGTGGTTGCCTCGATTTTTTAAATCTGTTGGAATACTTCTTGTAGCTGTTTTGTTAGCAGTCGCAACAAACGCACCTAATCTATTAGCGACCCAGCAGTATGCTCAATGGAGTACCAGGGGACCAAGTGAACTTACCATCAATCCTGATGGAAGTCCTAAACTAGACACTTCGGGTCTTGATAAAGAATATATAACCCAGTATAGTTATGGACTTTTTGAATCCTTTAATCTACTTGTTCCTCGTCTAGTTGGAGGAGGAAATGACGAGGCCCTAAGTACTGATTCGAAGACATATGACTTTCTGGTTTCTCAAGGTGTTGCTCCATTACAGGCGAAGGACTTTGTAGAGAATCAAGCAGCTCATATGATGTATTGGGGTGATCAGCCAGGAGTTGCAGCTCCTGCCTATTTAGGAGCAGTTATATTGTTGTTGTTTGTCCTTGGAATTGTTCTTATTAAAGGGCCGATAAAATGGTGGTTAGTGGCAGGATGTATTGTATCCTTACTGCTTTCATGGGGACATAATTTTAGCGGGCTTACCAATTTTATGATCGATTACTTTCCACTTTATAATAAATTTAGGGCAATTACCTCAATTCAGGTTATAATCGAACTTTGTGTTCCTATTTTGGCTGTTTTAGGATTGAAAGCCTTTTTAAGTAAGGATGTTGATCAGAAACAGAAAATTAAAGCATTGAAATGGGGTGCTATTGTTTGTCTAGGGATCATTTCGGCAATATTTTTACTCAAAGGTACCTTTGACTACGCCCATGTCAACGATGCTTATTACCGCCAGCAATTTGACCAAATGGGATTGTCTCAGCTCATGGGGAAAATTAAGGAGGACCGCATGGGACTACTCACCTCGGATCTAATTCGAAATTTTATTCTCATAGCTGGAACTATTGCAGCGCTGTGGTTGTTTACTAAAGATAAGCTTAAAACCAATTTGCTGCTTGTAGTTGTAGGTGGATTGATACTTATTGATTTAGTGGGTGTAGACAGACAGTATGTGAATCAAAAGGACTTTGTATCTGCGCGATATTTAAATCAACCATTCCCACAAACTCAGGTAGATGAGCAAATATTACAAGACAAAGGACATTACAGGGTATATAACAGTCAGGAAGGACTCAATGGTGCCTCCACATCATTCTATCATAAATCATTAGGTGGATATCATGCCGCAAAACCAAAGAGACTCTCAGATTTAGTTGAATATCAACTGGCCAAGAACAATGTAGGGATTTTAAATATGCTTAATGTAAAGTATATCATAAGACCTGACGATCAGGGGCAATTGTATCCAGCTACTAATCCTTATGCTAATGGGCCTGCTTGGTTTGTACAAGAACTTAGAGCTGTAGATAATCCAGATAAAGAAATGTCTGCTTTGGATAGCATTGATACTAAAACCACCGCTGTTTTTGATCAAAGTGCATTTGAAGATGTATTACCAGCTCGTTTTAATGTTGATTCTTCTGCACAAATTACCCTAAAGTATTACAGCCCTAATGTGTTACTTTATGAGTCTTCCAATACAAATAATGGATTAGCCGTCTTTTCAGAGATGCACTATCCGTTTGGGTGGAAGGTAACCATTGATGGAGAAGAGGTGGAACATTTTAGAGTTGATTACGCGCTAAGAGCATTAAGGGTTCCTTCTGGAGAGCATGAAATTAAATTTGAGTTTGAACCTCAGGTAGTCAAAACTGGAGGGGCAATCAGTCTTTCGAGTACAATTATTTTATCTATTTTACTCCTAGGAGGGATATACTATAAAGCTAAAAAAGGCAGCAATAAGGACAATTAAGTTCATTAAAGGGGAAACCATTTTTTATATGGTGCTATGGATAAAGTTTTAATTATAACGTATTATTGGCCACCCGCTGGTGGACCAGGAGTGCAGAGGTGGTTAAACTTTGTAAAGTTCTTAGCAGAGTTTAATAAGCAAGTAGTGGTGTATATTCCAGATAACCCAAATTATCCATTTAGGGACGATAGTTTTATAAGTGAAATTCCACAGGATATCACCATCATTAAAAAGTCAATAGTAGAACCTTATAAATGGGCTTCAATATTTTCCTCTAAAAAAACCAAACAAATCAGTAAAGGGATTATCGCTACTAAGAAACAGTCTTGGATAGAGCGTGTAATGTTATGGATAAGAGGTAATTTTTTTATTCCTGATGCTCGTGTATTTTGGGTAAAACCATCAGTGAAATTTTTAAAGGACTATACAAAAAACAATGGAATAAATACCATTATTACTACTGGTCCTCCGCACAGTCTACATCTTATTGGCTTAAAGTTAAAAAAAGCTAATAACCAATTGAGTTGGATTGCAGATTTTAGAGATCCTTGGACTACAATTGGCTATCACTCGGAATTAAAACTCAGTAAGGCTTCTGAATATAAACATGAAAAACTTGAAGCTACTGTTTTGCAAGCGGCTGATAAAATCATTACAACGAGTTATACTACCAAAAAGGAGTTTGAGCAAAAAACATCAAAACCTATTAAGGTTATTACCAATGGATATTTAGATTATCCGTCGCAGCCCGTGGAACTCACCGAGAAGTTTAGCCTTTCCCATATAGGGTCACTATTAAGCGGTAGAAATCCGAAGGTATTATGGCAGACTCTTTCTCAAATTTGTAATGAGCGTCCAGAGTTTTTACAAGACCTAGAATTAATATTGGCTGGTACTGTAAGTGATCAAGTGGTTGATAGTATAAAAGCTGCTGGTTTGGAAAAGGTGCTGCATTTAAAAGGTTATGTGAGCCATCAGCAGGCTATAGCACTTCAGAGAAGTTCCCAAGTGCTTTTACTTATAGAAATTGATGCAGAAAAGACAAAGGGAATCATTCCTGGGAAATTTTTTGAATATATGGCTGCCAAAAGACCTATTTTAGCATTAGGTCCCCGTGGTTGGGATGTCGCAAGATTGATTGAGCAAACCCAGACAGGACGTTTTTTTAAATATGATCAAGGGAAGCTACTTAGGGACTATATTCTGGAGGCTTACAAGGAATACAAAAAAAATGATTTACATGTACACCCTCAGGGTGTAGAAGCATTCCACAGAAAAGAATTAACCAAAACATTACTTGAATTTATAGGCTGATGGGGATTGTAGCAAACCAAACCATAAAAAACACGATCATAACCTATATTGGATTTGCTATAGGAGCTATTAATACACTCTTTTTGTATACTAATTTTTTGACTCCAACCTATTACGGTATTGTTGGTTACCTGCTATCTTCTAGTACCATATTGATGCCTATTTTAGCTTTTGGAACCCAAAATACACTCATTAAATTTTTTAGTTTTTATAAAGATCAGAGCCAACAAAATGCCTTTACGGGATTTGTGTTTCTATTGCCTCTTTTAATCTGTATACCAACAGCAATTATAGGTTGTATTGGGTATGGTTGGATTGTAGATATAATCGCCTCAAAAAGTAATATACTTCAGCCCTATGTGTGGACTATCTTTGTATTGGCTTTATTTATGGCTTATTTTGAACTGTTTTATGCCTGGGCAAAGGTACATTTTAAGTCTGTTTATGGAAATCTACTCAAGGAAGTATATCACCGGGTAATGGTAATGGTATTACTCCTGGGAGTTAGCTTCGATTTTATTGAAGTGCATTTGTTTATATATTTATTAATGGCGGTTTATGGTTCTCGAATGGTCCTTATGGCAATAGCGGCGATATGGATTAAAAAACCAACTATAGAGTGGTATTTACCTAGTAATTACAAGGCAGTGTTTAATTATTCCTTACTTATTATACTCACTGGTTCTGTGGCAGCGGTGCTTCTTGATATCGATAAGGTAATGCTTGGTCAATTTAAGGATATTGAAAACATAGCCTATTACAATGTAGCGGTGTTTATGGCAGTGGTCATTGCAGTTCCCGCTAGAGCCATGCATCAAATCACATATCCCATTACCAGTAAACTACTGAATTCAAAGAGCATGGGAGAATTAGAAATTCTCTATAAAAAAAGTTCTATCAATCTATATTTGGTTGCAGGGCTAATCTTTTTGCTTATTACATTGAATGTGGATGCCTTGTATGAGTTGCTTCCACCAAATTATGAACAAGCGGTAATGGTGGTTTTTTTAATCGGGTTTGCCAAGGTATTTGACAATCTTATGGGAAATAATAATGCCATTATATTTAATTCAGATTACTACCAAATGGTGCTTTTCTTTGGGGTGCTATTAGCAGGTCTAACTGTTGGCCTTAATATTATTTTTATACCCATATGGGGATTAAACGGTGCCGCTTTTGCCACCCTATTATCCTTTTTGATTTATAACTCTGCAAAGCTCATCTTTGTACATCGTAAATTAGGCATACAACCTTTTACGAAAGCTACATTAAGTGGAACAGTGGTGATGGCTATTATTTTTATGATATTCTATTGGTGGGATTTTGATGTTCACCCGGTTCTTAGTATCCTTTTTAAATCTTTTCTTATCGGTTTTATCTTTAGCTTGGCTGTATACACCTTAAATTTATCGGATGACATCACTGCCATGATCAATGCTATTAAAATGAAATATTTTAAAACGTAAAAATCCGCAGATAAAACTATCCACGGACTTTTCCTATTTAACGAACTATTTAATTATACGTTTCTATCTTCTTGCACTTGAACTACTTCTGCTTGAACTACTTCTACTTGAACTAGCCGCTGGTGTAGATCTATTTGAAGTAGAGTTTGAACTTCTATATGTTGTATTAGAACTACTTCTACTACTTCTTGGTGTGGTCACCTTTGGTTGTGCAGCTCTTGTGCTACTACTTCTATTTACATTCACTGGACTCCTACTAGATCTCGTGTTAGTCTGAGTTCTTTGAACAGGAGAGCTTTTAGTTTGTACTGCCGATCTATTTGGGGTATTTGAACTACGAACAGCTCTATTTACCGACTTTGAAGATTCAGAGTTTGCAGCTCTCGAACTTCTCACAGTTGTAGAAGCGTTTTCTCTAGATGCGCTAGTAGCTGATCGATTCACATTTGCTTTACTAGCACTTCTACTTACTCTACTGGTATTTCTAGGAGCAACACTATTTGCACTTCTAGCTCTAATACTTCTAGTAATAGCAGCATCGTTTCTTCTACTTACCCTTTTATCATTTTCATAAACACTTCTCCTAGAGTTATTAGCTTTATAATGATAGGTGTTACCAACATTCGCATAGGTTCTTCTGTGGTTGTTTTTATAAGGTTTATAGTATGTATATCGTTTTGGCACATAATACTGTCTATATGGTCTATAATTTACCATACAAAAAGCTGGGCTAGGCCTTCTAAAATACCTGTGAAATGGTCTGTGGACATAAACTCTGTTATATCCGTTTATAAATCCAGAATAATGGCTAAAGATACCATGGGCATTGAAATAGATGTGCATTCCGCCAATACTTCTTAGATAATTCCCATTATAAAGGATGTTGATGCTCCCTATTCGTGTTACACGTCCATAATAATCATAATAAATAGGCGTGTTTTCAATCTGTAAAACCGCACCATAAGCGTCATATTGCACATAAGGATCATAGGCATATCCTGAGTTAAAAGTAATACTCACATTCCCAGTATGTACTCCTGCAGTAATTCTAGGATTGTCGATATAAAAATCGAATTCCCCATCAGGATACACCGAAAAGTTAATCCCGTTTTCTACAAAAATAAAAGAATTCCCATATCCTCTTATGCTGCTTTGTGTGGAGGCAAAACTGTTTTGACTCCCAAAAACAAAAGCTATCAGTAATATAAATAATTGTTTCATGACTATAGGTTTTGATTCAACATTGTTTTGGTTTTCATTTTTTGATCGGTCTTGCTAGTTAAAAATCAAATTACGTGCCACAAATTTAGCCAAATGCTTAACTCAATCATAAGTAACTGTAAATAAAGGTCTAGAAGATCTGAAAAAAAACTGAATTTTAAGAAAATGAAATGATCCACAAGCTATATTTACAAAAAAACCCTGAACAAACTAAATGCTGTTTCAGGGTTTTCTTAACTAACCAACCAAAAAAACTCACTATGAATTTTCTTAACTAATAACACAAAGAGTACGCCAAAGTATGAAGATCTTTAGCGCACGGATCTTATTGTATGTATGGTAACTACTGAATTCTACAATAGGTTTAAAGAGATTGTTAATACAAGAGTATGGCCTTATTAATACTTATCACATTACAATAGGAGCGGGATACGAGGTATTGTATATTCTTAGGCTATAATTTGTCTTTTAGATACTGCCCAGTATAACTTTTCTCAATCCTACTTAATTGTTCTGGGGTTCCACTGCCCATAAGATACCCTCCATTTTCACCACCCTGGGGACCTAAATCAATAATGTGATCGGCGCATTTTATAAGATCTAAATTATGCTCAATCACAATAATAGAATGTCCATTATCTAATAGTGCATCAAATGATTTTAGAAGTTTTTTAATGTCGTGGAAATGAAGTCCTGTGGTAGGCTCATCAAATATAAATAATGTTTTAGTAGTGGTGCTTCCTTTGATAAGGAAGGAGGCGAGTTTGATTCGTTGAGCCTCTCCACCAGAGAGGGTAGAGGATGACTGACCCAAGGCCACATATCCGAGCCCAACATCCTGTAAGGATTGTAATTTAGATGTGATTTTAGTTTGCTTATTTTGAGAAAAGAATTCGATTGCCTGATCAATGGTCATACTGAGAACATCATCAATATTCTTATCCTGATATTTGACCTCTAGTACCTCTTTTTTAAAACGCTTACCTCCACATGTTTCACATTCCAAGTGAACATCAGCCATAAATTGCATTTCGATGGTGACTTCACCTTCTCCTTTACAAGTTTCGCATCGCCCTGCATCTACATTAAAAGAAAAATGTTTGGGCTGATAACCCCTGATCTTTGAAAGTTTTTGTTTGGCAAATAAGTTTCTGATATCATCATATGCTTTGATGTAAGTCACAGGGTTTGACCGCGAGGATCGTCCAATTGGATTTTGATCAACAAAATCAACAGCACCTAGATTGGAGAAATTGCCACTGATGCCAGAGAATTGACCAGACTTCTCACCATAACCTCCTGTGGCTTTTAATATGGCTGGATAGACGATCTTTTTTACCAAGGTTGTCTTCCCACTTCCCGATAGTCCAGTAATTACCGTCAAAGAGTTTAGTGGAAATTCCACATCTATATTTTTTAGATTATGCTCACGAGCACCTTTAATAAGAATAGAGTTCTTAGAGGTCCTTCTCTTTTCAGGAACCTCTATCTGATCCTTCCCACTTAGATAGTTGGCCGTCAGAGTATTTAATTTTATAAGTTCATCATAAGTACCGCTACCGACAACTTCCCCGCCAAGGGTTCCTGCTTGTGGCCCTATATCAATGATTTGATCTGCAGCCTTCATAATATCCTCATCGTGCTCAACTACAATTACAGTATTTCCCAGATCTCTCAAGGATTTTAAAACACTAATTAGGTTTTCAGTGTCTTTTGGGTGTAATCCGATACTAGGTTCATCAAGTATATACATAGAACCTACTAGGCTACTTCCAAGGGAAGTAGCTAGATTAATACGTTGTGACTCTCCTCCTGATAAACTGTTGGACTTACGATTAAGACTCAGATAATTTAAACCAACATTGTTTAAAAATTCTAATCTTGTATTTATTTCTTTTAATAGTCGACTGGCAATTTTCTCTTGGTGGGCCTCTAGTTTAAGGGTATTGAAGTGTTCCTGTAATCTTGTAATTGGAATATTTACAAGATCGGATATTGTTCTATCCCCAACTCTGACATAATTAGCTTCCTCGCGAAGTCTAAGTCCTTTACATTGGGTGCATCTAGTTTTTCCTCTATAGCGAGAGAGCATTACTCGGTTTTGAATTTTGTAGCTTTTATCTTCTAATTCTTTAAAAAAAGCAGTAAGTCCTGTAAAATATTGATTTCCTTCCCAGATCAATGATTTTTGTTTTTCGGTGAGTTCAAACCAAGGTTTGTGTATTGGAAAGTCAAATTTATAAGCGTTATTAACCAGCTGGTCTCTAAACCAACTCATACTATCGCCTCTCCATGGAAATATCGCATTTTCAAACACGGATAGGGTAGTATTTGGCACAATGAGATCCTCATCTAAACCGATCATATCACCATAACCTTCACAGCTAGGACATGCGCCATATGGGTTGTTAAAGCTAAACAAATGGGTGTTAGGTTCTAAGAATTGTATGCCATCCATTTCAAATTTGGTGCTAAACTCTACTTGTTCTAAAGTACTGAGATCTTCTATGGCGCAGATTCCTTTACCTTCAAAAAAAGCGGTATCTACAGCGTCTGCTAAACGATTATAGAAATCTTCATCGTCCTTTACTACAATACGATCTACTACTAAGGAGAAATTGTGATCGATCTCTTTATCGATATCACTAATGCGATGAACTCTGCCCTGATATTTTATCCTTGCATATCCCTGTAGGGATAGTATTTCTAAAGTTTTTAAAACACTTCTCTCCTTGGGTATGTGCACTGGAGCGAGTAAAAGTAGTTTGCTGCCTTGCTCAAATGTTTTTACATAATTTAAAACATCAGTTACTTGATGCTTTTTAACTTCTTTCCCTGAAATAGGAGAGTAGGTTTTCCCAATTCTGGCATATAATAATTTAAGGTAGTCATATATCTCGGTACTAGTGCCAACAGTTGACCTAGGGTTGGTAGAATTCACCTTTTGCTCAATAGCTATTGCAGGGGCAATTCCTTTGATATAGTCTACTTTTGGTTTATCGAGCCTACCTAGGAATTGTCGTGCATAAGAAGAAAGACTCTCCACATAACGCCTTTGGCCTTCAGCATATAATGTGTCAAAGGCTAATGAAGACTTCCCGCTACCAGATAAACCAGTAATAACCACTAGTTTATTTCTTGGTATTACGACATTAATATCTTTTAAATTGTGGAGTTTAGCTCCTTTTATAATGATGTTATCCTTGGGATTAACTTTTGAAATATCTATCATGACAAAACATAAATCACAAAGATAACAATCTAATTTGAGCTAGAATGTGCAGGATAATTATTAAATGTAAGTTAATTTTTGAATTTAAATCTTGCATATTCTTCAAGAATTATAGTATATTTGACACGAATAACTAAAACAAAAGCGGATAGCATACAATTACTTGAATAATTAATCTAATGAACCAACGATCGTTCCCTATAAATGGAATGGTAGTTATTTGATTGTAAAAGTAATTGTATGGAACAAACACTTCAAGATTCGGTATTAGTGGCCGACTATATAAAAGGCGACGAAAAGGCTTTAGAACTTTTAATTAACAGACATTCACATCGTATTTACAGCTTTATTTTTTCAAAAGTATACGATAAGGATATTACCGAAGATATTTTTCAAGATACATTCATAAAAGTTATCAACACGCTTAAGAGAGGTAACTACAACGAAGAAGGGAAGTTTCTACCTTGGGTAATGCGTATTGCGCACAACCTAGTCATTGATCACTTCCGTAAAAATGCTAGAATGCCTAAATTTGAAGGGAGCGATGATTTTAATATATTCTCTATCCTAGGTGACCAGGCACTAAATATCGAAAAACAAATTATTAAAGATCAAGTCGAAACAGATGTAAAAAATTTAATTGACGGACTTCCTGATGATCAGCGAGAAGTGTTGATTATGAGAATGTACAAGGACATGAGCTTTAAAGAAATTGCTAAGCATACCGATGTAAGTATTAACACGGCATTGGGAAGAATGCGTTACGCTATTATTAATTTGAGAAAGATGGTTGAAAAAAACCAAATCGTTTTGACAAATTAATACAATATTCTATTATTGTTTGCGTTATTGATTTAAATCAAACAAACAATAGAATATGGAACAAATTTACACTAATGAAAAATTATCTGCAGAATCGTTAAAACCCAAGAAATCTACTATTGAATTCTTACTTAGTTATTCTAAGGCTTTAAGTGTTATTAAATACAAAAAGTTGGAGTTTGAAACGCTTCTAAATTAAACTTTTCTAAAAAGACTCATAGGAATTAAATCTTATGGGTCTTTTTTGATAAAAATGCTTTTAAAACTGATTTTCTACCCACGGTTCTGGTAATGATATCTTTTTCTATATCCCATCCTCGAGCAGGAGAATACTCCCTGGCATAATAAATAATCTGTAAATGCAGTTTATTCCATAATTCTTTTGGAAAAAGCCTTTTGGCGTCTTTTTCAGTTTGGATTACATTCTTACCATTAGATAATCCCCATCGGTACATTAACCTATGAATATGGGTGTCAACTGGGAAGGCAGGGATGCCAAATGCTTGAGACATCACTACGCTTGCTGTTTTATGTCCTACAGCAGGAAGAGACTCCAATGCTTCAAAGTCAGCTGGTACTTCTCCGTTGTATTTATCGATTAAAATATGAGATAGTTCGTAAATTCCTTTAGATTTCATTGGGGACAATCCCACTGGACGTATGATTTCTCGGATTTCTTCAACTGATAGTTTAATCATTTGATATGGATTCATAGCTCTATCAAAAAGCAGTGGAGTAATTTGATTGACCCTTTTGTCAGTGCTCTGCGCAGAGAGCAAAACGGCAATCAGTAGGGTATAGGGGTCTGTATGATCCAGTGGTATTGGGACTGTTGGATAATATTCCTCCAGGGTATTTATAATATAATCAATCTTTTCTTTCTTGGTCATTATTTAGTAATTTTGAATGAACATATTTGAATATAATTTAACAAAATTAAGCATAAATGAACACATTGGAAGTAGGAAGTACGGTGCCAGAATTTAAGGTTTTAGATCAAGATGGAAATACTGTATCAAAGGCTGATTTTAAGGGTAAAAAATTCATTGTTTTCTTTTATCCTAAAGCCAGTACTCCAGGATGTACCGCTGAGGCATGCAACCTAAGAGATCATTACAAAGAGCTTCAACAAAAGGGCTTTAGTATTATAGGGGTAAGTGCGGATTCACAAAAGAGACAGACCAATTTTAGAAATAAATACGAATTTCCATTTCCACTGATTGCTGACGAGGATAAAACTCTAATCAATGCTTTTGGTGTTTGGGGATCCAAGAAATTTATGGGAAAAACCTATGATGGAATTCATAGAATGACATTTATAGTGGATGAGCAAGGCGATGTTTCTCATGTTATTCAAAAGGTGAAAACTAAAAGTCATGCCGAGCAAATATTAGAATTAGTAGAGTAGGAGATAAAACAATCACCCCACCGATTTCACTACTAAAAATTGATGGGGTGTTTTTTATATTAATCTAACCAGTAATTGGGTTTGTAATTGCGGCTTTTAGTATTTTTTACTGCTTCTTTGCGTCCAATGCATTTTCAGGATTATAATCAAATAAACCTTGTTCTTTTATAAGTTCAGCAATACCTTTTGGCAGTAATTCTTCCCATCCGTCTTCTCCAGTAGCAATTTTTTGCAATACATCTCGTGAAAATATATTGAGCACGTCTTCATCGAAATCGAATATATCGACCACTTTGCCATTGTATTTGAAAAACTTATAGAGTCCTTTCATCCTAGGATGTACCTTGAGTGTGTTACTGGTATTGGTAAGACCAGTATCAGGATCGATCATTGGATAACAGTATACTTTGAGATCTTTGTAGAAGAGTTTTCCAAAGGCCTCTAGAATTCCGCCACTTAGGTGACGATAGTACTTCTCATCAAAAATATCAACCAAGTTATTAACACCCATGGTAAGAGCCATGCGTTCTTTGGTGTACTCTGAAAAGTATTCCACAAGTTTATAATACTCCTGGAAATTGGATATCATAACCGTTTGTCCTAAGGAACAAAGCAACCTTGCTCTGTCCATAAAGTCTTCTTCGTCAATCTCTCCTTCTGCCCTTAGGTTGGATAATGTAATTTCAAAAACCACTACGGTTCTATCCTCATTTACTTTTTGCTCACGTATAAAAATTTCATAGGATTTTTTATACATATCCATATTTACCAGAGTCACTGGTCTAAAGCTACCTCTTAGAGCTAGTATATTTTTTTTGTAGAGCATGGAAGCAGGCAGAATGTTATTTCCGTCAGGGCCAAACATAACCGCATCAGTCATCCCGTTTTTTACTAATTGCAAGCTCATCAACCGATTATCAACATCTTTGAATCGCGGTCCAGAAAAGTTGATAGTATCAATCTCTATGGTGTCTCTGTCAATATGATCATAGAGATACTTTAATAACTTTTTAGGTCTGTGATGCTTATAGAATGCCCCGTAGATTAAATTGACACCAACAATACCAAGAGTTTCTTGTTGCAGGCGGGTTTCATTCTGCTTAAAACGAATATGAAGTTGAATTTCATTGTATTCTTCGTTAGCATCTAGTTGAAACCTAATACCTAACCAGCCATGGCCTTTGAACTTTTTGGCAAAATCAATTGTAGCCACAGTGTTTGCGTAGGCAAAGAAGATCTTGTTCGGGTTGTCATCTTTAGGAATGCGTTCTTCCATCAGACGCATCTCATGAGAAAGCATTTTTTTTAGTCGCGCCTCGGTGACATAACGTCCGTCATCCTCTGTTCCATATATGGCATCACTAAAATTCTTATCATAAGCACTCATTGCCTTGGCAATAGTCCCAGAGGCCCCTCCGGCTCTGAAGAAATGTCTTACGGTTTCTTGTCCAGCTCCTATTTCGGCAAATGTGCCGTAGATATCCTTGTTTAGATTGATCCGTAAAGCTTTGGCTTTTAGTGATGGAATATTTTCAAATTCCTTGTCGCCTTTTAAAACTACTGTCATTTAAGCTAAAAAATTTGAGACAAAGTTAAAAAGATTCAAGGAGCAATTGGAATATAAATGATAAATTTGGTAAATATTTTTGAAGGTATATGTCAATTTTAAGGTTGAGAATTCTCTGTCAAAAGAATATTATTGTCGATTTGGATTATAAACGCTTTAAAAGTAAATAAATAGTACCCCATGAAGATTACATTTTTAGGAACAGGAACCTCACAAGGCATACCCATCATTGGGAGTGACGACCCCGTATCCAACAGTACAGACATAAGAGATAAGCGACTTCGCGTATCGGTTATGATACAGTGGGATCAGTACTGTTATATTTTAGATTGTGGGCCTGATTTTAGACAACAAATGCTCAATAACAATGTAAAGCGCATCGACGGCATTCTATTTACGCATGAGCACGCGGATCACATTATGGGAATGGACGATATACGGCCATTTTTTTTCAGACAAGGTGATATTCCAATTTATGCTCATAAACGTGTAATAAAATCTTTAAAAACAAAATTTGATTATATCTTTGCAACAAAAGATCGATATCCTGGGGCACCAGCTGTTCGAGTAAATAGGATAGAGAACGATGTTCCTTTTATTTTAGGTGATTTAGAGGTTATTCCAGTTAATGCCTTTCATAATCGGTTGCAAGTTTTTGGGTTTCGGTTCAATAAATTCGCTTATCTAACCGATGTAAAGACCATTGAGGATCAGGAAATAGAAAAATTAATAGGTGTCGAGGTATTGGTGGTCAACGCCTTGAGAAAGCAAAAACATCATTCGCATTTTAACATTGCGGAGGCCTTGGAATTTATAAATAAAGTCAAACCTAAACAAGCCTATTTAACACATATAAGCCCTTCTTTGGGATTCCATGCCCAGGTGCAGGAAGAATTGCCAGAGAATGTGTTTTTGGCGTACGATAATTTAGAAATTGAATTGTAATGTATGCTGCTATAAGTAATAGCATACTAATATGATAAAGTAAGAAAGTTAAATTATACCCTATGAGACGAAGTATTTTTTTGTATTTATTTGTATTTGCCATGCTGTTTATTCTTTACCAGTATGTGAGTGCGAAGAATTATTTTGAAAAAGAATCTTCTAAAATGGAGCGTCTTGAATCTAAAGTTACCAAATTAGAGGATTCGATTCAAAGTCTCACTTTGGATAAGTTAAACCTTCAATACTTTTCCCTTGATAACAACGATGATGCACTTTCATATTACGATCATTTAGAACTTAAAAACCCATCGCGGTACATAGCGGATAAATTACTGGAGACCAACGAAGAACAAGGTAACAATCCTTTGGTTCCTTATGATGGAATGTCTGGATCCCCTATGAAACTCAATAAAATTAAGGTCTTAAACCACAAATGGATTGTGGTCGACTTTTCCGATGGTAAACATTGGGGAGAATTATTAATTGAATATAAACTGAAAGATGATTTAGGCATAGATTTTACGGTTCTAGATCATTTATTGTACACTAGAAATTAATTGATATGATTGTTTGGATTTTATTTATCACGCTTATTGCTATTTTCCTAGCACTTGATCTAGGAGTCTTTAATAAAAACCCTCATGAGATTTCCAATAAGGAAGCCTCAACGTGGACAGGTATTTGGGTGAGTGTTGCCTTATTGTTTTCTATAGGAGTCTATTTCATTTTTAAAAATGGATGGGTGGAGAATATTGATAATTTGACACCAACCACTGCGATGTTAAAATACATTACGGGGTACTTAATTGAACTTTCGCTTAGTATTGATAATATATTTGTCATAGCGGTGATATTTACTTCTTTTAAAATCCCGAAAAAGTTCCAACACCGCGTGTTGTTTTGGGGAATACTTGGTGCAATCGTATTTAGAGCACTGATGATTTTATTTGGGGTTTTCTTGATAAAGAAATTTGATTGGATAATTTATGTGTTTGGAGCATTCTTAATTTTCACAGCCCTTAGAATGTTATTCGAAAAAGAAGATCACCAATACGACCCTAAACAATCCTTTGTTTATAAATCGGTTCGTAAATTTATGCCTATTACAACGGTAATCAACAGTCAATTGTTTTTTATTAGGAAGCGTGGTCTTTTAATTGCAACGCCATTGTTTTTAGCATTGATACTGATTGAATTTACCGATATTTTGTTTGCTCTTGATAGTATTCCAGCGATCCTAGCAATTACTTCGGACCCATTTTTAGTGTTCAGTTCTAATATCATGGCAATTTTAGGACTTCGTTCGATGTATTTCTTTTTAGCCAATATGATAGAGCGATTTAGTTATCTAAAATACAGCCTAGTAGCCATCTTAACCTATGTTGGTATAAAGATGATTCTTTCGCATCATATTGAAATTCCAGAGTGGTTCTCCTTGTCCTTTATTGGAGTATCTCTAGCTGCCGGAGTAGTATTCTCCTTAAGAAGCGAAAAGAAAGTTAAGATAGAGCAATAGATAGTAATAATAATTAAAATCAAATCGCCCTTGACTAAATAGGTCAAGGGCGATTTGATTTTAATGCGCTCTTGGCGGAGCAATATTGAAAAGTTATTCAAGTAAGTTAGTTAGACGAAAGATCCTTTAAATTCTCTTACTTAGCCAACGGTGAAGGGAAATGAAATTTTGAGGAGCAACTCCGTGTCCTACTGGAAATTCTTCAAAAACATGTTCTATGGCTAATGCTTTTAAAATTGGGGGAGTTTTTCTGGCCCATTGTACTGGAATTACTTGATCTACAGATCCGTGAGAACAATAGAAAGAAAGATTTGTAAAAGAATTACTCTTATACCCAGGGACAATGATATCTTCTTCTATATACCCACTTAAAGCAATTACGTTTTTTACTTTTTCTGGATAGGATAAGGCAAGGGCATAACTCAATATAGCACCTTGACTAAAACCTAATAAGGTTACATTTTGGGCATCTAAATCATATTGCTCAACAGCTTGATCAATAAAATGCACTATGCTATTTAATGATACTTTTGCCTGCTCTTTATCGGTCCATTTATTGGCATCTGCATCAAAATTAATGGCATACCAAGCAAAAGATGATGGCATTAGAGGATGTGGTGCACGAATGGATATTATACAGAGTTCTTCAGGGAGTTCATTAGCGAATGAAAATAAATCGTCTTCATTGCTACCGTAACCGTGAAGCATAAACAATACTGGTGCTTTACCATTGGTTTGCTTCCCTGGTCTAATAAGGTGATGTAATGATAAATCTTTGGTCTGCAAAATTGAAAATTATTTAATGAAAACGAACCATTTTTGAAAATATGGCCCTATGATTGGTACTGGAATACATTTCTCCTGTAGCATGGTAATAAATCCATAAAACCACAGTACTGATATAAAGATATAAAAGGCAGAGGAGACCCCCCAAGAATTAAAATAACCTGCTATAGTACCTAGCAAAAGATAAGTGACATTAATCCCAAACGCTTGCCTGATGTGAAAACGTGCGAAAGCATTTTGCTTATCCATATTTAATATGATGGCAACTATGGTTCCAAGCATTGTTATGTATCCAATAATGGCATTGGTTTTGCCTTGCTTTTCTATTTTGACTTCCATATTATTTACTTAATGAGGATTTAAGGGCTATGCGATTATTAGCGATTATTCCATAAGTTTTTCCTTTCACCTGTTTGCCCGTATAGGCACAGTTTTTAGAAAAAGAGAGGATATCACTTTTACTGAATTCATAACTCGAATCGGGATTGAATAGGGAGATATTAGCTTTGTTTCCCACGGCAATTTCCTCTTGAGGTATAGCAAATCGTTCTTTACCTGAGGTGAGTATTTTTATAACCTTCTCTAGTGGAAACTCCTGTAACAGAAGTCCAAAGCTTGCCTCCAAACCAATAGTTCCATAAAGAGCGTGATCAAATTCTACATTTTTGTTTTCCACATCTATAGGGTTGTGGTCAGTGGTAACTAAATCAATAACCCCGTGTTTTACTCCTTCCACAAGAGCTTTTCTATCAGCCTCTTCTCTTAGAGGAGGGAGCAATTTGTAATTGGTGTCAAAATCTTCTAACTCGCTTTCATTGAGTATTAAATTAGCCAAAGCAACACTACAACTTACATCAAGACCTTTATCTTTGGCTTGTTTGATTAATTCTACGCTTAATTTAGTAGAAATAGTAGGAATATGAAGTTTGCCGCCGGTATACTCTAAAATGAATAAGTCTCGGACAATTTGAAGCTCCTCTGATAGCGCTGGAATTCCTTTAAGACCAAGTTTAGTACTTGTAATACCTTCATTCACTACGCCCTTTCCTATGACTTTGCTTTCCATCGGAAAAGACAGGACAAGGCCATCAAAGTTTTGAGTGTATTGAAGGGCTATTTTAAGTAAATTCGGATTTTCTATAGGTTTTTGATAGTCTCCATAGGCGACCGCCCCTGCATTTTTCATATCGAAAAGCTCTGCTAAGTCAACTCCATGACTCAAAGAAGTTAGGGCCGCTATCGGGTACAGGCTAGTTGCTTTATCTGCACCTTTAGATTTTATAAATCCGATATCCGCATTAGTATCTGCCACTGGTTGGGTGTTCGGGTTTACTGCAACAGCAGTATATCCACTTAGTGCCGCTGTATTGAGCCCATTTTCAATTGTTTCTCTATCTTCAAACCCTGGTTCTCCAAAGCTTACACTACAATCAAACCATCCTTGGGAAACATGGAGATTATCTAATGAAATTTCTTTAATCTCAATCTCCGGTTTAATATGATCTTCAATTTTCGAAATCTTACCATCTATAATCAGAATGTCTTTGACTTGTTGATTATAACTTTGGTTAGGGGCGATTATCTTGGCAGATTTTATAAGGATATTCATTTGAAATATTTTTGGATAAGAAGTTCTAAACATAAAAAAACTAGTGCAAAAATAACAAACCATTTCCAAAGCTCATGGATATTGTTTTCACTTTTTAATTGCTTGAATAATTGGGATGCATTTTTAATGGAATCTGGGGGTAAATCATCCGTTGATAAATACTCCCTGCTACTTTCATCTCGCTGGTAATTAAAGCTTAGGGCAAGAACATTTTCATTCTGATTCTTTACCTGATAAGTACCTTCTGTTGTTGGGTATTCTCCCGTTGTGATCGAGATATAATTTTGATTATTTACCTGTAAGGGAATAAAGGATTCGTGGTTGTTTTCTAATGAAAGCACTTGATCTTGATTAAGCTGAGTGTTTATTGCTATGGTGTGATGTTGGCCTAGTTGATAATATAGAGTTGGTGTAGGAAGGCTTTGTTGGGCCATATTGTAGAACACTGGAACAATCAAGGGCGTATTTTGAAAGTTACCATTTAGTGTACTCAAAGGGGCAGTGAAAGCATAATGCCCATTGAATTCCACTAAAAAGTCATTACCATCTTGGTAGCTCAGTACACTCTGATAGCTTCCTTGGATTTCAAAGCTACTTAATACTTTTGGATACTCAAAGTTAGCCACCTGAGATTCGAAGACATGTTCAAACAAAGGATGTTGATATTCTATGGTTGTAATATGCTTTTCGCTAGTATTAGAATTGGTGAATTTAAGATCTGCTAAAAATGGAAATTTAGGTTGTGAGGAGATTATTTGATTGTTCTTATCAGGAATCACACAAATTTTCACCCCACGTCGACTGGCTTGTTCTAAGGCAGAGATTAATGAACTAGCAATGGAGGGTAGTTGATTTAAAATGACAAGGTTCTGTTGTAATAAACTATTGTAATTAATCTCATCATAAGCCATACTACTGTAGTTAAAAGCATCAGGGGTGTAAATTCGTTTTAGGAATTGATCATCTGATCCGTTGATGCTAAGAATATTTATTTTCACAGAACGATTTATGGAAAAATAAAGATTGTTGTCATAGCTCATCCCTTTATCATTTACAGAAATATGCCCGTTTTTAAACTCTTTGTCAACCCTAAAATCTACCTGCGCTTTGTTGTTTTTAAATTCTGCAGATGTCTTGGCGTATAATTCATCATTTTGATACAAGGATACAGGCGTGGAAGCTATAGTATCGGTGTTTGACAATACAACAGAGATCTGAGTTTGTTCAGGTGTTTTTAAAGAAATATACGCACTATCAATGACGGTATTTGCGGATGAAAACCCTTGCATAGGAATAAAGTAAGGGTTGACATTTAAAGTCCTATTCAAGGGGAGTTGACGCTGTTGGAAATCTGAAAAAACAAGTAAGTTTTTACTTGTGGCCTCTTGGGTATAAAGTCGGTTTGCTGAACGAAATATTGCCTCTAAAGATAACTGTTCTGGACTATAATGTGTCCGGATTAAATCGTTTTTAATGGCTTCAATGGTAGTGTTTTTAAAAGTATGGGTGTTGGTTATAAGGCTAAAAGATTGGGTTTTTGGAAATTGTTCTAACACATCGTTTATGGCTTCCTGTAATAAGGTTCCTTTTGCCCCCTGTAGTTGCATACTAAAGGAGTTATCGATATAGATCACCGTTTCAACTTTGATATTTTGCAAGTTTTGTGGTGATAAATATGGCTGAGCGAAGGCTATTACAAGGCATACGATACTGAAAACGCGCATTATTAAAATGAGCCATTTTTTAATTTGAGATTGTTTATTAGTCTGCTTGCGAACCTCCCTTAGAACCCGAACATTGGTAAAGGTTTGCTTTGAGTATTTTCGCAACTTAAATAAATGAATAACAATGGGAATGAGTACAAGAAAGAGTGCCCAAAGAATTTCTGGATGTTTAAATTGCATTCCTAGTTTTTATTTGTCAAATCAAATATACAATTTAAGTTAAACTACCCAACTAGGCAAGTCCCATTGTTTGTCGTGGATGTTCTAATTCGATTTTTAGACAAAAAGACCTAATAGTGTTAATTTCGCGTTTAGTTTTCTAGTCCAAAGTATTAGCCTTTAGGGGTATGGTTACAGCTTGATTTTCTAATTTGAAATTATTTGATAACTTCAAAGAGTTTACCTCAAATCAAAAGCCCTCAAAAACGCCTAAGCCGAAGAGTGCAAAATCGTATTTTACAGGATCTTTAGGGTCTAGCTTACGTAATGCTTGGTCAAGTTCTAATAGAGCTTTAGCATCATTTTGTTTACGCTTAAGAAGTCCTAGTTTTCGAGCAACTCTACCAGAGTGTACATCTAGTGGGCAGGATAATATGGAAGGTGAAATAGTGTCCCAAATTCCAAAATCCACTCCTAAGCCATCATTTCTAACTACCCACCTGAGATACATGTTAATTCTTTTGGCGGCGGAGCCTTTCTCCGGATTAGAAATATGTTTTTGAGTTCGTGGTAAATGCTGGTTTTCAAAGAATGCTTCTTTAAATCGGGCGATAGCCGGTTGCGTAGATTCTTGGGTGATATGTTTACTAAAGAAATACTCCAATCCTTTATGGTTAACATAGATGTGTTGAAGGCTTTTAATAAATTGTATAAAGTCATAACCGTTGAATGTTCGGTGCACAAATGGGAGTAGTTTCTCGAGCTGTTCCTCTTTGTGATTAAGGACAAAATCATAGGGGCTCTCACCCATAAGATCCATCATTTTGGTGGCGTTTTTAATGATACTCTTGCGGTTACCCCAGGCTATGGAGGCCGTTAAAAAGCCAGAAATTTCAATATCTTCTTTGAGCTGAAATCTGTGAGGAATTTGTATAGGATCGCTCTCTACAAAGCGAGGATGATTGTAATACGCTACTTTTTGGTCTAAGAATTCTTTGAGTTCTTCCCTGGTCAAAACTTTTAATTTAAATTAAATGTATCAATTCTTCTATCGCACGAAAAGAGAGAGGTTTAACGAAAATTACCGTCTATCATAGTGAGCTTTCGATCTGCCATAGCTGCTAATTCTTCGTTATGGGTTACAATCACAAAGGTCTGACCAAAGGTATCTCTTAACTCAAAAAATAGTTTGTGAAGGCGCTCTGCGCTTTCTGAATCCAAATTCCCGCTAGGTTCATCAGCAAATACTATAGAGGGGTTGTTGATCAGTGCCCTTGCAACGGCCACCCGTTGTTGCTCTCCTCCGGAGAGTTCACTTGGCTTGTGGTCACTACGGTGAGAAAGCCCTAAAAAGGTTAATAACTCCAAAGCTCTTTTTTTAGCCTGCTCCACAGGCGTTTTTTTTATAAATGCTGGAATACACACATTTTCTAAAGCAGTAAACTCTGGTAGCAATTGATGAAATTGAAAAATAAATCCAATGTGTTGGTTTCTAAATTTAGCCAATTCTTTATCGGATAAGGTCGCAACCTCTGTATTGTTTATTTTCAAGGACAAATCTGCTGATTTGTCAGCTTTGTCTAAAGTTCCTAGGATTTGTAAAAGTGTAGTTTTACCAGCGCCAGAGGCTCCAACAATGGAAATAATTTCTCCTTTGTTAATTTGTACATCTACGCCTTTTAAGACCTCTAATTCACCGTAGGTTTTATGGATATTATTTGCTTGTATCATCAAATCACATAATTATGTTGCTAAGGTAACTTGTTTCTAAAGAATAACAAATTAAAGAAGTTTAGAGATTTTCACTATATTTAAGATCAAAGGATTTTTTCATTTAATGGGTTAGACCCAAGTGAAAGAATTGATTAAATAAACCAGTATTTTATGGGATACAAAACTTTTGATGAGTACGCAATTCAGACCACTGATGAGCTAAAAAATAACTATAGTAATATAATCAAAGAACTAGGAGAGGACCCTAAAAGGGAGGGATTGTTTAAAACTCCCGAACGTGCGGCAAAAGCTATGCAATTTCTAACTCAGGGATACGATCAAGACGCAACACAGATTATCAAAAGCGCCATGTTTAAGGAGGACTACAATGAAATGGTCATTGTAAAGGATATTGAATTATACTCTCTATGCGAGCATCATTTGTTACCATTTTTTGGTAAAGCTCATATTGCTTATATTCCAAACGGCTATATTGTAGGCTTGAGTAAATTACCAAGGATTGTTGATGTGTTTTCTCGTCGACTTCAAGTTCAGGAAAGACTAACACACGATATTTTAGAATGCATTAATAATACGCTAAATCCTCAAGGTGTCGCAGTTGTTATAGAGGCTTCTCATATGTGTATGATGATGCGTGGTGTTCAAAAGCAGAATTCAACTACCACCACATCTGGATTTAGAGGTCAGTTTGAAAAAATCGAAACTCGTAATGAGTTTTTAAAATTGATTAGTACTGATTTGTCTTAAAAAATGGCACCTTTTTTGTTTAATTATATAAAAAAACAAAGATGGAAAACACTAATAAATACACCAAACTTCTGCTGAGTTTATTGTTTGATGCTATAGGAATGCTATCTTTTGTAATTCCTGGAGTTGGGGAGTTTTCAGATGTGATTTGGGCACCGATTTCGGGTTGGCTTATGACACGGCTATATAAAGGAAGGATAGGACGTACGGCAGGGGTAATTACTTTTGTAGAGGAATTAATGCCAGGAATGGATGTTGTTCCAACCTTCACCATTACATGGTTGTATACCTATGTTTTTAAAAAGGAGCAACTAAAACAAGCTGTACATAATTAAAATGGAAAAAACCCTGACAAATGAAACATTTATACAGGGTTTTTAACCTATAGGTTAGGGAGAGGTGCTATAATGTTAGGGTTAATCCTAGATTAATATTCCTACCAATATTGTATATTCCATCCGTTTTCAAACGTGATAAATGTGAAATATACTCGGTGTCAAAAATGTTGTTGGCGGTTATTCTAAAGTAAATAGGTAGGTCTAAGATCTCGGTAGAGGTTCCTACACCAGCATTTAGTAGGGTATATGCGTTGGTAGGGTCTTCAAATGTACCAACTTTATTTTGATTAAAGGTGCTTTTTAATGTTAAAAAAGCATATGTGTCAGATAATTTTTTTCCCTCAAACTCTATCCTTAAGGTATTTGATAGTGTATTGGCAGGAATTAATGGGATGTATTGATCATTATCTAATAATTTTCCGACCACCATTTCATATGTGCTCTCAAAATGCAACCATTCTATGGCATGAGGGTGTAAGTGTATGCCAACCTCGCCTCCGTAAAGTTCACTATCATTTTGAGTATACTGATACACTGGACTTTCATTGATAAATTCTCCTGTAGGTTGTAGGTAAATAAAATTGTTAATGGTGTTATAAAAACCATTGGCAAACAGCTCCAAATGTCTATTGTTATACTCCAACGATAAATCAAATTGGATATTTTGCTCATTATCAAGGTCAGATCTGCCTATTTCGTATCGGTTTGCACCACTATGACCTCCATTAGAGGTGAGCTCAGAAAGGTTAGGAGCTCTAAATCCCGAAGCAACATTAACACGCCCGATAAACTTCTTAAGGAAATCAAATCGATAACCAGCAGAGGCGTTAAAACTATTATAGTTTTTGGAGATGACAGGAAAATAGGATTCTCCACCTTCTTCTCCAGCTAGCTTGGTATCTATTTTCCGATTGTCATACCGGATCCCAAATTGTAAATCACTGTTTTCCATATGGTAATGTGATGTAGCCATAACACCAAAATCTGTGGTTGATGCATCAGGAATCAGTAACTCTTCACCGAAGTTTTCATTGGTTTGATGCATGCCTTGTAGTCCGATAATGGTTTCGAAATTGCCTAATTTTGGAAAATGATATTGAAGATTATAACTAAGTGTTCTTAAGCGCATATCAAGAGCTGCTTCTTCAGCGGCATGATCATGATGTTCCTCTTCTTCATGATGCTCATGTTCTTCATCATGATCGTGATGGTGATGCTCTTCAAATTCCAATCGTTTGTTACTAGTATACCCTAAATTTATATCAAGACTGCTAGTGTCAAAATAAAGTACGCTTTTAAGGCTTAAAATATGATTGTCCAATTCTTGATAGGGGAGAATTGGTGTTCTATGTTTGTTTTGATCGCCAACTTGCTCTGGAATTCCAATTTCTGAATGGTTGTAGTTATAACGTAGTTCCGTTTGGAAATTGTCAAAGTTATAGCTGATTCCAGTTTTTAAATCGTACTCAGAAAACCTCGAATTTGTTGTATATAGATCATTACCTGCTTTATAGTCTGCATGAGAAGTATGAGCTCCTCTTATGAGAAATTTGAATCGTTCTGCTGATTTTTTGAATCCAGCATTGGTACTATAACCATCGGTGTTGGTATAATAGTCTAGGTTCACATCAGCCTTATGAGTATTACTAGGTGCGAATTTCTCTGGATTTAAATAAAGCACACCACCTAAAGCGTCAGAGCCATAGAGTAGCGACGCAGGACCTTTAATTACTTCAATGCTTTCTATACCTGCATCGTTGATTCCTAATCCATGCTCACCTCCAAATTGTTGATTTTCCAAACGAATACCTTGGGTGTAAACCAAAACACGGTTACCGCTAAGTCCTCTAATGACAGGTTTTCCGATACCTACACCTGTGGAAAGTGTTTCCACTCCAGAGATCTGAGAGATTCCATCGGATAGGGTCATAGCCCCCTGTGTTTTTAATGTTTGAACATTTGCTTGAGTAACTTTCATAACGTTTTCGCTTTGAAGTTTATGAAAAGGGGTGGAGACAATAACTTCATCCATTTCTATGGCCGCATGAGTTAATTCTACTTTTAGAATCGCATCACTGGGGAAAGAAATCAACTTGGAAAAGGGTTTAAATCCAATAGCTGAAATTATGAGCTGATACCTACCATTAGGAATGCCTGTTAAGTTAAACCGCCCATCTACATCGGTATTGATACCTTTTTCAAGTGTAGGGATATATATAGTTGCAAAAGGGATAGGTGAATGCATATCAGCATCCGTAACAATTCCTTTTACGCTATTTTGTGCAAATAAAGATGTTGTTGCTAAAAGTAGCGACAGCAAAATAAGTTTTTTCATGATATGGTTGAATTATAATAAAGTATAACCTAGATGCATCTTTGTGCATATAGGCTTATTACCTTAAATCTTTTAAACTAAGTTTGATTAAGAGAGAAGTTCTCTTGTTTGACGAGTTATCAAACCATAGGAGGTGCCCGTAATGAAAAATAAAGCTTTTGCTGGTTACTTAAAAAGAAGTAATCACTGAAAATTTGTTTCTTAGCAGGTTCAAGAATTACAAATGTATAGACCGGTGGGTTGTATAGAATCTGAGGGGCATGATGAAAGTCGTACAACTTACAGTGAAAATCATACTGATGGAAGTGTGTTTGACTACGCTCATCACAACTAACATGGCTGTGACCTACAGTAAAGTGAGTAAAATGCAATATGGAGGGAGTCAATATGCCAGTAAAAAGCACAAGACTTAAAAAAACAATGATATGTTTTTGATTTTTTCTCATCCAGTTATTTAACCCTTATACCAATTCTTCTTAACATCTTCTTTTCAAAATTCCAGAAGAAATTAAATTGGCCAAAAAGCCAACCTATAGTAACAAGTAATATTTGATAAATTGGGAAAATTAAGATCAAGCGTATTACCCAATGTAAAACAGGATGAATTGCATCTGAACTGATTCCAATAAGTTCAACAAATGGCCCAGCTAGTCTAGCCGATGCAGAACCTGTAATGGCAAAAACCACAAAGATAACAACCAATTGAAAATTAGAAGAAATACCCCAGCGTTGTTTTAATTTTTCCATCTCAATAAAATCAAAGTGCAAAGGTACATCAAATCTTAGGTTTCAAAAAATGAAAATGCTCTAAGTTCAAAATTCTTATTGAAGTTGTCAAAATTTCGGTTGCTAATTTTGTTGATCCTTTTCTTAAGGTAAAAGCATTTATATTTATTGAACAATGAGCTGGATGGATGCATTTTAGGATATTTTCAATCAGGATAATCGGTGTGTTTCTCAACAAATTATAACGATTTGGAGCTTAATTCAAACAGATAATTTTTAATCAAATGAATCAGAAGTAGTATCTTTAATCTTTAAACGTACCCGAATAATGAATAGACGAAACTTTATAAGCTCCTCTGTGCTGTCTTCCATTACTTTGGCCATAGGAACTACAGTGGTCTATGGAAAGGTTATTCCAGTGGGTTATACACCTATAGCCATGCAGGAGCCAGATCCTTTCAAGCTTTTTAATATTTCTGAACAAATGAATGTTTTAAATGATCGTCCATGGAATATAGAATCCAAGGCTCATTTATTAAACGATATGGTGACTCCGAATAAGTATATGTTCATTAGGAATAATGGTATTATGCCAGAGGATATAAATGTAGATACTTGGAAGTTAAAGGTTGAAGGAGAATCCGCCTTGAGTTCTAAAGAATATACCTTGTCAGATCTAAAACAAAAATTTAAACATTATACATATCAATTAACTCTTGAATGCGGTGGTAATGGACGAAAAGAATTTAATCCACCAGCTAAGGGAAATCAATGGGGTGTTGGAGCGGTTCATTGTTCAAATTGGACGGGAGTTCGGCTTAAGGATGTGTTAGATGATGTAGGGTTGAAGCCAAATGCTGTATATGTAGCTTATTATGCTGCTGATCTGCACTTGAGTAGAAATCCTGAAAAAGAACCCATCTCAAGAGGAGTACCATTGTCAAAGGCATTAGAAGATGAGACCCTGATTGCTTTTCAACTCAATGGGGAAGATATCCCTATTGCACATGGCCATCCACTTCGATTGGTAGCAGGGGGGTGGCCTGCTTCGGTTTCTGGAAAATGGCTTACCAGGATTCGGATTCGCGATGTGGTTCATGATGGTGCTAAAATGACAGGACAATCGTATAGAGTTCCAAAGAACCCTGTAGCCCCAGGAGAAATTGTGGATGACAAAGATATGGTCATCATAGAATCAATGCCTGTGAAATCCCTGATCACCTCTCCCAAAACAGGAGCGGTACTTACTAAAAATCGCAGTTTGAAAATTAAAGGTCATGCCTGGGCAGGAGATCTAAAGGTAAATAAAATGGAATATTCCATTGATTTTGGCAGCACTTGGAAGCCTTGTTCCTTAAGCGATCCCATAAATAGATTGGCATGGCAGCATTTTGAAGCTAAAGTAGATTTTCCAGAAAACGGTTATTACGAAATTTGGGCAAGAGCAACAGATTCTAATGGAAAGAGTCAGCCCATGATTATACCAGGGTGGAACCCTAAAGGATACCTAAATAATGCCTGCCACCGAATTGCAATAAAAGTAGAAGTTTAATGCAGCCAGATCAGTTTAATAAACAGCTCAAACTTTTGCGCAATGGACTATGTCTTTTTGTTATCGCGCTTATGAGCCTAGGTGGCTTTGTAGTGCTTTATACATTTTACCCAGAGAGTTCCTTGTTTACGGTAAAAGAAGCGAATCAGAAACAATTCGAAACTTCGGATTCACTCTCTGTACCTTTAGTAAATAGCCAAGAAGGTGAATATGATTTGGAAACTGGTTTTATCGAAGATGTTGGAATGAGTGCGGTGGTTAATAATTGTACAAATTGTCATTCTGCGAGGCTAGTTACTCAAAACAGAATGAGCAGAGAAGCTTGGAAAGCGACCATCAAATGGATGCAGGAAACTCAAAATCTTTGGGATCTCGGTGAGAAGGAGCCTATAATTTTAGATTATCTAGCGAAAAATTACGCCCCTGAATCTAAAGGAAGAAGACAAAACTTAACAATTGATAAGTGGTATGTGCTAGAGCAGTAAACTAACTTATCTTAAATTCAATATTTGTAAATATTTAGTAATACCTAACTATGCTTAAAAAGAATGTTCTCTGTAGTTTAATATTGATTTGTTGCTGTGTAGTAAAAAATGGCTTTGCACAACAAATCCATCAAATCGATATCATTGAAGCTGATGTAAATGTAGCCCTAATTCCTTCAAAAAAGAAAATACACGGAGAGGTCTCCTTGGCCTTTAAGGTATTGCGGTCAACAGATTCCCTAGTGATAGATGCAAGGGATATGGAGATCCATGAAGTGAGGCTTGATAAGAACCCTATTGATTTCAGTTACCAGGATAATTTAAAACTAAAAATTTACAATCGTTTTCATAAAGGCGATGATCATCTCGTGGAGGTACATTATCAGGCTAAACCCAAAAAGGCGATGTATTTTATAGATGATCCAAATGGTCAGGTAAAACAAATTTGGACCCAAGGACAGGGAAAGTATAGTTCCTATTGGCTTCCAAGTTTTGATGATATGAATGAAAAGATCATATTTGATCTCACTATTAAAGCCCCAGAGGCCTTCACTGTTCTTGCCAATGGTAAATTAAAACAAAAACACAAGATCGCGGACCAAATACTTTGGGAGTACGATATGAAAAATCCCATGAGTAGTTATTTATTAGCAATTGCCATGGGGAACTTTGATTTTGTACAAACACAAAGTAAATCAGGGGTGAAGATCAAAAATTATTTCAACTCCCAAGATAAAGCCAAAGTAGAGCCTACTTATAGGTATACCACGCAGATAATGAATTTCTATGAAGACGAAATAGGGGTAAGGTACCCTTGGCAGGAATATAAACAAGTGGGTGTTCAGGATTTTTTGTATGCTGGAATGGAAAACACCACATTAACTATATTTTCGGATTCCTATATGGTGGATTCTATAGCGCAAAAAGATCAGTCTTACTTTAATGTTAATGCCCATGAATTAGCACATCATTGGTTTGGTAACATGGTTACAGAAACAGAGTCAACCCATCATTGGCTTCAAGAAGGATTTGCCACCTATTACGCACTTTTGGCTGCAAAGGAAATTATTGGGGACGACCACTTCTATTTAGAATTATATAAATCCGCTATGGATTTAGAGGCACAAGCTCCAGAGTCTTTACTTAATCCCAAGGCTAGTAGTTTAACCTTTTATCAGCGAGGAGCCTGGGTTCTAGTAGCCTTAAGAGAAACCATTGGAGATCGTAGCTTTAAAAAGACTATAAAAACTTTTTTAAAAGAACATGCTTATAAAAATGTAGATACGCATGATTTTTTTAATGTAGCGATGGCAAAAAGTCAACTGGACCTGGATAGCTTTATTGATCGTTGGCTGGTGCAAAAAGAATTCCCAATTCAACGTGCCAAAGAGATTCTAAGAAAAAATGAATTAACCGCTCAATTGTTAGACTTAAAGCAGATGGATGATGCTGCTTTTGAAAGTTTTGTGATTGAAAACCCTGAGATTTATAATAAAAACAATAAAACTGCAGTTGTGAGCTATATTGTTCAAAGGGCAAGCACTCTGGGTGAAGATTTAATGGTTAAGGTTTATAAAAGAGCTTTGCAGTCATCCATAAATGAGAATAAACAAAGTGTAGCGGTTCACATAGTACAGATCCCCGAGGTTTTAAAAAATGATTTTGAAGTGTTATTAACCTCCGCTAGTTATAAAACTATTGAACTAGCCCTATTAAAACTTTCTATAAACTTCCCAGGGTCACTACCCGTATATTTAGACCAAACCAAAGGAATTGACGGTTTTAAAAATAAGAATATTAAAACACTGTGGCTAGCACTTGCTCTTATTTCTCCAGATTATCACAAGGATAAAAAGTATGTGTATTACAACACTCTACTTACCTACACTAATACTTACCAACCCTATGAACTTCGATGGAGTGCTTTTCGTTACCTCGGGCAATTGGAAGGTTTTAATGAACCAGCTATTAAAAATTTGATACAGGCCTGTTTACATCCTGTTTGGCAGTTCTCTAAATTTTCAAGGGAACTGTTAGATAGTCTCCTATCCCAGCCTGCTTATCATGGGATTATAACGGGATTAAAAAAAGATTTAAATAAACAAGAGCAAAGGTTTTTAAATGATCGATTAGATCAGTAGATTTAACACTAAATTAGTTACAATGAGAGCATTGGTGATTTCTGGAGGGGGAAGCAAAGGAGCCTTCGCCGGTGGAGTTGCACAGTATTTAATACAAGATTTAAATAGAGATTACAGCATGTTCTTGGGCGCTTCCACTGGAAGTTTATTAGTAAACCATTTGGCCTTAGGTGACATTGAGAAAATTAAAAACATATATACCTCTGTTACAAATGAGGATATCTTTGATAGTTGTCCTTTTCTTATAAAATACAAGCACGGCTCTCAACATATCAGTATCAATCACCTGAATGTAGTACGCAATTTCATCAGGGGAAGTAAAACTTTTGGAGAGAGTAATAATCTGAGACGTCTTATTGAACGTACATTTACTAAGGAGGAATTCAGCGCACTTAGAAAACTAAAAAAGGATGTAGTAGTCACAGTGAGTAATTTATCTTTGAATCAGGTGGAATATAAATCGATTATGGATTTTGAATATGAGGAATTTTGTGATTGGATATGGATCTCAGGCAATTATACACCATTTATGAGTTTGGTTAAAGTTGATGGATGTGAGTATGCCGATGGAGGACTAGGAACTATGGTTCCTATCGAGGAGGCTATTCGAAGAGGTGCCACGGAGGTTGATGCAGTGATTTTACATACGGAAATAACTCAGTTCAATAGAATGCCTTCGAGGAATCCGTTCTCACTACTAACAACCATGTTTAGCTTTATGCTAGACCGTATCACCTATCAAAATATTAGGATAGGTAAATTTGTCGCCTCTCATAATAACGCCATCATTAACTTTTATTACACCCCAACTGTGCTGACTACTAATTCCTTAATTTTTGATAAACAAAGAATGAAAAGTTGGTGGCAGAGCGGTTATGAATTTGCAAAAATTAAAAATTCAAATACTAACCAATTGAACGTTGATAAACAATAAAACAAAATAGTATGAGAGCATTGGTGATTTCTGGAGGCGGGAGTAAAGGAGCTTTTGCTGGAGGAGTAGCTCAGTATCTTATTGAACATGAGAAACGTGAGTACGATATGTATTTAGGAACATCCACAGGGAGTCTATTGATTCCGCTACTGGCCAACAATAGAGTTGAAAAGGCATATGAGATGTATACCAATGTCACTCAGCGAAAAATATTCAGCAACAATCCATTTATTGTTCGAAAAAAAGGGGATAAGGAGTATGTAGCGATCAACTATATGAATGTACTTTGGCAACTTTTAAAACGAAAGAGGACCTTTGGTGAGAGTAAAAACTTACGAAAGCAAATTCGAAAACACTTTCTAGAAGAAGATTTCGATTTAATTAGAGCCACAGGAAAGGAGGTAGTAGTAACAGTTTCCAATCTTTCTAAAAATAGGGTTGAATACAAGTCAATTATGGATTTTGACTATGAAGACTTCTGCGATTGGATCTGGATGTCGTGTAATTATGTTCCTTTTATGTCATTGGCTAAAAAGGATGATTTCGAGTATGCTGATGGAGGACTAGGTTGTGTTATCCCAATTCGTGAAGCTATTAAACGTGGTGCTTCAACAGTGGATGCTATTATTTTGGAGACTGAAAATATGGAGCACAACAAGGTGGTAGGAAAAAATCCGTTTTCCTTGATGGTCAACTTGTACAGTTTTGTCTTAGACCAATTAGAGTCTCGTGATGTAATCGAAGGAAAATTGGCCGCTATGAATAAAAATGTAAAATTAAATACTTATTTCACCCCGACCAGGCTTACGGAAAATTCACTCTATTTCAATAAAGATTTAATGCGTCAATGGTGGGCACAAGGTAAAACTTATGCCCAAGATCGCGTAAAGATTGAGCAGGACCCAAAACGCGTTGGAATGGCGGGTTAAATTTTCTACCCTAATAATAAGCGCACTTCTTTTTTGATGTACCCAAGAGCAGTATCTGAAGGCGCTTGTTTATCTATCAATTGATTAAGGATATCTTCACGGAACTTCTGAGTGTTATCCGTCTGTTGGGAAGATTTTCGAATTAATTGTATGGTCGCGTTTTTGGAGGTTTTAATTACATTCCAACATTCTTCAGTTATATAGATTTGTTGACTGAGATTGTGTTCGAATTCTCCCTCAATCGATCCGACTAATTCGAGCTCATAAGCTTGTTTATCCATATTCTCTGGATGAATTCGTAGGACTAATTTTGAAGGATGGATACGTTCTAAATATAAAGCCATTCGCTCATAGGCTTGTAATTGTAATGGTAGGGCCGATTTTTGGGTTTCTTTATGTAATAAAAATCGTCTTCGACCTTCTTCATTTTTAGTATGAGTTGAGAAAAAATAATAAGCCACAAGACCCGTAACCACTGCGGGTAAAAGATAAAATAGCAGTTCGATAATTTTCGTTTGTTCCATAGAATTTAGATTGGGGAATAATTAATATCGTACTTGTTTGTCTTTGAATTTAGCCAAGGCTCCTTTAGTGGTATATTGTCCGCCTAGGTGTGGACATTTTAAGGCTGTTTCCACCCCATCAAATGGCACAATTACCTTATTGTATCCATATACATTGGCTAAAGGTTGTGTAAGCATTTTATCACCTAAATTGATATCTACATCTTCCATAGTAAGCTGAGCAGGATGTTCATATCCACAGGCATGTGTGATTTCAATGAGCTCTTTCTTGAAGTTTTTAAAATAATAACTCACGCGTTCAGCCTTGTCTTCTATATTAATCCCATTCTGAAGCCATTTCTTTTGAGTGGCTACACCACTTGGACAATTATTGGTATGACATATCTTAGCTTGGATACAGCCAATACTCATCATAGCTTCTCTAGCCACGTTTATTAAATCTGCGCCCATAGCAAACGCCATAGCTGCTTTTGATGGGAAACCTAACTTACCACTCCCAATAAAGACGATACGCTCTGTAAGTCCTTCGTCTTTAAAGATGCGATAGACATCACTAAAGGAATAAATCCAAGGTAGTGATACGTGATCGGCAAAACTTGGTGGTGCAGCTCCAGTACCTCCTTCACCACCATCAATTGTTATAAAGTCAGGACCTTTATTTGTGGACTTCATAATGCTTGCCAGTTCTTTCCATTGATCGAGCTTACCTATTGCCGCTTTAATTCCGACAGGTAACCCAGTTTTATCCGCAATGCGCTCCACTAAATCAACCAATTCATCCAAGGTTTTAAATGCCGTGTGGTAGGCAGGTGACAACACATCTTTGCCAATAGGGACGTGCCTGATTTCTGCAATTTCCTTGGTAATCTTAGAACCTGGTAATACTCCACCTTTTCCAGGTTTTGCACCCTGAGAAAGTTTGATCTCAATAGCGCGTATCTGAGGGTTCTGATGAACTAAGCTTATTAACTTATCAATTTCAAATTCGCCATCGTCATTTCTTACACCGAAATATCCTGTCCCAATATGAAAAACGATATCTGCTCCTTTTTTATGATAAGGTGATAAACCACCTTCCCCAGTGTTGTGATAAGCATGTGAGAGGGAACACCCGATGTTTAAAGATTCGATCGCTCGAGCCGATAATGACCCAAAACTCATTGCAGAAACATTAATTATAGATGCAGGCCTGTAAGGTCTTTTACGCTTATTGTAAGCACCCATTACTTTAGCACATGGCAAAAAGTAAGGATCTAGCATATTGGGATGATCTCCTTTTATGCGGTATGGAATCATTGCATTATTAATAAAAACATAGTGAGCCTGATGAATATCTCTATCGGTTCCAAAACCTTCGTAGTTGTTTTGATTCTTAGCAGAGGCGTAAATCCATCCTCTTTCTATACGGTTAAAAGGAAGTTCTTCTCTGTTATTGGCTACGATATACTGACGTAATTCAGGACCAATACTTTCTAATAAATACCTTAAGTGCCCCACTACTGGGAAGTTGTGCATAATGGTATGAGTCCGATTAAAGAAAATATCTCTTATGGCAATAAGAGCAAGGACGATTAGTATCCAGGCCCACCAAGGAATTGTACTTAAGAATTCTAAAATTGATTCCATATTTATCAAACTATAGTTTACTTATTTCTTTTAGATGACCACTGTAAATTTACTTTATTAACCATGCAGTTTGAGATGTTTATAAACCCTAATTTCTATGCAGCAGACCGCTTTTTCCGAATTTAATGGTTTTCCTTTCAAAAAGAAATTGAATCGGTATATATTTTTTGGGAGGAAGAAAAAATTCGGTGTCTTTGCCTTAATTTGAGTTTTGTATAACGGGTATCAAACAGCATAAAAAGTGAATTAATTACGGGATAAAATTAGTAATTAATTTGATGGTATTCCAATTATAACCGTCAATTATTTTATATGAAATAACTTCTTGAAATGCAGTGTCTTGTATAGGTTTAAAGATTAAAAAAGATTCAGAGGTGGATTTAAGAGCTCATTACAATTCAAGAAGCGGTTCATTGAAAATTGACAAATTCAAAAGTTAGCTGTATTTTTGAAATGACTTTTAAGCATTAAGGTCAAATACTAAAACTCACAGATCGATTGGAAAATTATTTAGCAGAATTGAATGATGCGCAGCGAGCGCCAGTATTGCATAAGGATGGAGCGTTAATGGTAATTGCGGGAGCTGGTTCGGGAAAGACACGAGTGCTTACCTATAGAATTGCTTATCTCATGCATAAAGGAGTAGATCCTTTTAATATTCTTGCCTTAACCTTTACTAACAAGGCGGCTCGTGAGATGAAGACTAGAATCGCAAGTATCGTAGGAAGTAGTGAGGCAAAGAATCTCTGGATGGGAACCTTTCACTCTGTCTTTGCAAAAATTTTGCGATTTGAAGCAGACAAATTGGGTTATCCTAATAATTTTACCATATATGATACTCAAGATTCGCAACGTCTTATAAATGCCATTATTAAAGAAATGGGGTTGGATAAAGACGTCTATAAATACAAACAGGTACAGAGTAGAATTTCCTCTTATAAGAATAGTTTGATTACCGTCAAAGCATATTTCAACAATCCAGAATTAATGGAAGCAGATGCGATGGCAAAAAAGCCTCGTTTAGGAGAGATTTATAATGAGTACTGTGAACGTTGTTTTAAAGCTGGGGCTATGGATTTTGATGATCTTTTGCTTAAAACCAATGAACTTTTAAATCGATTTCCTGAGGTATTAATGAAGTACCAAGAACGATTTAAATATATATTAGTGGATGAGTACCAGGATACCAACCATTCACAGTATTTGATCGTTAAAGCGTTATCGGATAGATATCAAAATATTTGTGTAGTTGGAGATGATGCTCAGAGCATCTACGCCTTTAGAGGAGCAAATATTAATAACATTCTCAATTTTCAAAAGGATTATGACGATGTGGCGATGTACCGACTAGAACAGAACTATCGGTCTACCCGTAATATTGTTCATGCAGCAAACTCTGTAATTGAAAAAAACAAAAGCCGTCTAGAGAAAGTCGTTTGGACAGACAATGAGGATGGAAATCTAATTAAAGTACACCGCTCTCCAACTGATGGTGAAGAGGGTCGATTTGTGGCTTCAACTATTTTTGAGACCAAAATGCAGCATCAAATCCACGAAGGAGAGTTTGCCGTATTGTACAGGACAAACTCTCAATCAAGGGCTATTGAGGACGCACTTAGACGTAAAGATATTCCATATAGAATTTACGGCGGTTTATCCTTTTATCAACGTAAAGAAATTAAAGATGTACTGGCGTATTTAAGGCTGATACTCAACCCTAAGGACGAAGAAGCTTTAATACGTGTAATTAATTTTCCTTCTCGCGGAATTGGTCAAACCACTGTGGAGAAGCTAACTGTAGCTGCGAATCATTATAAACGTTCCATTTTTGAGGTAATGGAAAACCTCGATAAAATTGATTTAAAAATCAACTCAGGCACCAAAAGGCGATTGGATGATTTTATTACCATGATCAAAAGTTTTCAAGCAACTTCAGGATCTTTGGATGCCTTCGAGTTAACTGCTCAGGTGATTAAAAATACCGGGTTATTTCAATTATTCAAAAAGGACGGGACACCTGAGGGCGTTACCCGTATGGAAAATGTGGAAGAGCTTCTCAATGGTATCCAAGATTTTGTTGACGGTCAAAAAGAACTCGCAGATGCCACGGGTTCTATTTCAGAATTTATGGAAGATGTGGCCTTAGTGACAGATCTCGATAAGGACACAGGGGATGATGATCGTGTAGCACTTATGACCATACATTTGGCTAAGGGATTAGAGTTTCCTTATGTATTTATCGTTGGATTAGAGGAGGATCTGTTCCCATCTGCCATGAGTATGAATACCAGAAGTGAATTGGAGGAGGAGCGAAGATTGTTTTATGTAGCCTTAACTCGCGCAGAAAAACAAGCTTACCTAACCTATGCTGAAAGCAGGTATCGATGGGGGAAGCTTATTGATGCGGAGCCCAGTAGGTTTATAGAAGAAATAGATGATAAATATTTAGAATACTTAACGCCTCCAGTAGATGGTAGTTATCGCTACAAACCTTTAATGGATACAGATATTTTTGAAGATGTGGATAAGAGTAAACTACGTCTTAATAAACCTGTTGCTTCAACACCACCATCACATCATAAACCCTCAGAGGAGAAGCTTCGGAAGCTTCGTAAACTTAAACCAGACCTAGGAAAACCTTCCTCATTATCTAATTTATTTGATTCCGATATGAATGTTGGAACCATAGTTTCACATACACGTTTTGGTAGAGGTGAGGTATTAAAAATCGAAGGGGCTGGAAATGATAAGAAAGCTGAAATAAGGTTTGAAAAAGGTGGGATAAAGAAATTGCTGTTGCGTTTCGCAAAGCTGGATATCATAAGTTAGATGAAAAAGGGTGACAATATCTTTTAGTTGTTAAAAGACTTTTTAACACGATCAAGGTTTCGTTTGTTATCCCGATCTTTGATCGTTTCTCTTTTGTCGTATAACTTTTTACCTTTTGCCAAGGCAATTTCCATTTTAGCTAAACCACGGTCATTGACATAAAGTCTTAGAGGTACAATTGTTAGACCAGAGACCTTTACTTCTTTATGCCACTTTTTGAGCTCTCGTTTGTTGAGTAGTAATTTGCGTTCGCTTTTTGGACGATGATTAAAATGAGTTGCATGGGAGTATTCTTCCACTGTCATATTGATAACAAATAGTTCACCTTTATCATTAAATTCACAGAAACTCTCTGCAATAGATGCACGTCCTAAACGAATAGATTTTATTTCCGTTCCAGAGAGTACGATCCCAGCCTTATAGGTATCGAGAATTTCGTATTCAAAGCGAGCTCTTTTGTTCTTTATGTTGATATGCTGATTCATCGGGGACAAATGTAAAAAAAGTTTTACGATTCTAATGACCAACATTGATGAATTAAATTGGAATATGGTCTGTGTTCTTAATTGTGTTAGAATTAAGTTATCAATTGCAAAATAAATCAAGCTAAGGATGTGCTTGACTGTATTATTTTCAATGATCAAAATTATGGGTTGTCATCCTTGATTAATTGTGAACCAGGTAATGGATAAATCAGATGATAGTGTAAGGTGAAAGTGTGATACATTGGTACGAAAATAAGTTTAAACCCATATATTCTACTTGGAAAATGATATGGTTTTATTTATAATGAATCCCGTGGTGATGTCATCGATTGGCTGTTTTTAATTAGTTTCTCTATCTTTAGCAACACAACAGGCTCCCCTTTAAGGATACTTCTTCGGTTTTACCGCGGCGTAAACTCTAGATAAAGGAATCAGAATCTTTATCGTAGTTACTTCAATACTTTTCACCTTTTATGCTAATTCAATTATGCTGATTTGAGAGATATTCAAATCTAAAAC
This sequence comes from Galbibacter marinus, assembly GCF_000300875.1. Taxonomy (GTDB): domain Bacteria; phylum Bacteroidota; class Bacteroidia; order Flavobacteriales; family Flavobacteriaceae; genus Galbibacter; species Galbibacter marinus. The sequence continues at coordinate 157,471 of NZ_AMSG01000003.1, read as the reverse complement.
TTTACTTGCATCGTTGTGAGTAGACTAACTTGCCTACAATCAACTTATTGCATCTGTTTTACATGCTATGCGTTGTGTTTTACTGGATTAAACTCCCAGACGAGATGTGCATTTCATCGAAAATATCGGTTTTTAAACGAGTATTATTTTTTTATTTATATATTTGATATATGAAAAATCAATAAATTTTATTGGTTTTGATTGTTAGAGTAACATTTTTAAGAAGTCCCATTTTTAAATTAACTACTTATGAAAACCATATCTACACTTTTGAATGTTTTGTTTCTGTTTGTTGTTGCAATTAGCTTCTCTCAGAGATTGGATGCACCAGAATTAGGTTTTGATTATGCCTGTGTCTCAGAGGGGTATAATAGTTTTCAAGCTACTATTTCTTTTGATGAGAAACCATTTAAGGCTGATAATGTGTTTTATGTAGAGTTATCGGATCAATTTGGTTTATTTAATGACCCTACCGTGCTTGAGGTTGTAAAGGATCAAAACTTTTCGTTTGAGTTTCAAAGCACCTTTGCTTTTCCAAACTCAGTAGCAGGTGAAGGTTATAAAATTAGAGTAAGAAGTACTTCTCCAAAGATGGTAAGCGAGGGTTCAGCAGTATTCGATGCCTATTTAATTAATAATCAAGAATTAATTCTTAATAATTATAAAGATGTAAATCTTTGTGGTTCTGGGACAACCACAATTGCATTAAACGTTGATATAGCGCAGGAATATGTTTGGTTTAAGGATGGTGAACTATTCAAGTTAACTCAAGAAAATACCCTTGCAATTTCAGAGCCAGGAGAATATTATGTTGAGCCATACTATGGTAATTGTACAGGAAGTAATTATTCCAATCTAGTTGTAGCTAAAACAGCAGAGGAATTCACAGTAGCTATTACTTCTGAAAAAGATGCACAAGACTGTAGTGCTACAAAGGTGACCTTGAGGGCTTCGGTAGATAATGAGAATTACAACTATTCCTGGTTTAAAAACGATACTAAAATAGAAGGTTTAACTGGTTATTTCCCTTCCATTGTGCTGGATTATAACAACCACAATATCGGTGCTTACCATGTAGTTGTAACCAAACAAGGAGGATGTGAAGCCGTTTCTAATTCTTATAGTTTTAATCAAAATAAAGGAGCTGTGGTAGAGGTAACCTCTCCTCTTAATGCAGTGATTATAGGAGATCACCTTGCTACTTTATCTATAAAAACGGATTCAAATGCAGGAGAAATCACCTGGTATAAAGACGGGCAGCTATTAAAAGACGGCTACAATAGCAATACCTTAGAGGTGGCTGATCAGGGTGATTACTATGCTATGGTTGGTGATGTGAATCAGTGTGGTGGGGCAACCAAATCTCAAACATTTAAAATATACGAACCAATATCCTATAATATTCAAATTGAAGCTTCAAAAGACTATGAGCCTTGTTTGACAACAGAGGCTAGATTGTCATTAAAATCCGTAAAAGGGTTATTGAGTAATGGGGATGTCATTACTGTGGCTAAGGAATTTTACCCTAATTTTCAATTTAAGTGGACAAAAGACGAATCACTTGTTTCTAATGGTGCTGAGTTAAATATTGATTATACTGATAACGGAAACTATACGCTTGCATTAGATTATAAAGGCAAAGTTTATAATTCCAATACTCTTGAGATGATAATGGGCTTGCCTTCAATGGTGTTAAGTGTAGAAAAGGAATTTACATGCCAATCCTCTAAAGGGATTTTAAGTGTTGATACCGATCTTAAAGGAGCCGTGTATAATTGGTATAAGAATGGAAAATTAATTGCTAGTAATGATATTAATAGCTTATCTGTTACAAAGGATGGCGAATATAAAGTAGAGGTGAGTTATGCTGGATGTAGTCTTACAACTGCTTCGGTTTCTTTAAAAAGAGATACCACAGATTTGATAGCTATTTATCCTGGAGAATCTGCAACGATTGGTCCTGAGGGAATAATTCAGACTAATGCGACAGGTGGTAATTCTTATACATGGTTTTCGGATCAAGGAGAGGTTTTGAGCGATGTGTCTACTTTGAATATCACCCAGACTGGAGTGTACACCCTAATTGCTATAACTGGATCATGTACTGTTGAAAAAACCATAACTGTTGATGCTAACATGGTTGAAAATATCCCTAATGTTGTAAGCCCTAATAACGATACCGTTAATGATAAATGGACCTTGCCACAAAAATTTATCAACGATCCAGAGACTGAAGTAGTTATATGTGATGCTTATGGTGCAACAGTTTTAAAAACAACTTCTTACGATAATAGTTGGCCGAGTTCTACTTCTCAATTTACCTCGCAAACACCGGTTTACTACTACTTTATTAACAAAAATGGTAAGAATCTGAAAAAAGGTTCCATTACTTTAGTAAATTAATTTGATTATATTAGCAGCAATGATAACTGTGACGTTCGTTGTTGTCATAGGACGGACACAGTGCTATGTATTAAAATACGCAAGGACTATAAGGAGTTTTTGCGTATTTTGAACTTAAACCCAAATGAGTTCAGTTTATGAAAAGATACCTACTAAATGTAGCCATGCTATTGGTTTGCTATGCTGCTATTTCTCAAGTCGAAAACAAAAGCACTATTGTTGATTGGCGACAACACAACTTGACCCAATACAATAAATTTCTTGTAAACCCCACCTATAGCACCGTTCGAAATAATCACAGGGCTGTAAGTTTTTGGAGTAGAATTCAGTGGACAGGTGTGGAGAATTCACCACAAACATATATGTTGAGTTATGCTGGTAAAGTTGGTGAGAACTCGGGTGCTGGTTTGGGGCTATATCAACAGAGTCTCGGGCTTTTAGTGGATTCAGGACTTTTGGTCAACTACTCCTATAATGTACAGATAGCCCAAGAAGTATCTTTAGCCTTTGGGGTTAATACAACATTATTTAGACGGGGCCTTGATAAAAACACCGCAAATGCTGCTGACCCTGATCCGGCTGTTCTTGACAACAAGGATGACTTCTTACTTGTTTTTATGCCAGGATTAAATGTATCGATAAAGAACTTTGATATAGGGGTCTATGCAGAAAATCTTTTTGATTACAATTTTAATGACTCCAATACTCTGACCGATTTCTCGAAGAAAATTTTTTCAGGACAGTTGGGCTATACCAAAGAGTTAGAATATGCCAATGGTATGTTTTTGGATGCGAGGTGGCGCACAATGGTCTATGGTAAATCCTTACCGAGTGAAGACTTTCAGTATGGGCTTAATACCATGATTGATCTACCTTATACAGGTTGGATGCAGGTTGGTTATAATAATGCATTTGGAATCTCTGGAGGTATTGGTGTAAAGGTAGGAGAGGGTATTAGTATAGGTATCGTTTATGAAAATGGAACCTCGAAAACTAACAAAGCCTTTGGAAGCACCTATGAGGCTATCGCTACTATTGAATTAGGGCCTCGAGAGCGACGCAAGAACATAATAGATACCGATGGACGCGCAACGGTATCAAAAAATGTTGATCAGTCAAACTTTGTAAACTCTGAAGATATCAGCCGAAGCAGAGTGAATACTGTAAATGAAGAAACCCAAGAAGATGAACAGCAAAGCACTTTAACAGACTTTGATCCACAGGAGGACCAAACCAATAAATATGCAGTTTATGCCTCTAAGGACCAAGACAAAGAATCAACTCAAGCATCTGAAAAATCAACTATTAAAGAAGATCAAACGAGCTCTTATGCCTTAATTGGTCCTGATCAAAGTGAAAACAAAAGTAATAAAGAAGAGAAAAACCAAAACACTAACCTAGGTTCTGAGGATAAAAAATCGGAGATTGCTGCAGTAGATAAAACTGCAATAACTAATACTGACGAGGATATTCAGGCAGAAAATCAGGCCAGTTTGCAAAAGGGATCTGAGGATATTAGCACCGATCAATTAGCAAAAGTTACTGAACAAACTGGAAACCCTCAAGAAATCAGCGCAAATGAAATGGCTGAAATTGAGGCCGCTTACCAGGAGTTCTTAAAGAAAAGCGATTCTATAGCTGCTGGATATTCTCCTAGAGAAATTGATAGCACAGCGGTAACTGCTGAAATTTTTGGAACCCAGAGTAGTTATAAAACCTTAAAAGCCGTGCACGGCGTGGATAAGGGTTTTTATTTAGTCCTTAATGTATTTTCAGTGAAGCATTATTTTGAAAAATTTACAGCTGATCTTAGAGAGAGAGGGTTTGAACCGAAATTCTTTATAAATCCAGAGAACAATTATTACTATGTTTATTTATATAAAGCAGATCGTTATATCGCCATTAAGAATCTTCAGCGAAATAATGTGAATAACACCTATTTTGAAGACAAATGGGTGTTGTGGGTTAAGTAGGTTGTAATATAAAAATCTAGTGGATGGTCTAGCAAAATATCATTTTTTAGTGTGATATTGTAGGTAAACATCCAAAAATTTCAGATTGAAAAGTGGAAGTAATCATGCAATTATATTCATTAAACAGCAAAGAAGTTCATGATTGAAATGTTAATTGATCACTGTGCTATGAATATAAAACGTTATCTAAACAAATAAAAGGCTTTATAGTGGTACTTTTGATTACAAAATATAACTTTATACCTTAAATTCGATATATTTATTTTTTTTAGAAAAAAACTCGAAATAATATTTGGATTCCAGTTTTTTATTGACTTAAATTTGTAGTGTTAAACAAAACGACATGAAGCTTTATAATGTACATCATCATTTTTACACTGGCACTCAGGCGAGGTAAAGATGTTATGTATATTATTCAACATATGTTAACCCGCTTGAGTCAATTCAAGCGGGTTTTTTTATGCAGTAACCAATACTAATTTTCGAAGGTTTTATAAACTATGGAAGAAAGAAAAATTAAAATCGCCATTCAGAAATCAGGTAGACTCAATGAGGATTCTTTAAAAATACTTAAGGATTGTGGAATTTCTGTCGATAATGGAAGGGATCAATTAAAAGCACTCGCTAGAAACTTCCCAATGGAAGTGTTGTATTTAAGAAATGGAGATATCCCACAATATCTTAGAGATGGTGTGGTGGATTTAGCAATCGTAGGGGAGAACCTATTATTTGAAAAAGGATCAGATCTACAGGTGATAGAAAAACTTGGTTTTTCAAAGTGTAAAGTTTCCTTGGCTATTCCAAAAGGCCAGACTTATAATTCCATTCAAGATTTAGAAGGTAAAAGAATAGCCACCTCATATCCAAATACGGTAAAAGAATTTTTACAACGAGAAAATATCAATGCAGATTTGCATATTATTAATGGTTCAGTAGAGATTGCACCCAATATTGGCTTAGCAGATGCAATTGTGGATATTGTTTCAAGCGGTAGTACCTTGTTTAAGAACAACCTCAAGGAGGTGACCACCCTTATGAGGAGTGAGGCTGTATTAGTGGCGTCTCCTGAAATCCCCCAAGAGATAAATGCTTTAGTAGAGAAACTAAAATTTAGAATTCAATCAGTTTTAAATGCTAGAGAGTCTAAGTATGTTCTTTTGAATGCTCCCAATGATAAGATTGATGATATAATAGCTCTATTACCTGGAATGCGAAGCCCGACAGTGCTGCCATTAGCTCAAAAAGGATGGAGTTCCATACACACCGTTATTCACAAAGATCGCTTTTGGGAAGTAATCGATGAGCTAAGAGCTAAGGGTGCTGAAGGAATTCTAGTGAGTCCAATTGAAAAATTGGTAGTCTAAGTTTAAAAAAAATGAATATTCTAAAATAATGCAAAAGATAGATAATCCAGAGAGAGAAAATTGGGATAAAATAGTCAAAAGACCAACCGTTCAGATTGATGATGTTGAGAGTACTGTTACCGAGGTGTTTAATGAGGTGAGGAGTAAAGGGGATATAGCATTAGGTAAATACACGAGTTTATTTGATGGCGTTCAACTAGATGAAATTCAAGTAGGAGATTCGGAAATCCAACAAGCTAATAATGTGGTGGGTGATTCTCTAAAAGAGGCTATTGATATAGCAAAAAATAACATTCTAGCATTTCATAGTGCTCAAAAGACTGAAAGAGTCGAGGTTCAAACTACCCCAGGGGTAACTTGCTGGCAGGAAAAACGACCTATTGAAAAGGTTGGTTTGTATATTCCAGGTGGAACCGCACCGCTATTTTCGACTATATTAATGTTGGCTATTCCAGCGCAACTAGCTGGTTGTAAAGAAGTAATATTATGTACCCCACCCGATAAACAAGGAGCGGTCAATCCCACTATATTGTACACTGCATCTTTATGTGGGGTTAAAAAGATTTTTAAAGTCGGAGGAATTCAGGCTATAGCTGCAATGACCTTTGGGACGCAGACCGTCCCTTCTGTATACAAAATATTTGGACCAGGTAATCAGTTCGTGACAGTAGCCAAACAATACGCTACTCGTTATAATGTTGCCATCGACATGCCAGCAGGACCATCTGAACTGCTAGTAGTTGCGGATCAGAGTTCAAATCCTGAATATATAGCTTCAGATTTACTCTCTCAAGCAGAACACGGTGTGGATAGTCAAGTCATCTTAGTGAGTACTGATTCAAATACTATAGATAAGGTACAACAAGCCATTGAAAAACAATTGGAAGATCTGCCACGAAAGGCTATTGCAAGCAAGGCTATTGAAAACTCTCGATTCATTTACTTTGACAACCATGAATCAGCCTTAGAGTTTATAAATACCTATGGCCCTGAACATTTCATTATTGCAAGTTCAAATGAGCAGTTTTACAGTGATGGTGTTTGTAATGCTGGATCAGTATTCATTGGAAAATACACCCCTGAGTCTGCAGGAGACTATGCATCAGGAACCAATCATACACTTCCTACTAATGGTTATGCAAAGCAGTATAGTGGTGTGAATTTGGATAGTTTCTTAAAAAGCATCACTTTTCAGAAGATATCTCAGCAAGGAATTAAAAACATTGGTAACGCAATTGAATTAATGGCGGAGGCAGAGGGTCTTTTTGCACATAAAAATGCAGTGAGTATTCGATTAAAGGATATAAATTAACCCGCTAAGATAAATCTGATCAATACAATTTTCATGACAACAACTTTTAATTTAGAGCAGTTAGTACGGAAAAATGTACTAAAATTAACCCCATATTCATCAGCTAGAGATGAATTTACAGGATTTAAAAATTCTATGATTTTTCTGGATGCCAATGAGAATCCCTTCGAAAATGGGGTGAATCGTTATCCTGACCCTCAACAACGTACCGTTAAAGATGTGTTGGCCATACAAAAAGGTGTTTTGGATTCTCAAATATTACTTGGAAATGGTAGTGATGAGGTGTTGGATTTAATATTCCGAGTATTTTGCGAGCCTAAAGTAGACAATATTATTACTCTCCCTCCCACTTATGGAATGTACAAAGTGCTAGCTGAGATTAACGATATTGAAAATAGAGAGGTTCTGTTGACTGAGGATTTTAAGCTCAATACAAATGCTATTTTAGAGCGCATCGATTCCAATACAAAATTATTATTTATATGTAGCCCCAATAACCCAACAGGGAACATTTTTAATAGCCAAGCCATTGAAACCTTGCTAAAATCTTTTAATGGTATCGTGGTGATAGATGAGGCCTACATTGATTTTTCTTCGTGTTCAAGTTGGGTGAATAGATTGGAAGAATTCCCAAATTTATTCGTTACCCAGACGCTTTCCAAGGCCTATGGGATGGCAGGAATTCGATTAGGAATTTGTTATGCGAGCAAAGATATTATAGGGATAATAAATAAGGTTAAACCACCTTATAATGTCAATGAACTTACCCAATTAAAAGCCCTGGAAAGGTTAGATAACTTAGAGCTTGTTCGAAGTGAAATATTCTCAATTACAGAAGGAAAGACCAAGCTATTTAAAGCGTTAAATGAACTTTCTTGGATTGAGAAAGTCTACCCTAGTGAGGCAAATTTTTTGTTGTTAAAAGTAGATAATGCCTCGAAGCGTTACGATCAACTTATTCAAAAAGGAATTGTTGTTCGTGATAGGAGTAGTCAACCCTTGTGTCATAATACACTGAGAATTACCATCGGTACTCAGGGGGAGAATATAAAGTTGATTGAAGTTTTAAAAACGATATAATGAAAAAGAAAGTACTTTTTATAGATAGGGACGGAACCCTAATTAAGGAGCCAGAAGATGAGCAAATCGATTCTTTTGATAAATTAGAATTTTACCCAAAAGCATTGCCATATATGGCCAAGATTGCTGCGGAATTGGACTATGAATTAGTCATGGTTACCAATCAAGATGGACTAGGAGGACCAGGGTTTTCAGAGGAAGATTTCTGGCCCGTCCAGCATTTTATCGTCAAAACCTTTGCAAATGAAGGGGTGGATTTTGAAAAAGTTGTTATCGATAAAACTTTTGCTAAAGATAATGCGCCAACACGAAAGCCGAATACAGGGCTTCTAACCCAGTATTTTTCTCCCGTTTATGATCTTGAGAATTCATTTGTAATTGGAGATCGCTTAACTGATGTGGAATTAGCTAAAAACCTTGGATCTAAAGGGATTTTCATCAATGACCAGCGCTATTTAGGAGCGGACGAGATATCGGTTAAAAGATCGGATTTAGAGTCTCATATTGCTCTAGAAACTAATGACTGGAAACAGATATATCAATTCTTGAAATTAAGTAACCGAGTTGCTGAAATTACCCGTAAGACTAATGAAACAGATATCTACATAAAGGTAAATTTGGACGGCACGGGGAAGAGTGATATTGCTACTGGCATTGCATTTTTTGATCATATGCTAGATCAAATTGCTCGTCATGGACAATTGGATCTGACCATAAATGTAAATGGTGATCTTGAAGTTGATGAACATCATACTATCGAAGATACCGCTATAGCTCTAGGGGAGGTGTTTAGTAAAGCCTTAGGGGATAAGCTCGGAATGGAGCGTTATGGATTCTATCTGCCTATGGATGATAGTTTAGCGCAAGTAGCTATTGATTTTGGAGGAAGAAACTGGTTGGTTTGGGATGCTGAATTTAAACGTGAAATGATTGGTAAAATGCCCACCGAGATGTTTTATCACTTTTTCAAATCATTTTCTGACGGTGCCAAAGCTAATTTAAACATTAAAGCAACCGGTGATAATGAGCATCATAAAATAGAGGCTATTTTCAAAGCACTGGCCAAATCAATTAAAGCAGCTGTAAAAAGAGATGTTGAAAAAATGCTTTTACCATCTACTAAAGGGATGGTTTAATTAATATATCTTAAATATCTGGAATTAAATAAATTAAAAATTAAAATAGAATATAGTCTCATAGTGAAATTTAATAAATTATGCTTGATTTCATGTTCTATTTAGACGGTACGAATTATATCAGAGAATGAAAGTAAGTATTATAAACTATGGTGCAGGAAATATCCAAAGTGTAAAATTTGCCTTAGAACGAATGGGCGCACAGGCTATTTTAACCAATAATGTTGATGAAATCACCCAAGCTGATCGAGTAATATTTCCAGGTGTCGGAGAGGCAAGTAGTGCAATGGACAAGCTCCGAGATACAGGGTTAGACAAACTTATCCCTAACTTACAACAACCCGTTCTAGGAATTTGTCTGGGGATGCAACTCATGTGTAACAGTTCTGAAGAAGGAAATGCTCGTGGCCTGTCCATATTTGATGTAGATGTTGTTCGATTTAGCAATAAGGTGAAAGTACCGCAAATAGGGTGGAACCAAATCACAGATCTCAGTGGTAGTTTACTAAAAGATATTGAGGAAGGTGAATATATGTATTTAGTTCATAGTTATTACGCGCCTTTATGCAAAGATACCATAGCAAGTAGCACTTATGATGTAAAGTACTCAACTGCCTTGAATAGAGACAACTTTTATGGAGTTCAGTTTCATCCTGAGAAGAGTAGCGTTATGGGTCAGAAAATTTTAAATAATTTTCTAAAGTTAACATAGCTAACCGATTAGAGATTCAACTATAGAGGTGTTTTGATAAAAACAATTAATAATTGTAGAGATAAAAAAGTTGATTTATGAGAATTATACCAGCAATTGATATTATAGATGGAAAATGTGTGCGTTTATCTAAAGGGGATTACAACACCAAAAAGGTGTATAATGAAAATCCTTTGGAGGTGGCTAAATCTTTCGAGGGGCATGGAATTGAGCATTTGCATTTGGTTGATCTAGATGGCGCTAAAAGTAGTCACATAGTAAACTATAAAGTTTTAAATACTATTGCTACTAAAACAAATTTAAAGATTGATTTCGGAGGAGGATTAAAAACAGATCAAGACCTAAAAATAGCCTTTGAAAATGGGGCAAACCAGATCACTGGTGGTAGTATCGCTGTAAAGAATCCGGATGTATTTCAGCAATGGATTCAGCACTACGGAAGTGAAAAGATTATATTAGGTGCAGACGCGGATCAAGAGAAAATTGCGATCTCAGGGTGGCAAGAAGCCTCCAATGAAGCGCTCCTTCCTTTTATCGCATCGTATCTTAACAAGGGGATTCAGTATGTGATTTGTACCGATATCAGTAAGGATGGTATGTTACAAGGCCCTTCGTTTGACCTATATAAAAAAATCATTGATCAATCGCCGGAGATCAAATTAATAGCCTCTGGAGGGATTTCTACCTTTGATGAATTGCCTAAACTTGCTGAATTGGGCTGTGAAGGAACCATCATTGGAAAGGCTATATACGAGAATAAAATTAGTTTAAAACAACTTGAAAATTATATAATAAAGGGATGTTGACCAAAAGAATAATACCCTGTTTAGATATTAAAAACGGTAGGACCGTAAAAGGTGTTAACTTTGTGGGACTACGGGATGCAGGAGATCCAATTGCTCTAGCAAAACTATATGCAGAGAACGGAGCGGATGAACTTGTTTTTTTAGACATATCGGCTACAGAAGAAAGACGTAAAACCTTGACAGACTTAGTGATTGGTGTGGCACAAAATGTCAATATACCCTTCACAGTTGGTGGAGGCATATCCTCGGTAGAGGATGTAGATACGCTATTACAATGTGGCGCTGATAAGGTGTCCGTAAATTCCTCAGCGGTTAAGAATCCTGATTTAATTAATCAGTTGTCGGCGAAATTTGGCAGTCAATGCGTAGTGGTTGCCATAGATGCTAAGCAAATTGATGGACAATGGAAAGTTCACTTGGTAGGTGGTAAGGTGCCTACTGAGCTCGATTTGTTTGATTGGGCAAAAGAAGTCGAACAACGAGGAGCTGGTGAAATTCTTTTCACCTCGATGGATCATGATGGTACCAAAGACGGTTTTGCTAACCAGGCTTTGGCTAGGCTTTCCGAGGAATTAAATATCGCTGTGATAGCCTCAGGAGGAGCTGGTAAAGCGGACCATTTTGTGGATGCTTTTAAAAAAGGAAAAGCAGATGCCGCATTAGCTGCTAGTGTATTTCATTTTAAGGAAATTGAAATTATCGCATTAAAGGAATTGTTGAAATCTCAAGGGATTCCCGTGCGTTTAAAATAATTTAATGGGTAAAAGGAACATGGAAAAAATAGATTTTGATAAAAATAGTGATGGACTTGTCCCAGCAATAATACAGGACTACAATACGAAAAATGTCCTTATGCTTGGTTATATGAACCAAGAGGCTTACCAAAATACCATCGAAACGAAAAAAGTTACATTTTACAGCCGTAGTAAAGAAAGGTTGTGGACAAAAGGGGAGGAGAGCGGTAACTTTTTGAATTTGGTTGATATCAAATTGGACTGTGATAATGACACTTTACTGGTGTATGTTCATCCAGTAGGCCCTGTTTGTCACAAGGGAACTGATAGTTGTTGGGGTGAGGCGAATGAATTAAAATTAGGTTTTCTAAGTGACTTAGAAGATATCATTAGCAATAGGTTGAATGATAAGGAGAACCAGCAAAGTTATGTAGCTTCATTATTTAGAAGTGGTATTAATAAAGTTGCTCAAAAAGTAGGAGAAGAGGCTGTTGAGACCGTAATAGAAGCCTTAGACTCCAATGATGACCTATTCTTGAATGAAAGTGCTGATTTATTATTTCACTATCTAATTTTACTTCAAGCAAAGGGATACACTCTTAAAGATATAATAGAGGTATTAAAGGGTAGACACTAAGAAATTTTTTATATTTAGGTGAAATTTACACCTATGTGTGAAAAATAAGTAACTATAGCTCTTGAGATCACCTGCCAAACATAGGCGACCAAAACACACCCTTGGAAATGCACCTGGTACGATCAAGTACATGGGTAATCGTGAGGGTGACGCTCAGTATATTAGTGTTACAGATTACAAGGAGAATTACATCAATGTTCAAGAGTTTACATCTATTGAGAAGGTGTTTACATATCGAGATACCGATACCGTTTCTTTAATCGATATCCAAGGGTTGAACAAGGAAAAGGAAATCGAAAAGTTAGGAAAGTACTTTCAAATAAACCCACTAGTACTTGAGGATTTGGTCAATACCAATCAGCGACCAAAAGTAGATGAGTATGAAGATTATATCTTTTGTGTTCTAAAGTCTGTGTCCTTGAGTGCCTCCAACAAGGTGATTACTGAGCATGTGGCGATTATTTTATTTAAAAATTCTGTTCTGCTTTTTCAGGAGGTTGAAAATACTGTCTTTGATGGCGTGAGACGCCGCATTTCAAGTGAACATGGTAGAATTCGATATAAGGAATGTGATTATTTATATTTTGCTTTAATTGATGCTATTATAGATCAGTACTTTGTAGTCTTAGAAGATATTACTGATCGCATTGAGTATCTTGAAGATCAACTCTATAATCATCCATCCTCTGGGATTGTAAATGAGATTCAAAATATTAGAAAAGAAATCATCGATCTAAGAAAAAATGTATTACCAGTTCGTGAAATCAGTGCTAGACTGGTCAATACTGAACACAAGCTCATAGGAGATGATACCAAGTTGTTTTTGGGTGATGTTCACGATCACAGTGTTCAAATACATGAAACCCTCGAGATGCTTCGTGAGATGAGTATGAGTTTAATGGAGATGTATATGAGTACCGTTACCATCAAAATGAATGAGATAATGAAAGTTCTAACTATTATGACTAGTATCTTTATTCCCTTGACATTTATTACTGGGATCTATGGCATGAATTTTCACCAAATACCTGGCCTGCAATCTGAATTTGGGTTTTATATTGTTTTGGGTCTAATGTTCTTTATTTTGATCCTGTTGCTAGTCTATTTTAAAACTAAACGCTGGATTTAGTTATGAGTTGCAACTTTTAGGGCTTTATAATGAAGTTTGACATCATGACCAGTCCTGCTAAAACCAGTCCCATTCCAATTAGTTTTTCAAGGGTTTTATTATTAATACTTAGGTTAAGACGTTGCCCTCCTAAAGCACCTGCTGCGAACCCTAACATTATTGGCCAGGCAGATTCCATATGTATATGATCTAGTGCGTAGTGACTAATACTTCCAGTTGTACTTGTAATAACAATCATAAATAGAGCAGTGGCAGTGGCAATTTTAGCTGGCATGCGGAATACCTTTAACATAATAGGAGTCTTTAAAAATCCTCCTCCAATTCCAAACAACCCAGCTAAGGTTCCAGCCATCAAACCAAAAATTAACACCATCCAAGCGCTAAATCTATAAGCTACGTGGTTTAGATGATTTCTAATGATATAACGTGGTCTTAGGGTGTTTAAAGTATAGAAAAATCCTTGATCCTTTTTGTTTTTTTTACCCTGTTTTATAAAAAATGAAAAACCAAGTAAAAGCACTAATATGGCAAAAATAATTTCCAAATGTTTGGCAGAGATATAAGAAAGTAGCAATACCCCTAAAAACACGCCAAATATTGTTGGAAGTTCTAATAAGACTCCCATTTTAAAATCAACATAACCCTCCTTTCTATTTAGAAAAGTAGAAATCAGTGAGGAAGGCAGCAATGAAATCATGACAGAACCAACCGCCGTGGTTAAAGGATAGCTAAAAATCGTAATCAAAATAGGTACCATAAATATTCCACCACCAAAACCGACTACTGATCCAAATAAACTAATTGTAAAACTAATCAGTATAAGGATTAAGGTAATGATAATTTCGGTTTCCATTTTACGATGCCTAATTTTTGTCTTTAGGTCGTAAAAATAATCATTTGGCAGATTAGGATATCTATCTAGTAAATAGGCTAATTGCCTTTAAAAAACAAGCTTATCGTTTTTATGATTTAAATAAATATGTATTGATCAAACTCAGTGCTTAATCATACAAATCTGAGGATAAATAACGATCGCCTCGATCACATATGATCACAACGACCACACCTTCATCAAGCGTTTTAATAAGTTTTAAAGCCGCTGCCACTGCACCACCACTACTCATTCCAGCAAACACGCCTTCTTTTCGAGCGAGTTCTCTAGCGGTTTGTCTAGCTTCTAGTTCACTAACCTCAATTACTTTATCTACCTTTTCTTTATCAAAAATCTTAGGCAGATACTGCTCTGGCCATTTTCGAATCCCTGGTATCTTGGAGTTGTCAGTGGGCTGTACCCCTATAATTTGAACATCTTTATTTTGTTCCTTTAAATAAGTAGAACATCCCATAATAGTACCAGTAGTACCCATGGAGGAAACAAAGTGAGTTACTTGCCTATCGGTGTCATTCCAAATCTCAGGCCCTGTGGTCATGTAGTGTGCCTTCCAGTTGTCAGAATTCCCAAATTGATTTAACATCACATACCCATGATCTTTAACCTTGCTCTCTGCATAATCTCGTGCACCTTCAATTCCTACATCAGCAGGGGTTAAGGTGACTAAAGCACCATAGGCTCTCATGGTCTGAACTCGTTCTTTGGTAGAGTTTTCCGGCATAACCAGCTCTAGATCCAATTCAAATAAGCTAGCTATCATCGCTAATGCAATTCCAGTATTTCCACTGGTAGCTTCAATTATTTTGGTTTCTTTTGTAATTTCACCACGATCCATGGCGCTTTTTATCATGTAGAATGCTGGCCTATCTTTTACACTGCCCCCTGGATTATTACCTTCTAGTTTAAATAACAGTTGGACTTTTGGATTGGTATTAAGATTTTTTGAGGCTACAATCGGAGTGTTTCCGATCCGATCTAATATACTATAACTATTCATTGATTGCAGACTTTATTTTAATATCTGGAGTATGGGTAACTATGGAATTTGGTGCGATGGATTTGGTTAGCCAGACGTTTCCGCCAATAGTACTATTCTCACCAATAACGGTCTTACCTCCCAAAATGGTTGCATTAGCATAAATAGTTACATTATTCTCAATGGTAGGATGTCTTTTAACGTTTTTTAAATTCTTAGCCACATGGAGGGCACCTAGGGTAACCCCTTGATAGATTCTCACAAAATCTTTGATATGTGCCGTTTCTCCTATTACAATCCCTGTAGCGTGATCAATAAAAAATGACTTCCCTATAGTTGCTCCTGGATTGATGTCTACTCCCGTTAGCCGATGAGCATACTCTGTCATTAGCCTTGGAACCATTGGAAAACCTGCCTTATGCAATTCATGAGCAAGGCGATAAATCGCAATGGCATAGAATCCGGGATAACACAGGTAAACCTCTTCCTTTGAGATAGCTGCTGGATCATCTTCAAGAAATGTCTCCGCATCTAAATTCAAAAGCTCCAATATCCTTGGTAGGCTACCAATATAGTCGTCCCAAACACTGGAACATGTCTTACTAACATTCCAACATGCTAAGTCCACCAATTCTTCAAAGATCCTCTGAAGTTCAACCATATTCTCCTCTACAGGAGTTTCAGCATCGAATAAGGTATAAAAAAGTAAATCTGTGAACTCTTCCGCTCGTTCTTTCAATCTAAACTTAAGATTCGGATGTTGCTTGTGTTGTATTATCTGCTGAGCAATTGTTTTTCCCATTCCATTTTTATTTATTCAAATTTATGATAAATCCGCTGATTTGATGAGTGTTTTTGTAACTTTACCAGTTAAATTATTTACAAATATATCCGTCGGATGGAAGAAGCTCGCATTTCAAAATCAACACTGAATTTTTTAAAATCTTTAAAACAAAATAATAATAGGGAATGGTTTGAGAAGCATAAACCAGAATTTAAGGTCGAACAGGCTCTTATCAAACCTTTTTTTAACCAAGTGATGTTGAAGCTGCAACACCATGATGAAATTACCGATTTAAAGGTTTTTAGAATCTATAGAGATGTGCGGTTTTCTCACGACAAAACACCCTATAAAAATCATTTCGCTTGTAGTTACAAACGTGCTAAACCTGCCTTAAGAGGAGGTTATTACTTACATATCGAGCCTGGAAATTCGTTTTTGGCTTGTGGGTTTTGGTCACCTGAGAAAAATGATATCAAAAGAATCCGTAAAGAATTTGAAGTGGACGGCTCAGAAGTTCGACAGATCATAAACCATACTGATTTTAAACAGCATTTTGGCCACTTAAAAGGAGAAGAACTCAAAACTGCCCCGCGAGGATTTGATAAGACGCATCCTGATATTGACCTGATCCGAAAAAAGCAGTGGATCGTCACAAAAGAATTTACAGACAGTCAGGTTATAGCTAAGAATTTCTCGACTGAAGTAGACAATGCCTTTCGGGCAATCCGTCCGTTTTTCGATTATATGAGCGATGTACTAACAACGGATTTAAATGGAGAGTCCTTGCTTTAATGCAACACTATCATAAATCTGTAGTCTTATTTAAATGCAAACCTCTAACTCTATAAGTTGTACCTGATCTTTTAATGATTCTACAACCAAATTCATCATTCTTTTGTTCAGAGCAGAGGAATCTTCAATATAAACCAAATACTCATCGACAGTAAATTGGCCGATGATCATTCCCTTTAAAGAATTCCTAAATTTGATGTCTTTTTGGATTGCATTTTCAATGTAAAGAAATCGCTTTTCTAATTCCAATGTAAAGTAAACACCTTTGTGTTTGTTTGCATAATTTTTAAAAGCTTCTACTAATAAATAGTTTTGTAATTTAATTACTGGTCGGAGTGTAACGTTTTGAAATCGCTCATTGTCACTCATTGAATCGTAAACTGTTTCTTGTGGAATTTCAGGGCGTACACGTAGTAAATCCACTGTTCGAGTATCCATAATAAAAGAAGTTTTATTAAAGGTAAGGATATTAACAGTCCTAAAAATCTAAGTCCGAAATACTTTTCAACTAGGTTATAAACATTTATCATTTAAAAGGTAAGCAGGAAATAGGGGAGTAACAGAAACAATGAAGGCCTTCGAAATTGATTTCGAAGACCTTCATGTTCAATGTAATAAGTATTAGTTTTGAAGGAGATTTTTAATAATTTGGATTTTGGGTAAGGGTTGGTTCGCCTGTTTCATCAACACTTAAATCAATTTGTGCCTGAGGAATAGGGTAGTACTCACTTCTTCCAGGAATAAACTTACCTCCCCGAACATCGGTCGTAATACTTCCTTGATAAGCGAAGTAGTCATTGAGAGTCTGCTCTGCAATTCCCCAACGAACTAGGTCAAAGAAACGATGTCCTTCCATAGCTAATTCAAGCTTTCTCTCAAAGTAAATAGCATCAAGTGCATCCTGAGTTGATCCAAATTGAGCTGCTGTGTATTCTGAAATCACATAATCGGCAGCAGTTGTTGTGGTATCAAATCCATCCATTGGATTCGAAGGATCTCTATACTCATACAAGAATCCATCTGGATTAGAAGCTCTTCTACGTACTCTATTTACATATTCCATAGCAAGTGGTAGACTTCCAGCTTGAGCTTCTGCTTCAGCTGCCATAAGAAGTACATCAGCAAAACGGATAATGTGAACATTTATAGCAGTACCTGGTGCCCAAGAACTTTGATCTGCAAATTTATCTTGTGTGGCCTGCCAGTAGATATTCTTCTTAGGGGCATAAGGTCCACCATATGCCTGATCTCTTACCCAAGAAGCACCTGGGTGATCTCCCCAATCGTGAAAAGGTATACCACGTCTACCTACCGTCCAGTCCAACCGAGGATCAAAGGTACCAGTGTCAGGAGTAAAGGCATCATCAGAAGAAACACCCATATCATTCTTCACAGGATCGTCGTTATAATTATATAAATCAGGAAGCCCTGTTGTAGGATCTGTTTTATAGGAATTAACAAGATCTTGAGTTGGTTGGTAGAACCCACAGCATCTAAATGGACTGTTATAAGGGAAATTCAACATTCCACCTTGATTAGAACTTGATATAGATCCAGTACCATCGTTGGCAACCATCTGAATATCAAAGACAGTTTCTGCATTGTTTTCTGTAGCTGCATCAAAGTTGTCTCTAAAAAGAGGAATAAGATCATATTTTACTCCAGCTGAATTTACCCCTTGATTGATTACTGTGGTAAAGATTTCTTTAGCCTCAGTAAATTTATGTTGGTATAGGTAAGTTTTACCTAAATACGCAGCTGCTGCCCATTTATTGGCTCTTGCAAATTCGCTTTGAACAGCTGGAAGGTTCTCATAAGCAAACTGAAAATCAGCCTCAATCATAGGCCAGATATCCACGTCGTTAGGCGTTTTGGGATCCTCAGTTGTCTCATCAATCCAAGGCACCATATTAAACATTTTTTTGAGTTCAAAATAATAATGACCTCTTAAAAACCTTGCTTCTCCGAGAATTACAGCCTTTTGAGCCTCAGGAATATCCTCAGCTTGTACACAATAGAGGATGGTGTTATTACAACGGTTTATACCCTCATAGGTTGCTTTCCATTTTGTATTGAAAAAACCATTAGAGGCATCGGTGGAGAACTTAGCTATCGGGTCAATTGCAGGTTGGTCACCCCCAAAACTTCCTTTACTGGCAATACCTCCCGCAACGGTTCCATAAATCCAGTTATCAGGAGAGGATTCCCATGGCCCTCCGCCACCTAAGGCAGATGCGTCTGGGCCTTGTCCATCTAGAGCTCCATAGGCTCCAATTAGAAGGGCATTTACCCCGGTTTGTGTGGCTACTGGTTCCTCAGGTAAGGCACCTGTTGTGGGCTGGTCCAAGAAACTATCAGCACAGGAACTTAGCAGTGCCGTAAGCATTAACAATGCTGCAGGAAAGCGCCATGTTTGTTTTATAAATTTCATATATTTTATATTTTTCAATTTCATCTTTAGAATATTACGTTAAGTCCAAATAATAACTGTCTTTGATTTGGGTAAGCCCCTTCATCAATACCAAAGTTCACACTACCACCAGATATTTCTGGATCTAATCCAGAGTAAGAGGTGAAAGTAAATGGATTTACCACCTGAGCGTAAATTCTTAGTTTAGAGAGCTTTATTTTGTCTAACAAATCAGAGGAAAGAGAATATCCGAGTTGCATTTGTCTTACTCTTAAATAAGATCCATCTTCAACAAAATACGAGTTTGGTACGTTTGCAGTACTGAAAGAACCAGTGGTCTCCTGAATTGGTGCGCTAGCATTGGTGTTTGTTGGAGTCCAAGAATCATACAGTGCAGTATGACTTTTCGCACCTTGGAAGGAACTGTAGAAATCTGTCCACCAACGAACGTTGTTCCAAATATCATTTCCTTGTGATCCATACATAAACATGCTAAAGTCCCAATTTTTATACAGTAACTCCACATTTAATCCATAAGTGAAATCTGGATTTGGATTACCTAAAAATGTTCTATCCTCATCAGTAACTCGACCATCACCGTTGACATCCTTATAACGGAATCTACCAACTGCAACATCATTTTGGTAAGTTGCATTAGGATTTCCGGTAGCAGATGCTGCTGAAGCGTTCGCTTGATTAATCTCATCTGTAGAATCCCAGAATCCATCGATTTGGTATCCAAAGAATTCACTCACTGCATGTCCTTCAGCGTTACGGATAATAGTACTACCATTAAAGCGACGTCCTTCAAGATCAAAGTACTGTAGTTCGTCTGTAATTTTTACGATTTCGTTATCGTAAGTAGTGAAGGTCACAGTAGTATTAAGTCTTAAATCGTCCGTTAAGTTGAAAAAAGTAGAAACATCAATATCCACCCCGCTATTTTTCATCTCACCTACGTTTATATATGGTACTGTTGCGGTACCAATGGTAGCAGGAAGATTAGGATTGTAAAGTAGATCTTCTACTGTTTTTTTATAATAATCCACAGTAAGTTGTACAGTATGATTAAACAAACTAGCATCAATACCAATGTTTGAGTTGATGTTTTTCTCCCATTCTGCTTGTGGATTTCCTAAGCGCGATCTTGAGAAACCTTCGGAAGTACTTGAATTAGTAGCTCCAATGGCATAGTAGGAGGTCTGCTGGTTTCCTAAGAAAGTAGTGAAGGAGTTTTGAGGATCTACATTTAACTGATTACCCATCACACCATATCCTCCACGAACTTTAAGGTTGTCTAACCAACTTGTTTCTGGAAAGAAACTTTCATTGGTAATATTCCATCCAGCACTCACCGCAGGGAACCATCCGTACTGGTTTTCCAAAAACCTTGAAGACCCATCACGACGAATCGTTGCACTTAGCAAATATCGATCACTAAAATTATAGTCAACACGACCAAAGACCGAGGCCAATTGGTCTTGATATTGGAAACTGTAATTAGTTTGTGTTCCTGAACCAGTATCTAGATTTACATAATTTGGATCAAAATTGAAATATTGCTGAGTCGAACCTCCAACTTCTCTACCTTTATTTTGATAAGCCTCAGTACCTAAGAGTACAGTAATATTGTGCTTGTCATTAAATGAATTTTGGTATTGTACTGTATTTGTCCAAGTCCAATTAAAGTTGGTAGCCGAAGCTTCATTATACTGATTAACGGTGAGGTTTTCAGCATTTTCATATTCTGGAAATTGAAAAGAATTAAAGCTGTTGCTAAAATACTGACCACCAAAATTGGTTCTGAAAGTGAAATGCTTCAAGAAATCAATTTCTAGGAAAATATTACCGAATAATCGTGAAGAAACACCGCGGTTGTTTCGCGTACGGTCCATAATAGCAACTGGGTTCTTCGCATTACCTAAACCACTACCAAAGGAACCTGCATAGTTTCCCATGATATCATAAACTGGGATAATAGGCTGATTTCTAAAAGCGAATCCAATACCACTACCTTCAGTAAGTGCATCGATTTGTGGATTATCTCGAATGGTGAAACTAATATTTTCACCGATTCTTACATTGTCACTTATATTATAAGTGGAGTTAGCACGAATACTGTAACGTTTTAGGTAAGTGTTAATTAAAGTACCTTCTTGGTTGTAGTAGTTTAAAGAAAACAAATGACTACCTCGTTCACCTCCGCTACTAACAGATAGGTTGTGACTTTGAATGCTCGCGGGACTAAAGATTTCTTGGAACCAGTTTGTACCTTCTTTGTTAGCGCGTACAATACGATAGAAATCACCAACATCTGAAGAATTGGTATAATTAGGATTCACATTATACAGCGCCTCATTTACTGAATTTGCACCAACTGGTGCGATATAGTTAGGGAGCACCGGAGTAGCACCATTTCCATATTGATCGCTACTAGGAGCATCACCTGGATTTGTGTTGCGTTGAGCCATCCAATTTAGATTTGCCATCTCCTGAGAACTTAGGATGTTCCATGGGTTTCCACTTTGTACCATTTGAACACCATAATAAGAGTCATAGGTAACTTTGAGTTTACCTTTACCTTTTTTGGTGGTAATAATAATTACCCCGTTTGCTGCTCTAGAACCATAGATAGAAGCCGATGCCGCATCCTTAAGTACCTGCATGGTTTCGATATCATTTGGATTTAGATCCTGAATTCCATCTGTTGGAATACCATCCACAACATAAAGAGGCGTGTTGTTACCAAAGGTATTAGCACCACGAATCTTTACCTGGGGAGCTTCACCAGGTTGCCCACCTCCTGTGATGGTTACCCCAGAAACTCGCCCTTGCAACTGATTGGTAACGTCAGCTACGGGTTGTTGGGTTAGTTCATCGGCATCCACAACGGAGACAGCACCTGTTAGATCAGATTTTCTCTGTGTACCATAACCAACTACTACAATTTCATCCAATGCGGTGACATCTGCTGAAAGTGTAACATTGATTTCGGTTTGTTGTCCCACTTGAACTTCTTGATCCTTAAAACCAATATAAGAAAAGACAAGTGTGGAGCCTGGAGCTACGGAAATAGTATAATTACCGTCGAAATCGGTAGTTGTACCATTTGAACTCCCTTTTTCAATAACATTTGCTCCTGGAATAGGAGTGCCGGTTTCTGCATCTAATACAGTACCAGTAATTTGCTGTTGGCTAGCTGTTAAATGAATTGAAATTCCCTCGGTCGCATTCATGCTCACTGTACAAAACAGTGCCAGAATCAACGGGGAAAATAGCTTGTTGAATGTTGTTAAATAGTTTTTCACACATTTAATTTTGGTTAAACAAATAGTTAGTCAATTATGTTAATGAATTCATAATTACGTTAAAAATAGCCAAAATTATATCGAAACATAAATAAGTGTTCTAAAAATTTATGGTATAAACATTACGAGTTATGATTAAATGTGAATTTAACAATAATTAATAAGCTATATATGTAAAATCTACACTTAAAGATTTTAGACAATATTTTTACATCTATTATATCCTAAATTAATATTGGTACTGCCGATCCATTGGAAGTTTAAAAGAAAAATATAGATTTATTTTTCAAATAAGGAAGTGATATCATCTATCCTTTTAGTTGTAGTATTAAGTCTAAATTCGACATGGGTAAAATCGTAACAACGATTATTAGTGACCTCATAAAAAAGTTAATAATTACCACAAAATCACCTTCTGAAGTCACAAATTTTTATGGTATAAACATCAGTTTTGGACTAAAAAAATTCTAATTTTCACTAAGATGGGCAGAAAAGTAAATCCAAAAACGCATTTAGGGTAATAAAAGGATTATTTAGAGGATGTTTTTGACTTAAACTTCCTGCTTTTCGTTTTGTCAGGGTTGCTGAATAATCGCTTAAAAAAGCCATCTCTTTTTTCTGGATTACAGTCTAGACTCTCTAGTACTTCTTTGGAGGTTGGCTCGAAACGAGCTTTAGTATAGGTACCTAATTCAGTTGCTTTATTCATTTTTTGCATCCAACGTCCAAATATGGGAAGTGCTGCGTTGGCTCCTTGTCCCATTCCGGTGGATTTGAACCCAATTTGATGATTGTTCAAACCGACCCAGGTGACACTCACTAAGTTTGGTGTGAGACCGACAAACCAAGCATCTTTATTGTTTTGTGTGGTACCCGTCTTTCCAGCCAATTCATTTTTTAATCCAAATGTACTTCGAAGCCGTTGTGCTGTACCTTCATTAATTGTAGTTTTCATCATTTCAAGTACAACTTCCCGTGTGGTTTCAGAAATCGCGGGTTCTTTTTCGGTGTCATCTTGTTCAATTGTCTTATTTTCAAATAAGATGTCGCCGTTATCATCCTC
Source organism: Galbibacter marinus (assembly GCF_000300875.1). Classification (GTDB taxonomy): domain Bacteria; phylum Bacteroidota; class Bacteroidia; order Flavobacteriales; family Flavobacteriaceae; genus Galbibacter; species Galbibacter marinus. The sequence continues at coordinate 133,960 of NZ_AMSG01000003.1, read as the reverse complement.
AATTTTGGTTATAAATTTTGGTGTTGCTGGGATGCCATGATTTAAATAGGTTGAATATGCGATGGCGAGTTCCATGACAGTGAGCTCTGCGGTACCCAGTGCCAATGATGGAACCTCCGGTAGGGTAGAGCTTATACCCATCTTTTGAGCCTGTAGTATGGTGTTTTGAATTCCTGCCTCTTCTAAAACCTTGACTGCAATAGTGTTAATAGACCTACTTAATGCATACTCCATGGAGTAATTGAGATAATCCCCTTGTTCTTTATCCGAAGCATTCTTTGGAGTCCACCCCTTTAAATTTTTATATTCTACCTCTTGTAAGGAAAAGTAGGTGCATGGATCTAAACCATTTTCAATAGCTGTGGTGTATACAATGGGTTTAAAGGTAGATCCCACTTGTCGCTTACTTTGAATAACATGATCGTATTTAAAGTGTTTGTAATCAATTCCTCCAATCCACACCTTTAGGGCCCCATCTGCAGGGTTTAAAGCCACAAAACCACAGTTGAGTAGTTTCATGTAATGTTGGATACTATCAATACTACTGACATTCTTTTTCTGTTCACCTTTCCATGAGAAAAGTTCTATTTCCTTCTTCTTGTTAAGGGAATCCATCACTGCCACCTCACTTAAACCTTGTTTAATAAGGTTTTTATAGGCCGGTGATTTTTTAACCTCTTCTTCTATTAATGCTTGGTTGATGAGCCAAGGTGCACTTTCACCATAACTTTCTTCGAACTGCTCTTGCAATGTTCCAAGGTGCTCCTTCATGGCCTGTTCAGCCAATTTCTGCATTTGATAGTTGATTGTTGTGTGGATTTTAAGACCGTCGGTATAAACATTAATGGTGCTGTCCTTGTTTTGGTTGTAATCTCGAAGCCAATTTTTTAAATACAATCGAACATGCTCTCTAAAATAGGGTGCTAAGCCATCATTATAGCTGTACTGTTGAATGTCTAAAGTTATAGAATCCTTGGCTAATGTATCGTAAACCCCTTTGTCTAGATAGCCATAATTTTTCATTTGACTTAATACCACGTTTCGACGTTGCATGCTACGCTGGGGAAAAAGTTTTGGGTTATAATAGTACGTGGCTTTTAAAGAGCCTATTAAGGTAGCACCTTGTGATGTGGTTAACTCAGATGTAGAGCTATTGAAAAAATGCTTAGCAGCACTCTCTATTCCAAAGGTGTTATCACTAAAAGGTACAGTATTTAAATAATGTAGCAGTATTTCATTTTTAGAATATACCTTTTCCAATCGCTTAGCAATTATGGTTTCTCTAATTTTATGAACGACAATACCTAAAGAGCCTAGGTTTTTACGAGGAAATAAATTTTTAGCCAACTGCTGACTTATAGTACTTCCTCCACCAGAGGAATCATCTTGAAGCAAAATGGACTTTATCAGCACTCGAAAAAGGCTACGCACATCAACACCGTTATGCTCATAAAAACGGGCGTCTTCTGTGGCTACCAACGCATCTATTAAATGTTGAGGAATGCTATCAAATGGAATAGGTTGACGATCATTAATATATAATTTACCTAGGAGTTCACCATCCTGGGATAGAATTTCTGTTGCCTGTTCTAAATCCAAATTAGAAAGTTCATCCTTAGAAGGGATGTGTCCCCATAATCCGAAATAGATTGAACCGTAAAACATAAAAAGCAGGCAACAAAAACCTGCTATTGAAATTAAAATTACTTTTTTGTGTTTATTGATAAAGTTTTTTATTCTCATAATATACAAACAAACGAATTTTAAAGTACCTACTTGTTAAATCACCATTAAAATTTATGTGATTCAATTCTAAAAATCAGAGGTTCGAATGTTACAAGTATTTACGGAAAAAAAACCCGTATGGTTTATACGGGTTTAAATTTTCTAGTCATTATCCTAGATATGTTTTTAAAATCTTACTTCTGGTATTATGACGTAACCTACGAATGCCTTTTTCTCTAATTTGACGTACGCGTTCCCTGGTTAAATCGAACACCTCTCCAATTTCTTCAAGGGTCATGGGTTGTTGATTTCCAATACCATAATTTAATCGTATAACATCGGCTTCTCTAGAGGTAAGGGTATCTAGGGCGCGACTTATTTCAATATGAAGAGAATCGTGCATTAAACTTTTATCTGGATTAGGTGATTCACCCGATCGTACAACATCATATAGGTTGGATGTTTCTCCTTCCTTAAGTGGAGCATCCATAGAAAGATGTCTTCCAGAATTACGCATAGATTCCTTTACATCTTTAATTGTCATATCGAGTTCCTTAGCAATTTCTTCTGCCGAAGGTGCTCTCTCATGCTCTTGTTCTAGAAAGGAGTATGCTTTGTTTATTTTATTTATAGAGCCAATTTTATTCAGTGGTAAACGAACAATTCTAGATTGTTCTGCTAATGCTTGAAGTATAGACTGACGAATCCACCATACGGCATAGGAAATGAATTTAAATCCACGAGTTTCATCAAATCGTTTAGCCGCTTTGACAAGTCCTAAATTTCCTTCATTAATTAAATCTGGTAATTTTAATCCTTGATTTTGATACTGTTTGGCCACAGAAACCACAAAACGTAAGTTGGCCTTGGTTAACTGTTCTAAGGCCAATTGGTCTCCAGCTTTAATTCGTTGAGCAAGTTCTACTTCTTGATCAGCAGTAATCATATCAATCTTACTGATATCCTGTAGGTATTTGTCAAGAGATTTGGATTCTCGGTTGGTAACCTGCTTTATAATCTTAAGCTGTCTCATGTATTTTTTTCTATAAATTGTTACTCAGCTAGCATTAATACGTATTTTTTATTAGAAATGCAAGTAAAACAGGGTAATAGTGAAATAGAGGCTTGAATTTTAGTCTTTTTTTAAGAGTATTACTCAAACGTTAATTTTTATTTAAGAATTGGGAACAAAAAAGCCTGAGAATATAATTATTTTCAGGCTTTTTATATGTTCGATAAAGAAATTATTTAATTTCCAATACCTCTATATCAAAAATTAAATCTTTCCCCGCTAATGGATGGTTTGCATCCACAACAATACTTTCTGGTTTTACCTCAGAAACTACTAGTTGGATCTCACGTCCATCCGGTGTTCTTGAGACTAATCCCATCCCTTTTTCAGGCTTTATATCTTCAGGTAATTCTTTTTTTGGTATTTCTTGGAATAATTCATCTTGAACCTGACCATAGGCTTCGGCAGATGGAATGTGAATCGTCTTTTTTTGATGAACCGACATGTCTAAAATTCCGTTTTCAAACCCTGGAATTAATTGACCTTGACCTAAAGTGAACTCTAATGGCTCTCTCTCAAGCGAACTGTCAAAAACTTGACCGTCTTCCAATTTTCCAGTGTAATGTACTTTTACTGTGTCGTTTTCTTTTACTTGACTCATAAATTTACTTTTGTTGTTTTTTGCCTATTACTATAGGCTTCTATGAACTTTAAGCTGCTAAACTAAAAGAATTATGTGGATTGACCATAACAATTATGTTAAGGATTGTATAAACCCTTAATATTCAGGTATAAATACCAAGTTTCTTAGATTTTCGTTAATCTGTGGTTATTATTTCACTATAAGGATAAAACTGACTAAATTTGCACGTTTAACCAATTACCTTACAGAAATAGGTGTATGATAGCAACGGAAGAAGAAGAAAAAAAAGAATTATACGATTATCAAAAGGGAGCCATTGATGAAATATTCAATCGAATAGAGAATCAACCTCCCAATTACCATTTATTATATCAACTACCCACCGGGGGAGGTAAAACAGTTATTTTCTCTGAGATTGTTAGAAGATATCTCGAGCAGTACGATAAAAAAGTTGTGGTGCTTACTCATAGAATTGAACTTAGCAAACAAACCTCCAAGATGCTTAAGGGGTTTAATGTGAATAACAAAGTCATTAATAGCAAGGTTAAAGACCTACCAGATCAAGACCAATACATGTGTTTTGTAGCCATGGTTGAAACCTTAAAGAATAGACTTAACGACAATAAGCTAGAGATCGATAATATTGGATTGGTAATTATCGATGAGGCGCATTATAATTCCTTTCGAAAATTATTGTCTTACTTTAAAAATAGCTTCATTTTAGGAGTTACTGCCACACCGCTTAGTTCAAATATCAAACTTCCGATGAAGGACAACTACAATGAACTAATAATAGGCGAAGCTATTCAGACCTTGATTCATAAAGGCTTCTTAGCTAAGGCTCATACCTATTCGTATGATGTAGGATTGGGAAGTTTAAAGGTAGGTATTAATGGGGACTATACGGTAAAATCATCCGAGGCTTTATACACAAATTTGGATATGCAGGAGAAGTTGCTTTACGCCTATGAAGAAAAGGCTAAAGGGACTAAAACGCTAATATTTAATAATGGTATCAACACCTCTTGGTATGTGTATGAAATGTTTAGAGAGGCTGGATACCCCGTTAGACATCTCGATAACACCCATAGTAATAAAGAGCGAAAGGAGATTTTAAAATGGTTCAAGAATACACCGGATGCAATTTTGAGTTCAGTTAGTATTCTAACCACTGGATTTGATGAACCTTCAGTGGAGACTATTATATTAAATAGAGCTACTCGTTCTTTGACCTTATACTTTCAGATGATAGGTAGGGGATCTCGGGTTTTACCCAATAAAAATAATTTCACTGTTTTGGATCTTGGTAACAATGTGGCAAGGTTCGGACTATGGAGCCAACCTGTTGACTGGCAGCACATTTTTAAATATCCTGATTTTTACCTTGAAAACATCAAGGATGACGAGGAGATAGAAAGTCATTTTGTATATGAGATGCCCAAGGAATTACGAGCCAAATTTGCCAAAAGTGAAGAGGTTACTTTTGATATCGAAACGGCCTATGATGAGATCATAAAAAAAGGCCAAAAATCAAAAACTATCTTAGATAGATCACTAGACCAACACACGCAAATGTGCGTGGTAAACAGTGAAGATGCATATGAGGCTCGAATGCTGGCCTTGGAATTAAAGGATGATATTCAAAGCAGAATAAAGCGTTATTCCATGTGTATTAGTAAGAGTACTAAAAACTACAGGGATTGGTTGGCAGAGGATTATTTCCGTAAACTACGTATGAATATCGTTAAAGAATATCAGTCATAAAAACTATTAAAGTTTTATGATCAATACCATGGTTTTAAGGAATAGATCAATTAAAAAAAGTGCTTTCTACAATGTATCTAGAAAGCACTTTTTTTATGGCTCTTAAGTATAACCTTTGAAAATTTAATTATTCACAACCGCCAGTAAATCCAGTAGCATCGAATTGTGTTTGAACCGATCCCTGATTTTCACCTTGAATGGCTTGGATGACTAGGAGGTTTTTACCACTTCTTTTTGGGCTGCAATACTCAAATAAATAGAAGCTGTTTGCTTGACCTTCTACATCTTCTGAGATTTCTTCAAACGTGTCTTCTAACTCTTCTTTGTTTGCAGCATAAGCACTCCCGTTTTTTCCAATTTGGTTTAGGATGTTTGTCTCTATTTCAGAACCTAATCCAATGGAGAAAAAGGAGATGTTCTCATCTGCATTTTTCACCTTGTTTATGGCAGCATTTTTGCTATATCGCGCAGCTTGATCTGTACCATCTGTAAATATAACAACAGAAGCTGCAGCTAGAACCTCCTCTTTTTTATTCTCCTCCAAGATAGCAGTTGCAGAATCTGTAGCCTTAATAACTGCCCCATACAAATCCGTTGAAGGGTCATTACTAATATTGTTTGTTATTCCTTCTATAGCTGTTATTAATTGAGTCCTGTCAGTAGTCAGAGGATTTAATTCATGTAATACATCTTCGCCATCAAACCAATAAACACCCATTTTAAATTCTTCACTTGGCGTGGAAGGCATCACTTGCTCAATAAAACTAGTACTTGCAAGTTTTAATTCTTCCAAACTAGTACTTAAAACACTGTTACTTAAATCTAGGACTAAAAGTGTATTGGTATTAAAAATTTGAGATTTTGAAGAAATTCTTCCGTTAGATTCGGAGGCAGAAATAGGCTTATAACAGTTGTCGTTCGAGCCTTTTTCAAAAATTTTAAAGTTGTTTGCCGATAGTCCAGCAACTGGGTGATTACCATCCTTTGTGGTCACTTTGAAAAACACGGAAACTTTCCCTGGTAATGTGGTATAATGATCCTGAATTTTTAAAGTTAATTGGTCAGCACCAAGTCCAAGACAATCATCCACAATAGGACCTGAATTAAAGTCATCATCCGAAGACCCACAGCTGCTCAGTAGAAACAGCATACAGAATAAACTGAAAAATAAGTTGATAAATTTCATTTGAAATAATTTATTTGAGTTTTTACACTAGTTATTTAACGGTAGATGGTAACATAAAGTATGCCAAGGTGTCAATAATTGTTAAACTACAAAACCCTCGCTTGTTATGATTTACTGCTATCAATGGTGCGAAAAGTTAGATTAATTCTAGGGGTTTGAACCTTTTTAGTTGGAGGAAGCCGGTGAAGCCAGTGTTGTTGAGTTTCCCCTTTCATTATTAAAAGACTTCCAGAAGGTAAGTATAAGGCTCGCTTTTCTTTGGTGGCTTTATGTTTAAAGGCAAACTTTCGATTAGCACCGAAACTAAGAGATGCAATTGCTCCATTTTTCTTTAAATCCTTTTCAGCATCACTGTGCCAAGCCATACTTTGGCTGCCATCATGGTAAAGATTTAAAAGACAAGAATTAAAACTTTCACCTGAAGTTGATTCAACTAAAGTTTTAAGTTCTAATAATTCTTTGGTCCATGGCAGGGCAGTTTTAGTGGTATTAGAATAGGAGTATGGGAAGTTGCGATCCCCATACCAGGCAACTTCTCTTTTAGTGGTTATAAGTTTTCCAAAAATAATCGCTTGATCATTTTGCCATGCAATAGAATCCATTAAAATCTGAAAATATTGATCTGCAAGTTTGTGGTCCATAATGGAGCCGTAATAGTTTACCATACCCTGGTAAGGAAGTAGGTTTTCAGTTGGGTCGTTTAATTGGCTAAATAGATCCATATTTCATTGCTATTATAATTCCAAAGGTATTATAATAAATTTTGTATTGAATACCGAATCTTGCGCTTTAGCTTGGTGTATTCTAATGGGTAAACCACCGATTTATTGCGTTATTTCACTTTAAATGCGTTCCTTTGCAGACTGTTTTATAACTTGAGCTCTATGATACATATCGGCGAATATAATACCTTGGAAATTTTACGAGAAACATCCGTTGGGATTTTCCTTGGAGATGATTCTGGAAATGATGTTTTACTACCAAATAAATACGTACCCAAAGAATTTGAAATTGGGCAAAGCATAACGGTGTTCTGCTATCTAGATCATGAGGAGCGTCCTGTAGCAACTACCCTAAAACCAAAAGTAGTCAAAGGAGAATTTGCGCTTTTAAAGGTAGTAGAGGTAAACAATATTGGTGCATTTTTAGACTGGGGTTTAGAGAAGCATCTCTTTGTTCCTTTTCGTGAACAAGCGCGTAAAATGGAACAAGGTAAATGGTATCTGGTATATGTGTATGAAGACGAGCAGACCAAGAGGTTGGTAGCATCAAGTAAAACGAATCAATTTGTTTCAAATGAAAATGTAGAACTTGTCTTTAATGATCAAGTTCAAATTATCGTTTCTCGATTCACTGATATGGGAGTGGAGGTAATTATTAATAACAAGTATAAAGGCTTGATTTATAATGATGAACTTTTCGAGCCACTAAAATTAGGTAGCTTGCACCTAGGATACATTAAAAAGATTAGAGAGGATCAGAAAATTGACATAAGTCTAAAGCCTCAAGGTTATAAAGCTATTCAGCCCGCCTCTCAAAAGATACTCGATCAGTTAAAGGACAATAATGGGTACTTAGCCCTTGGAGATAAGAGTGATCCTGAGCTTATCAAAATGACTCTAAATTTGAGCAAAAAGAGTTTTAAAAAGGCCATTGGAGCGCTTTACAAGGAAAAATTAATTTCCATAGACCCGGATGGTATTCGTCTGAAATAAATGGTAGTTTAAATGTAAAATTACGATCAAAATCCAATTTTTAGTGATTCATGCCAAAATCTTCACTTTAAAGTTAGTTTTGAATCGTATATCTTCATATTTTTGATAAAAATAGAAAAACCAATGAATAAACCTCGCTGGGAAACCGTTAGGGAGTTTGAAGATATAACCTATAAGAAATGTAATGGGGTAGCCCGTATTGCATTTAACAGACCTAATGTAAGGAATGCCTTTAGGCCTAAAACCACAAGTGAACTATATCAAGCATTCTACGATGCACAAGAGGATGTCACCATTGGAGTGGTGTTGCTTTCTGCAGAAGGACCATCAACTAAAGATGGCGTCTATTCATTTTGTAGTGGAGGAGATCAAAAAGCACGTGGTGATCAAGGTTATGTAGGTGATGATGGTTACCATCGTTTAAATATATTAGAGGTTCAGCGTCTGATTCGATTTATGCCTAAGGTAGTTATTGCTGTGGTTCCAGGTTGGGCAGTTGGAGGAGGACATAGCTTGCACGTGGTTTGCGATATGACCCTAGCCAGTAAAGAACATGCCATATTCAAGCAAACAGATGCTGATGTTACCAGTTTTGATGGAGGATATGGTTCTGCCTATTTGGCCAAAATGGTTGGGCAGAAAAAAGCAAGAGAAATATTCTTCTTAGGAAGAAATTACAGTGCACAAGAAGCCTTTGAAATGGGAATGGTCAATGCGGTTGTTCCACACCAAGAACTTGAAGACACCGCATATCAATGGGCCCAAGAAATACTAGAGAAATCTCCAACTTCCATTAAGATGTTGAAGTTTGCCATGAATCTAACTGATGACGGAATGGTTGGACAGCAAGTATTTGCAGGGGAGGCTACACGTCTGGCCTATATGACCGAAGAAGCTAAGGAAGGTAGAAATGCATTTTTAGAAAAAAGGAAGCCGAATTTTAAAGGGATAAAATGGATTCCTTAAAAAGTATCAAGTAGAATTAAATCTGTTCGATCATGCCTTATATTGACGAAAATCATTTAGTTTGCTTACATAGAACTATTGAAACAAAAGAAATACAAGAGCAACGGCTACTGAATGAATTAAAAAAACAACGTGTTGAGAAGGATAAACTGTATCGCTCCTGCAATATTTTAAGATTCGTTTCAATTTGCTTAGTTGTAATACTAGCACTTGGTGTAGCTCTATATTTTATAAAACCTTCATTTTTTATTAATGAACGTCTTTTAGAATCTCAAAACAAAATGCTTATTAAGAAAAGCGATTTGGATAAGTATGAAGACTCAATTGTGCTTTTGAACCAAAAACCAGATTCTCAACCACTACATTCACCAAACTCGATAGTTGCTTTTAATGACACTACTCTTATATACGCTGTACAGGTTGCAGCTTTTGAGGCTAAAGAAATCTCTTTGTACTCTAATGACCTAAATAACATCAATCATTATAAAGATAAAAAGTTTAACAAATATGCCCTTGGGAATTTTAGTAATTTGGAAGATGCAAATATATTTCGAAAAGAAATGGTAGCCCTAGGTTTTAAAGATGTCTTTGTGGCCTCTTATAAAAATGGTAAACGCATTAAAATTGAAGAAGCATTTTAAAAATTGAATGACAAAACTTAAAACGCTCATAGAGGCTGCACGTCTTAGAACGCTGCCCTTGTCTGTATCTGGTATCATTGTAGGTTCCGCAATCGCCTTCGCCGAAGGTTTATTTAATCCGTATATTTTTGTATTAGCACTCGTTACAACGGTAGGTTTTCAGGTCTTATCCAATTTTGCCAATGATTATGGTGATGGAGTAAAAGGAACTGATAATGAGGATCGAGTAGGGCCTGTTCGTGCTTTGCAAAGTGGGATTATCTCTGCGAGGGAAATGCTTTACGCAATGATTGTGACTACAATACTTACTATGATAGTGGCTATTGCCTTAATCTATACCTCGTTTGGTGGTGAGCAATTATTATTTTCTTTACTTTTTTTCGTTCTTGGTTTGTTTGCGGTTGCTGCAGCTATTAAGTATACTGTTGGTAGTTCTGCCTATGGGTACCATGGTTATGGTGATCTTTTTGTATTTATTTTTTTTGGATTAGTGAGCGTGATTGGTTCTTATTTTTTATACGCCAAAAAAATGGAATGGGATGTAATTTTACCTGCAGTATCTGTTGGATTATTAAGTGTTGGGGTATTGAATTTAAACAACATGAGAGACGTCCAGAGTGATGCCAAGTCTAACAAGAACACCATGGTGGTTAATCTTGGAATTGCCAAAGCAAAAAAATATCACACCTTAATTATTCTGGTGGGGCTCACAACAGCAGTTTTATTCTTAGTGCTAAATTATCAACATTGGACAAATGTTATTTTTATAATTTCCTTTATTCCAATTATTTTACATTTAAAAAGAGTTCGTTCCATTGAACATGAACAGCTTTTAGATCCAGAATTGAAAAAATTATCCTTATCAACTTTTTTATTTGCAGTTCTTTTTCTGTTTAGTTATAATAATTTTTTGTAGTTTTAAATCTAAATTAACAGCATTTATTTTGAACCAACTAATTAAGATTCTTATCCTTGAGGATAATGTGATCATAGCTGACGACATGCAATCTATGCTCGAAGATATAGGCTATGAAATTGTTGCTAATGTCGTTGACTTTGAGAGTGCTACACAAGCCCTTAAGGAAAACCAAGTTGATCTTGCCTTGGTGGACATTGTTCTAGCAACAGAGAAAACTGGAATAGACTTTGGAAAACACATAAGGGAAAATTACAATATCCCCTTTATTTTTGTGACCTCAAATTCTGACAAAGCAACAGTAGAAAACGCTAAAAGTGTTCATCCAAGTGGCTACCTGGTAAAACCTTTTGAACAACAAGATCTATTTACTTCTATTGAAATCGCACTTTCTAACTTCAATGAAGCAGCCAGCGCTGCTGCGCAAACTGATAATGTAGTAGAAGAGGAGAATAAGCATTTGTCAAGCTCTGTCCTTAGAAACTCCATCTTTGTAAAAAAGAATCAACATTATTATCGAATCCCTTTCGATGACATTCAGTATGTCAAAGCAGATAATGTATATTTAGAGGTCTACACAGCAGATAAAAACTTTTTAGTTCGATCTGCTTTAAAGGATTACCTGGAGAAGCTCCCTTCGGAACAATTTTACCGTGCACACAAATCTTATATTGTTAATATCGATCATATCGAAGCGATCAATACAAAGGACATAATGATTAATGGTAAAAACATCCCTATTTCTAAAGAGTTTAGGGAATTTATACTCTCAAACATGAATGCTTAGCTTGGTAAAAACACCTTCTAACCACACTTATAACAGTATTAACAACAATATATGGGTAGTTGTCAACATATGTTTTATACTATACTATAATAAATATATATTTGAAAAGTCGTTAGTGTTAATGATAATTAATTTTCCCCTGACAATACCTTTTATCAATATCCCCCACACTAACAGATGATTCAACAACCTAATTAATAATAGGTAACAAAAGAGTTTTGGAATTCCCCAAGACTCTTTTGACTTTTAACGAAGGTTGGTTACTATCTTTAAAGTGCTATGACTTAAATTGACAGAGGTCCTTTGTAAAATAGAAAGATTTAAAACGATCTTAATATTTTTACCACACAAAAGTATTCTTATACAACAAAAATTTAATTAATTAAATTTATTGAAGTAAGTTTAACCGCTGTTAAGATGTTAATTATATAATAATGACGCTTGGAAGATTTATTATTATATGTTGATCAAAAGCCTAAATGTAATGTTTAGGCTTTTTTAAAGAAACATTAAGGAAAGTAATTTGCATATAAACTATTGGGAAAGCTCATCAAAATATATATAATTTTCCTATTTCTTATCGGAACCTCGTTAAAGGTTGTTGCCCAGAATTTCGATACCATTGAAGATCCTTTGGAGGTGTTCCTAGAATTGAAGGATGCGGATCAGCGGGTAAATTACTTTTTTGAAACCAAAAGACGATACTCGGTCAGTTCAGCATATAGCTGGTTAGATTCTATTAACGAGCCGCTTCTTTCGGCTGAGAAAAAAAAGGACTCCGTTTCTGTTTTTAAGTATAAGCTAATGTTATCGGAGCTGTATTATGATGTGGGCAATTATGATAAAGGCGCCCTTATTGGAGAGGAACTCTTGCACAAACTTAAAAAACTCGATCGTCCTATAAAGGTCCATCTGCTTTATACACTAGATAAGTTATATAAAGAATTGCAGTTGCACGATAAGCAATTGGAAATTCGACGACAATTAAAAGGTTTAGGAGAGAAAGTAGTTCTTTACGATATCTACGCTGAATTAGGACTTTATCGCCAAGCCATGATGGAATATACCATTGCCAATAAATCAAAATTAAGAAAAGGCGAAGACAATTTTTATAAGGCCGAGTATTACAACAATCTCGGGACCTATCTATTGAAGGATGGATCGATATATACCGCATTAAAGGATATTGAAATTGCTCATCAGAGTATTATGACCTACCTCAATAATGAAAGCTTGATCAGTTCAGAAGATTTTAATGAGGCTATATATCTAAAAGGACTAATTGAAAGCAATCTAGGGAAGTGCAAAATGTTTCAAAATAAATTTGAAGAAGCTATTCCTTACCTAGAGGCAGGAGTTTCATCTAGTCGGGTGTACGATAAGGGAAGGTATTCTAAAACCACTGTGAATTTATGGGGTAATTTGGCGGAATGCTATATGGAGATAAATAATCTTACCATGGCCAAATCGTATCTCGATAGCATCGTTACCAAACAAAAGTTAGTTAAATCTACCACTGTAAATTATAACCGCTTAAGAGCGAATCTTTACCTTAGAGATAGTGCACCGGATTCTGCATCCATATTTTTTAAGCGCTATGTAAAATTAAAAGACTCCTTAGATTATAGCAGTAGAAAAAAACAATTATTGAGTTTACTGGTGCAGTTTGATTTGAACAATCAAAAAGAAACCATAGAACGTCAACGATTAAATTTAGAGAAAAATAAAACGGAGATATTAGAAAGAGAAAAGGCAATCTATCTCAGTGTATCAGCACTTATCCTTTGTTTTATATGTGTGATAGGTTTAGTAGTTGCTTATTTAAAGAGTTTAAAAAACAAGCGATTAATAGAGAATCAAAAACAAATTATTGAAAACTCATTGATCGAAAAGGATTCCCTGTTAAAGGAAATTCACCACAGGGTTAAGAACAATCTTCAGGTTGTCTCAAGTTTACTTAGTATTCAAACTAAAAATACTCGAAGTAAATCGGCCATAAATGCCCTAGAAGAAGGAAAGAGTAGGGTAAAGGCCATGGCGTTAATTCATCAAAAACTCTATCAAAATGAAGATCTTTCCGTTATCAAGATGCAGGAGTACATAGAGTCCCTTTCTGCAAGTATTCAGTCGGTTTACAAAAAAGGAGGGTTCAGAATTAACATGCATATAGATGCGCATAGTGCTGCCTTAGATGTCGATAGAGCCATCCCTATTGGACTTATATTAAATGAACTCATCTCCAATTCGTTCAAGTATGCATTTAAGGGCGAGAAAACTGGTAATATTTTCATTCAGTTAAAGGAAGAAAATGGGCATATATTATTTGATTACAAAGATGATGGGATTGGTTTGCCTCCCGGTTTTGATGTGGACGCTTCAGGATCTATGGGATTGAATCTTATTAGAAGGTTGGCCAATCAACTTCGCTCTATTTTAAATGTAGATACTGATGTTAATGGTGTTCACTTTTGGTTTGTTTTCAAATAAGAAATCATTTTAGTAGTTTTTAGTTTAATTGTTTAAATTTAAACTTTGAACCTTGATTCGAAGCAAAGTATTATCTTAAGCAAAATCAAAAAACATGAAAATTACATTCTACGGACACGCCTGTCTTGGAATTCAGATAGAGGAAATTAATCTCTTAGTAGATCCATTTATTTCAGGAAACGAAAAAGCTTCTCATATTGATGTTGAATCAATCAAAGCAGATTATATACTTATAACCCATGCGCATGGTGATCACACTCTAGATGTAGAGTCTATTGCTAAAAGAACAGGAGCTGTAATTATTTCCAACGCAGAAATTGCCGATTACTACAGTGATAAAGGTTTTGACACTCACCCTATGAATCACGGGGGTAGTTGGGACTTTGAGTTTGGAGTACTTAGGTATGTCAATGCCATACACTCATCTTCCTTTGCCGATGGAACCTATGGAGGGCAGCCAGGAGGGTTTGTACTTGAAGGGGAACGAAAAAACATATATATCGCTGGCGATACCGCGCTGACCATGGACATGAAGCTTATACCGCTTCGAACCAACTTGGATTTGGCTGTTCTGCCAATTGGAGATAATTTTACCATGGGAATTCAGGACGCTATAGTCGCTTCTAATTTTGTTGCTTGTGACAAGATATTGGGATATCATTACGATACCTTTGGTTATATCGAGATTGACCACGAGGAAGCAAAAAAGAAATTTTATGAGTCTCAGAAAGATTTGATGTTACTCAGTATTGGTGAAAGCATCGAAATATAGATGAAGGCATATTACAGAAAACACATATTAAAATTTAACAAGCCCAGTGGAACCTCTAGAGGTGTGTTGCGGCAAAAAGAAACCTGGTTTATCGTAATTCAAGATAAGGAGAAGGTTGGGATAGGAGAATGTGGTTTATTACCTGGGTTGAGTATAGACGACCGGCCCGATTACGAATCCAAACTACAATGGGCCTGTGATCATATTAATTTAGGATTTGAAAAGCTCTGGGACAACCTGTTGGAGTACCCTTCCATTCAAAGTGGAGTAGAGCAAGCTTTTATTTCACTATCAAGTAAGGATCCGTTTGAACTGTTTAATTCAAAGTTTACACGCTCACAAAGCGGTATAGCGATCAATGGTCTTATTTGGATGGGTGATGAGGATTTTATGAGGTCTCAGATTCAACAGAAAATTGAACAAGGTTTTGGCTGTATTAAAATGAAAATTGGCGCAATTGACTTTGCTACGGAATTAAAACTTTTAACTGCTATTCGAAAAGAATTTAGTGCCACTGATATTGAACTACGTGTGGATGCTAACGGAGCTTTTAACCTTGAGGATGCCTTACCAAAACTCCAGCAACTGGCTGATCTAGATTTACATTCCATAGAGCAACCTATTAAACAAGGCCAGTGGGAAGAAATGGCTGAACTTTGTAGCAAAACACCTTTACCTATAGCTCTAGATGAAGAACTCATTGGTGTATTTGAGTTGGAAGAAAAAGAAAAATTACTTAAAATCATAAGTCCGCAATACCTTATTTTTAAACCAAGCTTAATAGGAGGGTTTAAAGGTACAGAACAATGGATCGATCTCTGCCAAAAGAGTTCAATTAACTGGTGGGTCACTTCTGCCTTGGAAAGTAATGTAGGTCTGAATGCTATCGCCCAGTGGACCTATACACTAAACAATCCTATGCCCCAAGGATTGGGTACTGGTAGTCTATATTCTAATAATATCGACTCACCACTAGAGGTTATTGGAGAGAAATTATATTACAAAACCAGTGGGAAATGGGATACTAAATACTTCAAACTTTAATAAATTATGTACATAGAGCAAGGATATCGTGGGCAATTAGGCCTTTGGAAATATTTGGTGATCCCTACGGGTTTTATCGGAATAATTATTATAAATTATATTGCCGTTTTAAACACCCCTCAAAGCACAGATGAGATCATGCAAGTCATGGTAGATAAGATTGGGTCGAACCTTGTTTTAATTACCATGTTGTTACCCTTAGCAATTGCTTTGTTTATTTTATTAGTCTGGGTGAAGTTAATTCATCAACAAAGTATTACCTCCTTAACTACCTCTCGAAAGAAGATTGATTGGAAGCGCATTTTATTTTCATTTGTTCTTTGGGGTGCTATCACAGCTTTTTTTGTTGTTTTAGATTACTATCTAAACCCAGAAAATTATATCTGGAATTTCGATTTAGTACCATTTTTATCTTTGGTGGTTATTGCCATACTACTGGTGCCGTTACAAACTAGTTTCGAGGAATATCTGTTTCGAGGATACATGATGCAGGGCATAGGCATTTTTGCCAAAAACAGATGGGTTCCTCTTGTGGTTACATCTGTATTATTCGGATTAATGCATATCGCAAACCCTGAAGTTGAAAAGCTTGGATATGGAATTATGATATACTATATAGGAACAGGTTTTTTTCTGGGCATCATCACCTTAATGGACGAGGGTATGGAGCTAGCCTTAGGTTTTCATGCGGCAAACAACCTGGTAACTGTGTTGTTAGTTACCGCTACCTGGACTGCCTTTCAGACGGAATCTGTTTTAAAGGATGTCTCTACCCCAAAACTGGGCTATGATGTATTTGTGCCCGTTTTTATTATCTTTCCGATACTTGTTTTTATTTTTTCTAAAAAGTATAACTGGAACCGCTGGAAGTACAGATTAACTGGGGAGGTAGAAAAATCTAAATTAGAATTAAAAAGCTAAAAAACTATTGTTCGATGCGCTTTTAATTTTAAAATTTCAGTGATAACTTTGGAGAACAATTGTTGACTTCTAGTTTAACGCAAAAATACGACGATGAATACACCTAGCTATGATAAGGTTCACTTAAGATTTAAACTAAATGGCTCCTATTTTGACCGAGAGGATTTAATGGAAGTGGCATATAGTTATATAAAGGAAGGTGAGCCTTATGAACAATCCATTGGTGATTTTTTAATGGATTGGTTAAATGAGAAGTCTTTTATGTATGTTCGCACCTCTGGATCAACCGGTGAGGCTAAGCCTATTCGTGTTCAAAAACAGGCCATGGTCAATTCAGCCATAGCTTCAGGAGATTTTTTTGGAATAAATGTAGGGGATAGTGCTCTTCACTGCCTTCCGGCAGGGTTTATTGCTGGGAAAATGATGTTAGTTCGTGCAATGATTCTAGGATTGGAAATTGATTTAGTAGAACCAAGTGTATCTCCTTTAGAGGGGTTGGATAAAATATATGACTTCTCGGCCATGATACCATTACAAGTTGAAAATTCACTACCTAAAATCGATCAGATAAAAAAAATGATTGTTGGTGGTGCACCTATTTCGAGCTCTCTGATAGATAGCCTTCAGGACAAATCATCAGAAATTTTCGAAACCTATGGGATGACAGAAACTGTGACCCATATTGCTGCTAAAAAGATTAATAATTTTTCGAATTCAGAAAACTTAGCGACCTCTAATTTTAAGATATTACCTAATATTACTATTGGCATTGACGATAGAGGATGTCTTGTAATTGATGCGCCCAATATTGCAGAAGAAGTTATTGTCACCAATGATTTGGTGGAACTTGTTAGTGCTGACGAGTTTCAGTGGAAAGGTCGCATTGATCATGTTATAAATTCTGGAGGGGTCAAATTGATTCCTGAACAAATAGAGAAAAAACTAGCAGAAGTTATTACTACCCGCTTTTTTGTCCATGGAATAGAGGAGGCTTCTCTTGGTCAAAAATTAATATTGATCATCGAAGGGAGACAAGACGCTAAGTTACTTGAAAACATAAAAAATCTTAGTTCCCTCGATAAATTTGAGAATCCAAAAGAGGTGTACTTTACCGATGCTTTTTTAGAAACAGAGAATGGTAAAATCAAAAGGAAAGCTACTGTTGAAAAATCTGTAAAACCTTGACTTGTTAAACTTTAACATGACTTATATAAAGGTGTTGTTATATTTTAGCTTTGTACATTCTTAGGTTTGAAGCACGCCCATATTAAAGGCTTTTGTTATAGGGGCATGGTTTGCTGCTTCAATTCCCATACTTATCCATTTACGCGTATCTAAAGGGTCTATAATGGCATCAGTCCATAATCTAGCTGCCGCGTAGTAAGGTGAGGTTTGCTCATCGTATCTCGATTTGATTTTATCAAACATATCCTGGTGTTGCTGCTCTGAAATCTCTTCACCTTTTTTCTTTAGAGAAGCTGTCTCGATTTGCAACAAAACTTTTGCTGCTTGTGCTCCTCCCATTACTGCTAATTCTGCGCTAGGCCATGCTACAATTAACTTTGGATCATAAGCCTTTCCACACATAGCATAGTTTCCTGCTCCATAGGAATTACCCATTATGACAGTGAATTTTGGCACGACAGAATTCGATACAGCATTCACCATTTTAGCACCATCCTTAATGATTCCTCCATGTTCGGATTTACTACCAACCATAAACCCAGTAACATCCTGTAGGAACACTAGCGGGATTTTCTTTTGATTACAATTGGCGATAAATCGAGTGGCTTTATCCGCAGAGTCTGAATAAATCACCCCTCCAAACTGTAATTCACCCTTTTTAGTTTTGACCATTTTTCGTTGATTGGCCACAATACCGACGGCCCATCCATCGATTCTAGCATAAGCGCAAATAATGGTTTTTCCGTAACCCGCTTTATACTCTTCAAGAGAATTGGCATCGATTAATCGTTCGATAATTTCGTAAGTATCATATGGCTGGGTACGACTCTTGGGAAGAAGTCCGTAGATGTCTTGTGGTTCGAATAAGGGTTTGATGGTTTTTTTGCGATTGAAGCCAGCCTTAGGTTCCTCTCCAATTTTATCCATTATATTTTTAACAATATCCAAAGCATGTTGATCATCCTTGGCTTTATAATCCGTAACTCCACTGATCTCTGAATGTGTAGTGGCACCTCCAAGGGTTTGGTTGTCTATTTGTTCACCAATGGCGGCTTTTACTAAATAACTCCCCGCTAAAAATATACTACCAGTGTTTTCTACAATAATAGCTTCATCACTCATAATTGGTAGATATGCTCCACCGGCTACACAACTACCCATTACCACCGCGATCTGGGTAATACCCATGCTGCTCATTTGGGCATTGTTTCTAAAAATTCGACCAAAGTGTTCTTTGTCTGGGAAAATTTCGTCCTGCATTGGAAGGTAGACACCCGCGCTATCAACAAGATAAATAATAGGCAATCTGTTTTCAATGGATATTTCTTGAGCTCGAAGATTTTTCTTTCCAGTAATAGGAAACCATGCTCCTGCTTTTACTGTGGCGTCATTGGCTACAACAATACATTGTTTACCACCAATATAGCCGATTTTCACAACTACACCTGCTGAGGGGCAACCACCGTGCTCTTGATACATCTGATCACCAGCCAAGGCACCAATTTCAATAGCCGTAGCATTTTTATCTAAAAGATAGTCGATTCGCTCTCTAGCTGTTAGTTTTCCTTGAGCGTGTAATTTTTCTATTCGACTTTCTCCACCACCCAATGATACCTTAGCTAATTTGCGCTTTAAGGAAGAGACTGATAATTTATTATGATCTTCGTTCTGATTGAATTTTAAATCCATTAAACTGTGATTCTATTAGCGTGAGACTTTGTAAAACAAACGTTCTAATATTTTGATGCATTAAAACTCCTTGTATATTCTGCTAAAATACAAAATCAAGCCAAATCGAATTGTTTAATAATTGCTTAAATTGTACGATATTTGTCAATTGGAAAATACGCAATAGAGATTATATGAAAAATAAGACAGGACAAGGCATGAATAAAAATACAGTTTTAGCTTGGGCAACTTGGATCATGATCATCGTTGGATGTGGGCTTATCGCATTGGGAGCATTTCGTTATGATGATGTTGCAGGATACGGGTTTGCATCTGTTGGAGTGGGGTTTTTCGCCATCGCGTGGGTGTTTAATGCATTAAAAGGAAGAGTATAAGTCACACCCAGATGTTCAAATTATTAAATCACTAGAGTAGCAAATTAAAATACTAACAAAATAGAAAAATAAGAGAATATAATGGCTGATGATAAGAAAGTGATATTCTCCATGTCCGGAGTATCAAAAACATACCAGAGCACAAATAAACAAGTTTTAAAGGATATCTATTTGAGCTTCTTTTACGGAGCGAAGATTGGAATCTTAGGTTTAAATGGTTCAGGAAAATCTACACTTCTTCGAATTATTGCTGGAGAAGAAAAAAACTACCAAGGGGATGTTGTATTCTCCTCTGGATACTCTGTCGGGTATCTAGCACAGGAACCTAAATTAGATGACTCTAAAACAGTCATTGACATCGTAAAAGAAGGAGTTTCTGAAACTGTAGGTATTCTCGATGAATACAACAAAATAAACGACATGTTCGGTCTACCAGAGGTCTATGAGGATGCTGATAAGATGCAAAAACTCATGGATCGTCAAGCTGAACTGCAAGATAAGATCGATGCAAGTAACGCATGGGAACTGGATACCAAGCTAGAAATCGCCATGGACGCTTTAAGAACACCTGAACCGGATACACCAATTAATGTACTTTCTGGAGGAGAGCGCCGACGTGTTGCACTTTGTAGATTGTTACTCCAAGAACCTGATATTCTTTTGCTTGATGAGCCAACCAACCACCTAGATGCTGAATCTGTTTTGTGGTTGGAACAACATTTGCAGCAATACAAAGGGACTGTCATAGCAGTAACGCACGATAGATATTTCTTGGATAATGTAGCTGGTTGGATCTTAGAATTAGACAGAGGAGAGGGTATTCCTTGGAAAGGGAACTATTCATCGTGGTTAGATCAAAAATCTAAACGATTAGCTCAAGAACAAAAGCAAGCTTCTAAACGACAAAAAACACTCGAGCGAGAATTGGAATGGGTACGAATGGCTCCAAAGGGAAGACAAGCCAAACAAAAGGCGCGTCTGAACAATTATGATAAACTCTTAAATGAAGATCAAAATAAGCTAGATGAGAAATTAGAAATTTATATTCCTAATGGTCCACGTTTGGGTACTAATGTGATTGAGGCCAAAGGGGTTTCAAAGGCCTTTGGTGATAAATTACTTTATGAGGATCTAAACTTTAGTCTTCCACAAGCTGGAATTGTCGGTATTATTGGTCCTAATGGGGCGGGAAAAACGACCATTTTTAAAATGATTATGGGCGAAGAAGCGCCGGATAAGGGGAGCTTTGAGGTCGGTGAAACAGCAAAAATTGCCTATGTTGACCAATCCCATTCTAATATCGATCCTTCAAAATCCATTTATGAGAATTTCTCCGATGGACAAGAACTCGTTATGATGGGAGGAAGGCAGGTAAACTCACGTGCCTATTTGAGCCGTTTTAATTTCGCAGGTAGTGAACAAAACAAAAAGGTGGATACCTTGTCTGGTGGAGAGCGTAATAGGCTACATTTAGCTATGACTCTAAAAGAAGAAGGAAACGTCCTTTTACTCGATGAGCCTACTAATGACTTGGATGTAAACACCTTAAGAGCCCTAGAAGAAGGTTTGGAAAACTTTGCTGGTTGTGCCGTTGTTATATCTCACGACCGTTGGTTTTTAGACAGAATTTGTACACATATTCTTGCCTTTGAGGGGAATTCAGAAGTATATTTCTTTGAAGGAGGATTCTCGGATTACGAAGAGAATAAGCGTAAACGTCTTGGTGCTGATATAACACCAAAACGTATCAAGTACAAAAAATTAATCCGCGATTAGAAAAAGCGTATTTTAAATAAAAAACGAGAAGCACCACAAAAGTCTTCTCGTTTTTTTTCCTCTATAATGGTTTAATTACCTTCTAATAAAATCGGTAATCAAGTAACTGATTGTTTTACCTATTTGAAACTGATTTTCAGGGTCTAACCTCGGTGCCGCTTCGCAAATATGCAAATAGGCAATATTTTTATTTGCCCTTGCTTTATAGACCATTTCTCGAACGTGGTTCAAATGAAAACCAACGCTACTTTGAGCACTGCTAGGAGCGTGGGCAATACTATCCACATCAATCTCAATTCCAAATTTTGTGCTCTTGACAAATTCTATAGCTTCTCGCAATTCAAAATCAAATTCTTTTTCTTTGCGAACAAAGAGTTCTTCATAGGTGGCAAACCGAATTCTTTTTTCAACTTTTAGGTTTTTAAGAACCTTTTTGGAGTTATAATTCTCTTGAAGACCCATTACAAAGTAATGGTGTAAAAATCCTTCTTTGTATGCGTAGTTAAATCCATTTCCACTATGCCGCCCTTCACGTTTTCTAAAATCACTATGGGCATCTATATTTAGGCAATTAATAGCAGCATTATATGCTAAAGCTGTACCCTTAATAATCCCGTAGGCGTTATTATGTCCTCCGCCAATTACGATCGGAATTTTTCCGGATTGAACAATTTGTCGAATAAGATCGGTAACCTCAGTATCGATATAAGCTGTGAGTTCCATTGCCTTTTCAATCTTTTTAGTTCCCTGGAGCGAATCGATTTGTTGAAGTTCATTTTCAAAATCCAAATGCCCTAGTAGCAGTACCTCTTTGCCTTTTACAAATTTATTGTTCTGAACATTTAGTAGATAGGATAGGCAGGTTTGCCAAGCATCACGAGCTCCTGAATTACCAAAGTTGCCTATTACTCCGATATCTTCTGGAATTCCAAATAGTACATATTTCGCTTTGGAGTCTAACAAGCCTGCCATAAGTGGCTCATCTTTGGCTAATAATTTTACATGTTCTCCAAACTTTCCTTCGCCCTTTCGAACCTTTATTAAAGGTGTAATTTTTTGAAGGTCATAGATCACTAATCTCGATCTCATATGTTAAAATAATTGTGCGTTAAGCAAATGTAAATAATCTAAATTCAATTTTGATTCGTATATACATTCGTAAAGCAATTTAAAAAAGATTGATTAAATTGCTGAACCAAATTGTAAAAAAAATAATGAGCTTATGGCAGAAACAAAAAGTAATAATGGTTTAAAGGTCATTGCAGGTCTACTGGCTGTTGCTTTGATCGGGACCCTTATTTACACAGGTAGTTTGTACAAAAGTAAAAAGGACACTACCCAGAAATTAAATCAGGAGAAAAACTTGGTTATTGAAGATTTGAACAACTTAAAATCAGATTATGATCGAGCAATCTCCGAAAACGAATCTACAAATGCTGAGCTTATTGAAGCCAGAAATAAGATTGCGGTTTATATTGATTCTGTTCAAAAAATGAAAGCGGATATCAGCACCTTATCTCGCTACAGAAGACAAGTAAACCAGTTGACAAAAGAAAGGGAATACCTACTTGCCCAAAACGATTCTTTAAGAGCTTCAAACACCTTGTTGGCTATGCAAAGAGATAGCACACAAGCTGCTTTGGCTGAGCAATCAATGTTTACAGATTCTTTGATTATGCAAAACACTCAATTGGCCAAGGTTGTTGAGACTGGAGCTTCATTGGGATTGTCTAAATTCTCTGCAGAGGCTGTAAGAGAGCGTAATAGCGGAAAAATTGTTTCCGTTAGTAATAACAGACGAGCTGACAAACTAAAGATCTGTTATACAGTAGGTTCTAATAAAATTACAAAACCAGGTGCTAAACAGTTTTACATTCAGGTGACTGATCCAACAGGAAGTATCATCGGAGAGCGAGCAGTTGCAGCTAAGGAAGGTGATGAGGTAAATGAATCAATTAGTGTTACTTATAGTAAAGCCTCTAGCTTTTATTATGAAAACACTTCACTTGATGTTTGTGATTTCATAGACAAAAGCGGAGCTGAATTTCCGGAAGGAACTTATGGGGTTGTCGTTTATGATCAGAATTTAAAGGAATTGGGCTCTACCGAGTTCCAACTTAAATAAGGTACTAACTAACCAATCAACCTTATTGATTAAAACACCAGCTAAGCTGGTGTTTTTTTTATCAACAGATATCATTAATGCGTTGCTTTCTATTAGGCAGAGTTTTCCAGTTAGGAATATATTGTGTACTTTCTGTTTTTGACAAGAAAGTTATGCTGCAGTTAAAAGCATATTAAAATTAATTATCATACTTCTACATGATAATGATTTTAATTGTATATTCTCTTAATATTGATTCATATGAATCATTGTAAAATAATTAGCCAAAATGAAAACAACTGCACACTTTTTAAAAACACATTGAGAAACGTCACAAAGATTTTAATAGTTGAAGATTTGGCCTTTTTCCTCAACAACAAAGAGGATGGAAGAACGATTTTCCAAAAATCCATAGAAGTTTCTAAAATGGACTGTAAATTTTGCGAATCCATGTCCATTATCGTATTAATCGCAATGATTTTCGAACAACTGTGTATTGAAAAATAAAAGACCTAATGAAAAAAACCTTTCTATTATTTTTAACAACTATTTTCTCATTATCCTCCTTTGCTCAAGAAATTGTAGGCCAATGGAATGGTGCTTTGGATATCCAAGGCATCCAATTAAGACTCATTTTTAAAGTTACTAAGTCTGAAAATGGTTATAGTGCTACAATGGACAGTCCTGATCAAGGTGCAAAGGACATCCCTGTTACTCAAACTGTCTATGAGAATCCTAAAATAAAATTTGTAATTGCAAATGCGGGTATTGAATATTCTGGGATCCTAAACCATGGTCAATTTGTGGGTACTTTAAAACAAGCTGGAATGGAATTCCCGTTGAATTTATCAAGAGAATCGATCGTAAAACAAACCATTTTACGCCCCCAGGAACCAAATAAACCTTTCCCCTATATATCAAAAGATGTAAGTTTTAAAAATGGTAATGCTGGTATTACATTATCTGGAACCTTAAGTTTACCAAAGGAAACCGGGAGTTTTCCGGCAGTTGTCTTAATTTCGGGTAGCGGACCACAGAATAGAAATCATGAATTATTTGGACACAAACCATTTTTGATCATTTCAGATTACCTGACTAAAAATGGTATTGCTGTCTTACGATTTGATGATAGGGGTGTTGGACAATCACAGGGTGACTTCAAATCAGCAACTACACATGATTTGGCTAATGATGTGGAAAGTGCGGTATCATACTTGAAAACTCTTAAAGAAATTGATCAGGATAAAATTGGACTTATTGGACACAGCGAAGGTGGAATCATAGCTCCGATGGTAGCCACTAGAACTACGGATGTTAAATTTATTGTTTTACTAGCGGGAACAGGGATTCCAGGCGATGAGTTACTGTTGCTTCAACAAGAGACAATTGCCCGATCTAATGGAGTTTCTGAAGATAAGATACAAAGATCACTGAAGATGAACTCACAGATTTTTAAAATCATTAAGGAGTCCAGTGATGAGCAAACCTTAAAAAGAGATTTATCTAGTTTTATGAAAGAAGTTCTTACCGAGGAGAATACTGACCAAATACCAAATGGAATGTCCAAAGAGCAATTCATATCTACGCAGGTTGAGCAAATCTCAAGTCCTTGGACAAAATATTTCTTAAAACTGGACCCTACAATTGCCTTAGAAAAGGTAAAATGTCCAGTTCTCGCTTTAAATGGAGAAAAAGATTTACAAGTCAGCTCAGGGGTAAATCTAAAAGCTATCAGTGCTTCCGTAAAGAAAGGTGGAAATATGCGGGTTACCACCAGATCATATCCTGATCTAAATCATTTATTTCAACGAAGTGAAACAGGTTTGCCTACCGAGTATGCGTCTATAAGTCAGACGTTTTCTCCCAAAGTCTTAACTGATATAACAAATTGGATTTTAAATCAGACAAACTAAAACAAAATTTATTTTGCTTTAAACGTTTTATTGTGTGTGGCCTGAATTAAAAAGAATCAAAATTAACTTAGTTGCTTAACAATGTTTTTAACAATTTCCTCGGGACTTAGTCTTAAATCTACACGAATTGCATTTTGTGGAGGTTCTAGAGTTTCAAATTGTGATTGTAGTAATGCGGTTGGCATAAAGTGAGATTTGCGTTGAGCTAGCCTTGTTTGTATAGTTTGAAAATCTCCTTCTAAATAAACGATTTTTAACTGATCATGCATATCCTTACGAAGTAGATCACGATAGGATTTTTTTAATGCAGAACAGGCAATAATACAGGATTGTTGATTTTGTATCTGATGATGTCCAAAATCGTGTATGGCTGCTAACCATCCCGCTCTATCATGATCATTTAAAGGGTGACCGGCTTTCATCTTTTCAATATTTTCCTTTGGATGGAAATCATCACCATCATAAAACTCAATTGACAGCTCTTCTGAGAGTAATTTCCCTATTGTTGATTTTCCAGAGCCAGAAACTCCCATGATAATAATGACAACAGCTGTATTGTGGATACTCATATGTTTAAAATTTCGGTTAATTTATTGATGATTTGCCCGTACGGAGTTTGATAATCAAACCAATGGATATCCTGCTCCTTATTGAGCCAAGTAAGTTGACGTTTGGCAAATCTTCTGGTGTTTTTTTTAATTTCGGATACGGCAAACTCGAGGGGTATTTTTCCATCGATATAGTCGAAAAGTTCTTTATACCCTACGGTTTTCAGTGCATTTAAATGTCGATTACCATAAAGAGATTTGGCTTCATCTAAGAGTCCATTATCCATCATAAGGTCGACGCGTTTATTGATTCTTTCGTACATCACTGAGCGCTCTGCATTAAGACCAATTTTTATGGTATTAAAGAATCGCTGCTGCTGATTTTGCTTTAAATAAGATGAGAAAGGTTTACCAGTGCCTATAGAAATCTCCAAGGCACGAATGAGTCGGTGCGGATTTTGAAGATCTAAAGAGGCGTAAGAAACAGGATCAAGTGATTGTAATTGACGCTGCAATTCTTCAATACCTTGTACCTTTAGTCTTTGGTTTAAATCCATTCGAATGGTACTATCTACATCGGGAAAATGGTCTAGTCCTTCAATTACAGCCTTATTGTAGAGTCCACTTCCTCCAGCCATTACAACTACCTGATGAGATGTGAAGAGTTCTTCTAAAGAGTCTATAGCTTGTTTCTCAAAATCACCTACCGAATAGTGATCATAAATACTGATATGCTGAATAAAATGATGTTTTACTTCTTTTAATTCATTAGGACCTGGTACGGCCGTGCCTATATACATTTCTTTAAAGAATTGCCTTGAATCCGAAGAAATGATTTCGGTATTAAAATATTTGGCTATGGCAATAGCCAAGGACGTTTTTCCAATCGCCGTAGGACCGAGAACTGTTATGAGAGTTTTAGGCTTCATTTAATAAATTTCCGCAATTATAACAATACTTAGCATGATCGTTATGGTTATGTGCATTACAGTTTGGACACGCTTGAGTATTGGTATGAATTTTATTTAGTTTGTTTTGTTTGGAAAATTCTGCTGAAACTATTCCTGTTGGAACCGCAATTATTCCGTAACCCATAACCATGACAATTACAGCAATCGTTTGACCTAAAGATGTCAAGGGAACGATATCGCCATAACCCACTGTGGTCATCGTAATTATTGTCCAATAAATACCCTTTGGTATACTGGTGAAACCGGCATCTTTGCCTTCTACTAAATACATTACTGTACCAATAATTACAGATAAAATTACCATTGTAAAGATAAATACTGCAATTTTTGTTCTACTGTCCCAGAGCGCTTCTTTTAATTTTCTAGCCTCTCCGATGAATTTAACCATCTTCAGGATCCTGAAAAGTCTGAGTAAACGAATCGCTCTGATAACAATTAGAACCTGAGACCCTGGAAATATAAAGGATAGATATAGTGGGATAGTGGAGAGGAGGTCTACTATTCCATAAAAACTAAAAACATACCTAAAGGGTTTGTTTATACTTAAAAACCTGGCTATGTATTCAATGCTAAATAAGATTGTAATTATCCATTCTGCTATTATTAAGAAGTCATGATATTGTTGGTCGAAAGACTCTACACTTTCCAGAATTACCAAGAATATACTGACAAGTATTAGGAATATAAGAGAAATATCAAACCATTTTCCTGTAGGAGTATCTGCCTCATATATAATCTCGTGAAGCTTAGCTTTCCAATTTCTAACAACATCCTTATTCTCTTTCATATTTTGCTCGATGTAGGGTTTTTCACTGTGCTCTAAGTATTCAACCAGAAAAAACTCACTGGGTTATCTTTTGAGTTTCAAAATGAAGTGTTTTAAGCTTTGGTTTCTTTCGCACATATCTCTCAATGCAATAACGTGCTGCTTCGACATCCTCCATAGGGGTAATAATAGACTGTAGAATCTCTAGGTTGTTGAGTTGATGATTAAGCTCAAAGAATCCATAACCTTTAAGCTTGCCTTTTATAAATAGAATAACACTTTGTTCATTTACTGTTCTTCCCTTATCAATGATCGCAAAACTACCCTTTGATAAGCTGTACTTATGTACAGCACTTCGAACTCGTTTATTATATGATTTAATTTCTTCTTTATTCTGTGGGGCTTGGGGATTGATTTCTCGAAGTTGAGCATCATTATTGCTCAATTCGAATTCCAACAAAATATCCTGTTGTACTTTTAATGCCTGATTGTAATTCACAAAATTGATGACCCTTTCTCTCTGGCTATCAAATTTATTTACAACAAGGCGTAAGAGCGAATCATCTTGTTGATTTAGATATAAGGCGTGTGTGAATTTTTGTTTTCTCTTTGAGTTATACCGCGGCTTGTTTCGAAGCGATTCTTGAATTTCTTTGAGCTCAGCAATTAAAATATTTCCAGTAAGGTCAAAACTGACCGTTTTAACTTCCTTTTGAATCTTTCGATTTTTAGGAGCGCTATTGATAAAGATCTTATTAACTTTTTTACGAATATTACTGCTTTTAGAAAGATAAATCAGTTCACCATCTGCATTGTACATATAGAAAACTCCAGTGTCACTTGGGAGGCGCCCTACAATTTCAATAAGTCTAGGATTGAGTTGTCCAACTTGTTCTTGTCGTATGTTATTTTGGACTATTTTTTTATTGACGTCCTTTGACAATAATAGTTTAAATAGTTTTACCGTTGCCATGGCGTCACCATTGGCGCGGTGTCTGTCGCTCACTGGAATACCTAGAGCGCGTACTAGTTTACCTAAACTATAAGAGGGTTGCTCAGGTAGTAACTCCTTGGATAACTCAACCGTACAAAGAGATTTACGCTGGTAGTCATAGCCAAGCCTTCTAAATTCGGTCTGCAAAATTCTGTAATCAAACTGTGCATTATGGGCCACCAAAGTACAATTGTCGGTGATTTCTATAATTCTTTTAGCTACTTCATAAAACTTTGGCGCTGAATGAAGCATTTTGTTATTGATTCCTGTTAATTTAACTACAAAGGGTTGAATTTCTTTTTCCGGATTAATTAAACTAATGAACTGATCCTCCACTTTATGGCCGTCAAACCTATAAATTGCAATCTCTGTAATTCCTTCTTCATTGTATTTCCCTCCGGTGGTTTCTATATCGAGTACAGCATACATTGTTTTACATGCGTTTTAAGTGAAATTTTTAAAGCTAGTTTTTAATTATAATTTCTAGATCCGAAAATGTGACTACCAATGCGCACCATAGTACTGCCACATTGGATAGCGATCTTAAAATCGCCGCTCATTCCCATGGACCGTACAGTTAATTCAAGGTTATCAGCTTTGGGGTGCGTGCTTTTTAGGGATTCAAAAATAGAATTTAAATACCTGAATTCTTGTTCTATTTGTTTGGTATCTTGGGTGAATGTAGCCATGCCCATTAGACCAACAACTTTAATGGCTTTAAGCTTTTTAAAGGTATCACTGTTTAAAAGTTCATCCAACTCCTGAGATGTCAGGCCAAACTTAGTTTCTTCATCAGCAATGTGAACTTGTAAAAGGCAGGGGATAACCCGTTCAACCTTTAAGGCTTGTTTATTGATCTCTTTAAGTAATTTAAGACTATCAACACCGTGGATTAAACTGACAAAAGAGGCCATATACTTGACCTTATTTCGTTGTAAGTGGCCAATCATATGCCACTGAATATCCTTTGGTAATTGTTCCCATTTATCCACCATCTCCTGTACCTTATTCTCACCAAATACCCGTTGGCCAGCTTGATATGCTTCCAGGATATCATCATTACTTTTAGTCTTTGAAACGGCTACTAGATTTACATTCTCGGGGAGAGATTCTTTAAGACTAAGCAAACGCTGTTTTATATTCATATTACTGCAAAACTTTCTAGGCTAAAAGTAAGTATTTCTTTCTGGATTCACCTTCAAATGCGTAAAGAACTTCTCAAATTCGGTATCCACTGCGCCTTTAATAATCATTTCTTGGATGATGTTTTGAAATCACATTAGCTAAATCTTTCTGATTTAGATGCATATAAATTTCTGTGGTAGTAATGCTTTGATGTCCGAGCATTTGTTGAATCGCCCGCAGGTCAGCTCCGTTTTGAAGTAGGTGAGTGGCAAAGGAGTGTCTAAAAGTGTGGGGACTAATACTTTTTTTGATACCAGCCTTTTTTGCGGTATTTTTTATAATGGTAAACAGCATTGCTCTGGTTAATTGGGAACCTCTACGATTTAAAAACAAGAAATCTTCATGTCCTTTTTTTATAGAAATATGTGATCTAATCTCATTTACGTAGATAGTTATGTACTTTATTGCAGAAGGAGCAATAGGGACAAAACGTTGCTTATTACCCTTTCCTTGAACACGGATAAACCCTTCTTCAAAATACAATTCGGAAATTTTTAAACTGATCAATTCCGTTGCTCTAAGCCCACAACTATACAAGGTTTCTAACATACATCGGTTTCGTTCACCTTCAGATTTACTTAAATCGATACTTGATATAAGTAAATCTATTTCATACAATGATAGTGTGTTAGGTAGTTTTCTACCTAGCTTTGGAGTTTCTATTAGAACAGTAGGGTCATCTTCTCTATAATCTTCAAATACTAAGTAGCTAAAAAAGCTTTTTAAACCAGATATCAACCTAGCTTGGGATCTTGCGCTAAGGGTTTTGGTAGTTAGATAAATAAAATCATGAAGGGCTTGTGAATCTATTGTCCTAGGTGTGTGTTTAATTTGATATTGATCGAGGTAATTGACCAATTTCCAAATATCTAGACCATAACTTTCAACTGAATTTACAGATAAGCCTCTTTCAATTCTTAGGTAGTATTTATAGTCTGATATGATCTGTTTCCAATGCATATGTAAAACTAAATATTATATTTAGTTTTACCATGATCTCTTATAGTTATTGAATCATGGTAAAGGGAATAAATATCTAAACACTTCAAACAAAGAAGAGTAGGCAGATGAGGATTTCCGTAATTTTTATTGGAACATGTAAGAATAATCTTTAGATTTGATTGTTCAATTAAAATTCAACAATCATGAAAAAACTATTAGTAACAGCAACTTTTATCTTAGGAGCATTGTTAACATCCAATGCACAATCAACAACCTCTAATCCAGCCTTATCTGAAGGAAGTTGGCTGGTTGAAGCTAATACAAATTTCGGAAGAGCACATGCATCCCACACGGGCTTTAGCCTAAATACAAGTGATGATAATACTGTTTGGAATATCGGTTTTGAGGGTGGATACTTTATCATCGACGACCTTGCCCTTAAAGTTGGGCTTGGCTATGGAGATAGTGATAATGCCGATGGACGTTTCTCCTATAAAGCAGGTGCTAAATATTATATCGAGTCTCAATTCCCAGTTCAACTAGATTTAAACGGTAGTAGCGGAGATAACTTCAGTCCATTATTCGTTGGTTTACAAGGAGGATATGCTTGGTTTGTAGCAGACAACATTTCTTTAGAGCCAGGAGTACGATATGATATAGACATCAATGATGATGCTGATAATTTCGGTGGTTTAGGTCTAAATGTTGGTTTCGCGCTTCATTTTTAGAGCATAAGATCCAAGAAAATTACAATTATAGAATTAAAGAGGCTTCGGCCTCTTTTTTAATTGGATAATGTTTAAATTTACAGCATAAGGTCAAATTAAATTTACGCTATTGAAAATTACAATTATAAACGGTCCTAATTTAAATTTATTGGGTAAACGCGAACCAGAGATCTATGGATCTGAGACATTTGAGGATTATCTACAAAGTTTAAAAGCAAAATACCCATCGGTATCTTTTGAATATTTCCAATCTAATGTCGAAGGCGAAATAGTTGACCAACTTCACCAGGCAGGTTTTCAAGGTGATGGAATTATACTAAATGCCGGTGCCTATACACACACCTCAGTAGCCATTGGTGATGCCGTAAAAGGTATAAGCACACCAGTAGTGGAAGTCCATATATCCAACACCTTCTCAAGAGAAGAGATTCGTCATCAATCCTATATTTCTGCAAGCGCCAAAGGGGTTATTCTTGGATTTGGAATGCAGAGTTATGAACTAGCACTTATAAGTTTTTTGCAGGACTTATCAATTTAGATTTTAAGTTTTATGACACATAAAACCTTTTTAAATTGGAGCACCGGTAAGGATAGTGCTTTAGCGCTTTACTTTCTTATGCAAGATCCTAAATACAGCGTTGAAAAACTTCTAACCACTCTCAGCGTAGAAGATAGCAGGGTATCCATGCATGGGATTCGAAAAGAACTACTTTTAAAACAGGTTAGACACATTGGCCTCCCGCTTTCGATTCTTGAGCTAAAGAAAGATATTTCTATGACTAATTATGGTAAAATTTTTAAATCTAGCTTAATTAATCTAAAAGCTCAAGGATATACCCACAGTGCCTTTGGTGATATTTTTTTGGAAGATTTAAAGCAATACAGAGAAACGAAGTTGGAATCTATTGGTCTTAAAGCTCTTTTTCCTCTTTGGAAAATGGATAGTTTTACCCTGATGACTAGGTTTCTAGAATTAGGATTTAAAGCCATTATCGTCTCTGTAAATGCTAAAGTTTTAGACGATAATACCGTTGGTAGAGTGATTGATGAAGACTTCTTAAAGATATTACCTAAGGGAGTTGATCCCTGTGGAGAAAACGGAGAGTTTCACACCTTTGTCTACGATGGTCCTATTTTTAATAAACCTGTCGATTTTAAAATTGGAGAAAAAAAGCTAGTAAACTTTGAAGGCCATGAAGAAAAAGGGGAGAAGGGCTGGGATTCAAAGTTTTGGTATTGTGATCTTCACCCTTAAAAAGTCAAGGTTAACCAAAAAACAATGGGCGAATCCCTAAGGTTCCGCCCATTGTGCTTAATTATTAAGTACTTTTCTTAAAGCTTTTATTTTTATTAGATATGGATCACTTCTCCATAGGCAGCTGCAACAGCTTCCATCACCGCTTCACTCATAGTAGGGTGTGGGTGTACTGCTTTTAACACCTCGTGAGCGGTTGTTTCTAATTTTCTAGCAACTACAGCCTCTGCTATCATGTCGGTTACTCCAGCCCCAATCATATGGCAACCAAGCCACTCTCCATACTTGGCGTCGAATATTACTTTTACAAATCCATCAGAATGACCACTGGCTTTTGCTTTTCCGCTGGCTGAGAATGGGAATTTTCCAACTTTGATATCGTATCCCTTTTCTTTGGCTTGTTTTTCTGTAAGACCAACTGAGGCAATCTCAGGTGAACAGTAGGTACATCCAGGAATATTGCCGTAATCGAGTGCTTCTACATTCTGACCAGCAATTTTTTCTACGCAAAGAATTCCTTCTGCTGAAGCTACGTGTGCTAAAGCTTGCCCTGGAGTTACATCACCAATAGCATAATACCCTGGGATGTTGGTTTGGTAGTAATCATTAACTAATATCTTATCACGATCTGTGGCAATACCAACTTCTTCTAAACCAATGTTTTCAATATTTGTTTTTATTCCAACTGCAGAAAGAACGATGTCTGCTTCTATAACTTCTTCTCCTTTGCTTGTTTTTACAGTTGCTTTAACACCTTTACCACTAGTATCTACCTTAGTAACTTCAGCGGAAGTCTTGATTTTAACTCCCATCTTTTTAAAGCTGCGTTCTAATTGTTTAGATACTTCTTCATCCTCAACTGGAACAATGTTTGGAAGGTACTCTACAACGGTAACTTCAGTTCCCATAGAATTGTAGAAGTAGGCAAATTCGATTCCGATGGCCCCACTACCTACAATAACCATTTTTTTAGGTTGCTCCTTTAAGGTTAGAGCTTCACGATATCCAATTACTTTTTTACCATCTTGTGGAAGGCTAGGTAGCTCTCTAGAACGAGCACCTGTTGCAATAATAATGTGATCAGCACTATATTGAGTAACTTTATCCTGGTCATCTTTAACTTCTATCTGCTTTGCTTTCTTAAGTGTTCCGTACCCTTGGATAACGTCAATTTTATTTTTTTTCATTAAAAATTGAACACCCTTACTCATTCCATCTGCAACTCCTCGGCTACGCTTTACCACAGCGCTAAAATCCGATTCAACTTTATCTACTTTAAATCCGTAATCGTCAGCATGTTTAAGATACTCGAAAACTTGTGCTGATTTCAACAATGCCTTAGTTGGGATACATCCCCAATTCAAACATACGCCTCCAAGATTTTCTTTTTCGACAACTGCGGTTTTAAAGCCTAGTTGAGAAGCGCGTATGGCAGTTACATATCCACCAGGTCCACTTCCTAAAACAATTACGTCATATTTATTCATTTCGTATGATTTTTTAATGAGCTAAAATTTTGCGGATACGAAGTTAAGCAATAAGTTTTTAAAGGGTAAATTTTTTTAGGACTTTGCCGCATCTTGATCTAAAACATTAACAAAAAGTAGTGGCTAGTTATTTGCCTCTTGAGTGTTAAATTCTCCACAAACTGTATTTTAATATATCCTAAAATATATAATTTACCCCAAATTAAATAACCATAACTCATGAATCCTAATACAATATTTTGTTTACTACTGACCTGTCTGTTGACTTCTTCTGTTTTTTCACAATCTATTGAGGCCACTCTAATTGATCAAGATACTAAAGACCCAATTCCTTTTGCCACTGTGAGTCTTAATCAAAAATCTGGAATAATAAGCTCAGAAAATGGAGAGTTTACTTTCCATTTACCTAGTGAGATTTCTGAACAAGATTCAATATATATTCGATCCCTAGGCTATAAAGAAAGGGTTGTTCAAGCATTAAATTTTACCGATAGTGTCATTGAACTTCACCCTGAAGATATCATATTAGGCGAGGTCGTTTTATTGTATAATGAGTATACCGTTGATCAAATTATGGAGAAAGTATTGGATAGTCTTCAGGCAAATTATTTACCCAGGTATTCCAGCCAGCGAATATTTTATAGAGATTCTGATATCAATAAGATGAATCAATTTGATGTAGATGTAAAGCAGAGTACCATTGAGGAGTTTAATCAAGATTTTGCTGATCAAATTATAGATGAGTTCCCAAAAGAATTCCCTTATCACAGAGAATTACTGGCGGATCTTTACCTAAAATGTTCAGCCAATGGGGTAGAGGAGTTAAAACTAAATCCCATTAAAGCTTGCGAATTATATGATAAAGACAATGAGTTCTCAAGTGATAAGCTAGAAGGTAAATTGCAAGACCTTCTGCGTAAACATGTTAAAAGGAATTCGTATTTCAAAATAAAATCTGGACTAATAGGTACAAAAACGGATGAGATTGACTCTAGTTTTTTTAATCAAAAAGTTGATTCCTTAATCACAGCAAAAGATTCAGTTGAAAATCAAAAGAAATCAAAAGAACACTTTAATTCATCACTTCGGGTCGGAATACGTAATTTTCTTAACGATAATTTTTTTAGGGACGACTCCGATTTGGATGTAATCCATAATCAAAGAAAGTATGAGTTTAACCTAGATGGATTAACCTATATTGACAATGAGTTAGTGTACAGAATAACTTTTGAACCAAAAAGAGGAGATTATAGTGGGAAGGTATACGTACATACCGATGATTTTGGTGTTATGCGCATTGATTATCAAAATGTCGAACCTTTAAGAAAGATTAATCTTTTTGGGATTTCTTTTAGGCATGACCTAAAACAAGGAACTTATATGTATTCAAGAGACCAAAATGGCGGCTATAGTTTGAAGTTCCAAGAAGAAAGTAACAGTATAATCTTTGGTATTGACCGTGCTGTAAAAATTATTGAAAAAAATAAACATGTCAAGGGAAGAAGAAAGCAAAACCAAGTTCGGCTAGGGGTAGATTTTAAAATACGGAACAGTCAAAAGAAAACGCTTTTGGTATTTGATGACGTGCCGCTTACCTTTGAGTCCTTTGCTGAAATCGATGGCCAAGGTGATATTGAGCCTGTATACCTACCTCAATACGATCCCATGTTTTGGAAAGGATATAACATCCTAACTCCTAATGAGGCCATCACAGAATTTAAAAGCTTAGAATAGGATTACACTCAGGTGAAGATGCAAAAAATCCCTAGTATATATACTAGGGATTTTTTGAATTATAAAGTTTTAAATCCTTTATTGAAGTTTTTGTATTGTTTTTATATTTGCAGCTTTCATAACGGCGTCAATGTTATCTGTATCTACAGAGTTCATTAGGTCTGCAGGAACAATAACTGCTCTAAATACTTGATTGCTTAGCAAATTAGCACCAAAGGCTGTAAGATCAGAGCCCTCAACTATTATATGTACATCACCACGCGTATAATTGAATCGGTACTGCATTTGGTCACCTGTGTCTTCATTGTAGAAAAATGCCGTAGGAAGTGGCTCCCAAACATCTACTCCGTCATCAACGGCCTCAAGCCTGTAGACAATCATGGCATCACCCTCTATTAACGGTGGATCAAAAGTTGCTATAAATGTATAGTTGTTTCCTGCAGTAAAATTAACGTTTGTATACTCGAATGTTTCACCAACGATTTCTTCCCCTGGAGGGCCCATAGGCCCTTCGGGACCTTCACAAGCAGTAAATATAAAAATACTAGCGATTACTAAAGTGATTATTTTTTTCATGATTGTTGAGTTTTTATAGTTATAAAACAAATGTTATGCCAAAATAGTATTGGCTATGCAGATTAAAGTTACGTTTTAATTCGAATTAGTCTTGAAAAATTGAAGTATTTGTTTAATTACATCAGCGTCTCCTAAAATTTTTCTATGTCCTAGTCCTTGGGTTAAAATAAGTTTAGATTCCTTCAAAATACCATTGAGTTTTTGGGAAGCCTGCATTGGAGAATCAAAATCCTTCTTATCATGAATTAAAAGCACTGGTATATGCACGCTCTCTGCACTAATGCTAGCTGAATAGGAATTGATGTCTGTTTGAAATTTTTTATCAAAGGATTTTTTGAGGTTATGACCAATGGATCGATTGAGCCCTAACTTATCGGTAAAGTCATAAATGATATCTTCAATTCTATCTCCAGAACCAATGAGTGTCATCTTTTTAACATCGAGACCTTCTTTGACACTACTCAGTAGCGCCATACTACCTAAAGAATGTCCAACAGCTACCTCAAATGGTCCGTACTTCGATTCCATTTCAAGGATACATTTTACAAATTCAACCATATTGGTAGTTTTACCACTTGACTTACCATGAGCTGGTCCGTCGAAACTATAGGTGGTATAACCTTGCTCCAACAATGCATCCGCGATTTTAACAAGTTGTGTCCCTCTTCCGCTCCAACCGTGAACTAACAATGCTTTCCTCTGTCCATTCCCATAACGAAAAGTTTGTATTGATTTATGGATTCCAGGGACTTCCAATAATTCCTTTGTCGCCTTTAATTCCATATGTTCTTCCCGCTTTGGTGTTGCGTATTTAATAGGTGTCTGAAACAATTTAGCAGCAAATTTTTCTGCTTGTTTAGGCGATAAGTACTGTATTACTTTAGCAGTAAAAAGAATGGATTTTGGTATTTTAAGATTCTGACGGTAATTTTCGTTAGTATTCTTTGGCATCTTTTTATTTTTTACTTGTAAAGGGAGGTTAATAGAGGAGAGTTTAGCTATATTCCATATAAATCCAACAGCTTTGTCAAAGTAACGCATAATTTTTCCAAAGTCCATATTTAATGTTTTAAAAATTCACACTATTATTCGCTCTAACTTTTTAAGGGTGGTTAAGTGACTCAAAAAGAACAACAAATCCAATAATTTGATCAAATCAAGTTTTGTTACAGTATCCGTGATGCGTCTAAGATGGTTGATTTAACCGTATCTGTAAAAGAAGCAATCGCAATCTTCTGCTAAAGAGATTGTAATTTTTTCCTTAAATTAGTTCTATAAATTATAATATAAACTTATCCTTTTTAAATAAAGCAATCATGAAAAAGTATCTATCCTTAGCAATTTTTATGGTCTTGGTTTTGTCGTGTTCGACCAATCCATTTACCGGTAAAAAAACGATAAATTTCCATTCCAATGCGGAAATATTCCCAACAGCATTCGCAGAGTATGACAAATTCTTAAATTCTCACCAGGTTATCAAAGGAACTAAGGAGGCGAAAACCATTCAAGAGGTCGGTAAGCGACTCACAAGAGCTGCTGAAATTTGGTTTAACGCCAATGGTTATCAAGGATATTTGGATGATTATCAGTGGGAGTATAATCTTGTCGCTGATGAAGCTGTCAATGCTTGGTGTATGCCTGGAGGTAAAATTGTCTTTTATACAGGAATTTTACCCATCTGCCAGAATGAGGCAGGTATCGCCGTTGTGATGGGACATGAAATTGCACATGCTTTAGTTAATCACGGGGCCCAACGGATGAGTGCTAGTGCTTTACAGCAGTATATTGGCTTAGCTGGAAATGTTGCTTTAGGTGTTGGTGGAAGTAGTGCACAAACCATTAATATATTTAACCAGGCTTATGGTATTGGATCACAAGTAGGAGTGATGCTTCCCTTTAGTAGAAGCCATGAAACGGAGGCTGATGCAATTGGCTTACGACTTATGGCCATTGCCGGTTACGATCCAACAGAAGCGGCTAGATTATGGGAACGTATGAGTGCTAATTCAGGAGGATCTCAACCTTC
The DNA here is from genome assembly GCF_000300875.1 of Galbibacter marinus. Taxonomy (GTDB): domain Bacteria; phylum Bacteroidota; class Bacteroidia; order Flavobacteriales; family Flavobacteriaceae; genus Galbibacter; species Galbibacter marinus. Next base: position 95,128 of record NZ_AMSG01000003.1, on the reverse strand, counting down.
TGAAATATTGAGTACTCACCCTTCTAATGAGAGTAGAATTGCAAACTTAAGAGCTTTAGCCCCAGCAGCTAAAAGTGAAGCAGCTAAATATGGGGTTACTTCATTTGAATAATATTTTAATTTAATGATACTTTTTCCAATCAAGCAAGCAGGAGGTGAATCCGCGCCTCTTGCTTTGTTATTTTAAAACTCTATGAAACCATTAGAAAAAGGAAGTAAAAAACTACTCAATGCATGGGCTTTTTACGATTGGGCAAATTCTGTTTATAGCCTAACGATCGCCTCTGCCATATTTCCATTGTTTTACGGTGCGCTATTTAGGGCCGAAGGCATCGAAAAAATACAGATCTTTGGAGGAGAAATTGCTAGAGGACCCCTAATTACCTATGTAACATCCTTTGCTTTTTTAATCGTTTCATTTTTAACACCTTTACTCTCTGGAGTTGCTGATTATGTCGGTAATAAGAAGGGTTTTTTGAAATTCTTCTGCTATTTAGGATCAGCAGCAAGTATAGGTTTGTATTGGTTCAGTTTAGATGCAATTTATGTAAGTCTTGGGATTTATCTCTTAGGTCTTATCGGGTTTTGGGGCAGTTTGGTTTTTTATAATTCCTATCTGCCAGATGTAGCTTTTGTTGAGCAACAAGACCGTATTAGTGCCAAAGGGTATTCATTAGGGTATATAGGCAGTGTGATTCTTTTGGTTCTTAATCTTATAATGATAATGAAGTTCGAATGGTTCGGATTTGAAAGCGCCACCGCTCCGACAAAATTCTCCTTTGTACTTGTAGGTTTATGGTGGGCGGGATTTAGTCAGTATTCCTTTTATTATCTTCCCAAGGGTAATGGAAATCAAGGAAAGGTTACAAGAAGCATACTTTTGAGCGGTTTTAAGGAACTTAAAAAGGTATGGGGTGCACTAGGTACAAATAAAACTTTAAAACGTTATTTAGCAGCCTTCTTCGTTTATAGTATGGGAGTACAAACGGTGATGTTAGTGGCTTCCTATTTTGCAGAAGAAGAATTGGCATGGGAGAGTGATAGTCAACGTACAACAGGCCTAATTATAAGCATCTTACTTATTCAACTTTTAGCAGTCCTTGGAGCAATACTCACCTCTAGGGCCTCAGCTAAGTTTGGAAATATTAAAACATTAATTGGTATTAACCTTATCTGGGTAATGGTTTGTATGGTGGCGTATTTTGTGGTCACCCCTAATCAATTTTACATCACCGCCTCAGTTGTTGGTCTTGTAATGGGAGGCATACAAGCACTATCCAGGTCTACATATTCTAAATTTTTACCTCCAACAAAGGATACGGCTTCATATTTTAGTTTTTACGATGTCGCTGAAAAAATAGGAATTGTCATTGGGATGTTCCTTTATGCCTTTATTGCTCAACTAACAGGAAGTATGCGTACCTCTATTGTTTTAATTGCTTTGATCTTTTTCTTGGGTATGTTTTTACTACTAAGAGTACCAAGAAAAAGGATATAGAGCCTATTTAAACCTTTGATTAATGGTGTCTATGATAACATTGAGACAATCAGTAGTATACTCTTTCTTTCCAGTGGTCTGACTCATGAAAATAGCCCCTTGAATTAAACTAAAGAATCGTTTTCCATATACAGGGCCTGGTATCGTTTTTCGAATTTCACCAATTTGTTTTCCGTATTCTATTTGCTCGGCGATAAGTCCTTCAATTGTAGCGATGGTTTCTTGAGCATGATGAAGTAGGGCAGGATGGGTATTTTTTGCATCCACAGCTGTATTGATTATAGGACATCCTCCAAAATCATTGGTAAACTCGTAATAATTTTTATAAAATTCCACTAGATTTAGCAGTCGCTCCAAAGGTGTATTGCCTTTATCCATGTACTGCCTGATACGACTTAATACCATCGTGGTATTGTGCTTAAAGGCTTTTATCGCAATCTCATCTTTACTTTTAAAATTACCATAAATGGCTCCTTTGGTTAAGCCAGCAGCCTTTGTGATATCATTGAGACTAGTGGCAGCATAACCTTTTTTATTAAAGATAGGGGCTACGGTTCGAATAATATACTGTGTGGTTTTCTCCGCTTTGGTTATCATTTTAGAAATGTTGAGTCCAAATATAAATAAAATACTGTAAGGTATGATTTGTATCTAATAAGAAAAAATGCCTTAATATAAGAACACCCGTAACGTACTGTTACGGGTGCCTTAACTAACCAACCAACTTAAAACTAAATAATCCTTACGAACTACCTAACTTTATCTTTATATTTCTTGTATTATGTCCTTAACTATCAACTGTTTAATAAGTCGACAAATTTAAAGTTACTTACACTAGTGTTGTGTTAATTTTCTATTAAATCTGTCTGGTTCCTAAAAACAAGTTCGCCATCAAATTCATCAAGCAAAATAATGCTTTCTGCGTTGACCTTTCCACTTAGGATTTCCTTAGAAAGCTTATTGAGTACTTCCTTCTGTATTACCCGTTTTACAGGCCTAGCACCGTATTGCGGATCAAATCCTACTCTTGATAGATGCTCTATAGCCTCTTGGGTTGCATCTAAAGTTATATTTTGTTTGGCAACCATCCTGGCAACTCCTTTAAATTGTAATTCTACAATTTCTTTGATATCTACCTTACTTAGCGGTGTAAACATTACAATATCATCAATACGATTTATAAATTCTGGCCTTACACTTTGTTTGAGTATTCCAAGAACTTCTACTCTTGCTGATTCTGTTGCACTAGCAATATCATTTGAGTTTTCAAATTTTTCTTGTATAATTTGACTCCCTATATTACTTGTCATGATGATAATAGTGTTTTTAAAGTCGGCCAAACGTCCTTTTGAGTCGGTGAGCCTTCCTTCATCAAGCACCTGTAATAGAATATTAAAAGTATCAGGGTGTGCCTTCTCAATTTCATCTAAAAGCACCACTGAGTATGGTTTTCTTCGAACTGCCTCAGTGAGCTGACCTCCTTCATCATAACCGACATACCCTGGAGGCGCCCCGATTAATCGACTTACTGCATGACGCTCTTGGTATTCACTCATGTCAATGCGTGTAAGTGCTGATTCATCGTCAAAAAGGTATTCTGCCAGCGCTTTAGCCAACTCAGTTTTCCCCACTCCTGTGGTTCCTAAAAATAGGAAGGATCCAATAGGCCGATTCGCATCCTGTAACCCTGAGCGACTTCTTCTAATGGCATCAGATACTGATTCTATGGCCTCATGTTGTCCAACCACCCTTCTGTGTAATTGTTCCTCTAGATTCAATAGCTTTTCACGTTCGCTTTGAAGCATTTTTGTCACCGGAATTCCAGTCCATTTCGCAACAACTTCAGCGATATCTTCATTAGTAACCTCTTCCTTAATAAGGTTTGTTCCTGAAGATTGCTCTTGAGCTAGTTGATCCTGGAGCTTATCTAATCGTTCCTGGGCCTGTTGGGTTTTACCATAACGGATTTCAGCAACCTTACCGTAATCACCATCTCTTTCTGCTCTCTCAGCCTCTAATTTTAGGTTTTCTAACTCCTCCTTAGTTGTTTGAATAGCATCAACAACATCCTTTTCACTTCTCCATTTCGCGTACACTTCTTTTCGGTCATCCTTTAAATTCGCGAGCTCTGAATTAAGGGATTTAAGTTTTTGCTCATCATCCTCCCTTTTTATGGCCTCAATTTCAATTTCTAATTGCATGATTTTCCGATCTAAGACATCTAACTCTTCAGGTTTAGAATTGATTTCCATTCTAAGCTTTGAGGCCGCCTCATCCATTAGGTCAATAGCCTTATCTGGTAAAAACCTATTGGTTATATAACGCTCAGACAGCTCGACAGCTGCAATAATTGCTTCGTCCTTGATACGAACCTTATGATGTGTTTCATACTTCTCTTTAATCCCTCTTAAAATGGAAATAGCACTTTCTGTATCTGGTTCATCTACAATAACCTTTTGGAATCGACGCTCAAGTGCCTTGTCTTGTTCGAAATACTTTTGGTACTCGTCCAAGGTAGTAGCTCCTATGGCTCTTAGCTCTCCACGAGCAAGTGCTGGCTTTAAAATATTAGCCGCGTCCATAGCGCCCTGACCACCACCTGCGCCAACAAGTGTGTGGATTTCATCAATAAACAGTACAATATCACCATCTGAAGTGGTAACTTCTTTAATAACTGACTTTAGACGCTCCTCAAATTCTCCTTTATATTTTGCTCCAGCAATCAAAGCACCCATATCAAGAGAGAATATTTGCTTATCCTGCAGGTTTTCAGGAACATCACCTTGGATTATTCGATGCGCTAGTCCTTCTGCTATTGCTGTCTTACCTACCCCAGGTTCACCAACGAGCATCGGGTTGTTTTTTGTTCTACGCGATAGTATTTGCAATACACGTCTAATTTCCTCATCACGACCAATGACAGGATCTAATTTTCCATCATTTGCTAATTGATTTAGGTTGTTAGCGTATTTATTTAAAGCATTGTAGGTTTCTTCAGCACTTGCAGATGTGACACGTTCTCCTTTTCGGAGTTCGTTTATACTAGCTTGTAAATCTTTTTCAGTAACACCTTGATCCTTTAAGATTTGCGCAATTTTACTTTTAGATTTAAAAATAGCGAGAATCAAGTGTTCCACTGAAACAAATTCATCCTGCATCTTTTTAGCAATATTACCCGCTTGAGTTAGGGTAGTGGCTGCATCCCTTGATAGTTGAAGATCACCCCCCTCAACCTTGGGATAACTTTGAAGTGTACTCTCGAGAATTTGTTTCAACAAACTCACATTGACATCTAGCTTTTTAAGCAGAAACGGAAGTACATTTTCATCCACATCAAATAGTGCTTTAAAAATATGCTCATTTTCTATAATCTGGTGGCCATAACTTTGTGCAATTTGTTGCGATTGCTGTATGGTTTCTTGAGATTTTATCGTAAAGTTGTTTAAGTTCATTTTTTTGTATAATTTGTTTTCAAACAGAGTAAAGCAAAACATGTACCGAAGCAAATACATGACACATTGTCTTGTTTTTGCTTTTAAATTAATGACATAGCGTCACTAAATTGTAGTGTCCTAATTAAATACTTTTAAAGTTATGGCTTTTTTTAATTCTATCTTTGGTTCCAAGGATTCAATTCCAAAAGAAAATTTCCCATGGGTATCTTTGAATCAGACTGAACAAGTAAATCAACTCACACAGGAATCAAAAACGCGCTATGTTCTTATATTTAAGCACAGTACACGATGTGGAATCAGTCGGTTTAGTCTACAGAATTTCGAATCTGACTTCACGCCAGATCCATCAAAAGTATCCTTGTACTTTTTGGATATCCTAAATCATAGAGCAATCTCAAATGAGATCGCTTCGCGCTTTGATGTCGTTCATCAGAGCCCACAAGTATTGTTGATTAAAGATTCTAATGTCATATACACGGAATCTCATGGGCACATTAGCACTCAAGAAATACAAAATCTAATTCAGGAACATTAAATACCTGAATTAGATCTTAATATGTATTACTTTCTTTTTTTAGAGTTAAAAGTGGGGAGTAACTTATTGGAAACCTCTCCAAAGCCAATTCGAACGTCTTTATTCTTACAATAGCCTCTTAGAGTTATAGTATCGCCATCTTCTATAAATTTTCGCTTAGATCCATCGCTTAATTCTATTGGGTTTTCTCCTTTCCAAGTCAGTTCAAGCATAGAACCATAAGAATCCTTAGTGGTTCCTGATATGGTACCACTTCCCATCATATCTCCGCTATTGACCTTACATCCATTAACGGTATGGTGGGCTAATTGTTGAGACATATTCCAATAGAGGTACTTAAAGTTGCTTTTGGATATTGTTTGTGGTGGATTGTTTTCAGAAGTGAGATCTACCTCTAAATGAATATCAAAACTTTTCTTGCCACTATATTGCAAATATTCAAGTGGCGTAGGTTCTTGTTTTGGACTCTCTACTCTAAAGGGCTCTAAAGCATCCAAAGTAACAATCCATGGAGAAATAGAAGATGCAAAGTTTTTGGCTAAAAACGGGCCTAAAGGGACGTATTCCCATTTTTGAATATCCCTTGCGCTCCAATCATTAAACAATACCATTCCGAAAATATAATCTTCCGCCTCATCCACTGGAATAGGCTCACCTAACTGATTGGCATCGGTGGTGATAAACGCCATCTCCAGTTCAAAATCAACCAATTTTGAAGGACCAAATACTGGTGTTTCTGAGTCTTGAGGTAAGGTTTGACCCATCGGTCGATGAATCGGAATTCCACTTGGAACAATCGTTGAGCTTCTACCGTGATATCCAACTGGAACATGTAACCAATTCGGAAGTAGCGCATTATTAGGATCTCTAAACATACTCCCGACATTTGTCGCGTGCTCTTTACTACTATAAAAATCAGTGTAATCTCCAATTTGAACTGGGAGTTGCATTTCTATTTCATCAAGATCAAACAAAACAATCTTTCTGTGCTCAGCGTTGTTTTGCAACTCTTGGTTATTTTTATCAAAGAGGCTGGCAATACAATTGCGAACCAGTCTCCATGTTTTTTTTCCGTCGGAAATAAAATCATTCAGAGTATCCTGCAAAAATATATCATCTGTTAGAGGAATGTCTCTGAAATATCCTAATTGATGAAGTGCCCCTAGATCAATAGCAGTGTTCCCAATCCGTGTACCAATGGTAATTACATCATCTCTGGTTAAGAAAACACCAAAGGGAATGTTCTGAATTGGGAAATCAGAATCTGCTGGAACAGTTATCCAGGACTTTCTATTAGGATCGTTAGCTGTTTGAGACATAACAAAATTATTAGATATGAGTTGTTAATTAGGATTTAAAGGTATTAATTTATATTAATTTACCGAATGTATTTTATATTTTTGAACTTTCTTTAACGATAACAACTCAAAATGAAAAGAGACGATCAAATTTTTGAACTTATTGAAGCTGAAAAGCAGCGCCAATTGGAGGGGATAGAACTTATTGCATCCGAAAACTTTGTTAGTGAACAAGTCATGGAAGCAGCAGGATCAGTACTGACAAACAAGTATGCCGAAGGCTATCCTGGAAAACGATACTACGGAGGTTGTGAAGTAGTTGATGTTGTAGAGAGTATTGCCATTGATAGAGCTAAAGAATTATTCGGAGCTACCTATGCCAATGTACAACCACATAGTGGTTCCCAGGCTAACACTGCTGTGTTCGCTGCTTGCTTAAAGCCAGGTGACAAAATTTTAGGGTTTGACCTCTCCCACGGTGGACACCTTACGCATGGTTCAACAGTAAACTTCTCCGGTAAATTATATAATCCTGTATTTTATGGAGTAGAGAAGGAGACAGGCCGATTGAATTACGACCATATATTAGAGGTGGCCAAAAAAGAGCAACCAAAATTAATTATCGCTGGTGCTTCTGCATATTCTAGAGATATTGATTTTAAAAAATTCAGAGAAATTGCAGACCAAGTAGGGGCTATTTTATTTGCCGACATTTCTCATCCTGCAGGATTGATCGCAAAAGGTGTGTTGAGCGATCCGATTCCTCATTGTCATATCGTAACCACAACTACACATAAAACTCTAAGAGGGCCAAGAGGTGGTTTGATATTAATGGGTAAAGATTTCGAAAACCCATTTGGTATTAAACTTAAAAATGGAAATCTACGAATGATGTCATCTTTATTGGATAGCGCAGTTTTTCCAGGCAATCAAGGTGGTCCATTAGAGCATATTATAGCAGCCAAAGCTATTGCTTTTGGCGAGGCACTTTCGGAGGATTTCCTACATTATATTGTTCGAGTGAAAAAGAATGCTGCAGCAATGGCTAAAGCTTTCGTAGAAAAAGGGTATAACATTATCTCTGACGGCACTGACAATCATATGATGTTGATAGATCTAAGAAATAAAGATATTTCTGGGAAAGATGCAGAAGAAGCATTAGGGAAGGCAAATATTACCGTGAATAAGAACATGGTTCCTTTTGATGATAAGAGTCCATTTGTGACTAGTGGTATTCGAATTGGAGTTTCTGCAGTAACTACTCGTGGGCTTAATGAAGAAGAAGTGGTGATCATCGTTGAATTAATTGACCATGTATTGTCTAATAGATCGGATGAAGCTGTCCTAGAGGCAATCAAGGAAGAGGTTCATGAACTTATGGCGCACAGACCTTTATTTAAAGCTTAAGAAAGTAATACGTATCATATTTTTTTTAAACCTCTGGGGAGAAATCTTTAGAGGTTTTTTTTTACTTCCTTAAAATGATTTATTTCTAGCAAATATTTTTATAAACTAATTGTGGCAGAAAAGAAGTTCGCGCTTTAGTCCATTTCCAAAGGATCTAACCTTCTTTTGGACTTATCCGCTTACTCTTAAAAAACAATGAAAATTTTACAGGCTTCTCCCAAGAGGAAGTGAAGAAACTGACCTTATTAAGGTTCTGTTACAATGACATTCCGATCAAAAGGAATTATGTATGCCTTGGATAGTGAGTAAAAAAAATATGGTTGTCTAATAAAATAGACAACCATATTAAATATATATTACTCTAATTTAAGGTGATAAAACCCAATTAGTTAATTTCAGGATCTTTCATTCCTTCTTCGATCATACTGTAGAACTGATCCAATTTAGGAAGAATAACGATTCTTGTTCTTCTGTTTTTAGCTCTTCCATCTTTAGTATCATTAGAAGCAACTGGGATATATTGACTTCTACCCGCAGCAGTCATTCTAGAAGGAGATACTCCGAAATCATTTTGAAGAATTCTAACAACTGAAGTTGCTCTTAGAACACTCAAGTCCCAGTTATCACTCATTCTAGCTGTATGAATTGGCACAGTATCAGTGTGACCTTCAACCATAAATTCAAAGTCAGGTTTATTTTTCACAACAGTTGCAACTTTACCTAACACTTCTTTTGCTCTTGCAGATACCGTAGTACTACCACTAGAGAATAACAATTTGTCAGAGATGTTTACGTAAACCACTCCTTTTTCAACGCTAATGTTGATATCCTCATCATCAAGGTTACCCAAAACTCCTTTCAAGCTTTGTACTAGAGCAAGGTTAACAGAATCTCTACGAGTTACAGCATCCTGTAATTTGCGAATTGTTAAGTCTTTCTCTCTTAGGCTTTCTAATGATTTTTCTAAGTTATCGGCACCTTTAGCTGTTAGTGTAGTAAGGTTACCCATATTGTTTATTAAATCTTGGTTGTTTCTTCTAAGAACATCCAACTGAGATTTGTAACTATCTTTCTCTTCCAAACATGTATTAAGCTTTACAGTTGCAGAGTTTAATAGGTCTTCGGTTTGCTTCTGCTTCGTTTGTAATTCCGCGTACTTCTTAGAAGACACACAGGAAGAAAGAAAAATTGCAGCGGCTGCCCCAAATAATAAAATTTGTTTCATGATTATGATTTTACTTAATTAACGTTTTAACAATTTTACACAAAAATAGATAAAAAGCGCATGTTTGTTCTTCGTTTTTAGTTAATTTTCTCTTAAATCAGTAATAACACCGCTTTTATGCGGAATGTTTTCTTGCGTATTGACTGAAATGTCGTTTTCCCTTGACAAAATAACCTAAAACAATAGAATTGCCTTCATAATACTTTATATCTTTTTCAATAAAACCTCTCTTTTTGAATGTTTTATTAAAATTATAGTAATAACTAAAGTGCGCCTTTATTATTGCCCATAAATGTAAGAATTTAAATTGAAAAAGAAAGCGTATTCCAGCGATTCCATCTAAAAATAATCGTGCAATAATTATAGGCAATACTTTGCGTTTGGGTAGGTTTTTGGTAATAGAATAGAGGGAGTTTCTAAAGTTTAAAAATGTCTTTTTCGGATTCATATTAGCCAGCGTTGCACCGCCCACATGGAACACATGTGATTCTGCCGTATAATACACTTTAAACCCATGATTATGGGCCCTCCAACACAAATCGATTTCTTCTTGGTGAGCGAAGTAGTCTTCGTCAAAACCTCCTAGGCTGTGAAAAACGTCGTTTCGCAAGAACATACATGCCCCTGTTGCCCAGAATATTTCGCTATTATCATTGTACTGCCCTTTATCTTCTTCTAGGGTTTGAAATACCCGACCTCTACAAAAGGGATAACCCAACCTATCTAAATATCCACCCGCTGCACCAGCATATTCAAAGTAAGATTTACTTTTATAATCCATAATCTTTGGTTGAGCAATAGCTATGTTTGGATTCTTTTCAAAAAGCTCAACAATGGGATCGATCCAATTAGGTGTAACCTCCACATCGGAATTTAAAAGACAAAATATAGGCTCCTTTACATGGACAAGAGCATCGTTGTACCCTTTAGCAAACCCTCCGTTGGTCGCATTTTTAATGATAGTAATCTCGGGATAGTGGGTCTTTAAAAATTCCACCGATTCATCACTAGAGGCATTATCTGCCACGTATATGGTGGCCTTATTGGAATGTTTTACCACAGAGGGTAAAAATTTCTCTAATAAATCCTTTCCATTCCAATTAAGAATAACAACTGCTACTTCCATTGGTAACATTTAATTACAACATATTTTAAACATGCCTGCAAATTAAAGCATATATGGTGGGATATCCTTTAGAAAGATATACTTTTCTTTTTCGTAATCCATTTTACAGTAATAGTGTTGCAGACCATTGGTTACCATTAATAAATTTCCTCTTAATGCGCTATTATAACGTGCAATTTGATCGAAGGTTGCTTGGGAGATGGGAATTGTGGGTGCTTTACACTCAACGATTAACTCAATGCTTCCGTCAGAATTATAAACAATAACATCGTAGCGTTTTTTTAAACCATTCACAGTGAGTACCTTTTCAACATTAATCAAAGAGATCGGATAATTCTTTTGGTGTATTAAGTATTTAACCACATGCTGACGCACCCATTCTTCTGGTTGAAGAAGGATAAACTTTTTCCTGATCTGATCAAAAATATGGATTTTATTTTTGCTATTTTTGAATCGAAACTCATATGTTGGAAATGATAATTGCTGCATAGTGGCAAATATCAGATTAATTCATGGATTATTTAAATTTAGGCTTAGAATAAAATGGATGAAGTTGCCAAAATAGTGAAGCAAATTAAGGCTGGGGAAATAAAACCTATTTATTTTCTAATGGGTGAGGAGTCCTACTATATCGACAAAATAGCCGAATTCATGGAACAGTCAATTTTAAGTGAACAGGAGAAGGGGTTTAACCAAATGGTAATGTATGGAAAGGATGTAAACATGGAAGCTATTACCTCAAGTGCAAAACGCTATCCTATGATGGCAGAGCGACAGGTAATCATTGTCAAAGAAGCCCAACATCTTTCTAGAACGATTGATCAAATTGAGTCTTATGCACTGAATCCACAGCCTTCCACTGTGCTTATTTTCTGTTATAAATATAAAAAATTAGACAAACGCAAGAAAGCCTATAAAGCGATCGCTAAAAATGGGTATATTTTTGAGAGTAAAAAACTTTATGAAAACCAGGTAGGAGAGTGGATTCGAAGAATTCTAAGTGGTAAGAGTTATCAAATCGCCCCTAAAGCCACTCAAATGCTCGTAGAGTTTCTAGGAAATGACCTCAGTAGAATTAGTAAAGAATTAGAAAAGCTACAAATCATTGTGCCAAAAGGTACTGAGATCACACCTAGCCATATAGAAGAAAATATAGGGATTAGTAAAGAGTTCAATAATTTTGAACTACGCAAAGCCATAGGCGAGCGGGATGTGGTTAAAGCAGCAAGAATCATTCAGTATTTTTCTCAAAACCCAAAGGACAATCCTTTTGTAGTTACCGTATCTTTGCTGTATAGCTTTTTCTCACAACTATTGCAGTATCACGGATTAAAAGATCAATCAAAATCTGCAGTAGCTTCAGCCCTTAGAATAAATCCGTATTTTGTTTCCGAATACCAAACGGCGGCAAGAAACTTTCCCATGAAACGGTGTAGTCAAGTGGTTTCAAAATTGCGCCAACTCGATATGAAAGGTAAAGGGGTAGGAGCAACCAATATGTCTCAAGAAGACCTACTTAAAGAATTACAACTTGCCCTTTTTTAAAACCTATTATTTTAGCTTTTCACAAGTGGTTTTAAAGGATATCTAACGTAATGTTGGATACTTACTTGGATTTGACTCATGCATAATAGCATATACTTTTTCAAATATATCTTCAGCATTTGGTTTAGAGAAATAATCTCCATCACTCGCATAGGCTGTTCTATGAGCTTTAGAGGTTAGCGTTTGTGGAGCGCTGTCCAGGTATTTGTAACCACCTTGATTTTCAACTATTTCTTGAAGTAAATAAGCTGAACATCCACCTGGTACATCTTCATCTACAATTAACAGACGATTGGTTTTCTTCAAACTCTCTAACGTATGATGATCAATATCAAAAGGAAGTAAGCTCTGAGCATCGATGAGTTCAACATCGATATCAACTTCTTGTAGTTCTTTTGCAACTTGTTCTACAATTCTAATAGTCGATCCGTAAGATACGATTGTAATATCACTTCCTGTTTTAAGGGTTTCAACAACGCCAATAGGCTCCCTGAATTCTCCTATGTTTTCTGGAAGTGGTTCTTTTAGGCGATACCCATTAAGGCTTTCAATAATAAGTGCAGGTTCATCACTCTCCATCAAGGTATTGTAGAATCCAGCTGCTTTAGTCATGTTTCTAGGCGCCAGAATATACATTCCTCTTAATAAGTGAATTAACCCTCCCATTGGCGATCCGGCATGCCATATTCCTTCTAAACGATGTCCACGCGTTCGAATAATAACAGGAGCTTTTTGTTTACCTACAGTACGGTATAACAAGGTAGACAAATCATCACTTAAGACATAAAGTGCATACAAGATATAATCCAAGTATTGAATCTCAGCTATGGGCCGCAAACCTCTCATAGCAAGTCCAATTCCTTGACCAACAATAGATGCTTCACGGATTCCAGTGTCCGCTATGCGGAGTTCGCCATATTTTTCTTGAAGCCCATCTAAACCTTGATTTACATCTCCAATCTTTCCGCTATCCTCCCCAAAAACTAAAGCGTTTTTATGGTTTGCAAAAAGCTTGTCGAAATTATCTCTAAGGACAATTCTTCCATCTACTTGCTCTGGGTTATCCCCGTAGAGCGGTGCTACGGCAGCCACATTTACTGCATTATTTTTGGTTTCACTATAAAGGTGCGAACTGTATTCTGGTTGTGTTTTGACATAGAAACTATCAATCCACTGGATTAAAGCTGTTTTCTCTTTAGAATTCTCACCAACAACATACCTAAGTGCTTTTCGAGCTGAACCTAAAATCTGACGTTTAGCAGGATCGTCTAAAGCAATAAGGTCATTTTTGATTTTGTCAATGAAGTTTTTATTTTTACTAGAGGTGCCTAACTCAGCTAGCAATTTAACAACGATCTTCTTTTGTTCTTTGATAGGAGTAATAAACTCTAACCACGCTTCTTTTTTCCCATCACGGACATCTTTTTTGACCTGTTTTTCAATTATCTCCAATTCTTGAGTGGTGGCAAAGTTATTTGAAACAATCCACGATCTGAACTGGATATTACAGTCATATTCTTTTTCCCAATCCAAGCGCTTTTTTGATTTATAACGCTCATGAGAACCAGAGGTTGAATGTCCTTGAGGTTGGGTAAGTTCTTTCACATGGATAATTACGGGAACGTGTTGTTCTCTAGCGATACTTTCTGCCTTAGAGTAAGCCTTGGTTAATTCCACATAGTCCCACCCATTAACAACGATAATTTCGAAACCATTTTCTGTTTCCGTTCTCTGGAATCCTTTGAGAATTTCACCAATATTTTCTTTGGTTGTTTGATGCTTTGCATGTACAGAAATCCCGTAATCATCATCCCAGATGCTAACTACCATAGGGACTTGCATAACACCAGCAGCATTAATTGTTTCAAAGAAAATTCCTTCACTTGTACTGGCATTCCCAATAGTTCCCCAAGCGACTTCATTACCATTTACTGAAAAGCCTGTACTGTCGATGTCGTTAACTTCTCTATATATTTTAGAGGCTTGTGCAAGTCCAAGTAATCTAGGCATTTGTCCACCGGTTGTGGAGATGTCAGCGGCACTGTTTTTTTGCTTGGTTAAATCCAACCAACTGCCATCTGGATTATTACTTCTAGTTAAGAAGTGCCCACCCATTTGCCTACCAGCACTCATGGGCTCCTTTTCAATGTCAGTATGGGCATACAATCCAGCAAAAAAGTTTTTTATACTCAGCTCACCGATGGCCATCATAAAAGTCTGATCACGATAGTAACCACTTCTAAAATCACCATTTTTAAAAGCTTTTGCCATGGCTAATTGAGGTAATTCTTTTCCATCACCAAATATTCCAAATTTGGCTTTTCCAGTTAAAACCTCACGCCTTCCTAATAAACTACACTCTCGGCTAATGAGAGCAACTTTGTAGTCATTGAGAATTTGGCTTTTAAAATCTTCGAATGAAATATCTTCTTTAGTAAACGATGTAGCTTGCATAAAATATTAGATCTTACCAACGCAAAAGTAGGTAAAAAGAATCGGTTATGCAATTAAAAAAAATGAGCCATTTTTAACAATAAACCATAAATATCTTAATCAATTGATGATTCTTTAAAATATAATTAACAATCACCTAATTTACTGAATAATTTTCATTATTTTTTAAAAACAACTATAACCGTATAGTATTTAAAATGTCCTTTTTAAATTAATTTTAATTAAAACCACTTTCTTGTAAAAAGCCCAATAAGTGTTTTAGGACTTAAGGTAACAATGAATCTAATTTTCTCATCGTATTGCGGTTGAGCTATTTCCCAACCATTATTAGAGTAAATAGGGAAGTACAGCTCAAAATAGTCAGTCACAAGATTTAACCGAATTCCTGAATCATACACAAAGTGAGCGTCTTGATATTTATTTTTTATCATACCTATATCTCCATAGAGCTCTACCCATCTCCATACATTGATACTCGCATTAGTGGTCACAATCCAATCATTGGCATAAGGAGTTGACAGTTTGGATTTAAATCCACCTTCAGATATAATGAGTTGCTGGCTAAATATCCCTGTATCCTCAGAGCGTCCTAAATAATCATAGTCAAACATATAATCAGTAGGGCGATCAAGAGCAAAACTGAAAAAATCTGAATTGGTTTGGTTGTAAATAAATTTTCCAGCAAAAAACCTTAGGTTTAACTGACGGTTATTGGGAAATAGTTTACGCATTTCCCAATTAAAGGAAAGTTTGGAAAATTCACTAGCTACTTGCAAGTCAACAAACCAAGAGCGAAAATCAATAATCCCGTTATTTCCATACGCATACCTTGCGTTTAACACACTGTAATCAGGATCTGAATCGATTGTCGGTGATTCATCTCTTATCACATTCACAAAACGAACATTGAGAAGTTCGCGCTCATTTGATCTCAGGTCATCATTTCTAAATTTAAAGGTAATCGAAGGTGTTATGGTACTATACCGTAACCCGTGGGCATAGTGAAAAGACGAGCCGTAGAGATAATAATCAATTTGATACATATTGCCGTGCTCCACATAATCTCTATATTGAAAGGTTCCAGATCCTACAAGAGCACTTTCTCCAAAAGCGTAGGAAGGTTTAAGATCGTATATAAAAGGTTTGGCCAGAAATGTTTTGTTGTAAAATCGAAGTCCTGTTGTTATACCATCATAGATATTAAAGCTAAACACAGGTACGTAAAAAATCTGGTTGTAATAAGGATCTTCAAAATCTTTAAAGAATTGGAATTTTAATTTGCGATCCGTGGATAAAAATCCATTTATTGACTTCCAATTATCACGCTCATTAATCTCTGGTATTACACGGTCATAGTTTAACACTAAACGCTTTAGGTTTTCTCTAGGTACACGTACCCTTTTACTGTCATCAATTCCGCTATACCAAGTTTTAAATAAGATGGAATCCTTTCTATCCATTCCAAAGAGTGTGATAGGCGCCTTTGTACCTCTTTTATTTTTTATATTGACATAAACCGAGTCCTCTGTTCTGTGGAAATTGGTGATTTTAAAATCAATTTTATCCTCTGTTCCCACATAGGAATCAAAATACCAATTGATGTCCTTTGTCGCATCATCCATCAGAATGGATTTAAAATCGGATGCAGCGCAATTTTTTTGTGCATACTTATTGTAAAACTCCTTTACCTTTCGATCAATATAATGATCTCCTAAATAACTATTCAGATATGCCAGACCAACTCCTGACTTATAACGGTTAGCGATACGTTCGTTGAATTTGATTAGCGAATCTCTTGGAGTGCTAAGTGGTTGGTCGGTGTAATTCCTTGCCGTGAGCATATAGAGTAGGGGATACTGATCATTAAAATCCATCTGTGCAAAATGATAGCTACGTATTCCCCAAATTTTAGATAATTTACCTAAAAGCTTCATATTGTCGTAATACTCATCAATATAGGCCATCATAAGGTAAATTTGAATTCCCTCTTTCACCCAATGTTCCTTTCGATCATCAATAAACAACGTATTGTCTAAATAGGTTTGTGTGGCAATTTTAAGAAGTTTCAAATCGTATTGAAAACTATCAGGAAAAGGCCTTAAAAAGGATGGCAACTGATTGATTCCATAATTCGGACTTCGTTGGTATTCTTGTTCACTTACCATAATTTTTTGATGAGGGTAAGTCCCTAGTCTATCTTCTAAGAAGGAAAAGATCCGCTGGGCTGAAAGGAATTGATTAACCTCCAGGGTGTCCTTACTTTGCAGATTGGTAACAAGATCAATATCGTTTGTTCGAACGGTTTTAAATCCATGAGATTTGGTGATGTTTAGGTTTATCTGTCCTCGATTTTGTCCTTTTAAATACAAAGTCTTTTTATCTTCCGATGTAATGGAAGAGACCTCATCAAGTTCACTGATAACATCATAAGAGGCTGGAAGGGTCATTTCAATAGAAATCTCCTTGACTAATTGATTTAAATCATTGAGGTTTTTATTGCTATAAGGCAACCACTTTCCGTCGTATATTCCAGGGACGATGTACCAGTACCGCAGTCTATAATCATTAAAATCATTGTATCCATAACCCGTAAATTCTGCACTAGGTAATTTTACTTTATAGGACAATTTTAAACGGTAGGATTTGCCAGGATATATTGGGTAGTTTAGCTGGACCTTTATAATATCTTGAACATCTAATCGTTTCCATTTCAAAAACCCATAATTAGGATCCGTCAGACTAATAATTTCTGTATATCCCCTTTGCTGTGGCCTGGCTAAGTGGATACTCTTATTGAACTCCTCCGCAAAACGCTTTGCAAGGGGAGTCGTTTTGTCAACGTAAGCGTTATTCCAATCGTACAACCAGATTTCATTTAGTGTATCTAAACTTTTATTGGTATATACTAATTCTTGTTGAATGTTTATTGTGTGGGTTTTCGCAATAAGCTCTGCTTTAATTTGATTGAAGTCTTGAGCACGCACTACCGAGCTGGTAAGCAAGAAAAATAGAATGAGAATATGTTGTAAAAGCTTCAACTTAGAAGTTTGATTCATGCGTAATCATTGATTTAATTGGTCTAGGCTGAACCTATATTCCAACACTTATAGTTTTGGGTTGTGGTGTTTACAATATTAGCTAAAAAATATTAGACTTCCACAACAAAATACTTAATTTGCAAATACATAAAACCAGCCGATGTATTCTACAGATTTACAACAAAAGGATTACCCTGACTATTTTAACAAATATATTGTCCCACTGGGATCAGTTAATTTAATAGAGGGTTTAAACCAATCCAAAGACAGTTTCTTAATCTATATGCAAACCATAGAAGAACAACGATATAATTATTCCTATCAGCAAGGAAAATGGAGTATAGCCGAGGTTGTCCAACACTTAACGGATACTGAACGTGTCTTTCAGTACCGGGCATTCCACTTTGCCAGAAATCCAGAATCCGAATTACTAGGATATGATCATGAACTTTTTGCTCAAAATGCAAAACGATCGCTCAATTCTAAGTCTAGCCTTCTGGAGCAATATGAAAGTGTTCGTAATAGTAGTGTGAAACTCTTTGAGAGTTTTTCAAATGAAGAATTATTAAACCGTGGTATTTTAATAGGTCAGTATGCTAGTGTAGGTGCATTAGGATTTTTCATTTTAGGGCACCAGAAGCACCATTTGGATATTTTAAAAAACAGATATCTTTAAAAACGACAGTCAAAGTATATACTTACGCCTGAATTAATTTCCAGGCGTAAGATTTTTACTGTTTACTCCTCATCATCCTGGTCCTCATCGTCCCCAGGAATATCTAGATTATCACTCATTTCTTCAGAAACGAAATCTTCCTCATCTTCGTCTTCAAACTTCTCCATAGTATTTGCTAAACGCGTACTAACTTTAACTAGGTAAATGGTATCATCTGTTCGCACCTCTACCGCTTCAACAGACTCGTTATTAGCGTTTTTGAATCTAATGATGTCATCATCCCCATAACCATCGGGATACTTTTCTACTAACATAGAGAGAATCTCATTTGTCAGTTTTTTAAAATCAACAATTACACGTCTCATAGTTGATAAAGAATCTAAGTTTACAGCTGTAAATGTAAACGAAAGTTAATAATATTTTTTATTTTATTTCTAAAATTACATATCCAGCAGATATGCAAAAATTAAGGGCGCCACAATGGTTGCATCAGATTCTATAATGAACTTCGGAGTGTTGATATCTAGTTTTCCCCAAGTTATTTTTTCATTTGGTACTGCACCTGAATATGAACCGTAACTAGTGGTAGAATCTGATATTTGACAGAAATAACTCCAAAATGGAGTATCTGTTCTTTCAAGATCTTGATAAAGCATCGGTACCACACATATTGGAAAGTCACCTGCAATTCCTCCTCCAATTTGGAAAAAGCCAACACCTTGAGAGGAATTTTTAGTATACCAATCCGTTAGAAAAGTCATGTATTCTATTCCGCTTTTCATAGTTTGGGCCTTGAGTTCTCCTTTAACAACATACGAGGCAAAGATATTTCCCATCGTACTATCTTCCCATCCTGGAACTATGATTGGAAGGTTCTTCTCGGCCGCTGCATACATCCAAGAGTCTTTGATATCAATTTCATAATACTGCTCTAAAACTCCAGAGAGTAGCAATTTGTACATATACTCATGAGGCAAATAACGCTCTCCTTTATCATCTGCATCCTTCCATATTTTATAAATGTGCTTTTGAAGTCTTCTAAAGGCCTCTTCCTCTGGGATACATGTATCGGTTACACGATTAAGCCCACCTTCCATTAAATCCCATTCTTCTTGTGGGGTAAGATCCCTGTAATTCGGAACTCTTTTATAATGAGAATGGGCCACAAGATTCATTATATCTTCCTCAAGGTTTGCACCTGTACATGAAATAATTTGCACTTTATCGCGACGGATCATTTCTGCAAATATTTTACCGAGTTCAGCAGTACTCATCGCACCAGCTAAAGTTACCATCATTTTGGCACCATTATCAAGTTGCTCTTCATATGCCTTGGCAGCATCAACTAAGGAAGCCGCATTAAAATGTAAATAATATTTCTCTATAAAATTACTGATTTCACCCTTTGTCCTACTCATGGCTTATGTTTTTGGAATTCGAATATTTAAATTTATATGCTAACATTTTATAATACAACTTTGCAGCTAAAAAGTCAGATGACTTCTCAGTTGGATTTGGACATAGTTCAACAATGTCAAATCCTACAACGTTTTTCTTTTTAAATACCTTTTTAAGGTATTCCAAAGTCTCAAACCACAACAGTCCACCTGGTTCTGGGGTGCCAGTGGATGGTAGAATAGATGGGTCGAAGGCATCAAGATCAATAGTGATAAAGACATTTTCAGTCATTTGATCAATGGAGTCCGACATCCAATCCTCATCCTGAATAATTTGTTCAGCAAAATAGGTTTGCTCTTCAACCATATTGTCCAATTCTGAGATATCCATACTGCGAATCCCTACCTGAATCAATTTGGTCGTTAAACTTGCTTGGTAAACCGCACATGCGTGGTTGCACTTACTTCCGTTGTACTCTTCTCTAAGATCTGCATGTGCATCAAGTTGAAGCACCGTTAAGTCCTCAAAGAGCTCTGTAAAAGCTTTAATAGAACCGATTGAAATAGAATGTTCACCACCAAAAAGAGTAACGAACTTATCTTGGTTAATATAGTTCTTAGTGGTTTTATACACCGCCTCAACCATTTTCTCTGGGCTGTTATTCTCTAAAACGGCAGGAGCAAGGTAAACGCCTTTTTTATAGGGTTCACTTCGTGTTTCAATATCGAAAAGTTCCATGTTTTCTGAAGCCTGCAAAAATGCCTCAGGTCCTTTATCTGCACCTTTTTGCCAGGTGCTTGTTCCATCGTATGGTACCGGGATAAGGACGACTTTAGCATCTTCTAACCGGGCGTATTTATCTGGTATACCAGCATAATTAGTTTTGTTCATCGTAACCTAGTATTTTTAAAAAGTCATTTGCTGTTTGTTGTTCGGAAAAAAGTTTTGTCACCACATTTCCATGGTCATCTCTGTCAATTAATATGTGTTTTGGCGAAGGGATTAGACAGTGTTGTAGCCCGCCAAAGCCTCCAACACTTTCTTGATAGGCCCCAGTGTTGAAAAAACCTATGTATAATGGATTATCCTTAATATATTTAGGCAGATAGATAGCGTTTAGGTTTTGTTCTGAATTGTAATAATCATCACTATCACATGTTAGTCCTCCAAGTAATACTCTTTCATAGTCTTCATACCAACGATTAATAGGCAACATGATAAATTTTTTACTAATCGCCCAACTATCAGGAAGAGTGGTAATAAATGAGGAATCTATCATATTCCATTTCTCTCTATCGTTTTGTTGCTTTTGATATAACACCTGATAAATGGCGCCACCACTTTCTCCAACAGTAAAACTTCCAAATTCTGTAAAGATATTTGGGACATCAACTCCAGCCTCCTCACAGGCTCTTTGAATTTGGTGGATAATCTCATCGACCATATATTGGTAATCATATTCAAAGGCAAGAGAATTCTTAATAGGGAACCCACCGCCAATATTAAGTGAATCCAGCGTAGGACAAACCTTCTTTAATTGGATGTAAACTTTTAAACATTTTAAGAGCTCGTTCCAATAGTATGAGGTATCGCGGATTCCGGTATTGATGAAAAAGTGAAGCATTTTCAAATTAACGTTTTCCTGACCCTTAATTTCTCTATTGTAAAAAGGAACGATATTTTTATAACCAATACCTAATCTACTGGTGTAAAATTCAAATTTAGGTTCTTCTTCTGAGGCAATTCGTATTCCGACATTAAATGGACCATCGATCGCTTCGGTCAATAGGTTTAACTCCTCATAATTATCAATAATGGGAATGCATTTCTTATGGGAACCATTAATAAGTTCAGCGATGTTCTCGATGTATTTATCCCTTTTAAAACCGTTGCAAAGGACATAATTATCCTTGCTAAGCTTTCCTGATTTTATCAGGTTTTTAACAATATCAATATCAAAGGCCGAAGAGGTCTCAATGTGAATATCGTTTTTCAAGGCCTCGTTTAGAACATGGCTAAAGTGTGAGCTCTTAGTGCAGTAGCAGTAATGGTAATCCCCTTTGTAGTTATGCCTTTTAATGGACTCTTGAAACCAATATTTAGCTCGATTAATATTATTAGATATCTGCGGCAAGTAAGTAAATTTCAAAGGTGCACCGTAGGTTTTCACCAAATCCATTAAGTCGATGCCGTGGAATTGTAATTTATCCTCTGCTAAAGTAAATTCCTCTTGAGGAAAATAAAATGATTGATCGATCAGATCGATATATTTGGTTTTCATAACGCGATGTGTAATATTAATTAAAAATGAAAATTTTTTAGAATTCGATTTTTTAGTTAATTATTACCGTTTATTAAATACGCAAATAGGCAGGGGAGTACATGACCCAAATAGCCATGGTCTTATTGATTAGATCAGTGGAAGTAACATTTAAGAACCGAGACCTCAAACCTTGAGATACATATAGCGAAGACTTCCTGGACGCTATATACGCGGAATTTAAAAAAACATTCATTAATACGATATGACAGTTTACTTTATCAACTGCCAGATTGAAAAATACATTTAAAAGTACAATGAAATTTATACCTAGACAAAAATCATTATTTTTTTTAAAATCACAACTAAAAATATTATTTTTTATAGTATTCTAAAGCCCTGTGAATCAATTCGTTGTCTGCATTAATGTCCCAGATTGGTTTTGCGATGTCTTTTAAAAGTGCAAAATTCACCTTACCGTTGTTGTTTTTCTTGTCAAATCGCATTAGTTCAATAATGCTTTCGAGTTCTTCAGAACTTATTTCTTGGCTAGGGTAGTAGTTCGAGAAAACGTCTTTTATTTGCTCTAATTTTTCTTGGGATAATCCTGTTAAGTGAACCGACAAATATGATTCCATGATCATACCAATAGCGATAGCCTCGCCATGAAGCAGGGTTGTTTTATCCGGCTGTTCTAGGAAATAAGATTCAATGGCATGACCTAAAGTGTGTCCAAAGTTTAAAATCTTCCTTAAGCCACTTTCTTTAGGGTCCTGTTTAATTACTTGGTTTTTAATCTCAACGGATCGGTAAATTAAATCTTGAAGTGCTGAAGGATCAAGTTTATCCATCTCACTGAGTTGTTCCCAGTAGTTTTTGTCACAAATTAAACCGTGTTTAAGCATCTCAGCTAAACCACTTCGTAATTCATTTGGAGGCAATGTTTTAAGGTATTCTACATCCACTAGTACCATTAAAGGTTCTGTAAAAACACCGACCTGATTTTTTAAAGGACCTAAATCCACACCAGTTTTCCCACCTACCGAAGCATCAACCATGGCTAATAGGCTTGTCGGGATATTTATAAATTCAATTCCACGCATATAGGTTGCAGCAACGAATCCACCTAAGTCAGTCACAACACCTCCACCCAGATTAATCAAAAGAGATTTTCGATCGCCTCCAAGTTCTGATATTGCCGCCCATACTTGTGAACAAGTCTCAATCTGCTTATGAGCTTCACCTGCTGGAATCTCTATAATCTCAAATTCATGCTCTTTGTCTAGCTTTCCCAGGAAGGAGCTCAAGCAATGTTGGTGTGTATTTTGATCTACTAAAAGAAATAACTTAGAATAACGGTGATCTGCTAACAAATTATTGAGTTCTAAATAGGCCTGATCATTAAAAATTACACGGGAATCATTACTGAAAATGGTTGCTGACATAAGAATTGGTTTATATTTTATAACACGCACAAAAATAACAAGATTTTTATAGATATATCTTTATTTTCTCGTCCTATATTTGCAAAAATTTAATGGGTTTGTTAAATGGAAAACTTTTTTGATAATACGGAAATAGCTTTCAAATTAAAAAGCGATTCTGAACTTGAAAGAGCATATTTTTTGTTTAAAATGATTGCTCATCAACCACTAGTAAGAATAGGTACTGCAGTGACCAATTTTGCTATCAAAGCACATCTTCCTGTGGAAGGATTGATAAGGGCGACTGTATTTGATCATTTCTGTGGTGGTGTTAGTGAACTCGACTGTATGAAGACTGTTGATGCCATACACACCGCTGGAGTTTCTTCAGTGCTCGATTATTCTGTAGAAGGGAATGAGAATGATGAAGAATTCGATGCTGTGGTTGCTCGTACTCTTAAAATCCTTGATCTAGTTAAGGAGAAACAGGCCATACCATTTGCCGTTTTTAAACCTACAGCCGTTGGTCGTTTTGACTTATATGTCAAAATAGGAGAGGGTAAAACTCTTGACAAAGAGGAGCAACAGGAGTGGGATCGAGTATGTTTGCGCTATGAAACTATTTGTAACAAAGCCTACGAACTCGATGTTGCGCTATTGATCGATGCGGAAGAGAGTTGGATGCAAGATGCTGCCGATGAAATTGTTGAGCAGATGATGAAAAAATACAATCGTAATAAGGCTATTGTCTTCAATACTCTACAATTGTACCGATGGAACCGCATGGATTACCTCAAGGGCCTTCATCAAAGAGCAAAAGAAGATGGATTCGTTGTGGGAATGAAACTTGTACGTGGAGCCTACATGGAAAAAGAAAATGATAGGGCAGAAGAGAATGGATATCCAACACCTATATGCGAGTCAAAAAAAGCAACCGATGACAATTACAATACTGCCGTTGGTTATATGCTAGATCACATCGGAGAATTGGAATTGTTCCTTGGTTCTCACAATGAGGAAAGCACCATGTTAGCGCTAAACATCATGAAGGAAAAGAATCTTGCAGTCAACGACTCAAGAATATGGTTCGGCCAACTCTACGGAATGAGTGATCATATAAGCTACAATCTTGCAAACCGCAACTATAATGTAGCAAAGTATCTTCCATTTGGACCAGTTCGAGACGTAATGCCTTACCTTATTAGAAGAGCAGAAGAAAACACTTCGGTAGCGGGTCAAACAACAAGAGAGCTAAGTCTTTTATCTCAAGAGCGAAAAAGAAGAAAATTATAAAGAATGATATTACCCATCAATAGTAAACCTAAAGATGGGTAATTCACTATATTTATATTTTAATAGATGATTTCGTTAGCTAAGGTAGCTTTCGTATTTTTACGGTAGTCAATGGAATGATCCTTCTCTAATACCATCTAATCCTACTGGCTCGCAATTCTATTCAATTTTTGAATTTCAGCAGAAAATTTACAATTATAAACCACAAGTTCAACGGGCTGTTTATTAACATACCCATCGATGTAATAAGTATTACAAACCTCAAAAGAAGAGACATCGCTTCTATCAATTTTACTTTTAGTAAAATTCACCGACCCATAAGTAAGTATGGAGTCGATATTTTCTTCTAATATTTTCTTATTATCAATAAGGGATTGTACAGAAGGGCTAAAACTCAAGGTGTCTTGAGTTCTAATAGTTTTAAGAGTCCTGCAATTGGGTAAATAACAAAATTCAGCTCTTTTTTCTTTAAAAAAATAAGCTACGAAAATCAGGCCTAAACAAACTCCAAATAAGTAAAAACCAAACCGTTTAAATAAAGACATAAGTTTAAAAAATCAATAAATTAATATCACGATAGGAAAGATCGAACCACTGTGCAACGGATTTGCTTGTTAGAATACCGTGATAGAAGTAAAGCCCGTTTCTCAGACCTCTATCAAACCGAATAGACTGTTCTAAACCTCCATCTTCGCCAATTTTTAAAAGATATGGTGTAAAAATATTACTCAATGAAACGGATGCCGTTCTAGCATATCGCGCTGGAATATTAGGCACACAATAATGTATAACACCATGCTTTACAAAAGTAGAGTTGTCGTGTGAGGTAACCTCACTGGTTTCAATACATCCACCCATGTCAATACTGACATCAATAATGACCGCTCCATTTTTCATATTTTCAACCATGGTTTGTGATACGACAATTGGCGCCCTATCAGTACCTCTAACGGCGCCGATTAAAACATCACATCGTTTCAAAGCTTTAAGTAAATACTTTGGTTGTAGGGTAGAGGTGTAAAGTGCTCTACCTAAATTATTTTGTATACACCTGAGTCGTGTAATAGAATTATCAAAAACTTTAATGTTAGCACCAAGGCCAATGGCAGACCGAGCCGCAAATTCTCCTACTGTACCCGCACCAATAATAACCACATCCACTGGTGGCACACCTGTAATGTTTCCAAACATCAATCCATTTCCGCTATTGGCATTGGTCATTAATTCCGCGGCAATAAGCACAGAGGCAGTTCCAGCAATTTCACTTAGGGCTCTAACGGCAGGATAATTTCCATCATCATCTTTTATATATTCAAAAGCTAGGGCTGTTATTCTCTTTTGAGCAAGTGTTTCAAAATATTTCTTGCTCCGAGTTTTAATCTGCAAGGCTGAAATTATAATAGACTGTGGATTAATAAGCTCCAATTCCCCTAGAGAAGGCGGTTCGACTTTTAGTATAATTGGACAGGAGAAAACTTTTTTTCGATCACTAGTAATTTGCGCCCCAGCTTCACTGTACTCCTTATCGGTATAATTAGCACTAACCCCAGCATTAGATTCGATAATAACCCTATGTCCATGGGAAACAAGTGCACTTACAGCATCAGGAATCAGACAGACCCTATTTTCTTGAAAAGAGACCTCCTTAGGAATCCCAATAAATAACTCACCTTTTTGCTTTAACAGCTCAAGCGTTTCTTCCTGGGGGATTAATTCCTGTTTCGTAAAAGGTGTATGCGGATACGACATCTAGTTTACTTCAAAAGGTCAAAGTTAATTTAAACTTTTTAAGTCTAAAAGAAATAATATGCTTTAGGGCTTATTTTCTTTTTCTTTATAGGCCTTCAGTTCCTTGTTAATTTTATCCATATCAATACCGTGTACATATTTATCAACTAATTTTAGTCGAACGATATACACTATTGGGATAACAATCATCATTACGGGTATTATATAATATATTTCAAATTCATCCACATATTGAACTTCTGCATTAATGGAACTTAATAACTGAAGTATATACATACTAATAGGAATAAGAATCACATGGTACCACCAATGTTTGCAGGTAAAAAACCAAATGGTCAGTAGCATCAGAGGAACAAGCTTATTAATAATAGTCCAAGCTGCTACATATAAAGAAGGATAGAACTCAGTTTTGAAGTCAAAGAATCTTGTAGTCCAAACATTATTATTGGGGAAGCTTTCGTAGAGGTAAAATAGGTATGGAGAAATTGCAATTAGAATTGCCATCAAAGAACCGACGGAGAGAATTCTTATTTTCTTATTTCCTATATTGTTCACAATATATCAGATTTGGATATAACCACAAATTAAATCAATCTGTAGAATATATCCAAATCTGATAGCATGTAAAAACATTAGGATTTTACATATATTTTGCTTATTTCGTTATTAATCATCCATGTGGAGGAACTACGATATCACCTTTATCAATAAATCCTTGTGTGTTGTTGTATAACGCGTCTGTATCAGCAACGCTATCGTTAGAACATGAAACAAAAGATACACCTAATAATGCAACTGCTGCAGCGGCGAATAAATACTTTTTGATAGTATACATGAGTAATAATTTAATTGGTTATTAGTACGTCAAACCTACCAAAAAATTAGATGCGGAAAATAAAAACCTTTGCCGTATCTTGATAAATTTTTCATACACAGCAGATTATGTTATTCCGTAAAGTTCACCAATGTAATTAATTATTGCAGTACTAAGGTTCTTTTTCCGCTCAATTGCTCTTTAATATCGATTATAGTAACATTTTCAGGTAATAACTCTGCTATCTTATCAGGCCACTCAATAAGGCACCAAGCCCCACTATACAAATAGTTTTCTAGCCCTATTTGGTAGGCTTCATCACTGTGTTCTATCCTGTAGAAATCAAAATGATATACCACAGCTCCATTAGCATCATATTCATTGACAAGTGCAAAGGTTGGACTTGACACCCTGTCTTTACTTCCTAATTGCTTTACGATCTCTTTTATAAGGGTAGTCTTACCAACCCCCATATCACCATAAAAACACAATATCTTGCTTTTTGAATTTTCGATAATTTTATTTGAGATGTCTTCCAAGTCCTCGAGACCATAGGTGTATTGAACCATTTGTTTCACTAATTTTTATGCAAAATTACCACTAAAATAGAAAATGGTGTATTGATCAAGTATATAAATAAAAAAACACCCCAATGAGGTGTTTAACTTTTACATTGAGAAGCAATCTGTCTACTCGCTGATTTTTCTTTTTGTAGTGTCAATTTCATTTTTAATCTGATCCATCAAATTGCTCAATTCACGTTCTTGATGAGCTTTGATCTTTTGTTCGATAATAGCTTCCACTTCTTTATATGTGAGTCTTTTGTCGTGATTTGCACTGCTGTCTGCAGAGGTGGTGTTTTCAGTACCAAACATGGTACCCTTTCCGGTAACTACCCATGTAATGTTTACAAAGGGATACTTCTCGACAATTCTCTCTAGAATATCACTACCTACGGAAGCATTATTCTTTTTCATACGAAGTGTATAACCATTAGATGCGCCAATAGACATATCAAATTGTCTTGCGCTCATTCCTAAGGATTGGATGATAGAGAAAATTCTATCAATTGCTTTTGCCATTTTTACTTAAATTGAGGGTTCCCTCAAAAATAGAAAAAAAACTAAACACCAAAGAAGGAATGTTATTTTTTTAGAAAAGATTAACACCTCCATGTATTTTATCGTCTATTTGTGTATTTCAACGATATTTCATTGTGGAAATCCGTATTTTTCGACTTTTTAAGAATTTAAAATTTCTAAAATTTCACTCATTAATTTCTAGGATTCAATAGAATAAAAGGGATAATAATCTCCTCAAGGGAAATCCCACCATGTTGATAGGTGTTTTTGTAATAACTCACATAGTGATTGTAACTATTTGGATAGGCGAAAAACATGTCGTCCTTGGCAAATATAAATGAGCTGCTCATATTAAGACAGGGGAGATGAATGGCTTTAGGGTTTTTAACTGCATAAGCCTGCTTTTCATTAAAGGTAAGGCTTTTTCCAGTTTTGTACCTTAAATTTAAGCTGGTGTCCCTATCCCCAATAACTTTTGAAGGGTTCTTAACATTTATGGTTCCATGATCCGTAGTTATAATTAGTTTGAAACCTAATTGTTGTGCTTGTTGAATAATATTTAGCAAAGGAGAATTTTTAAACCAACTCTGGGTCAAAGAGCGGTATGCCTTGTCATCAGAGGCTAGTTCCTTGACCACTTCCATTTCTGTTTTGGAATGGGATAACATATCCACAAAGTTGTAGACTATGACCGTTAAATCATTATCTTTTTTGGATTTAAAGTTTTGTGCAAGCTGCTTTCCAGACTTAAGATTCGAGATCTTGTGATACTCCCACTGAATATCCATACCTAGCCTACGTATTTGCTTTTCTAAAAACTCAGCTTCATAGAGGTTCTTTCCTCCTTCATCGTGCTCATTCTTCCATAACTCTGGGTGTAGACGCTCCATTTCAGAGGGCATTAATCCTGAGAATATAGCATTTCGGGCATATTGCGTTGCCGTAGGAAGTATGCTGAAATAAGGGATTTCCTTTTCCTTTTTGTAATGGAGATTAACAATCCCTTCAATGGATTTCCACTGATCGTATCTCAAATTGTCAATAACCACTAATAAGGTAGGTGTCTTTTTATTGACTTGTTTAGATACTAAATCCTTAAAAATTGTATGTGACATCAGTGGCATATCAGAACTTCCTTTAAACCAATTTTCATAGTTTTTCTCAATATATTTTCCAAAGTGTGAATTGGCCTCTGCCTTTTGAGATTCCAATATATCGGTCATCCCGCTATCTTCTATATTTTCCAACTCAATTTCCCAGAAAATTAGCTTTCTATAAAGTTCCACCCATTGTTCAGGCGTATCTACCATGGTCAGATCCATGGCGATTTTTCTAAACTCTTGTTGATAATTAGAGGTAGTTTTTTCTGAAATTAATCTGGAATGATCCAGATTCTTCTTTAAGCTTAAAAGGATTTGATTCGGATTTACTGGTTTAATAAGGTAGTCCGCAATTTTTGAACCGATGGCCTGTTCCATAATATCCTCTTCTTCACTTTTGGTTATCATAACCACAGGGAGGGAAGGGCGAATACTTTTGATTTCTGACAAGGCCTCAAGTCCAGATAATCCAGGCATATTTTCATCCAAAAAAACAATATCAAAATTGGTGTCTTTAACAGCCTCTACCGCCTCTGTTCCGCTAATACAAGTTTGTACGATATAATTTTTCTTTTCTAAAAATATAATGTGAGGCTTAAGGAGTTCAATTTCATCATCTACCCAAAGTATCTTTATTTCATCCATATATGCTTATTGATGTATATATTTGTATGTAACTTTTCAATTCTATCAGTTTGAATACAAAAAACAAACTTAAAATATTTAACGATCCAATTTACGGATTTATTACCATCCCAAACGAACTTATCTTTGATTTAATAGAGCACCCGTATTTTCAACGTCTAAGGCGGATATCCCAAATGGGTCTTTCTTATTTGGTATACCCTGGTGCACACCACACTAGGTTTCACCATGCTTTAGGTTGTATGCATTTAATGAAGAACGCAATTAGTGTGTTGCGCTTTAAAAAAATAGAAATTTCAAAGCAGGAGGAGGATGGTTTGTTAATCGCAATCCTTCTTCATGACATAGGTCATGGTCCTTTTTCTCATGCCATGGAGCACAGTATTGTAAATGGGATTTCTCACGAGTACATTTCATTAAAGTTTATGGAAGCACTCAATGAAGAGTTTGATGGCGCTCTTAGCTTGGCTATTGAGATCTTCAAAGGAGATTATCATCGTAAATTTATGAATCAATTAATCTCTGGCCAATTGGATATGGACCGCTTGGACTATTTAAAAAGAGATAGCTTTTACACTGGTGTATCCGAAGGAAACATAAATTCTCAGCGTATTATAACAATGATTAATGTGGTGGATGATAAATTGGTAGTAGAAGAAAAGGGCATCTATTCAATTGAAAAGTTCCTTGTAGCGAGAAGACTCATGTATTGGCAGGTGTATTTACATAAAACATCCCTTGCTGCAGAACAATTGCTGATCCGAATCCTAAAAAGGGCTAAAGAACTACACCATTCTTCCTACAAACTTCAGGCTAACAAGGCATTACTATATTTCTTAGATCATCAAGTAGGAAAAGATCAATTCGATCGATCAGTCTTAGATGTATTTTCAAATTTAGATGACATCGATATCCTTTCTGCTATGAAAGGGTGGAGTGAAGAAAAGGATTTTGTGCTATCACAGCTTTGTCAAATGCTTTTGAACCGAAATTTATTGAAAATAAAAGTTAAGAATAAACCAATAAAAAACACCTTAAAGGAAACGCATCTAGAAAATTTAATGACCAAATACAATTTAAGTAGAGAGGAGGCTGAGTACTTTGTGTTTACTGGGGTTATAGAGAATCAAGCCTACAATTTAGACAAGCAAAATATTCATATTTTAATGAAAACTGCAAAGATTCGAGATGTTACAAAAGCCTCTGATCAATTCAATTTAAAGGCACTCTCTAAACCAGTAACGAAATATTACATGTGTTATCCTAAAAAATAATGGCACTTTTTTATACTTTTGTCGGGAAATGAAATTTACAGCAAGTCAAATAGCCGGAATACTAGACGGAGAAATTATAGGAAATCCCGACGTGGAAGTTTCCAAGCTCTCCAAGATCGAAGAAGGGACTGAAGGGTCGCTGACATTTTTAGCGAATCCCAAATACACATCCTATATATACTCAACAAAAGCCTCAATCACGATTGTTAACAAAACCTTTGATGCCGAACATAACATAAGCACCACTCTAATATTAGTTGAGGATGCTTATAAGTCGTTTTCAAAATTATTGGAATACTACAATCAGGTAAAGCTTAATAAAACTGGAATCGAGCAACCTGTATATATTGCAGACTCTGCAACATATGGTGCCGATCACTATATTGGAGCTTTCGCCTATATTGGTGAAAATGTTTCAATTGGGGAAAATGTCAAAATTTATCCCAATGTGTACATAGGGGCCAACTCTAAAATCGATGATAATGTAACAATATTCCCAGGTACACAGATCCAATCTGAAACTGTGATTGGGAAAAATTGCATCATCCATAGCGGGTGTGTCATCGGGGCGGATGGGTTTGGTTTCTCTCCAGACCAGGATGGACATTATCAAAAGGTACCGCAGACTGGAAATGTCATTTTAGGGAATTCTGTAGAAATAGGTGCAGGGACAACAATCGATCGTGCTACATTAGGCTCTACTACCATAAAGGATGGTGTCAAACTAGATAATCAAATTCAAATTGCCCATAATGTAGAAATTGGAGAAGATACTGTAATTGCAGCCCAGACTGGTATTGCAGGGTCGACCAAAATAGGTAAAAACTGCATTATAGGAGGACAAGTAGGTATTGTGGGCCATATCACCATTGGAGATCGTGTGAAAATACAAGCACAATCAGGGATTGGACGCAATGTTAAGGATGACGAAGTACTTCAAGGTTCGCCAGCATTAAGCTACGGCGATTTTAACAAATCATATGTACATTTTAAGAATTTACCAAAATTGGTAGATAGAATTGATCAACTGGAAAAAAAATAATACAATGAGTAATCAAGCTGCAAAGCAAAGGACTATTGCAAACGAAGTTTCTTTGAGAGGTGTAGGATTACACACAGGTAAAGAGGTGACCATGACTTTTAAACCAGCGCCAGAAAACTTTGGTTATGCGTTTAAAAGAATAGATTTGGAAGGTCAACCCGTAATAGAAGCAGATGCAAATTACGTGGTCAATACCCAAAGGGGTACCAATTTGGAAAAAAATGGGGTGAAAATTCAAACCTCAGAACATGTTCTGGCTGCATTAGTAGGCTTAGAGGTCGATAATGTACTTATCGAGTTAGATGCCTCCGAACCTCCAATTATGGATGGTTCTTCTAAGTTCTTCATACAAGCTATTAAAGAAGCTGGAGTTGTAGAACAAAAAGCAGATCGCGAAGAGTTTATCGTCACTGACGTAATCTCTTATTCAGATGAAGAAACTGGTAGTGAAATCACTATAATTCCTGCGGACGAATATCAAGTCACTACCATGGTGGATTTTGGAACCAAAGTTTTGGGTACTCAAAATGCAACACTTAAAAAGTTGAGTGATTTTGAATCTGAAATTTCTAATGCTAGAACCTTTAGTTTTTTACACGAAATAGAAACTTTGCTAGAACACGGACTTATTAAAGGAGGTGATCTAAACAATGCAATCGTTTATGTGGATAAGGAACTATCTCAAGAAACCATGGAGAAGCTTAGAGTCGCTTTCAAAAAGGATTCTATATCAGTGAAACCTAACGGTATTTTGGATAATTTAACCCTTCATCATCCTAATGAAGCTGCCCGACATAAGTTATTAGACGTGATCGGGGACTTAGCTCTTGTAGGATGTAGAATTCGTGGTAAAGTAATTGCAAACAAACCAGGACATTATGTCAATACGCAGTTTGCTAAGAAGTTATCTAAAATAATCAAAATAGAACGAAGAAATAAGGTGCCTAAATATGATTTGAATCAGCCTCCACTTATGGACATCAATCAAATCATGAATATTCTGCCACATCGATTCCCATTTTTATTGGTGGATCGCATTATTGAATTATCAAGCAATCATGTGGTTGGTATGAAAAATGTCACCATGAATGAACCATTCTTCCAAGGGCACTTCCCAGGGGCTCCAATTATGCCTGGAGTTTTACAGGTAGAGGCCTTG
Source organism: Galbibacter marinus (assembly GCF_000300875.1). GTDB lineage: Bacteria > Bacteroidota > Bacteroidia > Flavobacteriales > Flavobacteriaceae > Galbibacter > Galbibacter marinus. The sequence goes on along the minus strand of NZ_AMSG01000003.1, from coordinate 61,631 downwards.
GCCCAGACTGGAGGAATATTAGCTTTAAGCACGGTCCCTGATCCAGAAAATTACTTAACTTATTTCATGAAAATTGATAATGTTAAGTTTAAACAACAGGTAATTCCAGGGGATACTCTTATATTTAAGATGGAATTAATTTCCCCTATACGAAGAGGCATTTGTCATATGCAAGCCTATGCATACGCTAATGGAAAATTAGCGACCGAAGCAGAATTAATGGCACAAATAGTAAAAGTTAAAGACGAAACAAAGGAATAATGAATCAACCACTTGCTTATGTGCATCCTGGCGCGAAAATCGCCAAAAATGTAGTAATAGAACCTTTTGCGACCATTAATAATAATGTGATCATCGGAGAAGGTACATGGATTGGTAGTAATGTCACAATTATGGAGGGGGCACGTATCGGTAAAAATTGTAGTATTTTTCCAGGCGCTGTGATTTCAGCCGTCCCACAGGATTTAAAGTATAATGACGAAGATACTACTGTTGTAATCGGAGATAACACTACCATTAGAGAATGTGTCACGATCAATAGAGGAACCACAGACCGCATGAAAACAGTCATAGGTAAAAATTGCTGGATCATGGCTTATAGCCATATCGCACACGATTGTGTGGTTGGTGATCACTGTGTTTTTTCAAATAACAGCACCTTGGCTGGACATATTACCGTAGGGGATTATGTTGTTCTTGCAGGAATGACTGCAGTACACCAGTTTTGTTCCATCGGGAATCATGCCTTTGTAACTGGAGGTTCTTTGGTTAGAAAAGACGTTCCTCCATATACTAAGGCCGCAAGAGAGCCTTTATCCTATGTAGGAATTAATTCAGTAGGACTAAGAAGAAGGGGATACTCTACAGAGAAAATTAGAGAGATCCAAGATATCTATAGAATTCTATACCAAAAGAATTACAACAATTCTCAGGCTGTAGAAATTATTGAGGCCGAGATGGAAGCCACGCCGGAGCGGGATGAAATTCTTCAATTCATCAAAGATTCTCAACGCGGAATCATGAAAGGTTATTTTAGTTCAAATCATTAAATATTATATATGGCATCAACATCAGATATCAGAAAAGGATTATGCATTCGTTTTAATCACGACATTTATAAAATCACTGAATTTCTACATGTGAAACCAGGTAAAGGTCCGGCCTTTGTCCGTACTAAACTTAAAAGTGTAACAACTGGAAAAGTGCTTGAAAATACATTTTCAGCAGGTCATAAAATTGATGATGTTCGAGTGGAAACAAGATCTTACCAATACCTGTACCCTGAAGGTGATACGTTCCACTTTATGAACACAGATGATTACAATCAGATTTCCCTTCAAAAAGAAGCTTTGGATGCTCCAGATTTATTAAAAGAAGGAGAGGTTGTAACCATTTTATTTAATACCGAGGACAACATGCCTTTATCTGTTGATTTACCAGCACATGTGATCCTAGAGGTTACCCATACCGAGCCAGGTATAAAAGGTAATACAGCAACCAATGCTACCAAGCCTGCAACTGTAGAGACTGGAGCTAGAATTAATGTTCCACTTTTTATCAATGAAGGTGACCGTATTAAGATCGATACAGAAAAAGGTGCATACATGGAACGCGCTAAGGAGTAATACAATTATTCAATGAAATTTCCACAGCAACATAGCTTAAAGCAAATTGCAGGTCTGTTAGACTGCTCCTATGTCGGGGATGATGATTTTCCAATATTGGGGATCAACGAAATTCATGTGGTGACACCTGGTGATATTGTTTTTGTCGATCATCCTAAGTACTACGACAAAGCTTTAGAATCAGCTGCCACGGTGGTATTGATTAATAAACAAGTGGAATGCCCCAAGGGCAAAGCCTTGTTAATTTCTGATGATCCATTTCGTGATTTCAACAAGTTGACAGATTATTTTAAGCCTTTTGAAAAAGCGACACAGCATATTGCTTCTACCGCTATCATAGGAGAGGGAACAATTGTTCAACCTGGGGCATTTATAGGAAATCATGTTCGCATTGGAAAAAACTGCGTCATTCACCCAAATGTAGCTATTTATGACCACTGCGAGATCGGAGATAATGTTACCATTCACGCTGGAACCGTTATAGGTTCGGAGGCATTTTATTATAAAAACAGACCAGAAGGTTTTGATAAGTTAAAATCTGGAGGTAAAGTGGTCATTGAAGATCATGTTGACCTGGGAGCACTTTGCACTATCGACAGAGGTGTAAGTGGTATAACACTAATAAAACAAGGAAGTAAAATTGACAATCAAGTTCATATTGGTCATGACTCAGTAATAGGATACAAATGTCTAATCGCCTCTCAGGTAGGGATTGCAGGATGTGTTGTTATAGAGGACCAAGTAACTATATGGGGACAAGTTGGGATTGCAAGCGCCATTAGTATCGGAAGAAATGCAGTTATACTTGCCCAGTCAGGAATTAGCAAATCCTTAGAAGGAGACAAGACCTATTTTGGATATCCAGCTGAGGAGGCTAGAAAGAAATACAAGGAACTTGCTGCCATACGTAAAATACCTACGATAATTGAGAAACTTGGTTAAAATCGAAACTAGACGACTGTAATTTTATGCACCATTGTGAAAAGCAAAATCGGTTTAAAATTATTGATTAATTTTCAATTCTTTATTTCTCTATTCCTATGCAAAAGGCTATTTTTGCATAGCTTTAATTAAATTCAACCCTAATGAGTGTATTAGTAAACAAAGATTCAAAAATAATAGTACAAGGATTCACAGGTAGCGAAGGAACATTTCACGCTGAACAAATGATCGAATACGGAACCCAAGTTGTTGGTGGTGTTACACCAGGAAAAGGGGGGCAAGAACATTTAGGTAAACCTGTTTTTAATACTGTAAAAGATGCTGTTGAGAAAACCGCAGCTGATGTTTCTATTATTTTTGTTCCGCCAGCATTTGCTGCCGATGCAATTATGGAAGCTGCCGATGCAGGAATTAAAGTAATTATAACGATCACTGAAGGAATTCCAGTGGCAGATATGATCAAAGCTTCTGACTATATTAAAAATAGAGATTGTCGCTTAATTGGTCCTAACTGTCCAGGTGTTATTACTCCGGGTGAAGCAAAAGTTGGTATTATGCCAGGATTTGTCTTCAAAAAAGGAAAAGTTGGTATCGTTTCAAAATCAGGTACCCTAACTTATGAAGCAGCTGATCAAGTTGTAAAACAAGGATTGGGAATTACCACCGCAATTGGTATTGGTGGAGATCCTATTATCGGAACCACTACAAAAGAAGCTGTGGAACTATTGATGAACGATCCAGAAACAGAATGTATTGTTATGATCGGTGAGATCGGTGGACAATTAGAAGCCGATGCTGCAAGATGGGTGAAAGAAAACGGGAATAAGAAACCAGTTGTTGGATTTATCGCTGGTGAAACTGCACCTAAAGGTAGAACCATGGGTCACGCTGGCGCAATTGTAGGTGGTGCTGATGATACAGCAGAAGCTAAAAAACGTATTATGCAAGAATGTGGTATCCATGTGGTAAATTCTCCTGCTGAAATCGGGAAAAAAGTTGCTGAAGTAGTGGGCGCATAATTCTAGAAAACAACATTTATAAAATCAAATCCATCATCTTGTGTAAAGAGGATGGATTTTTTTATGCACAATAGGAGAATTTATTTCAATCGATTTTTGTAAGATGAAAATTCGAATTGCTATATTTGGATAATTAAAAACCAACGATGTAAAGGTCATAAATGAAACTTACAGATCGTTACTGAAATGCAATACAGATAAACATGAAATTATTAGACGGTAAAACAGCCATTGTAACTGGAGCCAGTAGAGGTATCGGTAGAGGCATTGCTGAGGAATTTGCTAAACAAGGTGCGAATGTCGCATTTACGTATAGTTCCTCTGAAGGCCCTGCAAAAGCGTTAGAAGAAGAATTAAACGCCTTAGGCGTTAAGGCTAAAGCGTACAAAAGTGATGCTGCAGATTTTTCTGCTGCACAAGAATTAGCTGATCAAGTTCTAAAAGAATTTGGAAGCATTGACATCTTGGTTAACAATGCTGGAATTACCAAAGATAACTTGCTTATGAGAATGAGTGAGCAGGATTTTGATAAGGTAATTGAAGTCAACCTTAAATCGATCTTTAACATGACCAAAGCAGTTCAACGAACCATGTTAAAACAACGCAAGGGATCTATTATAAACATGAGTTCTGTTGTGGGTGTTAAAGGGAATGCTGGGCAAACCAATTATGCGGCATCAAAGGCTGGTATTATTGGTTTTTCAAAATCCGTGGCACTAGAGTTAGGATCTAGAAACATTAGAAGTAATGTTGTCGCTCCTGGTTTTATTGAAACCGAAATGACCGGAGCTTTGGATGAAAAGGTTGTTCAAGGATGGCGTGATGCGATTCCTTTAAAACGAGGAGGTACTCCTGAGGATATCGCCAATGCATGTGTGTTCTTAGCCTCCGACATGTCTTTATATGTAACTGGTCAAGTATTACAAGTGGACGGTGGTATGCTTACTTAAGAAATTTAAAAATTAATTATAAAAGTTATGGTAAAAGCCGGTAGTTAATCTATTAATTTCCGGCTTTTGCAAACTAATCTTTTTGTTCTTTCAATGTAGATGACTCATTATGCTTGAGATCAACCTTACGATTTCTATAGTAATTTCTTTAGTGATAGCTTTTTTTATCACCCTTTTCCAGTATTCAAAATATAAAAGAAAAGCAGGAATTTATTTGTGGATGGCTCTTTTTCGTTTTTTGGGTCTTTTCTGTATAATTCTACTTTTAATCGGTCCTGAAATTCAGCGTGACCAAACTTTCAGTGAAAAACCTAGATTAACTCTGCTTGTGGATAATTCTAGTTCTATTGCACATTTAGGCTATGACTCTATATCCAAACATATACTACAAGAACTCTCTCAGGATAAGACACTTCAAGATCGCTTTGAAATAGAAACCCTAGTATTTGACCAGCATTTTATACCACAAGACAGTCTGCAATACAATGGCCGACAGACCAATATATACAAAGCCTTGCAGCTTTCCTTGGAGCCAAATCAACGAAAGCCTGCAGCGATCGTATTATTGAGTGACGGTAATCAAACCATAGGCAAGGATTTCACCTATGCACTCGATACAGACTCTATAACAGCTGTTTATCCGGTTTTAATGGGAGATTCCACCATAGCTTTAGACCTTAATATCGGACGATTGAATACCAATAAGTATGTGTATCATAACAACAAATTTCCAGTAGAAGTTTTTGTCCATTATCAAGGGGAGGAACCCTTGCAAACCAATGTTTCAATTTTCCAAGGTAATCGACTTCTACAAAGAGAAGGGGTCAAATTTAATAGCGGAACGGCGGTCGAATTATTAAACTTTGAAATAGACGCAAACACACCTGGATTAAATAGCTATAGGGCCGTTGTAGAATCTTATCCAAGGGAGAAAAACACGCTTAATAATTCAAAATCATTTGCTGTTGAAGTCATTGATCAGAAATCAAATATTGCCATTATTAGTACTGTGGTTCATCCAGATTTAGGTGCTCTTAAAAAGAGTATTGAATCAAATGAATATAGAAGTGTAAAGTTAATAAACCCAACAGGGGATCCTATAAAATTAGAGGAGTTTGAAATGTTTATACTCTATCAACCCAATGAAAAGTTTCAATCCATCATTTCTCAATTAAAACGGGATCAAAGGAATTACTGGCTAATCACAGGCGAAGATACCCAGTGGTCTTTTTTAAACCGTCAAGATCTCGGATTTCTTAAACGCCCACAAAACCAGATAGAGGAAATAATGCCTCTTGACAACCCTGCTTTTACGCTGTTTGGAACAGAAGAGTTATCATTTGAACATATGCCGCCATTAACACATCAAATGGGAACCTTGGCTATAGTAGACAAAACGGATGTTCTTTTGCATCAAAAAGTGGCTGGGGTAGAAACCCTAGAGCCTTTACTGATGGTTTTCGAAGATCCAAGATATAAACGGGCCATATTAGATGGGGAAGGAGTATGGAGATGGCGGTCCTCGACTTATATAGATACCGGTAGTTACAATCTCTTTGATAGCTATATTGGGAATATAATTCAATACCTTTCTAATACAAAAGCTCGTAAACGTCTCGAAGTCACCCACGAACCATATTATTATGAAAATTCAAAACCTACCATAAAGGCACATTATTACGATAAGAACTATCGTCCACAATCAAATGGTCAATTAACCATAATTTTAAAAGATCGCAATTCCAATCAAAATATCGAATTGCCACTATTAAATAAAGGTAGATTTTATGAAGTGGACTTGAGCAACTTAGAGCCGTCAATTTATGATTATACGGTAAATGTTTCGACAGAGGATCTCTCCCAGAGTGGTCACATCCAAATTCTTCCATTTGAGGTGGAAAAACAATTTGTAAACCCTAATATTAAAAAGCTTAACCAGCTAGCTGAAAAACACCACGGAACTCTTTATTTTGCTGATCAAATTCAAGAACTAAAATTCGAATTATCCTCCTCCAATTTGTATTTACCAATACAAAGAATAACACAAAATATTGTACCTTTGATCCATTGGAAATGGCTGTTAGCCCTGGCTGTTTTGTTCTTGTCCGGGGAATGGTTTCTTCGCAAGTATAACGGGCTTATCTAATTTTAAATCTAATTAATTTTTATGGAAAAATTACCTAAATTCGGAATACCTATTGCAATTATTGGAATTGCTCTAATCATTTTTATCGCAAAATCTACTGTTACCATTGCCTCGGGTGAAGCTGGCGTATTATTTGAAACTTTAGGTGATGGAGTAGTGACCGATGAACCGCCTTTGTCTGAAGGTTTTCATTTGGTAGCGCCATGGAATAAGATATTTATCTATGAGGTGCGTCAACAGGAAATTTCTGAGAAAATGCAGGTACTCTCTGAAAATGGACTTGAAATACGACTAGATGCTTCGGTTTGGTTTCAACCAGACTATGAGAATCTTGGACTGTTACACCAGCAAAAAGGAATCAATTATGTGTCCAGAATTTTACAGCCAGCCATTAGGTCGGCAACTAGAAGTGTCGTTGGACGATACACCCCTGAGCAGCTGTATTCTTCAAAAAGAGATGTGATTCAGGAAGAAATCTTTGATGAAACCAAAGAAATTCTAGACAAACAATACGTTACATTAAATGAAGTGTTAGTCCGAGATATTACCTTACCACCAACTATAAAAGATGCGATAGAGCGTAAACTTGGACAAGAACAAGAATCTCTTGAATACAAGTTTAGAATTGAGAAAGCACAAAAAGAAGCTGAACGGCAAAGAATTGAAGCTAAAGGTAAGGCTGATGCAAACCAGATTCTAAGCGCCTCTCTTACAGATAAAATATTAAGAGACAAAGGCATCGAGGCTACTATTAAATTATCAGAATCTCCTAATGCCAAAATAATTGTCATTGGTAGTGGAGAAGACGGCTTACCAGTGATTTTAGGAAATCAATAAACAGTTTAGTCCTCTTGTGACTTTGACTTCTGTTCAAGGAGTTTTTCCGCCTTTTGTTTCCACTGATCGCGTTTGATTCTCCCAGGAAAAAATTCAATAAGCTCTGTGATCGTGTTTATATCACTTTCGCGGAGCTTACTTAATTGTGAAAAGGTGTAAATCCCTATACTGTTTAATTTATTTTCAATAAAGGGGCCGATACCATCAATTTTCTTCAGATCGTCCTTAGTCTTTTCGTCCCCATAACCAAGGTAATTGAAATCCAATAGGGAAGGTGCGGACCCCGTTATTTTGCTCTTTCTTGGCGTTAAGGTCTTATCTTCCAAGGAAATACCACTTCTACCACGCGTTTGAATCGCTTTAATGGTATTGTCTTCATTAAAAGAAATAGGATTATTATTTATATGACTAGAGAGTCGCAACTTTTCAAGTTGACATCGATCAAGCTCTGCCTTGTACTTGTTGTTTTTCATACTGCGACCAAGGCCGATTCCAAGAATAAAACCTACCATGGTTAGCACAAAGATCAATAATAGTAGATCATTTGGATTTGAGGGTACTATAGATTCTATCATTACAACGTAAAAGAATTTGGTTTAGGGGTTAACAGGTAATTGTTTAGTTTAACACGAAGTTATAAAATTAAAAATCTAGTTTCAACCTTTTAGAATTAAAAAAACGAATTGCTGATTATCACACCCAATAAATTTAAACTAAAAGGTGAGAGTCGTAATAGAAAACAAAAAAATCCCGATGCTTACATCAATTGTAAAACATCGGGACTTTAATTATAAGGCTGTTAGGCGTTATGTATAGAATTGTTTATTTTTTTTAGTTGCCGCTTTTTAAATCGTCTTTCATGTCTAGATAGAAGTCGTTGAAATCTGGGTGCAATTGCACGCGAACCACACTGCTGAACCCATTGGTTACAATCGATCTTAGACGATTAGGAGCAACTTCAAAATCATTTTCAAACGCCGAGGTAATACCAATCACTCGAGGTCCTCCAATTTCTGGCTCTAATCCTGCATCACCTACAACAGATAATGAAAGTTGGTTGTATTTATTTGCAACAACGGCGATTTTATTTAAAAAGCTTTTAGCCGTTTCTTGAATCGTTAAGTTCTTGTCTTTGTCGCCATATAAAAAACTCTGTTCCATCTGTACGGTTATTGCTCCCTTTGACATACCGATTTGGGCATTTTCTCCTAAGGTTCGTTTAAGGTCCGTAATAACAAGAATTGCAATGGAATCCTGCGCTCCAAAAACATCGCGAATACCCTTGATTTGCGCCTCACGCTGTTGCAAGGCCTCTAATGTTTTACCGATGGTGCTAGATTGTTGATTTGAAGCTTCTAAGAACTTATTCATATTGGCCATCAAACCATCATTAGTTGTTTGAAGTTGTTCAAGTTGGGTCTCAAGGCTGCTTACTTTTCTTTCTGCTTGACCTAAATCCGCCTGCGTCTGTTCTAATACCTTTAGTTTATTATTCAAAGCACTAACTTGTTCTCTTAACTCTTTTTTGCTCTGAGCAAATGTTGTAGACATTGAAAATGCGAATACTAAAAGTAAGGATGTGGTTAAAGTTCTCATTTTAATAAATTCAATTCGTTCATTTTAATTTGAAGGCACAAGATATTATTTTTTCAGAATATGGCATCTAAGAAATCAAAAGATTACGTTAAATTTTAATTTCCCAACACAATTGCCAGAATAGGGGCGATAGAATTCAAACGCTCTTATTACTAAACTCTTTAAAATCACCGTATCCTAGGCAAATAAGGCCCTAGTCGTTGTCGATATTTTCTCTGGAAGTATAAAAAGTAATTGTATAATTTATAATTTACTTGGTAACCGTAATCGATGTTTGGATCGTAATTAATCCGCATCTCGTAAAGGGAAGGATCATAAGCAAAAGGGTTTTGCGCGCGCTGGTTCCAATTGATTACATAAATACGATTTCGAGCCTCCATAAACTCTTGACTATAGTAACCCTCTGGCATTGCAATACTGTGCAACCAACTGTAATATCCAGGATCGATAATGATAATCCCATATTCAGTCTCCTGATCACTTATTGTCACAGTATCCCCTTTGGCATTACGACCAGAAAAAGCATTTTCTTCATTGGTTGTAATATTCAGCTCTTCAGCTGTAAAATCAGTTTCTTTTGCCGCACTAGATTTTACAGTAGAGCAGGACCAATTCATTAGCAATGCCGTGCATATGACCAGAAAACATCTCATCGTTTTTCATTTTACGGGTGAACTTAAGAAGTTCGCACCCCTTAAAATACAAAAAGTCAGATAAATATAACCCAACTTTATGCAAAAACGTGTATTATTTAAAGTAATACCTTATTTAAACAATCCCCCGAGGAGTCCCCCGATACCACCTTTTTTCTTATTAGCACCAATGACCATACCTGCAACATCGTCTAGAATACTTCCATCACCATCAGAGTCAATTAAAGATGTAATTAAGCTTTGGTTCTCCTGGGGTTGACCACCTAACATACTTCCTAAAAGACTATTGAGCCCGCCTTGATCACTAACGTTATTTTGTTTGGTTTCTTTACCCAAATAGCCCAAAATAAGTGGCGCAGCAATTTTTAGAATTTGACTTATGGTACCAGCGTCTAACCCTGATTTACTACTTAAGGCATTTTCAACACTGCTTTGCTTTCCGCCCAGAAGATGACCAAGTATACCAGCACCGTCACTTATAGCGCTCTGGTCAACGCCTCCCCCAAAAAATCCTCCAAGGTTATCTAGCACACTTCCATCGTGTTTACTATTAATAGCCCCTAATAGACCTTGAGCTCCCTGTGGGGTAGAAGCGTTTTTTTTCATTGCCCCTGCTAGAAGTGGTAGAGCCATTCCTAAAACGTTTGCTGTAATACCTTCAGATGCTCCTGTTTGATTGCTAATCCCGCCGATAATTTGACGGCCTAAATCACTGTTCAATAATGATTCTAATCCTGCCATGACTTTTATATTAATTTAAATTAGTACCCAACAAGGTACAAAAAAAGTCCCTCGGTTAGGAAGGACTTTAAAAAAAGTGATTTTTTATACTATTTTAATAAGGCTTCGATTTGATCAGCCAATTCAACTCCAATTCTATCTTGGGCCTCGGCAGTTGCTGCTCCAATGTGTGGAGTCAAAGACACTTTTGAATGCATCAAAACTTTAATTGCTGGAGTAGGTTCATTTTCAAATACATCAACACCAGCAAAAGCTAGCTTCCCACTATCAAGTGCATCCACTAAAGCGACTTCATCAATAACACCACCACGAGCTGCATTCACAACCGCAACACCATCTTTCATAAGTTCAAATTCCTTTTTGCCCAAAACGTATTCTTTTTGAGCTGGAACGTGAAGTGAAATAAAATCAGCTTGTTTTAATACCTCTTCTTTAGAAATGGTTTCAATCTTGAAATCTACGCTTTGACCGTCAAAGAAAGACAGTTTAATATCAACGTTCTCAATAAATGGATCATAAGCAACAACCTTCATTCCAACCGCAAGACCAATCTTAGCAGTTTCTTGTCCAATTCTACCAATTCCAATAATACCTAATGTTTTACCTCTTAACTCAACGCCACCAGCATAGGCTTTTTTAAGTTTAGCAAAATTAGTTTCACCTTCCAAAGGCATATTTCGGTTTGCATCATAAAGAAAACGAACACCACCATAAAGGTGAGCGAAAACTAATTCAGCAACTGAAGCAGAAGAAGCTGCAGGGGTATTAATCACATGCAGTCCTTTTTCTTTTGCATAGTCAACATCGATGTTATCCATTCCAACACCACCACGACCGATAAGTTTAAGAGAAGGACAAGCGTCGATAAGATCTTTACGAACCTTGGTTGCACTTCTAACTAAAAGTCCAACTACCTGATTTTCGTTGATATAATTTTCTAATTGTTCTTGGGCTACCTTAGTTGTAATGACTTCAAATCCCTTACTTTCCAGTGCATCTACTCCGCTTTGAGATATACCGTCATTTGCTAATATTTTCATTTCTAATTTTATTTTGATTTTTATTCCAGTGTTCTTTAAACTATTAGGCTTTTCTTTCCAGTTCTTGCATAGCATCTACCAATGCTTGTACACTTTCTATTGGTAATGCATTATACAGGGAAGCTCTGTAACCACCTACGCTTCTATGCCCATTAATTCCGTTGAGGCCTGCTTCTTTAGCAAGAGCATCAAAGCTGTCTTTATGAGCTTGATCTACCAAATTAAAGGTAGCGTTCATAGATGATCTATCCTCTTTAACAGCAAAGCCTTTAAAGAGAGGGTTGCGATCAATTTCATTGTAAAGAAGTTCTGCCTTGGCTTGGTTTTTCTTTTCAATGGCTGCTACACCTCCAAGATCTTTAAGCCATTGAAGTGTTAGCATAGATACATACACTGCAAATACTGGAGGAGTATTAAACATACTATCCTTCTCAGCATGAACGCGATAATCCAACATAGATGGGATTGCACGGTCTGTTTTCCCGAGAACAGACTCCTTAACAGCCACTAGTGTAGCACCCGCTGGCCCCATATTCTTTTGAGCACCTGCATAGATAATATCAAATTTTGAAAAATCCATTTGGCGTGAGAATATATCAGAACTCATATCACAAACTAAAGGACAATTTGCCTCCGGGAACTCTTTTACCTGGGTTCCAAAAATAGTATTATTAGTGGTAAAGTGGATATAATCCAAATCAGTTGGAACATCATACCCTTTAGGGATGTAATTAAAATTACTATCCTTTGAAGATGCTAATTCTACAACCTCTCCTACAAATTTTGCTTCCTTGATGGCTTTGGATGCCCAAGTTCCTGTGTTAAGATATCCAGCCTTATTTTTCATTAGGTTGAAGGGAACATTGATAAACTGCATACTTGCTCCACCTTGGAGAAACAATATTTTATACCCTTTCCCTTCTAGTCCTAGATGCTCCAATGCTAATTGCTGAGCTTGTTCCATTACCGCAATAAAATCTTTGCTTCGGTGAGAAATCTCTATTAAGGAAAGGTCTAAATTGTTAAAATTTAAAATAGCCTCAGAAGCTTTCTGAAATACGTCTTGAGGCAGAATGCATGGTCCTGCGCTAAAATTATGCTTTTTCATAAAAATAGTTAGTTGTGATTTTTATGGATACAAAGTTGCTAATTTCTCCCTTAAAAACTGTTATCAAAAGCATAATAATTTTGTTAGAATGCTAACAGATATTATGGAGTTGTTATAATGTGGCAAATTCTGTTGTACTAACGTGAATTTTTAGTTACAAGGCGATCAAAAACTTTAACGTATCAACATGATCTGCATAATCCCAAAGTTCGGGTTGCTGAGTTTTTCCAAAAGGAATTTCATTTTCAACCCACCCCTTGGAGACCACACATTGTAATTGTTCTCGATCAGTAATTAATTTTTGTTTCAAAGAATCTTGGTCACTGTAGTATTCATAAAACAATGTAGCAATTGGAGATCCATACCCCTGATCCTCTTTTAACATTAAAAATCCATTCTCCAGCACATCATATAAGCTCATCAAATAAACAGCCTTATTATAATCGTAATTATTGGCGTATTTATTTTGGTTTATAATTTCACCGTAAGGATAAATGGCCTTAAAGAAAGTATCAAAATTATAATCTTGCGGCACAAAAAGTTTAGAAACACTTCTACAACCTAGACCGTAATAAGTGAAGATATCTTTTCCAAGTAAAAAGAGTTCTTCCGGAGTTTCTTCTCCCGTTAGAATTGCCACAGAATTTCTATTTTTTCTGATAATGTTTGGCTTGCCTTTAAAGTAGTATTCAAAATAACGAGCGGTATTGCTACTTCCAGTGGCAATAACGGCATCATACTGAGGCAATTTGTCCTTGTGAAAGGTTATTTTCCCTTTAAACCAGGGCTGGATTTCTTCAAGGTAATTGGCAATAAAGGGGAGCAGGTGCATATCATTAGAGGATTGTTTAACCGCAATTCGATGTCCACTAATTAACACACAAATAAAGTCATGAAATCCAACTAAAGGAATATTCCCTGCCATAATAACGGCAATAGTTTTTGGTTCTTTTTCAGCAAATTGATAGTTGGATAACCATTTCTCTATATTGGGCAAAGTCAGTGCATCTGCCCAATTAGTTAATGCCAAATTGAGGTTTTCTCGTGTAAACCAAGCATTGTGCTGTTCTGCTATATTTAGTTTCTCAATTAAGTCACGAAGGTAAATCTGGTCGTTGGTCTCTAGTACTTCATCTTGATGTACGATTTCCCTAAACAAGTTACCAAGTTTTACAAACGCAACTATTCTATCGTGAATCTCACCCATTATATTTGTTTAAGATATAGTTTGTCTTTATTTTTGACATGCAAATTTACACATAAGCTACTGATTGCATATTTATAATCATTATAATTTTGTTATTGGAAAGAAAGTTTTCTGTGGTTCATCTTAATTTTTGAGACAACTATATGTATTTTTGCATAAAAAATTATATTAATACTAGAAAAAGAAAAACATGGCTATTATCATTACAGATGAGTGTATAAATTGCGGGGCATGTGAACCAGAATGCCCAAATAATGCAATTTACGAAGGCGCTGATGACTGGCGTTATAGTGATGGCACTTCACTTACAGGGGATGTGGTTTTGCCTAATGGAGCACAAGTAGACGCTGATGAATCTCAAGAACCTGTCAGCGATGAATATTACTTTATTGTTGCTGATAAATGTACAGAGTGTATGGGATTTCATGAAGAGCCTCAGTGTGCTGCAGTTTGTCCAGTAGATTGTTGTGTTCCTGATGAAGATAATGTGGAAACAGAAGAAGAATTGTTAGGAAAACAACGCTTTATGCACCCTGATTAACTAGGTGCCTAACTTAAAGATTAATCATTATCTAAATAACCGTATTAAATTATAAAGGGAAGCTAACTGCTTCCCTTTAAATGTATTATATAAACCTTACCTTTTCTAAGGTCAATGCCTGTGACATTTACTACTTTTTAGAACTATATACTCTTTTGATTAATTCGTTGGTGTTTTTGTCATAATACTCTACGACAAAATCCCCGTTAGCATCAAAATATCCAATACCGTTCCCATTTTCAGTTTCTACAATAAAGTTTTTATTGGATGAAACATACGTTGTAGCGTTTAACCCTGCATCGTCTTTGGAGGCAATGGTAAAACCATCAGACTGCGGAGTAAAGTCACATTCTGACCCATTACACACAAAGGTAGCTTTTTTATCAAGCATCACCTTTGAATCACCTTCAACTACGGTTTGATGTGTGGTCACTTTTGTTGGAGAATCAATCCTAGTCTGGTTAATTTTATTATGATCCTCCTGACTAAGCTCAACGTTCTGTTCTTTTCTTACAAGCATGCTTTTACTGACTTTTTCAGCACCCTTGTTGTCTACTGTAGTTTTCGTTTTAGTTATTGTTTCTTCTAAAACATCTTTATTTTGAGCAAACATAAAGGTCATACTCAAAACCAATACGGATGATAAAACTAATTTTTTCATATTTATTTCCATTTTTGGTTATCTATTATAGATACGAAAATTATTCGAATTTCGATGTTAATGGTCTCATAAGTTGTGCTAACGTACTGTTAAAGCAAGCCAAGTAGTATCGCGTTAAATCCCTATCACTATATGCAATACCATAGAATCATTTGATTATATTTGCACTCGAAAAAAACAATCAATATCGAATGAAAGCAGGAATTGTAGGGTTACCAAATGTTGGGAAGTCAACATTGTTCAATTGTTTGTCCAATGCAAAGGCACAGAGTGCTAACTTTCCTTTTTGCACCATTGAACCGAACCTAGGAGTGGTAAACGTTCCAGATGAGCGTTTAGAAAAATTAGAGACTCTTGTTAATCCAGAGCGGGTCCTTCCAGCTACTGTTGAAATCGTCGATATCGCTGGTCTTGTCAAAGGAGCGAGCAAAGGTGAAGGGCTAGGAAACCAATTTCTAGGCAATATCCGAGAGTGTAACGCGATCATTCATGTTTTAAGATGCTTTGATAATGACAATATCGTTCACGTTGACGGTAGTGTTGATCCAATTAGAGATAAAGAAACAATCGACATTGAGTTGCAATTAAAAGATCTTGAGACTGTTGACAAACGGTTAGAAAAAGTTAATCGTGCTGCAAAAACAGGGGACAAGGATGCTCAAAAAGAACAAAGCTTATTACAACGTTTTAAAACTTCTTTGGAAAGCGGAATCTCCGCTAGAGCGGTAGAGGTAGATGAAGATGAAGCTGAATTCATGAAAGGATTTCAGTTATTGACCGCAAAACCAATTCTATACGTTTGTAATGTAGATGAGGCTTCTGCTAAGACTGGAAATGCTTACGTAGATAAGGTCATTGATTTTACTAAGGATGAAAATGCAGAAGTTATTGTCCTAGCAGTAGGCACGGAGGCAGATATTGCAGAATTGGAGGACTATGAAGAGCGTCAATTATTTTTAGAAGATATCGGACTTAAAGAGCCAGGAGTTTCCATTTTAATCCGTGCGGCATATAAACTCCTCAACCTCCAGACGTATTTTACAGCTGGAGTTAAGGAAGTCCGTGCATGGACCATTGATGTGGGGGCCACTGCACCTCAAGCTGCAGGAGTGATACACACTGATTTTGAAAAAGGATTTATCCGAGCAGAAGTTATAGGTTACCAAGATTATGTAAGCCATGGCAGTGAGGCCAAAGTAAAGGAAGCTGGAAAAATGCGAGTTGAAGGTAAAGAATACATCGTGAAAGATGGTGACGTTATGCATTTTAGATTTAATGTGTAACCAATTACATCGATCAATATTATTGGTGTTTGAATGGTATCTTAACTTGAGTTTTAGGATACCATTTTTTGAATCTATGCCTTTAGCGAAAGATCTTGTTGAATTTTCTCCCCTGGCATACATTAATTTACAAAAAATCAGGTTCTTAACAATTTGGGGTTTTAGTATGTTAATTACTTTAGATTAAAGGGGTTTCATTTTAACGGTTGAAGCCTTATATTAGCATCAAATCCCATCTCTAAATAAATATGTCAGAAACTACTAAGTATACAGAAGATAATATTAGATCCCTAGATTGGAAGGAGCACATCCGTATGCGTCCTGGTATGTATATCGGGAAATTAGGTGATGGATCCTCTGCCGATGATGGTATTTATATTTTAATAAAAGAAGTGCTGGACAACTGTATTGATGAGTTTGTCATGGGCGCTGGTAAGACAATTGAAGTATCGGTGCAAGGCAATAAAGTAATTGTAAGGGATTACGGCCGTGGAATCCCACTAGGGAAAGTAGTAGATGTGGTTTCCAAGATGAATACTGGAGGAAAGTATGATACTCGAGCTTTTAAAAAGTCTGTAGGGCTCAATGGAGTAGGAACAAAAGCCGTCAACGCTTTGTCATCGTATTTTAGAGTTGAATCAAATCGTGATAATCAATCCAAGGCTGCTGAATTTGAGCAAGGAAATTTAGTTCATGAAGAAGAACTAGAGCAAAGTAGCAGAAGAAGGGGGACCAAAGTAACCTTTATTCCAGATGAGGGCATTTTTAAGAACTTCAAATTCCGCAACGAGTATATTGAGAAGATGATACGTAATTACGTGTATCTCAACCCAGGGTTGGCTATTATATTTAACGGTGAGAAGTTTTATTCAGAGAATGGATTAAAAGATTTATTAGAAGATAGCACCAACAAAGAAGATATGCTATATCCAATAATCCATCTTAGAGGAGAGGATATCGAAGTTGCTATTACACATAGTAAAACACAATATAGTGAAGAATACCATTCCTTTGTCAATGGCCAAAACACTACCCAAGGTGGAACGCATTTGGCTGCCTTTAGGGAAGGAATCGTAAAAACCATTAGAGATTTCTACGGTAAAAACTACGAAGCCTCCGATGTAAGAAAATCAATTATCGGTGCCATTTCAATTAAAGTAATGGAGCCCGTATTTGAGAGCCAGACCAAAACAAAGCTCGGCTCCACTGATATGGGAGGTAAATTACCGACTGTAAGAACCTATATCAATGACTTCTTAGGAACCCAGCTCGATAACTTCTTACATAAGAATTCTGAGGTTGCTGAGCTCATGCAACGTAAAATTTTACAAGCAGAGCGGGAGCGTAAGGAACTATCAGGAATTCGTAAACTAGCAAAAGAAAGAGCTAAAAAAGCAAGCCTTCACAATAAAAAACTTCGAGATTGTAGAGTGCATCTTGGAGACATGAAAAATGATCGAAGACTAGAGAGCACTTTATTTATAACCGAGGGGGATTCTGCATCAGGATCCATTACAAAATCTAGGGATGTCAATACTCAAGCTGTGTTTAGTTTAAGAGGGAAGCCACTAAACTCCTACGGTATGACTAAAAAGATTGTGTATGAAAATGAAGAATTCAACCTGTTGCAATCGGCTTTAAATATAGAAGAGTCATTAGGCGATTTGCGCTACAATAATATCGTCATCGCTACAGATGCCGATGTTGACGGTATGCACATTCGTTTATTATTAATTACATTTTTTCTGCAATTCTTCCCTGAACTCATAAAAGAAGGGCACTTGTATATACTACAAACGCCGCTATTTAGAGTGCGAAATAAAAAGCAAACTTTCTACTGTTACAGTGAAGAAGAAAGAAAAGACGCTATTAAAAAATTAAGCGGAAAGCCCGAAATAACGCGATTCAAAGGATTGGGTGAAATTTCTCCTGATGAATTCTCTAACTTCATTGGAGAGGACATCCGATTAGAGCCAGTAATGCTCGATAAGGCAATTTCAATTGAAAGCTTACTGGAGTTTTACATGGGAAAGAACACGCCTGATCGTCAAAAATTCATCATAAATAACCTTAGAGTTGAACTTGACACTGTAGAAGAATAATAGTTAAAAATCAATTGATTAACTATCGTTTTTCTGCTCAAATTGTAGTTGAATCATATTTATATTAATTTGCTAAACTGACATCGCCATTTATGGAAGAAATTACAGATATAAATCCAGAAGATAACGGCCAACAAGAGACCATTACCAAGGTCGGTGGCATGTATAAAGATTGGTTTTTGGATTATGCTTCATATGTGATTTTAGAAAGAGCAGTGCCTGCTATCGAGGATGGTTTTAAACCTGTACAACGCCGAATCATGCACTCTTTAAAAGAATTAGATGATGGCCGTTACAACAAAGTAGCTAACATCGTTGGACATACCATGCAGTATCACCCACATGGGGATGCTAGTATAGGGGATGCTATGGTTCAAATTGGTCAGAAGGATTTATTGATCGACACACAAGGGAACTGGGGTAACATCCTCACAGGGGATAGTGCAGCTGCTTCCCGATACATCGAGGCACGTTTATCTAAATTCGCCTTGGATGTCGTTTTTAGTCCTAAAATAACGGATTGGCAACTTAGCTATGATGGACGAAAGAAAGAGCCAATTAATTTACCGGTTAAATTTCCATTACTATTAGCACAGGGTGCTGAAGGTATTGCAGTAGGACTTTCCACAAAAATATTACCCCATAATTTCGTTGAACTTATTGAGGCATCTATAAAGCACCTTAAAGGCAAAGGGTTTACCATTTATCCTGATTTTCCAACTGCTGGAATTATGGATGTTAGTAACTATAACGATGGTAAAAGAGGTGGAAGAATACGAGTTCGTGCTAAAATTTCGCAATACGATAAGAACACCTTAGTTATTAATGAAATTCCATTTGGCACCAATACATCAAGTTTGATTGATTCAATCCTTAAGGCCAATGAAAAAGGGAAAATAAAAATCAAAAAGATTGAGGATAATACTGCAGCAAATGTAGAAATATTGGTGCATCTACCCTCTGGACTGTCTCCTGATAAAACCATAGATGCCCTGTATGCATTTACCTCATGTGAATCTTCCATATCGCCTCTAGCTTGTATTATCGAGGATAATAAACCATTATTTATTGGTGTTAACGAAATGCTTAGACGTTCCACAGATAATACTGTAGATCTGCTAAAGCAAGAATTAGAAATTCAACTCAACGAGCTGGAGGAGCAATGGCATTTTGCTTCCTTAGAACGAATATTTATCGAAAATAGAATTTATCGTGATATTGAAGAGGAGGAAACCTGGGAAGGTGTAATTAACGCTATTGATCAAGGGTTACAACCTCATATCAAACATTTAAAAAGAGCCATCACCCAAGAGGATATCACTCGACTTACTGAAATCAGAATTAAGAGAATTTCTAAATTTGACATCGATAAAGCCCAAGAGAAAATCGAGGCTTTAGAAGATGAAATCGCTCAAGTGAACCATCACTTAGAACACCTTATTGAGTATGCTATAGACTACTTCAACACACTTAAGAAAAAGTATGGAGAAGGTAGAGAGCGAAAAACAGAAATAAGAATCTTTGACGATATTGAAGCATCTAAGGTTGTTATTAGAAACACCAAGTTATACGTCAATCCTAAAGAAGGATTCATTGGTACCTCCCTTAAAAAGGATACTTATGTTTGCGATTGTAGTGATATTGATGATATTATTGTTTTTACGGCAACCGGTAAAATGATGGTGACTAAGGTAGATACCAAAACCTTTATCGGTAAAGATATTATACACGTGGCGGTATTTAAAAAGAAAGATAAGCGAACTATTTATAACCTCATTTACAAAGACGGCACTGGAGGATCTACCTATATCAAAAGATTCTATGTCTCTAGTGTAACTCGTGATAAGGAATATGACCTTACCAACGGTAAAAGTGGTTCTGTAGTTCATTATTTTTCAGCTAATCCAAATGGGGAAGCAGAAATTGTAACTATATTTCTAAGACAAGTAGGGAGTGTCAAAAAACTCAAATGGGATATTGATTTTGCAGATATCCTTATCAAGGGTAGAAATTCCAAAGGAAATATTGTAACCAAATATGCCGTTAAAAGAATTGAACTTAAAGAAAAAGGAGTCTCAACCCTTAAACCGCGTAAGATTTGGTTTGATGACACTGTTCGAAGATTAAATGTGGACGAAAGAGGTGCCCTATTAGGAGCCTTCAAAGGTGAAGACAAGCTCCTGGTAATCACTCAGGACGGTATCGCTAGAACAATTACACCTGAATTAACTACCCATTTTGAAGATAATATGATTGTTCTTGAGAAGTGGAACCCTAAAAAACCGATTTCTGCCATTTATTACAACGGTGAGAAGGAATTATATTACGTCAAGAGATTTATCATCGAACAAGCCGAGAAGGAAGAATCATTTATTTCTGATCACCCAGATTCGTTCCTTGAGCTTGTCACCACGCATTGGCTCCCTAAAATTGAAATTGAATTTATAAAGGAAAGAGGAAAAGATCGCAAACCAAATCAGGAACTAGCCTTAGAAGAGTTCATCGCTATAAAAGGAATAAACGCCCTAGGGAATCAGCTCACTAAAGAAAAGGTAAAACAGGTTAATCTTCTAGAGCCTTATCCTTACCAGGAGCCCGAAGAAGTGGAGCCAGAGGATATGGAAGTCAATGAAGAGGAAGAACTGTCAAATCCATCTGAAAACAAATCAGACCTAACTTTATTTGACTAATACATATAATTATTTAGAAATTACTCTGAAAAAGCCAATCGTGGTTCTGTTGCTCAAATAAACGTAATATAACCACGATTTACTTATTGAAAAATCGGACATCTACCCAGCCAAAAACAAGATTAATAGCCACAATGACTACAGTGGCGAAGGCAAGTTCTCCATAAAATCCATAAGCGGCTAAACAACCTGCAGCAGCACTGCACCAAATGGTAGCAGCAGTGGTAAGACCTTTGATTTTATCTTTGCGTTGCACAATTACACCAGCTCCCAAAAAACCTACACCAACAACTATCTGACCTAGCACCCGAGTAATATCGACCCCAACTCTGTTTTCAAATTCTAACGAAAGCATGATAAATATCGATGCGCCAATGGCTACGATGGTATTGGTCTTTAATCCAGCGCTTTTACCTTTATATTGTCGTTCTAAACCAATTAGTAAACCCGCCAAGCTAGCAGCCAAAATTTTATACATAAAATCTTGGATATGCATTTCAAATATGGAATTAATAGTATTCATATTTTCAAAAAGCTTTGGTGTTGATTGTAAAACCTCTAATAGCTAATTGCCATTAAAATTACTCAATTTTTGTGACCGTTCCTTTGTATTTGTTCGCAGAATCACCAACAAGAGAAAATTCATAGGTATAAGTATCGCCTTCAGTATATAAAATCTTCATGTGTACTGCCTTGGCATCATTTAAAGAAGTTGGATTGATCTTCTCTACAATAAACTCACAATCATTAATCCAGCGGATGCTACTAGAATCAACTCCATTCTCGTAGTAGTCTACCTCAAGAGTGTCATTTCTAAAGAATGTGCTCGTTTTTTCTTCCCCATCTAAGGTATAGGTGTACTCAAAAGTTCCTGTTTTAAAATCCTTGCAATTGCGTTGAACATTGTAGCAGGAAGCCATGAATAAACTAAAGATAAAAAGTAGCAAAATTTTTTTAAGATGTATCATTCCCTATCATTTTTAAATTCCTCAAAGGTACCATCTTTATAAAAGATTACAATGCGGGAGATTGGCTTTTTTTGCCCTGAAACCGCAGTATTTGGCACTTCATACGGTGTTTTTTCAGAATAGGTAGATTGGTCTTCTTCTCCAAGATCCAAAACCATTTTAGAATTTGGATTAGGGGCGCTTTTAATTGGGAAATTTCCCTTGCCATTTAATAGCCAATAAAGTTCAACATCTGGATATTGATGCAATATTTTTAACACAAAATCCAAGCTTGGATTATTTCGACCAGAGAGTAAATGAGAAATCGAGGAGCGCTGGACTCCAATAGAATCGGCAAATGCGGAGGCAGATAAACCGTAATATTCTAAAACCTTTTCAAGACGTTTAATAAATTCATCTTTGTTTACCATTGTAAACTAGTGTTATAAAAATTAATGTGTTACAAATGTAAATAGTAAAATGGAGAAATCAAAATAGGTGAATCAACAACATAATAGATTAAAGTAAAACTTCTATTTAACGATGTATATGACTAAACTACAGGGATCTATGACTCAAATATAGAATTTGTCTATTTATAAGACATAATTGTAAACTTCTGTGTTTACAATTAGTAAACAACTGACTTAAAAAGCGTTTACATTTGTCATTTCCTCTAGTTCACACTTGTAAATGAATTTCCTTTTACATTTGTAAATTCAAAATTAACTATGAAATACCTCGACACTTTTTTTAATGCCTATCAGCATTACAAAGACCCTTTATTAAGTGGTCGTTATATCCATTTACAACAAATTGAACCTTTAATTGAACGCTACAAAAATTTTTTCAAGATTAAGGTTCTCGGAGAATCTGTTGAAGGAAAACCTATCTATAGCATAACACTTGGGAATGGACCAAAGAAAATCTTAATGTGGTCTCAAATGCACGGCAATGAATCCACAACGACAAAAGCTGTATTTGATTTTCTAAAATACAGCACAATCGACGAGGATTTCAACCAATACATTATGGCTAATTTTACGCTATGTATATTACCGATGGTTAATCCTGATGGCGCAGTTGCCTATACTAGAGTTAATAGTAATTCCGTTGATCTTAATCGTGATGCACAAGATCGCACTCAACCCGAGAGCGTTATTTTAAGAAGAGTGTTTGATTCATTTAAACCTGAGTTTTGTTTTAACTTACACGATCAACGCACTATATTTAGCGCTGGAAAGACTCCGTTGCCAGCTACAGTTTCTTTTTTAACTCCCGCAGAGGACAAGGAGCGCACAATCACCAAAGAGCGTAAGCGAAGCATGGAGATTATTGGAGTTATGAATGAATTCCTTCAAAAACATATACCTGGCCAAGTAGGAAGGTACGATGATGGATTCAATATAAATTGTGTAGGGGATACGTTTCAATCGGCTCAAATTCCTACCATATTATTTGAATCTGGGCATTTCCCAATGGATTACCAAAGAGAACAAACTCGAAAGTATATTGCATCTGCCATGGTATGCGCGGTTAATTATATAGGAGACCACGACATCCTTGGCCTTCAGTATAAGAAGTATTTTGATATTCCAGAGAATGAAAAGTTGTTTTATGATGTTATACTTTATAACTTTCCTATTAAAGAAGATTCAAAAGTTCAACACCTTGATATAGCCATATTATTTAAAGAGTCACTAAGGGAAGGTAAACTTGAGTTTAAACCAAATGTAGAGCGGATTGAAAAGAATTTGAAATTTTATGCTCATAAGAAATTCGATATGAATGTTCTAGGCACCACTAGTGTTGAGAAATATGAAATAAATGAAGTCTTTTTAACGAAATTATTAGGAAATATTTAATAAAAATTTTAATTATTTATGTAATTACTTGTTTAAAGATGGTGATAGATTCAGTTTTTTTTATTTTTTTTGCATATCCTTTAAAGATAATTAAAAAAAACTATGGCAAAATTTAAATTAGACGAAGTTGATCACCAGATTCTGGATATGTTGATTGAAAATACTCGAACTCCATTTACGGATATCGCGAAAAAATTACTAATTTCTGCTGGTACTGTACACGTAAGGGTGAAAAAAATGGAAGATGCTGGTATTATAAGAGGATCATCATTAACATTAGACTATGTAAAATTAGGGTATTCCTTTATTGCATATGTTGGTATATTTTTAGAAAAAACGCATCAAACTAAATTTGTTCTCGAGCGTTTGAATCAAATCCCATACATCACGGTAGCACATATCACTACTGGAAAATTTAATATTTTCTGTAAAATAAGGGCCAAAGACACCAAGCATGCTAAAGATATTATCTTTAAAATAGATGATATCGATGGGGTATCAAGAACTGAGACAATGATCTCACTCGAGGAGAGCATTAATGATAAGAGAAGATTAATGCATACCATATTTAACGATTTATAAGATTTATGTTTAAATCACTTTTTAAACCCTCTCAATTCTTTAAGTTGAGAGGGTTTTTCGTATTTTTACGTCAAATAGAAATAAATTTATGCTAAGAAAACCGAAAATTGATCGCTTTAATGAAAATGTGCTGTCGCGATATCAAATATACAACAGCATATTTATCACACTACCATTTGACGAGATTAGTAATACAGGGGTTCTGCTTCCATTATTTTCAGAATTATGTGATAATGGATATGAGGAAAATCAAAATCCAAGTCAAATAGTTGAGCGTTTTTTTAAGAAGTATTATGACAAGCCATCTGAGGAGGAAAGATTCGATCTTCTTTTTAGATTTATACAGTATATCGAAAGGCAGGTTGTA
The DNA here is from genome assembly GCF_000300875.1 of Galbibacter marinus. Taxonomy (GTDB): domain Bacteria; phylum Bacteroidota; class Bacteroidia; order Flavobacteriales; family Flavobacteriaceae; genus Galbibacter; species Galbibacter marinus. Next base: position 36,729 of record NZ_AMSG01000003.1, on the reverse strand, counting down.
TTGTTTGATGCAATCGAAGATGCTACCTTCCCTATAGTGAACAACATGGATGGGATCGGAACACTCCGAAACATGAGAGAGGAAGCTGAGGCTAAGAATAAAGTTGCGGAATTAAAAGCTTGTTTAGAAGAATTTAATATCCGACCAGTGCTCACAGCACACCCCACACAATTCTACCCAAGTTCTGTTCTTGTCATTATTACAGACCTTGCGGAGGCTATCCGAAAAAACGATTTAAATCTAATAAAAAAGTTACTTGCCCAATTAGGTAAAACACCATTCTTTAAGAAAGAAAAACCATCACCTTTTGATGAGGCCGTTAGTCTGATTTGGTATCTAGAACATGTATTTTATCATTCTGCAAGCCAGATCTACAATTACATTCAAGACAATATATACATTGACAATGACTTAGACAACCAGGTTATCAACTTAGGTTTTTGGCCTGGAGGAGATCGGGATGGCAATCCATTTGTGACCACGGATATTACCTTAAAGGTTGCAGATCGATTACGAACTACCGTCCTTAGAAACTACTACAGAGACGTCAGAAGGCTTCGCCGTCGTATTAGCTTTAAATATGTAGATAAGCTCATTTTGGATTTGGAGAATAATCTTTATGAAAATATTTTCTTAGAAAGTTCTCAATCAACAGCAAGCGTGGATTATACCATGGGAACTTTGTTGGAGATCCGTGAAATCTTAATCGAGAAACATCAATCACTGTTTGTAGAAGAAGTAAATAGCTTAATCAATAAGGTAAAACTCTTTGGTTTTCATTTTGCTGCTTTGGATATCAGACAGGATTCCAGAGTCCATCACAATGTACTCTCTACTATTGTCGAAGAGTCCTTAGACATGGGATTGGATATTTTCCCTAAGGATTACCTTAAATTATCAGATGAGCAGCAAATAGATGCCCTGAGTAAGGTCGTAGGTAAGGTGAATCCAAGTTTGATTAAAGACCAGATGAGTCGATTAACCTTGGAATCCATCTATGCCATGAAAACCATTCAAAAGAACAATGGTGAGCTTGGTTGTAACCGTTATATTATCAGTAATAACGGAAGTGTGCTCAATGTTATGCAAGCCTTTGCCATGATCAGAATGTGTGATTGGGAGACGCCAACTGTAGATGTTATTCCTCTTTTTGAAACCGTAGATGATTTAGAAATTGCCCACAAGGTCATGGAAACGCTTTATTCTAATAAGGCTTACGCAGAGCACCTTAAACGAAGAGGAAACAAACAAACCATTATGTTAGGATTCTCGGATGGTACCAAAGATGGTGGTTACCTTATGGCTAATTGGAGTATTTATAAAGCGAAAGAAACTCTTACTGCTATTTCGAGACAATACGGCATAAAAGTTATTTTCTTCGACGGACGTGGTGGCCCACCAGCTAGAGGGGGTGGAAAAACACACCAATTCTATGCCTCACTAGGACCGACAATTGAAAATCAAGAAGTGCAATTGACTATTCAAGGACAAACCATTAGTTCTAATTTTGGAACCTTGGATTCATGTCAATACAATATGGAACAACTTATAAGTTCTGGAATCGTAAATAATGTTTTTAACGATGAAGACGACCGATTAAGTGAGGAGGATCGCGATACTATGAATCGACTTGCAGCAATCAGTTATCAGTCTTATATTGACTTTAAAAAGCATCCAAAGTTCCTGCCATATTTAGAGAACATGAGTACCTTAAAGTACTACGCTAAAACAAATATCGGTAGCCGTCCCTCAAAAAGAGGAGGGTCAGACGAACTAGTATTCTCAGCTCTAAGGGCTATTCCATTTGTTGGAAGCTGGAGTCAATTAAAACAAAACGTTCCTGGATTCTACGGCGTAGGAATCGCTATTGATACTTTTGTGAAAAATAATGAGTTCGACAAGGTCGCATCGTTGTATAAAAACTCAACCTTTTTTAGAACCTTACTTGAGAACAGTATGATGAGTCTTTCTAAATCCTATTTCAAACTCACTGCATACATGCAGAACGATGATGAATACGGTGAATTTTGGCAGATAATTCACAAGGAATATGAGCGCAGTAAAGCCATGATTCTTAAAGTGACTGGCTATAAAGAGCTTATGCAAGACACGCTTTCTATGAAAGCATCAATAGAGGTTCGCGAAAAAATAGTATTGCCTTTATTGACAATCCAGCAATACGCTTTAAAGGAAATTCAGCAATTGAAAAAAGAAGGGAAAGATGTTGATGCTAAACGCTTAGAGGTTTTTGAGCGCATGGTGACACGCTCCTTGTTTGGGAATATTAACGCGAGTCGAAACTCTGCGTAAAAGCAAGCTATTAATAATCTAGCTATATATAAAAAAAGAGCCGTTAAGCAGTCCTTTTAAAAGACACTTAATGGCTTTTTTATTTCAAATTCGATTTTAGCAACCTAAAGGCCTTAATACTAGAGTGTTAAAATTTATGCGTCTATTTAAACGAGGATTATTTAACTATTACCTAACTCATTAAAATAAATATGTTTTTAAAGTACCTGACGGGTTTAATTCTAGTGCTACTTTTAAGTTGCAGTGACGATGATCAAAGCAAACTTTTATCCTTTGATGAATTATGCACCTATACCCCTAAATCAGAAATTACCACGGAATGTGAAGGTGAGTTTCTAATTCACATAACCGACAAAGAAGCTCAGATGCGATATTCAGAGCAGCTTGGATATTATGTGAGATTCTCAATTCAGGGTAGTTATGATTGTGAAATTATCGGAGTTATTTGTCAGGGGGTATATGAAGATAGCATAGGATCCACAGTTAGGGTCTCCGCAGATGTGCACCAATATGCTACAGATGCTCTTCCAATGGTGGCAGGAGTAACTAAAGTTTCTTTAAATCGGTTCACTATTAAATGACAATTGGCACCTAGTTATTAAAAACCCGATGCCAATGAACTTATTTTATAACTACTTCTCTTATAAGAGGACGGTTTAAAAATTTGGGCTAAGATTGTATTTTTTGTAAAATGCGTCAATAATTTCCACTACCTCATCTTCGTTATCTACCAGATGCAATAAATCAAGATCGTTTGGACCAATGTTATTGTTCGCCTCAAGTAGAGTAGTGCGTATCCAGTCTATTAATCCACCCCAAAATTCACTACCAACAAGAATTATCGGAAATTTTGCAATTTTTTTGGTTTGAATAAGAGTAATGGCTTCAAAGAGTTCATCCAAGGTCCCAAATCCTCCTGGCATCACCACAAACCCCTGTGAATACTTTACAAACATCACCTTTCTAACAAAAAAGTAATCAAAATTCAGATTTTTATCCGCGTCAATATATGGGTTATCGTGCTGTTCAAATGGAAGGTCGATGTTTAGTCCCACGGAGGTACCTCCGCCTAGATGAGCTCCTTTATTTCCAGCTTCCATAATTCCAGGACCACCACCAGTTATAATGCCATATCCCGACTCAACGATCTTTCTGGAGATACGTTCGGTAAGATCGTAATATTTGGTATTCGGTTTTGTTCTAGCCGAACCAAACACTGAAACACATGGGCCGATACGACTAAGATGTTCATAGCCGCTTACGAATTCACTCATAATTTTAAAAATAGCCCAAGAATCATTGCTCTTTATTTCATTCCAGCTTTTGGTGTGTTGTTCTTTTCTCATCCTATGAATTTTAGTTGTATATCTTATTTTATTACAGCTACTTATTTTATGTTATTTAAACAATATTTTCAAGCTCCTCTCTGAGGTATTTCGCGGTGTAACTCTTAGTGTTTTTGATGATTTCTTCCGGTGTTCCACTGGCCATTAATTGCCCTCCTGATTTACCACCTTCGGGCCCAATATCAATAATGTAATCTACCATTTTAATGACATCTAAATTATGCTCTATAATCAACACCGTATTGCCTTTATCGGTTAGTTTATTCAACACACCCATTAGGACTCGAATATCCTCAAAATGCAAACCAGTTGTTGGCTCATCTAAAATGTAAAATGTGTTGCCTGTATCTCTTTTGGACAATTCAGTGGCTAGTTTGACGCGTTGCGCTTCACCACCGGAGAGGGTAGTGGACTGCTGTCCAAGAGTAATGTAGCCAAGGCCTACGTCTTGTAAGGTAGCAAGTTTTCGATGAATTTTAGGAATGTTTTCAAAAAAATCTACTGATTCATTAATTGTCATTTCTAAAACATCCGATATGGATTTACCTTTATATCTGATTTCCAGAGTTTCCCTGTTAAAACGTTTGCCTTGGCAGGTCTCACATGCTACAGTAACATCTGGTAAAAAGTTCATTTCGATAACCCGCATTCCAGCCCCTTGACAGGTCTCACAACGCCCGCCCTTGACATTAAAACTAAACCTTCCTGGCTTATATCCTCTAATCATTGCCTCTGGCGTTTGTGTAAATAAGCTGCGAATTTCACTAAATACTCCCGTATAGGTGGCCGGATTAGATCTTGGAGTACGGCCAATTGGAGATTGATTAATATCAATAACCTTATCGATATTCTTCAACCCATTAATTTTCGTATAAGGCATGGGTATTTTAACCGCATTAAAAAAATGTGCATTTAAAATAGGATAGAGGGTTTCATTGATAAGAGTAGACTTCCCACTTCCTGAAACTCCTGTAACCCCAATCATTTTACCAAGAGGAAATTCTACGTCAATGTTCTTTAGGTTGTTTCCGGTACACCCTGATAGAATAATACTCTTTCCGTTGCCTTTACGTCGTTTTTTTGGAACTTCTATTTTCTTTACACCCGAAATATAATCAGCTGTAAGGGTATTGAAATTTTCAAGGCTCTCTGGTGGACCTTGAGAGATAATTTCTCCACCATGCCGTCCAGCCTTAGGTCCAATATCAATAACATGATCAGCTCTAAGAATCATATCCTTATCGTGTTCAACGACAATAACTGAGTTACCAATGTCCCTTAAGGATTCTAAAGATCTTATCAGGCGATTGTTATCCCTTTGATGCAATCCAATGCTCGGTTCATCTAGGATATAAAGTACTCCCACGAGTTGCGAACCTATTTGTGTGGCTAGGCGTATTCGTTGAGCTTCTCCACCTGAAAGAGTTTTTGAACTACGGTCCAAAGCAAGGTATGTAAGTCCTACATCAAGTAAGAATTGAATTCGGGTACTAATTTCTTTTAAAATCTCTTCAGCTATTTTGAATTGCTTATGAGATAGAGAATCTTTAAGGTGGCCGAAGAACTTAGCCAAATCCACCAAATCCATGGCAGCAAGCTCAGCGATATTTTTTTGATCAATTTTAAAATGAAGCGAGGATTCCTTTAGACGGCTTCCTCCACACTGCTCACAGGCAACCTTATCCATGTATTCCTTTGCCCATCTTTTTATGCTACTGGAATTACTATCATTAAATTGATTCGTAATAAAATGGACAATTCCTTCAAATTCAATCTTATAATCCCGAGTAATACCCAAGGTTTTAGAGGTGACTTGAAACTTTTCATTCCCCCCATTTAGGATAATATCCATGGCCGGTTTTGGAATATCCTTTATAGGATCTGTTAGTTTAAAATCAAAACGCTGAGCGATGGTTTCCAGTTGCTTGAAAATCCAGGTGTTTTTATAAGGTCCAATAGGTAAAATCCCACCAGTCTTAATGCTTTTAGTGTCATCTGCAATGACTTTCTTTAGATTTACCTGATATAGACTTCCTAGCCCAGAACAGTTCGGGCACATTCCCTTAGGAGAATTGAAAGAAAAAGTATTTGGTTCTGGATTAGGGTAGGAAATTCCAGTTGTTGGACACATGAGATTTCGACTAAAAAAGCGGAGTTCTCCATTATCCTGATCTAAAACAATTAATACATCATCCCCATGATACATCGCTGTTTGGATGGACTCAGTTAAACGTTTGGTTGTCTGCTCAGCGCGCTCTACAACCAGACGGTCAATCACAATCTCAATATCGTGGGTCTTATAACGATCCACTTTCATTCCCTTTTCTAAATCGAGTAGTTCACCATCAATCCTTACTTTTGCAAATCCCTGTTTTGAAATATGCTCAAAAAGTTCGCGATAATGCCCCTTTCGACTTCTAATAACAGGGGAGAGTATATTAATGCGTCTTCCTTGAAATTCTGTTAAAATTAATTCCTGAATTTGAGCATCACTATAGCTCACCATTTTCTCTCCCGTTTTATAACTATATGCATCTGATGCTCTTGCATAGAGAAGTCTTAGGAAATCATATATTTCTGTGATGGTCCCAACTGTGGAACGTGGAGATTTTGAAGTGGTCTTTTGCTCAATGGCGATCACTGGGGATAATCCGTCTATCTTATCAACATCGGGCCTTTCCAAACCACCCAAAAATTGCCGGGCATAGGCAGAAAAAGTTTCTATATATCGTCTTTGTCCTTCAGCATATATAGTATCAAAGGCAAGAGATGATTTACCGCTCCCTGATAAGCCTGTGATCACCACTAATTTCTCTCGGGGTATTGTAACATCTATATTTTTAAGGTTATGGACTCTTGCGCCCTTTACCTCAATATTATCTTCATGGTTTGTCATATGATACGCAAAACAACAAAATTACAATATTCCAAGCTAAATAAGAAGTTGCAAGGATCTTGATCCTTACTAAATTATCAAAGTAGTCCTTACTGATCAACCAATGAGACTAAAAGGGTTAATCTTAGTTTTATTTTCTGATAGGAAAGTAGGCGTGTAAACACGGTTATTTTGGCTTAAATACGCTATTTTTGTAGTAACAAATTATCCAAAATGTTTTTAATTAAAATAGCTAGAATTTCCTCTTATTATTTGCGGCTATCTATTTTTGAGATACTTTTGCATAACCAGTTATATAACTTTTAACAATACTAGGCAATGGTAGACATCTTTGAACGAACGGGAAAGATAGCAATCGGTAGAAGATTACGTCTTTTAAGTCAACAACTTACCGATGATTCAAGCAAGATTTACCAATTATACGGAATAGAAGGGTTTCTACCCAAATGGTTTCCAGTCTTTTTTATTCTCCATCAAGATGGAGAACAAACAATTACACGAATTGCTGAGCACATAGGTCATTCACAACCCTCGGTAACAAGGAGTATAAAGGAAATGGCTAAGGTCGGTCTGGTTAAGGACAATCTTAAATCTAAGGACAAACGTAAAAATGTCGTTGGTCTGACTGACAAAGGGATGATCATCTCACAGAAGATCCTAAATGAACTCTCCAGTGATGCCAACAATGTAGTAGATCTTATGATTGCACAAGCACAGCATAATCTATGGGAAGCTATCAAAGAATGGGAGAAATTACTAGAGCAAAAATCCTTACATAAAAGGATACAGGAACAAAAAAAGCAACGAGAAAGCAAGTACATCAAAATTGTTTCATACCAAGCTGAGTATAAATCAGCCTTTAAGAGTTTAAATGAACAGTGGGTTTCTACTTATTTTGAGATGGAAGAATCGGATTATAAATACCTAGATCATCCAGAAAAAAATATTATTGAAAAGGGTGGTAAAATTCTAGTAGCGCTTTATAAAGACCAGCCGATGGGGGTGTGTGCCCTTATAAAAACGGAGGACCCTGAATACGATTTTGAACTAATTAAGATGGCCGTATCACCTGAGGCTCAAGGTAAAAACATTGGTTATTTATTGGGTAAAGAAATCATTAAGGTCGCCAAAGAATTAGGGGCTTCAAAACTATTTTTGGAAAGTAATCGCGTTTTAAAACCTGCCGTGAATCTTTATCACAAATTAGGATTCACGGAAATTTCTACGCGTCCTAGCCCATATAAAAGGGCAGATATTCAAATGGAATTAGCATTATAATTAAAGGTAAGCGCATAGCTTTAAATGACTTTTATTAAAGGCCATTGAAGGAGTGTTATACACTTACCTTTGAAAGAACTTAAGCCACTTCAATTTTCCCTTGTAAGGAGGGTAGCGCAGGGGTATATCAAGCCAAGAACTTCTTTGGACAATTGCCTTTTGATGAGAAAAGGTTTTAAATGTACAATCTCCATGATATGCACCTATCCCGCTATGTCCCACACCGCCAAAAGGAAGGTTTTTGTCAGCATAGTGCACCATGGTGTCATTGATCACCCCTCCTCCGAAAGAAAAACTTTGTATTACCTTGTCAGTAAATGAATTTTCGCTACTAAAAACATAAAGTGCCAGAGGCTTTTCAAACCGATCAATAATTTGCTGGATTTGTTCAAATGACTGAAACCCAATAATGGGGAGGATGGGCCCAAAAATCTCTTGTTGCATAAGTGGGCTATCAATATGAGGCTCATTTACTAGGGTTGGTACAAAAAGTTGACCATCAACCGTCCCTCCAAAAAGCACCTCTTGATCCTGAATGAGCTTCAAGAGTCGCTGACTATGATCTGTATTTATGATATTAGCATAATCACTTGTGGAATTGCATAAATCAGGATAGGCTTTGTTGATTTCTTCCTTAAGCTCATTAATTAATCGATCTTTCACCTTGTAATGCACCAATAAGTAATCTGGTGCAATACAGCTTTGCCCAGCATTTAAGAACTTCCCCCATACAATACGTTTGGCAAGGTGCTTAAAAGAAGCTGTAGAATCGACAATACAAGGACTTTTTCCACCGAGTTCTAAGGTGACAGGGGTCAGGTGTTCGGCAGCTTTGCTATACACATATTTCCCAACTTCGGTACTGCCTGTAAAAAAGATATAATCCCATCGAAATTCCAAGAGCCTTTGAGAGATTTTCTTATCGCCAACCACAACGCTAACATGGTCTTGGTCAAAAATATCCTGAATGATTTCTTGGATAATAGCCGTGGTATTTGGACTCATTTCCGAGGGTTTAAGTACAATGGTATTGCCTGCTGCGAGCGCACCGATTAGTGGGATTATAGCAAGAGCGAAAGGGTAATTCCAAGGAGAAATAATCAGTATTCTTCCATAGGGTTCTTGGTGTATCCTAGAGGTGGAAGGGAAATTTAGGATACTAGAAGCAACCCTTTTAGGTCGGGTCCATTTATCGATGTGCTTTAGGGTGTTATTGATTTCTCCAATTACTATATTGATTTCTGTAGCCAAAGCTTCAAAGGTTGGTTTCTTTAGATCCTTATAGATGGCTTTAAGGATAACCTCCTCTCGGTTTACTATAGTGTCTTTAAGGGCTTTTAGTAATTGTTTTCTAGTGGAAATAGCCAATGTACCTCCGCCTTTAAAAAATACATCCTGACCTTTAATCAAATTTGATATATCTGTTTGCATTGTTAAAATGGCTCAAAAGTTTTTTCAATTTAGAAAATATATATAATATTGCTGCTATGAAAAATCAAATAATTCTTATTCCTCTGATTCAAAACTTAGTGATTATTCACTGAGCAAGGAAGGGAATTAATGCAATTTAAATTTGTGACCTTCCAAAATGTGGAAGGTTTTTTATTTATATGAAATACATAATTAACATAGTCATTCGAATTATGAACTCTGGGTTGAGTTGATACAGTTTCGAGTGCTCGAAATTATAGGGTCTGTATCAGTTTTGATACAGACCTTTTTTTTATCTGACATCTGGGTGTTAATTCGCCAAAAGAAGGATGTTTTTAAAATAATTCAAAGAATTAATTAGGTTTGAGTGTCCTAATTTAATTCAATTAAATTACTAATAAACAGTAAGTTAACTATTTTATAATGCAATTGGATTTAAAGTCTGATCAATAGTATGGCATCTTTTACAAATGCATTAGTATAATTTTGAATATAATTAAATAATACTCGAAAATTTAACAAATAAAGTGAATTTAAAAAAGTTTAGTCAACAGGTAACACAGGATCCAACGCTTCCAGCTGCGCAAGCGATGCTACACGCCTTGGGTTTAACGGATGAAGATTTACAAAAACCTTTTATCGGTATTGCTAGTACAGGATATGAAGGGAATCCATGTAATATGCATTTAAACGGTTTGGCGACCCATATTAAAAAGGGAACGGCAAATGCAGACATGGTGGGTTTGATCTTCAATACCATCGGAGTCAGTGACGGAATTTCTAACGGCACACCAGGAATGCGTTATTCTCTTCCTTCAAGAGATATTATTGCGGATTCTGTAGAAACGGTCGTAGAAGCAATGTCCTATGATGGTCTTGTCACGGTTGTGGGCTGTGATAAAAATATGCCTGGTGCACTAATGGCCATGTTAAGGCTTAATCGTCCTTCTATCTTAGTCTATGGAGGAACGATTGCTTCAGGATGTCATAATGGAAGAAAATTAGATATTATATCTGCCTTTGAGGCCTATGGTCAGAAGGTGGCTGGAACAATAGATGACAGTGAATTTAACCAAGTAATTCACAAGGCTTGTCCAGGTCCTGGTGCTTGTGGAGGTATGTATACCGCTAACACAATGGCTTCAGCCATCGAGGCATTAGGGATGTCACTTCCATTTAACTCTTCTACTCCGGCAGTAAGTAATGGGAGTTTAAAAGAGGAAGAATGTGTAAAAGCCGGAGAGGCCGTAAGATATTTATTAGAAAATGATATTAAGCCTTCTGATATAGTCAGTAGAAAATCACTAGAGAATGCCTTTAGATTAGTAACTGTTTTAGGTGGATCTACCAATGCAGTACTTCACTTCTTAGCCATTGCTAAAGCGGCTCAAGTAGAATTTACACTAGAGGACTTTAAACGTATTAGTGACAACACACCTTTGCTGGCTGATTTAAAACCAAGCGGTAAATATTCCATGGAAGACCTACACGGTGTTGGAGGAATACCTGGAGTTTTAAAATACATGTTGGACAACGATATGTTACACGGTGATTGTTTGACAGTAACAGGAAAAACACTAGCAGAGAACCTTAAGGATGTGCCCAATTTACTTGAAGATCAAGATATCGTTCACACTTTAGACAATCCAATAAAAGAAACAGGGCACATTAGAATTCTATTTGGAAACCTTGCTACAGAAGGAGCTGTTGCAAAGATCACTGGTAAGGAAGGTTTGGCATTTAAGGGCCCAGCTAAAGTATATAACAGTGAGATCGAAGTTAATAAAAGTATTAAAAACGGTGAGGTTCAAAAAGGAGATGTCGTTATAATCCGCTATGAAGGTCCTAAAGGAGCCCCTGGAATGCCAGAGATGCTTAAGCCAACTTCTTCCATTATGGGAGCAGGACTCGGAAAGGATGTCGCATTAATTACAGATGGACGTTTCTCAGGTGGATCCCACGGTTTTGTGGTTGGACATGTTTCGCCAGAGGCACAGGTGGGTGGTAATATTGCTCTTGTGGAGAATGGTGATATTATATCCATCGATGCAGTGAACAATACCATCGACATTGAAATATCTGATGATGAATTGGCTAAACGACGTGCTGCGTGGAAAGAACCAGAATTAAAAATAAAAAGAGGATCCCTCTACAAATATGCTAAATCAGTATCCTCTGCCTCCAAAGGGTGTGTTACTGATGAATTTTAACTTAACATCAATTTGCTAATTACGGTAGATACCGTAGCTAAAAGTTTATTACTTATGGAAGTAAAAACATTAAAAAAAGAAGATAGCAAAACCGGAAAGAAAATCAGAATTTCGGGTGCTGAAGCAGTAATTCACTGCTTATTGGCTGAAGGCATTGATACAGTTTATGGTTACCCTGGTGGTGCCATTATGCCCATTTATGATGAACTTTATAAGTTTAGAGGAAAGCTTCATCACGTTTTAACAAGACATGAGCAAGGTGCAGCGCATGCTGCTCAAGGATATGCGAGGGTTTCAGGAAAAGTCGGTGTTGCAATGGCTACCTCTGGTCCTGGAGCAACAAATTTAATTACAGGGATCGCAGATGCTCAGATTGATTCTACACCAATGGTGTGTATCACTGGACAGGTTGCCCGTCATTTATTGGGATCTGACGCGTTTCAAGAAACAGATATCGTAGGGATTTCAACTCCAGTAACCAAATGGAATTATCAGATCACTCAAGCCTCTGAAATTCCTGAGATTATAGCAAAGGCATTTTTTATTGCACGTTCTGGAAGACCAGGACCTGTATTAATCGATATTACTAAAAATGCACAATTCGAGGAATTTGATTTTGATTATCAAAAATGTACGGCTATTCGTAGCTACAACCCTTTTCCAAAAGTTGACCAAACCAAAGTAAGTGAAGCTGCTGAACTTATCAATGGTGCTAAAAAACCAATGATTGTTTGGGGACAAGGTATTATTCTTGGAAAAGCAGAACAAGAATTGAAAGCCTTTATTGAGAAATCTGGTATTCCGGCTGCTTGGACCATTTTAGGTGCTTCGGCAATATCTTCTAGTCATCCACTTAATGTTGGTATGGTTGGTATGCATGGTAACTATGCACCTAACATACTAACCAATGAATGTGATGTCCTGATTGCGTTAGGGATGCGATTTGACGATAGGGTTACAGGAGATCTTGATACCTATGCTAAGCAGGCTAAAGTTATTCATTTTGAAATCGACCCGTCTGAGATTAACAAAAACGTCCATGCAGATGTCGCCGTTTTAGGTAATGTAAAGGAGACACTTGCTGCTATTTTACCCCAAATCAATCAAAACTCTCACCAGAACTGGCATGATGTATTTAAAGAAAAATACGCCATTGAATTCGAAAAGGTTATTAAAGATGATATTCAACCAGAGAAACCAGGCCTTACTATGGGCGAGGTGATTGAACAAATAAACATAGCTTCCAAACATCAGGCAGTGGTTGTGACCGATGTGGGGCAACACCAAATGATTGCATGTCGTTATGCAAAATTTGAAAACTCTAAAAGCAATATTACCTCAGGTGGGTTAGGAACCATGGGGTTTGCATTACCAGCAGCAATTGGTGCTAAAATGGGTGCACCTGAAAGACAGGTGGTAGCTGTAATTGGAGATGGTGGATATCAAATGACTATCCAAGAATTAGGTACCATTTTTCAGACTAATGTACCAGTTAAAATAGTGGTGTTAAACAATGATTTCCTTGGAATGGTTCGTCAGTGGCAACAATTGTTCTTCGACAAGCGTTACGCTTCGACAGAGATGACCAATCCAGACTTTATCACCATCGCTAAGGGTTATCATATTGAGGCAAAAAAGGTAACTAAACGTGAAGATCTTAAGGAAGCAGTAGAGGCAATGATCGCCTCTGAAGATGCATTCTTTTTAGAAGTAAGTGTTGAGAAGGAAGACAATGTGTTCCCAATGATCCCTACAGGTGCTTCAGTTTCAGATATTCGTTTAAGCTAAAAGAGCAATAAAAATGGAAGATAAAAAGAACTTTACAATTTCAGTTTATTCTGAAAACAACATAGGATTGTTGAATAGGATTTCAGGTATTTTCTTAAAGAGACACATCAATATAGAGAGTTTAAATGTTTCTAAATCAGAGATTGATGAAGTTTCTAAATTCACAATAGTTGTGTATACTACTGAAGACTGGGCACGTAAAATCGTCGGTCAAATAGAGAAGCAAATAGAGGTGATAAAGGCCTACTATCACACGGATGAAGAAACGATATTTCAAGAAACTGCCTTGTTTAAGATCGCTTCAAATCTTTTATTTGACGAGCGTCAAATTCAAAACATCATAAAGGATAATCATTCCACTATTGTAACGGTTTCTCCAGAATTCTTCGTGATCTCAAAATCAGGAAGAAGAGAAGAGATAGAAACCATGTACCAGGAGTTAAAACCCTATGGCATTATGCAGTTTGTCCGTTCGGGACGTGTTGCTGTTACAAAAACAACGATGCAGATTTCATCAATTTTAAAAGAATTTCAAGTTTAAATTCAATTAATAAACCTAAAAATTTAATACAAAAAAAATGGCAAATTATTTTAATACACTATCACTTAGACAGCAATTGGAACAATTGGGGGTTTGTGAATTTATGGATATCTCAGAATTTGCGGATGGTGTAGAAAAACTAAAAGGAAAAAAAGTAGTTATCGTAGGATGTGGAGCTCAAGGACTTAACCAAGGGTTAAATATGAGAGATTCTGGTCTTGATATTTCTTATGCCCTTAGAGAAAGTGCTATAAAAGAAAAGCGTCAATCCTATGTCAATGCAACCGAGAATGGATTTAAAGTTGGAACATATGAGGAACTAATTCCAACTGCTGACTTAGTTAGTAACCTAACTCCAGATAAGCAACACACCAATGTTGTAAACACCATTATGCCACTTATGAAAAAAGGGGCAACACTTTCGTATTCACACGGATTCAACATCGTTGAAGAAGGAATGCAGGTAAGAGAGGATATTACCGTAATTATGGTGGCGCCTAAATGTCCTGGATCTGAGGTTCGCGAAGAATACAAAAGAGGATTTGGTGTACCAACTCTTATAGCTGTGCACCCAGAGAATGATCCTGAAGCAAAAGGATTGGATCAAGCTAAAGCCTATGCAGCAGCTACTGGAGGTCATCGCGCTGGAGTATTGCGTTCTTCATTTGTAGCAGAGGTAAAATCGGACCTTATGGGAGAACAAACTATACTATGTGGTTTATTACAAACTGGATCCATCCTTTGTTTTGACAAAATGGTTGAAAAAGGTATTGAACCAGGATATGCTTCTAAATTAATTCAGTACGGCTGGGAAACGATTACCGAGGCTTTGAAATATGGTGGTATCACTAATATGATGGACCGTCTTTCCAATCCTGCAAAAATTGAAGCTTTCAAACTTGCAGAAGAATTAAAGGATATTATGAGACCATTGTTCCAAAAACATATGGATGATATCATGAGTGGTCATTTTTCCAAAACAATGATGGAGGATTGGGCTAATGATGATAAAAACCTTCTTTCATGGCGTGCTGAAACTGGTGAAACTGCTTTTGAAAAGACAGCAGCTGGATCGGATGCTATTTCGGAACAAGAATATTTTGACAATGCAGTACTAATGGTTGCCTTTGTGAAAAGTGGGGTTGAATTGGCATTTGAAACTATGGTAGAGGCCGGTATTATTGAGGAATCAGCATACTATGAGTCCTTACACGAAACACCGCTTATTGCCAATACCATTGCTAGAAAGAAACTCTTTGAAATGAATAGAGTGATTTCTGATACAGCGGAATATGGTTGTTATTTATTCGATCATGCTTGTAAGCCACTTCTTAAAGACTTTATGAAGAAAATTGATACCAATGTTATCGGAAAACCATTTTCTAACAGCAATGGTGTAGACAATAAAGAATTAATTGAGATTAATGATCAATTACGTAATCATCCAGTTGAAGAAGTAGGAGCGTGGCTACGTACCTCAATGACTGCAATGAAAAAAATCGTATAAGTTAACAATCGTTCTGACTTGTCCTTTTGCGGAAGATCCGTGAAAGAAAAATTGCAAAATAATAATTTTATGCAAATACAAACGGTATACATACCTAAATTAGAACACATAAAAGAAGCTGCTGCAACTCTTAAAGGGGTTGCGGCAGTTACTCCTTTAAACCTAAGTCATCGTTATTCAAAACAATACGGTGCTAAAATCATGCTCAAACGTGAAGATTTACAAATGGTACGTTCCTATAAAATAAGAGGGGCTTACAATAAAATAAGTTCTTTAACGCAACAGCAAAGAGACAATGGTATTGTATGTGCCTCAGCTGGGAATCATTCTCAAGGAGTTGCATACAGCTGTAAAGCCCTTAAGATTAAAGGAACCATTTTTATGCCTGCTCCTACACCTAAACAAAAGATAGAGCAGGTAGCGATGTTCGGGGAGGACTATATTGATATTGTCTTACATGGCGATACCTTTGATGATGCAAATAAAGCTGCAATGGCCCAATGTGAAGAACTAGGTAAAACTTTTGTTCATCCTTTTGATGATCCTAAAGTTATGGAGGGTCAAGGCACAGTAGGACTTGAAATACTTGAGTCTACAGATCTTCCAATAGATTACCTTTTTGTTCCTATAGGTGGAGGTGGCTTGGCATCTGGAGTCATAGGAGTTTTTAATCAGCTTTCCCCACAAACTAAAATTATCGGTGTTGAGCCACAGGGTGCTCCATCGATGTCCACTTCACTTGCCAAAGGTAAAAATACAGAGCTGGGTAAAATTGACAAATTTGTCGATGGTGCAGCGGTTCAAAGAGTAGGGGATATGACCTTTGCCATCTGTCAGCAACATTTAGATCAAATGGTACAAGTAGCAGAAGGAAGAGTGTGTCAAGAAATTCTGGATTTATACAATAAGGACGCCATTGTTGTTGAACCAGCTGGCGCTTTAACCCTAGCCGCCTTAGATCAGTTCAAAGATCAAATCAAAGGCAAAAATGTGGTCTGCGTTATCAGTGGAAGTAACAACGATATCACACGTACTGCAGAAATTAAAGAACGTGCTTTACTTTATGCTAATTTAAAACATTATTTTATTATTAGATTCCCGCAAAGAGCTGGAGCTTTAAAGGAATTTGTTGCCGAAATCTTAGGGCCTAATGATGATATTACCCATTTTCAGTACACAAAAAAGAATGCGAAAGAAAATGCGCCTGCGGTGGTAGGCATCGAGCTCAAATCTGAACAGGATTTAGAACCTCTTATCGCTCGAATGAAAAGCAGAAACTTTTTCGGAGAGTACTTAAACAACAAACCAGATTTGTTTCAGTATCTTGTATAAATTACAAATTTGTGATTTAAAGTGCTTTTTTTTATTAATAATTGAATCTTAACGTCGTATTTACGAACTTTAGGGCTAAATTGTCTATTTCACTTAACATAAAAGAAAAAATTTACAAAAAAGAAACTATGGAAACCAAAACCAAAACATTTCAAAAAATTCCTGACCAATTTCAGGTCAAACAGCCCATAGACCATAGAACCTATTTATCAAACGGAGTCCTTAAACCCTGGACTGGAAAAACAACTCCAGTATATTCCACCATATCATCTACTAAGGAGTACCAGCCAACTCTTTTAGGAAGTATACCTTATATGGGTGAGACAGAAGCTAACGAAGTGTTAGAGTCTGCAGCAAAAGCCTATGATAAGGGTAAAGGAATTTGGCCCACTATGAAAGTCTCACAACGCGTGGCTTGTATGGAGAAATTCGCCAAACAAATGGTTACAAAACGAGACGAAGTTGTAAAATTACTCATGTGGGAGATCGGTAAGAACTTGGCGGATTCACAAAAGGAGTTTGATAGAACTGTTGAGTACATCTATGACACCATTGAGGATTATAAACAATTGGATCGCGATTCTGCAAACTTTAAAAAGCGAGATGGTATCTACGCTCATATTCGTAGAGGACCACTAGGAATCGTACTTTGTCTAGGGCCATATAACTACCCGTTAAACGAAACCTTTGCTTTGTTGATCCCTGCTATTATGATGGGTAATACTGTAATTTTCAAACCAGCTAAACACGGGGTATTACTTCTTACTCCTTTAATGGAGGCTTTTAGATCTAGTTTTCCAAAAGGTGTGGTAAATATTGTTTTTGGAAGAGGTAGAGAAGTTGCTGCACCAATTATGAGATCAGGTAGAGTTGATGTCTTAGCTCTTATTGGAAATAGTAAATCTGCTGTTGCACTTCAAGATCAACACCCTCACAAAAACCGTCTAAGACTTGTATTAGGCCTAGAGGCTAAGAATCCAGGAATAATCTTGCCTAATGCAGATTTAGATTTGGCCATAAACGAGTGTATTGCTGGAACCTTATCATTTAATGGTCAACGTTGCACGGCATTGAAAGTACTTTATGTACATCAAGATGTATTAGAGGAATTTAATGCACGTTTTGCAAAAAGAGTGGATGAATTAAAATTCGCAAATCCATGGGAGGAAGGTGCGACCTTAACCCCACTACCTGAGCCAGATAAACCTGCATACATACAAGGACTTATAGATGATGCTACAGCAAAGGGTGCTAAAGTAATTAATGAAAAAGGTGGACAAACCACGGACAATTACATATTCCCTGCGGTATTGTATCCAGTAACCAAAGAGATGCGTGTATTCCAAGAAGAACAATTTGGACCTGTTATTCCAATCGTTCCTTTCCATGATATAGATGAGCCAATCAACGATATGGCAGATTCTAATTACGGACAACAGGTGAGTCTGTTTGGGACTGATATCAGTACTCTTGCGCCGCTTATTGACAATCTTGTCA
Source organism: Galbibacter marinus (assembly GCF_000300875.1). Taxonomy (GTDB): domain Bacteria; phylum Bacteroidota; class Bacteroidia; order Flavobacteriales; family Flavobacteriaceae; genus Galbibacter; species Galbibacter marinus. The sequence goes on along the minus strand of NZ_AMSG01000003.1, from coordinate 18,593 downwards.
ATTTGGTGTGTCGCGTGAACTTAAATAGCTCATGTCAAAGAGGACCAGATATGTATCCCTTTACAGGAAGAAAAGATTCTGCTGTTGGAACTTTAAGTGTACACGATGCCTTGAGATCATTCTCCATCAGAACATTTGTCGCTTCAAAAGATAATGAACACAACAACAGAATTTTAAATGACCTATTAGGAAGTAAGGCTTCTAATTTTGTAAGTACTGATTATATCCTGTAAGTGTTTTTTATGGTCTTTGGCTTATATATGCGATAAGATAAAGAACTCCATAATAAAAAGGCAAAAAGGCTTTTAAATGTGGTCCCCAATCTAATTTGATTGAGAAAGCATTTAAAAGCCTATTATTTTTTAATTAAATTATTATATTTTAAAGTAATAAAGCTAAGCATAAGAGTCTAATAGATCAATGAGATCCTTCTTACTCAGTAATCCAGATTGACGCCAAAGATGAGCTCCATTTTTAAAGATCATAAATGTAGGCACTCCTCGGATTTGAAATCGAGCTGCTAATTCTTTATTTTGATCTACATTAATTTTAATAATTTGTATGCGATCTCCCATATGATCTTTCACCTGTTTTAAGATCGGTGCCATCGTTTGACAGGGCCCACACCAGTCTGCGAAAAAATCAATAAGAACAGGTTTATCGACATTGATAATATCTTTAAAATTACTTTGCATGAATTTTAATATTAAATTTTTGAAATAACAAGTACCACAACCATCACAAGTTTAGCCAAGGCCTGAGCAAGTGGGGTAGGTACTTCTTATGGTTTAGAAAAACCTTCCAAAAAAGAAATCTAGACCTTAAGCGGTTCGCAGATATTTTCTTTCCATCCAGAAGGTTCCAAAAGGAACTATAGAACAAAATAACATGATCCCTAGGGTGGAATAGGTCCAACCGTGTTTTCTTTGAAGAACAACGGCCATAAGAACATACAACACAAATAGAATACCGTGAAGCATTCCAATAACTTGATTTGGCTCAGGCATATCTGCCATATATTTCAAAGGCATGGTCACGCCAAAAAGCAACAAATAAGAAATTCCTTCAAGGATACTGACTATTCTAAAATTCTTGATATTCATCATGTGAACAATTTTAATGCAAAAATAGTATTCTACAGGGATTAAGCTCGCTTTAAAATTGTTAAAGTGATGTTTAAATTAAAAAACGCCTGATCATTTGAGACCAGACGCTTTTTGATTAAAGTGTGTGCTAATCAAATTTACTCATTCGATGCCATTAGGGCAAAGAACTTGTTTATGTTTGGAAGAAGTACAATTCGAGTTCTTCGATTTTTACTTCTATCCTCTTGAGTTTCATTCCCAACTAGTGGTTGGAACTCACCACGCCCTGACGCAATCATTTTCTCAGGTGCAACATTGAATTCATTCTGAAGTTTTCTAACAACTGAAGTCGCTCTTAATACACTAAGATCCCAGTTATCTTGAACTTTAGCATTGTGGATGCTTCTTGAATCAGTATGACCCTCAACCATAACTTCAATACTTGGCTCTGAATTAATTACATCGGCTAATTTTTGTAAAATGTCATCTGCCTTATTGCTAATTCTGTAACTCGCTGTATTGAATAACAATTTATCAGAAATGGAGATCATTACCACAGTTTCGTCAATGTTAATTGCAATATCCTCATCTTCGTTCAAATCAGTATTGCTCATTGATGTTTGAAGATTGTGTGTAATGGCTAAGTTCATTGAATCCTTTAATGTAGTGGCTTGGCTTACTAGGGCTGGATCTACATTGGCTAGAGTCTTTCTCATCTCTGCCTTGGTATTCTCAGAAATAACAGCTGCATCACCTACAGTGACCATTTTGCTATTATTCTCATCCGTTAAGCTGCTTATTTTATTATTGTATTCATCTACTCTTTCTTGAATAGCAGCAAATTTACCTTCCAACTCCTCATTCTCTACTTGAGTTTTCTGAAGCTGGCTCTTTAGTTCACCGTTTTGATTTTCTAATGCTACATATTTTTTCTTAGAAACACACGAAGCCAAAAGTGCAACGGTTAATAAAGTTAAAGCTGTTTTTTTCATAATCGTCTATTATAAGTTTTCTGTAATACGTACGCTTAATTTCTTGAAATAGATTATTGTGATGTGTTAAAAATTGGAATTTCAACGAACATTAGGAGCTGATGGACGATCGTTTGTAAGTGTAAATTATTGATTTTCAACAATTATTTTAAATTACTGATTTCACACATCTTTTTACATATTTTTTCACTTTCTCTTACAACTGATGGCCTTTACAATGACTAAATTTGTTTCCTTTAAGTGAGTTTGGACCTTAATTATAGGAGTTATTATGCAATTCCATTGCATGTCTATATAGGGTATTTTTGCCTTGTAGAAAGATTTAAAGACCGAATATTATGGAAAATAAAAACCAATATAGTACTGATTGCTCCTGCTGTGAAACTTCATCCGAGTCCCAAAATCAATCACCCAGCCTTAGTAATACTACAAATAATTATAAATTATACCTCCCGGCCATTTTTAGTTTTATTCTTCTAATGGTAGGACTAGGATTGGATTATACGAATGCTAGTTTTTTCAGTGGTTGGATACGGGTGTTATGGTATGTAGCTGCCTATCTACCTGTAGGGTATCCAGTGATAAAACAAGGATATTTACTTTTGTTAAAAGGAAACTTCTTTTCCGAATTTACCTTAATGGCAGTGGCTACCATTGGGGCTTTTGCTATTGGCGAATATCCTGAAGGCGTTGCTGTTATGTTATTTTACTCCATAGGTGAATTATTTCAAGGTGCAGCTGTTAGAAAGGCTAAAGGAAATATAAGGTCCTTACTAAACCAACGTTCATCTACGGTTATGGTATATGATGGCTTAAAATTCGTGGCTATGAAACCTGAACACGTGAATGTTGGATCTAGAATTCAGATTAAGGTAGGAGAGAAGCTAGCCTTAGACGGAGTATTAAACTCAGAAATGGCTAGCATGAACACATCTGCAATCACTGGGGAAAGCGTACCTAAGACTATTAGAAGAGGGGAGAAGGTATACGCAGGTTATATTAACACTGACCAAGTGATCGAAATGGAATCTACAAAAAAATATCAGGATAGTTCAATCGCTCGGATATTAGAAATGGTCGAACAGGCTAGTGCTAGAAAGTCTAAAACAGAACTGTTTATTCGAAGATTTGCCAAAATCTATACACCAATTGTATTTTTTGCTGCCTTGGCCATTACGCTATTACCATACCTGTTTGTGGATAATTATGTTTTTGAAGATTGGTTATATAAAGGACTTATCTTCTTGGTGCTTTCTTGTCCATGTGCCCTGGTGGTATCGATTCCTTTAGGATATTTTGGAGGGCTTGGGGCTGCTTCTAGAAATGGACTACTCTTTAAAGGAGCATCTTTTCTTGATGCTATTACCAAAGTCAACACTTTGGCTATGGATAAAACAGGCACCTTAACAAAAGGGAATTTTAAAATTCAATCCGTTGTTAGTCCAACAATGGAGCAAACGCAATTTTTAAACTACATAAAAAGTATAGAGAGTCAGTCCTCACATCCAATTGCTAAAGCAATACTGAATTACAATCCAAGGGTGGAATTGACTCACCAGGCTAGGGATGTAAAAGAAATTCCGGGTCAGGGATTAAGTGGTTATGTGAATGGTCACAAAGCCTTAGTAGGTAATCTTGAACTTATGATGACTCACCAAGTTAGGGTTCCTGAAAAGACGAAAAATATTGTTGAAACCGTCGTTTTTATGGCATTAGAAGGCGTTTATTCTGGTCATATCATTATTGCTGATCAGCTGAAGGATGATGCTAAAACAGGAATTGAAAGAATTAAAGCCACTGGGATAACAAATTTGATGATACTCTCTGGGGATAAACAAAGCATAACCTCAGAGCTTGGAAATACTTTAGACGTCTCAAAGGTCAAAGGAGATTTATTTCCAGAGGATAAACTTAAAGAGGTAGAAAAACTAAAGGAAGATCCTGAAAGTTTTGTTGCTTTTGTTGGAGATGGTATCAATGATGCCCCAGTATTAGCAATGAGTGATGTTGGGATTGCCATGGGGGGCTTGGGCAGCGATGTTGCTATTGAAACCGCGGATATTGTGATACAAACCGACCAAATTTCAAAAATAGCAACTGCCATTGAGATCGGTAAATCTACCCGAAATATTGTGTGGCAAAATATAGCATTAGCCTTTGGAGTGAAGCTCATGGTTCTTCTTATGGGTGCTTGGGGTGTGGCTAGTATGTGGGAAGCAGTATTTGCAGATGTAGGAGTGGCTTTTCTAGCTATTTTAAACGCTGTTCGATTGCAGCAAAAGCAGTGGAAGTAAGCTCGAGTACTTGGCCAGGCTGCATTGAATCTAAATAAACATCCCCTATCCGCACTCTTATTAGTCGTAAAGTAGGATGTCCTACTGCAGCAGTCATTTTACGGACTTGCCTGAATTTACCCTCCGTAATAGTGATGCTAATCCAAGAGGTCGGGCCATGCCTCTGGTCTCGAATTTTCTTTTCCCTTTCTGGTAGATTTGGAGTGTCAATGGATACAACTTCACAGGGTTGTGTAAGATATTTTTCACCATTTAAACCAATGTGAACTCCTTTGGATAGAGCATCTATGGATTTATCAGTAATTTGACCATCTAGCAAAGCGTAATATTGTTTTTCTATTCCGCTACGATTGATTTGATCGCTTAGTTTACCATCGGTAGTCATTAACAAAAGTCCTTCTGATTTTTCATCAAGACGGCCAATTGGCATCATTCCAGACTCAAAATCATACAACTCATTTAAAAATCGTTTTTTTTTCAATTGCCTAGTATCATTACTGGACAATTGGCTTATATAGCCGTATGGCTTAAAAAGTTTAAAATGTTTATGTGAATGGCTCATTGTGGCAAAAATATTAAAATTAAAAGTGGTCTTTACAATATAAATAAGTGCATTCACTTTAATAGAATTGGGAAAACTGTTTAATTTGTAGGTACTAACTATTAACTTAAATTAAAAATGAAGCTGCAAAAGAAACTTTACGCCCTAGTATTACTATTAGCTATCTTATCACAAAGTAATATTTATGCCCAGTCTTTTACTGAAACACAACCTGAAAAACTTGGCTTCTCCAGCGAAAGACTTGATTATTTAACCAAAACCTTTGAAGGATTCGTCGAAGATGACGCACTTCCGGGCTCCGTTATACTAGTGGCTAGAAAAGGTGAAATTGCGTATTATAAAGCATTCGGAAAAAGGGATATAGAACAGAATGATCAAATGGAGAAATCGGATATATTTCGAATTGCCTCGCAAACCAAAGCTACTGTTAGTGTTGGTATAATGATTTTACAGGAAAGAGGGTTACTTACCATTTCTGAACCAGTTGGAAAATATATTCCTGAATTTAATAAAACAACTGTAGCTGTAGCAGATCAGGATGGTGGATATACTATTGAGCCGGCTAATCGTGCAATTACAGTTAGAGATTTACTTACGCATACCGCTGGTGTTGGATACGGAAATGGGGTTGCAGCTGATAAATGGAAGGAAGCTGGGATCCAAGGGTGGTACTTTGCTGATAGAAAAGAGCCTATTTTAGAAACTGTAAAAAGAATGGCTAAACTTCCTTTTGATGCGCAGCCAGGAGAAAGGTTCGTTTATGGCTATTCTACTGATATTCTAGGAGCTCTTATTGAGGTGGTCTCAGGGGAAGATCTTAATGAATTTTTAAGTGAAAACTTATTTCAACCTTTGGGAATGAAGGATACACATTTTTACCTGCCCAAGGATAAAAAAGATAGACTTACGGTAGTGTATTCTGCAACAGAAACTGGGATTGAAAAAGCACCAAACCCAGGAACAATGATCGGGCAAGGAGCATATCTAAAAGGTCCACGAGTAAGTTATTCTGGTGGTGCTGGACTTTTAAGTACCGTATATGATTATGGTCGTTTTCTTCAAATGATGCTTAATAAAGGAGAATTGGATGGCACAAGAATCCTCTCGCGTAAGTCTGTGGAGCTAATGACAGTGGATCACATTGCTAATATTAAATTCCCATGGGAAAATGGAACTGGTTTTGGATTAGGCTTTTCTATTGTAAAGGAATTAGGTACGCGTGGAACAATGGGTTCTGTTGGTGAATATGGATGGGGAGGAGCATACCACTCTAGCTACTGGGTTGATCCTTCAGAGGATATGTTAGTCGTCTATTTGACACAAGTCATCCCAACTAAAATATCTGAGGATCATCAGAAGTTACCTGTTTTAATTTATCAGGCTATAGTAGATTAATCGCTAGTATTCCAAATCAAGCATTGATTGCATTATAGTTAGGATTTAGCTAATATTTAGTAGGATATTGTCAAAACAGATATCCTACTTGAAATTTTAATTCAATTAATTAGCTTAATTCAAAGGTTAGCAGGCCTCCTTTTGACGGAAGTAGGAATACACAAAGCCATCAAAGAGAATTGATAAGCATTATCATTCACTAAAAAGCACCGAACATAGCCACCCTCCATTTTTAGTATAAAATTGTTGATTAAAATGCAAAAAATATGCTAAAATTTTTTATTTAATTTCTGTAATTAATTCAAACTTAGTACCTTTTACCAAAATAACATTATGGCTACATTTAATCTAACTATCAACGGGGAGTCACGACAAGTAGACGTGGATCCTTCCACACCTATGCTTTGGGTACTCAGAGATCACTTTAAACTTGTAGGAACAAAATTTGGATGCGGAATTGCCCAATGTGGTGCATGTACGATTCATATTTCTGATGTCGCAGTTCGATCGTGCCAGTTACCGGTATCAGCAGTAGGTGAACAAGAAATCACTACCATTGAAGGGCTGTCTGAAAACGGAGATCATCCCGTGCAAAAAGCTTGGCTTGAACAAGACGTTCCTCAATGTGGTTACTGTCAAGCAGGGCAAATAATGTCAGCTTCAGCACTTTTGAAAGCAAATCCCAATCCAAGTGATGAGGAAATTGATCAGGCCATGGATGGCAATATTTGTCGTTGTGGTACTTACCTTAGAATCAAGAAAGCGATAAAGACAGCGTCCTCTACAATTTGAACCAGCTGTACTACTTAATCTTAAAAAACAAGAACTGTGACTTTAATAAAAACATCATACGGAAGAAGATCATTCCTTAAAACATCCGCCTTGGCAAGTGGTGGGCTCGTTGTAGGATTTAGTTGGTTAGCATCGTGTAACCCATCCACGAAGGATGTTGCAAAGATGCCAAAAGAATGGTTTGAAATAAATGGTTATCTCAAGATTGGTGACAATGGTCTAGCAACAATAATGTCTCCAAACCCTGAAATTGGACAAAACGTAAAAACATCGATGCCCATGATAGTTGCAGAGGAACTCGACATCGACTGGGACCATGTTATTGTTGAGCAAGCTCCACTAAATACAGCGATATTTACTCGGCAACTTGCAGGTGGAAGCGAATCAATTATGCACGGGTGGGATGGACTTCGAATGGCTGGAGCTACTGCCAGAGAAATGCTAAAGCAAGCAGCAGCCCAACAGTGGGAAGTCCCTATTAGCGAAGTAACTACTGATAGAGGAATTATTAGTCATAAGGCAACAAACAGAACTATGGGGTACGGAGAAGTGGCTTCTTTAGCTGCAAGTCTACCTGTACCAAAAGAAGTAGAACTCAAAAGCTACGATGAATTTAAAATAATTGGAAACTCCACAAGAAATGTTGATGGTTTAAAATTAGTAACTGGTAAGCCTTTATTTGGAATTGATCAATATCAAGAAGGAATGCTAATTGCGATGATCGTCGCTCCACCAGCCTTTGGATTAAAACTTAAATCATATGACGACGCTAAGGCGCGATCAATGCCTGGGGTTAAAGATATTTTCACTATCAACACCTATGAAAGTGTAAAAGGCAAAAGCATGTTTGATGTTGATGCTTTTCCAGAACTAATAGTTGTTGTAGGGAATACAACTTGGGAGGTAATGCAAGCCAAAAAAGCAATAGAAGCTCAGTGGGAGCCTTTTGAAGATTACCAAGAAAACTTTACTGGATTTTCAGGCCAAAACATCATATCCCAAAATGTTCCGGCTGGAAGAGAAAATAGTGAAGATCATTATAAAATAATGGAGGCGATGTCTCTAAAGGCTTCAAAAATTGCGCGAAAAGACGGTGATCCAGAAACTGCGTTTAAAGATGCAGCAAAGATTATAGAACGTAGTTATACAGCGCCGTTCTTATCCCACAGCACCATGGAACCTATGAATTTCTTTGCCGATGTAACTTCTGATAAAGCGATTCTAAGTGGACCCGTACAAACTCCAGAATTCATGGAGAAATCCGCTGCAGAAAGATTAGGGCTTCCATTGCATAAAGTGGAACTAAACATGACAAGGCAAGGTGGAGGCTTCGGACGACGTCTCTATGGCCATTTTGTAGTCGAGGCAGGTGTGATTTCTCAAAAGACAAAATCACCTATTAAGCTTATTTATACCCGTGAAGATGATATGACCTTTGGAACTTATCGTCCTGCATATCACGCAAGATATAGAGCAGCGCTTGATAAAGACAATAACTTAGTTGGGTTTCACGTAAGGGCAGGCGGAATACCAGAAAGTCCACTATTTGCCAATAGATTTCCAGCAGGGGCAGTTGATAATTACTTAGCTGAAACTTGGGATGTTCCTTCTAATATTACAGTGGGTGCCTTTAGAGCCCCACGTTCAAACTTTATCGCAGGGGTGGAACAAGCATTTTTAGATGAAGTTGCTGAAGAAGCTGGAAAAGATCCAATTGATTTTAGATTGGAACTATTTGAAAGAGCAAAAAATAACCCTGTAGGAGAGAGCAATGATTACGATCCCAATCGTTATGCTGGAGTTTTAGAGCTCGCCCGGGAGAAATCAGGTTGGGGTAGAGAATCTACCGAAGGAGTCTATAGAGGGGTTTCCGCATATTATTGTCATAATTCCTATGTAGCTAATATTTTGGACATGGTCATTGAGAACGATCAACCTGTAGTTAAAAAGGTATATGCTATAGTCGATTGTGGAATTGTTGTAAACCCAATTGCAGCAATTAATATGGTTGAAGGAGGGACCGTTGATGGAATCGGAAATGCTATGTATGGCGGATTAGTCTTTAAAGATGGAGCACCAATTCAAAACAATTTTGATCGTTATCGATTAATTAGACATAAGGAAAGTCCTAAAGAAATAGAAGTCCATTTTGTTGACAATAGCGAACACCCTACGGGACTGGGTGAACCCCCTTTTCCACCTGTAATGGGAGCACTAGCCAATGCTTTGTATAAAGCCACAGGCCAGCGCCATTACGATCAACCTTTTATTACTAACAAAAAGGTGATTGGGTAAAATAATGGTGTCATTCTATTTTTTGATATTTAAAAATAAACACGATAAAAAGAGTGTCAAAACATAAAACCTTTTGACACTTTTTTTATGGACTTACATTGTAACTATAACAAAATGGTTCTAAATTGTTTTTTGTAAAAAGTTAACATAGAAACTTCCTGTTTTTAATATGGGTAGAATCAAATTTTTGTTACCTTGTTATTTTTTAGATCAAATGGAAAAGTAAGCCATGAAAAACTCTAAAAACTAACAAAACGTAAATAACATACATTTCAACGAATGAAAATTACCTTCAGATTATTATTATCATCGCTTGCGCTATACTCTTTAAATAGCTACTCACAAGAACAAAAACCAGAAAATTACACTCAGAATATTGCCGGAAGTGAATTAACAATAGATATGGTAGGAATTCCAGCAGGAGAATTTCTAATGGGGAGCCCAGAGACAGAAGACAAAAGATTAGAAGACGAAGGACCACAACACAAGGTTAAACTCGATGCTTTTTGGATGTCATCTCATGAGATTACCTGGAAGCTTTACGACTTATACTTGCAACGCTCTTTAGATAATGTGGATAATCCAAATAAACCCAGTGATGTTGATCATGACATTGACGCTGTTGCTGGTGCAACTATACCTTATGTAGACATGAGTCTTGGGATGGGAAAAGGGGACAGTCTTCCTATTGGAAATGTAACACCTTTAGCCGCTTCTAAATTTTGTGAATGGTTATCTGCTAAAACTGGACATTTCTACAGACTTCCAACCGAAGCAGAATGGGAATATGCCGCTAGAGCAGGATCGCAAACAGCTTATCATTTTGGAGATGATCCGTCTGAACTAGGAGAGTATGCATGGTTTATGGATAATAGTGATGATCACTACCACAAAATAGGACAAAAGAAACCAAATCCTTGGGGACTATATGATATGTATGGTAATGTTGCAGAATGGACCTTAGATCAATACCTTCCAAATGCTTATAGTAAGCGTAAGAAAGTTACTGAAAATCCACATGAAGTTGCAACTGATCCATATCCTTGGTCATTAAGAGGTGGGTCTTACTACGATCAGGCAGAATATTTGAGAAGTGCTTCTCGTTATGGATCAACAGAAAATTGGAGGATGAGAGATCCACAATTTCCAAAAAGTTTATGGTGGAATACAGATGCGCCATTTGTTGGATTTAGAATTGTTAGGGATCCCACACCACCTTCAAAAGATGACTATGAAAAATATTGGGGAGAAAGTAACCCTACCAAATAGTACTTAAGATACTATTATATAGCAAAATAAATTATTAACCTTAAATTGCTAATATCGTTTTAGCGATTACAAAAAAACTATACTAATTATTTTATTATGAGAAAATCGGATAAAAAACCACTACTAAACATTAGTGGTTCTAGAAGGAGTTTCGTCAAAAGCACAGCGCTTTTTTCCGCCGGGATGATGCTTCCTGCAACAGAAATGAACGCTATGTTTAATGTTTTAAATGATAAAACTTTAAAAATAGCCTTAGTAGGTTGTGGCGGAAGAGGTACAGGTGCAGCAAATCAAGCGCTTAAAGCAGATGAGAACGTTCAACTTGTCGCCATGGCTGATGCTTTTGAAGACAGGCTTAATGGAAGTTTAAAACATCTTGAAAAGGAGTTTGAAGGAACTAAAAAGGTTAAAGTAAAAGAAAAAAATAAATTCGTTGGATTTGATGCTTACAAAAAAGCTATTGATTTAGCGGATGTAGTTATACTTACAACGCCTCCAGGTTTTAGACCATATCACTTTGAATACGCTGTAAATGCTGGAAAGCATGTTTTCATGGAAAAGCCAGTTGCGGTAGATATTCCTGGAATACGTAAAGTTCTGGAAATGGCTAAAGTTGCTAAAGCTAAAAAATTAAATGTGGTTGTTGGTTTGCAACGTCGATACCAAAAGAATTACATTGAAATTGAAAAACAAATCCGTGAAGGAGCTGTTGGACGAATCACCTCTGGTCAAGTATATTGGAACAGTAGTGGGGTTTGGGTAAATCCTAGAAAACCTGGCCAATCTGAACTTGATTACCAAATGAGAAACTGGTATTACTTTAACTGGTTATGTGGAGATCATATCTTAGAACAACACATTCACAACATAGATGTAGCAAACTGGTTCATCGGTGAATATCCAGTATCAGCCCAAGGAATGGGAGGACGATTGGTAAGAACTGGTCCTGAGCATGGAGAGATCTTTGATCATCATTTTGTAGAATTCAAATATCCTAGCGGTGCTATTATCTCTAGTCAGTGTAGGCATCAACCTGGTACTTGGTCAAAAGTTGGTGAAGATTTTCAAGGTACAAAAGGTATAGTAGATACCAATGATGCTGGTGCTGCAAGAATTGTAGGTTATGACAATGAAGACATCTTCTCTTATAGAGGTAGGAACGATCCAAACCCTTATCAACAGGAACATGATGATCTTTTCAAATCTATTCGTAACAAAGGCGTTATTAGCGATACAGAAAATGGTGCATATAGTACAATGACCGCTATAATGGGACGAATGGCAACTTATTCTGGTCAGGTTATAAACTGGGATGAAGCACTGAAATCTGAATTACAAATTATGCCTGCAGAAGTAACCTGGGATACAACACCTCCAACATTACCAAAAGAGGATGGTAATTACCCAATTCCAATGCCAGGAAAAACGAAAGTTATGTAAAAAATAACACTTATCGAAAAATAAGGTGGCATAAACCACCACGACTACTTCTTTAAGTATTCAAATTAAAAAAGAGCTTCAATTAATATACAATTTGAAGCTCTTTTTTAATTCTTAATTTTTAATATAGAATTACTCTAACATTGGTAATGCTTCATATTTGAAATTTTTAAAATGAACTTCACCTTCACCTATGGATACTAGTCCTATCCGCAAGCTTAAAAACCCACTTAGAACATTATGATGAATGGCTGAGACCTCCAAGGAACTTTCAATTTTATTCCAATTTTCTCCATCTAAACTGTAAAATTGATTTACAATATTATTGTTATTCACCAGTTTTAAATGTACTTTTTTATCTATAATACCTTTTTCCGTTTCAAACTGCCAACCTCTCAAATTGGCAAGAATATTCGCTTTATCAGCCAATATTCCCGATGCCGACTTTTCATTATAAAATAAAACTAAACCACCTATGGCATTTCCTTTTATTTCTAATTCTACTGAAACACTATAGGAATGATCCGCTGGCGAGATTAATAGGGGGGAACTGTCGGCTATTCCATTTCCTTTAGCTTTTAATTCTAAGGTGCTGTTTTGTATCTTATAACGATCCTTGTCAAAATCCCCGTAAAAATGCCATTTAGGATTAAGTTGGGAAGAGTCAAATGCATCACTGAGCTGATAGGTGCTTTTAGAGATTTTAGAGGTGGGCCTTTTAATTGGTTTGGAAATAGAAATGGATTCGGGCATTTTAAACCAACCATCTGAGGTCCACTCTAGTGGCGAAAGTAGGGTTTGTCTTCCTAAATTATAATGCTCCTTTTCATACCCGTGAAACACCATCCAAGGTTCGCCCGAGGCAGTTTCAAACACCGTGGCATGTCCCACTGATGCCCACTGATCTTCTGGATTTTCAGTTCTAATAATTGGGTTGTAAGGTGAGTTTTCCCAGGGGCCTAATGGTGATTTGGAACGTGCAGAGATTACCATATGCCCAGTAGGAGGGCCTGCGGTACCACCTTGAGCTACGGTAAGGTAATAATACTGTCCATGTTTAAAAAGTTTTGGGCCTTCCATACAGAAACATTCAATAATCCAATCCGATGGAATAGGCCAACCGTCATAAGAGTGTATTTCTTCACCTTTTACAGCTAATCCATCATCCGTTAAACGGATATAACCGCCGTTTGGAAAATATAAATAGCGATTACCATCTTCATCTGCTACATGACCAGGGTCAATATTTCCAATTTTAAGATCTATAGGGTCACTCCACGGCCCCTCCATTTTATCAGAAAATATCACGTAATTGGTGTTGTTAGAAGGAAAGTAGATATAATATTTATCCTTGTGTTTAATTAAATCAGGAGCCCATACTGAACCCACAGGTTTCTTTAAAGCATTGGTGAGTATAGACCAATTAATTAGATCTTTTGAATGCCATACAGTGAGTCCAGGATGATAATCAAATGAAGAATGTATCATGTAATAATCCTCACCATCCACTAAAATACTAGGATCAGGAAAATCTCCAGAAAATATTGGATTTTGATAATGAGTTGCCGGAATGTTAAGGTTGGGGCGTTGTTTCTGGGCATTTGACCACAAGAAACACACGACTAAAATAAAAAACAATGTGCTTTTTTTCATCTTTGAGTTTGTTAGTTTATCCAAATATACATATTAATGACAACTTATAGTCATTTTAGATATAAGCTTAGGTGGTTAGATTTATCATGGGTTAAATATTATAATAATCCTGCGTCTTGAAAGGAGGAAAAATACCAAATAAATGAAGCGATGATATACCTTTTAAACTATTGTGAATGAATATTATTTTTTAAAAACATTTTGATATCTTTAGAAGAAGAAAGTCAAAAAATTAATGAAACTATTTCTACTTGTTTGCATTCTATTATTTCCAACATTTATTGCATGTATTAATACAAGGGAAGACCGTTATATTTTTTTCCTGCATAATCGATTTTTAGAAACACATCATTTAAATGATCGTCATTTTGAATTTGGACGAACTGAGTACAGGGAAATTATCCATAAATTTGAAAACGCTGGATTTATAGTTTTAAGTGAGAAAAGGAATGGAAATGTAAATGCCAGGACTTATGCTGTTAAAATAAATGGACAAATTGATAGCCTCATTAATCAAGGTGTTCACCCCAATAATATTACTGTAATCGGAACATCAAAAGGTGGTTATATTGCACAATATGTTTCCACTTTGGCAAAAAATCAAGATTTGAATTTTGTTTTCATTGCGTCTTTTAGAGAATCTGACATTCGAAACATCCCAGAAATCAATTTTTGTGGAAACATCTTAACGATTTATGAAAAAACGGATCCATATGGGGTTTCAGCAATAGAGCGGAAAAATATCTCCAGTTGTACAATTGTAAATTTCAAAGAACTACAACTCAACACTGGAAAGGGACACGGTTTTATTTTTAAAGCGCTGAACCAATGGATTAAGCCAAGTATCGATTGGGCAAATGGGTACTACAAAATAGATACACAGAAGAAGTAAAATAGCGTGAATTCCAAATTTATTATTATCAGAATATTGGACTTATCTCATCGAATGATATTTTATTTCTCGAATAATTCAATTATATTCACAACCTCTAAACCATATATACTACCCAACCATGAATAAATTACATTACCTACTATTAGCTTTTATTATTATTCTTTCTTGTAGTAAAGATAAAGACGTCGAAGAAATTACCACACCAGTTGAAGAGGCTGAACCTGAAATTATCCAAAAAGAGAAAGGGCAGGGGAGACAGGCTTTCACTCTTGATTTTTCAACTACCTCTTCAAAAGATTTATCAATTAAAAGAATATATGAAATCGTTTACGAAGGACCAAATAATTCAAAATCTGGGTTCGCTTTAATCAGTATTAAAGACTCCGTTGGCGAACTCGTTTTTAACAGGGAAAAAGTCGACGTCCTTCTAACTGATAAAAATTATGTAACGAGCGAATTGGAGCTCGAAGCAGGAACATATAGTCTGACTGAGTTTATTCTGATAGATGTCAATGAAATTGCCATCGCAATGGTTCCTCAGGCGAAAGCTTCTCTAGGTAAGTTAACAGAAAATTCATTACCAATATCTTTTACTGTTAAGGATGAGGAGTTAACAGTCACCAAAGCAGAAAATATTGGAACAGACGGCTATACAAAGGAAGATTTCGGATATGACAACTTGGATCTAGACTTTCCAAATTCAACAGATTTCTTTAGCTTGGTGGTTGACGAAACAATTGGGGGTAAACCTAAATCTATCGTTATTGAATCAATGACAAATTCCGTTTATCAAGTGGACTGGGGAGATGGGACTATTGAGAAATATTATCCTGATCTAGGTAACGTATTTGAAGTAAATGAACTTAAACATACCTATGAACTACCAGGGCTTTATACTATAGAAATTAGTGGTCCATTAGAAACTATTCAAGGATTACGTTTTTACAGCACATATGAGGGAGGTGCATATTCAACTAATTTAATTTCAGCTGACTTGAGTAAATTAAAGTTACTCAATAATTTAGAGCTATATTATGGCAAACTAACGACTCTTAACACTTCGGAAAACA
Source organism: Galbibacter marinus (assembly GCF_000300875.1). Classification (GTDB taxonomy): domain Bacteria; phylum Bacteroidota; class Bacteroidia; order Flavobacteriales; family Flavobacteriaceae; genus Galbibacter; species Galbibacter marinus. The sequence continues at coordinate 2,851 of NZ_AMSG01000003.1, read as the reverse complement.
CCCTTTTAGAAAGTTTAGAACTTGGATATAATGAAATTGAAACGTTAGATCTTAAAAATAACCTTGAATTGAAAAATCTATCACTACACGATAATCAGCTAGCGAATTTAGATATTTCAAAAAATAAAGAACTAGAATTTTTATGGTTGGCAACAAATCAAATTTCATCAATAGACATTCAAAATAATACCGCACTTAAAGTGGTATCCTTTCGAGAAAATCAGCTTAGGGAACTGGATCTTTCAAAAAATATAAGCCTAGTTCGTATTGACATATCTGATAACAAATTGAGTGAACTATCAACTTCGAATAATATAAGTTTAGGAGAAATAAACGTAGGCAGAAATTTACTTACCGGTATTGATTTCTCAAAGAATGTCAACCTTGAACGTATTGATTTATACGGAAATAAGATAGTTGATATTGACCTATCTTTTAATACCAAATTAAAGAATCTCTATATTAATAATAACCTGTTGGAAATAATTGATATATCTAACAATGTTGAAATTGACAGATTAATTGTCGAGGGAAATAATCTTACCACATTAGATATTGCAAACAATCCAAAAATTTTCGATCTCGAAATAGGGGGCAACCAATTTTCAGGTAAACAACTAGATGAAATCATATCACTTGTTTACGATCGTACAGTTTCAAATTCGATTTTTGATGGTTACATAAATTTCAAAAATAACCCTGGGACCGAAGAATTAGATGATACAACACTTCAGAAGATTAATGATCTAGTTGTTAATTATAATTGGTTTTTTAACAATAATAATTAAATGAAAACGCCAATTAGTTCTACGGAATAATTTGCCGCTCTTTCAATATATTTTTCTTATGCTAAGAACTTGGGCTTATATGTGTCCAAGTCAATATATTTTATCCAATAAGCTAAAAATTAATGATTTACATGGAATATGTTTTGTATATTGCATTTGCATATTTGTATTATTGCAAATGCAAATTAATATAGAATATTATGGTACATACAAAAGATCAAAAGCACAATAAAAATGCCATATCCATTACTATTCCAGAAGATAACTTATCTAAGGAGTACATATTGGATCCAGAACTAGGCAATCTATTTCTAAAGGATCCTCGTGGCGGATATAATGAGAGTTCCCATTTGGATTTCAGTGAAATTGATAAAATGATGGTTTATCTAGGATATAATCAATCTGAAGTCGCAGATCTGTTAGATATTGACAACTCTACAGTGACAAGGTGGAAAAAAAAAGATTCTAAGCTTGATAGATATAGATCTGAATACATATATAAAATTGATAATTTACTTTCAATTGGAAAAAGAATTTTTGGTAATCTAGAAGATCTAAAACACTGGTTATCTACAGATAATGTGGCATTAGGGAACCAGAAACCAATCACACTAATAAAAAATAATAGAGTTGATAGCGTGGTTAAAGCATTACATAGCCTTTCATGGGGGAATTATTTATAGGATGATAGTTTATAGAATTTACGAAGATTTACCTAATAGAACAGCTAAAAGTTATGGAAGAGCTCAGGGGAGGTGGAATGACTCTATTTATCCTGTAATTTATACCTCGTCAGTACCATCACTTTGCATGATGGAGCTTTATTCAATTCATGGACCAAGAATTGGAACTAAGAACTTTGTTATTGCCATGTTAAATATCCAAATAGATGAACCAAATCTTCCTTATATAGAGTCAAATACACTACCAACAAATTGGAATGCCATACCATCACAGTACACAACACAAAGTATCGGGAACCAATGGTTAAACAATCTGGAATCATTATTTTTAAAAGTTCCATCTGCTAGATTACCAATGGAAGTTTATAATATTGAATACAACGTACTTATAAATCCTTTTCATCCGAATTTCCATATAAAAGTAAAACCCATTAAAGAATATAGGTTTAAATTTAATTTAAATCAATTTGACTAGATTAATTAAATGGTATACCTAGCGTAAATTGGTTTTTAGATGTTTACTATTCATATGTTGTTTTTATTGTAATACGAAAAACACACATACCAAATATTTTATTTAGATAAGCAACAAACTATTAACATGATCCGTGAACGCTGCGCAAGAAAAGAATATTAAATAACACTTTGAAAAAAATCTACCGCATATATTTTCATCTTTACAGTGAGAAGACAATCTTAGAAAGTCTGTAAAAAGTAAAGAACAATGATGTTCATAGAAAGGTCTTTATCCTAAGTTATGTTAACTCAATTAGACATCATAAGTATTTCATATATTTGCACCACAATGCCCAATTATGTAAAGATAGCTTTGGAAAGGGCTACTGCCCTCGCCCTTTTTGTCAACGCTTTTTTACCGCTTAAAATCAATGGTAAACATCAAAAAAGTGTTGCAGGGCATTTTGAGGGTTGTAGCCCAAGCGTGGAAAGGAAGCAGGGAAAATACAGAGGCTTTTGAGTAAGCGAGAAAACTGGATTTTACCTGCGTGGGAATTACCTGATTAAATTATAATGTTATCTTTATCGTCCGAATGGGTTGCAAGAAAATCACATATCAAAATTTTTCATTTTTGGAGGTCGTCCACTGAAAAAAGGCGACCGCAAAATTTATTTTTGGCTTAAATAGAGACCACTTGGGGAACGTTCGGTTGTACTGCTCTGACACCGATGATAATGGAGCAATCGACCCCGGTACTGAAATCTTGGACGAGAAAAACTACTATCCTTTTGGTTTGAAGCACAAAGGATATAATCATGGAACTTCATCATTAGGGAACAGTGTAGCCCAACGTTGGAAGTACAATGGCAAGGAGCATGATGAAAGTTTAGACATCAACACCTATGATTTTGGTGCTAGGAATT
>NZ_AMSG01000002.1 GCF_000300875.1 Galbibacter marinus | reverse complement strand
TTTCCCCACCTTCGGCAATACCCAAACCGTTATCAGCAATCCGTCAGAAGCTCGTCCACGAAAGAAAAAACCGAAAAATTCACCATAAATAGTTTTTTTGGAAAATCGCATCTTTACAATATTTTTTGAATGAAAGTGAATGAAAAAAATCGAAAAAGTGACAATAAAGCGAAGTAAAGAAATTACCGAAAACTATTTTCAGTTTTTAGACAAACATATTGAAGATGTCGTTTTAGGAAAGGTTGATGAATTTATGGAAATAAACCAAATAGCCAGCGAATTATTTGTTTCTCATAAACATTTAACAGATACCGTTCAAAAAGAAACTGGAAGTCATCCTTGTCATTTTTATGACCTTAAAATTCTTGATGAAGCCAAAAAAATGCTTTTAGAAACAGATAAAACTATTTCTGAAATTGCAAAAATATTGACATACGATCCATCGAATTTTTCTAAGTTCTTCAAAAAATTTATTGGACAAACTCCTGGACAATTCCGAAAAGAAAACAAAAAATAAAAACTACCGAAAAGTTCACCACGATTTATATTTTTTGCTTAGCCATCTTTGCTAAATCAATTGTTTAACATTTAAAATCAAACAAAATGGCAAGAAACGATGTAAATGGAAAAGTAGTTTTAATTGCAGGTGGTGCAAAAAATTTAGGTGGCTTACTAAGCCGTAATTTTGCGGCTAAAGGAGCAAAAGTGGCTATCCACTACAATAGCGACAACACAAAGGCGGAAGCCGAAAAAACATTGGCAGATATCATAAACGCAGGTGGAGAAGCATTTTTATTCCAAGCTGATTTGACAGATGTAAAAAACATTACAAAGTTTTTTGATGCAACTATTGAAAAATTCGGAGGAATTGACATTGCTATTAATACGGTTGGAAAAGTATTGAAAAAACCTTTCGCAGATACCACCGAAGAAGAATATGACAGCATGAACGACATCAATGCGAAAGTTGCTTATTTTTTCATTCAGGAAGCAGGCAAAAAACTAAACAATAATGGAAAAATCAACACAATTGTAACTTCGCTATTGGCTGCATTTACAGGATATTATTCTACTTATGCAGGTGCAAAAGCTCCAGTAGAGCATTTTACAAGGGCTGCTTCCAAAGAGTTTGGTTCAAGAGGAATTTCTGTAACTGCCGTTGCTCCAGGACCAATGGACACGCCATTTTTCTATGGACAAGAAAGCGATGATGCCGTAGCCTATCACAAACAAGCCTCTGACTTAGGTGGACTTACAGACATTAAAGACATCGCACCTTTGGTTGAGTTTTTAGTAACCGATGGTTGGTGGGTTACTGGACAAACTATTTTTGCAAACGGGGGCTACACAACAAGATAAAATAAAATTTAATATTTTGAAAAGCAAATGACTTAGTTTTTTGCTTTTTTTAAATTTAAAGATTATGATTTTAAAAATTCTCAATTCAGCATTGATTTTATTTGCGGTGTTTATGGGTGCCAAGCACGGATGGAATATGCTCGCTACAAAACCAGAAATGCTCGAAATGTTTGGTAAATGGAATTTTAGCAAAAATGCTGTAATGATTAATGGTGCAGTTACCTTATCGGCATCTATATTAATCCTTTTTCCGAAAACATTCGTGTGGGGAAACTTTCTAATGGCAGCGGGAATACTGATGATTATCTGTTTGCAGTTGCTCAACAAAGACTTGAAAGGCGTGGCGATAGAAATCCCATTTCTGTTACTCAATTTAATCATCATTTATTTACAACACCCATTAAAATCGAATGTGTTATGAGAAAATTTCTAATCATTTTGTTTTCCTCTTTTTCACTTACGGCGTGTGGACAAACACAAAACACCAATCAAACAACAGATAAAAAATCAGAAAAAATGCAAGACGAAACTCTATTAAAACCAGTAAAAGCATTGATGGAAGCAATGCAAACAGAAAATGCCGAACTGATCAGAGCTCAATTTTCGGAAACAGCCACTCAAGCCTATGGTGCGGATGGAGTGATGAAAACAGCCGAAGAAACCAAAAAATGGATTGAAAGTGATATCGTGGATCGCCAGGGCAAGGTCGCCAACCCTGAATATTCTGTGATAAGTGAAAATGAGGTTGTTGTCAAAGGGCAGTATTCGAGTGTAGGTTATACAAATAAGGCTAACTTTTTATTTATCGTTGAGAACGGATTGATAACAAGTTGGAGAATGAGATATTAAGTACGATAGTTTATTACCTATAAAAGGACTGCTGATAACATCGCATTGGCGAAATGGCGGGTTAAGGAAAATATAGAAAGTTCGTACAATTTTAGTCGCAACAACTTTTTATATTTCCTTTTTTCATAAATTTAGAAAATAATAAAAGGCTGTTGCTTAGGTAAATGCAAGACTGAAAGTTTAGGTTTTCTAATCCGCCACTATCGCCAATACGCGGCTCGTTAGCGGTCAGGCTATTAAAGGCAATGAAAATAAATCTATGAAAGAGAATACAATTAATTTTAAACGAATATTTATTTTTTTAGTAATAGCTATTGCACTTTCTAATATATTTAGATTTGACATTTTTGGAACAAAAGAAATTTTGGAAATATTACCAACTTGGATTTATTTACTTTCTGTTATATTGCTTGAAGGAAGTGGGGTTTATATAGGAGCTTTAATTGCCATTTACTTACTTCGTAAAAAACAGAAAACTGAAATTTCATTTTTTGGAACATCAAAAAGAAAAGGTCTGTTAATGTCCTTTATTCCAATAATATTATTGGCAATTATCGGAGTAAAGAATGAATACGGTATAAATGTAAATTTGTACGGCTTAATTGTTGTTTTGGGAAGTTTGATTTATTGCATTATGGAAGAGTTTGGCTGGCGTGGATATTTGCAAGAAGAACTTAAAGACATTAAACCTATAAAACGATACTTGCTAATAGGCTTCATTTGGTACTTTTGGCATTTGTCTTTTCTGACAAAAGCCACTTTATCTGAAAATCTATTTTTTCTCGGTATTTTGTTATTTGGAAGTTGGGGCATTGGACAAGTTGCAGAATCGACTAAATCTATTTTGGCAAGTTCCTGTTTTCATTTAATAATCCAAATAATGATGTTTAATTCATTAATCAAAGATGGACTAGATGGAACACAAAAACTAATTATTTTAGGCATTTCAATTTTTATATGGATAATTATTCTCGGAAGATGGAAAAAAGAAAATGAGTTGAAATTACTGAACGAAAAGCAAAGCCCGAACCGCTAACAAGCGTTTGGCAAAAGTGGCGGTTTCGTACTTAGTATGAAACTTTTTCATAAGTTTGAATTTCGTGCTTCGCTTGAAGTTTAGCGATAAAAGTCGCCACCTTCGCCAAGCGCCGAAACGTTGTGCGTAAGCTGAAAAAACAGTCCAATAAAGAAAAGAATGAAAAATTTGAATAAATATGTTTCGATTTATCAAGAACAACTGAAAAAAGGAGACATATTAATCGCTTACAATGAGTTAGTGAAATTCGTTATGAATTTAAGAACGGAATTCATAAAAACTCAATCGGACAAATATTCGTTTGCTGGAATTCTTCATGGATATTTAGACTATACATATTTCTACTATTCAAACGATTTTTTAAAAAGAAAAAAGCTAAAATTCGGACTTGTTCTAAATCACGTGGAAATGAGATTCGAGGTTTGGTTACTTGGAAGCACAAAACCGATTCAACAAAAATATTGGGAGTTATCGAGAAACACAAAATGGAATAAAGACAAAACAGAAATGCCTAAATACTCAATCCTTGAAAGCATAATTGTGGAAAAACCTGATTTTGACAATTTGGACAAACTAACCGAACAAATAGAAATCAAAATGATTAGTGCTTCGGACGAAATATTGGACTATCTAAAGACACTAAATTGACAAAGAATAAAAGCCTACGCACAATAACTAAGCGTTCGTGTGGTCGGTACGACCAAACATGAACGCTTAGTTATAGTCACCTGTTTTTTAATGCCACTATGTTTACGGGCTTCGCGTATAATCCACTGTATACCCCGGGTAGATAACGGCACAGGTGTACCTTCTGAATGATTGCCGTTAAAGCACCAGATACGAGGATGTTCGGCTGAGATATAGGTTTTAAGACCTCGAATTTGCAGATCAGATAAAGGAACGTAACGATCCTTGTTACCCTTACCCTGACGGATATGTAGCATCTTTCGATCGAAATCCAGATCCTTTAACTGAAGGTTACGAAGTTCGAAGCAACGTAGTCCACACCCGTATAGCATAGCCAGTACCAATCGGTGTTTGAGTAGTTTTGGCGTTTTAAGAAGACGTTTTACCTCTTGACAGCTTAATACTACGGGAAGTTTGTTTGGACGCTTAATGGCTGGAAGTACCACGCGCATCTTCTGTAACTCATAGATACGATACAGATACCTTAATCCGTAAACCGTATGTTTAAAAAAACTCTCTGATGGTGTTTTGTTTTTAGATTTTAAAACATGGAGATAATCTAAAATTTGTTCCTCATCCAAATCTAGTGGACTACAGTTAAAATGCAAGGTGATGTGTGCTAAACAACGTGCATAATTGGTAAGCGTGCTTTGGCTTTTTCCTGATAACGTTACAGAGCGTTCTAGTTTGCGATATAAATCTGTAAACTCAGGTACAGAATGACACGCTTTTTCAATGAGCGTATGACTTTTTTTTCATAATTTTAATATTTCAAGATTTAATATGACTTAAAGGTAGCCAAAAGTGACTTTACTGCACTGGAAAGCTACCTTTAGGTTTAGTTCAACAATGTGTATAAGCAATAGCGGGTTCAGTGCAAAATTGAAACGAAATGAATATTAATAAAGGTAAGTGTTTAACCGAAAAGTTAGTGGTTTTTAATCCGCTACTGCTCATACACTAGACCGTTAGTGGCAAGCATAAGACAACCCCGAAAAAATGGGACATATAAGAGAATATTACGAAAGAATCGTGAAACTGAAAGAATCAGAATGGGAATTTATCGCTTCTCATTTTGACAGAAATGTTTTTACTAAAAATGAAATCATAACCCGACAAGGCGAAACCGAAAACTATCTTTCATTCATTGAAACAGGCATTGTACGTTTTTACATTCCCGATGACGAAAACGAACTGACATTCAATTTTAGTTTCAATAAGGAATTTACTTGTGCATATGACTCTTTCCTTACACAAACACCATCCGAGTACGAATTGCAAGCATTGACCGAAACCATTGTTTGGCAAATTTCGTATGACGACTTACAAAAAGTGTATGCACAAATCAAAGTTGGAAATTATTTAGGACGCTTTGCTTCCGAAAAACTTTTTCTTGCCAAAAGCAAACGAGAATTATCACTTTTGAAACACAATGCGAAAGAGCGTTATTTAAAACTGTTCAGCGAACAACCTGAAATCTTAAAATTCATTCCATTAAAGTATGTTGCTTCCTACATAGGAATAACACCACAAGGGTTGAGCAGGATACGCAGACAAATTACTTAACATCGGTTCATTGCTTGCTTTGTTTGTTCTTTTGACCTTTGCAATAAAAATCAAAAAATGAAACGAGCAATTTTAGCATACGGACATAGCATTTTAAAACAAAAATGTAACGACATAGAAAAAACTTATCTCGAATTGGACAAGCTAATTGCCGATATGTGGGAAACAATGAAAAACGCCAACGGTTGCGGATTGGCTTCGCCACAAATCGGGCTTCCAATAAGACTTTTCGTAGTGGACAGTAAAACGACCTTTGAAAATCTTGAAGAAGCAGATAGGAAAATTTATTTTGCACAAGACGACAAAGGAATAATGGAAACTTTTATCAATGCAAAAATTATTGAACGTTCCGTGGAGCTTTGGGAAGACGAAGAAGGTTGTTTAAGTATTCCTAACTTATCCCAAAAAATAACAAGACATTGGACAATTACGATAGAATATTGCAACAAAGATTTTGAACCTCAAACAAAGACATTTAGCGGAACAACTGCAAGAATGATACAACACGAATACGACCATACAGAAGGAATTTTGTATCTTGACTATCTAAAACCACTGACAAAAAAACTAATGGAAGGAAAACTTAAAAAAATAATTAAGGGACAAATACAGGCAAAATACCCGATGAAGTTCGTATGACAAAAATGCCAGCCACTAACAGCGGCTATGCGACAGGCGGGAAATCCGTCTTCGGTTGATAGATTACGGATACAGAAAATGTTCGTTTCCAAAAGGACAATTCCGGGTAAAAGCCCCGCCCGGCGCATAGCCGCGGAACGTTAGGTAAAATATGAAATCCGTCACAATATTGAAATTTATCGCAAACAATGTACAATAAAGCCATTTCAAAATATTTCTTAGATATTAATGCGTTCAATGTTCCGTTTTCATTGATTTTTGCTTTTACTTCAGGTATATTATGGAGTATCGCAATTTTTTCATCGTTTGGTATTTTGACAGGATATATTGGTTATCAAACATTCAAAAAGAATGAATATTATGGATATTACAATCTTGGATTTACAAAAACTGACCTTTTAAAAAGAGTGTGGTTACTTAATACTTCTATTTCAATTTTATTGTTTCTAATTTATTTAATATTTAGGTAAATGGATTTTTTAAAAGTAACCGACCTTAACAAATCTTACGGAAATAAAACCATTTTAAAGAATATTGAACTTGACTGTAAAACAGGAGAAACAATTGGAATATTTGGTCGCAATGGAACTGGAAAATCGACTTTGTTAAAACTAATATTTGGGACAGTTAAAGCCGACTCTATTCAAATAGGGATAAATTCAGAAATCATAAATCAAAAGAAGATTATTTCATCAAAAAAAATCGGTTACTTACCTCAAGACACTTTTTTGCCCAAAGAACGGAAAGTACGGGAAATAATCCCTTTGTTTTACCCAAATGGTGATGACCAGGACAAAATTTTTTATTCGCCACAGGTATCAAGTTTTGAAAAAATAAAAGTTGGTAAGTTATCTTTAGGACAATTACGCTATCTTGAGTTATTGATTATTGGAAATCTAAATCATAAATTCTTGATGCTGGACGAACCTTTTTCAATGATTGAGCCAATTTATAAAGATGTAATCAAGAATTTATTACTCGAACTCAAAAAATCAAAAGGAATTATCTTGACCGACCACTATTATAATGACGTTCTTGAAATTACGGATAAAAACTTCGTTTTGAAAGATGCGGACAAAATCGAAATAATGGATAAAAATGATTTAGTGAAATATGAATATTTGAGGTCTAATGAATAATAAAATACTTTGCCTAACTATTTTAGCCCCCAATAAGATCGGAGTGATATTTTAAATTTTGATTATAATCCTGTAGGTGCGTTTTTAAAGTGTTAAATTTGGTATAGGTATCTTCCGTCCAGTTATTGATTTTCCCGTTGTAATTTGTAAAATCATCAAAAACTTCAAAGAAAGATAGTTCAGTAGATTTTTGAATTATTCTTTTCTTAGGAATCTTCTTATTCCCGGATCTAATTTGTTCGAAGGCTTCTTTAATTTCAGTTGTAGTGGGGATTTTTTCTTCTATTTGAAATTTAAAAAACAAAGAATTTATCTCTGATTTTTGTTTTTCAATATTCAGATTGATCTCTTCAGCTATCTGGTCATTACCATTAACAGTTCCTTCAATCACCTTTTTGTTTTCACTATCCCATTGATCCAAATTAATGCGAAAACCGCTATATAAATTTATTCTCTTTCCGGAATAAGTTAACCGAAGAAAAATAGGGGCATTTTCTTCTACTATGACACCTTGCCTTCTTCTTTTTTCAATAGCAATAGTGATTTTTTTCTTTATTGTAATCATTGGCTGTAAATATATACAGCCAAATCTACAGCCACTTTTTTTGATATTCAAAGAAATTCAATAAAAGTTTGAGAATTTATTTTTATTTAAAAAACTGAAATACAATGAAATAAGTATTTAGTGATTCTTCTTGATATTATAGGTGAGAGAGCCTCTTCCTCCGCTGAGAGGGTCTTCATTAAGAAGACACTTTTTTTTTTCGAGTAAGCCATCCTTTTTGCTTAGTGGCATAGATTCGGATCAATCTCAAAAGTTGTTTTTTTTCAAACATCAGCACAACAGGTAATCCCTTCATATATCACAAATTAATTAACATCTGGTTCTAAAAATATTCGTAGTATTGTATATGTTCAATTTTCGCTTACAAGTTTTTTATACGGTGGCCAAAAGGCTTAGTTTCACTAAGGCTGCGGAAGAATTGTTTATCTCCCAACCTGCAGTAACCAAACATATAAAAGAATTGGAAGACCAGTTCAATCTTCCTTTGTTTACCCGGAAAGGAAACAAGATTTTATTATCCCCAGCAGGAAAAACATTACTTAAACATACAGAGCATTTACAAGAGATTTATCGTCGAATTGAATTTGAAATGAACCAATTTAATCAAACCCAAAAAGGGACATTGCATGTTGGTTCAAGTACTTCGATCACTCAGTATATTCTACCACCTTTACTTGCCCAGTTTCACAGTACACATCAAGAGGTTAAAGTGGAATTGCTCAACGGAAATTCAGAACAAATAGAACAAGCACTTCTAAATAAAGACATTGAACTAGGAATTCTCGAAAGCAAATCCAAAAGACGCGAAATCCATTACACCCCATTTTTAAAAGATGAGATTGTACTGGTATGTAGTAGTAAAAATCACTTGGCTAAAAATGATGAGATAAGTCCAGAAGAGTTGAAACATATTAATTTACTCCTAAGAGAGCCCGGTTCAGGGACCCTAGAGGTTATTGCGGACACTCTTAAACAAAAAGGAATCCGTCTCTCCGACCTACAAGTAGAAATGCAACTTGGAAGCACAGAGGCCATTAAATCATATCTACAACATTCGGACTGTATGGCTTTTATCTCCATTCACGCCATCTTTGACGAGTTAAAGAATAACACCCTCAAAATAATTGAAATTAAAGAACTTCAATTTCTAAGAGATTTCTATTTCATAACACCATTAGGTCCATTAGGTGGATTACCTGAACTTTTGATTCAATTTCTAACTCGAAATCATAAGTTATAATTATACACGGGTTATGTGATTCTTAAAAAAACAACCTATAAGTCTAATTACCAACACTTTTAAATTTTATAAAAACCCTTGTTTTTATCCTAGGCTATAACTTTAGGTTATTCTATATTAAAAATAGCTATTGGCGATCCATTATTTCACTACCTACCTTTGACAAATAAAAAGGAACAGGTCAACTGTTTACATTGTTTAATCAAAAAAATTACTAAGATGAGTTTACGAATTGCAGACGATGCACCGAACTTTACAGCCCAAACTACATTAGGTGAAATCGATTTTCATCAATGGTTAGGAGATCAATGGGGAATCATTTATTCACACCCAGCGGACTTTACACCAGTATGTACAACCGAACTTGGACGTACTGCTCAATTAAAAGATGAATTTGCAGCAAGAAACACAAAAGTATTGGCTGTCAGTACTGATTCAGTTGAATCCCATAATGGATGGATCAATGATATCAATGACACACAAAATACACAGGTGGAATTTCCAATTATTGCTGATACCGATAAAAAGGTATCGACTCTTTATAACATGATCCACCCAAATTTCTCTACAACAGCCACAGTTCGTTCTGTGTATTTCATCAGTCCAGATAAAAAAATTGGAGCCATCATTACTTACCCTGCCTCTACAGGAAGAAATTTTTCAGAAATATTAAGAGTTCTTGACTCACTACAGCTTACAGCTGGACACAGTGTTGCTACTCCTGTAGATTGGGAAGTAGGTCAAGATGTTATCATCTCTCCTGCAGTAAAACAAGAGGATGTAGAGGCTAAATTCCCAAAAGGACATCGTGTTGTAAATTCATATTTAAGATATACACCACAGCCGAACAAATAAATAAACAACACAGTAAGCCATGGAATTACATAAGGGATTAGGAAGAGGACCGTTCAATGATAGTCAAGCTGAAAGACTTAGCAATGTACTATCTGAACTTGATGCTGATCAGCTTCATTGGTTAAGCGGTTATATTAGTGGAATTACTCAAACAACTTCATTTGGCCCTGCAACTACTACCAGTCAAGAAGTCGTTTCAGTTGCAGCCAAACTTGAGAGTAAACCACAAAATATAACCATCTTATTTGGTAGCCATACAGGTCATAGTGAAGCCCTATCAGCTGACTTAGCCGAAAAGGCAAAACAATTGGGTATCGAAGTAAGTGTTTCTGACATGGCTTCCTTTAAAACCCGAGACCTAAAAAAGATTGAAAATCTCGCAATAATTGTAAGTACTCATGGTTTAGGTGAGCCTCCAGTACAGGCGGAAGATCTCTATAAATATCTTCATGGAAAAAAAGCACCAAATCTTTCTCATATTAATTTCTCTGTATTAGCACTGGGTGATAGTAGCTATGCGGACTTTTGCCAAACTGGGAAAGATTTTGATGCTGTACTAGAGAAATTAGGAGCTAAAAGAATTCTCGATCGTCAAGACTGTGACGTAGATTATGAGGATCCTGCAGAGACTTGGCAAGAAGCTTTTTTAGATAGCCTAACTCAAAATTCAAATCAAGCTTCCTTAACTGAAAAGGTTCAAGCCAATGGCACACCTGTAGGTTCAAAAACAGTATATTCTAAAAAGAATCTCTTCGAGGCCACCATTTTAGAAAAAATCAACTTAAATGGTAAGGGATCCTCCAAGGAAACCATCCACATTGAGCTGGATCTAGAGGATTCAGGAATAACTTATGAACCTGGCGACGCTCTAGGTGTATACGGTAGTAATTCACCCAAATTAACTCAAGCCGTTTTAGAGGCAACTAAATTATCTGGGGATCAATTAGTAACCACCCATGATGGTGAAAAGACCTTACATGACGCACTTACTTATGATTACGAATTAACACCATTAACCAAATCAACTTTACAAAAATATGCTGAATTAACGGATAGTTCTAAGTTAAAGGACATCCTAAATGGTAGCGACATTCAAGAATATCTTCTTGGAAGAGATATCTTAGATTTGATAAATGAAACTCCATACGAATTATCAGCAGAAGAGTTTATCTCCACTTTAAGAAAAAATACCGCTAGAATGTATTCCATTGCCTCCTCACAAGAGGCTGTAGAAAACGAAGTGCACCTTTTGGTGTCCGTAGTGCGGTATAATGCTTTAGGTAGAGACAAAGAAGGACACTGTTCTACTACCCTAGCCGATAGATTAGAGGTAGATGACAAGGTGAAAGTTTTTGTGGATAAAAATACGCGCTTTAAACTCCCAAGTGATCCTGAATCCCCTATCATTATGGTTGGTCCAGGAACTGGAGTTGCACCATTTAGAGCCTTTATGCAGCAAATTGAAGTTTCCCAGAAAAAGAATCCTTCCTGGTTATTCTTTGGAGATCGAAATTTCACCACAGATTTCCTTTACCAAACCGAGTGGCAACAATACCTCAATGAAGGTGTATTGACAAAAGCTGATGTTGCATTCTCTAGAGATCAAGCAAACAAACAGTATGTACAAGATAGAATGATTGAAAATGGAAAAGAGCTGTACGAATGGTTAGAGAAAGGAGCTCACTTTTACGTCTGTGGAGATGCCTCGAGGATGGCTAAAGACGTAGACTCTGCTTTAAAGGAGATCATTCAACAACAAGGTGGTCTTTCACTTGAGAAGACAGAGGCGTATATTAAAAACCTTCAATTGTCAAATCGATATCAGACAGATATCTATTAAAGTTAAACATAGAATAGAATCTGACATCCAAAAAATATAGAAATGGATAAACAATTTGCTCAGGAGAACTTATCTCAGGACGAACATATAAAAAACAAAAGTGATTACCTAAGAGGGACCATAAAAGATAGTTTAAAAAATCCTCTTACTGGTGCCTTGCATCCTGATGATGTAAAGCTTATAAAATATCACGGTTCGTACCAACAACATGACAGGGATCAGGAAAGTGAAAGGAAACAGAAAAAGCTCGAGCCATTGTATCAGTTCATGGTGCGTGTAAGGGCTGCAGGAGGTATTACTACTCCAAAGCAGTGGCTTGCGCTAAATGAGCTCTCAGATCAGTATGGTAACGGTACGTTGAAATTAACCACTAGACAGTCATTCCAATTTCACGGGATACTTAAAAGAGGTTTAAAACCAGTTATTCAAAAAGTGAATGAGGTTTTGTTATCCACCCTTGCCACCTGTGGAGATGTCAATAGAAATGTGATGTGTAACCCAAATCCATATCAATCCCCTATTCACGGTGAGGTATATGATTTTGCAGGGGAGATCAGTAACCACTTCCTTCCAAAAACAACCGCATATCACGAAATATGGCTTAACAAGAAAAAAGTAGCTGGTACACCAGATGTTGAGCCATTATATCATCACACCTATTTGCCGCGTAAGTTTAAAATAGGTCTTGCTATTCCTCCTAAAAATGATATTGATGTTTTTGCCAATGATCTTGGTCTAATAGCGATTGAGGAAAATGGAAAAGTCAAAGGATTTAATATATGTGTAGGCGGAGGTCTTGGCAGTACAATCGGAAATAAAAGTACCTATCCAAGGCTAGCTGATGTGATTGGTTTTACCACCAAGGACAAAGTAATTGAAGTAGCAGAGACCGTAATATCTATTCAAAGAGATTACGGAAACAGATCTGATCGTAAATTGTCAAGGCTAAAACACACCATTGACGATAGAGGTTTGGAATGGTTTGTAAGTGAACTACATGCTCGCCTTGGTTGGGAACTAGAAAGCCCAGAGGATTATAAATTTGTTTCCAATGGAGACAGCTATGGATGGCTTAAGGGAATTAACGATAAATGGTTTTATACCTTATTTGTTGAACACGGGAGAGTGAAAAATGAACAAGGTCACACATTGAAAAATGCATTACAAGAGATCGCGGAAATCCACACAGGCGATTTTCGATTAACTGGGAATCAAAACCTTATTATCGGAAATGTTCAAGAGAAAGACAAAGAAAAAATAGAGGCTATTTTAAAAGACAATGGCATTACTAGCCATCGTAAACTAACAGGGCTCCGCAAAAACTCCATGGCGTGCGTTGCTTTAGGGACCTGCGGTCTTGCTTTTGCCGAATCAGAGCGATACTTACCTTCTTTGATTGATAAACTAGATGTAATAATGAGAGACAATGGTCTTGATCAAGATGCGATTAATATTAGAATGACTGGATGTCCAAATAATTGTGCTAGATCATCTCTAGGAGAAATAGGTTTTGTAGGACGTGCTATTGGCCGGTATAACCTTCTATTAGGTGCTAGCCACAACGGGGACCGACTCAATACCCTTTATAAAGAAATGTTATCTGAGGAAGAAATTATTACCGAATTAACGCCAATGATTGCATCTTACGCCAAAGAAAAAGAGCAGGATGAAAGTTTTGGAGACTTTGTAATACGTAAGGGAATTGTAAAAGAAACAGATCGACCTATACACGTTTTAGCATAAAGAGAAGCAGTAGGATTACCATGTTGGGCGAATATAGCCCCGAATATATTTGTACGTAAAAAGCTGAAGGAAATTAATTAGGAAGATTGATGAGCTTTAATTAAATTATACCCTTGTTTTATCGCCACTATTTAAAATAAATTCTATAGATAAATAAGGTAGCGTTTTACATATTAATTTGAAACAGGCTATGTCCAAAGAAATATACCATCTTACCTACTTTAATGAATTGGGAGAAGAATGCCATGCAGAATTTAAAACCAATGAGTACCATAATCTCATGGAGCTTCTCTTCGATAAATATTTACAGCAATGGGGAGATTGTAAAGGTAGAGCGTGGTGTGGAACTTGTCATATCCAAATACTTGAAGGTCAAATTCCTGAAGAAATGGATTCTGATGAAAAACACACACTTTCTGTAATCGATAGCGCAACAGAGAATAGCCGTTTAGCCTGTCAAATACCATTAAATTCAAATCTAAATGGCATTGTCTTTAAAATCGAGGAAGCATTATAACGTTGTAGGGTTAAAATATCCTTAAAACGGCAATTATCAGCCATTTAAATTCGGTTATATTGATTCATTTGGTTATGTTTATCGAATCCAAATATAAAAATCAAAAAATCAGTAGGAAATTATGGGAAGGCCAGCAACAAGACCCACAAAATTGAGGGACGGTTATTATATAGAAATTTGTAATAAAAATCAGAAAAACGGAATTAAAATTCATAGAGCTACTAAGCAACAATTGGTTCATGCTATTAAAGAATATGAGAAGAACAAGAAAGTTATAGTTCTAGGAAAGTTGAAAAATGGAAAAATGGAAAAAATCGATCTTCCTGGATATGCATAAGTAGCGTGGTTTGAATTTAAGAACTCTTTACTCTTTGAATTCGGCCCAGGCAGGTTATTGACAAGTAACTTTTTGTATACCCTTTAAAAATTTCACATAATTAAACTATAGCAAAAATTCGAGTAAAGTACCAAAAACTGGTATTTTACTCGAATTTTTTCTTTCTAAGCCTTTTATCTAAGATTTCCTTCAGGGAATTTAACCTTCTGTGGAGCGGCGTTTAAAAGTGGTAATGCCCTGCGTAGAATACGGTTCCTACGACCTGTAGTATCTACAGGTTCTACTGGATAAGAAATCACCGCTTCCATCCAAGCAAACTTATTTATTCTAAAATAAACGTAGGGCTTCCATCTTTGCATTGCAGATTCACTCATATGAGGATAACGCTCCATAAAATCTCCAATACAAGACTCTAGTAAGCAATCCTCTACAAACTGCAGATCACTTGTATAGGCAACTTGAAGTGGCGTTTCATTCCAGATAAATGGGATTTCAGGTCCAGAATAATTAATCACCTCTTCTTTGAGAACAAGACTATTTGGAAACCTAACAATTCTTCCGCTTTTGCGATCGTTCTCAAGGTAATCACCGCTACATTCCAAAATGGAAGTATCTAAGTATCCAATTTCAATTACATCCCCACGAAACTTCTTTATCTGTATGCGATCACCTACTAAATAGGTTCTCCGAAAAACTAAGTAAACCCAAGCAATAAAAGACGCTATTGGAGCTTGTAGCGCAAAACCAAGTACTAAGGAAATTAAACCAAAACTAACGGCAGCTGCGTAAAGATTTTGAAACATAAAAGAAGCCACCACAATGAGGCTCGAAATAAGCGCCAAAAATCGGATAATGCGTAATAAATTGTAGCGATCACCTTCGGTTTGAGTTTGTGAGTTAATGACTCTTTCAACGATTTTGCTTATCAAAAAGATTATAGCGATTAAGAACAAACTCATGCTAAGCTTTTTGAAAAAGGGGATATACTCCCGCCAATTGTCAAATAGTTTTAAATCTAGAGAATAATGAATGGCCATAAACAGCACCGACATTATTATATAGATCAATATCCATTGCTTATTATTCAAATCTCTCATTGTAACGAAATACTAAATTTTTGCTTTAAATTAATACATCTTTTGATAATACGGCCAACTTTTAAAAACTAAAGCTTGATAATTTAAGTGAAGTATCTGAATTTCCTGCTCTTTTAAAAGAAATAAAGTCCTTTTTCAATTCATAACCTAGGTTTGGTAGTCAGTAACATTGGTTGGTTTGTTGATGATGACAATATTGGTTAATATGCTTCTTAGTCAATTCTTTAAATCAGCCTCTGTACAAATACGCTTTGGAGATACCAGAACCATATCTCCAAATTACTATTTGTAGGTAGATGGCTATTGTCATTTTTATGTAGTTAATTAGACTTTTGAAAAGATAAGTAAGGATAATTCAGTTCTAACTCAAACAGAATTATTGACTAATCATGTTACTGCCACGCTATTTCTATTTTAAAAAATCTCTAAAATTCTCTGCGTTAATAGCATTAACCTCACCATTATAGGTTTCCGTAAAAGTCATGGGTACTTTTATTTTGCTTTTAGAGTTCCAATTATCTCAAAACCTTTAATTATTCCGGCTTCTTCCTCAACATAATCAATTTCCTGCTGTTGTACAGTTCTCCAAAAATACCCCTTGGCCAAGGAGCTATTATACCCCCTATATTTTAAACGTTCAGCTATTAGAAAATTTTCCCATAAATTCCCTTTGTCTTGTCTAGTGCGGATGAGCCACTTACCATTAACTGAACGTTCTTTAACTGATCCGTAATCAACTTGAGAGTTAGACCAATGTTATCAATACGCTGGGCTTCGTCTATAAACACAGTATTGTGAGATCCGATTATATTTTTAAGTTGTTCTAAGTTAGCATTCGAAAGTAGTTTTCTAACCGTTGGATCATCGCCATTTAAAAAAAGATATTCTTTTCCTTCCAATAGCTTATTGAAAAGAGTAGTTTTTCCAACCTGTCTTGGTCCAATCAAAAGAATTGCCTTGCCTGTTCCAAAACGCCTTATAATTTTCTCTTCTAAGTCTCTCTTAATCATATTCAGGGATTGTATTCCCCAAATATTATATTTTTTGGGGATTGTATTCCCTAAAAATGACTTCGATGTATCTAAAATAGATGTTGAGCAGTAGAGAATTGTTTTAAAACTCCAATCAAAATGACTGCAGAAAGCACATGGTCAATTCGAGCAATTGTAATAAATCCTACTAATTAGTTTGGATTGTTTGTATAACAAAAGTAGCATTAAATCAAGATTAAACCACCCTTTCACTTATAAACTCTACTTGTTATATCCTAGTTGAAATCCCTTTTGAATAGGGAAATTAACCAACTATGATCTACCTCATAAATTTCCAATCCTTAATAGCCGAGCTTTGTCTTTCTAGTTTACTCAATTTCACTACATCTTTAAAAGGGCTAAACATGAAAAAAGAACTAAATACTATTACAACTATTGAACAGCTTAAAGGTGAGCACGACTTAGTACTTACACTATGTTCTAGAATTCGCAAAGGTTTACATCATAATATTAAAACCCAGCGCATAAGAAACTATGTGGAATGGTTTAGAGCTCAATATCTTGAGCCGCATTTTGAATTAGAAAAGAAGTATATATTTCCAATCCTAGGAAACAATGTTAGAGTAAAAAGAGCCTTAGCATACCATCGTCGTATTATTAGGTTACTGACCTGTAGTTGTGAAGACATTAAAGTGTTGAACCTTCTAGAGGAAGAACTAGCCACTTTAATAAGATTTGAAGAGAGAACACTCTATCATAGAATTAATCAAGTGGCAACACCTAGTATGCTGCAGGAGCTACAACAACATTTTATAAGAATCCCATATAATGATGATAATTGGAAGGATCAATTTTGGAATGAGGAATCGTAATAGTACTATAGGACATTCTAATTTATGAGAATTAAATAAATCCATCAAAAAAGTGATTTTTATCATTCTTAATGTAGCTAATTAGCTAGTTCTTTAGCTTTTTAATCCCCCATAGAAAACAGGGAACTACACATTTGATATTAAAACAAATTCGCGTAAAACTATGGTCTTTCGAGATTGAAAATAATGTATATTTGATAAGAAAAGTGCTCAACATGGATATACTTCAGCAGAAAATTAAGACCCTACTCCCCGCCTATTTCGCAATAGTTATGGCTACTGGTATCATTTCGATTGCCCTACATTTAACAGGTTCTGTTTCTTTATCATTTGCCTTATTTTATATAAACCTCATATTCATTTCGGGCTTGCTAGGAATATTTACTTACCGTTGCATACGCTATACCAAAGATGTCTATAATGATTTTAGAAGTTATATTAAAGGACCTGGTTTCTTCACCATTGTAGCTGCCTTATGCATTGTTGGTAATCAATTCATATTATTAAATGGAGATATATCTACTGCTAGGATACTGTTAATTGTGGCGGGTATCGCCTGGATATTTATAGGTTACGGGTTTTTTTTTAACATCACAGTTACCAAAAATAAAAAACCACTTAATGAGGGAATTAATGGTACATGGCTTGTCATTATAGTCGCAATCCAAGCCTTATCAAGTTTAATTAGCTTCTTAACTGAGGGTGATGATCAACCCGATTATTTTTTACTTTTCTTGGCGCTAATTCTATTTTTATTAGGGTGTATCTTTTATTTGTACATCATGTCCCTTATCATTTATCGCATCTCCTTTTTCTCATTAAACGCCCAAGAACTGGGAGCGCCATATTGGATAAATATGGGAGCCACTGCAATTACTACCTTAGCTGGGTCTATGCTAATTTTGCACACTCAAAATTTTAACTTCATAACAGATATACTTCCATTTATTAAGGGCTTTACATTGTTTTTCTGGGCTGCTGGAACATGGTGGATACCTTTATTGGTCGTCCTTGGAATGTGGAGGCATATCATTAAAAAGGTTCCTGTTCCTACAACGGCCAAAGGTTATGACGCTAGTTATTGGGGAATGGTATTCCCCTTGGGAATGTATGCGGTGAGTACTTTTAGATTAAGTGAAGCTTTAGAAATTCCTTTTCTTCGACATATTCCAGAATACTTTATATACGTGGCTATATTTGCATGGCTAGCCGTAATGACAGGTTTTATACACAATTTATACACCACTTTTGTGTCTAAAAAGGAGACCCCTTCAACTCCTTTGGAGAAATAGACGATTCCCATCTCAATTTTTTAGTTTCCACTATATGTTGAATGTCATTTTTTGGGTATTTGTTTTATTGCAACTTTGAAGATCAACCAATATAGAAACTCATGGATTATACTTTGATGAGTTATTGATACCTTGTTTAGATCAAGTTTAAATTATATTGAATTATCAAGCTATTTTTTTTTATGAAGTGTTTAATTCACTAAATTTAGGATATCCATATATTTTCCAATAAGTTAAATGCATAAAATCCATTATGTACAGATTAATTAAGACTTTAAATCGCCGCGCTCTAATCAAAGCTATTGTAGCAGCGGTACTTACAGTTATCTTTGTTCTTATGGGTTCTAGAAACCTACAGAACTTTGATCCAGCACTTATAGCTTACCTTATAGGAACTGTATTCGCCGTTTTTGGAATTGCCTACAGATACTCAGTCTGGTTACAGCGCCCACCTACTAGGTTATATTGGCGTCGTAGCATGCAGTTTCTCTTTAGTAGATACTTTTTCCCTTATCTGTGGCGATCTATAAAGCTTTTTGTTAGAAACATTTTCTTTCAAAGGTTTATTGCTTTTAGAAGCAGAAGAAGATGGTTTGGGCACTTTTTATTGGCCACTGGTTGTATGTTGGCCTTTGCCATTACCATTCCACTAACATTTGGATGGATTCATTTTATCCTTAAACCTGGGGATGATACCACCTATTACGCCATGCTCTTTGGTTTTGAAGCAGGATCCTTTCAATTAGGATCTCCGTTAGCTTTTATTGCTTTCCATGGTTTAGTATGGAGTTCAGTGCTTGTCACTATAGGGGCTGTAATTATGATGAAACGACGTTTCACTGATGGAGGGTTAATAGCTACCCAGAGCTTTGAGAATGATTGGCTTCCTTTATTCCTACTCATTGCGATTTCGGTCACCGGGTTAGGTATTTCATATGATTATACTTTTTTAGAAGGTAAGACCTATCAATTCATGGCAGTAACACACGCAATCACTGTTATACTTTTTTTGGTATGGCTTCCATTTGGAAAATTTTTCCACATATTTCAGCGACTAGCGCAACTCGGGGCAACACTCTATAAAGCAGAAGGAAAACGAAGAGGAATGGCAACCTGCCCCCATACTAAGGAAGATTTTGCAACCCAAACTCATATCGATGATTTGAAAAAAGTCTCAAAAACACTAGGGTTCAATTACGATAAAGAAGATGGCACAAATCACATGGATTTGAGCCCAGAAGGAAAAAGATCTGCCTTAGCAAATGCACACTTAAATGCAAGAAAAGAAGCAGGAAAATTGTTCGGTTAAAAAATTTAGATAAAGAAAAAATAATGGCAAAACTTCCCGTTCACGTAGATAAACTTATTGAGGACTTCGGACCACACAAGGCCTACGCACCGCAGTCAGGGTTTCACGGTAGTAACGAACCTGATAAGCTAGTAAAAACACACTGTTGCTATTGTGGTTTGCAATGTGGTATCAAACTAAAAGTAAAGGATAATAAAATCGCTGGTTTTGAACCATGGGAGGATTTTCCTTATAACGAGGGACGCTTATGCCCAAAAGGTGTAATGCGTTATATGCAGAACAACCACCCAGATCGTATTTTGAGCCCTATAAAACGCGTTGAAGGAAAAGGCTTTGTACCAACCAGTTGGGAGGAGGCTATGAGTAAAACGGTAAGTGAAATAAAACGCATTCAGGATACTTACGGGAAAGATTCCTTTGCGATGCTATCTGGAGTATCACTGACCAATGAAAAAAGTTATATGATCGGTAAATTTGCTCGAGTTGCACTAAAGACAGCCAACTTGGATTACAACGGTCGACTTTGTATGGTTAGCGCAGGTGGTGGCAACAAAAAGGCCTTTGGACTCGATAGATCCTCTAACAGTTGGGCAGATCTAAAACATGCAGAAGTAATCCTTATTGCGGGTGCAAATGTCAGTGAAACTTTTCCAACACTAACCCATTACATATGGCAAGCTAGAGACAATGGAGCAAAATTAATTGTGGTCGATCCACGAATGATTCCTTTAGCTCGAACTGCAGATTTACATTTGCCAGTAAGACCAGGTGGGGATTCAGCTCTTTTTGGAGCTATTTTAAAGATCATGGTAGATAATGATTGGTTAGACCATGATTTTATAAACAATCACACCACGGGATTCCAAGAAACTATAGAGGCGGTGAAGGATTATGACCTTGATTGGGCTGAAGAACATACAGGAATTCCTAAAGAAAAAATATATCAAGCCGCCCAGATGTGGGGAAAAGCCAAAACAAGCTTCTTACTCCACGCTCGTGGTATAGAACACCATACAAAAGGTGTCGATAATGTCATAAGTTGTATAAACATCGTATTGGCTTCTGGTCGCATAGGTAGACCATATTGTGGATATGGTACTATTACAGGACAAGGAAATGGTCAAGGAGGTAGAGAACACGGTCATAAGTGTGATCAACTTCCCGGAAATAGAGACATCACAAATCCCGAACACCGAAAGTATATCTCAGAAGTTTGGGGAATCGATGAAAAGGACATGCCTGGCAAAGGGTTATCAGCATACGAACAAATTGAGGCCATCCATCGCGGAGAAATAAAAGGCATGATTTCCATCTGTTTCAATCCACTAATTTCCCTACCCAACAACAATTTTGTTCGTGAAGCGCTTGAGAAACTTGAATTCTATGTCTGTATCGATACTTTTTTAAGTGAAACAGCAAGATACTCAGATATAGTATTAGCGGGCTCCTTACATGAGGAGGAAGAAGGAACGGTAACCACCGCTGAGGGTAGAGTAGTTAAAATAAACGAAGCAGTAACCCCTCCTGGTAAAGCGAGAAGAGATGGTGAAATAATTATGGAGTTGGCAGATAGACTTGGAGAAGGCGATAAGTTTAGCTTCCCAACCAGTGAAGATATTTTCAACGAACTTAGAGTAGCCTCTAAAGGAGGAACCGCAGATTACTATGGTATTACATACCAAAAAATTGTAGATAATTACGGTGTATTTTGGCCATGTAAAACTTTGGACCATCCAGGAACTCCTAGATTATGGGAGGATATGAAATTCGAAACACCAGACGGAAAAGCACATTTTAATCCTGTGAAATACCGTCCCGCCTCTGAGATGCCTAATAAGGATTATCCAGTGGTTTTAACAACAGGACGTGTGGTATCACAATACTTAAGTGGTTCTTCTACAAGGAGAATTGGTAAACTAGTCGATCAGTATCCAGAGCCTCTATTGGAAATACATCCTAAATTGGCTTTCCAATACGGTATAGAAAACCGTGATTTAATCAAAGTAAAAACCAGACGTGGCGAAGCTGAATTCCCAGCACAAGTTGTAGAGACCATCCGAGAAGATACTGTCTTTATACCTTATCACTGGGGTGGGAAATTTTCAGCCAATCAATTAACTATTGACAATTTAGATCCTGTCTCTAAAATCCCAGAGTTCAAGGTTTGTGCTTGTCAACTGGAAAAAACTGGTAAGAAGGCATCTCAAGAAAGAAGGGCTGAAGCATATCAGAGTGGGCTCTAAAGCCCATAAACAGAAACAAAAATTAATGAATTTTAATCTATAAAAAATACAATTATGCCGGAAACAAATTACGATCAGGAAATGGCTTTTTTCGTGGACATGCAACGATGTATAGGTTGTCATGCCTGTGAAATGGCCTGCGCTGAATGCGAAACGAATGGCCAAGAAAGTATGATTCATGTGAACTATGTAGACAGGTCGAAAAGCACGCAAACAACTGTTCAGGTATGTATGCACTGTGAGGATCCAACTTGTGCCAATGTATGTCCTGCTGATGCGATCCACCAAGATGAATTTGGCGTGGTACATTCAGCGAACACTTCAAGGTGTATAGGTTGCTCGAATTGTGTTTTAGCATGTCCATTTGGAGTTCCAAAGAAAATGGAAGAAGCAGAACTTATGATGAAATGCAATATGTGTTACGACAGAACAAGTGTTGGTAAAAAACCAATGTGTGCCACAGTTTGTCCTAGTCAAGCGCTCTTCTTTGGCACTAAAGAGGAGATTGCCAGAATGCGACCAGATAGCGTCCCTGTTAATTCATTCTTATTTGGAAAACAGGAAGTAAACACCAAAGTTAATATTATGATGCCCAAAGGCACTGATCAATTACTCATCCCTTAATTTACACAGAAGTATGGCACAAGAAAATTCTGAAAAAGAGCCCAATTGGAAAAGTGATTTTCCCATTGAAACAAGACGTGTTACACATGTCAGCCGTAGGGAATTTGCCAAATTCCTCGGAATATTATCAGGTGCATTTGCCCTAAGTAATGGTTTTATCGTGGTAAGAGCCATGGCTTTTCCAGAGAAACCCTTAGAGGGTGAACATTTTATTGTTAATGCCGATGAGGTAGCCGTTGGCGAAATGTTCCAATTTGAGATTGAAGGATCTAAGACCATTCCTTATATTCTGATTCATTTGGAAGAAGATCAGTGGCGCGCCTTTGAACAGAAATGTACACACCTAACCTGTGCCGTACGTTATGATAAAGATGTAAATAAGATAGAGTGTCCATGTCATAACGGATGGTTTAGCGCCGATACTGGTGAGGTATTACAAGGACCACCTCCTCGAGCACTACCACAACTTGAAGTAGTGGTTAAGGAAGGTAAAGTTTATGTAAGAGAATATGTAAAAGATCAAAATGTATAAGTAATGAGTGATTTTAGAGGAGCACAAAATGAGGCACACCCAAAAAAAACCAATACCATTATGACAGGAATAATCGTATTGCAAATCCTGTTTATAAGTATGCAAATTTGGTTTTTATTTGGAGCGCTCAACAACGCCTTGGAAGGTAATTTATTTTTTGCTACCACAACATTTATGGGATCCTTACTGATGGCTATAGCCTCTTTTGCGGTGCTTAGGTATTTACCCGAACCCCTAAAGAAAAAATTTACTAATAAACGAGTTATAAAAAACGATAAGGATCCTAAATCCAGTGGATCCTATCGTGATGAAAGCCTAAAGTAGTCTTGAACCATTCACCGCCTTTTAACTCAGTAGATTAGAAAAGGATTGTGTTTGAACTTATAAAACTTCCTTAAACTATGGTTAGTGTTATTGGAGGGTTGGCTGGGGTATTAACCACTGTAGCCATAATTCCCCAAATAGTAAAAGCTGTAAGAACACAATAGGTGGACGATATATCTCCGATATTTCTTTCCATATTAATTATTGGTTTAGGTCTATGGGTCTTTTACGGTCTTTTGATTTCAGACATCCCTATTATTCTAACCAATGGTGTTTCCTTTACCTTAAATGGAATTATGCTCTTTTTATACTACACCACTAAGAAGTAATTTCACTATCCTTTCCTTTTTTAATTCAATATTCTAAAATCTTTTAAGTGCGTTTTTAATTGTCTTTGTGCTGCAAACAGTCCTTCCACTACACGAGGTTGTTTTTAGATAAACCCATCATATTTAGGTATTCGATTTAATTTTTGGAGTTAACGATTTTGTTGATCGCATCCAGAAACGGCAATAACACTTCTTATTTTGGTACAACAATACGATTTACCCAATGCAATTCGCATGAGCGAAGATTAGAATTTGACATCCCAGAGAATGGGAAATAGCACAAGTAACTATTAAAATTCAACTCAAAATGGAAAAAATACACGCACTGGCAACTACAGACCAAACTAAAATAATTAGGTGGATAGAGAAAAGAGGTGGTAAACCGGCAATTCTAGAGACTAAGGACAAAAAACCCTCGGCGCATAGATTGCTAAAAATCAAGTTTAAGGACACTAAAAACACTGACCTTAGCACAATATCTTGGGATAATTTTTTCAAAATATTTGAAAAAAATAAACTGGAATTCCTATTCCAAGAAGCTGACAAAGATGGAGATCAGAGTCGTTTCTTTAAGTTTATCCAGAAAAAGTAAGTTCTTTTTCTTAAAAGAGATCCAACTATTATCAAGATACTTCTGCAAATAAATGGATACTAGCCAAATAAACTTTAACCTCCCTTACACCCACTACTGATGATTTGTTTTTAAAACATGTATAACTCAATAAATCAGAAAATTATGAAAATTATTAAAGTGATTGAAGTCATTGCAAGTTCAGATAAAAGTTTTGATGACGCTACAAATAATGCCCTTAAAGAGGCTTCAAAAAGCATTCAAAACATTAAATCGATTTATATTAAAGAACTAAATGCCAAGGTTGAAAACAACAATATTGTATCCTATGGCGTAAACGCTAAAATCTCCTTCGATGTAGAAGGGAAATCGAAATAAGTTTTCTACTTCATTTAAAGTGAGAAGGGAGCCTTGCTCCCCTTTTCACTTTATTATTAATTTAATAACACGAAAGATGAAAGTTCTACCTGAAAACCTCCAGCCCTATATGCGACTGATGCGTTTTATGCTTAAGTATTGGAATAGCTCTTTACTTGAATACGCAACATCACAAGCATTAGATAAAGAGGATGGCCCAACAGCAAAGCAAAGTTTTGATCAGTCTCCAGAGGAATTGGTACTTGATCTAAAGAACATGGGGTCTACGTATGTAAAACTAGGGCAACTTTTATCGACAAGACCTGATTTGCTTCCTAAATCCTATCTTAGAGCCTTAGCCGATCTCCAAGACAATGTAGAATCAATTGAATTCGAAGGTATCAAAGAAATCATTGAACAGGAATTAAAAGCTGATCCTTATACGATTTTCAAAGCCATTGATGAACAGCCACTAGCAAGTGCATCTATAGGGCAAGTCCACAAAGCAGTACTCTATTCAGGTGAAGTTGTGGCAATAAAGGTACAACGACCAGGTATTGAAGAGCAGTTCATAGAAGACATTAAAACACTTGAAAACATCATAGACTTTGCGGTAAAACATTCCGAGATTACAAGAAAATATGCTTTTAAAGATATTCTTCAAGAATTACAACAGGTTTTATTTAAGGAACTTAACTACCATATAGAAGCCAACAACCTGATTACGTTACATCAAAATCTGATTAATTATGAAAATATAACAGTACCGCTCCCCTACTTAGACTTTTCGTCCAAACGGGTGCTAACTATGCAATTTATTGACGGAAAAAAAATCACCTCTGTTCCTGTATATGCCATGCGCCCAGATTCCAAAGAACTTGCCCATGAGCTTGTGAGCGCATACTTACAGCAAATCCTAAAGGATGGATTTGTACATGCCGATCCTCACCCTGGCAATGTACACTATACTTTTAATCGCCAAATAGCACTGATTGATTTGGGTATGGTGGCGAACATTTCAAAAAGTATGCAGGAGTATTTAATCCAACTACTTCTAGCCCTTACAAATAGAGAAGCGCTTGATGCTGCTGAGATCCTAATCTCAATAAGCACTTTAAACAAAGATACCGAGATTGGTCAATTCAAAAAAGACATCATTCACCTGATTGTAAACTACCACAACACATCAAAAGAAGAATTAGGTTTGGGTAAGCTACTGATTCAGCTTAATCGTATTGCTGCAGAGCACCATATGAAGCTACCTCCTGAGATAAATATTCTTGGAAAAGTGTTGTTGAATTTGGAGCAAATTATAGCCCATTTAGATCCTCAATACGACTACTATAACGGTATCGAAAGAAATCTAATCAAAATTTTAAAAGACAATATTAAAGATGATTTTAAGGCTGAAAAGTTAATTTCATTTTTTATTGAAGGCAAGCGATTACTGCGATTTCTTCCAAAGAGAATGAATGAAGTTTTTAAACATTTTGCTAAAAATGACTTTAAGGTAACCATAGATGCAATTGATGAAAAACGAATTACAGATGGATTTCAAAAAGTGGCAAATAGGATTACTTTAGGTCTCATTTTAGCCTCCATGATTTTAGGAGCATCTATATTAATGCAAGTCCCGTCCAAATTTACCATATTTGGATATCCAGGACTTGCAATTATATTTTTTCTACTCTCGGCTATAGGAGGAATCATCCTCTCATTCATAATTATATTCAAGGACGAAAACTAAAATAGTAGTTCCCAAGCAAATATCACTTAAATAATAAGGGGGCAAATGAATAAAGATTATGACGCCAAACTGGCCAAGTATGTCCTCCTGGGTATTCTGAATATTGGTACTTAATTCCCATCTGATCATACTTTTTCATCATAGCTATGTTATTGTTATACGCAATATCTTCCTTCCCGCCCATAGCAATCCAAAATGCTTTTAAGTTTTCATTAATCTGATCGGCCTTCTCCTGCATAAAGGCATATTCTGGTCCACTAAGGTCTGTATTACTGGTAAACCACCCAGAGCTAAATACGCCTAGATAACTGAACTTATCTGTGTTTCGAACTCCCGCATATAAGGTTTGTAAGCCGCCCATAGAAAGGCCTGCTAAAGCACGATTATCTGCATTGGCTTTTACTCTGAAGTTTTGTTCAACAAATGGAATCACCGATTGCATTAGTTCTTTCTCAAAACGTTCTAAGGAAGTATTAAAGGAATCCATACCACCAAAATTACCATCCATCATGACTATAA
Source organism: Galbibacter marinus (assembly GCF_000300875.1). Taxonomy (GTDB): domain Bacteria; phylum Bacteroidota; class Bacteroidia; order Flavobacteriales; family Flavobacteriaceae; genus Galbibacter; species Galbibacter marinus. The sequence goes on along the minus strand of NZ_AMSG01000002.1, from coordinate 367,537 downwards.
TCATAGGCTCCGCTTTATTGTTATCTATAAGGTTGTCCAAAATAAAGTTTGCACGACCTTGAGTAGACCATCCACGCTGATCCTCTCCACCCCCATGTAATAGGTATAAAACAGGATAGGATTTTTGCGTATCAATATCATAACCCGGTGGAGTATACACATACATGCTTCTCCAGTCAAAGGTTACCTTAGAGAAGTAGTGCTTAATTCTCGTATCCCCATGAGGCACGTCTTTAAGGGCATAAAACTCGCCATTTCGACTGGGTATTTCAATCCCACTGGCCATTCTTCCCATTCCGTAGAAGGTTTCACTTGCAGGATCTGCAACGGCAACACCATCGATAACCAAAGAATAATAATGTATACCTTCACCAATGGAATCAGTCGTAACAGTCCATATGCCATCAGCGTTTTTTTTCATGTCATATTTTTTCCCAAGATCAATTTGAACATTTTGCGCATCAGGGGCTTCTAAACGAAATTTAACACGATGATCAGGTAGAATCTGTGGATACTCAGCATTACGTACATTTGTACTTGCTGGAGTTCCAAGCAGGGTGTATTTGGAAAAGCTGGATTGATCAACTGGCTTAAAAAGAAATTGACTAAACATATAGAGTCCATTTTTCCATACCTTAAAATCATGGACACCAGGTTCTAAATAATAAATATGAGGCACTGCATTGTTAAATAAGTATTGATGAGTTCGCTCACTAACATTTAGCAAATTATCATTATCTCCACAAGAGATAAACAGCAATTCTAATTCTTCTTTTGCCTTCTCTGGATTCGGGAGCAACTCCTTTGGAGCCTTGGTATTGGGCGCCGCTGAGAACGCACCTACCCACGCAAAAGAATCCAAATTCCCTAAACCAAAATTAAGTGACTGACCACCACCCATAGACAATCCTGCTATAGCTCGGTTTTTACGATCACTTAAAACAGGATAGTTTTTTTCAACAAAAGGAATTAGATCCTTTAACAAATCATCTTCAAATCGGCTAAAGGCTTCAATCTTATCCGAGGAAAATATATTCCCTACAGGGCGGTCATCCTTCATCGCTCTACCGTTAGGCATCACAACGAGCATTGGCTGTAATTTACCCTCTACATAAAGATTGTCTAAAATAACTTGAGGATTTGCTCCATTGAGCCATTCTTTTTCATCTCCGCCAATCCCATGTAATAAATACATTACAGGATACTTTTTTTCCTGACTAAAACCAGGAGGAGTATAAATCAAGGCTGTTCGAGTATTTCCAACTGTCTTGGAGTCGTAATGAATGGTTTCAATTTTTCCTTTAGGTATTTCAGCCTGTTCTACATCAAAACCTTGTGGAGCTTGTAACACTTTATCTTGAGCTTGAATGCTAAAGCCAAGAGTTACATACAAAAGCAATGAAGCAATACGTTGAAGATTATTCATTGGTGAGTGTTTATAAAGTTGGTGTGTTTTAGTTGGTTAATGCTATGATAGTTAAGGCCTAATTATTGACCCAATAATACATCATTGGTGTGAGTTGCATATAAGCCTAATAAAGTTCCTGTGAAACCTCCAGCTACATTGGTTGATAATATGGCTCCAGAAACTGTTTCACCCACTTTTTGGAACTCACCTCCATTTTCTGCATAACTAAATGTGTAATCATCGTGTTTAGCTTCAACCTTAAGTTGTACTTTTCCATCAAGCTCAATTTCTTTAGAGGCTAGAATTTGAGTGTTCCCTTTTTCCGTCTTCTTTAATACTAAGTGGTATTTTTTATCGTGCTTAGTAATACCGAAAACAAAGTTATACCCTTCATTTTGCAAAGCAGTGATTCCAGCTAGATCAGTTTCAGATTTTGGTTTATAATCCATGGTAGCTGTAAAGGAAAAAGTTTTGTGTTGTTGGCGATAAAATAGTGTTGAAGTAGGTTTTACTTCTTTTATATTAACATCAAAAGGCTTAATCTGAACTCCTTTTTTGGTTTGTTTGATAAAATCCTCACGTGGCCCTCTTAAACCAATCCAACGGAAATCCAACGACTCACCAGAGAAATCCTCAGTATAAGTGAAATTACCATTTGGAAAGAATCCATCCTGACCTGTTTTGTTTACTACACCTTGGGGCATTTTAAGTTTCGGCTCCAATGGAAGTAACCCATTTACAAAAACTGGAAATTCACCACTCCAATCCACCGGCAGTATAAAGGTTTCTCTTCCTGTATTTACTCTGTCCTTATCGTTGGGACGGATGGCTAAAAATACACCGTAGTATTTGTCATCAGGACCAAGAATAAGGTCAGCATGTCCAGCCCAATCCACTTTGTTTTTTCTGTCTTTAGCGAAATGGCGTTGAGTAAGTATTGGGTTCCCATCTGCTGGAATATAAGGTCCCATAGGGTTATCACTTGAAAAGATAACCTCACTGTGCCAATCACCTGTACCTCCTTCTGCACACATTAAATAGTAAATTCCATTTCTTTTGTAGATATGTGGAGCCTCTATCCATATTGGTTTTTTAGAAAGATCGACTCCACCATCAACTATAATCTTGTCCGTTCCTGCGATCACCTGATCTTTCTCTAGATCATACTCCCAAATTTTAATAACGCGATGTCCCTGATACAATTCCTCCCCTTTATTGGGTGCATCATTGTGAACCACATAGGCTTTTCCGTCATCATCAAAGAAAATAGCTGGATCAATACCATCAAAATTTAATTTATAAGGATCGCTCCATCCTTTGTGAGGATCCTTTGTTTTAACTACAATATTCCCCATATCACCTGCAAACTGGGTAGTTATCATATAAAAGGTATCATTATATTGGTTGTAGCGAATATCTGGAGCATAAATCCCCATACTTATCCCAGAGTCATGTACTTTAAGTTGGGATTTTCTATCCAAAACATGACCGATTTGTTTCCAATTCACTAAATCTTTAGAGTGAAAAATAGGAACCCCAGGGAACATCGAAAATGAAGATGCAACTAAATAATAATCATCCCCTTTTCTCGCAATAGATGGATCGGGGTATGTTCCTTGTAAAATTGGATTGTAAAATTCGTCTTCCTCTAAAGGATTTTGGTTATAAATCTCGTCGTTTCCACTGTAAACTACTTTAGAGAATACCGGTGCATTTTTTTGAGCTATCCCACTGGCAAAGACGAATAAGACCAGTAATGCTGTAATGAGTGTGTTTTGTTTCATGTTTAAAAAAGCGTTGTTTATAATAATTGTTATGTTAGTTACTTTAGTATTATCACTAATTAGTTCGCAATGGCATCCACCCCTTGATCGGTTTGAACCACTTTCTTAATGGTACCATCTTCATTATAGTACATGTAATCAGCTGCAATGGATCGGCGATAACTCCCTCCTGTTGGTAAGACTCCATTGTGGTAAAAGAAGTAATCTTTTCCTTTATAATTAATTATTCCAGGATGTATCGTAAAACTATTTGGAGCACTATCTGAGAGTACACCTTGATACTCCCATGGCCCTTCTGGACTGTCAGAGGTACAATAATCAATGGCCTCACGGCTTTCTCCTTTACTAGCATAGACCAAATAATACAGATCATTTCGTTTGTATAACCAAGGCCCTTCTATAAAATTCTCAGGATTCAAATAGTTAATTTCTCCATCAACCTCAGTCATATTATCTTTTAGTTTCACCCATTTACAACTACCATTCCCCCAGTACATATAAGCTTGTCCGTTGTCATCCACAAATACAGTAGGATCGATATCATCCCATCCATGAGGGTTATCCGTGGTCATTTCATTTACAATTAATGCTTTACCAATGGCATCCTTAAATGGGCCTAGTGGACTATCAGCAACAGCTACCCCTATAGCGGCACCACCTTTGCTTACCTCACTATCCTTATGAAAGGTAGATACATAAAAATAAAATTTGCCATCTCTTTCCACACATTGCGCCGCATAAGCATCACCTGTAGCCCAAGAAAAGGTCTTGGGTGATAATTTAGGACCGTGATTTGTCCACTTTTTCATATCTGTCGTTGAAAAAACCAACCAATCCTTCATCTCATAATTAGTTGAGGCAACAGAAGCCGTATCATGGCTCGTATAGAGGTACAAAGTGTCGTTGTATACCAATGGTGCTGGATCCGCAGTAAAAACATCGGTAATAATGGGATTTTGTGAAATTGATAATTGGGGTACCATTGCTACCGCAATTAATACAATCCCAAAAAGGTTGATTTTAAAAGTCATAGTTCTCTAATATTTAGTGTTCAATTGGTTGATGAATTAAAGTTAGTACTCTCGGCTACTTTACGAACTGTAGCCAATCGATTTGAATTACTCCCTTACCTTTAAGCTCTAAAAGTAAATCTTTGACACCTGTTAACTTAGGGTCAATCGGAATTGTAACAGCTTTAAATCCATCGGTTGGATTTAAACTGGTTTGAGCGATCACATTTCCACTAGCATCCCTAATTTCAAGACTTCCTGTACTTTTATGAGTTACATTTACATTGACAAGAAGTTCTTTGGGCGAAGTATCACCAAAATCAACTTTATTGTAACGTACTGTAGCATCTGGATCCGTAAAAACAAGCATCCATCCCTTAAAGGTATCCTGTGCATCAAGGTACTCAAAGCGAACACCACTTCCATTTACACTGCTATAACGGTCGAATTGAATTTCGTTATAAGCAGAAGATATCCCTACCCCTCTTAATGTAGGAAGCACCTTTTTGATATTCCCATTATTGTCAAAGAACAGGCTGTCTGCTCGAATCGAACGTGTTTTATCAAAATTAGGCGAGAGTTCACTATCGTGATAAAACAAATACCACTGATCTTTATACTTTGTTATTGAGTGATGATTTGTCCAGGTACCTTTTGCTGATTCATCCATAATAACGCCTTTATGTGTATAGGTTCCTAATGGATGATCACTAACAGCATATTCGAGTCGCTCTGTTTTATTTGCCACATGCGGGTAGGTCATATAATAAAGTCCGTCACGCTCAAAGACAAAAGGTCCCTCCATATGTCCTTTTTGTGGTAATTCCATAAAAGTCTTAGGCTCTGAGGCGAGTTCTAGCATATTGTCTTTTAGCTTAGCGCCATAAATTTTACTTTGCGACCAGAAAAGATATCCCTGTCCGTCCTTGTCAATAAATACATTTGGATCAATTCCTTCTACACCTTCAATGGGTGTAGGATGCGCTTTAAAAGGACCTTCTGGAGTGTCAGAAATAGCTACTCCGATGGAAAAGCCTCCTTCACCATCGTCAGCATCTTTTATCCTATTAGGGAAATAGAAATAATATTTTCCATCACGCTCCATGATATCTGGCGCCCACATACTGTATGCCTCAGGATCTCCCCAAGGAACATCCTTTTGACTAAGAATTACTCCGTGATCCTCCCACTCTGTTAGGTTTTCAGACGAAAACACGTGATAATCTGCCATATTAAACCATTCCGCACGCCCCTGGCCCTCGGGGGGTATTATATCATGCGAAGGATAAACATATAGCTTACCATTAAATACTCTTGCCGTTGGGTCAGCGGTAAACTGATCCGTAATTAAAGGGTTCTGCCCGTAGGATACACTCAGAACTAGAAAAAAAAGTAATTTTAGAATAGTATGAATTTTAAAATTCAAAAAGGCAGTATTCATTATATATAAAATTAAAGTTTAAATGTTGTTTCTATAGCAATCTGTTCAATTTCCTAACCTGACCTCAGGTAAGAATACGAAAAGTGATCCTATTAGGAAAGACTTGCTACTCCATGTAATGATTTAGTCTATGGATCCGTATCAAATATATCAGATAATAGAAGGACAACGGTAGCCCTTTGTTACATATTCATATCGTTTTATAACATATGATGTTAAAGATATAAGGGCAATGGGGCTAATGGGATACAAATTGACCAAAATAAGGGTAGTTTTCGACTTATGTAGTATTAAAATCAACATTGCACTTTTACCAGCTCTGTATTATGTATCACATAGAAAAACGGTATATTTGAGCTTAAATTTGGCACACCAAGTGCAATAAATATAAAAATCAATTCGCATGATAAAATCCCTATTACTGATTTTTCTTTTTTTACTCATAGGTGAATCTTTGCAGTATTTTTTCCAGCTACCCATAGCAGGAAACATCATAGGAATGGGGCTAATTTTCTTAGCACTGTACTTAAAGATAATTCAATTAAAAGACGTCAAGCCTGCATCCGATTTTCTAATCAAATATTTAGTGGTGTTTTTTATTCCCTACGGCGTTGGTTTAATGGTATATGCAGATGTTCTAAGCCAACACTGGATCCCAATTTCCGTAGCCGTAATTTTTAGCACCTTATTATGCCTGTATCTCACGGGTTTATTGTTTCAGACATTCCATAAATAATGGAGGTATTCTTTGAACAACCAATCTTTGGGGTAACCTTAACGATTTTGGCCTATTATCTTTCAGGGCTGTTAAAACGAAGGTTTGATTACATTCTCTTTAACAGGATACTAGTATCGGTTGTGATCATTATTATAGTACTCTTAGTCTTGAATATTGACTTCAAACAATACAATATTGGAGGGAAATACATCAGTTTTTTCCTAGGCCCTTCTGTGGTTGCCTTGGGAGTATTTTTATATGAAAAACTTCAGGAATTAAAACAAGACCTAAAGCCTTTTATAATTTCTGTTATCCTAGGTGGACTTACAGGAATGCTCTCTGTACTTGGTATTTTATACCTGTGGAACTCTCCTGAAATTCTTGCCAAATCATTGATTGCAAAATCAGTCACTACCCCTATTGCCATTGAAATAACCAAAATCACCGAAGGTCTTCCAGAGATTACAGCTGGAATTGTAATTATAACTGGTATTCTTGGCAATGCCATTGGAGCTCCTTTTCTACGAAAATTGGGTATAACCAGTCCCTTAGCTATCGGGACTGCTCTAGGCACTAGTGCTCATGGGATTGGAACAGCTCGCGCCTTTGAAATCAGCACTTCTTCCGGAGTATATAGTGGTTTAGCGATGTGTTTTAATGGGCTAGTAACTGCCCTATTAGCGCCCTATATTCTTCAGTGGCTACTCACATGATTAGATAAGTTAAAAAAGGAACCAAAGGCATTTAACTTCAGTTAAATAAGCCACTGGTTCCTTTTTAAATATGCCTTAATTAAGATGTTCCCCTAATTCAGTATAATTATTTATTTTCAATTTTTTGATTATAGGATTCTATAAAACGCTGATCGTTTTCAGGGGAATCCTTATACTTTGCACGTACTTCTTTTAACTTTGTAGTCATCATTTCCACCACATCACTATAGGCGGGATCATAATATAGATTGTGAAGCTCATTTGGGTCGTTTATTCGGTCGTACAGCTCCCACTGATCAATATCATAATAAAAATGTATTAATTTATACTCCTTTGTAGCAACACCATAATGTCTCTTCACGCTGTGCTCTGCAGGATACTCATAATAATGATAATAGACCGCATCCCTATCCCAATGCTCATCTTCTCCCGTTAGAATTGGAACAAGGCTTTTACCTTGCATATCCTTAGGAGCCTCCACTCCAGCAATTTCTAAAAAGGTCTGGGCAAAATCAAGGTTTTGAACCATTTGATCTTCTGTTATGCCTGGGGTAATCTTAAAAGGCCATTTAATTAACAAAGGCGTTTTAAAAGATTCTTCATACATAAACCGCTTATCAAACCACCCATGCTCTCCTAAGTAAAACCCTTGATCTGAAGTATACACCACTATGGTGTTCTCACTCAGCTGATTTTTATCCAGATAATCAAGTAACCTTCCAACATTCTCGTCCACCGAGGCTATGGTTGCTAAATAGTCCTGCAAATATCGTTGGTACTTCCAAACCGTTAAGGTTGAATCATCCATGGTTGGATATGCCTCTTTGAAGGCCTGGTTAATAGGGTCATATGTCTTCTTCCAAGCAATTCGTTGCTCAGAGTTCATACGCTCTGTTGGGTCGCTTTGCATATAAGGTTCCTTAATTCCTAAATCTTCTAAGGTTTCCGTATATATCTTATTGTCATAAACCAGGGTCATGTGTTTTTTAATACCCATCTCTGCACTTTGTGATGCCAAGCTATAAGGGCTTATATCTACACCTCCAGTGGTATTTCTTTTATAATCGTCAAATAGAGTTTCTGGTAATGGAAAAGTTTTCCCAGCAAACTCCTGTAAATATCTCTGGGCAGGTAGCCAAGCGCGATGGGGTGCTTTATGCAAATACATCAACAAAAAAGGTTTCTCTGGATCGCGTCTGTGATCTAACCAATCAATGGACAAATCGGTAATAATATCAGTGACATAACCCACAACCGTGGTATCTCCTTTATTGGTAATAAAATCAGGGTTATAATAACTACCCTGCCCAGGTAGAATTTTAAATTCATCAAACCCTTTAGGATTGTTCCCAAAATGTAATTTTCCAAACATAGCCGTTTGATATCCCGCTTTTTGAAGTAGTTGAGGAAAGGTAACATTAGTGGTATCAAACGCACTAAGATTGTCAATTTTACCATTCATATGGCTGTGTTTTCCTGTCAAAATTACTGCTCTCGATGGGGCACATATGGAATTGGTTACCGATGCATTTGTAAATAACATCCCTTCTTTAGCAATCCGATCGATATTTGGAGTTTGTATCAATTGATCATTATAGGCACTTATGGCCTGGTATCCATGATCATCAGACATGATAAAAACAATATTTGGTTTTGATTTTATTTGTTTTTTTTCTCGCTCAGCACAACTAGAGAATGCCATCAAAAATAGAAAGAGAATTATATTACATTTTATAAAATTCATATTGCGATAGAGTTAATAGTTTTAGTTTTAAATGAAGTTGTAGTTAATTGTCCCTAGAAATATTTCATTGTGATTAATAGACATTGAACTATGCAGTACAATTTTTTGTTTAATTCAAAACTCCCCGCTGAATTCACTTCGGGGAGTTTTACCAACCAACCTAATCACTGGAATATATCCAGCTAATCTTTGTATTCATATAAATGTTATTTTGTATCATTTTACGAAGTATTTAATACTCCTATAGTTATTTATTGTAAACGATTTCTATGGTTATGAATTTAATGCCGTTGCAAGGCTAGAGCCAGTAATTCTAACTATGCATTTGAGGTCATCGATCTCTATTGTACAGACATGGTTAGTCTATGGAGTAAAGTGCAACAAAAAAGAATTAAGTTTCTCATGTAGATTACCCAATATAGTCCATGTAGATTAGAATAATTACCCTTTTACCTCTAGTCTGATTTTCAAAGAATTTTTTAAACAGATTACTTAATCTTATTTCGGTGTACAAGATATCAATAAAGTCAATTAACTGTTAAATTTTACGGCTACATTAGGGATACATCACGGGTACTTTTGGGTTACATCACACATAATCCAGTTTTAAAAACACTAACAAAATCAAAAGATAAAACAAACTAATCCATTAAAGTACAATAAATTAAATCCATTTTTCATGTAGCATTGCTAAGTACAAACAGTAAACAATAGGGTTTATAAAAAGGCAACAATCGGTACTTGTGTATTACTTTAATCCTTAAAAAAAGAGCTGAAAAATAAATCAATATTTGCCAATTGGAGTAAAAATTTTATTTAATAGGACACACATGTCTTGAAAAATGCCTTAACTTGTAAGAACGGATTTAAATTAAATAGCACTCATGGAAGTTCAAAAAACAGCCCTTAAGTACGGAATGATTACTGGAGTAGTTTTAATTATTTATTTTCTACTATTAGCACTAGTGGGTTTACATACACATGCAGCCTTTAGCGCAGCCAATGTTTTAATTACAGGGACGGGAATCTATCTGGCTATACAAAAGTTAAAAAGAATTGAAAAAGAATCCTTTAGATACCAATTCGGTTTTGCTGCAGGAATAGTTACTGGATTTTCTGCAACGGTTATCTTTACCCTGTTTTCAACCCTTTACATCACAGAACTAAATCCAAACTTTACCCAAGAATTCATGACAAAATGGGAGTTTGATTGGTTTGCAGGCAATGGTATGTTAATTTTAACGATCTTTCTAATGGGACTCGCAACCACCGTGGTAATGACTCTGGCTTTTATGCAATTGTTCAAAGACAGTTGGAATACCATAGAAGGGAGTAAACACACCTTATCCAAGCACAACAATGTAAAGTCTAAAAAAAGAACTAATTTGTAGTTTGCTTAGTATTGTTGTCAATTTATAAATGAAAGGTTAGTTTTTAAAGCCCACAAAAGACGCAAAGCACAAATTCTTATGCAATACATCAACAGCAGTAAAACCAACTTTTTGTAATAATTCTAATTGATACATAAGACTTCTTGGGCTATCCTCTTTTTCTATATAAGCAAAAACTTTGTCGCGGTAACCCTCTCCCCCTAACTGCGTAAGATAGGCTCCATACAAATCTTTATAGATATACCCCTGTAAGGCGTCGGTATGCTGTTGTACTAAATCGAAAATCCAAATACTTCCACCAGGTTTTAAAAGGTTATAAAGCTTTTTAAATGCAGTTTCCCAATCAGTATCATCCCGAAGATGGTGTAAAACAGCAGTGGCTATAATAACATCATAATGACCCTGCTTTAAATCTTGGTCTCTAAAATCACCTTTTACCGCTATTATTTTTTGACTTGTTAAACTATTTAACCGCTGAGTTGCTTTCTCCAACATTGGTTTACTTAAATCCAATAAGGTGTATTGTACATCCTTAACTTTTTGAGCCAGTTTTACACTGTAATTTCCTGCTCCACAGCCCACATCGAGCACTGAAATTCCATCGGGATATTCTTTCGAGATCGCTTGGGTAATTAGTTCTAAATTAAAAGCCGCATCTAATGTGGTGGCTTGTCCGGTGTCTAGATTTGAAAATCGTTCAACATCTTGATCAAATCGTTTTTCTATTTCTTCTATGGTTGATTTCATGCAACCAAAGGTAATAAATCCAACCATAAATCACATCTAAAGATCCTTAGAACTTGTTGGTTACGGCCAAAAACACCATCAATTAAAGTTGGCTGTTGTAATAGCCTCCTACGTTTTCTTTTCGAGCGATGGAATGTTCAATGATCATTTGTGCCACAGCTAGCATATTTCGATATTCACATAATCCTGTATTGATAAATGTTTTAGGAATACTTGTTTGAAGCGCCTTTGAAAGGGTTTTAAGTTTTACCCTTGCTTGAATTAATTGCTCTGTACTTCTTACAATACCTGCATTTTCAGACATTAAAGTCTGAAGTTCATCTAACTTTTCTTTAATCTGATTTGATTCCTCTACTACTGTATAGGATTTGATTGCAGGTGGATCTATGGAATCAAAAACAATTTCTTTACTAAAAGACCTTTTGTGATATTCAAATATGGAATGCGCATAGACCAGGGCCTCTAAAAGAGAATTAGAAGCCAATCGATTTGCCCCATGAAGCCCAGTATATGAACATTCGCCACAAGCAAACAAATTACCTATAGTGCTTTTACCATAAGCGTCCACCACAATACCACCACATAAATAATGCACCGCTGGTATCACGGGAATCCAGTTTTTTGAAATATCCACTCCCCTATTTAAACAGGTTTGATAAATGTTAGGGAAATGATTTTTAAATTCTTCTTTCTTAAGATGGGTACAATCAAGATATACACATTTTTCTTTAGAATGGGATAATTCCAAATAGATGGCTCTTGATACAATATCCCTAGAGGCTAATTCCCCTCTAGGGTCATAATCCAATACAAAACGATGCCCTTTTGAATTTTTAAGATAGGCGCCATATCCTCTAACGGCCTCAGATATTAAAAATGACGTTCCAGCATTTTTTTCGTAGAAGACCGTAGGATGAAATTGGATGAATTCCATGGATTTTAACTTAGCATTGGCTCGAAGGGCCATTGCAATACCATCTCCGGTTGCAATTGATGGATTTGTTGTATGAGTGTACAATTGACCTATACCACCAGTTGCCAGAGTTGTTGTCTGAGCATAAATAAAGGTAGCCTCTCGGGTGTTTTGATCTAATATATGGGCCCCTGTAATGGTTTGCTTAGTTGGTTTAATAGTTGCAGTGAGCTTAAGGTCAAAAGCATAACAATCTTCAAGGACTTGGATATTAGCTAGGTTTTGCACTCTTAACCTTAATACTCGTTCAATTTCTTTTCCAGTAGAATCTTTGTGGTGAACTATACGCAGCGCGGTATGACCTCCTTCTCTTGATAAGAGTAATTGTTGTTCTGGACCTCTATCAAACTGAGTCCCCCAGTCAAGAAGCTCCTTTATACGTACCGGTCCTTGCTCAACAACATGCTTTACCACATCTAGATCACATAGACCATCGCCTGCCCTTAGAGTGTCTTCTATGTGCTTTTGGTAAGAATCTTGGATTTGATCTAGTACAGCTGCTACTCCACCTTGAGCAAAACGGGTGTTGGATTCTCCAGCCTTTGTAACTAGGATGACTTTTTTAGTTGGAAAATACTCTGCTAATTTTACAGCTAAGGTCATTCCTGCGATTCCTGAACCAATAATAAGGAAATCTGTATGTATCATGGGTTATGATAATTCTAACATTCGAATAATAGGTTTAATTGCCTTTTTTTGAATACTAGGATCTATGACAATTTGAGGATTCTCATCAAGCAAACAATTATAAAGTTTTTCCAAGGTATTTAATTTCATGAAAGCACATTCACTACAAGCGCAGTGATTATCTTCCTTTGCGGGCGCTGGAATCAAAAGAGTATCAGGCACCTCTTGTTGCATTTTATGCAGAATCCCAGCCTCAGTGGCTACGATGTAATCATCAGTAGGATGCTCCTTAACATAACGTATCATTCCCGCAGTAGAACCCACATAGGTGGCCGTTTCTAATACATGGGATTCAGATTCTGGGTGAGCGAGTATTTTAGAGCCTGGATAACTTTGATAGAGTTTGAGCAGTTTATCGAAAGAGAATGCCTCGTGAACAATACAAGATCCATCCCAAAGTAGCATTTCTCTATGAGTTTTTTTCTGAATGTATTTTCCTAAATTCTTATCTGGTGCAAATAATATAGGGACATCTCTAGGGATAGCGTTTACAATTTGTTCTGCATTTGAGGAGGTACAAACTAAATCACTCATGGCTTTGATTTCTGCAGAACAGTTGATATAAGTGATTACCACATGGTCTGGATGCTCATCGATGACTTTTTTAAACGCATCTGGTGGACAGGAGTCCGCCAAGGAACATCCAGCCGCAAGATCTGGAAGTAACACTTTTTTAGTTGGATTTAAAATCTTTGCCGTTTCTGCCATAAAATGGACACCAGCGAAAACAATAATCTCTGCATCAGAGGAAATTACTTTCTGTGAAAGTCCTAAACTATCACCTACATAATCAGCGACATCCTGTATTTCAGGAGTTTGATAGTAATGGGCAAGGATTACAGCATTCTTCTTCTTTTTTAATTCTGTAATTTTTTGGGAAAGCTCCATATTGGTTGATTTCAATTTTGCGAGCAAAATTAAAAACAAGCAAACCGAATTACTATGATCAAAGTCATAATGCAGTAACATTTATAAAAATGATACTATCCTTAAACCATACAATTCCATCTAATGCAACAACGTCTATTATCTAACTCATTATTCAACAATATGAGTAACCTGATCGGATTCACTAAGTCTAAAGTAACCCAATGCGTATGTTCCCTGGTCATTTTTATTCAAGATATTTCCGCGAATATTACCTGGAGGTGTTGCAAAAGGATTACCACTTGTAGTTTCCAAAATTAAATTCATATAATTATAGAACTGCTCTGAAATCCCTCTATGAGTTATTTTAACGGTATCACCTACTTTAAGGTCCTCATCAGAAAATTCACTGTTAATCACATTTCCATTAAAGAATTCATCATCGGTTAGTTCATATTCCCGATAAAAAAGAATATTAGTTTCAAAATCCGAAAGGTAAAAATTGGTTTCATCTGCTGGATCCTGAAAAGTGAATTGCACTTGAATTTCATCCTCACCAGAGAAGTCAGGTTCTAGAGATTGAACAACGTCTATGATTTCAGTAACTGATGTCAAAACTTCTGTGGCGGTATATACCTCATCCGCTACGGCCACTGTTAATGTGTACTCCATATTAACTTCAGGGGTGAAATTTAAACATTGATAAACGCCTTGCCCAATATCTTGGAATTCAAAACGATCTCCATTTTGATTCTCAATAAATACCTCCGCACCTGTTACCTTTGGAATCTCTTGGTTATAATAATCAGTCATTCTACTGATGAGAATCGTTTGTTGGCTCCCATCAGTTCCCTTTTGCCACAAAATTTCAGCATCAATAACAATGGTAGATTCCCCTGAGTCTAAATCGACATCAACCACATCCTCACATGAGGACAAAGTAATTAGGGTCAATAAACATAGAATTAATAAATGGGGATTGTGATATAAATATTTCATGGTTTTAAAATTTAAAGTTATAGGAAATGCTAGGTACAATTCCAAAAATAGAAAGACGTCTGGCTTCATTTATACCTGTATCTTCATTGGTGGTAAACCTAATTGAGGCGGCATTCTTTCGACTGTATATATTGTAGATGCTAAACACCCAGTATCCCCTCCAACCCGAAGTTTTATTCGGTTTAGGAGTGTAGGTAGCAGCAAGGTCAAGATGATGGTAAATCGGCAATCTATTTTCATTTCGCATAGAGAAATTAGGGATGTGAATATCCCCAAATTCATAATATCCGTTAGGATAAGTTACTGGTTGTCCTGATTGCAGGCTAAAATTACCGCTAAAAGTCCATTTATCGGTCAACCTGTAGTTCCCAACTATATTGAGGTTGTGTAATTTATCAAAAGGAGACACATACCAATTTCCATTGGCGATTCCTGGCTCTTCTTCACTTCTTCCTACAGTTTTTTGTTCCGCCCTTGACAGTGTATAGGCAGCCCATCCTGTAAAATCACCTTTGTTTTTTCTAAACAGTAATTCCAGACCGTAAGCCCTCGCCTTACCATTGAGGATAACTTGTTCTATATTATTATTAGCCAACAAATCTGCACCATCGACATAATCAATTCTGTTTTTTACCCTCTTATAGAATACCTCGGATTCTAAAGAATACAATTTATTGTTGAAATTTCTAAAATATCCCAGAGCGTATTGATCGAGTATTTGTGGTTTAATAAATGGCCCGCTAGGGGTCCAAATATCCATAGGTGTTGGCGATTGACTGTTAGAAACAATATGAATGTATTGTGCCATACGGTTATAACTAGCTTTTATGGACTGCTCATCATTTAAGGCATATGACAGGGAGATTCTTGGCTCAAAATTATTAAAATCCGCAAGCCTTTCACCACTTCCATATGAAATAGACCCCGTAGGTTCTCCTTTTTCGTATATGTTGTAAATAGGATTATAAACCACAGGATTGTTTTGTGCATAGGTATTGATCTCTTGTTCCCCAAACCTGTAATACAGGCTATACCGGAGTCCATACCGAAGATTTAGTTTTTCTGATAGTTTGTGCTCAACATCGAGATATGCAGCGCTTTCAAGGGCGTATTTCTTATCCAATTGCCGATAATTAAACTGGGAGTCCTCGGTTTGAGGCTCCAATGTCCCTGGATTAAAATCGTAATAAGTACTATTTATACCATAATTCAATTGGAAACGCTCGGATAAACGATGAACCCAGTCGTATTTTAACCCATAACTTTTTATAGCACTTTCCCACTGGAAATTCTCTGTATTTATCGCTAACTCAAAGCGATAATCGCTATAAAAAACCGATAGATCAGAGCGCAAGGAATTGGAGAAAGTATGTTTCCATCCTAAATTGCCCATCATATTTCCATAGGTACTAGTAAAGTTATCGCTAAGATCAAACATATCACTTCCTGAGTAGCCAGAAAAGTGGATACTATTGTTCTGATCAATGCGATAGTTGAGTCGCGCATTGATATCGTAGAACATTGCAGAATTATCATTGTCAGCAAGCTTTAAAAACAAATGGGCATAAGAGGCTCTTCCTGCTACCATGTATGAAAGCTTATCTTTTAAAATTGGTCCCTTAAGTGACAACCTACTCGAAATCAAACCAATCCCTCCAGTTCCTTCCATATCCTGGTAGTTTCCTTGTTGTTGTTGAACATCAAGTACGGAGGATACACGTCCGCCGAATTTAGAAGGAATACCACCCTTGTATAGGTCTAGACTATTCACAGCATCCGCATTAAAGACAGAAAAAAAACCGAATAGATGAGAATCACTATAAATGGGCGCGCCATCGAGTAAAATCAAATTTTGATCCGCGGCACCTCCTCGTACATTAAATCCCGATGACCCTTCACCCGCATTAGTAACTCCTGGGAGAGTCATCAATGCTTTTAAAGGATCGGATTCTCCCATGGCTACAGGAATTTGTTTGATTTGTTCCATCGAAAGATGGTTCACACTCATTTGTGGCTTTTTAATATTAACCGCCCTATTTTGATCCGTAACCACTACCTCTTCCAAGGTTTGGGTGTCCATTTCTAATTGAAAATGGTGATTTATATTTTGAGTTAACATTAATGTTCTTTCAACCTTTCTATACCCTATATAGGTAACATTCACGGTATAGGTATCGGAAGGCAATCGCAGTGAAAAGCTTCCGTTTTCATCGGTTGTAGTTCCCGTATTTGCTTCTTTAATATGGATACTTACACCAATTAATGGTTCTTCGAACTCATCTGTAATCCTACCAGAATAAACAAAATAGCCTTGGCTTTTACCCCTCGCTTGATGTACTGTAATATTATCTCCAATTACAGAGAATTGCATTGGGAGAATATTATTAAGTTGGTTAATAAGCTCAGTGAGTTCAACGTCATTTAATCGTACGACTTGGTTAAAAAATTTGCCTTGAATATCAAGATCGTCGGTATAGGCAAATTTGTAATCAATTTGGGCTTCTATATCAGAAAACAATTCTTTTAGGGTTGTGGATTGTGTTATGGTAGTGGTAATATTTTGCGACCAAAGGCTTAAAGTCGCGAGAGTAAATAAAATGAAGAATATATTTTTCATAAAATTATGTACTTTTTTTAAGTTTAATAAAATGGTCTTCAGGCATGGTTAATTCTAATGCGGATAGACTCCGATCTTCTCATCTTTTGATATATCCTTCAGTTTATAAGTGAAACTTAACCGTCTTTAATTCCTGATCTATTTCTGGTTCTAGGTTATAAATTTTAGCGATAATTTGTACCACATTTTCAAATCGTTCTTTTTTGTTTATTCGAAGTGTTAGAGATTGTTGCAACAACTTTTCTGGTAGGATAAATTCGTAGTGGTAATTGGATTCGATGTAGGTTACAATATCTTTTAAATTGGCGTTTTCAAAATCCATAAAGCGTTCAAAGGTTTTTATGCTCACTTGTTTATTATCATAAATAAACTCATCTCCTGGTTCTAATACCCAATTTTCAAGAGTGTCTGCAATATCCATGCGGACACTACCTTCGTAGAGACGTACACTAATTCTCTGCTTCCCTTGCTGCCCTATGGTAAAAGAAGTTCCCAGTACTGTGGTGGTAGTTCGGTCACACTGTACGGTAAATGGATGACTCTTATCTTTTTCAACTTGAAAAAATGCCGTTCCTTTTAATATTATAGTCCTGTTTTCTTCAAAATTTTTAGCATATTTTAATTTTGAATTGGGATCAAGCTCAATAATAGAACCATCAGAGAGTTGAACTCTTTTAACTTGTAAAGTTGTGTTTTCAACTAACTCAAAGGCTTCCTGTTGTATGAAATTACTATTTTGATAAACCAACAAGCTTCCTATGGCTAGCATTGCAGTAATCACTGCTGCTGCAGCCCACTGCCAACGCCGTTTCTCAATTCTCTTAGCTGTTTGTGGGAATGCTTTAGTAGAAAAGACTTCCCATGAAGACTCTTTTAATTTTGGGTCTTGGACCTCTGGGTTCTCTTTCCACAACCTCTCAAATTTTTTATCAAATTCGTCTTTTTTCATGCTTTTCTGTTTATTTTTTCACAAAGGAAACCTTGCTTAGTTACTACATTACAGACAAGTTCAGAAATCTCTCTTCTGGTGACTACAGATAATAAGTAATTGTTTTGGTCAAAGTTCAATTGACAATCAGAGACATGTAATTGGAGCGCTTTAATCAGGTAATTCGCCTGCTGCTGATTTTCAACATTAGTTCTATAGTTTTCTACTTTCACGATTGCCACTTTATTATTAGACAATCGGGTTTTGAAAAGTTCCTAATGTTCAGCTACTTTTTTTTGAATAAATTTTGTAGCAAGGTAAATATGGTTAGCAATTGTTTTCTTCGAAAGATTCGTCAATTGTGCTATTTCAGAGTAAGAATACCTTTCTATCTTGTGTAATGTGTAGACCTTTTGTTGCTGGTCTGGGAGTTCTGCTACCCATTTGTAAAATAATTTTTGTTTTATTTGAAGATCATCTTCACTATAGGTTAAACCCTCAAAAAAAGGATCCACCAGATTTCCATGGATTGATATAACCTTTTTATCTCTTTTGAGATTATTTAAAATTAAATTTCTACAAATAACATACAACTGCTTATCTAAGGGAGCATCCACCTTTAATTGTTCACGGTTGTGGTATATTTTAAGAAAAGTCTCTTGAACAAAATCGTCAGGGCTTAAAAACCCGTGTTCAAAACTCTTTCCCAAATGAATAAGCTTGTCATAATACAGTAAGTACACTTCTTTAAAGGCCTTTTGATCCCCTGTTTTAAGTCTTTTGATTAGTTGCCTACTCATAAATCCCTTTGAGTTTTACGATTCCTGTTTCAAAAACGTCCACATATAGAAAGGATTTAGGAAGTAAGTATCTATGGAGATTTGGTTGTGTTATGAAGTTTATCCACAGCACAATATTCCCATCTTTGTGATTCAAAGGTGAAATACTATGGTTCTTGGTTGGCAATTTAGAAGGAGTCACATTAATATTAATTTCCTTGTAAGAATCATGGTGTAATTAAGGATATAACAGCAAAATAGACTTCGCTGTTATCAGATAAATCCGCTTTCCTGGCTTTTTTCCGTTCACAAAATCTAAGGGTTGTAACAAATAGTTGTTGGTTGGTGCTTTTCATTGACAGATCTTTTGATCATTCAAATTAACAGTAGAAATTATGAATTATTGCAATTAAAATTATTAAATATATCATAAGGTTTTCAAACCAAGTACAGCGTAAAATTGATACTTGACAATTTTAAGAGTTAGCTTGACTCCTAAAAATCCTGTTAACAAAACGGTAAAATTAAAAAAGGGGAGTAATCACACCCCCCTCTTTAACGCCGGTAAACAAACCAATTTCCGACCTAAACTTCCAATACAATTTTGCATTAGAATATCTTGTACTATAACGCTATTACAATTTCAGTTTTATCTTTTCCTAACGGTATTTCATAACTACCTTTTTCCTTTTTAAAATCAAGTTTAACCTCTTTGTTAGCTCTCAAATAGGCATGCGAGGTGAATTCATTTCCAGGGTTTAGATATAGTTTTACTCGATGCTTTTTGGTATCGTACTCCACACTATGGATAGAACCAGCATCAAGGGTGACTAACAACTGTTCCCCAGAGATAAATACTTGGTTTTTAGAAGCCGTTTTAAGGACCATTTCTACTTTTCTTCCTTCTTTAGTAATATTTCCACCGAAGGCTAACCATCCAAAGGTTGGTGAGTGAGCCAAATATGCTGCTGAATTTACTGCATAGCCAAAGAAACCAGAACCGTAATCTCCTGAGAGATAGTCGATCTCTAAAGTACTGGGGAAGGAATGAAATGCCGCTGGAGCAAATCCATCTTGGGTGATATTTGCAATACCCCCTAATCGTCCACCATATCCAATTCGTAAAAGATATAGGTCATCAGGTGAATTTTGATAAGCCTTTAGTACTGGAATGGCGTTAAGGGCAGAACCATAATGATGAATTTGTCTTTCTATTCGTGAGAGCTTACCACCATACAAAAAGTCCCAATACCTTCTGGCATTTCCGTTATAGGCCCAATGAGGCATCGTCGGCATATAGGCCAAAATCGCATTTAAGGTCACATCAGCCTTTTGATCATATCCAAAATAATCCGACCACATATAGACCTCCTCCTGCCCTGTCGAATCCCAAGGCATTTCACTTCCGAAGGGATAATTAAGTGATTTCCAATGATCCGCTCTTTTTTTCATGGCTGCCTCAAGGGTTGTGGCCATAGTATCCATACCCTCTCGCTTCAAATCCTTTAGTAACTTTAAAAATATGGTTCCTTCCATTTGTCCGAACTGCGCATAATATGGTGCAAGCTCAGTCATTGCCATGGCCGTATGATAAGATTGTTTTAAGTACCAATCCCAAGACTGTTTGTCAATCAAATTGTCATAAAACCGTGCAAGCCGATACCCAACCCAATACGCCGCAGTTACGTGTGGATAATTATAAGAACGTCCAGGATCATTTGCATGCTTATGATCCCAAGCGGCCCATGTATTGTAATTTATACTGTCGTTATAGGTTCCTTTAGGAAGACTATCAGGTTCATAATAGAACATACTTTTCTTTACCCCAAATTTGTTTTTTCCAGAGTCATATTGTAAACCACCCCAAATTGTTTCATGGACAAAGCTCGATAATTTATCTACCTGACTTTGATCAGGTTGAACGTATTGCTTCATCATTGCTGCTAACCAACTACCAGCTCCACCCTCGTCACTTAGACCTGCAATCCAAGCACGACTATCCTGTGTCTGTTGTCGCTTGGTTTGATAATCATAAGAAATTACCGAAGGTGCCCGATTAAATAGGTCATCCTCCTTGTCAAACCACTGCTCAGTGGTTAAGAAATCTCCCATATCTTTAACTATATCCTGCTCAGATTTGATGAGCTTGTAATGAATACTTTGTTGTTTTCCATCCTGATAAACAATTGCTATTCGGGCACGTCCCCACTGATTAGCAGTCACATTGTACTTCGTATAACCATTTTTTAGCCTTTTATCTTCCGTAATGGTAAGCGCTCCTTTAGGGGTAACAGATATGGATTCAATTGCACTATGGGATTTGACAAACAGGCTTCCCTTGACATCCATAGGCAATACGTATCCCGGGATTCCAACACCCACTGCCATTTTATGATCTGAAAGACGCTCTGAGATGGACCTAAGATCATCGGCTAAAGTAAACTTAAGCGCAAATTCTTTCACTTCCCCTGGTTCTAATACCATTGAAGTTGGCGTGTTCCACTGTTGAACACCTTTCCACTGATTTTCTGCATAAGACTTACTCATCGACATCCACTCGTGAAAACCTTCAAACACAATACTTCTTGGGGTAGGATCATCTAACAATGGACGATACGCCTCAAAAGGCATATTTTTCTCAGGGATAACCAATAATGCTTTTCCTTTTCCATTTAAGTGTTTTACCTCCAGATATCCTGCATCCAAACCTATGTAAGGATCGAAAAAAACATTATCTGCATGCGCCTGATCCAAAGATTTTCCTTCCAAAATATTGTTGAATATCATCGGTACTCCAAGAGCACCAATCTCGACATTTTCAGCTGAGGTATTGGTAATTACAAATCGAAGAACCAGATCACCATCCTCTTCCTGATAATAACGCTTTACATTCACTGGCATATGGTCTGGGAAGGTATTTGACATATCAGAGGCCGCTAAAGTAGTTCCACTGACATTTAGCGGAGAAACAGCCTTTCTTTGATAAGCAGAAGAATATAACTGCCAAGAATTTTGACCCTTTTTAAGGGTTAAATTAATGTCACCAAGATGGTATAGGCTATCTTTATCACGAATCGCTATTCGCTCACCTGGAGTAAAATCAAATTGCTCCCCACTAGCATAGAGGCCAGCAACGGTTTGAGAGGCATTAACTAGTTTAAGAGTAAAGTTTTTGGTCTTATAATCTTCATATCCATTTTCTATTCCAAGAGTAGATTCACGCTTGTTTACCTTATCCCAGTAGGATTGAGCATTTAAACTTATTGAACACATTAATGTAGCGATCAATAACAACTGAATTTTTATTCCTATATTTTTTATAGTTATCATTTTCTATTAGTTAGTTCGTTGATTTTAAAAATCTATATGAAAACACTCTTCGTCACCTTTTTAGGGTTAATCCAAACTTACGTCCAGATAAACAGAATGTCGCCCATAACTCTGATAAAAGGGTTTAAATTCAATACCCTTGTAATTAAACTCCAAAGTAGAAGGATCCCCCTTAATAAATTTTCCAATTTGCTCAGCATCAAAAGTAACTTTACGCCAATGGGTTAGCGGAGACTCTTCTTGGGCTGCCAGCAGAACTGGACCATAAAATAAGCTAGCAATATTTTGTTGATCCATTACTGGTTCCAATCTAAAATCAAAAGGCATAGACAACTCAATGATATCACCATTTTTCCATTTACGATCAATGCTCAAATAACTTCCTGGTGTAACCTGTATATCCATTTCTTTTCCATTGATACTTACATGATAGCCATTTGTTGCCCAATTTGGCACTCGGAGCTTTAAATCAAATCGACCTTTCCCTGTAACCTTCAAAGTCGTGTTATCCTCTTTAGGAAAAGAAGTAACCTGCTGGATCTCAATATTGCGCTCTGTCCAATGTAGTGTAGAAGGGATAAAAAGATTAACATATAAACTTTTATTGTCCTTTCCTTTAAAATAGATAGAATTCTGAAGCTTAGTACTACTTTCAATAGCCGTCCCATTACAACAGGTGAATCCAGTCATATCAGGATTGCCAAAATGTTTTACAGAACCAGGTAGAAGTGGTACATGATAGGTATTAGCTGGGCTATCTTTTGCTACTGAAGCCAAAATATGATTGTAAAGCCCACGCTCATAATAATCCATCAATTGGGCTTTGGGTTCAAAAAAGAATAAGTCTCTAGTGAGTTTCAACATATTATATGTTGCACAAGTCTCATTTTGACCACCAGAAGAAAATCCATTCTCGTAAAGGGTCGCCGGCTGCACTGGAAAGCATTCTGCATTTGCAGGATTCCGTGCTCCAGCAACTCCTCCGATACTATACATATAATCATGAGTTGCTTTAAACCAGAAATTATCCGCTATTTTAAAATATTCAACCTCATCGGTATCGCGATACATCTCCAAGGCACCGACTATTTGCGGAATATGTTGATTGGAATGCAGTCCTCTAAATGTATCTACATTTTTGGCTAAGCCATGGGTATGTTGAGCATCACCATAGAACATTTTAATATTATCAAATAAACCAGCAACTTTAAGATAAGACTCTGTCCCAGTAAGACGGTACAGGCGTGCCATAACTTCATTCATTCCGCCATATTCTCCAGCTATATAGCGATTCCACATACTAATAAGTGTTGAAGTTGGAAGTTCAACCATACGAGCAGAAACCCAATCCCCCATTCCTTGAGCTACAGAAAGCGCTTTTTTATTTCCGCTAATCTCATACACATCCAATAATCCTGCTAAGATTTTGTGAAGGGTGTAATATGGAGCCCATATTTGATCATTTTGTCCTCCATAGGTAGCGCCGCTCTCCAGCATTATAAACTGATCTGGTGGATATGCGCTAATATACCCAGTACCCCAATTCCAATAATCATTTCGGATACCTTGCTCACTTAGGTCAGAATTATAATCCGTTTTCCCAGGCCCAAAAGGTACCTTGGTCGGGTCTGAAACATGTTCACCACCAGAATTTATGGGCTGGCCTGATAATTTTGATAAATCATATAAAGTCTCTACCATATAGTTCATCTTTTGAGCAAAAAGCTCCTTGAGTTGCTCATCATAAGAGCTACTGGCATAGGCTTGAGCTATAGCTGTTAGATAGTGACCTGTTGCATGTCCTCTGAGTTTGGTTTCTTGAGAATCCCAAACGCCAAGAGGCTTAGCGTCTTGTGGCTGCGATACTCCAAAGGCATTTCTAAACATGTATAAAAATGAATCGGGATCGGTTTTCGCTAGGGTATTTACGAACTTATCTCTGTTTTCAATAAACTTAGTCCCCCTGCCTTTAGAATCTTTATTCAAGTGCACCTGACTCAATTTAAAAGATGTTACCATTCGCTCTGGTGCTTCTAGGGAGGCATCCTTCACAGAAACCAAAGCTTTAGGCTTAAATGATGTTCCAGGAATTTTACCTTCAACGGTGTAGGTCCCAACCTTTTGAACATTTTCATTATCCTTTGGAGCGGGCCAAATAACCCGTACCTCATCCTTATTTATACCTTGATCATACTCAGCCTGCACATAAGAAGGTAGTCTTGGAAGCTCCCCGACATTAGTGGTCACCTCTATATCCTCAATACTCTTTAAGTAAGCATTAAAAAGTTGAGGAGTATCGGGGTCAAATTTAGGTAATTTATCATCTTCTTGTTGACGCTCATTCACCACAGCTTCACCTTCCATGGAGGAGCGATAGATCCTCTGTATCTGTTGAGCGCTTAAGGCGACGTGATATACTCTAAAATCGTGAAGCTTCACCTGATCTCTTCTTTTTTCTCCTGTGATTGCTTGTCCGATGTAGAAGTTAGAATTGTCTGAACTTTCAAGTCCTAATAACTGCAATAATCCATTATTTGAAATCTTTGTGGTGTCCTCCAGTTTGCCATCAACATAAAGCTCTAATGTACTGGTTACGATATTATAGATCACTGCAAAATGATGCCAATTCTTAGGTTTTATATCTTCTTTTTTAGTCTGAACTTCTTTGTTCTTTGTCACTATCTTAGCAATTAAATTGCCATCAAATACACCTATTGAAAAATGGTTTTGCTCATTGGCACCAAAGTCTAATAAACTTACTCCTATAGCAGACTCTAAAGTAAACCATCCTGAAATGGTCAAAGATTCTTCCGTGGTTATAAGTTTATTAGGAAGTTTAATACCATTTATATCCTCTGGTTTAAGCCATGCTACCTCCCCAAACACATCATCTTTAACAAAATCCACTTCTGTTCCGTTATACTGGGCATGTAAGTTGTTACGAGACCAATCTCTTAAATCGCCATCAAACACATAGCGCGCTGTCAAGGCTGTTTCTCCTATACCATCCAAAATTTGGTCTCCTTCCTGAGCCCGTAATCCAGTAGTAAACAGGCCACAAAGGGCCATAATGGTTATTGTCAGTAATTTAGCTAGTTTCATTTATTTAATTTTAGTTTAACGTTGTGACTCGGTATTCTGTGGGTATATCTCTTGCCAGGAAGGAGGGTCAACTCCCCATAATTTTTTTACAAAAAAATCTTTACGCTTACGCTCTCCAAAGGTTCCTCCAGAGGAATGACCCATACCTGGAACAACAACAAGTTCGAAATCCTTACCAGCTTTAATAAGTGCATCTGCAAATTGAAACGTAGAGGCGGGATCGACATTATCATCCAGCTCTCCAACCATTAACATCAATTCGCCTTTCAATTCTTTGGCATTTACTACATTTGAACTTGCCGCATATTGAGGCCCGATTGGGTATCCCATCCACTGTTCATTCCACCATATCTTATCCATGCGATTATCGTGACAACCGCATGAGGCCACAGCGACATCATAAAAATCAGAATGAAAAACCAATGCAGCACCAGCATTTTGTCCTCCTGCCGAAGTGCCGCGGATTCCAACCTTTTCGATATTTATAGAAGGGTATTGTTTAGCCGCTGCCCTTATCCACAACTTTCGATCAGGAAACCCGGCGTCTTTTAAGTTCTGCCAACAAAAATCATGAAAAGCCTTTGAGCGATTAGATGTTCCCATTCCATCGATTTGAACCATGATAAATCCAAGTTCTGCCATCGAACTCATAGACCAATAATAACTTTGGAAACTCTTAGGCACAAAAGAATCATGAGGACCAGCATAGATGTACTCAATTACAGGATATGATTTAGAAGGATCAAAATTCGTTGGACGAATAATAATCCCCCATATATCTGTTTCACCATCACGCCCCTTAGCGGTAAACACCTCAGGTGGTTTCCAACCCGTTGCCTCTAATTCTGTAATATCAGCCTTTTCTAATTGTTGAATGATGGTGCCTTTTGCATTTTTTAAAACCGTGATTGGCGGCGAATCTACTCTTGAGTATTGATCCACATAAAAACTATTATCCGGTGAGAAATAAACTTGGTGATTTCCATTTTCTAGCGTAAAGCGTTTAAAGTTTTTCCCATCAAAATCTATCCGACAATAATGTTTAAAATAAGGATCTTGATCTTTATCTAACCCACTTGCTATAAAATATATATGCTTATTCTCCTGGTCAACCTTTACCACCTCTCTCACAGGCCATTTCCCTTTAGTGATTTGACGAATCAATTTTCCACTTTGTCCATCATATAGGTACAAGTGATTCCATCCATCGCGCTCTGATGTCCATAATATTTGATTTCCATCAAAAAGATCCTTCCTGTATTTTTTCATGTTATAATCAATAAAGGTAGGGCTTACTTCATCAATCAATACCTTGACTTTTCCTTCATTAGCATCCACAAGTATAACTCGGTAACGCTGGTGCCCCCTTTGATTGTATTCAAAAGTGAACCCACTACTGTCCTCACGCCAGTTAAAATTACTTAGATGATATTGATGATCAAACTCTGTGGTCGGGATTTTAATATGTTGCGCGGATTGGACATCAAACAATTGTGGGCTTCTAAAGGCAACCTGATCCCCAGGCTTTAAATAATCCCGAGAATGCAATTTAGGTTGTAGTTGGTCACTAGGGCTGGATTCTACAAAGTAAATCTTATGATCCTGAGCTGGTCTAAATTTGTATGCCATTATCTTTTCGCTATTTGGGGACCAGAGAATATTGGAAGAATAATAAAAAGCAGCAGAACCGTCAAAACTTAATTGTGTTTCCTGCCCGCTTTCTAGGTCCTTCACATATAAGTTGTAATTTTTAATATAAGCTGAAAACTTACCATCTTCAGATGTTATAGGATCACCAATGTTTTCATGCCCTCTCTTACCCCAATAACCTCTAGGTTCACTTGGTTTAAGACTATCCAGCACTGTGATTTTATAAGTATCCAAATCACATAAAAGTTCCAGTTTATCGGTTTTAAATTTCAGAGTATTGTCAGTCAGATTCTCCTTAAGATCACGAATATCAATGGTCGTTGAGCTCACTTTACTGTTAGAAAATTCAGTTAGACTTTCGGCCATCTTCCTATGATCAAATGCCATACTACGTGTATTGCTCTTGGCATCAACCCGAATATACTGCGAACCTTGCTTTGAATTATTTTTATACCAAAACACCCTATCACTTAACCAATGAAAGTCTTTGGGGGTATTATACACCTTGTTTTGAAATAGACTATCCACCGCTATAGAGCGCTTATAATCCTCTAATGTACCTTGTGCAGAAGTGGTTATTGAAAACAAAAGTGTTAAAACAACACATATTTTTATGACAGTATTTTTCCTTGAATCCATAAGGTTAAAACTAGAGATAATCTTATAAATGATCTTGAAGAATATTAGCTAAAACTAATACTATATTACCCCATAAGAGAGTTATAGTATATTTTATTAGGTATTTTGATATAAAAAAGAGTAATTTCAAGTTGTAAATCAAGATGACCAATAATCCCAATTCCCAGATCCATGTATCGAGACTCTGAAATTTGCTCAGGTTAAGTCATTTAATATCAAAAGCTAGCTACAATGTTAAGAGTTCAAAAATCAATGAAGGTACTCCCCTTTAAGATACCCAAACCAAAGCAAGAGGCTTTGGTTTACCAGGAAGATCGAGAGGCATATTTCTATGATCAGCTCCACCAACATGAAGAATTACAAATAAGTTATATCCAAAAAGGCGGTGGCACATTAGTGGTGGGTGATTCAATTAATACCTATAATGCTAATGATATCCTGATCATTGGTGGGAACATTCCACATGTCTTTAGAAGTGACCAGGAAGCAGCTGCGAATTCAGTAATGTTCACCCTGTTCTTTACTAAAGAAGCCTTTGGAAATGGATTTTTCCAGATTAGTGATATGGAAACTGCAAAGGAATTTTTCAAACATGCACAATACGGCATGAAAATATCCAACAACCATAAAAAGATCGTGAAATTATTTAACCAATTACATAAGCAAAGTAAAATCGAACGTATCGCTTCCCTGTTAAAAATAATTGATCATACCCTGAGCCTAGAATACAGTCCACTCTCATCCTTTGTTTATGGTAAAAAATATACCGATGATGAAGGTAAAAGAATGCGTGCTGTTTTTGAACATGCCATGGAGAACTACCATAATCAGATAACCTTAGAAGAGGTTGCACTAAAAGCAAATATGACCAAAAATGCATTCTGCAGATACTTCAAAAAAAGAACTAACAAAACGTTTTTTCAATTCCTAATTGAAATGCGCATTGAAAACGCCTGTAAGTTACTTTATAAAAATAGTGAAATGTCAATCGCTACTGTTTCTGAGTTATGTGGTTTTCAGAACATCACCAACTTCAATAGAAAATTCAAGGAGCTCAAGGGTATAACCCCTTCCCAATACAGAATACAATTTTAGCTTCTTACCCATTGTTATATAAAACTACCAAAGGCGAATGTTTATATAAACATCCGCCTTCTTTAGATTTAAAAAACCTAACTAACATCAACTAAATCCACTATTTTACATATCCTGGATTCTGATCCAAATTGGAATTGGTATTCAATTGCTCAAGTCCTATAGGGAAAAGTATCGTATGGTCGCCTTGAGGAGTATGGTTGTACCAGTTTTTAGTTTGAAATACTCCAAAGCGAATTAAATCAGTTCTTCGGTGTGCTTCTCCTGCAAACTCCCACCCTAGTTCATCTAGAAAACGACCATACTGAACAAACGACTGATCACCAGCCTGATCAATACTACCGTCTTCTGCCAAAGTACCGTACTGCCAAGTAGTATCATCTTGTAACTCAGCACCAGTTACCTCAGCATCAGCTGGGTTATCAAATGATCTGCTTCGAACCTCGGTCACTATGTTTGCTGCCTCGGCTGCTCTTCCAGTCCTTAATAAAGATTCTGCTTTGATCATTAAAACCTCTGTATATCTTAAAAATGGAAAGTCGTTATTCAGTGATCCGGTAGCACCTGATTCAATTTCATATTTCCCTAGGCGGTAACCTTGGGTAAAAGTACAGTTGTAAATGCTTGGCATCTCCTTAACCAAGGTCATCACAACACTTCCATCGATCGCGTTAATTTGATCACCCATCAACCAAGTATCCTCAAGACGATTATCTCCTGTTTGGTAGGTATCTATAAATTGCGGATTACAACTTGATCCACCCCATGGTTGAGCTTCCATATTGAAAACAGATCGGTGATCTGGTAGAAGCATTTTCATATGCTCTCCAAATTCAGGCGCATAGATTTGATCATAAGGAACGGCAAAGACCATTTCGGGATTATCCTCATTTTGAGCATCAAATATCTCTGTGTAAGTCGGAGAAAGCGAAAAAGCTCCACTTTGGATAATCATATCACTAGCTGCAATGGCTTTTTCCCATTGTGCTTCTCCTGCATACACCTCTGCATTTAGGTATACCTTAGCCAAAACATGATATGCAGCCCATTTGGTCATACGCCCATAAGTCGACATATCTACAGTTTCTGTAAGATCTGGTATAACAGTATTTAGTTCCGACACTACAAAGTCATACACTTCTTTTCTAGTATTTTGCACTGGTAACTCGTCTCCATAACTTGAAATAATTGGAACATTTCCATGGGTATCCAAAAGCATGGAATAGTACAATGCACGTAAGGCTCTCATTTCAGCAGTAATACTAACTGCTTGTTCTTCTGAAACAGGTAAGGCTCCTGATTCTATCTGAAGGATAACTCTATTGGCACTGTTAATACCATTGAAGCAGGTGACCCACGTATTGGTAGGCTGCCATTGCAAATTGTCCCATTTGTGAAAGTGCATTCGCTTATAAGTTCCACCATCATCCCATCCATTAGGTCTTGTGGGTGTTACTATAATGTCCGCTGATTCTTCCTGTAAATCAAACCAACCTTGCCATCCCATGATAAACCTTAAAGGCGTATAGGACGAGGCCATAACGGCTACAATATCGGACTCTGCCGGAACAAATGAGTCCTCTGTTACTTCTGAATATACTTCCTCTTCAAGGTTCGTACAGCTAGCCAATACAATAGAAAGTACCAATGCGAAGCTGAAGAGTTTCCATAAAGCAGAAGTTATTTTATTTAATATATTTTTCATCTGACTATAGTTTATAAGGTGAAGTTAATTCCTAGGGTGAATGTTCTGGTAGACGGATATTTATCACGTTCATCATTCCCCGGTGAGAGTCCATTTCTATTGACTTCTGGGTCAATACCTTTGTACTTAGTAAAAGTCGCTAAATTCAGTCCTGAGAGGTAAATTCTAAAACTATTGGTGAACTTTAGGGCATCCTTAGGAAGTGTATAACCTAGGGTTACATTATCTATTTTTAAGAAATCTCCATCTTCCACGTAATGACTCACATAACGTTGTACATCATTTAAAACTGCCTTACCATAAACTTTGTCAAAAGCAGTATCAAGAACGTTGTAACTCACTGTAGGATTCTCATAGAACATTCTAGAAAAATTCAGGATTTGATAATCCAGCGCTCCTCTTAAGTTCACATTTAGATCCCAATTTTTATAGGAAACTGAATTGTTCCAACTAAAATAAGCTTTAGGAAGTCCATTGCCCAGCACCTGACGATCATCAGCAGAAGACTCTGTAGCTGGAATAATCTCACCATCTGGAGTTTCAATCATAAATACGCCATCATCGCTGATATCAACACTCTTGAGTCCATAAAAATTTCCAATTGGTTCTCCTTCCTTTACTCTATGAGTCTCAATTTGAATTGGTTCTCCCGTGTATCCTTGATAGAAGAAATCATTGGTTAACTGAAATTGATCATTCGATAGAGATACTACCTCATTGGAGTTGGTGGAATAGGTCATATTAGAAGTCCAGTTAAAATTTTCTCCTTCAAATGGTACCACTGTAAATAGTATTTCTAGTCCTGAGTTTTTAAGCTCCGCCACGTTTGCAGATATTGTTGGATAAAAGTAAGGAGGTGTTGGAACGCTATAGTTAAACAGTGCACCATCAGTAGTTCTTTGGTAATAATCAACAGATCCACTAATACGGTTATTTAGTAGACCAAAATCCAATCCAACGTTGACCTCTTTTTTCTTCTCCCAAGCAAGATTGGGATTGGCATTTCGTGAAGGAACCAATTCTCGAATCCAATTTCCATTGTTTAAGAAGTAATCCCCATAAGTAAGACCACTAAGAGACTGATAATTAGAACCCGCATTAATTCCAGTAACCCCATATCCAGCTCTTAATTTTAAATTATCTACCCAAGTCGCATTTTCCATAAAATCCTCTTGATCGATACGCCATCCAGCAGAAATCCCAGGGAAACTACCCCATTTATTGTCCTTTCCAAAACGTGAAGAACCTTCATGACGTAAACTAGCTAACAATAAATAACGATCATCAAAGTTATAAGTAACCCTACCAAAGAAAGCAATCAATTTGTCCGAGTTTTTATAACTACTCATACCTGCCTCTCCGAGTTGTAGACCTTGTCCTGAACCTATGTTATTATAATCAAACCCATCGGTAGGAAATCTACGGTTAGTGGCCCAAAATCCTTCGTTTACATTATCTTCATAATTATAACCTGCCATGGCACTAATACTATGTTTTCCGAATTTTTTGTCATAGTCAAGGGTAATTTGACCATAATTTCCTCTATAATCATCTGTTCCTCTAGAGGCAAAACCATCTTGTCCGTATTTCACGGTTGAAACGTGCTTTTTAGTTCTGTAAAAACCACGAATATTTGAATTTCCTTTTCGCGTATAAAGTCCTTTTATAGTTAGGTCATCATTAAAATCATAGCTCATACTAAAATCAAAACGCAAATTTCTGTAGCGATTCTCCCCTATGGTCTCCTGAATATAACCTACTGGATTGTCATAGAAATAGACATCCCGCTCAAACCAATTACCATTACTATCATAAAGTGGTTCTGTAGGGTTTCTGATAATAGCTTGTCTATAGATATAAGGATCAAAGCTAGTTCCATCACCCAAGGTATTAAATACCTGTTCGCTGGCAATAACTGCGATATTTGTCTTTAACTTGTTGTCAAACATAGCGTGATTTACACTAACGCGGCCAGTGTATTTTTCGGTCTCTGATTTTAGAAAAATCCCCTCTAAATCTCGATAGTTGATCGAAGCTGTAATATTAGTGGCATCGTTACCACCTCTAAAAATTAGGTTATGTACCTGACTAATCGCATCGCGAGTAATCTCATCCAACCAATCAGTACTGTGACCAAAATCCTGAAGATTCGCTCCTACAAATTCATATCCTTCCGCATATTTTTCCCGAAGCTGATCTGCATCCAAAAAGTCCATTTTCTCTGAAATGGTAGAAAGCGAAGAATACCCACTATATTCAATAGTAGGACGCTCATTATAATTTCCTTTTTTGGTCGTAATAATAATCACTCCATTGGTTCCACGTGTTCCATAAATTGCCGTAGCAGACCCATCCTTTAAAACATCAATAGTTTCAATATCCTCGGGTGCCACTGTGCTTAGACTAGCAGGAACACCATCAACCAACACTAAAGGCGAAGTACCTCCAGTAAGAGATGAAACTCCTCTTAGTTTGATCTGCGTGCCCTCTGTAGGATCTCCAGAAGGTGCTGAAATGGTTAATCCAGCTACCTTACCTTGAATCAGTTGTGCAGCATCCTTTACATTACCTTTTACAAAGTCTTCAGCCTTCACGGTAGAAACCGCTGAGGTTACATCAGCTCTTTTCTGTGTTCCATATCCGATAACTACAACTTCATCAAGTTCTTGAAGATCCTCTTTAAGGACCACATTAAAATTGGTTTGAGTACCTACAGGAATTTCTTGCGTCTCAAATCCAATATAGGATACGGTGAGTACCGCATTGGTTGAAGGAACGTCTAATTGAAATTTACCATCGAAATCAGTAACGACCCCATTTGAGGTGTTCTTTACAATTACTGATGCCCCAGCAATGGGTATTCCATCAGGATCACTTACTGTACCCTGGATCCCGGTTTGGGCCATTGAAGTAAATGACATCAAGAGGAAAACAACTAAAAAAAGCCATTTGTAAAGAGTATAGTACTCCCCACTCCCGATGTCTTTAAATGAATTGGTTTGTTTCATAATCAATAATTTTACAGGTTATTTTGTTAGTTTATAAACAGTTATACCATTTTAAAACAAGGTTTAAAACGACACATTAAATATGTGTTGTATTGACACTTGTAAAATTATAATTATGAGCGTGAAAAAATATCTAAATATTAGCATATACTAATACTATATTATCCAAGTACTAATGATTAGATAGACAAATTGAAGAAAATACAGCAAAAATGTATAAAAAAGTGTGATACAATACTTTAAATGCAACTGATGTTAATGGTTTGTAAAACGATTGTAATTATACACCCACCTCCACTTTTGATTTATGTAAATTATAAATAAGATGTAGTAATCCATTAATCTTTCAGCCCTTGAATTTAAGATTGTAACAAAAAACCTTAAAAAAACTACATATTTATTAATCTATTAAATCGGTAGACTTGTAGCTTATTGAAAAATTAGATACATTTGCCTTTCATTACATTAGTTAAGATGATCACAGCTATTTCAAAACATAACCATTGTATGCGCATGTCCTTCCTTTTAGGGACTATATAATGTTGTGCTTAAAATAGAACACTTATAGAGTCCTCATTGTTTGGGGACTTTTTTTATATAACATTTAAACGTTTTGAACCATTATGAGCGAATCAAAATTTTCTACTACAGCAGTACATGGAGGCCATGATGTTACTGCACATGGAGGTACTAGAGCGGTACCTATTTACCAGTCTACTTCCTTTGTGTTTAACGATGCAGACCATGCAGCTAACCTATTCAACCTTTCTGAAGCTGGTTATATCTACACACGATTAAACAACCCTACCAATGACATTTTGGAGCAGCGATTAGCAGCATTAGAAGGAGGTATAGGTGCCATAACCACTGCCTCGGGAATGGCGGCCATCTCAACAGCAATCTTAACACTTCTAAGATCTGGGGATCACATCGTTTCTTCAAGTAGTCTTTATGGAGGTACTTACAATTTATTTGGGGTAACCTTGCCTAGATTTGGAATTACAACAAGTTTTATAGACCCTATAGATACTGATAATTTCAAAAATGCAATACAACAGAACACCAAGGCAATCTTTATTGAATCTCTTGGAAATCCTAAATTAGACGTTCTTGATATTAAAGCAATCGCAGCGATCGCCAAAGAAAACAAAATCCCACTAATTGTTGATAATACGGTTGCGACTTCATATTTATTAAAACCGATTGAATATGGAGCAAACATTGTTATCCATTCATTAACTAAATATATTAGTGGAAATGGTACTTCTATTGGAGGAGCGGTGATCGATGCAGGTACTTTTGATTGGAGCAGCGGGAAATTTCCAGAATTCACTGAACCATCTCCAGGGTATCACGGACTCGTATACCACGATGCTCTTGGACCAGCAGCATTTATAGCTAAAGCTCGAGTGGAAGGTCTAAGAGATTTAGGCGCATCTATTAGTCCATATAATTCATTTCAAATTATTCAAGGATTAGAAACCTTGGGAATTAGAATGGAGAAAATTAGCCAGAACACTCTTAGTTTGGCTAAATGGCTACAAGAACAAAAAGAAGTATCTTGGGTAAACTATCCTGGATTGGAAAGTAGTCCTTATTATAAGTTGGCTAAGAAATACTTACCAGAAGGTCAAAGTGGAATCCTTACCTTTGGTGTTAAAGGAGGTTTTGAAGCTGCCAAAAAAATCGCAAACAATACTAAATTATTCTCTTTACTTGCAAACATTGGAGATACCAAATCACTGGTTATTCACCCTGCAAGTACTACACATCAACAATTAAGTGATCAAGATCAGAAATCTGCTGGTGTTTCTCAAGACCTTATCCGTCTATCTCTAGGACTAGAGGACTTGGAGGATTTAAAACAGGACCTTACAGCTGCATTCAATTCGCTATAGATTCGGTTTAGTATAATATAAAAAAGGGAACTGCCTTAACTTTATAGGCATTTCCCTTTTTTATATTCATCTATATTATTTAAGTCCAATTATTCGGTAGCTTTCACAGGACTTTGGAGATCTAAATAGTGTTCCAAACTAGAATGATATTCTATCTCCTGATCTCTCTCTCCTTGAAATAAATAATTAATTACAATTATAAGAGTCGTAAATGCAGAGACGAACCCGATAGCGTAAATTTGAAGAAATACATCATCAAATCTTATATCAGGATGAAACACCCAATAAATTTGGATAAAGTAAATATATCCTGGAATCGTATAGGCAATTCTAAATGGTTTCAAGCAACTTCCTAAAATTAATATTAAAGGAGAAAAGGATTGAGATAATGCCCAAATGAACGTTTGGGTATCTTGGAATCCAAAGTTACTTGTTATACCAAAGGTAGTTACCTTATCGGTAAATAAAACCAAACCAGACAAAGCAACTAAAAGACTTGCGAATATTCTAATTCCCACCTTGGTTACCAGGTCGTTCAACCTTTCTTTTATCCACGGACTGTGGTTCACCGTTTTGTCCTTGGTTTCCTGGTCTTTCAACTTTTCTTTTGTCCACTGACTTTGGTTCATCCTTCTGTCCTTGGTTTCCTGGTCTTTCCACTTTTCTTCGGTCCACTGCATATAGGCTATCAATTTGGGCTGTACTCTCATCGTGAGCACATGAGTTTAAGGTTGATAATACAATTACACTTGCTAAAGTAAATACTAGTTTTTTCATGATAATAAAGTTTTAAATTAATTAATTAAGATGTTTAAAAGTAACATCTTTAGTTAATATAACCTCATTTATCACGAAATAAATCTCAACAAATTATAAATATAACATCATTTAAATCTTTCACAATTTAACACATTATATTGATTTATCAAACAAATAATTATCACGATAGAGAAAACCTGTATATATTATAGGGTTTTTACAATGATCTCAATAAAAATAATAGATTAAAAGAGAACCACAAAAGCCATTTCTTGCGCAACAACTAGGTTGTATCGCATATTAATCATTGTCGTGATCCAGAGAAACAGAACTTTTTGTCGTATTAGGTTGATTTACTTTAACAATACTGTATTGCTTTACAATCCCTTCGGAGATAATTTGAATTTCACTGCCAAGAACTTGACCGAAACAGGCTACCCCTATGGATGATAATACCGATTTATGCTGTTCTTTTATGGTGACAGCATCGGGTAACACAATTTGAAAACGCATGTCGCTGGATTCAAATTGTGAAACCGTAACTGTAGTTTGAAGTCTTACAATATCTTGGGGCATTTGTTCTTCATCAAGAACCTTTGCGCTTTTTAACAGCTCACTTAGTTTCTTAATCTCTTCAGAATGCCTTGCATCGAAATGAAAATTAGACAAACTGATCAATCGTTTTAAGAGCACATATTCTCTTTTCTCCACAATTGGTTCTTGGTATGTCATTATCATCTTCATTTTTCAAATAATGTCCTTTTCCTAGGTTTAAATTTTATTTATGGAAAAATACCTCTTTGAATATAGGCCTGCTCTAACCTTTCTATTGCAATCATAAAAGCGGCTGTCCTTGTATCAACACCTCGCTCTTGTGAAAGATTCATAACCCTATCAAAGGAAGTTTTTAATTTTTTCTCTAATTTTTCCATGACCTCATCCATGGTCCATATCTCCCCGTTTCTGTTCTGTAACCATTCAAAATAACTACCAATTACACCTCCCGAGTTACATAAAATATCTGGTATAATTGTAATGTCTTTTTGTAAAAGCACTTCCTCTGCATCAATATCGGTTGGGCCATTGGCGCCCTCCGCAATAACCTTTGCTTTAATATCATGTGCGTTGGAAGCAGTGATTTGGTTTCCTAAAGCTGCAGGTATACAAATATCGCAATCAGTTGCGAAGAATTTATCATTGGCCATTAAAGCAGCATTGTTATAGCCCTCAAGGCTACCAGCAGATTTTTGATAATCATTTAGTTCGTCAACAGGGATCCCCTCTTTATTGTAATAGGTTCCAGTTACATCTTGGACTGCGATAAGTTTGGCACCTTCTTTTTCCAAAAACCAAGAAGCCCAGTAGCCTACATTTCCAAAACCTTGTACAATAAATGTTTTACCTTTTAAATCTAGCTTTTCTTTTTCTGCCCAGAATTTAACCGTAAGAAAGACACCAAATCCAGTGGCGCGATCTCTTCCCTCTGAACCACCTGCACCAATTGGTTTACCTGTTACAACGTGCAAGTTTTTAGAACGCTCGTTTGGTGTCCTAGTACTCATATAGGTGTCCAATATCCACGCCATGGTCTGTGAGTTGGTATTGACATCTGGAGCTGGAATATCCAGCTCAGGACCAATATTATCACCAAGAGCATAGGTAAACCTACGGGTGATACGTTCTAGTTCTGCATTAGAATATTTTTTTGGATCAATCTGAATACCTCCTTTCGCCCCTCCGTATGGTAGTCCAGCCAAAGCAGTTTTCCAAGTCATCCACATTGCCAAGGCTCTAGCAGCATCCAGATCCACAGTTGGATGATAACGAAGCCCTCCTTTATATGGTCCTAATGCGTTGTTGTGTTGCACGCGATACCCCGTAAACACTTCGATCTCTCCACTGTCCATTTTAACTGGAAAATGCACTACGAGCTCATTATTAGTAATGGCAAGGATTTTTCTAATATTAGGATTCAGTTCAATACTGTCCGCAGCGTGTTCAAACTGGCGCATTACATTGGCCAGCATCCCTTGCCTTGCAGGACCGTCTTTTTTAATCGTTTCTGAAATCATCAATATACTATTAGTTAATTTGTTATGTAGTTTTTAGTGTATATATGGTGGTCAATGTCATGCTAAACTAATTAAATAGCCTATTAATAGTGACACAACATAATTAACCACTGTCGTTTATTTCAACAGTTGTGCCAGTTATTTTACCTATGGTTTTAAAAAACAACAACATACTGTAAATCAGATTATTGTTAAATTTAAACTCCGGATAATTTATATTCTTATACGGGAAAATTTACCCATTTGGGGATATTCTCCCCATCCAAAGGGGTAAAATGCGACCTTAACCTACTTTCGCCCGGAGTGTCTTTCGGTCAATTCCCAAAATTTCTGCCGCTTTAGTTTTATTGTTCTCTACAAGATCTAAGACTTGTTGAATGTATTCCTTTTCTTTTTCAGCTAAAGATTTAATTCCGTCCTTAGGAAAATTGATTTGAAATTTAAACATATCAGGGAGTTGCTTAGGACCTATCTCACCATCACTCATAATCACTGCACGCTGAATACAATTTTCCAACTCACGTATATTACCTGGCCAATTGTAACGTTCTAAGATCTCAAGAGTATCAGAACCAATAGTCATTGACCTATCTTTATATTCCATGGCATATTTTTGCAAAAATAACTTGGCAAGAGGTGCTATATCCTCAGTACGTTCTCTTAGAGGGGGTGCCATTATTTCAACCACCGATAATCGGTAATACAGATCTTGTCTAAACTTTCCTTGTTTGATGGCATTGGCTAAATTACTATTGGTAGCAGCAATTACTCGGATATCTATTTTAGTTGACTTTTGAGATCCCACCTTTTGCACTTCTTTTTCTTGAAGCACTCTGAGTAAACTATTCTGCACCTTAGGGGATGCATTGCCTATTTCATCTAAAAAAATGGTTCCTCCTTCTGCTGCTTGAAAAAATCCTTCCCTTGTATCATTCGCGCCAGTGAAAGCTCCTTTTTCATACCCGAAGAGCTCGGCCTCTAATAAATCTTCTGGTATAGCTCCACAGTTCACTGCGATAAATGGTTTTCGAGAGAACTTGCCGTTGTAGTGAACAGCTCGAGCAATAAGCTCTTTACCTGTACCGCTTTCACCTTGTATCAAAACTGTTGCTTTAATGTCTTTTACCCGGTGTATAATTTCTTTGATTTGATTGAGCGCTGGTGAGTTGCCTACTAGTTCCCTAAAATTATACGCCGTGGTAGTTACTTCTCTTGGATGCTGCTGGCTAGGACCACTGAGGGATTTTGAAACTGAAGTTTTCAGCTCGTCTTTGGTAAAGGGCTTTACCAGATAATCTATGACACCTGATTTACCCATCTCAAGAGCCTCTTTTGCCGAAACATACCCACTTATAACCAAAATAGGCATTGAAGGGTAATGTTCAGAAACATACTTCATCAGCTCAAAGCCATCAACATCTGGCATTTTTATATCGGTAATTAGAAGATCTATTCGGTTACTTTTTAAAATACTTAATGCTTCCTTAACAGATACTGCCTTAAATGTATAGTACTGCATGGATTGTAAATGGCGCTTAAGCAGTTCAAGAACATGAATATCATCATCAACAATCAGTATATTTTCTTTTTTAAAATTCATCTTCACCTTCAATTTGGAAAACACAATTCAAAGACCGTCCCGTGTGGCGCGTTTGGATAAAAGGATATACTCCCCTTATGACTACTCATAATCCCATGAACAACACTTAGTCCCAGCCCAGAACCATCCCCTACGGGTTTGGTAGTATAGAATGGTTCATATACCTTATCACTTAAAGCTTGATCGATGCCAGGGCCTTGATCCTTGATCAAAATTACAATACCTTTTTGATCTTTACTAGCCTGAACTTCTATTGTTGCCTTTGACGGTGAATAATACAATGCGTTCATAATAATATTAAACAATACCTGCGTTAACTGAATCTCATCTGCTTTAATGCCAATATTTGTTTGCTCTATAATCAAATTCGCTGTCACATCCTTCTTTTTAAACGCTGGACTGAGTAAGTTCAGTACATTTTGAAGTACAGGATTTAACAAAATCTCCTGAATTTGTTGTGGAACTTCACATGCAAAGAACATCAATTTTTTAACAATCTCCCTACAAAAAAGTGCATTTTCTTTAATTTTACTTAGGTCACTTTGAACAAGTTCGTCCTTGATTTGTTCATCTAATAATTCGGTAAAACCAATGATACTAGTGAGTGGAGTGTTGAGTTCATGAGCAATTCCAGCGGTAATCTCACCTAAAATATTCAATCGATCATTCCGCTCCATTTGTTTTCGGATTAACTCTTCCTTTTCTCTGATTTGCTTTCTTTCAATCAAATTTCCAATTTCCAAACAAACATTGGATAACAATTTGATTTCTTCCTCAAGAAAATCTTTATCGGTATAACTACGTGATGGATAACGAATTTCTATGCAACCGTTAGGTTCATTAAATACTTTAATTGGTGCATTTATACGAACATAATCAGTTAGCGGCTCTCCAATAGCAACAGTAGTTTCAGAGCAGCTAATATGAACTCCAGCTTCACTCTCATGTTGAAAAGCTTTCTTTAAACAAAAAGCAATTGACTTTAAACTCAATTCCAGTTTCTCAAAGTCACTATTAACAATAATGGAAGTGACCTCATACATACAAGTTAACTCCTTTAAACGCTCTCTGAGGGTATACTCAATGGAATTCATGGTTATAATAATTTCTTACCCCGCTAAGGCTTAGACTATACTTTGGATTATGGGCGATCTTCTTTAGGCAACTTTTCAATAAGCCCTTGATAACGGATCATATCACGTTGGGAACTGTTTATTAGTAGCGAACTTTTTTTGTTTGAGAATACATTTAAGGTCACTTCAAAGGATTCTGCACCATCCTTAGCTCTAAACTTAACAACATGTATATTTTTAGCCTCGTCGTAGTGAAAATTCATATTCTTGGCTACTTGATCGAATTGAATTCCAGCACCTTCAGAATTATAGCCTCCACCCATTTGACGTTCTCCGAAAAAAGGTAGATTTGCTTTGACTGAATCACCTTTGACTTCTAGAAAATTGCCGTTTCCAGATAAATCAATTCGTTGACCACTATTACCAGGACCTAAGATACCACTAGAGGAAAGCTTCATCATACTTGAACTCATTGTTGGAAGTGCCCACTGATTTACAATTCTAAATTCCCTTTTAGATATAAGAGAGTCCACTAATGCTTTCTCTTGAGGTGTTCCAAGCACAGTTTGTGTACTTCCACAGCTGCTTATTAAAAACAGCGTTATAAAACCTATTAAAATACCTGTAGCTCTCATAATCCCTGAATTAAATTATACTTGGTACAATTTACGCAATTCGCCACACAATTTCAATTAATACTGCTATTGTGTTGGGGTTTTGTAGAAGTTTGGAGAATTCCATGTTTTCAGGGAATCCTTTTCATAATACACCATAAATGCCTGAACATCTGAATCCGAAGTAATAAACTCCTTGGCCTTCTCAATCCCCATGGTCATGCAGGCAGTAGCATATATGTCAGCCACCAGTGGTGATAGTCCTTTAACACTTACACTCACCATATGATGCTTTACTGGATATCCAGTTATAGGATCTATAATATGCGGGTATTTATGACCTTGCTCATCGGTATAGAATTTTCTATAACTTCCCGAGGTGCTAATTCCTTGATCGACTAGCTCGATTTTTGTTATAATATTTTCATAGGAGTTCTGGCCAGCTTTGGATGGATCTTCTATACCAATAGTCCAAGGATTCCCTTTCTCGTTTTTACCATGGGCAAAGATTTCTCCACCAATTTCAATCATGTAATTTGCAACCTGAGCCTCGCTGAGAACTTGATGAATTCCTTCAATAGCATATCCTTCACCCATTGCGCTAAGATCAATTTTAACACCCTGTTTGGTAGCCTTTATAAGTGTATCTGAAATAGCAATATTCTCATGCATTGGAACCAGTTTGAGTAGCTCCTTTAGCTCCGAAGAATCCACCTGCATAGAAGCCCCTTGTTCTTCAAACCTCCAGACTTTAATAACTGGGTAAATAGCCGGCTCGAAATAGCCATTAGTAATCTGTTGAAAATGCTGGGCTTCTTTTATCATACCTAAAAAAGTAGGACTCGGATTTTTAAGCTGCCCTGTTTGATTAAAGGTGGTGATTTCAGATTCTCCTACATAACTATTGGCCGCTTCATTAATCACTTGGAAAATAGAATCGATTTTAGGCTTAAAATCAATTTCTGAATCAATTTTAATACGATAATAAGTTCCAAATACAGGGCCTTCCACAAGTGTATAAGAGCGTTGCTTGGTTTCTTGATCGCTTTTACAACCAACTATCAAAAAGACCGACGTCAAAGCTAAAATAAAACGATTAAAACGTATTGACCTACTATTCATCACCATTAATTTTTGTCAAAAGTAATGACAAAATTAGTAATATTGGAAGTTGGAGCTCGCTTGTTTTTTTAATTACTCCCTTGAGATTTTTTCTAACACATAAAAAGAACTTTGGTAAAACTCAAAAGTAAAACGCCCATTGAAGCGAATCATTTTACACGTACATATACTGAATCCAAAAACTTTTGTAAGTTTGACAATGCAATGTATCCAAATAAAAATCACCCTAGTAACTACATTATTAATGAGCTTATTTGTGTCATGTAAAGACACAAAAGAAAGCCCATCGACAAGTGACAAGAATTCTGAGAATTTAACAACCCAGGTGAAGGTTTTAAAAGATAAACCACATGATACACCAGTACCTCAAGGGATGGTATGGATTGCTGGAGGTCATTTCACTCAAGGTGCCCGCCAAGGGGATTCCTTTGCTCTAGATCATGAAAAACCAGCACATCCTGTTGCGGTAGATGGATTTTTCATGGACATCACCGAGGTCACAAATGATCAGTTTTCAGAATTCGTTAAGCAAACAGGATATATCACAATAGCAGAACGAGAAGTCGACTGGGAAGAACTCAAAAAACAAC
Organism: Galbibacter marinus; assembly: GCF_000300875.1. Lineage (GTDB taxonomy): Bacteria > Bacteroidota > Bacteroidia > Flavobacteriales > Flavobacteriaceae > Galbibacter > Galbibacter marinus. The sequence goes on along the minus strand of NZ_AMSG01000002.1, from coordinate 324,474 downwards.
TTCCAGAAGGAACCCCAAAACCACATGATTCTATCTTACAGCCAGGATCTTTAGTATTTAAAAAAACCGAAACAAGTGTCCCAAATCTATACGATTTTTCACAATGGTGGGTTTGGAAAATTGGGGCGAACTGGAAACATCCTAAAGGCCCGGGTAGCTCTATTGAAGGCAAAGGAAATTATCCAGTAGTTCACATTGCCTTTCCCGATGCAGTTGCCTATTGTAACTGGGCTGGAAGAAAACTTCCTACCGAGGCACAATGGGAATTAGCAGCTAGTGCAGGAATAAACAACAAACCATTTACATGGGGAGATAAATTAGATCAATTGGATGTAAAAGCAAACACCTGGACTGGTGAATTCCCAACACAAAACGATCAAGTAGATGGGTTCGAAAATAAAGCCCCTGTCAAATCCTTTCCACCTAACCCCTATGGTCTTTATGACATGGCAGGAAACGTGTGGGAATGGACTAGCGACTGGTACCATATTGATTATTATAAGCAACTATTACATGAGGGATTAGCGCATAATCCAGAAGGTGCTCAAAAAGCATTTAATCCAACCAATCCTTATGCGCAGGAAAAAATAATCAAAGGCGGCTCATTTCTCTGTTCAGACACCTATTGTGCAAGTTATCGCATTTCGGCTAGAATGGCTACTGCCATTGATTCAGGTCAAGAGCATTTAGGCTTTAGGACCATTGTAACCCCAGAAATGCTTGAAGGAACTGTCAATTAGAAATTTAAACACATTTAGAAAAACTGTATATCAAGGTAATTCCCAGAAAGTCATATCCCTATCCAAAAGACGAAACATATTAGCCTAGTGTAGTAATTCAACCCTGTTCAAGTCTTGACCAGGGGGTGTTTCACATTCTAACTTAAAAATAAACAATAGTTATATAAACAAATTATATTGCCCCAATCTCTTAGAAATACGTAATTTTATGCTTTAAAAACATTTCTAAAAGCTTATAACTTGTGAAAATTGGTATAGCTGCTGATCATGCAGGATTTAAAAATAAGGAAGCTTTAAAGCTTTTCCTTGACGAAAAAGGGTATGAATACGAGGATTTTGGAGCCCATAGTATGGATCCAGAAGATGACTACTCTGATATAGTTATGCCTTTAGCCGTAGCAATCTCAGAACAGAAAGTTGACAAAGGAATTGCCATTTGCGGAAGCGGCGTTGGAGTTTCTATTGCAGCAAATAAATTCGAAGGTGTTCGTGCGGCACTGATATCAGAACATTATTCTGCACATCAAGGCGTTGAGCATGACGATCTCAATCTTCTATGTATGGGAGGAAGAGTTCTCGGAGCAGCACTTATTGAAGAAATCACCATAGCTTTTCTCGAAGCAAAATTTATCGATCATGGGAGATTTCAAAGAAGATTGAATAAGGTAAAAGCGATAGAAGAAATGAATTTTAAAAAATTGTAATATCAATAAATACGAATAAAAAACTATGAAAAAATTTGACTTTGGAATGGTTGGACTTGGAGTAATGGGTAGAAACCTGTTACTTAATATGGCTGATCATGACTTCTCTGTTGTTGGTTTGGATTTAGATGCTGAAAAGGCTGCTTCTTTAGAGCAAGAAGCTCAGGAAAAACATCAGATTAAAGGTACCACTGACGTAAAAGAGTTTGTAAATCTTATAGAAAAACCAAGGGCGATTATGTTGTTGGTTCCAGCAGGTAAACCTGTGGATAGCGTAATAGGTTCTTTATTAGAACATCTGGAAGAAGGTGATATAGTTGTGGATGGTGGTAATTCATATTTCCCAGACACTGACAGAAGGGTAAAAGAACTTGCCGAAAAAAATATTCATTTCTTCGGAATGGGAATTTCTGGTGGTGAAAAAGGAGCTCGCTTCGGCCCTAGTATGATGCCTGGAGGAGATAAAGGGGCTTATGAACGTCTTCGCCCAATTTTCGAAGCCGTAGCTGCCAAGGTAGATGGTGAACCATGTGTAAGCTACCTCGGGAGTGGATCTGCAGGAAACTATGTCAAAATGGTGCACAACGGAATCGAATATGCTATTATGCAACTTCTTGCCGAAACTTACGATTTATTAAATCGTGGTCTCAAAGTTCAAGACAAACGCATCCAAAAATTGTTCGATCAGTGGAATAACAGTAAAGAACTCGAATCGTATTTAGTTGAGATCACTGCTGATATTTTAAACCAGGATGATCCGCTAACGGATAAAAAATTAATCCACCTAATCTCAGACACGGCTAAGGCTAAAGGTACCGGGAAATGGACATCTCAAAATGCCATGGATATTCAAGCACCAGTACCATCTATTGACCTTGCAGTGAATATGCGAGATATTTCAAAATATAAAGAAGAACGAATTAGTGCTTCGAATATCTACAATTGGGAAGCACAAAAAGATTTGGATTTAGAAGCCTTCTTAGAGAAGTTAAAAGATGCATTCTATTTTGCTATGATTACGACCTATGCACAAGGTATGGCACAACTACACATAGCTTCTAAGGAATACAATTATGGTTTGGATTTAGAGGAAGTTTCAAAGATCTGGAGAGGTGGATGTATTATCCGTGCTTCGGTTTTAGAAAACTTTAGAAAAGCTTACCGAAAAAATCCTGAGCTACCGAATTTGTTGTTAGATAAAGATTTGGCGGCAGACTTAAATTCAAAACAGTCAGCTATCCGTGAGGTACTCAATACAGGTATTTCTTTAGGTATTCCTCTTTCAGTTTATGGAACAACAGTTTCGTATTTTGATGCCTATAGAAGTGAAATCCTTCCTACAAACCTCATCCAAGCACAACGTGATTACTTCGGCTCACACAGTTATGAGAGAATTGACCGTGAAGGAACTTTTCACACTGAGTGGGAGGATTAAAACAACTATGAAAAAAATATGAAAACAGGAAAAAATGCAACTGCAACTGCAATCGTAATATTCGGTGGAACCGGCGATTTAGCAAAACGAAAATTAATACCAGCTTTTTACAATTTGTTTATCGATGGGTGGATGCCAGAGAACTTTGTCATCTACGGACTTGGAAGAACAGAACTCAGTGATAAAGATTACCAAGAACACCTTTACCAAGGATTAAAAGAATTTTCTAGGAAAGGGACACCTAAAAAAGCGGACTGGGATAAATTCAAGGACTCCTTGCATTATCTGACCTCCAATATCAATGATCAGGCATCTTATGAAGAGCTACTTAAAACCATAGAGCCTTATGAAGAAAAGTGGGGAGAACGCGCTAATAGATTGTTCTATTTATCGGTTTCTCCGAGATTTATTGAGACATTAAGTCTTAACTTACGGAGCTCTGGACTTGCCACGATCAAAGAAAAGGATCGGATTATTATTGAAAAACCTTTTGGTTATGATAAAAAATCAGCGGTCGAATTAAACAAAAAACTTACAGCAACCTTTGATGAGGAACAAATCTTTAGAATTGACCATTATCTAGGTAAAGAAACAGTACAAAACATTCTGGCCTTCCGATTTGCTAATGCACTATTCGAGCCTTTGTGGAATAGAAACTATATCGATTCGGTTCAAATTACCGTAGCTGAACAAGTAGGTGTCGAAGACAGAGGGGGTTATTACGAAGGATCAGGTGCCTTAAGAGATATGATTCAAAATCACCTTTTACAAATCCTTTGTATGGTTGCTATGGAGCCACCAGCATCTTTTGATGCCGAGGAGATCCGTAGCCGTAAATATGACGTCCTTCGCTCAATTCGAAGAATTAAGCCAGAGGAAGTACATCATTATGCAGTTAGAGGGCAATACGCTTCAGGTTGGATCAAAGGAGAAAAGGTACTTGGATATCGTGAAGAAAATGGTGTAGATAAGAAATCAAACACAGAGACCTATGCTGCCATTAAATTCTATTTGGATAACTGGCGCTGGCAAAATGTTCCATTTTATCTAAGAACAGGAAAACGTATGCAAGAGAAGACCTCTTCAATTACCATACAATTTAAACCTGTTCCTCATGCCTCCTTCCCTACCAATCAGATTGATAGTATAATGCCCAATCGACTGACCATCAATATTCAACCTCAAATGGATATTTTATTGCGTTTTATGACCAAACGCCCAGGGCTTGAAATGAACCTTAATCCCTCAGAGATGATTTTCAATTACGATAATTGCTCTACGCAAACTCCTGAGGCTTATGAAACATTGTTATTGGATGCCATGGTTGGAGACACTACGCTATTTATGCGTTCTGACCAAATTGAGGAAGCTTGGGATGTAATAACCACCATTTTAGAAGCTTGGGAGAAAAGGGAGTCCATTGATTTTCCAAATTACCAAGCAGGAAGTTGGGGACCAGAAAACGCTGAAGCACTTATTGCACGTGAGGGTCATGTCTGGGCCGTAAATAAACATTCATTTGTAAAAGAAAAGAAATGATTCGAATTTTTGAAAATAAAGACACCTTAGATAATGAATTGGCGGATTATTTTGTGAGTAAAGCACAACAAGCCATTTTAGATAAAGGGAAATTTACTGTTGCTCTTACAGGCGGATCCTCCCCTGCAGGGCTGTATCAATTATTGGCCACCCACGAGTACCGTGAAAAGGTTGATTGGTCAAAAGTATTTGTCTTTTGGGGGGACGAACGCTGGGTTCCTTTAGATGATGAAAAAAGTAATGCAGGAGCTGCCTTTAATGATTTATTAAATCATATTCCTGTTCCTAAGAACCAGATTTTTCCAATGTGGAAAGATGGAGTTTCTGCCCAGGAGTATGCCAAGGAATATGAAGCCCTACTAGAGGAACATTTAACCAATGGGGAGGAATTTGACCTTATCATTCTTGGAATGGGAGATGATGGACATACCGCATCCCTATTTCCAAATCAACATATTATTCTAGAGGAAAAAGATAAGAAAGTGGCCGCCTACTTTTTAGCACCACAGGATATGTATAGAATTACATTGACAGCACCGCTGATCAACAAGGCTAAAAATATCGTTTTCTTAGTCTTTGGCGACAAAAAGTCTGAAGCGCTGTACCAAGTTCTCCAAGGGGAGCCAAACAGCGATTTATATCCATCACAATTAATCATCAAAGATGCACAAAGAGTGACTTGGATGGTAGACAAACAAGCGGCTAAGAAACTAAAACAATAACTCAAGACTAAGCAAAAAGTTTTAGTTCTATTATTTTAAACACCAAAGCGGAAAAAAAATGATCTTTTTCCGCTTTGGTGTTTATAAGCTATAAATTATTCTTTCAGTAATTTTCCCACCATCCGCAATGGCAAAAGGTGGGAATACATATTTGTTTAAAGTCGCTTAAATCGTACAGCTGCGCCTCCTCCTGCACCTAGCTGGAGCTGAAGATTATCATTCGCAGTAACCTCCTTTGTTGTGATACTAATGGCTTCTGGCTTGTTGTTTAAATCTGTACCTGGTGCATCAGCATAAATTTGTGCCTCGTACCGGGCATCTGGATCTAGAAATGAAAGAGAAATATCGAAATTTCGAGGCTCTTCATTTGTCATACTTCCCAAATACCAATCATCACTACCTATATCCTTACGAACTGTAGTGATATACTCACCTATAGCTCCATTGAGTACCTTGGTATCTTCCCAATCAGAGGGTACATCTTTTAAGAATTGAAAAGCGGGTTGCCCCTTATAATTCTCTGGAAGATCGGCATACATTTGAATTGGCGAATACACTGTTACCAATAAGGCCAACTGCTTGGCAGCAGTACTGTGAACTCTACGCCCAGGATATCCTTGTGATATTTCTACATCTAAAATCCCCGCAGTAAAATCCATTGGCCCTGATAAAAGTCTTGTAAAAGGCAATATAGTGGTATAGCTTGGTGGATTACCATCACTCCAAGCATTGTACTCTTGACCCCTAGCTCCTTCTCTAGCCATCATGTTGGGATAGGTTCTACGCTCTCCAGTATCCTTGATAGGCTCGTGATAGAGAACAGTCAGTTTATATTCCGCTGCCTTTTCAAGGACATACCTAAAGTAATCCACACCGAACTGTCCATGATGCCACTCCTTCATTTTTAAAAGAGAACCAACATGCCCAATTTTCACATCGTGTATACCTACTTTATTATAAAGTGCAAAAGCGCTATCAATTTGCCTTAAGTAGTTATCAATATTAGATCCAGTCTCATGGTATCCTATAATACGTACATCATGCTCTGCAGCATAATCGGTTACGGTTTCTAAATCAAAATTATCTGCCTCTTGGGTGAAATTAAACTGATGCATGGCGTTTTTATACCAATCAGGAGTCCAGCCTTTATTCCATCCTTCGATTAATAAATGGTCAATCCCTTCTTCGGCAGCAAAGTCAATGTATTTTTTGGCATTTTTTGTAGTAGCTCCTTGATTTTCTCCTTCCCAGAAAGTATACTTACCAATATGCATGCCCCACCAAATACCAATGTATTTAAATGGTTTTATCCAACTTGTGTCTTCAATCTTATTAGGTTCATTTAGGTTTAGAATCAAATAAGAAGTAATGAGTTCTGTAGGATCCTCTGCTATTTGAAGCGTACGCCAAGGCGTGGTAAAGGAGTCGGTAATTCTAACCTTAACTCCATCAGCCCATGGTACTAAGTCAGTCTTTAAGGTAGTACCTTGGGTATGTGCCAAAGTAGTTGAAGCAAAATTGACTAAATTCGCTTCATGAAAACTTAGACTCAGACCACTTTTACTCTCTATAGTGAGTGGTGTATGAACGGTATCTAAAGTACTTACTGGAGAATCATTAAAGAGGTATTCGTAACGCTGTTCGTCATAAGCTGGTATCCACCATGCTTTTCCATCCTGAGCCAGTTCGAATTTCGTAAGCTCATCCATAATAAAAATACTATCCTTTATGCCTTGTTCTGGGAATATATAACGAAATGCAATCCCATCATCATAAGCCCTAAACTCCAAATTGAGTTTCCTTTTCTGGGCTCCTTTCTCTTGTAATTGAATTGCCAATTCATTGTAGTTATTTCGAATAGTTTTCTTTTCTCCCCAAACCTGGTCCCACTGCTGATCAAAACTACGTTGTTCTACTCCAACGATCTCAAAATTACGATACAGCGAATCGTTCTCTTTAAAAACAAACCCAAGCTCTGAGGGATTTAACACCTGGGTGTCACCATGCGAGACTTGATAACTCGGAATTCCTTCTGAGCTTAGTGAAAACTGAATCTCATTGATCGCTCCTGGGGATGAAAGCACTATAGGATCTTGCTTTTCTTGTATACAAGAGACTAATCCGACCAGGGCAACAGCCACTATATAGTTTTTAATATTTAACATCATATCCTTTTAAATTGTCTTAAAATAATAAATCAAAAATTTTATTGTATCCACTGTACATTGAAACTAGTTTTTCCTTCCAAAGGATTGGATTTAAGCTTAAACTCCGATCCCTCTTTCTCAAGCTCTAATGACTGGAGTGCATCACCTTGTGGAAGATAAACACTTCCTTTAGCTAGTGCGGTGGCCTGAGTTGCAAAGACCTCAAGAGTCAGTTTGGACCAATCCATATCTTTAGTGGATTGTGCTAGGGCAATATGTGGTATTACACTTCCATCCTTAACCAATACCACAATTGGGATCTCACCAGCTTCAATAGTATGCCAACCCTTTTGGTACACTTTTTTAGTTTGATAATCAATCCAATTTCCTTCAGGAAGATAGACATCTCTTTTAGTTGTATCCTCGAACATAGGTGCCACAAGCATATCAGACCCAAGCAAATATTGATCATCTACTAGCCAGCTACCAGGATCCTCTGGGAACTCTACAAAAAGAGCTCTTAGCATCGGCCAACCGTTTAAGGTACTTTCCTTAGCCTGCGCATAAATATAGGGCATTAACTTATAACGCATATTATCGGCATTTCTAAAGGTCTTTAAAAAGTCTTTACTGTACAACCAAGGTTCTGTCGGTGGTTCTCCATGACTTCTAACATGAGAGGACAGCATTCCAAATGGCGTCCAACGGGCGTAGAGATTCTCCGGAGTTTTTGTAGTAAAACCTCCTAAATCATGACTCCAAAAGGTAAAACCACTTAGCCCAAGTGACAATCCACCCCTAAGAGTAGCTGCCATGGCTGTATTGGTAGTAGCGGCATCTCCACCCCAGTGTAAAGGGTAACGCTGACTTCCAGCCCATGCGCTTCGCGCCCAAATCAGGTTATAATCCTTTTCCTGGTTTGTGATCTCAGCTACCGCCTTATTATATCTAAGTGGATATAAATTATGTTCGTAGAATCCTGTACGACCAGAATGGTAAATACCGTTACCAGGAGCAGCTTCTCCAAAGTCCACCTTAAAGACACTCACCCCCATATCAAATAGTTTCTTAAGCTTGTTCTGATACCAAGCAACTGCTTCAGGATTTGAGAAATCTAATACGGCATCCTCATAAGGTATATTTCCTTTAGCATCTTTGACAGCATAACCGTTACGGACGATTTCATCGAATAGCGTATTTCGAGGTGTAAAATAAGGCAGTTGCCATAAACTCACATGAAACCCCTGTTCTTTAAAATCAGCTAGCATCTTTCTAGGATTCTCAAATCGATCCTCGGCAAATTCATAGTTATTTCTCCAATCAACATCAAACCATCCAGTATCAAAATGAATGACATCGCTTGGTATTTTATGTTTTCTGAGATCCTTAGCTACATCTCTACCTTCATTTTCACTAAAATAAGTGATTCTACTCATCCAAAGACCAAAGGACCAAAGTGGTGGCATAACAGCCTTTCCTGTTAGATCCGTATAAGCATCTAGGATTTCTTTAGGCGTTCCTAAGAAGATGAAAAGATCTGCCTGATCGTCTCCTATCATCATATTGTTCGCGCCGTTAAAATATTGTCCAAAATCAACCGTAATGGGTGTAGAATGATGCATAAACACACCATATCCCCTACTACTCATATAAAATGGAATTGGCTTGTACATCGTCTGGTTTTGTACCCCATTGGCATCATCTGTGTACAAAACTACTTTTTCTCCTCGTTTATCGAACTGTGTGAAGGATTCTCCGCAGCCAAAGATTTTCTCACCAGGTTGCAGACTAAAAACCGCTGCCATACTTCTGGAGTAATCACTATTTCTCCTGACATAGGAAAATGGTAATACTGGGGTGTAGGTATTTGTAAAATCACTTTTATGCAAGGTCGAGGTTAACAACTTTCCGCTTTGGTCATAAACCTTTACATGCCATGGACTTTTATAAATTTCCACCCTTCCGTGAGCACTACTATACTGATGCCCTCCTTCTATTGGATTATACTCCCATGCTTCTGGATTATTAGGAGCCGTACCGTCCACTAACATTAAAGATTCTTTAGAATCATGGTATTGTGGCCCAGAACTCATCTTAATTCGAATAGTTCGATTAGAAACAAACTCAATTTGAAATGGATGAACTGGAGAAGCTTCGTATTCAGTAGCTGGAAACTCATTAGCTCCAATGGTATCTGGTTTGATGAGCATGTTGTTAAAAGCCTGCTTGGCGTGAAATTGATTTCTCTGGTAGCGAATAGCACCTTTTCCAGTTTTGGGATCAAATTCAACCATTTGATCCGCGAAATAAAAGGTGTTTAAGTAATCATGAAAATCCTCACTGATATCTACCGGTGAATTCAACACCTTTGCATGCTGAATTTGAGCAGTAGTAGTACTCACTATAAATAGTCCTATAAGAAATAACCCTAAAGATCTCAGTTGACTGCTTTTATGTAGTTTGCTTAATTGTGTCATAGTCTTATTAGTTAGCACATTACTTAATTTGTATATTTATCGTTGACTGTTTTAATCCAGGAGCTGTTGCAGTGAGCACCATGTTACCTTTTTCTCGACCCGCTTGAAGTACAACCAAACACTTTCCGTTAAAGGCCTTGTGCGTTTGACCTTTAAAACTTTCATGATTGGTAGGATCGCCATTGGCCACCCCAACTATTTTTCCTGGTCCATCAATTGTAAAGCTAATTTGATCAGCAGCTCGTGGTACGATAACTCCATTTTCGTCCATTACACCCACTGTGATAAAAGATAAATCCTCACCGTCGGCGTAAATGGTCGATCTGTCAGCAGTTAATGAAAGTTCACTAGCAATTCCAGCGGTTTTCACTTCGCGCTCTAAAACAACCTTTCCATCTTTTCGAGAAACCGCTTTTAGGGTTCCTTTTTCATAGGGAACTCGCCACATAAGGTGCAGATCATCTCCCTCTTTAGATTTCACTCCCAGTGACTCCCCATTTAAAAACAGCTCCACTTCATCTGCGTTATTATAATACACCCAAAGATCCACTAAGGTATCTTCTTCCCAATTCCAATGTGGAAATACATGGAGAACAGGTGTATCAGTCCATTCGCTTTGGTACATATAATAAACATCCTTTGGAAATCCGGCAAGATCGACAATACCAAAATATGAGCTTCTCGATGGCCATTGATAAGGCGTAGGTTCACCGATATAGTCAAATCCCGTCCAAACGAACATTCCTGATAAAAAATCGTGCTTTTTTATTATTTTCCAAGTCTCCTCGTGTAGGGAGCCCCACGGTGTTCTTACCTGATCAAATGCCGATACTGTATTGTCTTCATTTCCCTGAGTAAACACTAAATCCCAACGCACCGGCCATATTTTTGTAGTATCAGAAGGGAACTCATAAAAGCCACGTGTCTGTAAGCCTGATGTTGTTTCCGAAGCAATAAAAGGGGTATTTGGAAAATTCTTTTGATGATCTTCATAGGTTTGATGTGCATAATTATAACCTATAAGATCTAAAGCTCCAGACCCCGCCAATGCATTAGGCTCAGCCGCGGTGTCTTCAAATTGTATTGTTACTTCATCGTTATTGACATGAATTGGAGGGTTCATCCCTGCAGTAACTACACGGGTAGTATCCAGACCCTTTACAATAGCTGAAAGTTCTCTTCCAATTTCTGCACCCTCTGGGCTCCATTGTTCCGGAATCTCATTTCCGATGCTCCACATAAACACACTAGGATGATTTCGATCCCTGAGGATTTGATCTTCTAGATCCTTTTTATGCCATTGTTCCCAAACGGTAGCATAGTCATGAGGGTTCTTAGCGTGTGCCCACATATCAAAAGCTTCATCCATAACAATGAACCCCATTTGATCACAAAGATCTAAAAGCTCTGGTGAGGGTGGGTTATGAGCTGTACGAATCCCATTTACTCCCATTTCTTTCATGATTTCTAATTTTCGCTCAATGGCTCTAGTGTTTACAGCGGCACCTAAGGGTCCTAAATCGTGGTGTAAACAAACCCCTTTGATTTTGGTTTGAACTCCATTGAGTATAAATCCTTTGTCAAGATCAAACCTAAAGTTTCGAATACCAAAATTAGTCTTCTTTTGGTCGATGAGATTTCCTTCAATTAAAATTTCAGAAATGGCAGTATACAATTCAGGGCTCACATCAGACCATAATTCGGGCGTGTTGATTTCTAATTGTTGTTCGAGCTCTTGGTTGGCTTTAGAGGAAATCAAAAATTCCTTTTCGCTTTGAGTAATTTCCTGACCGTCTTTTAAAACGCGTGTGCGAAGTACTGCTGTTTTTTCTTCGTTGTTGTCGTTACCAATAGTGGTTACTACATTAACCGTGGCTTGGTCCTTTGATACCTTAGGAGTCGTTATAAATGTCCCCCAATTGACCACATATAATTTTTCAGTTTTCTTTAACCAAACATTGCGATAGATTCCAGAGCCAGAATACCAGCGTGAATTCGGCTGATTACTATTATCTACCTTTACTAAAATCTGATTGGTTTGTCCAAAATTTAAATACGGTGTTATATCGTACTCAAAACCGATATACCCATTGGGTCTTTTCCCAAGATAGTGCCCGTTTATCCACACCTCACTATTGCAATATACACCGTCGAAGTGAATACTAATTCGTTTGGAGCTATCCTGCTTATCAACAGTAAAGTCTTTTTTATACCATCCTAGTCCACCTGTAAGATAACCTCCTCCGTGACCTACAGGGCTTTGCTTATCAAAGGCTGTTTCTATGCTCCAGTCATGTGGCAAATCTAGAGATTTCCACTGAGTTTGATCAGATATGGAATCTTCATCCTTAAGGTCTGACAGATAAAAGTCCCAGTTTTGATTAAAAGATTGTTTTCTAGAGTTACTTTCCTTTTGCACAATAGTGGAAGAAGTACATGCCCCTAAGAATAAGATCAATCCAATTATCCAAAAGCCTTTTAATGGTTTAATTAAAAATAAATTTATCATTTTCTAGAAGATTAAAAACAGTACGGAGACCCTATTGGTATCCCCGTACAGCTAATATTAATTATGGAATGATATAATGGAATGCCAGCCACTCATCCTTTTCTGAATCATAGCTAGTTCCAAACCATATTCCTTTGGTCTGATAATCATCAAAGGCTTTTATTACCGTAATGGTATTGGTCGTTGGGGTCATCCAATTACCAGGGTTCTGAATCAAGACTTCGCCGCTAAGTGTAATTTCATTGGTAGCCTCATTAATTGTAAAAGTCCCAGAAGTCTCCACACCAGATTGATTTCGAGTATAAGTCTGCATGCCATTCCATTGATCGAAACGGATCCATGAATCTGACGCCACAGTTGACCAGCTGCTATTCCATCCCCAATCAGCAGAGCTAGAAGCATCAACAGTCCAGCCCGCTCCTGCTGTAACCCAATCTACAGGATTACCAGCAGCGTCCATTGCCCAAACTCTACCTGAGCCCTGTCCACCTGTTAGCATCTCAAGTAATTGACCAGCTTCAAGGCTTGGATCAAAACCTTCATCAATTGTAGGTTCAGTTTCCTCTGGCACCCAATTATCACTATATTCTTTACTGATAAAATTAAAGACCAAATATGCAGCACCATCACAAGAACTCTTTCGTAAGACCCCTAATTGCATGGTGTCTTCAGTGAGTGAGAATATTTTCATATCACTCCAATTCGATACACAATCATCGTTCTCTGCATTGTGCAGCAACTGAGCATCTGTCATGGTCAATGTATGACTATTGGCATCCAAATAATAGGTACCACTTTGTTTACCCTGTTGAGCAAACATTAGATTATCGACTTCCACAAACGGACCGCCATCTAAACTAAAGGTCATTGTACCATAATCTCCTGCGGCCATAATCCATGAATTACCTGGCCAATCTGGATTCCAATTCCAACAATCAGCACCATAACAACCTGTTGAACCACCAGACCATTCATCGCCACCTTCAAGCCAACCATTATTGGTTCCGTAAAAGTATTGCGGTCCAACGAAATATTTTGACACTCCTTCAGCATCTAAATCCAAAACCCAAGTTTTAGCATTTCCTACACCACCGGATAGCTTCAACCACAATTCATTCTCAACATATTCAAAATTATTATCGGTTACCGAAATAGTCACTGGGTCGGCTTCTACTAGACCACCCTCAGTCATGACGGAAAATTCAATGGTATATTCTCCCGCAAATGCAAATCGAATGGTATCAATAGCCTTGTTTGAACGCCCAGTACCATAATTCCAAATTGGAATGGTTCCAGGGGTATTATTGGTTAATATCACAGTATTCCCACCCTGATCTATGGTGAGATCCTGTTCTATCTCAAATTTAAGTTCAGATGGGTCTAATTTTTCACCCATACTATTTTCATGATCGTCGCAGGAGATTAATAAACCGCCCATACAGAGGATCATAAAAGCATATCTATATATAGTTTTCATTTGTTTTTCTTTTAGGATTCGACGATTACCAACCGTTGTTTTGTGTTAACACATTATTAGACAAGGTAATTTGATTGTCAGGAATCTGCTGTAAACCCTTAGTGGCTTGAATATTTCCAGCTGAAATCACTTTGCTAGTTGGAACGCCTCCATTTGGCAGGGTAACACTAGTAGCTAAAACAGAAGAAGCGGTACCGATCCCTTGGCGTAATAAGTCCCAATAACGAATTCCTTCCATTGCGAACTCCATATGTCTCTCATTAAGAATGTTCGACTGATTTGCCGTTAATGCCACAAAATCATTTCCTAATGCCCTTTGGCGAACTTGGTCGAAATACTGTTGAGCGCTTGAACTACCCAGTTCAGATGCCATAAGCAATACATCAGCATAACGAATAGCATAATAATCCTGGAATTGACCAATCTGAAAATTAACACCTCCTAATTGTTCTGCAATACTGCCCAAGGCGCCATCTTCATCAATAGCAGTCATTGGAGCGTATTTTTTATTGTAATAGCCAGTGTATTCTCTTTGTCCTTCCTGCTTGTTAAAAGGAATTTCCTCTTCATCTATAGCAATTACGGTTGCATCCCTTCTACTATCCCCATCTTTGTACAAATTGTAAAGCTCTGGGTTGACCGTTATACCCCAGCCTCTACCATAAGGCAAATGATCATATTCACGCATTCCAAACATAACCATCCAGTGGTTTCCGTCTGTATTGCCATTGTAATCACTGGTATAGGTGAATTTAACAGAAAAAATAACCTCTTTGTTATCTTCACCAGCAAAATTATCAACTGAAGCTGCAGGCCATAGTGTATTAAAATCATCTACTAATCCGTGTCCGCTTTTTGAGATTACATCCTCTAAATGTGCAAGAGCAGTAGATTGATTAACCACACCTACCAAATCAGGTGCACCATAGTAACCTGTATAGTACAAGTAGACTCTTGCTAATAATGATTTTGCAGCCCATTTGGTCACGCGACCTGAAGGAAGTTCAGTATACGCAACATCATCCATTTGTGTAGCAGCGAACGAAAGATCTTCGGCAATTACTTTATAGACCTCTTCTACTTCAAAACGAGGGATGATATCCTCCGATGGTTCCGTTAATAAAGGTATAGGACCAAATAATCGTACAAGATCAAAATATAAATAAGCTCGGATAAATCTAGCCTCAGCCTGGTAAGTTATTTTTAAATCTTGATTTTCACCCCATTGAACTTGATCCATTTTTTGCAAAAGCGCATTACACCTAAAGATGGCTTGGTAATACTTTACCCAAGTGTCATCAAACACATTCACATTGGCTGGTGATCTACTTGCATCAAATTCATCAAGCATTTGATATTTATAATCATCAGAATTACCCGTACCACCAAAACAGTCATCAGATAACACCTCTGATGCTACTGGAAAAGCCATTCCAGAGGCACCAATTGCAATTTGTAATCCATCATAACACCCAACAAGTGCATCATAAGCATCTGATGGTGTTTTGTAAAAGTTGTCAGAGGTTAGCTCTGTCATGGGTTCTGTATCCAAAAAGTCTTTGGTACAGGAACCAAACGCTAACATTGCGATTGATAATATATATATATTAAGTTTTTTCATTTTCTTAGAATTTAATGTTTAATCCCATCATGTATGTTCTAGGGCGAGGATAGTACCCCACATCCACTCCTGAAGAGAAATTATAGGCATCAGAAGAAATACCATATCCGACCTCAGGATCCATTCCATTATATTCAGTAAAGGTGTACAGATTAAGTACAGAGAAGTACACTCTTAATTGACTTGCAAAAAAGTTTTCCTTATTGACCCCTTTGGCGATATCATAACCCAAAGTAAGATTACTAATTCTTAAGAAATCACCATCCTTGACATAGAGGTCAGAAAATGTAGAAAAGTTTTTATTATCTACAGTTAGCCTAGGGATTGTATTGGAACTCCCTGGTCCATGCCAGCGATTCAAATACTCAGAAGGAAAGTTTCCGTAGGCTCCAGTAATATTTCTGTAAGACTGTACCAATTGATTTCCTGCTACTCCGTTTGCTTGAATAGAGAAATCCAAGGCTTTGTAATTTGCTCCGATAGAAATTCCATAAGTTAAATCAGGATTAGGATCTCCAATTTCAACCTTATCGGAGGCGTCGATCACTCCATCGCGATTGCTGTCTACATATTTCAGGTCACCAGGTAAAGCATCTGGCTGAATTAAACCTCCATTACTACCTCTGTAGTTTTGAATTTCCTCCACATCCTGGAATACACCAGCAGTCTTATAACCCCAGAAATATCCCAGACCATGTCCGTTTTCCGCTCGATAGAATTCGTTAGAGTTATCCCAAAGTTGTCCTGTTTCTCCATGGATAATACCATCATCCGTTGGAATTTGTCCAACCTCATTTTGATTATAAGCACCATTTACTCCGATCGAATAACTAAAGTCATCACTAATTTGATCTCTAAAGTTAAGCGCTAATTCAACACCTGTATTGGTAACATCTCCACCATTGATCCATTTACTATCCACTCCAGAGGTAGGAGGTACTGGTATATTGATCAACCAGTCTTTGGTTGTCTTTTCATACCAATCGAAATTAATAGTAAGTTTATTTTGAAACAACCGCGCATCAAACCCAAGATCCAGTTGTTCTGATGTCTCCCATGTCAAACCAAGATTTGGAAGACGATTCGGGTAAGCACCGGGTGTTAACACAGCTTCTTCTCCACCAAAGATGTAGTTTGTATTTTGATAGGTGATTGGCGCTAAATATTGGA
Source organism: Galbibacter marinus (assembly GCF_000300875.1). GTDB lineage: Bacteria > Bacteroidota > Bacteroidia > Flavobacteriales > Flavobacteriaceae > Galbibacter > Galbibacter marinus. The sequence goes on along the minus strand of NZ_AMSG01000002.1, from coordinate 307,933 downwards.
AATTCCCAACATTTTGATTCCCAACTTGACCCCAACTTGCACGAAGTTTAAAGTGACTTAACCAGTTGCTACTAGAATCCATAAAATTCTCATTGCTAAGAACCCAACCTGCTGAAACGGATGGGAAATAGCCCCAACGATTTCCACTGGCAAAATTAGATGAACCATCAGCTCTAAAGGTAACATTCAAGAGGTAAGTCTCTTTGAAGTTATAGTTTAAACGTCCAAAATATGACATACGTTTAACCCGTGCATCTGGTCCTCCAGTAAGGGTAATCTGTGCTCCTTCAGTATTGGTCGCATTACTCAACCATGCATGTGCTAAATCATCAAAAACCAAGTTTACATTGCTTCCATACATAGAAACCCCTTCATAGTTAAATGAAGAAGATCCCACCATGGTTTCAAAGTGGTGGTTGTCATTAATATCGAAGGTATAGGTTAGTAAGTTATCCCAAATCAATGTTTTACCCTCACTCATATTTTGAGTTGCCGTGGTAAATTTATTAAAATCATATGAAGACAATTCATAAATAGGACTAAAAGTATGGCCCTGTGAAGAAAAGTAATCTAAACCTAAGCTAGTACGGAATTTTAAATTCTCTAAAAGCTCAAATTCCATATATACATTTCCTAGTAATTTTTTAGTCTCATAAGCATTCTGGTTTCCGTAAACCATAGAAGCATATGGGTTTGACATTCCTGATAACCATGGTTCAGAATCTCCATTAGAGTTGTAGTAATTTCCATTTTCGTCATACATAGGAATAAGCGGATTGGCTTGGAATGCACCTCTTAAAGCATTATTATACTGATTGCCAACACCGATACCATTGTTTTTAATAATAGCAAAACTCAGGTTTTCTCCAAAAGTAACTCTATCATTGTAAAACTTATGTTCTGAATTAAACCTAAAGTTATAACGTTCGTAGTTCGATAAATCTGCACCTCCTACTATACCTTCTTGATTGGTATATGAAAGTGAAGATGAATATGTAGAAGCTTCGCTACCACCGCTAAGGCCAAGGGTATAGTTCTCTGTTTTAGCCGTAGAGAACATTTCATCCATCCAATTGACCCCTTCTCCCATTTGAGCAATATCTGCATTACTAAATACAGGGGAAGCTCCAGAATTCATGACACTCTCATTGATAAGAGTCGCATATTCTTTTGCATTGGTCATGTCCATTGTTCGGGCAACTTCTTGGATACCGTAGTAGTGATCGAAAGTTATTTGTGCATGTCCCTTTCGACCTTTCCTAGTGGTCACAAGAACCACCCCATTGGCGGCTTGAGAACCGTAAATTGCAGCCGAAGCAGCATCTTTTAGAATTGAGATATTTTCAATATCAGCATTGTTGAGATAAGAGATATCAGTAGTAAGTACTCCATCCACCACATATAATGGTGAATTATTTCCTGTTGACCCTAATCCACGTATCACAACATTTAAACCCTCACCAGGTTGTCCTGATGTCGATGTAATTTGTACACCAGGAGTTTGTCCTTGTAAGGCTTGTAATGCACTAGTAGTGCTTTGTCTTTGAAGATCCTCACCACTTACTTGGAGGTTAGCTCCAGTGACGAGTTCCTTCTTTTGGGTTCCGTAACCAACAACCACAACTTCATCCAATTGTTGGGTATCAGTTTTTAGTGCTACATTCAGGGTGGTTAAACCCGCTACATCCAGCTTTTGGTTGATAAATCCAATATAACTAAATTGTAGCGAGCCCCCTTCGGGAACCTGAATAATGTAATTACCGTCAAAGTCAGTTGAGGTACCGATTGTGGTTCCTACAATCACGACATTTACACCAGGAATGGGCATGCCGTCTTCTTCAGCGGTAACAGTTCCAGTTACTGTTTTGTCTTGTGCTTGTAAAAAATTAGCTTGTAAGAGCAAGACACACAAAAATGCTAGCCTAAGGAAATTGCTTTCCAAAAGCCTTTTTGAATGCTTTTTCATAAAAAAATTAAATGTTAGTTTGAATAATAAATTAGCTTGATCTAGATAGCGTTAAAAATGAGCTGTTCATACAGCTCTTGTTTTCCGCTGATTTGATCAGGTTCGCCACTGTTTTTGGCGATAGAGCTTAGTTCCTCTAGGCTCAATTCTCCTTTTTCAAAACGAGCTCCGTTACCTTGATCATAACTGCTGTAACGTTGCTGTCTCAAATCTGTGAAATTAGTTTGTTTTAAAATGTTATCGGCACAGATAAGCCCCCGTGCAAAGGCGTCCATTCCTGAAATGTGTGCTATAAATTTGTCTTCCAGGTCTGTAGAGTTTCTTCTGACTTTAGCATCAAAATTAACACCACCGCTTCCGAGTCCACCGCCTTGCAAAATCACTAACATTGCTTCAGTGATTTCATATAAATTCAATGGAAATTGATCTGTATCCCATCCGTTTTGATAATCTCCACGGTTGGCATCTATACTTCCTAACATTCCATTGTCAACGGCAACTTGTAACTCATGTTCAAAAGTATGACCAGCCAAAGTAGCGTGATTCACCTCCAGATTGAGTTTAAAATCTTTTTCAAGACCGTATTTGTTTATAAAACCTAAACAGGTCGCTGCATCGTAATCATATTGATGTTTAGTAGGTTCCATTGGTTTTGGCTCTATTAAAAAGGTACCTGTAAACCCTTGTTTTCGTGCATAATCTCTTGCTGTGCTCAAGAACATTGCCATATGATCTAATTCACGTTTCATATTGGTATTAAGAAGACTCATATAACCTTCTCTACCACCCCAGAATACGTAATTCTCACCCCCTAATGCAATAGTTGCATCAATAGCGATTTTAACCTGGGCACCCGCATAAGCAACAACATCAAAATTTGGATTGGTTGCAGCACCATTCATGTATCTTGGATTACTGAATAAATTTGAAGTTCCCCATAGCAATTTAATCCCTGAATCCTGTTGTTTTCCTTTAGCATATTCAACCAAAGTTTCAATGCGTTTTTCAAATTCAGCAAGGGTAGGCGCCTCATCCACTACATCCACATCATGGAAACAGTAGTATGGTGTTCCTAGTTTGCTCATAAATTCAAAAGCTGCATCCATTTTTGCTTTGGCTCGATCAATTGGATCTGCGTGTTGATCCCATGCAAATACCTCAGTAGGCGCTCCAAATGGATCTCCCCCTTTATTATTAAACGTATGCCAATAGGCTGTAGCAAACCTTAAATGCTCCTTTAAAGTTTTACCACCGACAACGCGATTCTCATCATACCACTTAAAGGCTAAAGGGTTATTACTTTCCTTACCTTCAAATTTTATTTTTTCAATGTTTTTAAAATAGGCTGTACTCATAGTTAATGGATTTATATGCTATTATTATGTTTTAAAGTATTTTATATATTATTTTTCCAGTTCTGATAAATCTCTTTATACTTCTGAACTAATTCTGGGTCAGGATCAAATCGTTCTATACAAACCAATCCCTTAAAGGTCTCTTCAACACTTTTATAATACCCAAGTCCGTAGGCTGCTCCTCTAGCCGCTCCTTCGGATCCAGATGTGTCGTAAAGCTCTAAGCTTGTATTTGTGGTATGAATGAATATCTCCCTAAAAGCAGGGTTTAAAAAGAGGTTCGAATTTCCTGCACGAACAACTTTACCTTCAACACCAACTTCCCTCATAATTTCAAATCCGTAATGCATTGCAAAAACGATACCCTCACAGGCCGCTCGAACAAATTCTGGCGTCTGATGGATATTAAAGTTCAGATTCTGAACTCCTGAAAAGGCAGGTTTATTATTAAAAATACGTTCTACACCATTACCAAATGGGTAGAAACGAAGACCCTTACTCCCAGGAACGCTTTTCTTGGCAAACTCATTCAAAGTTTCATAATTAAGAGGCTCATCACGGTCCACTGACATGAGCTGCCTAATCCATTGGTATAAAATCCCAGAACCATTGATGCAGACCATTACGCCATTACGTTTATGATCCTCTTGATTGTTGACATGTAAAAATGTATTGATACGGTTGTTTTTATCGTAATCATCCAGACTACTTAAACCGTAGATCACCGCGGAGGTTCCAGCGGTGGTAGCGATTTCCCCTGGGTTGGACACATTAAGTGACCAAGCATTGTTGGGCTGATCACCTGCTCTATAACTAACGATCGCTTGATTCGAAATTCCTAACTCAGCTGCGATGCTAGGATCAACTTTGGCTTGTTCGGCAAAATTTGGAACAACTTCGGGAACAAGTTCAGTAGATATTTCCATTGCGTCCAATATTTCAGTAGCCAGACGATTTTCTTTAAAATTCCATAGTGCCGCCTCCGACAACCCGGAAGTAGAAGTTTGTGCTACTCCAGTAAGTTTTGTGGCGATAAAATCACCTGGTAACATGAAGTATTTAATCTTAGCATAGACGTCAGGTTGATTCTCCTTAACCCACTTCAATTTTGAAGCGGTAAAATTACCAGGGGAGCCAAGAATTTGCTCTTGGCAAGTCTCAGCACCTATAGCCTCATAGTGTTGTTGGCCGATTTCTGCCGCCCGACTATCACACCAAATTATGGAAGGCCGAAGTGGTTCTAAATTTTTATCAACCACAACTAGTCCATGCATTTGGTATGCTATACCAATACCTTTTACCAATTGAAAATCGACATCAGTGTTATTTTTTAATTCAGCTACGCCCTGCTTAACATTTTCCCACCACTGCTTAGGATCCTGTTCGGCCCACCCATGCTTTGGAGCATGAATTTTCATTTCGTGTTTTGGAACAGTTACATCTTGTAGCGTTTTATTCGATTCACCATCCAAGAGGGATAGTTTAATAGATGAACTCCCCAAATCGATTCCTAAGAAATACATACGCCTTTTATTTCATTTAAATTTTTAATTATTGACTGTTGGGACATCCTGTTTTGGTTCCCAAATTTGCTCCATTTCTTCTAGGGTTTTACCTTTAGTTTCAGGAACGAATTTTAAAATGAATATTCCAGACAATACTGCCATTATTCCATACACCCAGTAAGCAAATCCATTGTGGAAGGTTTCTGTCAAATAGGTGTTGTTATTCATCATTGGGAATGTCCAAGAAACTAGTAAATTCGCCAACCATTGAACGGCCACAGCAATCGCCATAGCACCTTTGATTTTATTAGGAAAAATCTCAGAGAGTAGCACCCATGTAACTGGCCCCCATGATACTGCAAAGGCCGCGATGTAAAGAAGCATAAGAAGTAAGGCTGCCATACCCGTATCCTGAGAGTACAATACAGTTCCTAAACCAATCATACTTACGGCCATAATTACACTACCTATAAACATTAACTTTTTACGCCCAAATTTATCAACGGTAAATATGGCTATAACCGTGAAGATCAAGTTTATGATTCCTACAATGATCGTCTGTAGCATAGAAGCATCTGTTTTCATACCCATGCCTTTGAAAATTTCAGGAGCATAGTATAACACCACATTAATACCTACGAATTGTTGGAATACAGATAATAATAAACCAATTATAATAATTCCCCATCCATAGCTTAGCCATGGAGCCTTTTTGATTTTGAAGGATCTTTTAATCTCGGTCAAAATTAAAGACGCTTTTGAAGGACCATTATATTTGGTAAGGGTTTCAATTGCTGCTTCGTCATTACCTTTAAGAACCTGAAAACGAGGGGTTTTTGGAACAAAAAATAACGAAATTAAAAACAAAACTGCTGGAATACATTCCGAGAGAAACATATAACGCCATCCGATTGTGTTGATCCACTGATCAGACTGCCCTTTGACAATAAAATAGTTCACAAAATAAACTATTAACATTCCGCCAACAATGGCCAACTGATTGCATGAGACCAATTTTCCACGAATATTAGCTGGAGCCATTTCAGCAATATATAGAGGAGCCAACATACTAGCGAGTCCTACACCTATTCCACCAATAATTCTGTAGACAATGAAAGTCGATAAATCGCCACTTGAAAAAGGATTTAAAAGTTCTGGATATCCTGACCCAGCTGCGGAAATAAAAAATAGAAACGCTGCAATTAGCAGTCCATTTCTTCGTCCCACAGAATTAGCAACCCTATCACCAAGAGAAGCTCCAATGATACATCCTACCAAAGCGCTACTGACCATAAACCCTAAAATAGAGTTGGTTAATGTCTCAGAAAGCACCGTTTCTTCGGAAATGAAATTGGCGTATAATAGCCAACCACCTATTAAAAAGGTAAGTACCAATAAGATGATTGAAGTTGTACGCTTGAAGAATCTAAAGAAGAATGCGCCAAACAACCCAAAGACAGTCAAGCACGATAGTACTATAATTGCTTTGTATTGTATAATTGCGGATTGTGCCAAAGCAGGATCCGTGCTCAATTCATCAATAAAAAAACTTCGTAGTGCGCCCACTGCTCCAGAAATTACAGCAGTGTCGTAACCAAATAATAAGCCTCCTAGGCTGGCTACGGCAGTAATGAGATATACATTACTGGATTTTGTGTTGGTTAGATTATCCATTAATAGTCAGTTAAACTATAACTTATAGTATATTTGACTACAATACTAATCATTAATTTTCTTTTATTCAAAATTTATTAAATAAAACTGGTTAAACGCTAATATTTAACACAAATCCCCGCACATATAAAGTTTTTTTGTATATATGCACTCTAATATATTCAGTCGATGATAGTATGGTTAAAAAGTTTATAGACGAAGAATCTGGAAAAGTTGTGGAAGAGAAGGTAATGAATGCCATTACAATTGACTGTGTAATTTTTGGCTTTGATCAGGGGAAATTAGAAGTTTTACTCGTAGAGCACGGTTCAGGGATAAGTAAGGGGAAATGGGGACTTCCAGGAGGATGGATTAAAGAAGATGAGAGCATTGACAATGCAGCACACAGAGTACTACAAGAACTTACTGGAATCGAGGATTTGTATCTTGAACAGCTAAAAGCATTTGGTGACCCTAAACGTTTCCCACTGGGTCGTGTAATCACCATTGGCTATTATGCCTTAATTAAAAAAGCAGATTATGATGTCAAAGCGGGCTTTACTGCATCGGATGCAAAGTGGTATACTATGGATCAGGTAAAGGACTTGATTTATGACCACAATGAAATCCTTTCCTATAGCCTTAAACATCTTAGAAATCGAGTTCGCCAAGCACCTATTGGATTTAATCTACTTCCAGAGAAATTTACGCTTTTACAAATCATGCAGCTCTATCAAGAGGTGCTAAACATAGAGCTTGACAAACCCAACTTTAGAAGGAAAATACTTAAAATGAAACTGCTGGTAGATCTCAAGGAAAAAGAAAAAAATGTATCTCACAGGGCAGCTAAACTCTATAAATTTGATCCAGAAATCTATAAACAACTCACCGATAAAGGGTTTAACTTTGAGATTTGATTAAAAAAATTGCCATTGAGTTCTGTCGATTTCTAAGCAACTTTAGTTAATTTAGCATTATGTTAAAGATTGTTCTCTTAGGCGGTGGAAATGTTGCACACCATCTCTTTGCCCAGTTTTCTAAAATTCCGGAGATCGAACTTATTCAGTGGTACAACCGCAGTGTATCCGCTATCCAAAAATTTGATTCCATTATCCCAGTAACCAATAAGCTTGAAAACCTAAAACAAGCGGATGTATATATAATAGCTGTAAGCGATACCGCAATTCATGAGATTTCTTCTTCTCTACCTTTTAAGGATCAATTGGTAGTACACACCTCAGGCAACACCGACTTAAAGGTGATCGATCCTAAAAACCGAGCTGGAGTATTCTATCCTCTACAGAGCTTTAGCAAAGAGAAACAAATTCATTGGAACGAAATTCCATTGCTTTTGGAAGCCACAAATGAGAAAGATCTTGAGAAATTACAATTTTTGGCAAAAAGCATGACAGATAAAGTCTATTTAATAAATTCTAAGCAGCGTAGCAGTATTCACCTTACTGCAGTCTTTGTCAATAATTTTGTCAACCACTTATACAGTATCGGAACAGACCTTAGTGAACAAGCTCAAATTCCCTTTGATATCTTTATCCCTTTAATAAAACAGACCACAAAATCTTTAGAAACCACGCCGAGTAAAGCATCCCAAACAGGTCCTGCAATTCGTGGAGATAAAAGTACTATTGAATCTCATTTGGATCAATTGAAAGATCCATTACATAAAGAAATTTACAAATCAATTACTAGATCCATAATAAACACCCATGGAAGAGAAAAGTTATAAAGAATACTTAGAAAATATTACCACATTTATCTTTGATGTGGATGGCGTATTAACAGATGGAAGTCTTGTTATCACCACCGAAGGAGAAATGCTTCGAACTATGAACGTCAAAGATGGTTACGCTATAAAAACGGCACTTGATAAAGGCTATAACATTTGTATTATTTCAGGTGGAAGTAACCCTGGGGTTCGAACACGTTTAAAAGGATTAGGTGTTACTGATATTCACCTTGGTGTAGGTGACAAAATAGAGACCCTAGATGAGTACCTAGACATTTACAACATTAAACCAGAGCAAGCTCTTTATATGGGAGATGACATTCCAGATTATCACGTGATGAAAATGGTCGGAATGCCATGTTGCCCGAATGATGCAGTTGCCGAGATTAAAGAAATTTCAAAATACATCTCACACAAACAAGGTGGAAAAGGATGTGTTAGAGATGTCATTGAACAAGTTCTCAAGGTTCAAGGTAAATGGAAGGACAATTACAATGCACAATATGACTAAAAGCTAACAAGGGATCAATGTTACTAAATAAGCGTATTAAGAATTATAACATCATACTTGCCTCGGGTTCTCCTAGAAGACAACAGTTTTTTAAAGACCTGGGGTTAGAGGTTGAGATTCGATTAAAGAAAGTTGTGGAAGAATACCCACCAAGACTTTACCAATTTGAAATCTCAGATTATCTAGCGCAATTAAAGGCGTTACCACATAAGGATGAACTAAGAGAAAACGATATCCTGATTACCTCGGACACCATTGTATGGCACCAAAGTAAAGCTTTAGGCAAGCCCAATAACCGCAGTGAAGCTATTGCAATGCTAAAGTCTCTTTCAGGACATACTCACCAGGTTATTACCTCCGTTTGCTTTACCACTACTACTGTAGAGAAAACCTTGAATCACACCACAAATGTGTACTTTAAAATCCTTAGCGATGAAGAAATCATCTACTACGTAGACACTTATGAACCCTATGATAAAGCAGGCGCCTATGGTATTCAGGAGTGGATTGGTCAAATTGGCATCGAAAAGATCGAAGGTTCCTTTTTTAATGTAGTAGGATTGCCTGTATTTGAGGTTTATCGCACCCTAGAAGAGCTCGTAAACTTTAGACCTAAGCAATAATAAACAGTAGGTTAGAGATGACTTTACTCTTTTTTACCATTCCCTGACATGGTACTCATCAGACCCTCCTTAACATTTAACCAAAGGTAATTAAAGAAGGACTTTTCTCTATTGCGCTCCACCTCATATTGCCCGTATCGGAATCCATCCTTATCTGTCTTTTTTCCGTCATTTGTAAAAATGCTAACTACAGCGGTAAGTAATTTATTAACCCCAAGTCGATCCTTTTTAAGGACAAAGAACTCAAAATCATCGTAGCTCATTTTCATATCGCCATGAGACTTGAATTCATGACCGCTAAAGGTGAAGTACATTTGATGAATACTCCCTTTTACTTCAGCTTTCATATTGGTACGCAGAAACGGATTAATTTTGGAGGAGTCAAACTGAGCAAGACTCCCTGTGACCAAAAATTCGTTGTCGGATTTCATAGGATCAAATGACCAGTTAAGGGTTAAAGGTCCATCCCCCATCAATTCTGCATTTATATCCACCACCACCATTCCATTGCCTCTACTATGGATGTTTAGAATGTCGGCATATACCTCTGTAAAGAGTAAACGCTCTGGTTTCACATCTGCAACTACTCGCTCTTGGTAACTTACCTGGCCGCTAGAAACCTCTATAGAATCTACTTTAAGATCAAAATCTAAATCACGTAAGCTTTGGTTGTAGAGTTTTTTGATAGTTGTATCATCAGGGAGGAGTTTATCCCGGTACACTCCTATTTCAGGTCGTTGGAGATGTACTTTTGCAAAATGCAACTTAGGACTTCCTTCATCTAGTCCAAAATTAGGTTGCACTAAAGCAATGGAATCAAATGCTATATCGTAATGATCATGTTCAACTGTGAGCATTTTTGAAAGTTCCCCCTTATTATATTTGGATTGAAGCAACAATTTATTGATATACCCACTTTGGGTATCTATATGAAGATCCCTCCAGGTAATAAACTCTAGAGAACTTAGATCATAATATCCTTTTTTAGTGCTTAAACTATAATCCTTAAGACTAAAGGGAACAACTCTATTTTTTGTCTGCTCATTAAAAGCAACCTCTTTAAGCACAAGATCTATGTTCTCAATTTTAAGACCACTACTATCATTTACCTTTTGATGAACCTTAAATTGACCATTTTGAATTTGGAATTTTTCAAAGAATATACTCTTTGACTTCTGGCCATTGGCACTCTTAGAACTACTATCTTTCTTTACAACTACAGAAAAAGAAGGTTCATCAAAAAACAACTCTGATATAACAATATCACCACTTTTTAAAAGAGGTATAAAATGCAATCCAGAAACCTTAATGCGTTTTGACTCCAATTCCACACCTTCAGAATTAAGCTGAACACCATTTAAGGTAATGCTGCCTAAAAGAACATTTGTACTGAGGCTTTTATAATCCAAAGTTATGTTTTTTGGTACCTCCTCTTGAAGAACATCTTCCACCTTATGGGCGAAAAATAATTGAGCCATGATTCCAACCACAACTAGAAAGCCTAGAATAAAAAGCAGTATTTTTATAAGTCTTTTATTAAGTCTCATATAGTCGTATATGTAAGTATTGTAATTCTTAATCCCTAACTAGTACTAAAAAACATAAGTTAATCATCTACTTTAATTAAACTAATTTATTTAACTAGTTATAAAGGGATTATAGAGTCTATTAAACTCATCATCAAGAAATCTTATACCTGCTCAATATCCCCTTAAATCCAAGTTTTTAACGCTTTGAAATGAGGTAGTCGATGGAATACCTTCCTGCTCCAGTCAATAACAACATAACATAAATAAGTAAATAGTGTAATCCCATCTCTTGCTTTACAAATGGATCCGCAGCATGAATAACAAACACCGCTACAAGCATGGTTATAATAAGGGGAATCACCACAAGTCTAGTTGCACATCCTAGTATAACAAAAATAGAACATCCAATTTCTGCGAATAAGGCCAAATAGAGTGATAGTTCATCCCCTACCCCCATGAAATCATAAAACTGAATTGGAGACTGGTCCAGCATAGGGATCTTAGAAATTCCATGTACCAACATTAGAGCACCAATACCCACTCGGGCAATTAATAATGCTAAATCAACACTAGAAGCGCTTCGGCTTACACTAAAAATTTTATTCATATTCCTGTTTTATTAACTAGGTTTTATAATAGTGGTTTTAACTCCACATATATCGATGAAATTTAAATGAACAATTAAGTTGTCCTACACAAATATACAAATTCCGCTCTTGTTAAAAAGAGCACAAATCCCCTCATGCTGCACAAACTAAAAACCGTGCTCAAATCACTACAAGTGTAAATTGTCAGCCAAATGAGTTAAACTAAGAAAAATAACTTTCCTATCTTTGACTAAAGGATCTAGTGAAGCAAAACCCAACAAATACTGCAGTTAATAAAAAAATTAAAACTGCTTTTAATGCGGTAATTTAAACGCTTTACTGGACTAAAAAATGTAAAAGCTAATGTATCTTTGTTAGACACTTATAGGACTTAAATTTATGCTAGAATTATTTCAAGGGTATCAAAAACAATTATTGCAAACCATCATCGCTTTAGCCATTATTCTTTTGATTCGTTTTCTTTTATACAAAACGATTAAAAGAGTTGGTAAAATGGGTGAATTAGATCCTAATAGAACTAGGTTGATCTTTAAGTATTTTAACTTTTTTATCAGCACTGTTGGGATTTTTATTATAAGTATTTTCTGGGGCGTAAACATCGATGACCTCGGGTGGTTTATTTCATCGGCTTTCGCGGTTATCGGAGTGGCTTTCTTTGCTGTCTGGTCTATTTTGAGCAATGTCACTGCCGGTATTATACTTTTCTTTTCATTCCCTTTTAAAATTGGAGACCGTATCCGCATTCAAGACAAGGATTTCCCAACAGAAGGTCTTATAGAGGATATTAGAGCTTTCCATATCCATATACGCAGTGATGAAGGGGAGCTTCTTACCTACCCCAACAACCTTTTACTTCAAAAAGGGGTTGCCCAGATTAGTAAAGCAAAAAAAGACGACGACGGGAAGGACAGTATTTAATCGAGGCTAAAGAATAGTAGAATGAAAAAAATTGCAGTGCTCACAGGGGCAGGAATTAGCGCAGAGAGTGGCATTAAAACCTTTAGAGATGCAGATGGTCTATGGGAGGGACATGATGTGATGAGCGTTGCTACACCTGAGGGTTGGCAAAACAATCCAGAATTAGTACTGGACTTTTACAATCAAAGGCGCCGACAATTACATATGGTAAAACCCAATGTAGCACACCTAACCCTAGCCAAGTTAGAAGAGCAATTTGAAATTGATATTATAACCCAAAATGTAGATGATCTACATGAGAGAGCAGGTAGTAGTAGTGTAATTCACCTTCACGGAGAATTACTAAAGGCCAGAAGCTGCGTAAATCCAAGCCTTATTTTTCCATGGAAAGAAGATATCAAATTAGGGGATTTATGTAAATACCAAAAGCAAATACGACCCCATATTGTATGGTTTGGCGAAGAGGTTCCTTTACTTGAAAAAGCAGCGGCTATCGTGGCCAAAGCTGACCTTGTTATGATAATTGGAACTTCTATGCAAGTATATCCTGCAGCAGGGTTAATAGACTACAAAAAACCGGGTGCACCAATATACTTTATAGACCCAAAACCTAGTATCTGTGAAGATTCCATTGCGGATTTAAAAATTATCGCAGAAAAGGCCACTGTAGGGGTTCCTATTGCGGTAGATCTTTTGTCTGATATTTGAGTTGTAACATGGCAGCCCAATCGGTAATCCCCTTGATTTGTTCCTTGGTCAAATTAGCATCTTTATGCAACCAACGGTACGATTTTAAAGGCATCCAACCTTCGTTTACCGCCTCGGTAATCTCCTCTAACTTGTGAATTTTTTTCTTAGGAGAATAATGTTCCCATTTAGAAAAGTCCAAATGCTTTTTCCCATCCTTAATGTGCGAAGAAAACCAATATGACAAGGGTTCTATCCCTGTGTACCACGGGTACCGGGTGGAATTAGAATGACAGTCATAACAGGCATTTATTAACGTAGCTTCTACAATTTTAGGAGGACTAGTCGCTAAGATGATATCCGTGGGTGGCGTAGTATCAGCCTTATTGAGTTTTGGCGGAAAAAATTGCATCACAACAAGTGCAGTGAATAACAAAAAGAGAATATTTTTAAATACCCGCATAATTTTCTATTTTTATTAAATGTAAAAAACTTCATGGACTCCACATAAGTGATCACCGTAAATTTTTAGAAATCAATGAGAACCTCCCAATCTGCCTATAAAAACAACAATGGAATTTAAATCGCAAATTCAGTCCTTAAAGGCCTATAAGGCAGACCGACAATACTTAGCAGATAAGGTCCTTCAAAACAAAGAGCTCTTTCCTATTTTAATGGATTATAGCCTGTGTAATGATTCAAGCATTGGCAAACCCTCATGCTGGGTACTTGAATATGTCTGCATCGCTAAGCTTCCTTGGATTCACCCTTACTTAAAGCGGTTCATTAAACAGCTTCCTTTGATTGAAAATAAATCCTCCAAACGCTGCTGCGCAAGAATTTGCATGCAGCTTTGCCAAAGTTATTTTCTTGACAAAGATATAAGCACTATCGAAGCTATTGATAAATCCGATCTAGAATCACTAATTGAGGTAAATTTTGATTGGTTGATAAATAATGAGAAAGTAGCCACCAAAGCCTACGCTATGGAGACATTATATCATTTAGGAAAAGCTTTTATTTGGGTTCACCCTGAACTTAAAGCAATCCTCCAAAAGGGAATTCCAAACCATACTATGGCTTACACCGCACGAGCTAGACATATTCTTAACAAAATTTGAGTTTATATTTTTCACAAATAAGTTGACCCATTGCTTTGATAAGGTTAAATTTGTGCTTTTAATTCAAATCCCAATGGGATTTTAACTAGAATCACTGTAGAACTTTAGCATTTCAGTGATTTTTAATTTTATCAAAACATGCAATTAACATCCTTAACGGCTATTTCTCCAATCGATGGGAGGTATCGTAGCAAAACCGACAAATTAGCTGAATATTTTTCAGAAGAGGCCCTTATTAAATTCCGAGTTCGAGTTGAAATCGAATACTTTATTGCCCTTTGTGAAATTCCCCTGCCACAGTTAAAAGGATTTGACAGCTCTCAATTTTCAAAGCTCAGAGATATTTACAATGACTTTAAAAGCGAGGATGCCCTAGCCATTAAGGAAATTGAAAAAACAACTAACCACGATGTAAAGGCAGTTGAATACTTTATCAAAGAAAAATTCGACCGCCTAGGATTACAAGCCTATAAAGAATTCATCCATTTTGGTCTTACATCTCAGGATATCAATAACACGGCCATACCGCTATCTATCAAAGAGGCCTTAGAGCAGAGTTATCTTCCTAGTTACGAGAGTCTGATCGACAAACTTCAGTCTTTAGCTAAACAATGGGAAAACGTACCAATGCTAGCTAGAACACATGGTCAACCGGCTTCCCCAACTAGACTAGGCAAAGAGATTCAGGTATTTGTCGTTAGACTTTCAGAGCAATTCAATAGTCTAAAAACAATTCCAATTGCAGCCAAGTTTGGAGGAGCAACCGGAAATTACAATGCACATTTGGTAGCCTATCCCCAGGTGAACTGGAAAGCATTTGGTGGAAAATTCGTAGAGGAAACTCTTCAACTAAGACATTCCTTCCCTACTACTCAAATTGAACATTACGATCATATAGCTGCTTTGTTTGACGCCTTAAAACGCATCAACACCGTTATTATAGATTTCAACAGGGATATATGGACTTATATTTCCATGGATTACTTTAAACAACGTATTAAAGAAGGAGAAGTTGGATCATCTGCAATGCCTCATAAAGTAAATCCTATTGATTTTGAAAATTCAGAAGGAAACCTAGGAATAGCAAATGCTATTTTTGAACACTTATCTGCAAAACTACCAATCTCAAGATTGCAAAGAGATTTAACAGATAGTACAGTACTTAGAAATGTTGGAGTGCCATTTGCACATACCCTCATTGCCTTTGAATCTACTTTAAAAGGTTTGAATAAATTGTTACTCAATCAAGCGAAGTTTGAAGAGGATTTAGAGAAAAATTGGGCGGTGGTAGCAGAAGCTATTCAAACTATCCTTAGAAGAGAGGCATATCCAAATCCATATGAGGCTCTTAAAAACCTAACAAGGACCAATCAGGTAATTAACCAAGAGTCCATCTCAAATTTCATCGATACCCTTGAGGTTTCGGATGCAATAAAAGCAGAATTGAAACAGATTACTCCTTCAAATTATACAGGTATTTAAAAACCGTAAAAAACAATTAAAAAATGCCCGAAGATATTATCTCGGGCATTTTTAATTATTGAAGCTTTGACCGTATTTTAATCAAGGACTATTATTTGTCAAAAACTCCTTTTAGTTGACCTTCAAGTCCAGAAACATCAATGCTTCCGTTCTCCAGGGCTTTCACTAATGTTATCATATTCTCAGGCTTCATATCCTTTCCAAGAACCCGTATCAAGGCAAGACCTTCATCATCACTACTGCCAAATATAATTACCTCATCAATGGCCTCATCGGTACCTAAGTACTTAATGGTGCCTCGGTGAATTCCACTGTTCATCACCATAAGGTCTTGATACTTATCATCTTTTAAAATCTCGCTAATGGTTTGTTTTTCCTTTTCGTATTCTAAGGAATTTTCCTGGTTTAATCTAAATGCCAATACATTTAGCTTTTTGACAGATTCAAAAGCTTGTTTCTGTTGGTCAGAAAGTAAGGTGTTATCGACACTTAAAATACTAGATGGGATGTCTATAGAAATGAAATTTGAATTCTGGTTTTGGCTTACAAAGTATTCCTGTAAACTAGGAGTACCATTTGAACAGGAGAAAAAAGCTATACTAAGCACCAAAACTGCTATGTAATTACCTATGTATTCCATATGGATATATTGATGTTGATTAATTAAAGGAACCTCCATAAATCGGAGGTTCCTATTTTGTTATTTTGAATTATTTATGTTTTTGTCCTGCCTTACCGAGCTGATCACCTCCTGGCAGGTCCATTTTTGAGGTAAGTTTAGAGATCTGACGTAAATCGATATTACCTGTTAAGGACAACAATACTGTTTCTGGCTTTCTTCCAGCGATTTCCAAATCCTCATAATTTAGATCCGTAACTAGCATGATCAATTCTTTGACATGGAACTCATCACCACCCTCCTTTACATAGAACTTAACATTGGCATCACCATCGCGAACACGCATCAATTCTTCAAAATTAGACTTGGTTAAATGGTTGGTCACCCAATTATCCAAATCTCTAGTGATGTCTGGCTTCTCAGTGGTGATCACCTTGAAACTAGTGATGTTATTGACCAAATCGTAAACCGCCTGCGCATCTGGATCATCCGAACTGACACTTATTTTGCTGAGCATTTGAAACATTTTCGGCTGTAAGGCTACATAGGTAACCTCTGAATTATCAGCATACTTATCAAAAATACTTTGCGCTTGTGTCAATAAAGGAGACAATGCGACCATAATAATTACTAAATACTTTTTCATACTTCTGAAATTAAATCTTATTAATTTTAATTATTTAAAATGAAACGGTTAGTGCTTTTTTCAAACTCCTCCAGATAGCTTGCCCCTTCTACTCCTTTTTTAAAATTATTTGTGAATAGTGAGATGGCCATCTGTGCAGATTCAATTTCTTCCTCCGTATAACCTTGTGCAAAAAGTTTTTCATAAGGGGAAGAAGGTTCTTCACTGCCAAAATAAACACCAAAGGCAAGTACGGCTACAGCTGCGATGCTAGCCCAGGCTAAATAATAACGATTTTTTCCAGGTTTTACTGGGATCTCGCGTGTACTTCGTTCTTCTTTGGCTACGGAAAAATAATTGAACATCATACTGTAATGCTGCAAATGCGGTGCTACATCATCACTAGCGAAATATTCCTTTAATTCGTTTTCTTCAGCTAGAGTGGTTGTAGCCTCCAAATATTTTTCCAATAATTTTTCTATTCTATTTACTGATTCCATAACTGTGCGTCTTTGTTAATTCATCCCGTACTGCTTTTCGTGCCCTTGATAAAGTCACACGCACTGCAGTAGCTTTCATCGATAACATTTCTTCTATTTCATTAAATTCATATTGTTCGATATCCCTTAACTGCAATACCATTCGTTGCTGCTCGGGGAGCTTACTTATTATTTTACTCATCCATCCTAAACTATCGCGCGTCTCTATTCTACCTTGGAGCGACACACTCTCATCGGTATAATTCGAATGTACAAGTTTTAAATTTCCAGCTTGTTTAGACTTTAACCGATCTAAACAGTAATTCTTAGTCATTGTAACAGCAAAAGCTTCCACATTGTTGTACTGTTCAATCTTACTTTTGTTTTTCCATAGCTTCAACAGTACTTCTTGAGTGGCGTCTTCAGCCTCATCAGTGGAAACTAACAAACGCTTCGCAAGTCGGAATAACTTATCCTTAAAAGGCATAACTGTATTTAAAAATTCCTTTTGTTGCATTTTATTGGTTGCTTAGTGCTTGTTTAATTGCGTTATAATATGAAGACGATGATAAGTGAATTTTGTTACAATTTATTTTTTTAATTCACTAAATGTAAGTAATCTTACACTTCTAACATTAAACTTACTATCGCTTAAACTCAATAAATATTGATTTTTCCGCGTTTTACCTCAAATAACCAAAATTATGAATAACAAATTAAAAAACTCTTGGATACTTCTTCTTCTACTTGCAGTAAGCATTAGTTGTAGCAAAGATGATGACGACATCAATAATCCAGACCCCGGAACAGTAGAACTCAACAATGAGGTCAATGACTTTATTTGGAAAGGTATGAATTACTGGTACTACTACCAAGATAAAGTAGAGGACTTAGCAGACACCAAGGATGACAATCAGGATAATTATTACACTTATTTAAACAAGTATTCAGATCCTGAAGATCTTTTCGATGATTTAGTCTATGCTCAAGAAGATGATTTTTCTTGGTATATAGAAGATGTAGAAGCCCAAGCTGATGCTTTTAGAGGCATATCGGAATCTTATGGAATCAACCTAGGGTTTGCAGTTTATATAGACGACACCCAAACTGATGTAGTGGTCTATGTTGGCTATGTCACAGAAAACTCACCAGCGAGTGATGCAGGTATACAGCGAGGGGATTTAATTTATAGCGTCGATGGAACCACACTTAACAGAAACAATGTTAATCTTATCAATAAATTGTTTACCGAAAGCTCGATTTCTCTAGGATTTGTTGAAGTTGTAGGTGGTGAATTTATATACGATGAAAACGAAATTGCGCTATCTCCTGTTATACTAAATGAAAATCCAGTGCACTACCATGATATTATAGAAACTGCGGGTTCAAAAATTGGGTATTTGGTGTATAATAGTTTTGTCCATACTTATCATGAGGAACTAAATGATGTGTTTGCTGAGTTTAAAAATGAGAACATTAACGAGTTGGTATTAGATTTGCGGTATAATGGCGGCGGTTCCGTTATAACCTCTGCGTTTTTAGCAAGTATGATCCATGGGGGGGCAAATTCTAATGCGACATTTGCAAACCTAGTTTACAACCAAAAAAGAGATAGTAGACAAGGTGCTACCTATCCATTTTTTGATCAAGCTTGGATCTATGACAAAACAACTGGCGCATACATAGATGGTGGAGATATTGATATAAATCGATTAGGGAGCCTTAACCGCGTATATGTAATTACCACAGGTTATACTGCTTCTGCAAGTGAGATGATCATTAACGGTTTACGCCCATATATGGAAGTAATTGTGGTAGGAAGTACAACAGTGGGGAAAAATGAAGGCTCCATTACCGTGTATGACTCACAAGGGGATTTTACCAACCCTGAAGAAAGAAATCCAAATCACAACATTGGAATGCAGCCTATCGTATTTCAGATAACGAACAGTGAAGGGCAAAGCGACTATGACAATGGTTTTACCGCTGATCTAGAGATAGAGGAGGGTAACTTCGCTGCCTCGATTAAGCCTTTCGGAGATCCAAGCGAAGCTCTACTTGCTAAAGCCATTAACGATATTACTGGGGTTAGTGCCAGACAAAGTTTATTAAGTACCATTACCCTTGAAAAAGCTGTTAAGATAAAAGGGCCAAAGTTCAGTACAGAGATGTATATGCTTCCTTCGGATTTACAGCTTTTAGAAAAATAGGGAGCTATAATACTATAACACAATATTAAAAAATCGAGTAGACGCATCTTTTAAAAACTCTACTCGATTTTTTTTCTATAAAGTTAGACGAAACCCTAACCGTATATTTCTTCCCCTTGTGGTATAACCCACAAGTTCCTGGTAATTTTCATTTGTGATGTTATCTAGGTTTAAAAACACAGTAAACTGATTGGAAACCTGATGGTTAACAGCAAAATTTAAAAGGGAAAAAGCCTTGAGATTCACATTTTCAAAGGTGCTAAAATCAGTATCCAAACGTTGCCCAGTATATTGATACCCTAGGCTAAATGCGGTGGTTGGAAGCAATTGATAATCCACATGAGTATTAATTTTATGCTTTGGAATTCTTAGTACCACCTTATCCCGATTCTCGGTAAATGTATAATTTGCGGTAATACTTAGTTTGTTCACAGGATTGTATGCAGCCTCTAACTCCACGCCATGAACAGTAAAACTATCTTCAATATTAGTGTAACTCCACTGTCCTGTTTCTATACCAAGCACATAATCAATAAAATTTTCTTCTTCACGGTTAAAATAAAGTCCACTCCATCTAAAGATATTACTTTTAAACTCCACTCCTGCTTCAAGAGTTTGATTTTCTTCTGGCTTTAGATCTGGATTTGCGCCAAATGCGCCGAATAATTGCGGCAGGGTCGGTGCAATATAGGAGCTACTATAAGATCCAAGAAACTTTAAATAACTCCCATCAAGCTTTAAGGTATAAGAAGGATTAAAATTGTATGTGAAATGGCTGCCATATTCGCTATGATTATTCCATCGACCTCCAAGGTTAAGATTAAGACCAAAGTCAGAAACCCATACTACATTGGCATAAGGGTCTGTAGTGGAAAAATCAGTGTCAGCTCCCAGAGTTGCAGTGTGTCGAACATAATTCACCCCTAAAATGGTGTAGAACTGATCATTAAAGTTATACCTGTTATAGGCATCCACCACAGTGCTTGTTGCCTTATAAGAGTTAGGAAATTCCGAATAAATATCCCGCCGAATTTCATTAAAAGAGGCGTTGATATTTAATTGTCCTTGTCCATAACGGTATTCAGGGGACAGAGTCACTCTGTACTGCTCACTTTGAGAATGATTATCATTATCACCCATTGGAGAGGATGAGTCAAAATCAGCTTTAAACTTATCGTAATACCCCAGCACATTTACAGAAAATCGATCCGAGAACTGATAACCAAAATTGACATTAGTGTTAATACGGTTAAAAGGATCCTCTTCTTCTGCTATCACTGCGGACAAACCATCGGTGTATTGCTGACCAAAACCTACCAAATAGCTAAACTTATCCAACCGTCCATTGACATTGAGATTATTTCGAAAGTCTGCAATTGAATAAGAATCCTCATCTGAAGATTGATTACTTGCTATACTACTTTGAAAACTCGCTGAAATCTTATCAGTTCCTGCTTGTTTTGTTTTGATATTAATAACTGCGGTAGCAGCACCATTTCCGTATAAGGCACTCGCTGCTCCCTTTAAAATCTCAACGGATTCTACATTTGCTAAATCCACGAGTTTTAAATCAAAATCACCCGCTATCTGAGAAGGGTCGCTAATGGCAATACCATCGATTAAGAAAAGTACTTGTCTGTTATTCCCACCCCGGACTAGATACGATAAATTCTGCCCTGCATTACTGCGACTTCCGTTGATTTCAATACCACTTTTGGTGTTGATTAGTTCTGCCAGAGTGCGTCCTTGATTTCTTTGAAGCTCCTCAGTGGTGATCGTAATAATCGTTTTTCCTGAGTTTTCGCGCTTTAATTCAAATCTAGAATCACTGACAACAACAGCATCTAATTGATTAATTTGAGTGTCATCTAACACACTAATTTCTTGAGAGTAGCCAAGGGTACACAGTACACCAAGAGCACAAAAAGAAAGAACTCTTTTGTTCATTTTTTAAGGTTGTAAAAAGGGAAAAAGTATGGAAAAACCATACACCAACTTTTATCCCGAAAGTTTGACAATGTATTTGTGAATTTAGGCAGGTCTCCTGGCTTGCTTTTGTTTTGATTAGCCTTCCCATCCAAATCCTATAGAAATTGAACAGTGGCATAAATAAGACACCAAAACATTAAATTAGTAGTTACTCGTTTGACTACTTAAAGCTTACAGTTGCGGGAACAGCTACGGATTTACACCGTATTCCCTTTTCATCCTATTTGAATTCTCAAAATTAGGAACCATAAATTCATGGCAAATGTAAACATTTTAGACAACAGAAGCCTTACCCAATAAATTAATCTTAATTTTACACCTAGAATCAGCGATAGAAAATACACAATTAAGCTTCTCATGATTAAATACCTTTGCCTTTTATTGGTTGTTGCGCTTATGGGTTGTAATGAATCCCAGCAAAAGAAGGAATCCCCTTCTTTAGAACAAACTACAACATTGCAAAGCACCCAGGATGCAGAAATTGCAGTTCTTTACGCCCAAGGGTTTACTATAAAAAAACAAGGTCACATTACCTTTATCCAAGTGAAATCTCCATGGCCTAATGCAAATGCTCCCTTTAGGTACGCCTTGATTGAAAAAAAGCATAAAAACCAATTAAAGGACAGTATAAATTACCTCAGAGAAAACTTTGATGCTGTTGTATTTACCCCAGTTAAAAGGGTAGCTGCCACATCGACTACCCATATTCCCGCCTTCGAACTTTTAGATGTTTCAGATCATTTAATCGGTTTTGCAGAAACAGACTTTATTTCCTCTCCAGAGTTAAGAAAACGAGTTGAAAGCGGGCAAATAATTGAATTAGGCTCCAATGAATCTTTAAATGAAGAGGTTATTATTGCTGCCCAGCCAGAACTTTTTATAGGCTTTGGAGTTTCGAATCAAAACAAGAGTTATGCCACCATCTCCAAAGCAGGAATTCCAGTGGTATACAATGGGGATTGGGTA
Organism: Galbibacter marinus; assembly: GCF_000300875.1. Classification (GTDB taxonomy): domain Bacteria; phylum Bacteroidota; class Bacteroidia; order Flavobacteriales; family Flavobacteriaceae; genus Galbibacter; species Galbibacter marinus. The sequence goes on along the minus strand of NZ_AMSG01000002.1, from coordinate 285,343 downwards.
GAGGAAACACCGCTTGGTAAAGCGGAGTGGATTAAATTTATGGGAGCTTTCTTTGGCAAATCCGAGCAGGCTAATCAAATTTTTAACGCCGTTGTTACAGAATATAACAAAGCAAAGAAACTTGCCCTAGAAGCTACCTCTAGACCAACGGTAATTAGCGGTTCGATGTTCAAGGATATCTGGTACGCGCCAGGAGGGGAAAGTTGGCTTGCACAATTCTTCCAAGATGCTAATGCTAGTTATCTATGGAAAGACTCCAAAGGAACAGGTAGTCTTTCTTTGAACTTTGAAACAGTTTTAATGCAGGCGCGTGATACTGAATATTGGATAGGTTCTGGACAATTTATTAGTTATAGCCAGTTAAAACAGGCTAACCCGCATTATCAACAATTTAATTTTTTCAAGAAAAAGAAGATTTTCACCTACGGCCTAAGCACTGGAGATAAAGGTGGGATGCTCTACTATGAGCTAGCCCCGACTAGGCCTGATGTTGTTTTAAAAGATATAATTCATATTTTACATCCCAATTTGTTACCCAATTACACAACAGTATTCTTTAAACCGTTACAGCCTTGAATACCACAAAATCATATTATCCTTCACTGCTTATTCTAGGGGTATTTCTTATAGTAAGCTTTGTAGTAAACTTATCTCTGGGATCAGTGAGTATTCCTGCTAAAGAAGTGATTTATGCGCTATTGGATCGTCCTGTGGCTGATGAATCTTGGAGGTATATAATTGTAAATTATAGGCTTCCAAAATCACTGACGGCAATTTTAGTAGGTAGTGGATTATCTCTAAGTGGACTCTTAATGCAAACCCTTTTTAGAAATCCTCTAGCAGGGCCTTTTGTTTTAGGAATTAGTTCAGGGGCTAGTCTAGGGGTGGCCTTATTGATTATGGGAACTTCAATATTTGGAGGAGTTATTGGATTTGGCCTTGGGTACTCAGCAGGTACCATTATTGCTGCAACCGTTGGAAGTTTTTTGGTCCTATCCGCCATTATGATTGTAGCTAGTGCGGTCAAGGATACCATGACTCTATTGATTATTGGCTTAATGTTCGGAAGTATTACCAGTTCAGTGGTAAGTGTACTGTCTTATTTTACTCAGAAAGAACAGCTTCAACAATATATTTTCTGGTCCTTTGGCAGTCTAGGTAATCTTTCTTGGAATCAATTGTTACTCTTATGTGTATTTGTTGTATTAGGAGTTTTAATTGCGATATATTGCATCAAGCCTCTTAATGCTCTTTTACTGGGGGAACACTATGCCTTTAGTCTGGGAATTAACGTTAAGAGATCTAGATATTTAATTATCATTTCTACAAGTCTCTTGGCTGGAAGTATTACCGCATTTGCTGGTCCAATTGCATTTATAGGTTTAGCTGTCCCACACCTGAGCAGACAATTATTTCCGACTCAAAATCACAAAATAATGATACCTGCAACCGTTTGTTTCGGAGCCATGATTATGCTTCTTTGTGATACGGTTGCTCAACTTCCTGGAAGTACTTTAACCCTACCCATTAACGCCATTACCTCTTTAGTTGGTGCTCCAGTAATTATTTGGCTATTGGTTAGAAAACGTAAAATGATTTTTTAAATATCGATCCTATCAAGACAAAAACAACAAATAGCGTCATTCAAGCCAGGGATCTAAAAATAGGATACCAGCATAAATCTATGATTAGCCCGGTGGCGGAAAACATCAATTTTAATGTGCAATCTGGTGAACTAGTTGCCCTAGTTGGTACCAATGGGGTTGGAAAGTCTACCCTACTTCGGACCCTCTCTGGTATTCAACCAAAGCTTTCAGGTGAGATCCTACTTCATAACACGTTGTTATCTTCCTACAAGTCTAATCAACTCGCCAAATCCCTTAGCATAGTTCTTACAGAAGGAATCCCGACTAAAAACCTGAGTGTTTTAGAGGTCATTGCTTTAGGAAGACAACCTTATACTAATTGGATTGGCAGTTTGAGCTCCAAGGATATTGATGTGGTTAAAACGATCCTTAACGATACTGGACTCAACGAGCTCCAAGATAAAAAGTGCTACCAACTCAGTGATGGACAATTTCAAAGAGTTATGATTGCAAGAGCCCTTGCTCAGGACACCTCTTTAATTCTATTAGATGAGCCCACTACGCATTTGGATATTTATCACAAAGCTTATGTTCTTAAAATGCTTAAAAACATTGTTAAAACAACTACTAGGTCCATTGTTTTTTCAACCCACGAAATTGGATTAGCCTTACAGCTTTGTGATAAAATTGTAATACTTCAGAAAGAAAAATCCATCTTTGGTACTCCAGAGGAACTTATAAAACAAGAAGTTTTTTCAGATTTATTTGGCAGTGATCTCATCAGTTTTGATCCACAAACTGCAAGTTTCAAAATCAATTGATCGATAATTATTTAAAATCCAAATCTACCAATACAGGAAAATGATCCGAAGGATATTTACAATCTTGGGAATCACTTAAAATGCCACTTTTAAGCACTTTAAACCCACCCTCTGAAATAAATACATAATCGATTTTATCAGTAACAGGCTTTTCAAAATGAAAACCATTAAAGGTACCCTTTGGTCCAAAAGCATTATCTCCTGCGGCTTTATGTGTATCAACCATTTGGCTTGTAATGATCCGAATACCCTGCTGTTGATCAGTTAAATTAAAGTCACCTGTAAGTACGACGGCTTTGTTATCTGTATTTACTTCATTTATTTTTTGAAGTATTAATTTCGAACTCTCCAAGCGCGCAGTTTCCCCCTTATGGTCGAAATGAGTGTTAAATACCCAAAAGCTATGATCAGTGTCCTTATCTTTAAACAAGGCGTAGGTACAAATTCTATTTAAAGCAGCATCCCAACCTTTAGATGGCTTATCTGAAGTAGGAGAAAGCCAAAATGTCCCTTGCTTTAGAACTTCCACTTGTTGTGTGTTATAAAAAATGGCTGAATATTCACCTTCTGTATTTCCTTTATCCCGACCTATACCTACGTAATCATAGCGGTCTAAAGCTGCTTTAATATCTTCGAGTTGATGGTGTAATCCTTCTTGAGTTCCAATTATATCTGCATCGTAATAATTAAGTTGAGATGTTAGAAAAGTTTTGCGATTTTCCCAATTGTTGACAGAATCCGATGTGTTGTCGTACTTGATGTTGTAAGACATCACTTGAAGGTCTTGAGCATAAGTTAAACTGCATAAAAGCGCAGCTAAAAGTAAATTTAAAATTCTCATAATTCTTGTGTTATAGCCAGTAAAATTTATTATTCTCAAATATACCAAACCTAGTTTTAGATGTTGTAAAAACTGCTTGTTTTATTTTATTTGCTATGTGTAAGCCATCACTTCCAATAGTTGGAACTTTTGTCAAAAATTAGTTGATAATATAATGCTAACCTCACCTCTTTCTAAACCAAAAGGTCACTTTACTGAATCGGAGTCCCTCTTAAGCGTTCAAAAACCTTATAGGCATTATCGACTTTTTGTTTTGGAGCCTGCTCAAACTCCTTATCCGTTACCTTATAAACCTTCTGTAGTGAATCCAACTTTTGATGCATCATTTCAATAATTTGTGTATACCGCTTATCATCGATGGCATTATACTGCTCTTTAGGATCTTCTTTTAGATCATAAAATTCCCAAGCATCAATGTCATCATAGAAGTGCATCAACTTATAGCGTTTAGTTTTGACCCCATAATGTTTTTTAACCATATGAAAGGCTGGGTAGTCATAGTAGTGGTAATAAATAGCATCTCTAAAATCATCATCAGATACCTTTCCTTGAAGAAGCGGCTTAAACGACTTTCCTTGCATTGCAACGGTGGCGGAATCAGCAGCCCCTGCGTAGTCTAAAAACGTTTGTGCAAAGTCTAGGTTTTGAGTCAAAGCGCTTACTTTGCTTCCTGCCTCTATCTTACCTGGATACTGAATCATAAAAGGCATTCTAAAGGATTCCTCATACATAAAGCGTTTGTCGAAAAAACCCTTTTCTCCAAGATAAAAACCTTGGTCTGAAGTATACACCACAATAGTGTTCTCCATAAGTCCATTTTCCTGAAGATAATCAAGCACCTTCCCTAACCCATCATCAACGGCCTTAACTGTTCCTAAGTATTCTTGAAGATAACGTTGTAATTTCCAAATCGCCAACTCTTTTCCCTTTAAATCCTTCTCCCAAAAAGCATTATTCTTTGGAAGGTAAGCCTTGTCCCAAATTTCCTTTTGCTCCTCAGACATACGATCAAAATCATTTGTCCAGGGATTGTTGGATAATTCTGTACTTCCATACTCCTTACTTAATTTCAGATCATGGCCCTCATACATATCCCTATAGATGGTCTGCAACTGTTGTTGAGCTGCAATTTGATTGTCATGCTTATCGAAATAAGTTTCAGGAACGGGAAAAGTAATAGAATCAAATTCATTTAAATAACGTAAAGGAGGCATAAAGTTTCTATGTGGAGCCTTGTGATGTAACATCATAAAGAATGGTTTGTTCTCCTTCCTACTTTCCTTTAACCAACTCAAGGCTTCTTCTGTAATAATATCTGTAGCATAGCCCGGGATTCGAATAGTGTCTCCCATTTTTATAAAATCAGGATTGTAGTAATGTCCCTGATCTACCACAATGTTCCAATAATCAAATCCCTGAGGGTACCCATAAAGATGCCACTTTCCAATCAATGCCGTTTGGTAGCCTATTTGTTTTAATTTCTTAGGTAGGGTAGGCTGATTACCATCAAATCGCTCGCCATTTTGACGAAATCCATTTACATGACTATGCTTACCTGTGAGAATTACAGCCCGAGATGGTCCACATATCGAATTGGTATTATACATATTGGTAAACAACGCTCCGTTGTCTGCAATTCTATCAATATTTGGTGTAGGGGCCAATTTACTCAACTCACTACCATAAGCACTTATTGCTTGATATGCATGGTCATCCGACATTATAAATAGAATGTTTGGTCGGCTATTTTGGATATCTTCCTTTGTTTGCGTAGAATTATTGTCTTTACTTTTTGTTTGACATGAACTCACAAAAATTAACAGAGCTCCTAAAACAAAGAAATTAAAAGTTCTAATGGTTTTTGAGTCCTTCATAATTATTTTTTAAGTGTTCTATTTATTTGCGTTAATTGCTGCTTTATGATTGCCTCATTAATAAAATTAGCTATAGAATCTGTTCTTGAGAAAGGAATTCCAGCCCATTGATGGGTCCCACTGGGGTCCATACCAAGGTTATACGAAACCTTTAATTCTTTTAATTTATCAGCCATGGCTTTAGAACCATAAAGCATGAGATAGCCAGGGGCATCCTTATCACAGTAATGGTGTGCTGCGACATCATAGGGCACCAAACGATCTTTCATACCATGAAAAAACATAGATGGTTTAGCGTTTGCCTTAGTTAAACTCCCGAGTTCTAATAAAGCTCCTGCAAAAGATACCACCCCCGCAAACTCCAGGTCCCCGTAGTTCAAATCATTATATAAATCGCTGTCGCGCATATACGCCAAATTAACCACAGCTTCTGCCCCCGCACTACTGCCGATGAGAATCACACGATTAAAATCAATTTTAAAAACGTCATTTCTTTTCTTTAGAAAATGTAGTGCCTTTAAAATATCCTCACCTGACATTTTGATAGTTTCTATTTTATCTTCAGCTGGACAATCACATCCGAAACCTGTTGCTTTTCCTTTTCTTGTTAGCCTGTAGCTTACAGAGGCTACTGTATAGCCCTTTTTTGCCATGGCTTCAGAAAATTTAACCTCTGTTGGGTTATCCCTTTGTCCTACAGAAAATCCTCCTCCATGAACGACAACAAGTAAAGGTCGTTTATCTAAAAGATCCTCCTTAGCATCATAAAAGTCTAATTTTAGGGTGTCGGCATAGGTATAAGTTTGTTGTTGTACCTTTTCAAAAATTGGTTCGATATACCTGTTTTCTTGCGATGGATTACAAGAAATCAACAATAAAAAGGTCCATGAAAGTAGTAAGAATCTTAACAGCATGGTAAAAGTAGTTTTTTAGTTCTACTGTAAATTAAAGGATTTTTTTAGAGTTGCATTGGAATCTGCACCTATAAATACCTCAAAAACACCAGGCTCTGCAATAAATTCCAATTCATTGTTGTAAAATTTTAAATCATCAGCTCTTAAAGTCAATCGAACGGTTTTTTGCTCCCCTTTTTTAAGGAACACCTTTTTAAATCCTTTTAATGTCCGTTTGGGCGGGGTAATACTTCTAACCACATCTTTAAGATATAGCTGTACTACCGTTGCACCGTCATACTCCCCAGTATTCTTAATTTCAACGGAAACCTCTATGGATTGATTTTGACCAATTCTATCGTGGCTTAATTTTAAATTTGAATATTCAAAAGTTGTGTAGCTGAGTCCGTAACCAAAAGCAAACAAAGGCGTGTTAGGAACATCAAGATAATTGGATCTAAATTTCTGAAATTCTTCAGGATCCTCAGCAGGGCGCCCCGTATTTTTCATGCTGTGGTATATTGGAATCTGCCCTACTGTTCGCGGCCAAGTCGCAGTTAATTTACCCGAAGGATTATAATTACCAAACAACAAATCAGCAATAGCATTTCCTGCTTCCACTCCAGGATGCCAGACTTGTAAAATACTTACTGGCATTTCAAATTCTTCACTAATATTTAGTGGTCTACCACTCATAAGAACTAAGACTACAGGTTTACCTGTTTCCACCAATGCTCGAATCATTTTTTTCTGTGCCTCTGGGATACGGAGATCAGTTCGACTCGCCGCCTCACCACTCATCTCTGTGGCTTCCCCCACAACAGCTACCACTACATCCGACTTGGATACACTAGCCAAAGCCTCCTTTAGTAATTCCTCTGGTGAGGATTCACTAATGATAACCCGTGGCCCAAAGACATTAATTTTTTTTGCCATTTCTGGGTCGTCCAATATATTCGAGCCTTTGGCATATTGGACCTTTGCCGAAGGGGCTACATTTGCAATACCCTCACGTATAGTTACAGCGTATTTAGTTTCACCCGTCGGAGCCCATGTTCCCAGCATATTATTTCTATTATCTGCCAAAGGCCCTACCAGTGCAATTTTAGCAGTTTTTGAAATTGGCAGTATTCCCGTTTCATTTTTAAGTAGTACTGCGGATGCAGCAGCAGCTTTTCGAGCAATCGCTCTGTTCTCTGGAGAGAGTATATCTCTCTTTGGTCTATCCATGTCGATGTATCGATAAGGATCATCAAACAAGCCTAACTTAAACTTTGCTTCTAAAATCCTTCTGCATGCCTTTGTAATGGCCTCTTCAGTCACCTTACCTTGTTCCAATGACTTTTTAAGCGTGGTTAAAAAACCTTCCCCTACCATATCCATATCCAAACCAGCATTTAATGCCAAGGCAGAAACCGCCTGCAAATCACCCAAACCATGAGCTACCATCTCATTTAAAGAGGTGTAATCAGAGACAACAAATCCCTCAAAACCCCATCGCTCACGCAATACCTTAGTCAATAACCATTTATTCCCAGTAGCTGGGACACCATCGATATCATTAAATGAAGTCATCACCGAGGCAGCTCCAGCATCTATAGCGGCTTTGTAAGGTGGCATATACTGATTAAACATTTTAAGGTGACTCATATCAACAGAATTGTAATCCCGTCCTGCTTCAGAGGCTCCATAAAGAGCTAAATGCTTTACAGTGGCCATCATGGTATTTGAAGCTGTGAGATCATCTCCTTGGTATCCCTCCACCATAGCCTTGGCAATAGCCGATCCTAAAAATGGATCTTCACCAGCGCCCTCGGCGATTCTTCCCCATCTCGGATCACGAGTGATATCTACCATTGGAGAAAAATTCCAGTTTATCCCATCGGCTGTAGCCTCCTTAGCTGCAACTTGAGCAGTCTTTTTGATTAAATCCATATCCCAGCTAGAGGCTAATCCCAAAGGAATTGGGAAAGTTGTTTTATAACCGTGAATAACATCAAAACCAAAGAGTAATGGAATACCTAATTGACTTTGGTTAACAGCAAGATCCTGAGCCATTCTAATCTTATTCGGACCAGAAACCCCAAATAATCCACCAACATTACCAGCCTTTATCTTCGCCTCTACATTCCGGCTAACAACCTCACCGGTAGCGATGCCACCGCCAGGGGTAACTAAATTAAGCTGTCCTATCTTTTGCTCCACTGTCATTTTTTCCAAGAGTGCTTCCACCATTGGAATTTGTTCTGAACTTTGAGCTAGTACAGAAAAACTTACCAAGAGACATCCTAATATAATGGTTTTTAATCGTGACATATTGTTTAATCTTTTATTCTGTTACGCTAGATATTCATTCTACTTGGCGAGCTATTCCTATTTATGGCTGAGCTCGATTTTTTGAAAACAACCAAGTTAAAAGCTCTGGTTCAGCAAATGCGGAATCCCAGCTGTTGTGATTGGCATCCTCATATAAAGTGAATTTAGGGTAACCACCAGCCTTTAACAAAGCTTCTACCATTTCTAGAGAATACAGCGGGGCGACCACATTATCTTTAGCGCCGTGAAATACCCACAAGGGTACTTGGGCATATTTTTCAGCCAAGGCTGTATTACCTGCTCCACATATGGGAATTGCAGCAGCGAATGTCGTTGGCATCCGACTGAGGATTTCAAAAGTCCCCATGGCTCCCATAGATAATCCTGCAACATAGACTCTATCTTTATTCACATAAGGTTGATCTAATTGCTCATTAAGTAATTCCATGACCAGTGTCAGAGCAGTAGTGGCTTCTTTTTGGGAATTAAATTCCAATTGTATACTTTGCTTAGAACGGTCAATATCCACATTCGACCAATAATCGTCCTTAGGGCATTGTGGAAAAATAACAATCGCTGGAAAATTAGATCTGTTTTCTTGGGCAGTAAACAGGGTACTTCCATGGGTTAGTTGGGCCTTGTTATCACTTCCCCGTTCACCGGCTCCATGAAGGAATAACAACAAGGGATAGGTCTGGTTCTCTGAAAAATTTTCAGGCAATAAAATCCGATAGTTTAAAGTATCGTTTTGCCGTACCAAACTTGCTTCTTTATAGAGTTGCTCTTGCGAAAAGATCAACATTGGAAGCAATACTAATAGGCAGCTAAGCCAGTTGTTTTTATAGTTCATAGTATTAAAATTTTACATTTTCAAAACTAAAATCGTGGTCAGCATCCTCCTTATAAGCATCTAGCCAAGGAGAATAGGTACTAACAGAAATTTCACCCTTTTCAACATCAACCTTCACTATTCTCAAAAATCCATTTCCACCACTTTGCGAGCCCTCCACTCCTTTTTGATAATTAGACAACATTTGATACACCTCATTACTGTGATCCCCCGTTGAGACCAGTCTGCCAACACCTGATTTTAAAACATGACCGCTAAATACCATCAAGATATTCGGATGCCTGCTAACCAATTTATCCCATAACTGTCTGCCATTATTAACCGCATCTGCTCCTGTGTCCTTTCCAATCCCATATGCCTGTGGTTGCCACCAATGATCACCCCCATGTAAGGTATTATCATCAAACATATAAGCATGCGTATTGATAATAACCTTTGCCTCAGGGTGCTTTTCAATTATTTGGTCTACCCAATCAATTGTTTTATTTCTAGGTCCAAATTCCAAAGAAAATACCAGCCAAGTATAGCCAGCGATTTCAAATTTACTACAAAGGTTATCTACCGTTGCTTTAGGAAAAGAAGCGATCACATGGTCATTATTCTTTAATGCTTGAATGTCAAAATGTGCATTGGCCAATTTGGTATTGCGCTGATCAGCAAATTTTCCTGGTCCACTCCCCATATCATGATTCCCTATGCTAAAGGTATAGGGAACCTTTGATTCTATTCTATTAAATCCTTCTTTGGCGAGTTTCCACTCATTTTCACTGTTGTTTTGCGTAATGTCACCAAGATGTATTACAAAGGAAAAACGCTTCTGATGATCTGCAATCCACTCCATTTGTCTTATGTAAATATCGGGATAAGATTCCATATAAGACTGCGTATCTGGCAATACTACAAACTCAAAGCTTTTTTTTTGAAGTTTACACCCCAATACCAATACTAAGACACCAATGTACATTACACTTCGACTAATGATCATGGCTACATAGTTGTATAGGTAAACCCTAATTTATCCAATCCATTTTGAACATCCTTATTTCTCATAAAAAGCTCCCAAAGTAATCCCGTTCTATAATTTTCAATCATAACAGGTATGGGCCCTTGATCAATAGCCAAATAACGAGGGACATACCAATCTTCCTCAAGACTAAAGGCATCATAGGGGCCATATTTCCCGATAAGGGAATCCTGCTCGGTATACATATATCTTAAAAACTGCATACTTTCTTTTGGTGTATAAGGCATAGATGCTAGTGCTGCAGTGGGTGTAATTACACCAAGATCCATACTTCCAGGACGATGTCCTGCATAGCCTTTCATGGAATAACTTGAGCTCATCCCCCAACAATTTTCCCCATAACCCTCGTAATTCTTTGGATTATCTACACAATACCTATACTGAATCAATGCATGATTACGATTCAAAGCCCAGTAGTCAGCATATTGATCTTTTAAGCCTTTTGGATTTAGTCCTAAATACGAATAATGAGACCAAAACATGGGACCAACTGGGTCGCCATCATGCTCATAATGATCTAGTATGGTAGGCAAATCATAATAGGTAGTATCCTCAGTAATCGCTCCATCTCTAGCCCAACCCTTATCATACACCTCTTTAGATATTGGATGAGTTGGTGATGCAGCTGCTAGAACATACATAATAAGGCATTCGTTGTATCCACCAATTGGGAAATTCATTTTCCACTCATGATTTTTCGACCAGTGCCAATACAATACATTTTCTCCTTTAGTATACCAATCCCATTCAACTTCTTCGTATAAGGTTTGAATATCACTAACTAGTTTTTGTTCCTGCTCATTACCACCCTTAAAGTATTCAGCTACCGTTAAAAGTCCTTGAATCAAAAAGGCAGTCTCTACAAGATCCCCACCATCATCATAGGTACTAAATGCTTTGGTTTTACCAGTATTGTCATCCAACCAATGTGGCCATGCACCATGAAAGCGATCCGCTTTTGCCAAAAAATCGACGACCTTAATATATCGTTTTAAGGCTTGATCTCTTGTGATGTATCCCCGTTCAATACCCACTAAAATAGCCATGAGTCCAAAACCGCTTCCACCAGTTGTTAAAATATGCTTGTCATTAGATGGATACTCACCATCGGTATGAATACGTTCTGCTGCCAATCCAGAATTCGGTAAGGCACCATCCCAAAAGTAATCGAAAGTTTGACGTTGAACCTTATCCATAAGGGCAACATCATCATCTGTTGGAACAAACTCTCCTTGCTCCTCTGGAGATGGAGTATTAGGTTCCGCGGTATCGGATTCCTTTTTTGTATTATTTTCACACGAGGTAATTACTAATGTGAACAACAACATAAAGATTTTGATTAAACGCATCGTATTTTATTTTTTTTAATTAATAGTTACTCTAAATCAGCATTTTGGATTTCCAAAATTTCTTCAATGCTCAACTCTTTGTTATAAAATCGGAGTTCATCAATAAAGCTCAAGTCAGAAAGATGATCCCATCCAGAGAACCTAGGAGCCCCAGATCCAATAGATAACAAATCGCATCCAGTCCAATCCACACCTGTAATAGCGGTTTCCGCTACCAGGACTCCGTCGATATAAACTTTGGCGGTGCTTTGAGAAATAGTAAAAGCCATTTGTACCCAATCAGTACCAGGGGAAAGATCTGCCGCTTCGCCACCATCTACCCATGAATCGGCCGTACCGTTACCCACATTGAGTTTAAAACGTTGATTACCCCCAGCATTTTCTCTAAAGAATCGAAATCCGCTGGTTCTGTTATTTTGAGCATCTGGATTCTCGGTGTCTTCAGGTCCTATCACTAATATTCCAGCACGATCTGGTACTGCATTTAATTTATACCAAAACGTGGCACTAAACTCGCTGTCTAATAATCCTTCTGTTGGAAATGTCACATAAGAATCTGCTGCTCCAGCAAAGGCATTAGCGCCAACTACGCTTTGATCAGCAAAACCTGTAGAACCAACGGCAGTACCGCTTGATACACTTACTAATTCCGAAAAATCCCCATTAAAAGGCATATAAAATATCTCACCATCGTAGATGGGTTTATAGGCTTCTTTTTTCTCGAAGGTAATAGCCTGTATGGTCTCTTTTCCTTCGATATCAGTTGCTTGAACTGAAAGGGTGTGACTACCGTTTTCTAAATTTGGATACACCAGATCATCTATGGTGACTTTTCTATAATCTTTAAAACTACTGTAGCTTCTGATTACTTCATCGTCCATAGAGACTACAACTGATATAAGTTCAATATCGTCTTCTACAGAAAATTTAATGGTGATAGGAACCACATCTTCTTTAACCTGAATTTCCAATCCTGCAGCTGGATAATTAATCGCAACTACAGGTGGGGCCATATCTGGCCCTGGTGCGACCTCCTTAATGGAGTCGATGCCTTGGTCACAGCTAGAAACTAGCAAGGCAAATACAAAGCTCATTAAATATATAATACGTTTCATATCGTGTGGTTTAAACATTAGTTTTACTTAGATAGTACAGGTAATTCATCGATTTGCTGTTGAGGATATGGCAATAGCTCCTTTTCTGAGCTAAAACTTCTACCTTGATAACTCAACTCCTGGTAATTGTCCACACGAATCATATCGTAATAACGAACTCCCCATTCCATGGCCAATTCTGCAAATTTTTCATCCAAAACATCTTGTGTGGTCACTCCTGAGAGTGCAGGCATATCAGCTCGTGCTCTCACTAGATTAACCGCTTGGTCCGCTGTAAGACCTACGCCTGTTGCACCCCTAGTTAATGCCTCCGCATACATGAGTAAGATCTCTGCATAACGAATCATTATGTAGTTCTTGTTACTCCCATAATCCGTACGACCAGGGATTAATTGGTTCGATGGGAGGTAGTGTTTCCCACTTGAAAACAGCGCCCTAACATTATTTTCAATCACATCTCCATCAGGGGTTGTATTTGACACAAAATCTGGAAGTGTTTCATACCCAGGTGTTTGTTGAATTTCTGAGATCCCATCAGGGGTAAATAATACACTGGTTTGAAGTCGGGTGGTTTCTCCACGATCCAGCATAAAATGGATGTACTTTAAACTCGGCTCATAGAATCCCCAACCAGAAGCCGCATCAGTTACCACAGGCGACCAAGCAGAGGGTCCGTAGGGAGCGTATAAATGGGATTCACGCTCACCAGAGCCTTGACCATAATCGGAGTATTGTAGTTCCATCAAACTTTCATCACTCAGTTTACCTGGGGTTTTAAACAATTCATAAAAATCAGGATAAAGATTAAATAATCCAGAGTTTATTATTTCTCCAGTAGCATCAGCAACCCCTTGGTAATTTCCTAATTCCTGATTGGCCATTGCCTTGACCGCATATGCAGTGTAGGCTGTATAAGCACCAGGAAGATCTTGTCTTTGGTTAGGCCTTATTTTTGGTAAGGCTGGGATAGCCTCATCCATCTCATCGGACACAAATTGCATGACCTCTTCACGTGTAGGAAGTGTCTGAATCTCTGCTAAGGTTGCAAGATCTGAGGTGTCCAATATAAATACACTTCCCCAAGTCTTTGCAAGAAAATAGTGATCCATGGCACGCATAATTTTAATCTCTGCCTTGTATTGTTCCCCTTGTTTTTTACCTGAGGCTTCAGCCTCTGCAATGTATTTATCGATGTTCTCAATCGCCGTATTGGCCACCACAATATCATCATAGTATGCTTTCCACACACTATTATACATCCAGTTATTGCTATCGTATTTAAACATGTCGGTATCTTGATATACGGCCTGGTCACCTGCGGCATTAACGTCATCTCCGCGAACACCTATTAAAAGTGGAAGTTCCCAACCTGTATCGGTATAGGCATCATAAACTCCTATTAAGGATAATAACATATCCTCGGTTTGGGTATAATCCGTACCACCAGTAAAGTTATTGTTCAACTCTGGCTCGTCAAGTTTATCACAACTACCAAATAACAGTGTTATGACTGATAAACTCACTACTATAAATTTATATTGTCCTCTCATGATTTCTTAAAATTTAATATTTACCCCTAAAGTGTATACCGCCGGTACTGGATAGGTTTGATTATCAAAGCCATCAGCAACCTCTGGGTTAAATCCATTATAACTAAATACCGTTAATGGTTTTTCAGCAGTTACGTATATTCTAGTTTGTGGAATCTTTTCGTTTTTAATAGTGTATCCAAGAGTGATATTCTGGATTCTAAAGAAATCACCATCTTCGATATAAAAACTATTGAGCTGATAATTCCATGGTTTACGAAGTCCTAAGGATGAAGGGTAACTATTGCTTGTTCCCTCCCCATGCCATCGATTCAAAAAGAAGTCTCTGTCAATATTAGTATCTGGTGTATAGCGGTATTCTCCGCGTTTTCTATTTAAAATTTTATTACCCCCTTGTCCAATTGCAGCTACTGAGAAATCCCAGTTTTTGTAATTTAGATTTACATTAAAACCGTAATTAAATGTCGGTATAAAAGAACCCAGTACTGTACGATCATCTCCATTAATAACTCCATCTTGATTTCTATCTTTAAATTTTAAATCACCAGGAACTAAAGCGTTGTCCACCGCAATCGGATCTGCTTGAATTTCGGCATCATTTTGATAAACCCCAGCAGTTTCCAATCCATAAAATGCAAACAGGGTTTCACCAACAATACTTCTTCGCTGAAAGTCAGAGCTTCCAAAATTTAAATACTGTTGTCCACCAAGGTCGAGAATTTCATTATCCAAAGTAGAGAAATTACCTCCTATACTATAACTAAAATCATCATTAACAACTTTAGTCCAATTAAGGGCCACCTCAAATCCTTGATTTCGAATCTGACCCACATTCTGCCTTAAACTCTCAGGGACAAGTGGTCTCGCCACAGGAATCACAGCATCTTTGGTATCTCTTCTAAAATAATCCAGTTCTACTGATAGGTTACTATTAAAAAGTCTAGCGGATAATCCTAGATTGTACTCCTCAGTCACCTCCCACCGCAAATAGGTAAAGGCGCTCGAGGTTTGTATACCTGAATACATCACATCTCCAAAAGAGGTTGTGACAACACTTGAGGTAAAGGCTCCATCACTCGAGGCTACGTTGTCGTTACCCAATTTACCCCAACTTCCACGGAGTTTCAAGAAGTTAACTACATCACTTTGTGGAAAAAATGCCTCCTCACTCAAAACCCAACCAGCACCAACAGTTGGAAAATATCCCCACTTCTCTTGATATTTATTCGTTCCATCAGCACGGAAGGTTCCATATAACAGATAACGTCCATCAAAATTATAGGCGATCCTACCAAAATAGGACAGTCCGTATTCTCTTCTACCGTCATCCCCAACAGCATCCACATCAATGGTTTGAGATTGATCTAAATAATAAGCTTGTTCGCCATTGTTGTATGGAAACCCAATCCCCTTTGCCTCTAACATTTCATAAGACTCATCTCGAAAAGAAGCCCCTGCTAATAGGGTAACATTATGCTTTCCAAAACTGTTCTCATAGGTTAGCGTGTTATCCCAAATTTGATTGGAAATGGTTGCATTTCTTTTTACTAGCTCTGAGTTAACGCGAACTTCGTTGCCGCCCAGGGTGTAGGGAAAACGTACCTCCCTGGTTTCCACTGTTTCAAAATTGTGATTATAAGCTGTTCGAAAGGTTAATCTATCAGGTATAATATCAATCTCGGCATAAAAATTAGCCATTACATTTCTGATTTTATCTTTGTTCTCACTAAAGGAGAGTAAAGGAAATGGATTTTGGCTACTACGATAACCTAAATCCTGTGAATTCGCATAATCAATAGGGGCGGCCACAGTATTTAAAGGGTCATGCACAGGCAGAAGCGGCACCGCATAATAGGCTTTACGCCATGCAGAAGCCTCTGGACGGTATCTAGATGCATTACTAAGCACCATACTTCCTCCAACGGTTAGCCAATCTGTTACATTAAAATCAATTTTACTACGAAGATTAAAGCGTTCATATTCGTTTTTCATATTTAACAAACCCTCTTGACTAAAATAGTTTACCCCTATGGAATATTTGGCATTTTCTCCACCCCCTGACATTCCAATATTGTGATTGGTAATTACGGCAGGGCGAATAATTTCATCATACCAATCCGTATTGACATCTGGAAGACTCGGATCTAGTCGACTTCTTCCATAACGAGCAATAGCATTGTCTACAAACTGATTATCAGCAGTGAGTCCAGTTTCATTTACATATTGAACAAACTGCTGTGTATTGGCCATCTTTACTACATTTTGAGCAATTTGATAACCCGTATATCCATCATACCTAAATTCTGGCTTTTGATTAAAGGTTCCTCCTTTAGTTTCGATAAGTACTACCCCATTTGCTGCTCTTACTCCATAAATCGCAGCTGCAGATGCATCCTTTAAAACGGAGATGGTCTTTATATCCGAAGGATTCAAAAAATTAATATCATCATAAAATCCACCGTCGACCACATACAAAGGCCCTGATTCTCCGGTGTTATAAGATCCGATCCCACGAATACGAACCGTTGGAGACTCCCCTGGTGAACCATTATTGACAATTTGAAGTCCAGCAACCTTTCCCTGTAAGGCTTGCATAGGCTGAGCAGCTGGAGTTTTTTCAATATCCTCTGCCTGAACTGTAGTAATTGCAGAGGTAAGATCTTTACTTTTTTGTGTTCCATAACCTACCACCACAACTTCCTCGAGTTCACTAGCACTGATGACTAATTGAACGTCTATGGTGGAGCTGGATCCTACCACAACTTCTTGGGTCTCCATTCCCACATAAGAGAACACCAAAGTATCGCCTTGGTTGGCCTCTAAAGAAAAGTTTCCATTGAAATCGGTCTGAGTTCCTGTTGTAGTTCCTTTGATCAATACACTAGCTCCTGGAAGCGGCATATTTTGATCATCAGATACCACTCCAGTAATGGTCTGTTGCCCAAAAGCACTCAAGCAAAAAAACAATAATAGGGTTAACAAATGATTTTTCATGTTTCTTATATTAAAGTTAGCTTCTTAAAATTATCACAAACTACAACGATGTAGCTATAAAACACCACAGCTTGAATACATCAACAAATGAGAAATCATTAAAGCGTTGTAAAAAAGATAGTTAAGATTATAAATGAGTAATAAGGAGTTACCCAGAAATCTACAATTGATGTAGTAATGATGAGTTTATTATTGATAAAACGTAAGTTTCTCTGTAGATAACTATTGACTGAAATCAGATAAATCTTAAAATTTTACCATTATTACCGTCTATTACTCTTAAAGCATGAAAAAAAGTTGATATTTTCATAAAAGGAATATAGAACTAAAATAACCAGCTCAGGTAAATTAAATATTGATCAGATATTCGCTCATATTTTGATCGGTACTGAGGTCTAATTTCTTTCTCAACCTGTACCTGTGGATCTCAACACCTCGTATAGAAATACCCATAAGTGGAGCAATCTCCTTGCTAGAGAGATTCATTTTTAAGTAGGCACATAATTTTAAGTCCTTCGGAGTGAGCTTTTCAGGGTGTAGTTTGTGAAGTTCTCTAAAGAAAGTGTCATGGATATCATTAAAATTGGATTCAAATAACTCCCAGTCTTTTGAATCCTTTAAATGTTTATCAATTCCACTTATGAGTTTATTGTATCGTGATTTATCAATAATTTCAGATTTAAAATAATTTAAATCTTCCTTGAGCTTCATTAGCATCTCATTTTTACGAGTCATCTCCATCGCTGTATTGGCGAGTTCCTTAGTCTTGTTTTTTAATTCTAATTGGTGCTGATGTTTCTGCAATTCGTTGAGTTTCTTCTCGTGTCTTAAGGCTTCTTCTTTACGATTAAGCTCTTTTTGGTGCTCGAACTGTACTTCTAAATACTTTTTATGTCGTATCAGTACGTACTTATTAATGGTTAAAATAAAAGCTGTAAGGAACAGTAAAATTAAAATCAGCAGTGCCGCGCCCCACATACCCAAGAACCATGGTTTCTCTACCTCTACAGTTAATAGAGTTGCCTTATCTGACAGCTTGCCTTTTACAACAGGTTGTATACTTATGGGCAAGCTCCCAAAATTCTGATTGGTTATAACAATTTTACCATCTTCCACTTTCCTATAATTCGAGCCCCCTTCGCCTAAGGCATATACCATGGTATTATTAGATAAAAACGGTGTAGACACCTCAATTGCAAGGGTATCGCGTTGTTTCATCCTTATGGATGAATCTATCATCTGTGGTACGCCATTTTTTAGTATGCGATTGATCTTGGGCTTAAATGAAAGACTAGTGCCAGTTATCTTTTCATTGTTGACCACCAAAATATCATTGTACAATGCAATTTGTACGATAGAGTCATCCAAAACCACAGCCCGTTCCTCCCCTTTTATCAAATGTCCACCATAATAACTGTTAGGGATATAGAATTGAGAATCTTCATCGGTTAAATTCCTTCTTACAAACAAAGTCCCATCCTGCTTTTTAAATACCACGGGAGAGGAATTGGGATCCGTAATTGGATAGGATTGCTGATCACTCTTTAAAATGGTATTTAAGGAATCAAAACTTCCTATCTTCTCTTCCAAAGGATTAAATACAAACCATTGTTGATCGTTGTAGAATGCTATTTGCCCTTCTATTTCAAAGAGCTTAATAGTGTAACTGTTTTTAAAGAACTCGTTATACTCTCGCTCTATTTTTATAACGTTCTTATGATCATCTGAAAAGTGAATCCTAAAAATCCCTTTATAAGGATGTGCCACCCATGCGATATTCTCTTTTTCAAATACGATCTTCTTTACTGGGAATTCAAGTCCTTGTATCTGAGTTACCTGCCATTGCTCACCTTGTTTTTCATAGAGTGATAAACCAGTATAGTTTCCCTGAATATAAGTGTCGGGCATTCCTCTAACGGGTTTAAAATCATAACCACCATTATTCGAGGAGATAAGTTCCCACTGCTTATCTCTTATCTGGTAGGTCCCTAAATTATGACCACATACAATTAAGTCGTCCACCAAAGTAAGGTCCCAAATGTGACCCTGTGACCCTTGAACAAAATGCATTCCTTGTTGATTGCTAATATACATTCCAGTATTAGTAGCTATATAGGTTTCCCCTTGGAAATTCAGCATATCGTATACACCTCCTATATCATAATTTGCAGGATTTAAATAATAGGCATTAAAATGCATAGGAATCGCAGAAATACCATTATCTAAAGCAAGCCAAACAATCCCACGCTCATTGACTAAACTTCCCAAAATGGTATTATTTTGAAGTCCTGAGAGCGTACTGATGTTGTAATATCCACCAGTTGTTCGATTCATCACATACAGCCCATTTTTTATTGTACCTAAGAAAATATTGGACGCATTGACACTTATTTTATTAAGCTGGTTTTGCTTTACAACCTCATTAAGTGGGTGATCCCACCTACTTATTTTACCCTGTTTATCCCAAAGGAACATTCCATTGAGTGCTGTTCCAATTAATACATGGTTCTTATCTAATGCAACCATGGATTGCACTTTAAAATCTTTAAGAGATGTACTCGGACGAACTAGTTGTAAATCTGAACCATTTAACTCAAATATGCCATGATTTCTTCCGAAAATATAAAAGGAGTCGTCGATTACATTTGCCCCTAAAAGTGTCATTTGAGGTTCAATTACCTCTATAGCGCCATTTGTATAAATAAAAAGACTACTGAAGGACTTAAAAATAATTTGATTATTCCACTGGTATATTCCCCAAATCGATTCCGTTTCATAGGCCTCTGCATTAATTAGTTTACTAAGACTATGATATTCTAAGATCCCGGTTGGTTGTCTTTCCCAATACCCAAACTCTTCATAGGATCCAGTATAGATCTTACCATCAAAATAAGCCACCGATCGGATAATAGTTTGATTGGGGAGCTGATAGAATCGCCATTTAACTCCATCAAATTCCAACAAGCCTTCGTTGTTGGCAACAAAGACCTTATTCTCCCCATAGGCTATACCCCAATTTTGAATACCGGCATTGTAATGGTTCAGGGAAAAATTATGAATTGGGGGGCGGTTTTGTCCTATTGTGACAAAGAGACTTAACCATCCAAAAGTTATAAATAAAAGAATTTTACTGCCTTTTATAGACATCTGGTTTACTGTTTTCACCTTATCACTACTGTTTTGATTCTTGAGAATAGTTTCTTTATGATCTGCATGAATCTCTTATCTTTACAACAATATTAATCGTATCATAATTTACAACGAAAATACATATTAATGATTGATAATCTAATCTTTATCCTTATTCCATTGATTACAGCTATCTTGGGGGTTTTTATTGGACGCTATTTACAAAAGCAAAAAAGTGCTTCTGTTATAAAGGTCATGCAAGACAGGGAAGATAGGTTGTTAAAACAAATTCAAGAGCATAAACAGGAAATCGACCAAGAGAAACTAGCCAAAGAAGAGATCCGAAAGATCAAGGATGATTTTGCGATCCGTTTGTCTAGAAAGGAGGTTGATTATGAGAATCTTCTTGAGCGAAACAAGGAACAAAAACAGGAGGTTGAGAAATTACAGGAGAAATTCAGCAAAGACTTTCAGCTTCTAGCCAATAGAATCCTGGAGGAGAAATCTAAAAAATTTACGGATCAGAATGAGGTAAATATCAAAAACATCCTCAACCCACTTCAGGAAAAAATTAAGAATTTTGAAAAGCGTGTCGAAGACAGTAATAAAGAAAGTATTACCCGCCACTCCGCCATGCAGCAACAACTCAAAGACCTACAAGATCTAAACGCACAAATTACCAAAGAAGCTTCCAATTTAACCAAAGCATTAAAAGGAGACACCAAAATGCAAGGAAACTGGGGCGAAATGGTACTAGAACGTGTTCTAGAGAAATCGGGACTAAACAAGGGAAGTGAATACTCTGTTCAAAATAGTTTTTCTACAGAGGAAGGCAAAAGAGTACTTCCGGATGTGATTATTCATCTACCCGCAGACAAAAAGATGATTGTTGACTCCAAGGTCTCCCTTATTGCCTTTGAGCGTTATGTCAATGAGGAGGATGATCTTCAAAAGACGATTTGGCTTAAAGAGCATGTGAATTCGGTTAAAAAGCATGTCGACCAACTCAGTGCCAAAAATTACCACAGCCTTTATGAGATGGAAAGTCCAGACTTCGTGCTGCTTTTTATTCCACTTGAGCCTGCATTTGCGGTTGCTCTTCAACAAGAGCCACAGCTGTACAATTTAGCCTTTGAAAAGAATATTGTTATTGTCACTCCTTCTACCCTATTGGCTACCTTGAGAACCATCGATAGCATTTGGCAGAACGACAGACAACACAAAAATGCCGTGGATATTGCCAAACAAGCTGGACGTCTATACGACCAGTTTAGAAACCTATTAGATGATCTGGATAAAATTGGCAAACAACTCAATACCGTTCAAAATACCTATAATAATTCAATCACTAAATTAACAGGTAGAGGCAATTTAATAACCCGCGTTGAACGCTTAAAAACACTTGGGGCAAAAGCGAGCAAACAAATCGATCAAAAGTGGCTTGAAAGAGCTTCTGAAGATCATCTAGAAGAAGAATAGCAATTCAAATTAATATTTAAAAACCAACCCTTACACGATATATGAATCAAAAATTTAAAACCGTAGAATCCTCCAAAGTAGAACTTTCTGAATTAATGCTTCCATCCCATTCAAATTTTAGTGGAAAAATACACGGGGGGTTTATCCTTTCTCTCCTCGACCAAATAGCATTCGCTTGCGCCTCTAAACATTCGGCCACTTATTGCGTTACCGCCTCAGTAGACACGGTTGATTTTTTAAGCCCTATTGAAATCGGTGAATTAGTCACCATGAAAGCTTCAATCAACTATGTTGGGAGAACCTCCATGGTAGTTGGAATAAGAGTGGAGGCCGAACATATTCAAACGGGTGTAGTTAAACACTGTAATTCATCCTACTTTACCATGGTCGCTAAGGATGATCAGGGTAAGAGTGTCAGAGTTCCTGGGCTTATTCTAGAAACAGAAAAAGAACTAAAACGCTTCTTTAATAGTGTCAAAAGGAACTCACTTAGAAAAGAACGCGAAGCCTATTCCAATCAATTGGAATACTCCGTAAATGAACTTATCCATGAATTAGAAGGACATAATGTCAAAATCGATCTTTAATATCGCTATTTAAAGCGATACTGTTTTTTATCGTTGTTTTAAACGATATTTGCATATATCGGTAAAATAAACGATATTTGAACTTATTCATTACAAAGCGTTACACATGATAAGTGTCATCACTGGAGATATTGTAAATTCTCGGCAATTAAAAGATCCTGATCTTTGGCTTAAACCTCTGAAAAAGGTATTTGAAAAAATATGTCAATCAGAGCAATATTGGGAGTTTTATAGAGGCGATAGTTTTCAAATTGAATTGCAACAAAGCAACAAAGCCTTCCATGCAGCCGTTTTAATAAAAGCCACTGTTAAAATGATCAAAGGATTGGATGTTAGAATGGCTATTGGTCTTGGAGAGAAAACCCATCAGGGTTTAAAAGTGACCGAATCCAACGGCCCTGCGTTTATTTATTCTGGAGAGGCCTTTGAAACGCTCAAGAAAAAAAAGTTGAATTTAGCCATTAAAACAAGTAATAACACCCTAGACTCAGAACTGAATCTGTATTTTAAACTGGCTTTAATCTCTATGGACCACTGGACCACGAATGCTTCAGAAATTGTAAAGTTGAGTATGGAGAATCCCGAATTCTCACAACAAGAAATTGGCGCGCTAACTGGTGTGAAACAAAACACGGTTAGCGAACATCTAAAAAGAGCGTTTTATAGTGAGATTCTAGAGCTAGACCAAATGTACCAAACCAAAATAAAACAGCTCTTATGACACTGATCTTCTTACGTCTTCTATTGGCTCACATCTTAGCAGATTTTCTTTTACAATCCAATAAGATGGTAAAAGAAAAACTAGAAAAGAAAATAGCTTCAAAACAACTGTATCTCCACATCCTTTTCCACGTTCTTTGTTATTATCTATTATTATGGGATTTAAATTGGTGGTTTATCCCTCTTTTAATTGGACTATCACACTACCTTATTGACCTTGGGAAGTTATACCTTCAAAACCCAAAAAATAGTCGGCTACTCTTCTTTATAGATCAAGGGCTCCATCTTATTATCCTATATGGCGCTAGTGTCTACCTCAGCGGTGCAGAGTTATTAAACTTTACTTTAAGTTCACAATTACTTCTTATTATCGTACTGGTAATATTCCTAACTCAGCCCTCATCAGTGATTATCAAAACACTGATATCAGTATACACCCCTAATACTGAAATGGAAAAAGAAGACTCCTTGCATAATGCTGGGAAATACATCGGCATGCTAGAGCGTCTTTTAGTCTTTGTATTTATTGCCAGTAATCATTGGGAAGGCGTAGGATTTCTTATTGCCGCAAAATCCATATTCCGATTTAGTGATCTCACACAGGCTAAGGATAGAAAACTCACCGAATACATTTTAATTGGTACATTACTGAGTTTTGGATTGGCTATGATATGTGGGCTGATATTTATCTATATGCTCATGAATCATAAAATAGCTTGGTAAATTACATACCACGGTATTTTAGTGGGGGGATAATCGCTTTCGAACTAACATTAAAATCATTTGAATTAAGCTCATTCTAGTTGTTGTCTAATTTTATTGGAATTGTAATTAAATCCTAAAAAATTATGAGCAAAAAGAATAAAAAACTAGATTCCATTAGCCAGAACATCCAATCTGGTGACCAAAAACCAATGACCACAAACCAAGGTGTCAAAATTAATGATGCCAATAATTCACTCAAAGCAGGTGAAAGAGGTCCATCCTTATTAGAAGACTTCATATTACGAGAAAAGATCACCCATTTCGATCATGAAAGAATTCCAGAAAGAATTGTTCATGCCAGAGGTAGTGGTGCACACGGCTACTTTGAATTGTACGAAAGTCAAAAGGAGCTCACCAAAGCTGGATTTCTAACCGATGTAGGTAGGAAAACCCCTGTATTTGTACGGTTTTCTACCGTGGCAGGATCCAAGGGGTCAACTGATTTACCCAGAGATGTGAGAGGATTTGCCGTTAAGTTCTACACCGATGAGGGTATCTTTGATTTAGTGGGAAACAACATGCCTATATTTTTCATTCAAGATGCCATGAAGTTTCCAGATCTCATCCACTCGGTAAAACCCGAACCCAATCGTGAGATCCCTCAAGCGGCATCTGCCCATGACACTTTCTATGATTTTGTTTCACATGCAACCGAAACCCTACACAATCAAATCTGGCTGATGAGCGATCGTGCAATACCACGCAGCCTTCGTATGATGGAGGGTTTTGGTATACACACTTTTAGATTTGTAAACGAGCAAGGTAAGTCCAATTTTGTAAAATTTCATTGGAAACCCCTACTGGGGGTTAATTCCGTAAGTTGGGATGAAGCCGTAAAAATAAGTGGTGCAGACTCTGACTTTCACCGAAGAGATTTATGGGAAGCTATTGAGGCTGGGAATTATCCACAGTGGGAATTAGGTATTCAAGTCATACCTGAGGAGGATGAACACAAATTCGACTTCGACATCTTAGATGCCACCAAATTAATTCCTGAGGAAATGGTTCCTGTACAGCGTATTGGAAAGTTAACCCTTGATAGAAATCCTGATAATTTCTTCGCTGAAACCGAACAGGTCGCATTTCATCCTGGCCATATTGTACCTGGGATAGACTTTACAAATGATCCTTTACTTCAGGGACGTCTTTTCTCATATACCGACACCCAACTATCTCGATTAGGAGGGCCAAACTTCCATGAAATACCCATTAACCGTCCATTAGAAAATCCACATAACAATCAAAGGGATGCACAAATGCGCATGACTATAAATAAAGGACAGACTGCGTACTTCCCCAATTCTATAGGAGGAGGCTGCCCATTTTTATCTCAAATTTCAGAGGGTGGTTTTTCCAGTTATCAAGAGCATGTTAGTGGAAACAAAATCCGAAGTCGAAGCAGTAGTTTTAATGATCACTTTTCGCAACCAGCACTGTTTTATAGAAGTTTAAAAGATCATGAAAAAGAACATTTAGCTAGTGCGTATGCATTTGAACTTGGAAAGTGTACCTATGAGCATATTCAGTTAAGAATGTTGTGGATTGTTAACAAAATTGATCAAACACTTGGACAAAATGTCGCCAAAAAAATGGGTCTAGAGGTCCCAGATAAAATTGATATGCCCATCAATCAGGCCATAGGAGCTAATATGGATCCAATCGCTCAACAACCTGGAGATCCTTTACATTATTTAGAATCCTCAGCTGCATTAAGTCAAACATTTCTGAGTTCGGAGGATATCTCCTCACGACAAATTGCATTTTTAGTGGCTCCTGGGTTCGACCACCAAAATCACATGAGGATGAAAGATGAATTAGAACGACAAAATGCTGTAGTGCATCTAATAGCACCAACGGGCGGTGAGATCACCTGTAATGCGCAAAAACAACACAAAATTGATGCGACATTGCTCACCACTGAAAGTGTATTGTATGATGCATTATTTATTCCAGGTGGACAGCAAGCCGTTCAAATACTTTCAAAGCAGGGCAAGGCTATTAAGTTTATAAATGAAACACTTAAACATTGTAAAGCTATTGCGGCCAATAATGAGGCTGAGAGTTTACTAGAGATGACTTATGTTAAAGATTTTGCAGAAGATCAGGCTATTTTTATAAACAAGGAACCTTCTGAATTCATTGCAGCTATCGCAAAACATAGGAATTGGAAAAGAGAACCAAAAGTTCAACACATACCAGTTTAGTCTGTTGTACTTATTAGGAGTGTATCCATTAGAGTTCAACTCATTACAACAAAAAATGGACTCGTTAACTATTTAAAGAAGTTTGCACGATAACAATGCTTAAACCCTTAATAGTAACGAGTCCACAGTCTTGGCGGAATTAAATTTTATTCACGGGGCAAAATAAGGTTTATCGAACTAGAGAGTCACTTTTAGGGTTACTCCCTTTGGGATTAACTTGTCTGCTTTCATAGGAAGCAGTATCCTCAATTTCTCGACGTTCACCTTGCCATTGTTCTTCCCTCTCTACTGCTTTTTGTTTGCTTTCATTTATGGATTCAGTAGTATTTTCAACCCTTGTAGGATCTTGTCGTTTTTCTCTACAAGAAATAACAAGTGCTAGAATAATAGCCATAAAAAATATTGAGCTTTTAAGTTTCATACCAAATAATTTTAAAATTATTAGTTCCAATTTGTTCATGCAATTTCCAATACTATTTTATAATAAATTAACCCTATCCAATGTAAAATTAACTGAAATACAACACGATATGATTGCTACTTGGAATGTCGCAAACCTTATACCCTGTTGTTTTATGAATGATTTAACAAATTACTAATCAACCTATTAAATTAATGCCAAAATACTATAGGTGGTTGCTCTTATACCTAATATTATATATAACTTTAAGTACACTCCCCCATTATTTATGAAGAAAACAATCAAGTATGTTTACCTTTAAAAATATTCGAAAAAGAGAAATATCAAAGATTACGACCCTTCTCAAACAATCAGAAGAAGTAAACTGTGCCCTTCCTGGTGGCGGTTTATTACATATCGAGCCTGGTCTACCATTTTTAATGGTTTGTAGAAGATCTGTTAGTGAAGATCCAATCGCTCGAGTGGTGATAAATCAAGCAAGTTATCTTCTTATTGGTAATGTAAAATTCAAAAGATATAAAAAATTAATTCTGGCTATTTCGGATGTACTATCATCCATCTATAAATCCTACCTTATTCTCGAACTCTACAGCTCTAAAACAAGCCACCTGTTTAACATAAAAGGTCCCGAGGATAAATTGCCTTCATTTCTTAAGGCTTTAAAACTAGAGCTAAACAAACTAGGGAAGCGGAATTCATTAAACCACATTGACACACAGATTGAAAATACCACAAAAAGACAGCCTGAAGGTACAGAATCTTTAATGACCACCGATAAAGCTAAACAATGCGGTGCCCTACTTGTTGGATTGGAAATCCCTGCCGTATTTTACGATAAGGAAGGTAGCTTTTACCCTGTTTTTTTTAGGGAGTTTAGAGATGCATTAGTAGAGTCCATTCATAAAGCAATCTATGAATATATTAGAGTACAAACTTCTTGTGGGATTCAGAGCTATCGAGCCCTAGGAAGAAGCTCATTAAAACAAAAAGTGTTTGAAGTAGATCGAAAGCTAACTGCCATCGAAGAATCGTATAAATTTCTGTGGTTAGTATCTCCATCGAATATCTATACGATTAAAAAAGAGTTTTTTGAATCTGAGTATCACAAGGTAATCCCCTATCACTATAGGTTGCTTCCCATTGATCCAGACATCCTAAAACGGGAATTGTACAATTTGAAAATTGAAGACATCGACGACCCATCTATGTCTCACCTTTTTAGACAAAAAAGAGAGGAGTTAGACTTACAAATATCAATGCTTAGTACTCGTGGTACGACAAAGTTTTACCACAATAGTATACGACTCTATGGTGAGGTTGATAGCAATCTTTTCCAAACCGCGAATATGATTCTTTCTGAACTCGATGAGGAAATCGAGCAAGATCCCGATCAAAAAATCAATGCCCTAGAGTTTAGTACTTACGCCAGAGAAGAATTTGAATTTTTCAAATCCCAACACCCTGAATTTAAAAGCAAAATACACTTAAGAAAAGATGTAAATATTATGATGGTCAACCAGGGAGAGTTGTACATCCCAGCGGATTACACCGCCCATAAATTGGAGGCCAAAGCACTTATACAACACGAATTAGGTACCCATGTACTCACCTATTTTAACGGATCACAGCAGCCATTAACCCAGTTATCCACAGGATTAAGCGACTATGACATCTTACAAGAAGGTGTAGCGGTTATGTCTGAGTTTTTTTCAGGCTGTTTATCTGTTAATAGGTTACGCACCTTGGCTGGAAGAGTCATGGCGGGTAAAACACTATTAGAGGGTGGAAATTTTAACTCCATTTTCCAATTGTTGTTTGACCACCATGGTTTTTCACAAGAACACGCTTTCAATATCACCTCTCGAATTATGCAAGGTGGTGGTTTTTTAAAGGATATTATATACCTAAAAGGCCTTATTGAATTACGTGCATATTTAATGGATGGAGGCGATTTTGAATTACTCTTTGCTGGTAAATTCGGCTTCAATCACATCCATATCATTGAGGAACTAATCGAGCGTAATGTATTAGATAAAGGGCTTATAAAACCAAGTTACGTTTTCGATCAAATGTATGAAGAAAGACTTCAACAAATAAAAAACGGCATGCCCATTCACCAGATGGCTAGAGGGCTTGTATCCACTTCCAATCATGCATAATTTAAAAATAAGATAAAATGAAAATATGTTTCGTATTAAATAAAATTTCAACTGAGAAGGCAGGAACCTCAGTTGCGCTTATGACAAAGGCTCATAACATGGGACACGAAGTATACGCCATGGGCGTAGGTGATTTTAAGTTTCAACACCAAGGCACCATATTTTTGTATGCTAAATCTGTCGATCCTTCTACAAAGGTAGAAACTCCTAAGAAATACCTCAAAGTGTTGCAAAGTGGCTCGGCTAAAGAAACCGCCATTGAATCTACCGATTTAGACGTATTATTTATACGTAACAATCCCACTGAAGAAGGTGCTTCGCGTCATTGGGCAGAGCAATCAGGACTGGCCTTTGGTAGGATGATTCAGCAACAGGGTGTCCTAGTTCTCAATGACGCCAATGCCTTATCCTATGGTTTTATCGACAAATTGTATTTTGAAGAATTACCACAAGAGATAAAGCCCGCTTCCATAATCACTCGAAAGAAAGATGACATCTTAAAATTTTGGGAGAAAAACAACAAACAAATTGTGCTAAAACCTTTGGAGGGTTCAGGAGGTAAGAATGTGTTTTTAATTGATAAACATGAAAAGAACATCAATCAAATTATCCAAACTATTAGCAAAGATGGGTATGTCATTGCCCAAGAATATCTCCCAGCTGTAAAGAAAGGAGATGTTAGAGTGCTACTTATGAATGGTAGAATTCTCACTGAGAACGGTGAAAAAGCCATCATTAGACGGGTATGCGACGAAGGTGAATTTCGTAGTAACTTTAAACAAGGGGCTACTGCTGATAAGAGCGATCTTACCAAATCAATGCAAAAGATTATTGACCTAACAGCACCCAAATTAATTAAAGACGGATTGTTTTTCGTAGGTCTAGATGTCATTGAAGACAAGCTAATTGAGATCAATATACTTAGTCCAGGTGGACTCGATCGTTTCGCAGATATTGGTTTAACTGATTTCACCACATCAGTGATAGAAGCTATTGAGCGAAAACTGTATTACAAACTTAAATACATGGGGCAAATTGAAAATAAAATTTTAGCCACCATGCATTAATAATCATAAAGAACCGCATCATGGAGGTAGATAGAATAATAGGATCTTATGGTAGTGATAAAAAGGGTCCGCTTCTTTTTATAACTGCTGGAATTCACGGGAATGAACCCAGCGGGGTAATCGCTTTACAAGAAATCTTTGCTGAACTCAACCAAAGTAAACCTCAACTATATGGTACTATTGTTGGAGTCTGTGGAAATCAACTGGCATTGAGTAAAGACCAGCGTTATATCGATCAAGATTTAAATCGTACCTGGACAAAATCAAATCTGTTAAGTAATGCCAAGTCTCCACATGAGTTAATGGAAATGCGTGAGATCATAGATGTATTGAAACACTATTTAAAACACAATCCCGAAAAGCGCTATTTCCTTGACTGCCATACCACCTCATCACCTAGTGATCCATATATTTCAGTTCAGGATGTCAATGACAACTGTGCTTGGGCCAAACATTTTCCAACACCAATTGTGATTGGATTTAGTGACATCATCACTGGAGATATTGATCATTACCTAAGTCGTATTGGTCTTACAGGATTTGTGTTTGAAGCAGGTCAACACACCGGTGAAAATGCGGTGGTCAATCAAAAAGCTATGATATGGTTAGCCTTAAAAGAAGCCTGTGGTTTAAACTTTGATCAGCTATTTGAATTTCCAACCTCTGTGACTACAATGATCAATCAACATCAATCAAAGCAAAAAGCCTTTAAGATTCTATACCGTCATCAGTTACATGAGAACGACAAATTTGAAATGCAACCAGGTTTTGAGAATTTTAGTATAATTAAAAAAGGGCAGCTTTTAGCTATGGAAAATGGCACTGAAATCAGAAGCAGCTGGGATGCCTATATTTTTATGCCTCTATATCAACCACTAGGTGATGATGGCTTTTTTATAATCGATACATTAGTGTAGCATAAAATTGTGCTTTAAGGGTCAATTATAAATTCCTTTGAGCTAATAATTCCATCTTGGTCATTTTACCTTTATCAGTATCCAAAGGTATCTATACAAGCTTCCCTTTATGGCAGCCATTAAGGTAAACACTTTTGGTAACGCGGATTTTATAAAAAATCCAAATTCGTGAAATCATCTTAGTATTAACATTTCAAAAAACTTTACGACATGAAAACATTAGAAGATTTATTCGAACATCAGATTCAGGACCTCTACAGCGCAGAAGAACAACTCATTGAAGCGCTTCCAAAAATGGCTAAAAAGTCTAATGATGAAAAATTGGAAAAGGCACTCAATAATCATTTAGAAGAAACCAAAACCCATTTGAACAGGCTAAAATCAATCTGCGATCGCTTAGGGATTCAAGGACAAGAAGAAAAGTGCCTTGCCATGGAAGGCCTTATCCGAGAAGCTGAACATTTTATTAAAGAAGATATGGAACAGGATGTTCTCGATGCAGGAATTGTTGCCGAAGCACAACGCATTGAACACTATGAAATTTCTGCCTACGGTACTGCAGCTCGTTTTGCAAAGGAACTTGGGTATGATGATATAGCGGATACCTTAAAAAGCACCTTAGACGAAGAGTATCACGCCGATGACAAACTTACCAAAATAGCAGAAAAAAGGTTGAACGAGCAAGCCAAAAGCAATTCATAACAACTTAATTAGTAGAAGAAACCATCCATTGAATTTAACGCAGATCTCACTCTTATCTCGTAAAAAAGATAAGGGTGATTTTTTTGTATAAGCCTTTACACACTAAGTATTTATTTGACTATCCCACTTTATATATAGGAAACGTTCTTAACAAAAGGGATCCCAGAGTTAGATACCAAGGATTCCAGTCGACCACCTTGGTAATTTTCAATAAACTGATCATCTATATGATAATACATTCCACTACTTTTAAGCTTTAATTTTGAAGTCTTTATGGATGTGATAAAATCCAAGACAGGTGATGGAGTCTTAACCCCCTTTAAGAGATTTTGAAGATAATTTGAAAAATCATCTCTACGATCCTCTGAAATTAAAACTAAGTGAAACCAAGCTGAACCAGGACTATTTGCTGGAGCCAATGGGAGATTAGGTCCCATATGTTTAATTTTCATCACCTCCGCCAAAATAAAAGAACCCTTTACAGTGAATTGATCTGTTTTTATTTTCAACTTTTGAGCCTCAATTTTCCCTACCACCTCGATGAGTTTGTGTAATGCCAGCTGTAGCTTCACCTCAGAAGTATAACTGGTTTTCGGTTTGCTTCTTTTACCCTTTAAAAGTTCTGGAAACACTCCAAATCCAAAACTTTCAATAAAGAATTGTTCATCTTTGGTGTTTTTAATTTCCCCAAAATGATAGTCATCAACCTTACTGAGATCAAAGTCAATCTTTCCAGTTGGATTGCCACGAATATTAAGGGATTTAGCAATATTATTAGCCTTTCCACAAGGGCATAAAATAATTGGACTCATAGAAAGTGGTAGGTTATCATTAGATTGCTTGAGTTTCTCAAACACCTTACGGACTGTGCCGTCCCCTCCAGCAAGTAGAATAGGATGCTCTGGGTTGAACTCAAAGGAATTCCATAGTTTGTCCTTTGTGGATACATACCGAACCTTATTGGCAAATCTTGCAATCATCCCAATTAACCATTCTTTACTGTGATTAGCCTTCCCTGCATTGGGATTGTGTATAATTTGTATGGTTTGTATCATGATTATAGGAACAACTAATTTTTTGTCAATAAGGGTTCGGTTTTCACGAAATGGTTGGTTAGTTTCCCCCATTGATAACGTTGCATCCCCAGCCATCCACCCCAAGCCATGACGGTATTTATGAACTTTCGATTTCCAGCCTTTGTCCCTGAATTATTAATCACTTCATTGCGGCCAATTTCATAACCATATACTCTAGTGCCATCAATTTCGACTTTAAAAATACTACTGGCTTTCTCTTGTAAAAAATGTGCGACCTTTTCAGAGGAATCCTCCATAGGATTACTCACTGGATGAACTATAAAGTATGCCTTCGAATCATCTGTATAAATTTCTGTCACCTTAACCCAATTCTCAGGCATGGCCATAGGAAATATAATTTTGATATAACTACCGAGTTCCAAAAGTGTGGTGGTGTGAATTAAATTAGGGTCATACAATTCAAATTTAGCGGTAAAAAATCCTAGATCCGACCAATCATTCACATTAAACAGACGGGTTCGTGCATGTTCAAATTGCGCTCTGGCCATGTTTAAGCTTACATGCTTCCAGTAATTTCTAAAACACCTATTTCTAAAGCCAAACATACTAAGAGATTATTGCAGTTACACATTCTATGTTGTAAGTAGTATAATATAAGTTCTAAATTTCTACAATTAACCACCTACAATTGTACCTCCATTTAGATGTATGGTTTGACCCGTCATATAGGAACTGTCCTCACTTGCTAGAAAGACATATCCAGGGCCTAATTCTGCAGGTTGCCCAGCTCTACCCATGGGTGTGTTTTGTCCAAATTTTTCATAGGACTCAAGTGTAGCTGGGATAAGTGGTGTCCAGATAGGGCCTGGCGCCACTGCATTAACACGTATGCCCTTCTCTGCCAAGGAGCGGGAAAGCGCACGTGTAAAGGACAGAATCGCCCCTTTAGAACTCGAGTAATCAATTAACGTAGGATTACCACGGTAGGCGGTAATAGAGGTTGTATTGATTATTGAATCCCCTTCTTTAAGATGTTCTAAGGCTGCTTGAGTGAGGTAGAAAAGCGGAAAGACATTTGTTTGAAACGTGGTTTCCATATTGATCAAATCCATATCTTGAAGATCCTCTTCTTGAAATTGCATGGCTGCATTGTTAACTAGTATATTGAGTCCACCAAACCTGTCTACTACTTTTTTAATGGCATCACGACAAAATTGAGAATCCTTAATATCTCCTTTGATCAAAAAGCAAGCTCCGCCCATTTGCTCAATTTCACTCTGAAGCTCAAGGGCATCTTGTCTCTCATTAAAATATAAAATGGCAACCCCTGCTCCTTCCATAGCAAAATGTAGTGCACAACTTGCTCCTATACCACTATCGCCACCTGTAATTAGGGCAACTTTCCCCTTTAGCTTATCACTTCCCTTATAATTCTCCCGAACCATGATGGGTTTGGTCTTCATATCAGACTGTCTACCGGGTTGTTTTTTTAAATCTTCTTTTGGAAAAACTTTAGGATACTTCATAATTGCTTTTTTTTTAAGTTAAAACTCAATATGGATTACAAGGGAATTTACTAAAATGTGGTTCTGAATCTGGGTGATTCCTTCAATAGGGTTAACAATAAGTCCAAATGAATTAAAAAAAGCTTCCAGTATGCTTTTGGTTATTATTTTTTCCAAATGGGGTAAGGATCCTAGGAAAGATAAAGTAATTTAAGGCTAATATTATTGAGCTTATGGAAGATTTACACCACAAATATCAGCGAGAAGGAAAAACAAAATCTCTGGGAGATATCTTTAAAGTATTCATGCAAAATTATAGAGAGTCTACCCCTGAGATGGGACAAAATTATAATATCCAACAATTCGAAAGGCATCATCAAAAAGTAGAGAACCTTTGCCAAGAACTTGGAATAACTACTAATTACCATCAAGGTTTATCATCACAGAAGATCAGTCACAGTGGTTTGAAGAGCGTCTTTAAATCAAAATATTCATTAATTAAGAATTTACTCCACAGAAGTAAAGAAGTATCAAATGTTAAATTAAAGCAAATTAAAAGAAGTATATATATATATTTTACTAACTTGTTGTTCTAGAGACGTAAAGCATACCATCTATCCTTGAAAGTAAAAAGAAAATAGGCATGTCAATAGATGGTATTAATAACAACGAAGCTTTTTGGTAACAGCTAAAAAACTGTTACTTTTTTTAATATAGTTAGTTATTGGTCATGGTAGAAAATGACCTATATAAACCAATGTATATAGAAATTTAAAAAGCTTCACTATGAAAACTTTGACTTTAAAAGACGATGACCTAAATGGGATATTCGGGTATCTACAAAAACACATCAGTGGAGAATTAACCACAGAACAGGGTGAGTTCCAACTTAAAACCCTCTCCACAAAATTCAAAGGGACAATTAAGGGTAAGTGCTATTCCAATGCAATTTCATTTATTAAATGTTCTTTGAATACCTTAGAGGAGTTTGAGTTTAAAATTAAATCTGAACACTGTCCTTCCTTTCTTTATTTTATCTTTTGCAATCGAGGAACTTTAATGCATCGAGATATTAATGATGGAGAATTCAATACGATTGATCAGCATCAAACGGCTGTTGTAAAACCCAGTAAGAAAGGGTTTGAATTTTTAATACCTAAAAAATCTAGAACTGAGCTTATTATCCTAAAGATTCATCCAAGACTCTATTTAAAAAAGGAAAAATTCAATTATTCGCTCAATCAAAAACTTCTGAACATTTATCAAGAATTCGATGCCAGAGATGGTTATACGCATTATGGAAATTACAACCTTAAGATATGTGATTACTTTAATGAAATAGACAACATCCACGAAAGAGGTTCCATTAAGGATATTATGTTAGAAGGTAGGATTAAGCTTTTACTTGCGGTGTTGATCAAGCAATACAAAGACGATATTAAAAACCGCCAAAAAATTAAAGGCTTAACTTCCCAAGAATTGAAGAGAATAACAGCTGTGGCAGAGCACATCAAAGGTAACCCATCTGCCTCATACTCCATTAAAAAGCTAACAAAAACATTCGCAATATCACCATCAAAGCTTCAAAAAGGATTTAAAATATTATACAACCGAACAGTTGCGGATTATATTAAAAATATTCGTGTTGAAGTGGCGGAAAATATGATTAAGAATAGAAATTGTACGATTTCTGAGATCGTGTATGACATCGGGTTTAGTAGTAGAAGTTATTTTTCTAAAATATTTAAAGAAAAATACAACTGTAGTCCAAAACATTATCAAGAAAAGCTAAAGCTAACCAACTTAGCGCTATAAAAGAACAAAATTTCTTTTTAATGGCACCAAATGATTAAAATTGGTGCCATTTTTTTGATTTCTATTGACTAATCTTTTTGGCTTTTTCTTTAACCTGGGTGAGTTTAATTGGATAAGGATTGGCCTTCAGACTTTCAGCAAGATGTACCATATTTTGGGCCATAATTAGCAGCATATTATTAGTGAATTCATGTTTATCCCCTTTAGCCTCAATATAGCTTGGCCCTGGCCCGGCTTCCCCTACATAATAACTAAACGGGTTTACTGCTAAAGTAAAACCGTGTTCTGAAAGATCAAATAGGATACTCGAAATGGCCTTTTTAGCACCATCTTCATTACCATCCACTAGCGCACCAGCTACCTTGTTGTAGGTCATATACTGATCATTATCGTTATGATCATCAGAAAACAATCCATCCATTCGCTCGGATACCATTTTCGCTATAGAACCTCTATCACCTCTCCATACTGGTGTAGCGATAATTAATATATCGGCTTGTTTAATTTGATTATGTATTGCTGGCCATTGATCACCGTTACCCATATCAGTTGCTGTACCGAAATTAATATTGTAATCAATAACTCGAATCACCTCGGTCTCAACATCCAACTCCTTAAAAATTGAGATGGATTTATCAATAAATGCTCTGGTGTTTGAAACCTCAGGAGATTTTTTAAGGGTACAGTTCAAAAAAAGTGCTTTTAGAGCCATAATGTTTAAATTTTAATCGTGTAATTTATCAAACACATTGTCTGTTTGATTTAAGTAAGTCTTGGTAATCCTTAGGACTACAATTGTACTTATCCTTGAAAATTTTGGAGAAATAACTACGAGAAGTAAATCCTATTTCATAAACAATTTCTGAAATCGTGCACTCCTTAGTTTTTATCATCTCTTCAGCGATTTCTACTCTTAAATTCTTGATGTAATTCGAAACGGTACGATTGTATAGGATCTTGAAGCCTTTTTGAAGCTTAGAAGGTGAAATTTTAAATTTCTGAGTTAAATCTTTCACTGTATGGGGAAGCGAATAATTGAGATCGATAAAATTTGAGATCTGTTTAACTTTTTTTAGATCTGAACTACTCAGACCGTATGGCTTATTGTTTTGAAAAAGTTCATTATCGCACTGCTTCAATAGTTTAGCCAATATGAGTTTTACTTGTCCCTCAAGAAATACCTCCCTTAATACCCCCTCATGCTTTAAATCGTTGAGCTCCTTAAAATGGTCACACACATAAAGGTTTAAACTTCCATAATGAGCATTTCCATTTCGTTCATTAAGTTTCTTGTATATCCTAGATAAATTATCGTTGAAATCAGACATTGTTGACTTATTTTTCAAATAACGAGTGGGATCCATTTTGATAATCAAAAGTTCCTGTGTGTAATCTTCTAAAAAATGGAGCCTAACACTTGATAAACTAGGGCTAATAACCACTGATTGATTCTCATATATAGGGCGATACAATTCTCTATCCCGTATTTCATGTGTTATTTTCCCTTTATTACAGTAAATAAAATAAAGTGAAGTCGAAGTTTTTATAGGTTGCAGAACCACTGCAAATCGCTCCTTAACCGAAAGCTGGCAACGAATAAAAGAAATTGAATCCGAGAATTCGCTTCCCGTAATAATGCCTTGAATTTCAAAGTCATGGATTTTAAGATTATACCCACCACCTTGTTGTGTGAGCTCCCCCTTTATTTGAGATGTAAGCTGCCCAAAAATTCTTTCAATACTATGATCTAATAACTTAATGGTCTTCATTATAAGTAAGTTAAAATTAATAGTAGCTTTTGGAGGGAACTCTAAAATCACGAATGACTTCTTGTTTCAAGTTACAAATTAATCAACACAAAACCAGTAACTTAAATAACTTTAAGAGAATTTTAAGTCGAATAATATTAATGGTTATTATTAATCTCCTAATCTGGCTTGACTTATACGCACCAAGCGTTACTTTTTAGAATTCAATCAATTTGGTCTTTTTCTAGACTTGCCACTGTTATAAGGTTCTGGTGCTCCCCATCAAGAATCTCTCCTAATATTCTAGTATCTTCCTGATAATTTAAAATATTAGTATAGTACAATGCTGCACTGTAAATTGAAATTTTAAAATGTA
Organism: Galbibacter marinus; assembly: GCF_000300875.1. Lineage (GTDB taxonomy): Bacteria > Bacteroidota > Bacteroidia > Flavobacteriales > Flavobacteriaceae > Galbibacter > Galbibacter marinus. The sequence continues at coordinate 247,499 of NZ_AMSG01000002.1, read as the reverse complement.
CTAATCGCTGTGTTTCCACCATCAGTCCAACATTTAGAACTTCTTCTTCGGTAGCATGATTAATGAACTGTTGGATTTCTTGCAAATAGGCCTGAACCATCAAACAGGTAATTTCCCTATTACTTTCCAAATACGATTCAACTAATTTAGAAAGGGCTTTCTTATTATCCTTGGTCTTTTCGAGTTGTATCTCCAAAACTTCATTTAAGAGTCGGTTGGTGGTTTTACTGGCCATTATTGAAAGCCCTTCAACCAATTGTATCTCCGCGCTGTATATATAGTGCAGATGATATTCATATAATTCACTGATCGTTCTCATCCCGATTGCTTTTATTTGGATTTAAATGTGAAAATAGAACCAAAACAATGGTGTTTTTAATCCAATTGAGAATATTGCTACTCTAAAAGAATCTCACTACCATTTTTTAACATTTTTCCATTAAGCCTCAATGTATACTCTCACCATTACCTAAAAAGCGATTATCAGTCAAATCTACGAGCATTGGAGTAATACTGATTTTCCCTTGTTTTACTGCCCATCGGTCTGAACCTTCCTCTTCAGCTTCAATCGGGGTTACAGTGAACCAATAGTGATTTCTACCCATCGGATCCTTGCTGGCTATTACAGTTCCATCATAGTGACGAACAGCTTGTTTAGTCCAGATAATTTCTCCATCAGGTGAGTACGGGAAATTTATGTTGAGTAATTCTGGTTGATCCAGTGGGATTACATTAGATAATGCTTTATGTACGTGAGGCTCTAAGTTTCCAAAATCCACCTCATTGCTACTTAAGGAAACACTTAAAGCAATTCCTCTTTGATTAAATAACACTGCCTGCCTAGCAGCTGATAAGGTTCCAGAGTGCCATGCCGAATTACCTAAATTTGCCCCCATATTGATCCCTGATAGTACTAGGTCAAAATCTTTAAATAAATGTATTCCCATAGCTACACAATCAGCTGGCGTACCATTGACTCTATAGGCTTCAAGATCGTCAAAAACAATGGGAGATGTTTTATAAGTAATCGGCCTATTGGCTGTAATGGCATGCCCCATCGAAGACTGTTCAACATCTGGTGCCATTACAACAACCTCCCCAAAGGACGAGGCTACTTTTGCCAAACAGGCCAGTCCTGGACTATAAATTCCATCATCGTTTGTTACTAAAATTTTCATATCTTTTTTTTTATAATTGAACCTTTTTTTAAACTACAAAAACTTCAAACTGTACTTTAGCTCAAATCCAAAAATTTTGATCGTATTACAATCAAGCATTCGATATACAAACAGAATTGTTATTTGATTTAACTTTTACTGCCTTTAAAAGCGTCAATATTTTCTTTGTTTGAATTATCTATACGTCTATAAGAGCCATAGATTTGGGTGAACAATAAATCGAGAAATTATGAAAACAGAGTATTTAACACGCGAAGAATCCATTGACAAACTCAGAGAAATTATAGATAACAGCCCAGTGGGAATTATGCTTTCAAATTTAACTAGCATTCCTTTAGGAGCGAATCCCATGGAGGTTAAAACAGTTGATAATGACGGAGGTATTTGGTTTTTAAGTTCTGTAGTCAGTGACCATTACAGCAATATAATGGCTGATAAAAGAGTACAGTTAGTATTTAGTCACCCAGAAGAAATGCAGTTTTTAAGCATTTATGGCAGTGCGATAATTTACACCAACAAAACCCTTTTGGAAGAACTTTATACAGCCAGTGAAGACCAATGGTTCGATGGGGTAAACGATGTCAATTTAATAGGGATTAAGGTTGAGCCTTCCACTTCTTTTTACTGGGATAAGAAGCAGAACAAATTTGTAGAGTTTTTGAAAAATTTATTTAGTTCCGATTCTTCAAATGACAATGACAATGAGACCAAGGGAAGAATAAATCTTTAAGAATACTAGCTAAACTAACTATTTCCTTTCCTTATTTCATCCTTTGAATTATCTCAGAACCTCATAAGTAATGGATTTAAAGCTACCACCGTTGCTATCCTTAGCCGAACAGGCAGTAAGTGCGACAATTAAATCCATTTCTGCTTTAAATTCGATATAGTCTCCTGCCTTAGCCTTTGGAGGCAGTACGCGCAGAGAACCCTGAGCAGCTATGTCGACATGCATAAATAAATTGAAAGCCGTTGGTATGGCATCCTTATGTATGCCATACTTTTGTAACTCGTGGGAAAGGTTTCCTAAACAACTTGGTGAAGGATCATGAGAGTCGTAAAAATGAGCAAATGTTTTGGAATCACAAGGAGCCAGTAAAAAATCATTCCTACCGCAGGTATCCTCTACTATATATGCCATTCTATTGCTTCGATTACTCCAGATATAGTTCCCTTTGGTAATTAAAATAGATTCTTCGTAATCAAAGGTTTTTCCAGAGGACAATTTTTCATTGATGTCATGTTCATTAATGAGTATCATGTCAGAAACTTGTTTTCCTTCTGGATTATAAACTAATAGGCGTTGATCCTTTTTTAACTTAAAAGAAGCACCACTACGTGCTGGTATATGGTTAATCATTCAACTGGTTTTTCAAAATATGGACATTTCCAATTCTTATCAACTATTTTACCGCTGTATTGCATAGCCTCAGTCTGGGTGCCAAAATCTTTGAGCATAGGATTGATAGAACCTTGTAGGTTTTTATCTCTTTGTCGTATGCGCTTTTTTACATGATCAAAGACGCCCATTTTTCTTAACTTTTCAAATTGACTATGCCAGTTAAATACAAGAGAAACATACGGCATTCTTCTAGCCTTTCTCGGACTTTTTGGAAACATCCCTACGATATAAAATGCAGAACCAGCAATACTAAAGCTATAATTATTATCATGTAGCTTCTCACTTACTGAGGGATCCCAATCATAAGCATCCATTGCATTAAGTTTATAAAGCACATCCCAAAGAAACAATTCGAATTCTTCTACATCCTTTATTTCTAGATCTGGAAATACGGCAATCAATGAGGTAAAGACGTTTGAATCGGAATCTTTGGTCAGCACCCCATTTTCAATAAAAGTATATAATTTTTTTATTTCTTTAAATGAGCTACTTTCAAGTACGATGGTATCCACCGTGTTTTCATCTACTACAGACTGTGCCATCAAACATGGATGGTCTCCATCAACAATAAATTCTTTAATGGCCCTTGTTACTTTATTTCTTGGAAGATTAATAGAATTCATAACATACTTTTTTTAAATGTGTTAATACCTGTTCTTTAGTTAGAAAGGGTACCTTACTCAAATGTATTGTATATCAAAACTGCTTCTTAACTCATTCCACAAATTGCTTAACTAAAACACAATTTGAAGTGCATTAGTGTCTTCTCCTCTTGGATATATTACCCAAATTAAATTCTTGAGAGCTTTTAATACTAGACAATTCCTCCCACGAAATGGGAGTTGCGATGCTTCCATTAAGTGTAGCCCGAAGTGAATATGGACAAATGGTGGTTTGCCCATAAGAGTTTCTAGGATAGTCAATAAATATTTTACCATCCCTATCATCTTTTCTCATCTCAATGGTTAAAAGATCTGGATAAAGACCAATTAATTCTTCGGCAAGGTGTTTTACTTCTTCCCTTGACTGATCAAAGGTCTGGGTCCTACGTTTTGTATACCATAAATGCAGTCCATTTTTACCGCTAGTGGTCAATTTACAACGGATTCCTTTTTTATCTAAAAATTCCCGAATGACTTCCGCTGCATTTTTAAGTGAATTAAAGGAACCACTAGCAGGATCCAAATCAAAGACTACCTTGTCTGGTTTATTTAATTTATCGATCCTTGACAACCATGTATGGAATTCAATTGTTCCTTGATTGGCTAGGTACAGTAAGGTTTTTAGGTTGTTACACACCACGGATACATTTTTACCGTCATCCGTTTGTACCTCGACTGTTTTAATAAAATCAGGAAAATAGTCTGATGCATTTTTTTGAAAAAATCCCTGATGATTAACTCCATCAGGAAAACGTCGTAATGTCAGCGGCCTACCCTTTAAAAAAGGCATAATTTGACCTGAAAAGTTTTTATAATAGTTAATAACATCCAATTTGGAACTATTAGATTCTGGAAAAAGAATCTTATCAGGATTAGTAATATCTACACCGTGTATTTTCATTTTCTTCCTTCTTTTTCAATTTCTTTGATCGTTCTACCACTAACAACACTTTTGTTCTGTGTACTTACAGGATTTCTGCGCGCATCAGCATATTTATCGTCCTTTTTGATCAGTAGCCAATTCCCTTTTTGGGTTCCAGAGTCCATCTTCACTAGTGAGTACCCGCCTTGGATCTTTTTTCCATTTAGTAAAATTTCCATAACACCATTTTTATAGGCTGTAATGAGGGATTTATTCTCACTAGAATTATTACTGTAGGTTCCTTTATCCCAGATCATGACAGTACCTGCCCCATACTGATCCTCAGGAATAGTACCTTCAAAATCAGCGTATGTCATTGGATGATCCTCTGTTGGTATAGCCATTCGCTTTTGATTGGGATCTGTACTTGGACCTTTGGGAATGGACCATGATTTTAAAACACCATCGACCTCTAGCCTAAAATCATAATGTAAATTGGTCGCCTGATGCTTCTGAATAACAAAACGTTGACCTTTATGAGAACTTTGTTTATCATCTCCCCTTGGTTCCTTAGTTTTAGAAAAATCTCTTTTTTCATTATAGGTGTCAATATCCATGATTACAATACTTTAATTCGGAAGTTCACCAAAAACTACTAAAACATCTAGAGAAGGGTTCTTAACAAACCATTAAAATTAATAAACCAGTAGGCATTGGGTTAACTTTTCTAAGCATACGAGTTAAAAACAGCATATAATCTGCTTTAATCCTAGACATATGATGTTATATTGTCCTAAATTCTAGGGCGTTTGATAATTAATGGATATTATCTGAATATTAACCTGAAGACTTTCATTTTTCGGAACGCATACCGTAGCGCTTTTTTGTGACTTAGCAGGAAGATATCTCATAGTGATGGTAATTGTATCAATCACCCTACCTTCTCCTATTATTTGCCACCTAGTGATAACTTCTTCTGCGGTAGTATCCCCCGCATTTTTAACCACAACTTTATGCACCTTATGTTGAGAATCATAAAAAGTGCTTACCGTGAGATTAGGTGGAGAATTATTAGCAGTGAACATACTAAAGATGAGATATCCCATAAGTCCCAGTATTGTGATTACTCCGAATAGGAAGGTTACTCCCTTAACAAGATTCCGTGATTTATGATTTTTTTCCATCTTTAAATTACTTAATTAATAATCGACCAGCACTCGCACCGATGGTGGCTGGGATTGAAAGCACTATAGCTTTTGCTATTAGTAAGTTGAAATTACATTGACCACATTTACCCAATTCAAAGAAGTAAAGCAATAGAAATGAAATAATCAGGGCAGATAAATACGCTATAGCTAAATGAGATAAAATTTCTTTAAAACCTCGTTTAAGAGTATGAGTATTTTTAAAGTCACTAAAGTAAAAAATAATGAAACTCAGTGATAGATTAAACAGCACCATTAGCAATAAATGAAGCTTATTACTGGCAATAGCAATTTGTAAAATTTCTTCTGTTGGGGCAACAGATGCCGAAAAAAGGGTTGCTCCACAAAATGAAAGTATCCATAATTTCATTGTTGAAGGGTTCTTCTCTTTATCTTCTTTATCCTTGTTTTCTTTTTTGTGAGAATCTGATTGCTCTTCATCGCGCTCCTTTTCTTGTCCTAACTGCGCAGTTCCTACAGAAATTCCAATGGCTCCTATCATAGATTCTACAATTACTTTTCCCATAATTTCATCCGAGGACATTTCGAAGTTTATCATATTAATCAACCTTAAAAACAAGAATGTTACTATAAAAGCTATACCTATCTCTTCAGCGGATTCTTTTACAATATCCATAAATCTACTATCTGGCCTCATTCCTGCATATTTGTTATACCCAAGCAACATTACAAAGGTAAATACAACAAAGACAAACAATTTTTCATTTGAAGCAGTAATACCAACCCACCATAACTCCATGGTATAAAGTAAAGGGAGGCTGAATAACAACCCCCCGATAATTCCCCTCCCATATTCCTTGAGCGTAATAGTTTCTTCTTTATTGAGTATCATAACATCCCTTTACACTTTTTACGGACTTACTTGTTTTATATCGCTATGATCAAAAAGTTGGTTAGTTAAATAATCTTCGTTTTGAAAACTATTCAAATCCACAAATCTTGAAGGTTTAAGGAACAGTCATTTCCACAGTTACTTTTAAACAAAATTATCTGTGAAATGATATCCCTTTTTTAACATCAGTGTTCTAAATTAAAATATGCACTAAACCGAAATGGCTCTAAAAACAAAAAATGTTGACTCGATAAATTGAAACCACAGGAATTATAAGCCAATAGGTAGATATTAACGATAATTCTTGAGAGTTTTAGAAGAAAAAAACCTTAATGACTATATCATTAAGGTTTTTAAATAAGCTTTAAGAAATTAAAATCTGTTAGCACTAAACGATACCTAATCGTTCATAAGTCTCACTTAGAGCCTGGTAATCGTCTGTAATCACCAAAAGTTTATCATTTTCCATTAGTTGGGTTTTACCATTAGGAACAAAGAACAGTGAGCCACGTTTGACCATTACAACGATGGTTTTCTCTGGTAATCGAAGATCCATAAGGTGACTACCGTTCTCTAAAGCGACCTTGGTCACTTTAAGCTCAGAAGTAATTGATTTAATTTCATCTGAAAACTCTATATCAAAATTTTTCAATGCTTTTATCTTGGAAGGCTCTTCTACAAGACCTAACCATTTTGCCATGGGTGAAAGTGTGGTACCTTGTATAATTAGAGACACTAAAGTACAGAAGAATACTATATTGAACATCAATCTTGCATTGGGAACATCCGCGGCTAGTACCATAATGGCAAATATAATTGGAACAGCACCTCGCAATCCTACCCAAGAGATAAATGTCTTATCTTTCACAGACATTTTTGTAAAGGGCAATAAGCTTATAAATACGCTCAATGGTCTTGTCAATAGGATCATCACCAAACTTATAATAAGTCCTGGAACTATAATTTGAAGTAACTCAGTGGGATTAATCAATAAACCTAAAGTTAAGAACAGGAGTAACTGACTCATCCATGCCATTCCGTCAAAAAAGTTAACAGCTGAACGTTTGTGAACAAATCGGGAATTTCCAAGCACCAGCCCCCCTACATATACTGCCAAAAATCCATTTCCTTTAACAAAATAGGTAAAAGAAAATATGAAGATACAAAAGGTAAATACCATAATAGGATACAACGATTTGTTATCAATATCCATTTTATTAATGGCAAAGACAGCGAGTTTTCCAAGATAATAACCCGAAACGCACCCTACAATCAATTGAATCAAAAGGTTACCGAAGGCAAACAAGTAATTTGGCTCTGAATCCATCCCAACAATACCGATTAAGGTTATAGTTAAAACATAAGCCATAGGGTCATTACTTCCACTTTCTAGCTCAAGCATAGGTCGAAGGTTGTTCTTTAAATGCAATCCTTTTGATCTTAAAATGGAGAATACAGAAGCAGAATCCGTTGAGGACATTACTGAGGCTAACAGTAGGGACGCAAGTAAACCTATACCTGCAGCAGGCAATGTCAATCCAAGAATATACCAAACAGCTAATCCAGTAAAAATAGCGGTAAGTAATACACCAATAGTTGCAAGTATTACCCCTTGTTTTGCTATGGGTTTAATATCATCAATTTTTGTATCCATTCCACCTGAAAACAAAATAATACACAAGGCTACAGTCCCAATTGTTTGAGCAAGCTCTATATTTTCGAATTCTATCCCAAAACCATCACTACCAAAAAGCATTCCCACACCCAAAAATAGAAGTAAAGCAGGAACTCCAAATTTATATCCAGCCTTACCAGCTAAAATACTCAAGAAGAAAAGAATTGAAATTCCAAATAACACAAGCTCAACCGATACTCCCATATATTCAAATTTTAAAATCTATAAAAAATTGCGAACCGCAATATGCAAATTTAACTCACCCAATTACGGGATCGCTCTTACAAATAATTTAAACCTTGTTCAAAAACTTGGATTCTAACCTATGATAAACAATTATATAAAACTTCTATTTGCAATTATGACCACAAGGACTAGATAATTTGCGTTTTCAAATTTACACCAAAAATATCAATAAAATCTCTAACGAACTGGAGTTACGGTTTTTTTTTAACAAGTAAACTTCATGATTTCAATACTCTGTCGCCGCTATTTTTGGGAGTTATTTTCACATAAAACAGTTAATCTCAATAGGGTATAGATATCAGTGGCTGTGACATTCATTTTATGAATTGCTTGTCAAGCAATTAATGAAGTCTTTAAGACAAAAAACCCAACAAAATTATTCGAACAAACACTATTTATCACAGAAGCTTAAAAACCATATCCGGTAATTAAACAGATTAAAAACAGACCTTTTTGAAAGAATAAGAATAAAATGGATAAATAATTCTGAGCATCCATCAGGAATATAAATATCCTTACAACATTTTTATTCGTGGAACGATTTAGAAGAATCAGATTTTAAACTCATCAAAACCTTATCAATCCGAACACCATCCATATCGATGATTTCAAATGAATATGCACTGGTTTCAACCACATCACCTGTACGTGGCATTGATTTTAATTGATCGATAAGAAATCCTGAAATAGTAGAAAACCGCCCTGTATTGTCTTCGATCACTTTTTGAGAAAAAAATTGATTGAGTTCCCAAATTGGAGTTCTTCCACTAAGGAAATAGTCACCTCCTTTTCGCTGGGTGATATGTTTTTCTTCCTCGTGCTCATCTTCATCAGGCAAATCGCCCATTACAGCCTCAATTAGGTCATGGAGGGTTATAATGCCACGAACACTACCAAATTCATCAACGACCACTCCAAGATATTGCTTTTCATCTTTGAATTGGTTCAAAATTTTAAATGCTGGGGTATTTTGAATGATAAATATAGGTGAAGTCAAGATTTTATCCAAGGAAAAGTCAGGATCATTATAGCTATTCAGTAAGTCTTTTACATAAACAATTCCTTTTAATACATCTAAGCTACCCTCCCCTACTAGAAATCTTGAGTGCGCACTTTCCTTTATTTTATCAAAAATTTCCTCCTTAGTTGAATTGTAATCAATCCATTCAACTTCAAAACTGTGGGTCATAAGGGATTTGGCTGTCTGGTCGGTAAATGAAATCAAATTTTGCATAGCCTGACTTTCTTCTGTTTCCAATACCCCTTGCTTACCAGCCACTTTTAGAATAAACCTAAGTTCATCTTCACTAACCCTTTCAGCATCATTCTCCTTAATTCTAATTATTCGTAGAATAAGCTTAGTGGAAATAGATAATAATTTGACAAAAGGATAGGTTATCTTAGTAAAAACATTCACAATAGGTACGCAGAAAAGTGCAATGTTCTCTGGATTATTCATTGCAATAGTCTTTGGCACCAATTCACCTAAAACAATGGTAAAATAAGTTATTGTACCTATTACGACAATCATTGAAATCGAATCAACAGCACCACCTAAGAAAGAGAACTGGGATAAGAATTCTACCATATCACCTGTGAGAGTTGCCCCTCCGTACGCACCAGCTACAATACCAATTAAAGTTATCCCAACCTGCACTGAGGAAAGAAAATTTTCAGGGTTATCAAGAAGCCTGAGAACCAGTACTGCATTCTTATTACCATCATCTGCTTTATGCTGAATACGACTTTTATTCACAGAAACGAGTGCAATTTCTGATAGAGCAAAAAAACCATTGAGCAATGTTAAGATAAAGATAATGATCAGTTCCATAGGTTTTCTTTAATAATTATTCAAATATAGTGAAGTATGTGAGAATCTTTAACACATCTTTTATCAAGATGCATACTCTTCTCCCGAACATTGGTTCATGATTGTTAAAATAAAAAGGTGTAGCTTCTATTTCTAAATTTAGATAATATTATCCAGTGCTAGGTAAAATACCTTATTCAAGTCCTTTCATAGTAGCAACCGTCATCCCCCAAACAATAACACAGGAGAGAAATATCCCAATAGTATTAGCGAAAAAAGCCTGTTTTCTATCTAGCATAAGGAGGTAGGTAGCAATGGTTCCGGCATAGACTCCTGTCCCTGGAACTGGTAACATAACAAAGATGAGCAAGCCCCAAAAACCATATTTCATCACGTTTTTCTTAGCGCCTACTTTTGCTTTACGAGCTACGTATAAGGCTGATTTCTTGTAAAACCTCCATCTAAGAAAATAGTTATTTACCGAATCGAGAAAAAATAACATCATTGGGTATACTAAGATGTTTGCCCCAAAGCAAATCAAAAAAGCTACGTATATATTAATATCGTTAAAAACTGCATAAGGAATACCTACCTTAGCCTCCCCAAAGGGTGAAATACTCCATAGAATTGCAACTATTATATCTTGAATCACTGCTGATATTTTTTTGCAAAATTATTCTTTTAAATTCATTTTAGACTCTTTAAAAAAGAAATTGATCATAAATTTTGAAAGCTTTAACTTTTTACAACTATTTCTTGACAAGCCAAAAAACGATGCTACTTTCGAAATAGTATACTTTCCCCTATAAACCAAACAACTTTTCTAGGTGCGGCTCAATTCAATAACTCGAATAATTCAGAAATAACAACCTGGTAACGGCTTCGAATATTCAAAAAATAAAATAGAAAACGCTATCCTATTGTCGTATTATGATACAATCAAATAGATAGCGTTTACAATATGTCTTTAGGTAAATTTAAGAGTTATCTACCACATCTGCATCTGGCGCGTTGGTCTTAACTGATGAAATTCCATTTTCCATTCCACTGCTGGAAGAATACATTTCACTATTACCAATAACCTGACCGTTCGATGCTTTTAGATTAAAATAAGGACTTCCGTCTTTTGCCTCTAGTCGTTCGAACAAATCATCGTTCTGAGAGTTCGTCTTTACAGACTCAATTCCGTTTTCACAAGCAGATTTGGTGGTATACCCTTGACTACTTAGAATAACTTGACCATTAGAAGCTTTTAAGTTAAATCTGTACTTCCCTCCCTTGTCTACGTTTATTTCAAATTTTCCCATATTAATTATTTGTTTTTCTAAATATATTAATTTTTTTTGAAACTTTAACACTTCCCTTGTTAATGGGGTTGATGGAACATTGATTTGCACACTTCAACTTTAAGTTTCACTGCTTTGAGTTCGAACATCTTCTGTATTGATTTTACAGAGCTAGTAAGGCAGGCTAATGACAATAACTAAATGATTTGTTAACTTTACTTCGCAATTATAGAAAAATATGAATATACTAATATATGGTATTGGAGGAATTGGTGGTTACTTTGGAGGGAAGTTAGCCCTTACAGACCATCACATTACTTTTATAGCCAGAGGAAAACAATTAAAAGCCATTCAAGAAAATGGGCTAAAGGTAAAAAGCATTCTAGGAGATTTCCAATGCACACCAGATTTAGTAACAGATGACCTTAAACAAGTACCATGTCCAGATTTGGTGATCATGGGAGTCAAGAGTTGGCAACTTACTTCAGCTGCAAAGCAAATAGCTCCAATACTAGGTGAGAATTCCTTAGTGCTACCGCTTCAAAATGGTGTAGACAACCCAACAAAACTCATGGAGTATATCGATCAAAAACAAGTACTCAGTGGATTTTGTAATCTTATTAGCTATATAGAATCTCCAGGTGTGGTGTGTCACTTTGCTTTTAAGCCTACACTTACTTTCGCAGAGCTCGATAATACAAATTCCACTAGAATTCAAAAAATTGATGCTGTATTCCATCAAGCCGATATAAAAAGTATCATTCCAAAGGATATCCATCGAGAACTTTGGAAGAAATTTTTATTCATTACGACCATCAGTGCTATTGGAGGTTTATGTCGAGTTCCAATTGGTGAGTTGCGTGAGAGTTCGTATATTAATAGTCTTATGCGAAGTACAGCTCATGAAATCCTAAGTGTAGCAAAAGCAAAGCAGGTGGATTTACGAGCTGAGGATATTGAAAAAGTATTTCAGACAATTAGTGATTTAGATCCCATGAGTACAGCCTCAACCCAACGCGATTTAATGGCGGGAAAGCCTTCAGAATTAGAGACTTTCAATGGTTATATTGTGAAGCAGGCAAAAATGCACGGGATTTGCGTGCCAGTGAATGAAATGCTTTACCAATGCCTCCTACCCATGGAAAAGAAATCTAGAAGTGAATACTCAAAATAGATAATTGTTTATGATACCAGAAAAACTATTAATACACTACGGTGCTCATAATAAATTATATAAGAAAAATGATTTCATTTTTCAACAGGAGCATCGGGCGCATTTTTACTACCAAATAGTTTCAGGCGAGGTTAAAATGAACAACTTACGAGAGAATGGTAAGGAGTTTATACAAAGCTTTTTTTCTGCTCCCCAAAGTTTCGGAGAACCTCCGCTGTTTGCAGAGATCACCTATCCCGCAAATGCGGTGGCCACACAAGATTCTGAAATATTATGTCTAGGAAAGGAGCGTTTTTTGAAATTACTTTTAGAAAATCCAGAAATACATCTCGAGGTAACCACTGCCATTGCGTCCCGACTATATTATAAGGCCATAATGGCCTCGGAAATTTCTTCTCAGGAACCAGAACACTGTATCCTCCGGATCTTGGATTACCTAAAAGAAGATGTCTATAAATTAACAGAGCCATTTTCATTTAAAGTTGATCTAACACGACAGCAAATTGCAGATCTTACTGGTCTACGTGTGGAAACCATTATTAGAGCAACTAAATCACTGGAAAAGAAAAATGAAATTCAGATAAAAAATAGAAAGATTTACCGCTAGTAAACTGCGCAGGTTTAAATCGATTATTAAGGATCTTTTGATTATGACTCAGATCATAAAAAAGCATGTAAAATCAGCCTAATTTTACATCAACTTAAAATTCGATACAATGACACTATATAACAAATATCTTAAAATTTTCGAGAAGTCTTTTTATCTGTATATTTCATTCGGAATATTACTCTCTAGTTGCGTTGGAGGGGTGGCAGCAATGCTTGTTCTAATGAATGGAAGTGGACCATTAGAAATGTTTGAACTATTTCTTATCACGTGTGTAGCAATGGGATACAACACTGCTGTATTAGCGGATTTAAAGCCCAAAATAACATATAATATATTGCTTGGTAGTGTAGGAGTTAGTCTGCTTATTATTCTTTTGAATATTTTTTAACTATCATTGTAGAAACGGTGCTAGTATAATTATTTTGATAATAAAATTATGAGTAAATCTGATATTACCAACCTTGATGATGTAAAGCGATTAGTTGATGTTTTTTATGGAAAGGTACGGAGAGATGCGCTCCTATCTCCGATTTTCGAAAAGGCTATAGGAGACCATTGGGATACTCATTTAAACAAGATGTATCAGTTTTGGCAAACTGTACTATTAGAGGAACACACCTATTACGGTTCACCATTTCTACCACATACAAAGCTACCCATAAAAAAAGAACATTTTCAGCAGTGGTTACTATTGTTTAATGCGACTTTAAAAGCTGAGTTTAACGGAGAAGTTGCAGAAGAAGCAAGTTGGAGAGCTCACAAAATGGCAGAAATGTTTCAGTTAAAACTTCAATACATGGAAGAAAATAACTCCAAACCACTTATATAAATACCAGTTTAATAACCTCCTCCTTTTCAAGATTGTTAGGATTTTAAATACTCATATACGGGAGGACAAACACCCCAATACTTTCTTAGTTATAGGATGTATTGGGGTTGTTATTTCTAAACACATTGGTCACAGATTCCCTTTGCGGTAAAGTTTAAATCATGGATCTGATATCCAGTAGGTAGTGAAACATTCGGGATTTGTTGGTCCCTAAGGCAGCTTGTTTTTTTACATCGCTCGCAATAGAAATGTAAGTGCTGATCCTTGTGCTGATTCTCTTGACAATTACTTTGACACAGCGCATAGGCCATTACCCCATTTCCTTGTTCAATGGCATGAGCCACCCCTTTTTTTTCAAATGTTTTAACAGTACGATAAATGGTCGTACGATCCACTGGGATTTCTAAAGAACTATTGGTTAAAAACATCGTCTCAATATCAGTAAGCGAAATAGCACCTTTAGCCTCCTTTAATATATTATATACAAGCAAACGCATCGCCGTGGGACGTATCTTTTTTTCTTGTAATCGATCTTCAATTAAGTCTGTATCCATAATATTTTATTTTAATTCTTAAACCACAAAAAATTTCTGTGTACTTAAAAAGGTAAAAACAATTATCCTTCAATTCCTTCTGGGCTCAAATCGCTCTCCACCCCTTCTCGGTATTCTTAACAAAGGTACTGATTTCAATACAATTACCTCTGAAAACTAAGGGACAAAAAGGTTAAATAGTGCTATTTAAAACAAAGCTTTTTCTAAAGCTCAAAGCTCTTTTTCTACCACACCACAATGTAACATGCTTTCCACTTTGGATTATATCATAAGACAAGGCATTAATAAAGAACGCCTATCGGCAAAAGGATATGGGGAATCACAATTATTAAACGAATGTTCCAATGGTGTCCCATGTACAGAAAAAGATCATCAAAAAAATAGACGTAGTGAATTTATCATTGTAGAATAAGCCGTTAACTAAAACGGATACAAACAAGAAGCGCGCCCTCAAGTTCAAACGAGAACTAGAGGGCACGCTTCTTAATACTGATGAAGTTACTCTCCTATCTGTAAAGGGTTAAATAATCTATTTAATCGTTGATAACCCTATCTACAATATGGATAATACCATTGGTGGCTTTTATATCTTTTATTACAATTCTAACATTGCCATTTATAATCACATCTGTACCGTCTTGGGTAAAATTAAGAGTAGACTGAGAACCGGTTGTTGCGCTTTGTTGTTCTACAAGCTCCGCAGCAGATAACTCCCCTCCTACTACATGACCTGCTATGAGTGCATTCAAAGCCAAACCAGATGGCAAAGTTCCAAATGAAGTAAAGGCATTATTATTTGGTGCAAAAACGGTAAATGGCCCATCTTCCTCGTCGTCTAATCCAAAGTCATAGTTAGATAGAACCTGATTCAAGGTACTTAAATCATTTCGGCTAGCTATAATTTGTGCTACAGTTTGTGTTGGCTCAACCTCTTCTTGCAGTGTTTTAACTTCCAATACATTACTAAACTCAGATACATTCTCTGAATTATCAATAGCCCGCACCCTAAATTGATAATTAGTATCAGGATCAAGATTAGAAATATTAAAACTCGTATTTGATGTATTTCCTATACTTGTATCACCGTTGTAAACCTCATAAGCATCTACAGCCTCATTATCTGTGGAGGCTGACCAATTTAATACTAAAGAAGTTGCAGTGATCTCGTTGGCATTTAAATTTGTAGGAGAGCTAGGAGCCTCCGTATCTTGATCACTTGATGTTGTAACACTGACAGTATTGGATGCTTCAGATAAATTCCCCGCTGCATCGGTGGCTATGATATAAAATTCATACTGCGTACTTGCGATAAGACCACTAACATCAAAGGTAGTTTCACCATCAGTTAAACCAATTGAACTACCATCTTGGAAGACCTGGTAATCGACCACCTCAACATTATCCGTTGAAGTTTCCCAACTAAGTGTTACTGAGCCTTCAGTAAGTTTAGACGTCGCCAAGTTACTTGGCGCTGTTGGGCTTTGGGTATCCGCATCCTCTGGGGTTGCAACAGAAAGTGTTTCACTAGGATCAGAGGTGTTTTCCATAGCATCCATGGCGATTATGTAAAATTCATACATGTTCGATGGAGATAGACCATCAATTGTATGGCTCGTCTTATTCCCTACCGTTGCATAAGATTCCCCATCTAGAAATATCTCATAACCAGTCACCTCCACATTATCAATAGCAGCATCCCATGACAAGGTTAAGCTTTCAGGTGTTATTTCACTAGCCTTTAAACCAGTTACCACACTCGGCTTCTCATTATCAAGAAAAGACTCTAATTTGTCCTTATCATCACAGGAAATCTGCAATAAAATTAGCAAGCAAACAGCCAAGAAGCTGATGCGTCCAACTACATTTTTCATAAAAATCTTGTTAATTTATTAAACGTACATTATAGTGTTAAATGATTATTCTATGTACGCCATTTATGAAGGCAAGGACTATGGATTTTGGATTTTAACACAGTAAAACCCAAAGTTTTACAAGAAAACCTTAATTTTAACATTTGAAAAGTACCCTAAGGGGTATTTTACCTTCCTTTAGACTTTCCTTTTCTCCATAGATAATAAAAAATGGCTAATGCAACTGGCACCAGTATAAAGATGATAATATTATTGATATCAGTAAAATCAATCGGTTCGTTATCACTAGGTTTTGGGATTCCTTCTGGGGCTTGATAACTCATTATAAAAACATATAAACTTGTGAGCATAACTGACGATTTTAACTTTCTAAAAAGCATTAGATTCATCACAAAAGATAGGCATTTATAGAGTTTCAACCAAGATGTTCCTAGTTTATTTTTTTGTTAATTCTCCATAAAATTCAAAACATATTATTACTTTGGTCGTTAGAACTAATCAAAAATCTACAAGTTTTAAAAATGCTATCCATCCTACACAAAAAACGACTGCTCCCCGAATTATTACAAGATCACATAGATATTCATTGCCACTTAATACACGATATCGATGATGGGCCTAAGACCCTTGAGGATTCTTACCTTCTGGTTAAAAGGGCTATGGAGTTAGGAATCAAAGGTTTTATTGCTACGCCTCATATAATGGCTGATATGTATCCTAACACCCCTCAAAATATCAGTGCTAAATACGATGAACTCAAACTTCACTTACAGCAGAAAGATTGTTTGCCTAAGGTGTTTAAAGTAGCAGCCGAATACATGGTTGATGACAACTTTGAGATTCAACTCAACGACAAAAATTTATTGCTATTAAGCGAACGTTATGTCCTTATAGAATTCCCATTTATTCAAATCCCCATGAATATTGAATTTATTATTGACAGTCTCTTCGCCCATGAGTATATACCTGTTTTAGCACATCCAGAACGCTATCGTTACTTCCATGAACAAGGTGATTTTCTAACCCTTTTAAAACAAAAAGGGTGTAAATTTCAAATCAACGCTTTATCCCTTAGTACTTATTATGGTAATAGCATTCATAAATCCGCTATGAACTTATTGGATGAAGGATTCTACTCTTTCTTAGGCACCGATATTCACAATCAAATGCACCTTGACAAATTATCAGAAATTAAGGTAAAAAAGAACATGGAAAAATTAATCGTTCCCTTGATTGAAAATAACAAAAATATTTTTACCTAAACCTGCTATCCCCTCTTTAGCCAAGAACGTTTGGAAGTTCCCTCCACTGCGTAACCATAGCCCAATTTTGCTCCATATCCAAGATTGGAATACTTTACATCATTAAGCACTAGGAACAAGTTTGGTAATTTCTTTTCTTGATGTAACTCATCAATAAAATCCAAAAGTGGTTTTTCAGAATAATTCGCTCGTACAATATATAATACTCTATCAGCATATTTACCAATTAACAAAGTATCGGTTACTGGCAAAGAAGGTGCGGTATCAACAATGATCACATCATATTGTGTTTTCAGGGTTTCAAACAAGATTTCAAGGCGTGAATCCATTAATAGTTCTGCTGGATTAGGAGGTATTTTGCCAGAGTGCACCAAATCCAAGTTCTTCTGCGATAATACCGGCTGAATCAAGTCCTCAACCTCTATATCACCGTTGAGGTATTCAGATAATCCTGGCCCTGGTTTAGCACGTGTAAAAGAATTTAAACCTGGTTTTCTAATGTCCGCTCCGATGAGCAACACCCGTTTATGGGAAAGGGCATAAATCGAGGCTAAATTTTGTGCAACAAAGGACTTCCCTTCCCCAGGTATGGAGGATGTTACAAAGATCACCTCCCCTTTACCATGTCCATTAGAGGATCTCATGTAATCGATATTAGTTCGAAGGATTCTAAAGGATTCTGCCAATATAGAACGATCATTATCCTTTATCATCATTTTACTATTGTGTTCAACATGTGGTAGCTGGGCCAATACCCTTGAAGATGGGACCTCACTAGTCACATCTTCTTTGGTTCGAATCTTAGTATCAAAAAGTTCTTTACCATAAATCACACCAAATGGAATAATGAGCCCTAACATCAATGCCGCAAAATAAACTTTTGTACCAGAAGATATAGGATTGAAGCTACTATAAGCTGGCTCAATTACCTTTGAGTTAGGTGAGGTAGCAGCCATAGAAATCGCAGATTCCTCCCTTTTTTGTAACAGGTATAGATAAATTGCTTCTTTAATATCTTGTTGACGTTGAATATCCCTGTTTTGACGCTCCTGTCCAGGTACTGCAGAAATTCTCGCATTGATTAATTGCTCCCTAGCTTGAAGATTTCTAGACTGTATATTCAAGGTGGATTCCAAATTGTTTAAATTCTGAAGCATGGTGGCTTTTAGACCATTTAGTTGCTGATCTAGCTGAACTACAACTGGGTTATTCTCCCCTGAAGCCTTCAAGAGTCTTTGACGCTCTAAGACAAGTTCATTATACGTGCTTGTGACTGAAGCCACGTTTTGATCTGACAACCCGACATTGCTCGGTAAGAGCTCAAAATTATCCTGATCCTCAAGATAAGAAGACATATAACTAACTGTGTTTAATTGTGTTCCTAATTGGATAAGTTGTTGTTCATTCTGAGCCCCAGTTTCAAGAAAAATTCCAGCTTCGGATTGAATATCTGTAAGTTTATTACCTACCTTAAACCTTTCCTTTGTAACATCTACCTCAGATAGATCAGCTGAGATAAGTTTAATACGATCATCGATAAAAGTTGCAGTAGCTTTAGCCACTTGATTCTTTTCATCTACGGAATTTTTGTTGTACACCTTGACCAAGGTATTGACAATATCCTTGGCTTTTTCTTGTACGGGATCTTTTAAATAAATTGAAAGAATATTAGATCCTTTACTAATGGGATACACTGAAATTCGATTCTTATACTTCTCCCGCACTTTACGAACAGGGGTAATAACTACCTCGAGTGTTTTACCAATGAATTTATCAAATTGCGTTCCACTGGGAATAACGATCAGATTACCTGCTCTGGTTTGAATGGTTTCACCAAACAGGTAGGTTTTAGGGGTTCCGTCTTCAACACTGTACTGATATTCTGTTTTGGAAGAAATATGAATATTAAATTTATCCGCGATGTTTTCAAGGATAGAATCTGAGATCAAAAAATTCAACTTTACAGGTGGGTCATTATAAACCTCAGCCTTTGTAATTCTACCTTTGGTAAAAAATTGTACCTGAAGATTTAATCGTTCTACCACCTCTTGCATTATGGCTCGGGATTTTAAAACCTGTATTTCTCCCTCGACCATAGTTGAATTAGTGCTGTTACCTGAGAGTCCTGCTAAAAGTGTAGCGTCTGGAGATAAATTATTTTCATCCACGATCATAATGGTCGCCGAAGCATCATATGAGGGTACGGTGTATCTTTGGTAGACAAAGGCTATAATCAAGCATATTAAAGGAACAATTATAAACCAGTACCAGTTTCTTAGATAAGGTTTTAGCACATCTTTAAGCACAAGTTTAGGTGCCCTTAAATCATCATTGTTTTTTCCTACGGTGTTCATCGAATAAGCGCAATTACGGTGGTTAGAATAATAGAGAAAACAGATAAGCCAATGGTTAGTCTGCTATCTAAATTTGATGTTCTTACTACAGAATTATTTGGTTCTACATAGACCACATCATTCTGGGTGAGATAATAAACGGGCGAATTCACAAATTCTTTACTGGTTAAATCTACCCTAGTATAGGTTTTCACGCCATCAAAATCACGTATTATTAATACATTTTTGCGTTTTCCTTTTATATCTAGATCCCCCGCCAAACCAATAGCTTCTAGTAGGGTAATACGTTCGCTTTCTACCATATAGGTGCCAGGTTTATGAACTTGACCCAGGACGGTGACTCTAAAGTTTTTAATCCTTATATTGACAATAGGATCCTTTAAGTAGCCCCCCTCTACAAGTCGCTCTTTAAAAAGCTCTTTAGCATCGGTGGTAGAGAGTCCTAGAAGTTTGATTTTACCAAGAACAGGAAAATCTATATTCCCTTGCTTGTCAATTACATATTCGAGTTCTCTTATGTTTTGCCCAGCACCAATAGTGAGATTAAAAGGGGCTGTCGCTTCCATATCAAAACTTGAAATATAAATGCTGACAATGTCATCTATTTTAAATTTAGGTTCAAAGGTATTTGTGACAACCTCTGTTTCAAAGGGTCGTGCATTTTGTAAATACACGATATTTTTTCTTGAACCACAGCCTATAAACATAAAGAGCACAGCAATTCCAAGACTAAATTTAATCAACTTATAATACATAGTACGTGTTTTCTTAGCTTAGATATTGAAATTATTAGGCGTGTAATTCAGTGACTGCAACAAGGAGTAATTGGGCAGATTTCTTTCAATAACACGAGCATCCATATTTTCGTATTCTGAATTTTGTGAAATAAACTCAGGCACAATTTCCTTCAGCTTTTTTACAATGATATTGGTATCGTGGTAGAGGTTTAACATACACAATGCATCGATCTGAGATTTTTTCTTTTCATAATCTAAGGTCATTGTCTTGCTAATCATTATTTTCTCATGATAGGTCGGCAAAGTGTTCTCGCCATCGGCTAGCAATTCCTCATAGAGCTTTTCACCAGGTCGCAAACCAGTGATTTTAATTCCCATCTCCTCTGGATATTTAAAGCCGGAGAGTCTAATCATGTTTTTAGCCAAATCCATAATTTTAACGCTCTCACCCATATCGAAAATAAAGATTTCTCCTCCCTCTCCCATGGAACCAGCTTCAAGAACTAATTGTGATGCTTCAGGGATGGTCATAAAATAGCGGGTTATTTTTTCATGAGTAACCGTTAGTGGTCCGCCTTTTTCGAGTTGTTTTTTAAACAATGGAATCACTGAACCATTAGATCCAAGGACATTTCCAAAACGTGTTGTTATGAATTTGGTAGTGTTGTCCGGGTTGTTTTGTAAACTTCCAATATAAATTTCAGCAGTTCTCTTTGTAGCTCCCATGACGTTGGTTGGATTTACGGCCTTATCGGTAGAGACCATTACAAACTTATCTACCTGGTATTTCATGGCTATTCTGGCCAAGGTTCGAGTACCTCCAACATTGATTTTAACAGCCTCATAAGGGTTTTCCTCCATCAGCGGCACATGCTTATAAGCAGCAGCATGAAAGAGAATATTAGGCGTGTGTGTTGAAATAACATTTTCAATTCCAAACTGATCCCGTACATCTGCCACAATTGCTACAAAATCTTTCACACCATCTCGTTTAAATTCCTGTTGAAGATCATATAGGGCCGACTCCGCAATATCGACAAGGATAAGTTTTTTAAAATTAAACTTGCTCAGTTGTCTGGCGATTTCACTTCCAATAGAACCTGCAGCACCAGTAACCATTAACACCTTACCTTTAAATTCGTGTTGCAATTTTTTATTCTCGATGTTAATAGGGCTTCGATCCAATAAATCTTCGAGCTTAATTGGTTTGATTTGATTTACGTTCAATTCTCCACTGATCCACTGTTCAATTGGAGGTACCACTTTAATAGTAGGTACGTAATCAATAAAAGTTTCCACTCTAGTTCTCAGCTTAGAAGAAGCTGTATTTTGAATGGAAATGATGATTTCATTTATTTGATGTTTTTGTATGAAATGCTTATCAACGGCTCCAGTTTCAATCACTCTAGTTCCATTAATGCTATTGCCAACCTTTCTTAAATCATCATCGATAAAGGCCACAATTTTAGTGTTTTTATCCATGTTACTAGCCAGGGCATATTGCGTCATAATTCCTGATTCACCAGCCCCATATATCAAAATATTCTTTCTTGCTTTAAGTTTACAATTCACAAACCTATAAGCTAATCCAACGATAATACTTGTAATAGCCAGTACTACAAAACTTAAGAATGTGTGTAAGATGATGATCGATTTAGGTATGGTAATACCAGGTAGTATGACATAAGTCTTATTAAGCGCCACTACACCCATGGCTAAAAATCCTAACAGCAAACAAGCTCCAAAGATATTTAAAAGATCCTTCATTCCTGTATAACGAATCATACGTTTATAGGTTCCCATAGCCGTAAAACTTACCACTGACAGCACAGCAACAATAGGCAAATCCATTAGGAAATTTTCAATATTAAAGTTCACCGTTAGGTGAAACCTTATGAAATAGACCATAAAAAAGGTTAACAAGACAAGGGTCACATCGAAGGTTAGTACTAACCATTTCGAAACAAATTTCGGTGCTAATGAGCTTAGATATCTATAAATCATCTCAGTAAAGTATTTTTAATCAGGTTGGTTGTTCTCTCTAATTCTTCTTCACTGAGATTTGAACCACTGGGCAGACAAAGACCAGTGTCAAATAAGGACTCAGAGAAGCCATTCACATACGCCTTACAATCTTTAAAGACTGGTTGCATATGCATGGGTTTCCACAGAGGGCGGGATTCAATATCTTCTTTAGCTAAGGCCAATCGAATACGTTCCCTGGTCTGGTAGGAATCGGTCCTAATGGCGGTTAACCAACGGTTGGAATACACCCCTTCTGGTTCACTTAAAAAATTGAGCTCTTGGAAATCTCCTAATTGCTCAAAGTAATAGTTATAATTTGCTCTTCTTTGTTGTACTCTATCCTCTAGGACTTCCATTTGCCCTCGTCCAATTCCAGCCACCACATTGCTCATGCGATAATTATATCCAATTTGTGAGTGCTGGTAATGAACTGCTTGGTCTCTTGACTGGGTAGCCAATTTTACAGCTGCATCCTTTTGTGCCTTGGTTTTAGTTATCAAAGCACCTCCTCCTGAGGTTGTAATAATTTTATTTCCGTTAAAAGATAGAATAGACAAATCCCCTAAAGTACCACACTTGATCCCTAGATATTCACTTCCAAGAGCCTCCGCACTATCCTCAATCACGGGGATATCATACTTTCTAGCTACCTGGTTAATAGCCAAGGCATCATAAGGCATTCCATAGAGGTGGACCGCGACGATAGCTTTAGGTTTTTTATGATTCTTTATACGATCCACAATTGCATTCTCCAATAATTCTGGAGACAAATTCCAAGTCTGTTCTTCACTATCGATAAAAATCGGATTAGCTCCCTGATACACTATAGGGTTTGCTGAGGCAGAAAAGGTTAAACTTTGACATAATACGTCATCGCCTTTACCGACTCCCAGCACTATCAAGGCTAGATGGATTGCTGATGTTCCTGAAGAAACTGCTGCGACATGAACGCCTTCTTTTAAATATGAAGTAATCGAAGCTTCAAATCCGTCTACATTTGGTCCAAGAGTGGCTACCCAATTGGTAGAAAAAGCCTCCTCAACATACTTTTGTTCCTGACCACCCATATGGGGAGATGAAAGCCAGATTTTTCTTTGCGTTGTTATCATTTTTAACTCTTATGTTTTTTCTTTAAAAGAGTTAAGCTATGTAAGATGGGTTGGTTAATGTTGATTTAATACCAATGGTACTACATCAAATTAAGGAACATCTTAAAAGGAAGTTTTTAAATGATAGCTGATAACTATCATGGAATTTCTCCGGTATCCAATTAAATTAATTCCTTGCTATTAATCAATTTAACTTTTCGAAGAATCAGCGTAAAATTAACAAAGTAAAGCGTCCTTCATTCGCTATTTCGGTGAATGTTAGCTTTATTTCGGTTAACGACGAAATCATAAATTAAAGTTAAAATGCTTTAACCATTCATCGGTAAAATTGGAAGTAAGCCGCATTTATTTTGAATTGGAACCCGCAATACAAATACCCCAAAACACTACATTTTCAACAAGTTACGCTTCTATGAATTTCACTTGATACAGGGTATAAATTAAACCAAGTCGATTTTTTAGGTAAGAAGTGTGCAGAAGCTTATATATTTGTAGGTAACTTAAAGTTGCTTCGATACTAAAGGAGTAATTTTCATACTGTAGTACTTTTAAATCAATTGAAGTTGAAAACGATTAAAAATATATGTTGCATAGGTGCGGGCTATGTAGGAGGACCGACAATGAGTGTGATCGCATTTAAATGTCCAGATATTAGGGTTACCGTGGTTGATATTAACCAAGAACGAATCAAGGCCTGGAATGATACCGATTTGGAAAATCTTCCCATATACGAACCAGGACTTAAAGATATTGTAGCCACAGCTAGGGGAAGAAATTTATTCTTTTCCACTGATATAGATCAGGCTATCGATCAGGCTGATATGATATTTATATCTGTAAATACTCCTACCAAAACCTATGGTAAAGGCAAAGGACAAGCGGCAGATTTAAAATACATTGAACTTTGTGCTAGAAACATAGCACGTGTGGCTAAGGATGATAAAATAGTTATCGAAAAGTCAACACTTCCAGTACGTACGGCTCAAGCAATAAAAAATATTCTGGACAATACGGGTAATCATGTCAATTTTGAAATTCTGTCAAATCCCGAATTTTTAGCAGAAGGAACTGCTATCAATGACTTATTAAATGCAGACAGAGTCCTAATTGGTGGAGACTCCACTCCAGGTGGTGAGGCCGCAAAACAAGCCTTAAGCTCTATTTATGAGAACTGGCTCCCTAAAGAAAGAATCCTTTTGACTAATGTATGGTCATCAGAACTCTCTAAACTTGTGGCCAATGCTTTTCTAGCGCAACGAATTTCTTCAATAAACTCCATTTCTGCTCTGTGTGAGAAAACGGATGCTAATGTAGATGAAGTTGCCAAGGCCATTGGTTTGGATAGCAGAATTGGACCTAAGTTTTTAAATGCATCTGTTGGGTTTGGTGGATCGTGTTTTCAAAAAGACATCCTCAATTTAGTTTACATTGCTAAGAGCTACGGATTAGAAGAGGTTGCAAATTATTGGGATCAAGTAATTAAGATTAATGATTACCAAAAACAGCGCTTCGCAGACACCATTTTATCCACTCTGTACAATACAGTGGCAGGTAAAAAAATCGTATTCTATGGTTGGGCCTTTAAGAAGGACACTAATGATACCCGAGAATCGGCGGCAATTTATGTCGCTGACGCACTCTTAGAGGAACAAGCTGAAATTGTAGTATATGATCCAAAGGTTAGCGAGCAGCAAATTTACGCAGATCTGGACCGGTTAAACACCCGATCAGAGCAGGAAAATCGTCGATTGTTAAGGGTAAGTAAAGATCCATTAGATAGCGTAGATGACGCACATGCCATAGCTGTACTTACAGAATGGGATGAATTTAAAACACTGGATTGGGAAAAAATCTATACCAAAATGCTAAAACCTTCATTTGTATTTGATGGAAGGCGAATTTTAGATAGTAATAAACTAAATGGTATCGGTTTCAAATATTACAGAATCGGTGAATCTTAAATAGGATATTTAAGACAGTTGATTATACTAATAAATTTAAACGCATATGTTAGAGTTAAGACAATGGTGTGAAAACTGTGGTAAGTAGTTACCAAATGATAGCGACGCCATGATATGCAGCTATGAATGCACTTACTGCAAAGATTGTGTTGAAAATATATTACAGAATGTTTGCCCAAATTGCGGTGGTGGTTTTGAAAAAAGACCTACTAGACCTAAAAAAACAATTGGAAAAACACCCCATGAGCACTGCAAAAATCATTAAGCCAACCAAGAAAATATCTTTTTTAATCGAAATATAAATATCGACCCCAGAGAGCGATAAATTTACTTTGAAAATACGTTAGCTAATCGATGATTAATCGGTAGGTCATAAGCTTATAAAAACCTAATATCCATTATACAACCAACAAATTGGGCTTTTAAAAGCTTCTTAGTAAAATGTTTTAACTCGATCAATGACATAATTGTTATTTGTGCAGTGTTCCCTTTTTAAATAGAAATAGACTAAATCCCATATAGTTGGAAGCTTATTATTTCCGCTAATCTACAGCAAGTGGAATCGCTCTCAAAAGTATCAACAAACCCTTTAGTTCATTTGAAAAATACCGTTCAACCGATTAATGAGCATTTCAAATTATTCTCAATTTCAATTAACGCTTTTTCTAGATATTTAACACGACTTACAGGAATCTAAGTACTTAAAATTTCTGTTTTTAGTATACGTCCACACTAGTGTAGCCAAAATCAACAGTCATTAAATAGATTAATAGCAGGATTTATTTAAAGGAATTGAATTTTAGGAAGCACCATGATATCAAAAGAAATTAAAGGCGGAGCACTGCTTTCATATGCCACCATATTTGCAACAAATATAGTAGGTATCGTATTAACGCCATATATTATAAAGTCACTTGGAGCTTCAGAGTATGGGCTTTATACAATGATAGGTGCCTTTGTGGGCTACCTAACTGTGCTAGATTTTGGGATCAACAACTCTATCATACGTTTTGTTGCCAAGTATCGCGCTGAAAAGGATAAAAAAGGAGAAGAAAATTTCCTAGCGGTTTCATTTATAATTTATGCCATCATCTCTCTGACAATTATTATTTTGGGAAGTATTGGTTATTTATACCTAGATGACCTCTTTGGTAAGACGCTTACTTTAGAACAATTGAATAAGGCTAAAATCATGGTGGTTATCCTAATTTTCAATGTAGCGGTGACTATCCCTGGAGGCGCATTTAATGCTATTTGCATGGCTTATGAAAACTTCCGTCTTCCAAAGGCAATCAACCTTGTAAAGTACATACTACGATCCATTTTGGTGGTGGTTATTCTATTTTACGGTGGGGATTCAATAAGCTTAGTGATCATAGACACTGTAATGAATTTAATTTTTATTGTTGCTATGGCCTATTTAGCCTTGTATAAGCTAAAGGTTAAAATTCGCTACTATACCTTTGAGAAAACTCTAGCCATGTCCATATTTCATTATTCGGTATGGGTCTTTGTTCTGGCTTTGGTTAATAAACTAAGATGGCAGTTCGGTCAGCTGGTTCTCGGGCTTAATTATGAAACAACTATCATAGCCATTTATGCAGTCGGAATTACTTTAGGAAGCTATTATGGGGCATTCTCTTCAGCCATTTCTTCATTGTTTCTTCCCAAAGCTATGCAGATGACTGTAAAGAGTGAATCACCTCAGGTAATGACAGAAACTTTTATTAAGATCTCTCGAATTTCTACCTACATCCTATTTTTTATCCTAGGGGGCTTTATACTCGTGGGTAGACAATTCATCCACCTATGGGTAGGTGACACTTTTAGAGAAGCCTATCTATTTACAGTTCTTATAATGATTGGACTCACCTTCACCCTTAGCCAATCCTTTGGTAATGATTTACTACAGGCTAAAAATAAGCACCGTTTTAGAGGCATTGTAATTTTAACAGCCACCTTACTCGGTGTTGCCCTTGGTTGGTATTTATCACTCAGTCACGGCGCCATCGGCTTAATTAGCTCCATAGTAGCATTTATCTTTCTAGAGCGCATTGTCATGTGGTGGTATATGAATAAAGAGTTACAAATCAATATGCTCTATTACTTTAAAGATTTCTCTGGACAGTTGATTTGTTTCCTTGTAGCCTTGGTGATTTCCTATCCACTTTTAGGATTAGTGACCACCGCTGGTTGGTTAGGTCTGTTTTGCAAAATAGCACTTTTTGGGGCGATGTACAGTTGCTGTATGTACCAAGTGATGAACAGAACTGAAAAACGTCTTGTCTGTGATTTGATACCAGCATCTTTAAAAGTACGAAGATAACCTTTCAAATGTTAAACCTAATTATTTAAAAAACACATTATACCATAACCACTAAAACAATGATCATTAAAAAACCTAGCATATTATTTGTACATCCCGATTTAAGAGGAGGAGGCGCCGAAAAGGTGCTGGTGAACCTTTTGAATTCCTTGGATCCCGATAGGTACGACATACATCTTTTGACTTACTTCGAGGAAGGTGTTAACCGAAAAGACCTCAGGGCTTCGATTAAACAGCGCTATATATTTAAAAAGGTCTTTCGAGGTTGGTCTGTACTTCAAAAGCTTTTTTCACCAAGGAAGCTCTATAGACTATTCATCAACGAAAAATACGACATTATAATTGCTTACCTGGAAGGCGTGCCCACTAGAATGGTAAGTGGTTGTCCACATAAACAAACCAAACTCATTTCTTGGCTACATACGGATTTAAATCTGGCTGGAATTGAAAAAGTATATTGGAATAACAAGGAAATGAAGGCTTGTTATGCACGCTTTGACCGCGTGATAGCAGTATCCGATCAGACCCTAGAGTCCTGTATCAATCAATGTAATTTAGATAGAGCTCATGGTCAGATTATTCACAATGTAATTGACACTGATTCTATCATAAAAAATGCAGTTCAATCTCTCAATGGTCAAGGGTTGAAAAGAGATGTTATAAATATTTGTAGTGTAGGAAGGTTGACCAAAATAAAAGGCTACGATCGATTAATACAATCGCTGAGTAAAATAATAGAAGACTTCCCCAAAGTTCATCTTTATCTCCTAGGAATTGGGGAGGAAAAGACTGCCTTGGAAAATTTAGTAAGTCAGCTAAAGATGGAAGACTATGTTAGCTTTTTAGGCTTCCAAAAAAATCCACATCGCTTTGTTTCAAAATGTGATTTGTTTGTCTGCTCCTCCTATCACGAAGGATATAGCACAGCAGTTACGGAAGCTGTTATACTAGGGACTCCTGTCCTGACAACTCAATGTTCTGGAATGAATGAAATTTTGGATAATGGAGAAATTGGAATGATTGTAGAGAATTCTAATCATGGAATATATCAAGGTCTTTATAAGCTCCTATCAAGGCCAGAACTGCTGGCTTTATATGCCGATAAGACTAGGGGTAAATCCAACTATTATCAACAGAACAATAATGCAACTCAAGTAGAGGAACTCTTTGACACTCTTTTAAATTAAAATTATTATGAATAATCCGTTTTTCTCGGTCATCATGCCTGCCTATAAGGTAGAACAATATATTGCCAAAGCTGTTGAAAGTGTACTGAATCAAAGTTTTGAAAACTTTGAGTTGCTTATAATCAATGATGGTTCACCAGACAATAGTGCTGCACTTGCAAAAGATTATTCCGCCCTAGACTCCAGAGTTAAGTTATATAATAAAGAAAATGGTGGGCTCTCGGATGCTAGAAATTTTGGTATAGAACATGCTAAAGGAAGCTATCTATATTTTATGGACAGTGATGATTGGATCGAAAATGATCTTTTAGAATCCATCTACAATAAAATTCAAATTAACCCAGTAGATATCTATGTGTTTGGATATTTCCTAGATCAAGAAGACCAACAGGGTCAATTATTAAAGAGACATCCTACCAAGCCTGAAGATTACAAATTTGATATCGGAACTGAGAAAGCGCCAAAATTAAACGGTGATTTAATGGGACTGCTAGGGTACGCGTGGAATAAGATCTATTCCAAAATATTTATCGATTACTACAAGCTTCGATATGACCAAGGAATTTCGTTAGTGGAAGATATGCTCTTTAACGCTAGGGCTTATCAAAAGGCAAATACTGTTGTAATGATAGAAGACTGTTTTTACCACTATATCAGCCGAGAAGTTCCCACACTAATCAAAAGTTACCACAAGGATTCCTTTGAACTAATATTGTCTAAACACCATGCTATAAAGCCTTTTTTAGTGAAATGGGGGTATGGTAAAAACAAAATAAAACAGACAATGGCTAACAACTTAGTGGTGGGTATACAGTACTGTATCAACAATCTATTGTATTATAAAAGCGAACTGTCTACAGCGGAAAAAAAGAAATACATAAACGAAATTCTTCAACATAAGGAGACTAAAAAATATATCGATTACTATCAACCCTCTACCAAAAGTGATCAATTGTATAAAAAACTAATTAAATACCGGTTAAGCTCGGTTATAATGTATATCAAATCATGGAAAAAAGCAGCTTGATAACACAACTAAAAAATAAAATTCCCTTTGAGACTAAGGTACAGTTTCAATTACAAAAATTAAAGTGTAGTTCTGATCAGGATGATTATTTTAATTTTAATGCTAAAGAGAAGAGAATTTTCATATTCCTCGCCGCAGATTATGGCAATCTAGGGGATGTGGCTATAACCTATGCTCAGCATCAATTCTTAAGCAAAACCTATCCCGAGTACCAAGTAGTTGAAATACCAATAAGTAGAACCCTTAAAGGAATTGTTCAGCTAAAGAAAGTCATCAAAGAAATGGATATTATAACTACCGTTGGAGGAGGTAACACAGGTGATATGTACTATCAAATTGAACATTTTAGGCAGTTGGTCATTCAAAATTTCCCAAATAATCCAATAATTTCCTTTCCGCAAACAATCGATTTTTCAACGACAGAAAAAGGTAGAAGACGTTTAAATAAGGCCAGTACTATTTATGCCAACCACCCTAAATTAACGCTCATTGCAAGAGAGTTAAGGTCATATCACTATTACAAAAAGCATTTCAAGAATAAGGTATTGCTTTTGCCTGATATCGTGACTACTTTGGATCGCTCCAAACCCGAATTTGAACGAAATGGAGCAATTATTTGCCTTAGAAAGGACAAGGAGCGAAAACTCAATGAGCAACAAGAATTGGAACTCACAAATTATGTAAAAGAACGCTTCAAAAACTTTGAATACTACGATACGCATATTGGCGGTCAAGGGATGAGTATGAGAAGTAAGATCACTGGACTTTTTAAAATCTGGGATGCCTTTAAAGGAGCTGAATTGGTGATCACAGATAGACTGCACGGAATGATCTTTTGTCATATCACCAATACACCAGCATTGGTGTTTTTAAACAATAATCACAAAATTGAACAGTCCTATAAATGGATCGCTCACAATCCCAGAATAAAACTAGTTAAAAAGTATCACGTCGGGGATATCGCTACAAAAATTAACCAGCTAAGTCAGCTTCCTGAAACCGATAAAATTTCATTGATCTCAGCGTATAATAACTTTAAAACCATGGTTGATTAATGTATGATTTATTCCCTATAGAAAACTACAGTAGTATCTATTACAACATCCAATTGGTTGTTATATTGTTAACCCTACTACATACCCAACTATTCGATTATAGAGATAAGGCTACCCATAAGTACCTCTCTATAATTGGGTGGCCATATGCACTGTTTATAGTTCTGTTCATTGGGCTGCGCCCAGTGAAT
The DNA here is from genome assembly GCF_000300875.1 of Galbibacter marinus. Taxonomy (GTDB): domain Bacteria; phylum Bacteroidota; class Bacteroidia; order Flavobacteriales; family Flavobacteriaceae; genus Galbibacter; species Galbibacter marinus. Next base: position 216,048 of record NZ_AMSG01000002.1, on the reverse strand, counting down.
GGAATCTTTGTGGATATGACTACCTACGCTTATATGTTCTACAGGGAAACCATTGGAAACCCCGTTGAAATCGGAACTGATATTGCCTTTGCTTTTTTATTAAAACTAAGTGCACGTCTAACCAATGAGACTGGATTTTTCTTTATATGTGCCTTTCTTTACATTGGAAGTTTAGTCATCGCTAGTAAGAATTTCTTTAAATCCTATTGGATCTACTGTTTTATAGCCTTGGTGGCTTCTTTTTCCTTCTACGCCTATGGAGTAAACGGAATTCGAAATGGAATGGCTACTTCTATATTTGTATTGGGAATTTCTTATCATAAAAAACCAGTGATTTCCGGTATAGTTCTCACGGTATCTTGTCTATTCCACCAATCGATGTACCTACCCACTCTAGCCTATTTAATTACTTTTTTCCATAACAATCCCAAAACTTATCTTATTGCCTGGTTTGCCGCAATTCCACTTTCACTTGTTTTTGGATCTTTTTTCGTGGGGTTATTCGCAGGACTTGGTTTTGCGGATGATCGTTTAAGTGATTATTTGCTCTCAGAAGCAAGCGCTAATGAATTTTCCAGTACTGGATTTCGATGGGACTTTTTAATTTATGGAGCCACTGGAACTCTTGCAGGCTGGTATTTTATATTTAAAAAACAATATAAAGACAAGGCGTATCATCGCATATATGGAACCTTTCTTATTGCCAATGCCTTTTGGATTTTGGTGATTACTGCTAATTTCTCTAACCGCTTTGCCTATCTATCTTGGTTCTTGTTGGCCATTGTAATCTTTTATCCCTTTTTAAAAAAACGCTTCTTTGCCTATCAACACCAAGTCTTTGGAGCGGTATTACTATTGTACTTTTTGTTTACCTATTTGATGAATCTATTAAAACCGAGCTTATAAAATGAAGTTAAGTATCATTATACCCGTTTATAATGTCGAAAAATACATTGAAAGATGTATTCGTTCATGCTACGATCAAAAGTTGGCACAAAGCGAATACGAAATTTTAGTGATCGATGACGAATCACCAGATAACAGTGTTAAAATAATCCAAGGCCTCATTGATTCTTATAGCAATTTAAAAATCATAAGTCAAAAAAACAAAGGCTTAGGTGGTGCAAGAAATACTGGCATTCAAAATGCTAAGGGACGTTATGTGCTTTTTTTAGATTCGGATGATTATCTACTGCCCAATGTTCTAGATAAACTAATGGAGATCGCCATTGTAAATACTTTGGATATTATCGATTTTGCAGCCAATGGTGTACGCGAGGATGGTAGGGTTGTATATTCCATTAGCCATCAAAATTGTCCACAACCTATTACAGGCCCTGAATACTTTATCAAAGGCCACCATAACTCGGCTTGTGTTCGCTTATATCGTACTGAATTTCTCTTACAAAACAATTTATTATTTAAGGAGAAAGTGTACATAGAGGATGTGGAATTTAATTTTAAAGGGGTATTTTTGGCACAGCGAATTATGTCCACCCCTATAGTGGTTTCCAACTTTGTCCAAACCTCAGACTCTATTACACGCAGTAGTAATACTAAAAAAAACCAGAAGCTAATCCAAGACATTCTAAAAAGTACACTTCTAATTGATTCCTATAGCAAACACAGCATCACCCCAAATTCCATCGCTTATCAAAAAAGTCGAGCTAAGGTAAATGAATTGGTTATTTCATTGCTCAAAAACCTATTTTCCAAAAGCAAAAGCCAACAGCTCTTCTACGCTACTATTAAGGCTTTAAGAACCGCGGAATTATACCCTGTACGCTATATTTCAGACAATCCCCAACGGAATTTATTTAAAAATTTTGCTAACCAGTATTGGATTTTCAAACAATTCTATACACTAAAAACACGATTTGGATCATGAAAGATACCTTTCTCATAATAACCACCGTGCCGCAGTCTCTAAATTTTTATCAGGGACAAGTTAAAGTACTTAAAACAAAGTACCATATCGAAGTTGCCTCGAGTCCTGGGCAGAGACTTGATACCTTTGGAGAACTCGAAAAAGTTCCCATTCACCCAGTGCCCATGAAAAGAGAAATTTCGATATTTTCAGATCTTTTAAGCTTGTATAGGCTCTTTAAACTTATCAAAAAAATAAAACCGAAAGTAGTTCACGCTAGTACTCCAAAAGCAGGATTCTTAGGAATGCTAGCGGCATATTTAAACAGAACACCCGTAAGAATTTATTTTGTACTAGGTTTACGATACGAGGGTACTAGTGGATTTAAAAGGAAGTTCTTAATGTGGATGGAAAGCTTAAGTTGCAAACTTTCAACCCATGTGTTTGCCGTGAGTAAGGGCACCAAAAAAACCCTATTAGAACAAAAGATTACTAACAAAGAAGTACGGATTATTTGGAATGGTAGTATCAATGGCATTAATACAAGTCAATTTAACCTTGAAGCAACTCCTTGTGCCAATATTGACAAAAATCTCATCCCAGAAGGAAGTTTTGTCTTTGGTTATGTTGGACGTCTTGTAGGCGATAAAGGCACCAACGAACTTATCGATGCATTTACCCAAATGCATCAAAGCCATCCCGAGATTCGATTACTGTTGATTGGAGATTTTGAAGATATCCAGGACCCTGTTTCTGATAGAACGAGATCTTTAATTAAGAATCATCCAGCTATTGTATATGCAGGTTATCAAAGCAACGTAAAACCATTTTTTAAACTCATGGATGTTTTCGTTTTCCCATCCTATAGAGAAGGATTTGGAATGGTTGTCATGGAAGCCGCTGCCATGGAAAAACCTGTAATTTGCTCTGATATCACTGGATGCAATGAAATCATAATCGATGGTCATACTGGTGTTTTAATTCCACCGAGATCCACTGATATGTTATTATTAGCAATGAGTTCCCTTCGCACCAGACCTGAACTTTTAGAAAAGCTTAGTTCAAACGCTAGAGCATCTGTCATCCAGCGATATGAACAACAAACTTTGTGGAAACATTCGTTAGAGGCGTACGCTAAAATAACCAACTAAAATTCTAATATAAAAAAACCACCCCAAAATACAATGGGATGGTCAAATTTAAACTATGATTCAATTGAACTATAGAATCTGATTATTGGTCAATACAATATTCTCAGAATTTACAGCTTCTACTCTTTCACTTATTTCTGAATTTTGAATGGTTATATTTTTACTATTATAAATATATAATTCTCTATTAGACAAGAAGGTACAGTTATCGAACAACAATCTATCAACACTGCCCGACAATCTCTTGTTTAAATCATTCAAATATATTGGACGGTGTTGTACACTAATTTTATCACCTTTAATGGTCACATTTTTGGCAATAGAATTACCTCTAGAAAAATAACCATAGCTAACACTTCTATTACTCTCCAAGGTATTATTTGAGATTTGAGCATTTTCAATATCAGTGATGTTAATACCTGTCACAAAATCATATAATTTATTTTCAGAAACAGTTACATTTTGAGTACCGACTTTCATAGAGGTATCATAGCCTGAAATGGTATTTCCCGTCACTTCTATATTATACGTTAAATGTTCTGTATCGTTCACAATAAAATTATCAAAGCTCACTGCAATTTGGGTTGTAATTCTATCACCAGCGGTAAATTCATTATTGGCGATTTTCACATCATGACCAGCATGAACTCCTACCCTATTGTCAAAGGTATTCCCTATAATATCAACAAAGCTAGCGGTATAAACAATCACATCGGCTACATCATTTCCAACAAATTTATTGTTTCTTATGGTTACATTGGTAACTCTTTCATATTTATATAGACTACCATCAGCTCTACGCTCTCGATATGCTTCTAAATCGATTCCAACTTCAGGAGCAGTACCTGCATAATCTTGTCCACTTTCATCTTCACCGCCTGCATTAGAAATCACATTATTTTCTATAATCACCCCATTAGCATCAATGATAGAGAAGTTATTTCTTCTACATTTATCAATTAAGCTATTCTTAATTACAACATTTGAAGACTCCATTTCACCTGGCTTTATTGAACCGTCCGTATTTCTAATGGCTGAAATCTGAACTAAAACACCATCGCCTTCTCCTTCATAGATATTGACATTATCCACTGTTATATTCTGAGATCCAGCTATATTAACAAGTGAACCATACCCATGAGTATTTCTGGAAACCCCTGTCTCATCGGTAACATTTGAATAATCATGTAAATAACGGTCACCTACTAGGTTTCCACCTTCAATAATCACATTTTGTGCCTTAAAGGTCATAAGCAAACGGCTAAACGGATTGTTTGTTGGTTGTACACGGATAAAGGTATTATCACTCATAAGAAAATGAGTGTTAGAAGGCACCTTAATAGAGTTATCCTCATAGGAAAAAGGAGCATGTGAGGTAAGTCTTCTTCCAAAAAAGTATGCATCTAATTTATCGATTTCAAATACTTCCATACCTAAATCATGCGTAAGTTCAATGGCAGTATTTAGATTTTCTTTATTTTGGAAAGCTTTATCATCCGTGGTTTTTCCTTGAACCATGTCCCAACGAGAAGGCACAAAGATAAAATGGGGATGTTCAATAGCTAAATCTCCCTCTACTTGAAGATCAATATTGAGTAATTGTCCGTCGATGACCCCCTTTGAGGAAAAAACCAAACTACCGTTGGTGATTTTACCTCCATCAAAATTAAGCTTAACTCCATCTGGTAAACTTATACGTTGACCTTTAAGATCGTAATCACAACTAATATTTAAGGATGCATTCACCGTTGTAGTTGTAAAATCATAATCACATGGAATATCAACAGCATCTGTAATGACATTATAGGGATCATCCGTTCCAGGTTCGGGATCAGGATCAATTATTTCAGAGTTCTCATCATCTCCGTTTAAAAACCCATCTAATACCTGATCGTCATCACAGGAAATAAACATAAACACTAAACTTACGAATAGCAGCATCAACCAACTTCTTTTATACATGGCTAAGTTCAATTTTATTAATAATTATACATTAGGGCTTGTCAAAAAAATAGATGAAATGCACTTTTCATCGACAAACCACAATTCTTTTGTAATTATACGCTTAATTGCTTGATTTAGATTGCTTAAGACTACGCATAAACTGTTAAAAATTGTGATTAAAATGCAATTCATTGTATTTCAATGCATTAAACATACATTAAAAAATACTTTTAACATATAAAAGAATGAAAATCAGTCGTTTGTGCCGATATTTAGGACGAAAAATAAGAAGGTCATCAAGAAAAATCTTACACTCTTATGACGAAGAAACTGAACCAATTACTTCGAATGCATTTTGTTGATGACTAATTTTCGTTTTCCTGAGTGAAGTAAAGGGATATCATTGACATAAATGACCTTAATATTAGCATCTTCTCCAAGATGGTTTTTGAATTCATCTATGATATAATTTTGCTGATCAAAATCATTATAAACATTAAGTTTAATAATATAGGTATTGTGGTTCTCTTGTATAAGTTGGAACTGTTTAATCTTATCATACTTAAGTAAGTGATAGGTAATGTAGGAGGTAATGAGTTCTCCTTGGGTATTGTAGATCATGTCCATTTTTCTCCCTTCCACATGTTGCAAATAAGGTGCCCCGTTAAATGGATCATCATTCTTTAAGTATCCAATATCTCCAGTATCATAGCGAATTAACGGCATGCTGTAATTGTATAAATCGGTAATTACTATTCTACCTGGCTTTCCTATTGCCACAGGCTTGTCACTGTCCAATTCCAATATTTCAACATTGTAACTAGCCCAATTGATATGAAATATAGGACTCCCTGGAAATTGTTGAGCAATAATACCATTTTCCACATTGGAATAACGGGAAAGACCTTCAACTCCAAAGTAAAACTTAAGTTGCTCCTTAATATCAGGGCTTAAATATTCTGACATGGCAATAATAGACTTCATGTTTGCATCTATTGGATCGGATTCAATCTTGGTGAGGTAATTGCAAATTGTGGTTAGTGCTGAAGCATAGCTAAGCATAGCCTTCGGGCTTTTATCCGTAGTGATTTTTTGAATTAAATCTGCAATCTGCTCGTCCTTTAAATTAGACACTGGATGCATTAGAATGTTTTGTACAAAGGCGGCTAACTTATTCTTTCTATTGTATTGATCCCAGTGCCGTAGGTACACTAATTTTTGACCTAGTTCGAACCCTGCCTTTTTGGCAAAGTAAAGAGTATCGGCGGTATTCTGTAATTTTTTATACTTATCGTGGTATATCCGAAACGGGGTTCCAGTTGAACCACTTGTATATTTGGAGAATAGTGCGGCTCCATCAAACTCACTAGATCTAAAGGCGTCAAAATTATCACGTATTAGATTTTTGTTGATAATGGGAAAGTCCGATAACTCTCGGACATTTTCCAACTCCATATAAAACGGAACGGATTCAGTAGCATGCTTGATCAAATTTTTCAATCGTAGTGCACGTAACCTAATAGATTCTGGATCCTGATAATTTTCAAGAATAAATGCAATGTCGTTTACTCTTTTAATAATTTTGGAGCCTTTTAAGAAATCAAGTGCCCAAAATGATTGGCGTCGAACAGTATTGATTACACTCATAGTTGTATACTAAAAAAAGGTATGTTGAAAACATCTCTATTATTGGGATGTGTATTTATTGGAATTAAACTGCACTGCCTAATTTCCAGATCCCTAGATATTATTAGGTGTTTGAGCTATTCTCCCGATAAAAGTAATTTAAAAAGGAAATGCTTATTGGTAATTTCTATAAATGGCAAAGATAATCTACGAAATACGATTTGGTTATGTCGGTAGAATTGCCATTTACATCGAACTCAATGCTGCGTCTCTTTATATTGGTCTATTTTTACCGCCACAACCAAACCAAACAATCACATCAGCATAATGAAAACGGTTCTATTCTTTATTTTATTTTCAATAGTAGGACTTCTACATGGACATGCTCAAATTCAAATACAAGGGACCCTAAAGGCTTACAATCACGGCCAAAAATTATTTCCTTTAAGTGGTGCGAAAGTCTCATGGTTAAATAATAAGGACTCCGTTTTAACCGACATAGAAGGGAAGTTTAAAATTTTAACAAGTCCTTCCTCTAATAGACTAGTTGTTCATTATTCTAATTTTAGAAATGATACTTTACTTGTGAATCGCCCTAATCTAGGTTTACTTATCCTTAAACCAGAAATTGAATTACAAGAAGTAGTGATTTCTAAGGATAATTCCTCTGTGCAACGCTCCTTATTTGATGTTCAAAATGTTGTAACGGTAGATAGTCGTGAAATGCTCAAAGCTGCTTGTTGTAATTTATCTGAGAGTTTTGAAACCAATCCTGCCGTGGATGTCAATATCGCAGATGCTATCACTGGAACCAAACAAATTCAAATGTTAGGTCTTAATAGTCCATATCTTTTAATTACCCAAGATAATATACCGAGCACTCGGGGTGCATCCTCGGCCCATGGCCTATCTTTTATTCCTGGAAATTGGATAGAAAGTATCCAAATCACCAAAGGGATGGGAAGCGTTGTAAATGGTTATGAAAGCATTTCTGGGCAAATTAATACCACCCTGAGACAGCCCCTAACAGATCAGCAGTTTTTCTTAAATCTATATGGCAATAATTTTGCTAGGTTTGAATTAAACAGTAGGTGGAATACATTTCTCACAAATAAATTATCCACTGGAATATTTTTTCATGCCAATACACGTATGGCAAGGGTGGACGATAATAATGACGGTTTTTTGGACACCCCCCTATCAGAGCAAATTAATCTTATGAACCGTTGGCAATACGGTGACCCTAACAGTGGCTGGATAAGCTTTTTAAACTGGCAGTACCTTAGAGACCACAAACAAACTGGAGAAATGCACTTCGATAAAAACAGCGATAAATTATCTACCGAGCATTGGGGAAGCGAGCATGATTCAGATCGCTTTGACATTTCATCTAAAGTAGGATATGTCTTTGCTGATTTACCCTACCAAAGTATTGGATTACAAATGGCTTATACCTATCATAAACAAGATGCTTATTACGGCCTTAGAACTTATGACATTCAACAAAGCTCCTTCTATGGGAATCTTATTTTTAGTAGCATAATAGGAAGCACCATGCATAAATACAAAACGGGAATAAATTATATGGCGGATAATTACAAAGAACGCTTAAATTCATCCCCTTTGGATCGTAGAGAGAACTCAATGGGAGCCTTTTTTGAATATACATATTCCGATTTAGATAAGTTTAGCATGGTGGCGGGAATTCGCTTTGACATTCACAATCACCTAGATGGTTTTTTTAGTCCACGTCTTCATTTACGGTATGCTATATGGGATAAGGGAGCCTTACGAGCATCGATAGGTAGAGGAAAACGCAGTGCGAAGATATTGGCAGAAAATCAAAAACTATTTAATTCCTCCAGAGAGATACTTATTGAGAACTCAAATGCAAGTGCTTACGGCTTACAACCAGAAATCGCATGGAATTACGGACTTAGTTTTACCCAAAAGTTATACCTAAACAAACGACTGATGGTGTTATCTGCCGACTTCTATAGAACTCAGTTTGAGAATCAGGTGGTGGTTGATTGGGAAACACCTACAGAAATTTCCTTTTACAATTTAGAAGGAAAAAGTTACTCCAACAGTTTCCAGATCGATCTAAGCTATGAATTAATTCAAAATCTTCAACTTAGAGCAACCTATAAAAGATATCAAGTCAAGACAGATTACAAAGCAGCCAAACTAGATAAACCACTACAACCAAAACACCGCTTTTTTTCTAATTTAAGCTACCAAACTGTAAGAAGTCCTATTGGAAAGCAGTGGCGATTTGATACCACCATCCATTGGCAAGGAGAACAACGGATACCTCGTAGTAATTTGGATCTATTTACGAATTCATTTGGGACCTACAGTCCATCCTATGTCCTACTCAATGCCCAAATCACTCGAGTACTAAGCAATACTTTTGAACTTTATATTGGTGGAGAAAACATTACAAATTATGCGCAAAAAGAGCCTATCATAGCATCTAATAATCCGTTTGGACCTAATTTCGATGCCAGTATGAACTATGCACCTGTTTTATCGGGAGTCTATTATATCGGTTTTCGATATAAATTAAATTAATCATTAAATATATAAAACATGAAATTAAGACTTATTCTTATGATTTGCTTGATCAGTTTTTCTCTTTCTGCTCAGGACAAGAACAAAAATGAAACCATTCTAGTGGAAGCTAATTGCCAAATGTGTCAAAAGCGAATTGAAAAGGCTGCCATTAAGGTAAAAGGAGTTAAATATGCTTCTTGGGATATTCCCTCTAACCAATTAACGCTCATTTACAATGAGAATAAAACAAACCTTAAGGATATTCAATCAGCCATTGCTGAGGTAGGACATGATACAAAGGAATATATAGCAGAAGAGGCAAGTTATCAAAACTTACCTCCTTGTTGTTTATATCGTGATCCAACCACTAAAGAAATGGATCATCATTAGAATTGGGGCATTACAGGGCAGCCATCTTAAAGTTTCCGAAAAACACTCTTGATTCCTTATCATACTTGAAAGGGGCAGTGATATAAAAGAATTTTGAGGTTCCTGTAGCAAACATAGTACGGTCGAGAACCTTTGATTTGTCCAAATAAACTCGCATTTCTTTTCCTTGTACTACGATAGATACACGGATCTTTGTGTTGGAATAACTTTTAAATGGAAAATTTAAGGTGTGATAGGCATCCATGTCTTTACTTGAGTGTGTAATGTCCTGATTGTGAAAATGAAACTTCGTAGAAGTTACCGCACCATGATTGTATGCATCCAATAGAGTCGATCTCACGCTATTATCTTTAGCAAACCCAAAATTCATGCTTCCAATATCCTCTGCTTTATCACTGCTGGTAATCAAATCAAATTCTATGGTAAAATTCTCAGGTACTTTTATCAAGGTATCGAGCTTGAAGGTAGAATTTTCTCCCATCATTACCCATTTCCCAGGGTAGGCATCCAATTCAACAATACTACCATTACCAGAGGTTTTCCAGTATTCAGGCATTAAGCCTTTTTGGGCATCGATGAATTGATCTTCAAAAATTAAGGTACCTCCAGGCTCAAAGGTAAATACTTCTTCTATATATGGAGTTTCACGTTTTGAAGAAGCCTCTGCACCTTGTTCGGAGGTCTCTTCAGATCCGCTTAAGACTTTATCGACTTTCTCGGCGGCTTTATCCTCGACTTTCTGTTGGATTTTTTTCCAAAACTGGGCTTGAGTAGATGTGGTAGTCAGAAATACTATACTACAAAGAATAAGAAGTTTTGTCTTCATTGATAGTTGATTAGCTTTAAATGATTAAACACTATAAAGCGTCTTTTTAAAACTTTGAGACGCCATAATTAATTGGTAAATCTAAATGAATTTCAATTTCTACACAAGATTTTTCTGACGTGAAAAAGGTGAATTTTCAGGATACATTTTGTTGAAACTGCGAAAAGATATAACCACGGGGTCATTCACGCCAAAAAATTAGTATATTTGATACTATGTTAAAAATAGCCCTCTTAATTCCAGAAGCTGCGGTGTCTGCAGCAGTCACAAGTACTCGTTATGTATTTAATACCGTTAATAAGTTTTTAGTTGGTAGTGGGAAAGCTCCGTTTTTCGATATTCAACTAGTTGGATGCAAAGAACACGTCCCATTACAGGACGGAATAACCTTCATAAAAACAGACATAGATATTGACGAGCCCATTGATGTCGATTTGGTTATCATTCCACCCTTATATGGGGATTTGAAAGCAGCCATTGAGATCAATAAAAGGACCACCCCATGGATAAAGAAGCAACGTGATAAAGGAGCAGAAATTGCCACACTTTGCGTTGGGGCCTTTTTGCTTGCAGAAACGGGTTTACTTAACGGAAAAAAATGTTCTACTCATTGGGCGTATTATTCAGAATTTAAGTCTACTTATCCTAAAGTCGAATTAGTGGATGGCGCAGTAATCACCGAGGATGATGGAATATACTCTAGCGGTGGAGCTGTATCACTTTGGAATCTATTGATATATTTAGTTGAAAAATATACTAATAGAGAAATGGCCATTATGACAGCCAAATACTTTAGTATTGATATAGACCGTAACAGTCAAAATGCCTTTATGATATTCAAAGGGCAAAAAAATCATCAGGATAAGGAAGTTAAAAAAGCACAACTCTTCATTGAAAAAAACTATCACAAAAAAATCACTGTGGATGAATTAGCCAGTATGGTAGCCATTAGTAGAAGGAGCTTTGAAAGACGTTTTAAACAGGCTACTGATAATACAGTGCTAGAATACTTACAGCGAGTTAAAGTCGAGGCTGCAAAACGGAGCTTTGAAAATAGTCGAGATAATATTTCAGAGGTGATGTACGATGTTGGTTATATGGACACTAAAGCGTTCAGAAATATTTTCAGAAAATACACAGGGCTTACTCCTGTTCAATATCGCTATAAATACAACAGGAGGTATACTGCGTAATCTTAATTCCAACGTATATTTAATAAATCAACTTTTGGCACAAGCTTATAATACTAACTTTCTAATCTATTAAAAAACCACAAAACTGAAAAAAGAGCAAACAGAACCATACCATTTATCATTAAAATTAATTTGTTAATGGTAAAATTTTTATTGATTATCAATAAAAATAATTATATTTGACAAATTGACCATCAAATTTTAATAGGTATGACTAAAAGAAATAATATCATCTGGAAGGTAATTAAGACTGTTTGCTGGGTAATCTTTTTTCTGTATTGCATGAAAACATTAGATTTGATTGTAAGCTATAGTTATAGTCTATATAACCCTGCGGATGCTAAAGACCTGTATAATGGTCTTGACCTTTCTCAGCTCTACTTTAGTAATAAATTACACTACTCTTTAACCGTCCTTGTTATAATAATCATATCCGCACTAAAGGCATTAGTCTTCTACTTTGCAACCACACTATTTAAAATACTCAATTTTGTCAAACCATTTAGCAGGGATATTTCAAGAATTATAACCAAGATAACGTACTATACGTTTGCGATAGGGATAGTTAGTGGTATTGTAGAAATATTTGTCAATAGATTATCAGCTAATGGTTATAATTTTAGCCCCATTGAATCATTATGGGGAGATGGAGATGCATACTTGTTTATGTCGGCAATATTATTTGTTATTGCCTTGATCTTTAAAAAGGGCATCGAGTTACAATCCGAAAACGAATTAACAGTATAAATTATGGCGATCATTGTCAATCTAGATGTTATGATGGCCAAGCGAAAAATTTCACTTAACGAGCTATCTGAAAAAGTAGGAGTAAGCCTTTCAAATCTCTCCATTCTTAAAACTGGAAAGGCAAGAGCGGTACGATTTAGCACTTTAGAAGCTATTTGTAAGGCTCTTGACTGTCAGCCTGCGGACATTTTAGAATATGTTGAAAATGCCAAAAAATAGACCTTAGGATGATCCACTCCTACAACAGTAACACTTTAATTCAGGGTTTCTTCTTAAGTTTTTAGGACAAAACAAAAATTGCATATAGCTCACCTCAAGCTGTTAAATCATTTGGATTTAACAGGAAAAAAAGGTATAATTAGACGATGTTTCAATTAATTATAACACTAAAACCTAAAAAATAGTGGCATCCTAAGCCATACTTAAGACCATCGCGAGCGCACAACCTAACCTAAAAATGTTGTGTAACAATAAATTCATCTCAAATGAAATTGTTCTTAAGAATAGCATGTATTATGTTGTTGATAGCTGGGTGTGGCCCAAAAGCATTGGTAAGTTCTGACCAAAAGTCTTTTAATTATACAAAAACTGTCGATTACGACAAAGTCATCACTGATGATGCGCTGACCAAGGAAGGTCTCTTTGATATTCACAAGGTTAAAAACCAATACTATTTTGAGATTCCAGATAGTCTTTTAGGCAGAGATATTCTGGTTGTAACACGTTTTATCAAAACCCCAGCGGGTGCTGGTAATTATGGTGGTGAAGAAATTGGAGAAAAAACAATTTACTTTGAAAGAGGTCCTGCCAATAAAATATTCCTTCGCATCGCTACCTTTGTAAGTCAAGCCGATGAGAATGATGCCATTGCTAAGGCAGTGCAAAACTCAAACATCACTCCTATTCTAGAGGCGTTCGATGTAGAGGCAAGAGGAGATAATAACAAAAGTTCGGTCATCGATGTCACCGATTTTATAAACAGTGAAAACAACCTCCTTTCCCTGAGCAGTGATCAAAAAAAATCGTACAATCTAGGGAGTCTGGAGAAGGATAAATCATATATCAGTCAAATCAACTCCTTCCCTATTAATATCGAAGTTAAGACCGTTAAAACCTATAAGGCAACGGCTAGCTCAAAATCCAAAGACCTCATCCCCGCAGCAGTACTATCTGGGGTAGTGACCATGGAAATCAACAACTCCTTTGTACTCTTACCCAAAGTACCTTTGGAAAAACGTTTCTACGATCCTAGAGTAGGCTACTTCGCTAGTTCCTATCTCCGCTATGGTGATGATCAACAAAAAGTTGCCCAGGACACCTATATCCACCGCTGGCGGTTAGAGCCTAAGGATGAGGATCTGCAAAAGTGGAGAAATGGAGAATTAGTAGAGCCTAAGAAACAGATTGTATATTATATCGACCCGGCTACACCAAAAAAATGGAGACCTTATTTAATACAGGGAATTAATGATTGGCAAGAGGCCTTTGAGCAAGCAGGATTTAAAAATGCCATTGTTGGTAAACCATGGCCAGTGGACAATGATAGCATGAGCTTGGAAGATGCGCGGTACTCGGTTTTGCGTTACTTTGCATCCCCCCATAAAAACGCCTATGGACCAAATATTGTGGATCCCAGAAGTGGAGAAATCCTCGAGAGTCATATGGGATGGTACCACAACCTGATGAACCTATTACACAACTGGTATATGGTACAGGCGGGCGCTGTTGACCCAAGAGCTCGAAAAATGATCTTTGACGATGAGCTCATGGGAGAGCTTATCCGATTTGTGGCATCACACGAGGTCGGACACACCCTAGGATTGCGTCACAACATGGGAGCAAGTCACGCCACACCTGTAGAGCGGTTAAGAGATAATGAATGGCTTAGCAAAAACGGACACACCAGCTCTATTATGGATTATGCTCGATTTAATTATGTCGCACAACCTGAGGATAGTGTTGATGTTGAAAACCTTATGCCAAGAATTGGGGATTATGATAAATGGGCCATCCAATGGGGATATTCCAAATTATCCGATACCTTATCAATGGCTGAAAAACAACAACACCTAGGTCAGATGGTAACCGATAGCGTTGCTTTAAACTCCAGGTTGTGGTTCTCTGGTGAGGGAAGAGATTTTGATCCTAGGTCACAAACCGAGGATCTAGGGGATAATGCGATGACAGCTTCCTATTATGGCATTAAAAACCTGCAACGCATACTCCCTCAAATTATCCAATGGACAGACTCTAAGGAAAATGATAATTACAGAAACCTCGATCAGGTATACCAAACCATCGTCTCTCAATACAAAGATTATATGTATCATGTGGCTAAGAATATTGGAGGTATTTACGTGACTAAAAAATCTAGAGAGGAACAAGGTCCTGTGTACCGTGGGGTGTCAGAGGCAAAGCAAAAACAAGCCTTAATGTTCTTAAACAGTTATCTCTTCACCCAGCCATCATGGCTGTTAAATGATACTATTTTAAACATCATAGAAGAGCCTAAAAGTAAAAATGCGGTCACTCAAATGATGGAAGGGATGATGACTACCTTACTGGGAGGCAGTAGGATTAGTAGAATATCATTTATTGCTGAGCGCTACAACAGTGACAACCCCTATAGACCTCAAGAGTACTTAGAAGATATCACCAATTACATCTGGAGTAACTTAGATGTGTTTTATGATCCAAACGCCTATCAAAGAGAGTTGCAAAAAAATTATGTCTCAAACATGATCGCCCTCTATAGACCTGATAAGGCTAATGAGCCGTTAAAACTTCTTATGGCTAAACTCTCAGAAAATAAAACCAGTAACACCGATATTAGGTCTCTAGCTCTAAATCATTTAATACAACTCCACGGAAAAATAAATAGAGTCTTACCAAGGGTATCGGACAACATAGTAAGGGCGCATCTTCAGTATATCGAAAAACAAATTGAAGATGCTGTAGGAGAAATAGAAGGCTCATCCATGCCCTATCGCCCTATTTTAAATTAAATAGGAAACGAAATTTCCCCATGGTTTTGTCTGTAAAAAATTTAATTACTTAATTTGTTAATATGTAAATACACCTGAGTCGATTCAGGCGAGTATCACTAAAAACCAACATTATGGCATCAGGAATTTTTGCAGTACTGGACGATATTTCAGTTTTAATGGATGATGTAGCGACAATGACCAAGATTGCTACAAAGAAAACTGCAGGTATTCTAGGAGATGATTTAGCGGTCAACGCAGAAAAAGCCACGGGTTTTGTTGCCAATAGGGAACTCCCTATTCTTTGGGCAATAACCAAAGGTTCATTTTTAAATAAACTCATAATTCTGCCAATAGCATTTTTACTGAGCGCTTTTTTACCCAGTGCAATCGTTATAATATTATTAATTGGAGGTATGTACTTGGCATATGAAGGTGCAGAAAAAATATATGAATTTTTATTCCATCGTAAGCCAAAGGATCAAAATTTAGAGGTTAAAGAGGTTAAAGAAGAAGACATTGCCGAATTTGAAAATAAACGTATAAAGTCAGCTGTACTCACAGATTTTATCCTTTCTATAGAAATTATCATTATTGCTTTAGGAGCCGTCATTGATGCTCCATTGTTAAACCAAATTATAGCTGTGACCATTGTAGCCATTATTGCGACCATAGGAGTGTACGGAATCGTAGCACTTATTGTAAGAATGGATGACTATGGATATCGGCTCATAGACTTTAATGATGAGAAAGACAGTATTTCTGATAAAATAGGTAAAGCTTTGGTTTTTTCACTTCCATGGGTAATTAAGAGCCTATCTGTCGTAGGAACCATTGCACTGCTACTTGTCTCTGGTGGGATCTTCAATCACAATATTGAATACCTACACCACTTTTTTCCAAGTATTCCGTCCCTACTTAAAGACTTTCTTACTGGATTAGTTGTTGGAATTATTGTAATGCTGATTTTAGTGCCATTTAAAAAGATATTCAACCGTAAGAAAGCTACAAAGCATTAAATTATGAAGGTGAACTAATAAGCTCACCTTCTCTACTTGTATTAAAAATACTTAAAACCTAAATTTCTTTGAAAATAATGGGTTTTGTTGTTTTTGGTATCATAACCAAGTGATAAGGTTGTGTAATAACCGTTAACATCCCACCTGTATTTAGTCGTTCAATTTGAACAAGAAATCTATCTTCCTGTTCAGTTACCTTGGTTATGTCGATGGAATGTCCTCCATGAGATTTTACATCATCAAATACTGCCAGTACAATATTTTCATCAAAATCTACCATTGGAATTGGAGACACTTCATCATTAATAGTATTCATTTTAGACAATAAAACGGTAAACACCTTTTTATCAGTAATTATTAGCTTGGATTTTTCAATTCCTTCGTCTCCGTTACCATTTAAGTCTCCTTGACTTAAAGTGGAAAACTCAACAGGTTGTATTACTTCACTATTATTCTTCTTTTCTGTACAAGAAAACATTAAAAGTGTCAAAACAATCACGTAGGTTACTCTAGTTTTCATTATTATTTTTTTTGAGTTCTATTCCTAATAGATGCCATTTATTAAATTAAGTTGCTTGAATATTAATAATAAATACACAACTATCCCACAAAATGACATCCATTTATATCCATTTATAACGATGGCGAAGAGCCTTTAGTACTTAAAGAAATCAGAACTTTTGCACCTTAAAACAACCTATAAAGTGATGATTTGATTGCATTTACTCCATAATGTAACCTGGAGTTAAGGATGTGTAACATATCGTCATAATGACTATAAGACTTCCTATTAGCTTTGTTTCACTAGCGAACTTGTCTTGTGCAATACTCCAGAAGCCGCTTTAGCGGTTTAAACTTAAATTCTAAACTAATGGAGTTACTAAAAAAGCTAAGTAGAACACCTAGCTTTAAGGCCGTTGCCTTAAAATTATAAAAAGGGAATTCCAGCAGCGAAGAATAAATAGTTAAAAACTGTATTGGCAAAAGTATGACGAGCTAGTTAACTTTCTAACACATCTAATTTATGAAACATTCTAATTTTAAACGATTTTTGTTCCTACTGAGCTTATTTAGTTTCGGCTTGGTTCAAGCACAAGGAGGGATTACCGTCTCCGGAACTGTTCAAGATGAGTCTGGCCCTCTACCAGGGGTCAACGTAGTATTGCTTGACAATTCAAAAGGAACTTCAACAGACTTTGACGGTAACTTTACATTAAGCGGAGTTGATCCACAAGCTACAATAGTCTTTAGCTATGTTGGATTTAAAACAGTAGAAGTTCCAGTAAACAACAGAAGTACACTTAACGTTACTCTGGAATTAGACTCCCAATCACTGGAAGAAATTGTTGTTGTAGGTTACGGTACCCAAAGTAGAAGCGAAGTTACTGGGGCAATTGCAACAATCGAAGCAGAGGAAATCTCTAGTTTACCTGTAGCTAGAGCGGATGAAGCACTACAGGGACGAGCCCCTGGTGTTAGCGTTGTATCGAGTGGATCTCCAGGAAATCAACCCGTAATTCGAATTCGAGGACTAGGTACTCCTAACTCTAACGATCCACTTTATGTGATCGATGGTACCATTTCAGGTGGAATGGGGAATTTAAATCCAAATGACATTGAATCTATTCAGGTTCTTAAGGATGCATCTACTACCGCAGTATATGGGTCAAAAGGTTCCAATGGGGTTGTTATTATTACCACAAAAAAAGGTAAACCAAGCGAAAAAGCGACTTTAAGTTTTGATTCATATTCTGGAGTCAACTTTATATCTGATCGCTATGATGTTTTAAATGTCGAGCAGTATAATCGCTATGCTTCTGAGATAGGTCCAACTCCAGACAGAATATCCAATTCAGCATATGAGTCTTTGTCATCACATAATACTAATTGGCAAGATGAAATATTTAGAACAGGTTTTATTCAAAGTTATAACCTTGCTCTGGCTGGTGGAAACGAGAATAGTAATTTCCGTTTCTCCGGTGGATACTTAGGACAAGAAGGTGCTATGATTGAAACTGACTATGAGCGTTTTAACTTTAGAGCAAATAGTCAATTTACCTTTGGAAATTTAACTATTGGAGAAAGTTTTGGAGTTTCCTTTGACAAACAACATCCAGAGCGTGAGAGCGGTGGACGTTCAATTTTAGAACACGCGATTAAAATAGCTCCTTACCTACCGGTGTACAACCCAGATAATTTAGGAGGATTCCAAGGACCTAGTAGTTCACTCGACCTTCAAGATGCAGAGAACCCAGTTCGTGCACAAACCTTGGGTGAGGTAGTTAATAAATCCATAAATATAAATGGTGGTATATTTGCTTCCTACGAGCTCTTCGATGCCTTAACCTTTAAAACTCAAGTTGGTCTTGATTATAGCAATGGAAAAAACTCAAGTTTTATTCCTTCATATAGCGATGACGAAACCTCTACTAACAGTACAGCGTACGCTCAGATCAATAAGAACACTAGCATTTATCAATCGCTAACATACACCAACAGTTTAACTTATACAAAAACCTTTGGTGATTATCATAACTTGGAGTTGTTAGCCTTGGCTGAGCAACAAAAAATAAAATTTGAGAACGTCAACGCCAGAAGTACCAATGATATTACGGATGCTGTAAATCAACTTTCAATAAACGGAGTTGACCTTAGTTCAGGGGCTACAGAATACCTTAGAATCGGATATTTAGGACGAGTTAATTACAACTTTGATAAGCGATATCTTTTTTCTGCCTCTATTCGTAGAGATGCTTCCTCAAGATTTGGTGCCAATAACCGTTGGGGATATTTCCCATCAGTTTCTGCAGGTTGGAACATAGGTAGAGAGGCCTTTATGGAAGGCTCTGCGATTAATAACCTAAAACTAAGAGGAAGCTGGGGAATAACTGGAAATGACAATATTGGAGATTATCTTTATAGCTCAACATTATTGACAAACTTTATCTATCCAATTGGTGGTGCTGCTGTTCAAGGAACCACCGCGAATGGTTTGGCTAACCCTGATCTAAAATGGGAGGAAACCACCATGCGTAACATCGGACTTGATGTAGGGATTAATGATAATAAATTCACATTTACATTAGAGTATTACAACAATAAAAGTGATGATTTATTAGTAGATCTTCCACTTCCACTTTCTCATGGATATAACAATCCAAATTTAACTTCGAATGTGGGATCAGTTAAGACACAAGGTTTTGAATTTAATTTTGGCTATAATGATTATGAGGGTGATTTCACTTGGTCTGCTAACATGAACATTAGTCATAGTAAGAACGAGGTGGTAACCCTTAATTCTAGTGGAGAAAGTAGCCCAATTTTCGGAGCTGTTTTCGAAGGGGAAAGTCTTTCCGCTATTAGTATAAATGAGCCATTATTCCATTTTTATGGATACCAATTCGATGGAATTTATCAAAATGAGGCCGAGGTTGATGCCGTGCTTAGTGCAAATCCAAATCAAGATGTAGTACACCCAGGTGATGTTCGATACAAGGATTTAAACGGTGATGGTGAGATTACTTCTGCTGATAAAATGAAAATTGGTAATCCATATCCAGACCTAGTATTAGGACTTAACTTAAGCGCTAATTATAAAAACTTTGATTTCAATGCTTTTATAACAGGTAGCTATGGCAATGATCTTTATAACACGAATCTGTATGACCTTCATGGGATGACCCGTTTGTTCAATTCTGGAGTTGCCGTTTTAGATCGTTGGACTGGTCCAGGGACTTCTAACACTATCCCAAGAGCCTTAGGTGCCACTCAGAATACCAGTGCATCAGACCGCTTTATTGAAGATGGATCTTATACGAGATTTAAAAATATCACAATTGGTTATACTATACCAACGGATTTTTTCAACGATGCGATTTCAAAGTTTAGAATCTATATGAGTGGTCAGAATTTAATCACGATAACAGATTACAGTGGTTTAGACCCTGAAATTGGTTTACCTAGTGTAAACAATGGAGGCGTAAGAAACCAATTTGAATTAGGAATAGATCGTGGAAATTACCCTCAACCAAAGTCAGTGGTTTTTGGATTACAACTTGAATTTTAAATCAAAAAATTATGAACAAATTTAAATATATTTTTACCATCCTCAGTCTAGGGTTTGTTTTGCAATCCTGTGATACCGATGGTTTGGAGTTAAGTAACCCGTCACAACTATCACCTGAAACCTATTTTGAAAACGAGGTTCAGGTTAGGTCAGCGGTAAACGCCGTATATGCCAATTTACAGACAATTGGTACCTATAGTAGAAATTACTACTTTATGATGGATAATATGGCGCATGAAAATGAAGGCAACCCACAGTTGGAAGCCAATAAAAGGCTATTCTTAGATTTTTCATTTGATGATAGTTCCGAATTGGTAAACCAGTTCTGGGATAGTTCCTATAGAGGAATCAATAAAGCAAATTTTGTGATCAATAATGAAGAAAAAATTAATGAGATACCAAACTCATTAATGAATCAAAATTTAAAGAATAAATACCTAGGCGAGGCAAAGTTCCTCAGAGCTCTTTATTACTTTAATTTAGTCACACTTTACGGAGGGGTCCCTTTGATCACAGTAGTTCCAGAAAACAGTGAAGGTTTTCCAAGGAGTTCCGTAGAAGATGTATATGCTCAAATTGTAGCTGACCTTACTGAGGCTGCTCAAACCCTTTTACCCAAAGCAACAGAAGAACAAGGTAGAGCAACAAGAGGTGCTGCCTATGCCCTACTAGGAAAAGTTCAACTCTATAGAGGAAACTACACAGAGGCCTTAGCTGCATTTGACAACATCTATGATGTGTACCAGCTTACCGATAATTATTTTGATAACTTCATGGAAGAAACCGAGCATAATTCAGAAACTATTTTTGGAGTTGAATTTGACGATGATATGGGTAACAATGCATTCTGGAATAGTGGTGTAAGTGGTGAAGGTCCAAATGAGGCTAGTTTAAGAGGACAATCGTACGGATTTGTAGATTGGTTTAACTGTTATCCATCGGATCATCTACTAGAGGCATTCGAACCAAATGACCCAAGGTATAAAGCAAGCTTCTACGAAATTGGAGATACCTATGCTGGTGGAGAACTTACCATAACAGAAATTAGTTTAGGTAGAAGAGCGGTATGGAGAAAATATCAAAACTATTACAAAGATGCTAACGAGGATCTACAATCTGGAATTAACTTTGGTATTATTCGATATGCAGATGTACTTCTTATGATGGCTGAAGCCGCAAATGAGACAGTGGATCAAAACACCGCTATTGATTATATCAATGAAGTTAGAGATCGCGTAGATATGCCATTATTACCCTACGGCTTATCCAAAGCAGCAGTATTCGAGGCTATCGTTCATGAGAGAATGGTTGAACTCGCTGGTGAGCAAGTACGTTTTGCGGATCTAAAACGATGGGGCATGGCAGCCCAGGTATTAAGTCAGTTTGGATTCCAATCAGGAATTCACGACCTATTACCAATACCTGAGGCAGAAATTAATTCTAACTCTGCTTTAAGCCAAGAAGATCAGAATCCAGGTTATTAATAAATTTTAGAATTAAGTTTAAGTTTAGAATTCATCCAAGGCATTTTGCTATGGGTGAATTCTTTTTTTGTAACTGTACCATTTCAAGCAGCCTTTTAAAACAGTAGTATGATCACTATTATCAAATGACTGTTATACGGTACCTAAGAGATTTATGTTTGCAAATAAAATAGGGACATACTCTGGTTTATCTTTAGACCATATCCATTGCTTTTTAACAAAAGAGAGATCCTGTTATTATCCCCAGTAATTTTAAGGATCAGACTCCCTTATTTGACAGTTAAAGGCTAGTAATACAAGGATCCAAAGACGGTCTTAGCATTTAGCCTATCAAAAAACCCAGGCAATTTAACTAAAAATCACCTGAGTTAACTAAGTTGGTTATATCGAGAGTACTTTTAAATAGGAATTACTTCTTAATTAGGCTGTTGTGTCACAAAATATACCGAACTAACTCGCCATTGAATCCATATAATCCTGCGGCGCTGCATTTTTTAAATGTAAGCTCTTATACTCCTTTGGAGAACAACCATAAAACTCCTTAAAGCTGGATGAGAATTTAGAAACATGTGAGAATCCGGTAGCATAAGTAACCTCGGTTACACTAAGATTCTTACTTGCTAACAGGTCAGCTGCCTGTTTTAATCGTATGTTTCGCACAAAGTCACGTGTAGACTGATTGGTCAACTCTTTTAATTTTCTATAAAGATGCACACGGCTAATTCCAATTTCTTTGGCAATTTTTTCCACATTCAGCTCAGGGTTATCTAGGTTATCATTAATATACTTTGTCACACGTTCCATTAACTTCTCATCAGCTGATTTCATTTCAATAGGTGGCAATTGTCCTTCTGGCATTTGATTACCAGAAAATGAATTTTTAAGCATCTCTCTATTGTTAATAATACTCTTAATGGTTGTTTTTAAGATTTCTAAGTTAAACGGCTTAGCTAAGTAAGCATCTGCCCCGATATCCAAGCCAAGGATATTATCTTGCTCTCTTGATCGAGCAGTCAGCAAGATCACTGGAATATGGTTAATATTGATGTTCTTTTTAATCTTTCTACATAAACTCACCCCATCCATAACTGGCATGGAAACATCACTAATAATAAGATCAGGAGTCTGATTCAGAATCATGGAATATCCGAGTTTTCCATTACTGGCCTCTAAAACATGATAATCCTCACCTAATTCACTACTAAGATAATTTCGGATTTCACTATCATCGTCAATGATTAGTATTCTACTTCTTCCTCTTCCTTTATAAATTTCTGTTTCCCCAAGTTTTGCATCAACTTGGGAAAGCTCCGTTTGTTGATTCTGCTCATGTTGAGGATCAGTCTGAGACAAATTCATGGATGTTACTTTTTGAAACACTTCCTTTTTAGTATTCACTGCAGATTGACAATCTAGCGGCAACTCCATAATCATTGTACATCCCTTCTGATCCTGGTTGTTTATCGCATAAATATGGCCTTTATGAAGATGCACTATAGATCTAGTTAAATGCAACCCAATACCTGTACCTTCCTTAGGGTGCAATTCAACCATATTTGATCGATAGAAACGATCAAATATCTTGTTTAAATCCTTCTCTGCAACCCCTATTCCATTGTCTTTTACCCCTAATCTAAAACTTGCAACTCCATTGCTATTTGTAAAGGGTTCTAGTACAATATCAATAGTACCACCCTCAGGTGTGAACTTAAATGCATTAGAGAGTAAGTTTAATAAGGTCTTGTCAAAATAACTTGGATCCAAAACTACATCAAGCTTCGGGACCGTACTTTGGAAGTTTAAACTAATGTTTTTAGTACCCTTCTGATCTTCAAAAAGAAAACAAATATCCTCAATAAAACCAACCATATCTATCTTACGATGCGTGAGTTGAATTTGACCCTGATCAATTTTTCGCATTTCCATGAGTTGGTTAATCAGATGAAGAATACGCTCAGAATTTCTGTGCATCACTCCATAAACACCTTGACGAGCTTGATCTTGGTCAGACTTCATAAGGGTTTTTAATGGGTTTAAAATTAAAGAAATAGGCGTTTTTATTTCATGAGAAATATTTGTAAAGAATTGTATTTTGGCTTCTTTTATTTGATTTTCATAATTTTGAGCACGTACCTTTTCTCGTATCTTATGACGTTGCCTTAATTGACTAATAACTACCCATGCAATAGCTACAAACATTAAAACGTATATTATTTTTGCCGTAAGGGTTCCATACCAAGGTGGTCTAACCACCACAATAAATGTCTTAACGGGTGAAAATGCTCCCAATTCTTTAGCCTTCACTCGAATGGTGTAATTATCTGGAATAAGATCGGCAAAACGAATAGTATTGGCCCCCTGTTGCAAGCTAACCCATGAAGCATCATCTACAGCATAATAATAAGTAAGTCGCTGTGGATCTATAAAATTTTTGGAGGCAAATTCCATGGTAAAGGTATTATCATTATTAGCTAAAGAAACCTTATCTGCTTGTAAGATCGCAGCATCTAAAATAGGTTTACCACCAGATCGCGAGGATGCATTTATCTGGTTATTATCCAAATAAAAGGCAGTCAAACGAATTTCTGGTACAATTCCTTGTTCTGAAATTTGATTTGGATCAAAATAGGAAATCCCGTTAATTCCTCCAAAATAAATAGAACGTTGGTTTCCAACTGTTACCGCTCCCTTATTAAACTCATTTCCTTGTAAACCATCATTAAAATAGAAATTTGTAAAATTCTTATCTAAGGTATTGAACTTAGATATTCCTCGATGAGTACTTAACCATAGGTTTCCTTCAACCTCCTCAATGGCACATACCATGTTACTTGGCAAACCATCTTCAGTAGAATAGTTTTGGAGCGCCCAACTTTCTTTAGGCTTATAATACAAGCCTTCAGAAGTTCCAATCCAAAGATTACCTTGGGAATCTTCATGCAAGGCATATACTATTTTATGTCCTAATACATGGTTAAGTCCATCTTCAAAAATAAAGGTATTAGTATCCAAATCCAGACAGCTCAACCCATTATAAGTACCTATATATAATTTATTATCTGAGCTATAATACAGAGTGTTTATCCAATTATTTTGCATATAATCTTTTGGATCACTCGGAAGATCTGTGGTGTTAGGAATATTCCTTTCTGTTACTTTACCAGTTTTTAAATCCAGGGAGAAAAGGCCTGAACCCATGGTTCCAATCCATAAATTTTTATCACCATCTTCAGTTAAGGCATAAATACGGTCCACTTTACCACCTTTACTATCCAAAATTGGATTATTAAACTTAAAGTCATCTGTTTTGTCATGATAAGATCCAAGCCCATTTAAGTATGTTCCAGTCCAGATAGTTCCATTAGAATCTTCATAAACACACATAACACTTGTAGACTCTTTAATCAAATAATGACTAATTTGGTTATATTCAGCATCTAATTTATAGATTCCATCACCATCAGTTCCCACCCACATTACACCAGAATCATTACCTTCCTTTTGCAAAGCGGTTATACTATTTGATCCGATGGTGTTTCTGCTAATTGACTGATAACCAATATATTTAAAGTTATTTGGTTTAAAAGGAATCAGCGCAATTCCTTTTTGATAAATTCCAAGCCATAAATTCTCAGAACTATCCATCATAATTGAATGCACTTTAGATTTAGCAAAGTCAAACTTGTTAATACCTAAAGATAAATCCGCAAAAGTTTCTGTTTGAGGGTTGAAAACTTTCATTCCATTATTTTCAGTTCCCACATAAATCCGCTCCGCATCAACCACATACAAATCCTTAATTGCTAGGTGGCAACCGGTATAGGGAATCTTTTCAAAACCTTCCTCTTCAGAGATAAAGCGGTACAATCCCTCATTGAGTTTTCCAAGATAAATATTCCCATTATCTGCTTGAATAATACACGAGAGATTAGATTCAGTTTCGTTTTCATAAAAATAATGTGAGACTTTCGCATTCGAATCACTAGGTACGATAAACAAACCGTTATCCTGGGTCATCACCCATAAACGCTGTTGTTTATCCTCAAATATATTCTGGATAAATTCAGAATATACCATCTTTTCCAACTGGCCTATATAATTGTTGTTTTTATCCTTAGTTAGACGAAAAATGCCACTTCCGGAGGTCCCGATAAGGATCTCACCATTATGCCGTTCTAACATGGTAGTAATATGAGGTTGCATTAAGGTACCATCTCCACTGTACATCGGAATTTCATAGAAACGTTGAGTTGGATAATCATAACGCTGTAATCCATTAAAGTAGCCAATTAATAAGGTCTGATCAGAGAGTTGATACGTCCCCCGCACATAATTATGTAGGATAGAAGTTGAATCCTCCGCTTGGTGATTAAACTTTTCAACCTTAGCTCCATCCAAGCGGTTAAGACCATCTTCAGTCGCGACCCAAATAAGCCCTCTATCATCCTCAAACACTTGATTGATTAAGGTGCTGGATAATTTGTTATCCGTAGAGAAAAATCGCGCAGTTTGAGCATGTGAACTACTAAGAGTACTCCCAAATAGTAATACACAGAAAACTAGGTGAAAGCTCTTAAGACTTGATCTGAAACTTAGAGTATTGTTCCCAAAATTTAAGCTAGACCACAACTTGCGATCTAATTTTACAAAAGTGAAAGCGTTCATGGTTGTTAGTTTGTTTCAAAATTAGCGGTAATGGCCATTTCAATCGTTTGCGAGGTTCATTCAGCACTTATAAAATTTAGACCTCTTACCTATTAGTAGTTTAAAAGCCAATTAACACTCATTTCTAATAGTTAATTTGACTACAAGGTAGTCTTTATAATTTATAATTCACAATAATTTATCAAAAATTAACAAAATACGCAGACATACCCCTATTATTGTTGTTGTTATGACAATGAAACTACAAAAAGACCATATTATTAAAAGTACAACATACTTTAATCGCAAAAATGACCATTGTGTATCATAACAGTAAAGGATGGTAACCAAAAAAGCCATTGATACCTCCAAGTTTAGCTACTTTTGAATTGTAAGATTTAAACAAAGAGATTAAATAAGTTAACCAACCAAAACTTTTTGAAGCATTAAAAATTTTACTGGAGTTTGTTAGTTTGAATCTAGTAAATTATTAGCTAGTTTGATTGAAAGACTGCCTCACAAGGGCAGTCTTTTTTTTTTGCAACCTACGGAGCCAAAATAAAACAAACCAGGTTCCACAATCTGATTAAGACAGCTGCATGGAAGCACCCAAGTTTTTGTTTTAAATAACTTATAGAATCAATTAAAGGATAAACTAATTAAAAACATGTACAACGTCTATTGTTCTTGGAATTGTGTGCAAAAAAAAACACCTAAAGTACCGTGAGTTTAGTTCTATACAACAAAAACAATCAGCAGCTTTATTGTCGTACAACACAATGAAATTAGGTGTTTCTTAAACAAATATGATGAAAGAAGCGTATT
Source organism: Galbibacter marinus (assembly GCF_000300875.1). Lineage (GTDB taxonomy): Bacteria > Bacteroidota > Bacteroidia > Flavobacteriales > Flavobacteriaceae > Galbibacter > Galbibacter marinus. The sequence goes on along the minus strand of NZ_AMSG01000002.1, from coordinate 188,726 downwards.
ACTTACTTATTTTAAAGTAATCAAAATCAGCACTACCTCCTGTACTTTCAGTAGCATAGTTAAAAAGCCCAAATCGATAACCCATAAAGTGCGTCAAAGTATATTTCATCTCAAGAGGTTCCCCAATAGCATTCCAAGAGTTTCCGTCTAAGCTGTAATAGAACCTAGCTTGATCCTTCATATCTTTGTAGTCACATACCGCTTTTAAAAATATTTTAGACCCTACTAATGGAATTTTTTCTTTTATAGTCTCTTTACCTGACTCATTAATAGCATGAACTATGTAATTCTTACCTTTTTCTTTTTTTACTCCCACATACCCAAAATACTCAGCAAGCAAAACTAATCCAGCAACATCACCAGTTTTCATGGACGAAATATCAATAGCTGTTTCTCCCTGACTCGTTGGTCCGAAAGTTCTTTGAGTAAGGGTATTTTTTGCAGCCACTACACTACTATCCAATCGGATAGTTTGAAGTCTTAAATAACCAGGACGTTCACTTAGCGACCAATGGCTATCCACTGGATTATGATTCCATTGCCACACAAGAGGTAAAACAGGATCCCTTGCAGAACGCTCAAAGTCATCGCTTTGAACAATACCAGGAATTAAACCTTTACTTTTGGGAAGTTCTAGGGTCTGAGGTACTTTACCATTAATTCCTATTATCGGCCAATCGTTCTCCCAACTAACTGGAACTATATATGGAATTCTACCCACGGCCCCATTATCTTTAAATAAATAAGCAAACCAATCACCTTCTGGAGTATCAACTAAACCTCCTTGAGCGACTCCCTGATCCTGAAAACTCAATCGTCCTTCATAAGGCCCTGTAAGCTTATCGGCCCTGTGAACCACTACTGTTCGCATCCCACCTCTAGGCCATGTAATGACAAAAAGGTAATATTTTCCATTGACTTTAAAGAGTTGCGCACCTTCTGCTCCCAACATGATATTTGGTCCTGCAGGTGCAGATGCATTTTGGATTAATACACGATCAGTCCCTGGAATAAGTCCAGTAAGATCTTTCTTTAGTTCGACCAAATGAAGTGTTCCATTACCGTAAATCATATAGACTCTACCATTGTCAAAAATCAAACTACTATCATGTAGACTAGGACTAAAAGATTTTTCCTTCCAGTTACCAGATTCTATATTCTTAGTGTAGTAAATATAAGTTTTACCAGTTGTACTTGAGAATGTGGAAACGTAAAACGTTCCATCGTGAAAACGAAGACTACTAGCCCAAGAACCTTCTCCATAGGCATTTTTATTATTCTCCATGTTTAAAGCATCGTTCTCTCCCAACCTGTCGTAGGCATAGGAGGCAAGTTCCCAATTCACTAGATCAGAAGATTTCATAATAGGAACTCCAGGGCTCATGTGCATGGTAGTACTACTCATATAATAGATGTCCCCTACTCTAATGATAGAAATATCTGGAACATCCGCATGAATTATAGGGTTTTTTGCCTTTGATTGGCCATAAACACCTACATTAAATATTAGACTTATAAGAAATAATAAAATAGACCTGTTCATATAATTTTAGTCATTAAAAAGGTTAGACAATTCGAACTTCAACCCGAACAACCTCAAATATAATTACTAGAAATTTATTTATAGGTGTATTTGATACATTTATTTTAATTAGTGTAACATTCTTTTACTATGGTGCGATAATGGATACAAAAAAACTGCTAAGTTTCCCTAGCAGTTTAATTTAAAATATTGAGATCAAAAATAATCTAAAGCCTATTTACTTAGATACATTTTTCTTCTTTGATACAATTCGTAAAACTGATCATCCTTTAGACTGTCGATAAACAAAATACTTTCTCCAGTACTCTTCATCTCAGGCCCTAGATTTTTATTCACATTCGGGAACTTATTAAAAGAAAATACAGGTTGTTTGATCGCATACCCTTCTAATTGAGGGTTAAAATCAAAGTCACTGAGCTTTTTCTCACCTAGCATTACCTTAGTGGCGTAATTCACATAAGGTTCTTTGTAGGCTTTAGCGATAAATGGTACTGTTCTCGAAGCACGTGGATTGGCCTCAATGATATACACCATGTCATCCTTGATCGCAAATTGAATATTGATAAGCCCTACAGTATTTAAAGCTAAGGCAATCTTTCTAGTGTGATCCTTAATTTGTTGTAATACTAGATCACCTATGTTAAAGGGTGGAAGTGTTCCATTAGAATCACCAGAGTGAATACCACAAGGTTCAATATGTTCCATTATCCCAATGATATAAACATCCTCTCCATCACAAATCGCATCAGCTTCTGCCTCGATAGCCCCGTCTAAATAATGATCTAGAAGTAGCTTGTTGTTTGGTATCTTTCTTAGCAGATCAACCACATGCTCCTCCAATTCATCTTTATTAATCACAATTTTCATTCCCTGTCCTCCAAGAACATAAGAAGGACGTACTAGGATAGGGAAATCTAACTCATCGGCTAATTGTAAAGCCTGATCAGCAGTTTCAGCTACGCCAAAGTCAGGATAAGGAATATTATTTTCCTTTAGCAAGGTTGAAAAACTCCCTCTGTCTTCTGCTAGGTCAAGTGATTCAAAGCTTGTTCCTATTATTTTTATACCGTATTTATCAAGCTTTTCAGCTAGTTTTAATGCGGTCTGACCACCTAATTGTACAATAACACCTTCTGGTTTCTCATGACATATAATGTCATAGATATGTTCCCAGAATACTGGTTCGAAGTACAATTTGTCTGCAGTGTCAAAATCTGTTGAAACAGTTTCAGGGTTACAGTTGATCATAATGGTTTCATAACCACACTCAGCTGCGGCAAGAACACCGTGAACACAACAATAATCAAACTCAATTCCCTGACCAATTCGATTAGGCCCAGAACCAAGAACTACAATTTTCTTCTTCTGGGTAACAACACTCTCATTCTCTGAGTAACGTGAACCGTCAGCCTTTTCTACTTCGTCCTCAAAGGTAGAGTAGTAATAAGGAGTCATCGCTTCAAATTCTGCCGCACAGGTATCCACTAACTTATAAACTCTATTGATGTTGAGCTCTTCACGTTTTTTGTGAACTTCACTCTCCCAACACTCTAGCATATGAGCTATCTGACGGTCCGCAAAACCTTTTTGTTTTGCTTCAAGTAGCAAGCTCTTTGGAAGGGTCTCTATGGTATGGGTACTGATTTCTTTTTCCAAAACATGCAGTTCTTCGTACTGTTTTAAGAACCACATATCAATTTTGGTAATTTCATGAATACGGCTAAGTGGTATCCCAATCTGAATTGCATCGTAAATCACAAAGACACGATCCCAACTCGGGTAGGTCAACTTTTCGATGATCACATCATAATCTTTATGCCCCTTACCATCGGCACCTAAACCATTTCTTTTTATTTCTAATGACTGCGTTGCCTTATGTAAAGCTTCTTGAAACGATCGACCGATTCCCATTACCTCACCAACACTCTTCATCTGAAGTCCTAATTCTCTATTAGATCCTTCAAATTTATCAAAATTCCATCTTGGGATTTTAACGATCACATAATCTAAAGTAGGCTCAAATAAAGCGGAAGTAGATTTTGTGATTTGGTTATCAAGTTCATCCAATGTATATCCGATAGCTAACTTACTAGCTATTTTTGCAATTGGATATCCAGTTGCTTTTGAAGCAAGAGCAGAAGATCTCGATACACGTGGATTAATTTCAATGGCGATTATATCTTCTTTTTCATCCGGACTTACAGCGAACTGAACATTACAACCTCCAGCAAACTCTCCGATACTGCGCATCATCTTAATGGCCATATCTCTCATTCTCTGGTAAGTTCTATCAGATAAGGTCATCGCAGGTGCTACAGTGATAGAGTCCCCTGTGTGAATCCCCATTGGGTCCATATTTTCAATAGTACAGATAATAACAACATTATCATTTGCATCTCTTAAAAGCTCAAGTTCGTATTCTTTCCAACCCATAAGAGCTTTGTCAATCATCACCTCGTGAATCGGGGATATCTCTAAACCTCTACTGAGGTGATAGTCAAAATCTTCTGGCTTATATACGATCGATGCACCTGCACCACCTAGAGTATAGGAGGCTCGGATCACTAGTGGAAACCCAAACTCTTGCGCTATTTCTTTCCCTTTCAAAAATGAGGTTGCGGTAGCTTGCGGGGCCATACCCACACCGATATCTAACATCAACTCTCTAAACTTCTCCCTGTCTTCAGTAATATTGATCGCATCAATATCTACTCCGATAAGTTCAACGCCAAAATCCTCCCAAATTCCTTTTTCATCTGCTTCGATACATAAGTTCAGAGCGGTCTGTCCACCCATTGTAGGTAGTACCGCATCAATATTAGGATGCTTCTCTAATATTTCTACAATGGACTTGGTGGTTAAAGGTTTTAAGTACACATGATCCGCCATAGTCGGATCCGTCATAATTGTGGCAGGATTACTGTTGATTAAAATGGTTTCAATACCATCCTCTCTAAGGGAACGTAATGCCTGTGATCCAGCATAATCAAATTCACAAGCTTGCCCAATAATTATAGGCCCTGAGCCTATTAGAAGTATACTTTTAAGGTCTTTTCTTTTTGGCATTTTTTTATCGATAAATTATATAATAAGACGTTATTTTATATAAAAAAAGGTGTTACTTATAAAAAGCAACACCTGAATATTTTAAGAATCAAAAAGATCATTATTTTTTATGTCTTATCTCAGATGAAACAGACAGTTTTTTTCTACCTTTTGCTCTTCTGCTAGAAAGCACCTTTCTACCGTTTACAGAAGCCATTCTTTCTCTGAAACCGTGCTTATTTTTTCTTTTTCTCTTCGAGGGTTGAAACGTTCTTTTCATTATTAAATATCTTTATCTACTTTGTAATTCTATGGTTAAACGGCTTGCAATGTATCTTCACAAAAGCGCGGCGCAAATATACGAAGACTTTTCACTTAGACAAACCACTTTTTAAAAATATTTTTACCTAATTATGAAAATAAATTTTAAAACCACTCATCACCAGCAATATCAGTGGTTTTCACCATTTTAAAAATTTAATATTCCCATAAATTTCAGGTCTCTTTAAAAGTGCGAAATAGCAAACAGTAGAACTTTAATAGACCTACGAGTTGTTAAATAGCGCCTGTTTTTATTACCTTTGGCAATTCAATTAAATGACCTGAAAAATGTTCAACAAAAATATAAAATTAGTTATTGCGGCACTAATATTTGCGTATGCCATTTATCAATTTGTAGAAGGATTTATCGGTAATGGTATTGCCCTAATCTTGCTTGCAGGGATATTTGTCTTCCTTTATTTTAGAAATGAATTCATCTTACTTGCTTTTTTAAGAATGCGCAAACAAGACTTTGTTGGAACTGACAAATGGTTAAATAAAATTAAAAATCCTCAGGTTGCCCTAACTACAAAGCAACAAGGTTACTATAATTATCTAAAAGGGATTATGACCTCCCAAACCAATTTAACTCAGGCAGAGAAGTACTTTAAAAAGGCACTGAAACTCGGTTTATCTATGGATTATGATGTAGCGATGGCAAAGTTAAGCCTAGCGGGGATTTCAATGCAAAAACGACGCAAACGTGAAGCCACCATGCTGTTAAATGAGGCTAAAAAGCTTGACAAGCAAAACATGCTGAAGGATCAAATCAAAATGATGCAAGATCAACTTAAGAGAATCTAATTTACAATAAAGGAGCCCAAAGTCTGCAAACTGATTCTAACAGACGTTGAACGGTTCCGCGATTCTCCCAACGTCCGAGATCTATTATAGAGCTACTCTCTAAGTCTTTAAGAAACAACTCACGCATTTCTATGGCAGTATCATTATCGTACACCATAGCATTCACTTCAAAGTTTAGATGAAAACTCCTGTTATCCATATTAGCTGTTCCGATGGTTGAAAACACATCATCTGCGACTATGGTCTTAGCATGAATATTACCTTTCTCATAAAAATATACTTCAACCCCAGCCCTTAACAAACCTGTTAGAGAAGCATAGGTGGCATATTTAGCAATTTTCGAGTCACAGTTTTTAGGAATCAGCAAGCGCACATCAACCCCACTTTTCGCCGCAGTTATCATAGCCAAAGTTATTTCTTCATTAGGAATAAAATACGGAGTGGTCAAATACACGTAACGCTTTGCAGAATTAATAGCCGCAAACATCGCCTCCATTATACTTGCCCACTTCATATCAGGACCACTGCTAATTATTTGTATAGGTAACTCATTTTTGACTTCAGACTTAGGGAACCACCGCTGCTTAACCTCAATGCTTTGTTCACTAACAAAATTCCATCCCAATAAAAAATATAACTGTAGCATTCCTGTGGCTTGACCGTGAATTCTCAAATGTGTATCCCTCCAGTATTCTCGGTCTGGAGCGTTGATGTATTCATCTCCTATATTAATACCTCCCACATAGCCAATCACTCCATCTATCACGACAATCTTGCGATGATTTCTATAATTGATTTTAGAGGCAAACCTAGGGAAGTATATCGGCATAAAAGGAAAGATCTCCACCCTTGCTTTCTTTAGTTTTGACAAAGATGAATTCCTTAAAGAACTTCCAACAGGGTCATAGCTAATTTTCACCTCTACTCCCTGCTTAGACTTTTGGCAAAGAAGTTCTATAAGCTCTGATCCGATTTGATCATCTCTGATAATATAATACTCCATGTGAATTGAAGATTTCGCAGCCTGGATATCTTCAATGAGCCGTTTGAATTTGGCCTCTCCATTTACTAAAATTTCAGCCTGGTTATACAACGTAACTGGAGCGTAACGCTGTTCATCGATCAGCTTAATTATTTTGGTATTTCCCTCTAGGATCTTAGATGACAAATCAAATGCCTTATCCTCAAGAATCTTCAACTTATCAGTCCAATTCTGAACATTAACTTGATTGAGAAGTGCCCGCTTTTTAAACATTCTAAACTTGCGGTAATCTTGCCCGAAAAAGTAATATACAATTAACCCCAGACCTGGAAATACAGCCAAAACAATTATATACGAGAGTGTTTTGGTCGGATTAATGTTTTTAAGAAGTATTAGAATTATAGCTAATATAGCAAGCACATAGTTCGCTACAATTAAAATTTCCCATATGTGATCTTTAACAAAGTTCCACATTATTTCAATGGTGGGTAATACCCTTGCTTTGGAATTTTTATGATATATTCTTTTCTAGATGCATTATTTAAGTGAGCTTCCCTGAGCCAAGGATTGTGTATTTTTAAGGTTTTATAACTAATCCCAAATTCCTTAGCAAACTTCGGGAAACTACTTACCGCGGTATCTACCACAACCTCATTTACAGGGATGTGAGTATATAAATCTTCCTGATCAAAATTAAACCCATATCCTTTCGGATTTGAAAGAATCTCCTTGATTGCTAAAATTCTAAAAACATACCTACTGGTTTCCTCTCCCAGAAGTACATTATAATACCCTTCTATTTCTTGACGATCCAATTGTCTAGCCATACCGTAGTTTCCAGCATTATAAGCAGCCGCTGCCATGGTCCAAGTCCCAAAACGATCTTTGGCTTTCTTTAAATACACGCAAGCTGCTTCGGTAGACTTTTGAATATGGTAACGTTCATCCACATTAGCATTAACCTCCAAACCACGTTCTTTTGCCGTTGCTTTCATTATCTGCCAGAATCCCGTTGCTCCAGCTGGTGAGACCGCCTGAGTCAATCCACTTTCTATAACCGCTAGATATTTAAAATCATCTGGAACACCGTGGTATTTTAATATAGGTTCTATTATCGGGAAATATTTGTGAGCTCTTTTTATAAGTAATAGTCCATTGGACTGCCAATAGGTATTAACAAGAAGTTCTCTATCTAACCGCTCCCTTACATCAGGATCTTCCACAGGGACTCGTTCTCCTGCAAAGTTTATACCTTCAGGGATTTTGATTGCATATACATTATAATCCTCTACCAAACTTAAACTATCATTGTCAACTTCATTAGCCTCAACTGTTCTTGGTGCCACATCAGTTGTCTTTACAGCATTGATAAAAACTGCCGCAATTACAACCACAGCAACTACAACAACCACTTTTTTAATTCCATTCATAATCCAAACTTTTAATTTAAATACCTCTCTAATTTACTAATTTATTCAACAAATAACTTCGGAAGATTCTCGTTAAACCACTTATACTTATTTATAATCATAATATGAGTCCCCCCTTTTACTACCACACAGTCCTTGATATAAACAAATGGAAAAATTTTATCTTTATCTCCATGTATATGAACGGTATTAGGCAGAGTGTGTTGTTGATCCCATTTGATAATTTTATCGATCGCCCAATCCAAATAATATTTATCCCTAACCGATAGATACTTCTGATACAAATCTAATCTCTTCACCACAGAATCTCCATAAGCGTACTTGGCAATAACATCAAGTTTATATACCAAGGAAGTCGGTATTAAATGATGTAGACCCGTATACTTGGCTAGAATCATACGTCTTGGAAGTTCATATTTGGTTTTTACACTAGAGATCAACACTACCTTTTTCACCTTGATTAACTTAGCCATTTCTTGAACAATGACCCCACCAAAGGACACCCCAACAAGAATAGGATTATCATGTTTAACACCTATAATCAGTCGTTTAACATACCCCTCTAAGCTCTCCTTTTTTTCGGGCATTATCCACTCCAAATAATGCATTTTATATTGATCTTCAGGAAGTTTAATATACTCAAAAATAATTGAATTTGCAGCCATTCCAGGCATGAAATACACATGGGTCATTAGCTCACCTTTAGTTTATACGCTGAAAAATAGCTATTTAGGCAATTTTTACGTATCTTTGCAGGGCTAAAGTTATGTATTTCTTCATCAAAAAAGCAAAACGACCTTACTAAATTAGTTCACTAAGAGCCGTTTCTAAGCACCAATCAAAAGCTGTGAAGAAGATGTGTTAGAGGTTGATAAATTTTAAAGTAAAGTAAAATTCACAATAATGAATGAAGTAGTAATTAACAACAACGAGTTCTTACGTCAGTACGAAACAAAGGTTGATGGCAAATTGGCCAAAATTGAGTACGCATCACAAGAACGTAAAGTTTTTCTAACCAAACTGGTAATCCCAGAGGGGGTTACCGATCCTGAATTCAAAGATGAATTCATAAGAACTGTACTTAGAAGTATAGAAGACAAAAATCTAAGTGTAGTACCGACGAGCCCCCAAATAGCTGGTTTTCTTAGAAAACACAAAGAATTTAAATGTCTGCTCCCTGTTGGGATCAGAATCTAAAAAATTAAAAAGGCTGTTTTTAAATAAACAGCCTTTTTAATTTTATGATCTTCCAAAGCTTAAACGGCCTCTTTAGCCTGCTCTGCGAATTCTATTTTTAACAGTCCATCCTCAGCAATACCCGTGAGCTTCACTCGGTGAAGAGTGTTGACTAGTGCTGGGTTCCAATGCAGTTTTACCTTAAGGTAATTCTCGGTAAATCCATGAATATATCCTTGTTTATTTTCACCTTCAAATAAAACGGTATGCTCAGTTCCTACTTGAGATTCATAAAAAGCGCGACGTTTTTTAGCCGAAAGACCTCGAAGCATTTTACTTCTCTTTGCACGTACCTTTTGATCAACCACACCTTGCATATCTACTGCCTCAGTATTATCGCGCTCCGAATAAGTAAATACATGGAGATACGATATATCCAAATCATTTAAAAAGTGGTAAGTTTCTAAAAAATGCTCTTCTGTCTCCCCTGGGAATCCTACAATTACATCAACTCCTATACATGCATCGGGCATAACAGATTTAATTTTAGCCACTCTATCAACATACAGCTCTCGCTTATAACGGCGTTTCATCTTGGCTAAAATCTCGTTGCTACCACTTTGCAGCGGAATATGGAAATGAGGCACAAAGGTTCGACTAGAGGCTACAAATTCAATTGTTTCATTTTTTAAAAGGTTCGGCTCGATTGAAGAAATTCTCAATCGCTCAATTCCAGGAACCTCATCCAAGGCCTTAACGAGCTCAAAAAAGGTGTGTTCGTGTTTCTTATTTCCGAATTCACCTTTTCCATAATCGCCTATATTAACCCCGGTAAGTACGATTTCCTTAATGTCTTGCTCGGCAATCTCTTTAGCGTTCTTAAGAACGTTTTCCAAGCTATCACTCCTAGAAATTCCTCGTGCAAGCGGGATGGTACAATAGGTACATTTATAATCACAACCATCTTGAACCTTTAAAAATGCACGGGTCCTATCCCCAATTGAATAACTTCCAACGTAAAAGTCAGCCTCTTCAATTTCACAACTATGCACTTCTCCAAAATCATTTTTAGAAAGGTCATTTAAATAATCTGTGATTTTAAATTTTTCTGTGGCTCCAAGCACTAAATCCACACCACCAACATCCGCTAACTCTTCTGGTTTTAATTGTGCATAACAACCGATGGCCGCAACAAAAGCATTTGGATTGGCTTTTTGTGCCTGCTTGACAATGGTCTTAAACTTCTTATCCGCATTCTCAGTAACTGAGCAGGTGTTTATTACATATATATCAGCCTTCTGTGAAAAATCAACTCTATCGAACCCCTCTTGGGAAAACCCGCGAGCGATCGTTGATGTCTCTGAAAAATTAAGCTTACACCCTAAGGTATAAAACGCCACCTTTTTAGCTTCCATTTGATTGAATTTAATCCTTGAAAAACAGTTTATTATGCCCCTTGTAAAAAAGCGCACAAATATACCAACTTATTTAGAGGAATAAAAGGTTATACTGAGTTTTAGTGACCAAAATATTTCATCAACCCAACAAAGCACCAAGCACCCAGTGTTAGTTTTTACGCCATTTAGCGGATTGATCGAAAATATGGTTTAGTATCTTTTCATCTTCAGGGGTAAAACAGACCCCACGTCGCTCCATCATAGCTTTTGCGGTTTGAAATGCTTTTTCTGCCTTATAGGTAGTAAAACCAGAAGCACCTCCCCAGCTAAAGCTAGGAATAAAGTTACGAGGATATCCACATCCGAATATATTTGAACTAACCCCTACCACGGTTCCGGTATTAAACATAGTATTAATACCACACTTACTATGGTCACCCATCATTAATCCGCAAAACTGCAATTGGGTTTTAGCAAAACTTTCGGTTTCATAGCTCCAGAGCTTGACAGTAGAATAGTCGTTTTTTAAATTGGAGCTGTTGGTGTCCGCTCCGATATTACACCATTCTCCCAAGACAGAATTCCCAAGATAACCTTCGTGACCTTTATTAGAATTTCCAAAGATGACCGTATTTGTGATCTCTCCGCCTACTTTACAATGTGGGCCGATGGTGGTTGGACCGTAAATTCTGGTTCCCATTTTGGTTACAGAGTCCTCCCCTAGATAAAAGCCACCACGAATCATGCTTCCTTCCATAACTGTGCTACCCTTAGCTAAATAAATAGGGCCAGGAGATGCATTTAAAGTAGCACATTCAACCACAGCACCTTCTTCTATAAAAATATTCTCTGGTGCAATCACTCTGTTATTACTTGGTATGGGTTGACTTTTTCTACCCTTAGTCAACAAGTCAAAGTCAGCCTGTAATGCAATACCATTTTTCGAAAAGATATCCCAGGTATTTAGTACCTGAATACACTCCCCTTCATACTCAATGGCCTGATAAGAATTAAGATCTACTTCTTCTTGGGCTTCTGTGGTATAAAAAGCAATTACCTCTTCTCCGTGAAAAAGTGCCTGATTCTCTTCTAATCCTTTAATAATCTGAGCCATTTCAATGTTAGGAAGGTATGAGGAGTTAATTAATACATTCTCCTGCATTTCAACCATCGGATAACGCTCAGACAAATAGTCTTCAGTAATTGTTGTGGTAGTATAGCCAAGGAATTTCTCCCATTTTTCTCTTATTGTTAGTATCCCTATACGAATATCAGCTACTGGACGTGTATATGTGAATGGCAGTAGAGCCTCTCGCGCAGGACCATCAAAAAGGATATAGTTCATTTGTTATTTTTGAGGTAAAATTAAAATTAAAGTATAGTAACTTAAAAAGAAATCCGACCAAAAAATTGTTTTACGGTCAAGTGACAATCTTTTACTCTTAAAAACAAAAAACCTCTGAGATTATTATATCAGAGGTCTTAAAAATAAATATAAAAATTTATTATTTTTTGAACTTGGCGTATTTGTTTTTGAATTTATCAATACGACCAGCTGTATCCACAAGTTTAGATTTCCCAGTATAGTATGGGTGCGATGATCTTGAAATCTCCAATTTAATCACAGGATATTCAACACCGTCTACTTCAATAGTCTCTTTAGTATCCGCAGTAGACTTTGTAAGAAAAACATCATCATTGGACATATCCTTAAATGCTACTAATCTATAATTTTCTGGATGTATACCTTTTTTCATCGCCTTTATATTTTTAACTATCTTATTCTTTCGATTTTTCGAGCTGCAAATTTATATAATTATTTTGAATCCCCAACACTTTTGATTCAAAATTTACAGCTGAATATTAATTTCGATTTTTATGTAACAAATATACACTATTTCATACTAATTTTATAGAAACAAAATCAACTATAAGAAATGGAAAAAACTCAACCCACAACAGGACAGTTTGCCTTAAGGTACGGATTAATACTTGGCGCTTTAACCATAGTGTTTAGCCTAATGCTCCACTTTATGGATATGCAATACGACCAAGGTATGGCAAAAAATATTGTCTCAATGATTATGCTAATAGGTGTAATTATCTTAGCTATCATACAATTTAAAAAGCTAAACAATAGTTATATCTCAGTTTCGGAGGCCTTAAAAATCGGTGTAGGTACTTCCCTAATTGGTGGAATTATCGCTGTGCTCTATATTTTGGTCTATGTAAACTTCATCGACCCAAATTTTCATGAGCAAATCGCTGAATTAAGTAGAGCTGGAATGATTAAACAAAATCCAGAAATGACCCAAGAACAATTAGATACAGCTGTAGAAATGCAACAAAAGTTCTTCTGGGTGACTTATCCTTTTATTTTGATTTTTAATATTTTCATCGGTTTTGTGGTATCTTTAATCACAGGACTTATCGTGAAAAAAGGGAAAAATGAATTCTAATTTATATCTTTGAACACAGTTATAGTGTTAATTAAGTTTCATGGATATATCAGTAGTAATACCACTACTCAATGAACAAGAGTCTTTAAAAGAATTATACGATTGGATTGCAGAAATTTTGCAAGCCAATCGTTTTTCTTATGAAATTATATTTATAGACGACGGTAGTAGTGATCAATCATGGGACATTATTCAATCACTTACGTCCAAAGACCCGCAGGTTAAAGGCATACGATTTTTAAAAAACTTTGGAAAATCACAAGCTTTGCATGCTGGTTTCCTAGAAGCTAAAGGAGATGTCGTTATCACTATGGATGCTGACCTTCAAGACAATCCAGAGGAAATCCCTCAACTCTTTAAGCGCTTAAAAAGCGAACAATTAGATCTTATCTCTGGATGGAAAAAAGTCAGATACGATTCCGTTCTGGCAAAAAACCTTCCATCTAAGTTATTTAACTGGGCAGCAAGAAAAACCTCTGGTGTTGAATTACATGATTTTAACTGTGGTTTGAAGGCCTATCGCAACGAGGTTGTTAAAACCATCGACGTGCATGGCGAGATGCACCGCTACATTCCTGTTTTGGCTAAAAATGCTGGTTTTACAAAGATAGAAGAACAAGTAGTCAAACACCAAGCTAGAAAATATGGAAGTACTAAATTTGGAATGGAGCGTTTTATCAATGGTTTTTTGGATTTAATAACAATTTGGTTTGTATCAAGATTCGGAAAACAACCCATGCATTTATTCGGTGCCTGGGGCGTTGTTATGTTTATCATAGGATTTGGGTTTGCTGCCTATCTGGGAATTGATAAGTTGTTCATCAATCCTTATGGGCGACTGATCGCTTTACGTCCGCAGTTTTACATCTCCTTGATCGCCATGGTTATTGGAACCCAATTATTTATTGCAGGATTTTTAGGAGAATTAATTCTAAGATCCAAAAAACAAGAAAAACGATATAAAATCGCAGAGACTGCGAACTTTTAACCCTTAGGAAACTTTCACTCCCTAAGGTATTTAAAAATATGTACAACAGATGGAAATAGAAGAAATCATCAAAAATGCTTCAGCTTGGTTAGCTGACACCTTTGATCCTCAAACAAGAGAAGAAGTACAACTGCTAATTGACAAGGATCCCGATGAACTAAGAGAGCGGTTTTACAAGAATTTAGAATTTGGTACTGGAGGCATGCGTGGTACCATGGGAGCAGGAACTAATAAAATCAACAAATATACCTTAGGTAAAAACACCCAAGGGATCAGTAATTATTTAAAGCAACAGTTCCCTGGCGAACAACTAAAAGTGGCTATTGCCTATGATTGCCGTCACAACAGTGACACCTTGGCTAAGGTGGTTGCTGATGTGTTTTCCGCCAATGGAATTAAAGTCTATTTGTTTTCTGACCTTCGCCCTACTCCAGAGCTTTCCTTTGCATTAAAATATCTTAACTGTCATTGTGGAATTGTACTTACCGCCTCCCATAACCCACCAGAATACAACGGGTATAAGGTATATTGGCAGGATGGCGGTCAAATTGTACCTCCACACGACCATCAAATCATACAGGAGATTGAGAAGCTTTCCTTTGCGGATATTAATTTTAAAAGCAATGAAGACTTAATCCAATATATTGACAAAGAAATTGACGAAGCTTTTATTAATGCCAGTGTAGCCAACGCTGGTTTTGGCGCTAAAAACAAGGATGATTTCTCCATTGTCTTTACCTCATTACACGGAACATCCATCACACTTTTACCAGAGGTTTTAAAACGGGCCGGTTATAAGAATGTCCATATTGTGGAGAGTCAAGCCAAACCTGATGGAGATTTTCCTACCGTAGCCTCTCCTAATCCGGAGGAACCTGAGGCTTTAGCCCTGGCAATTACATTAGCCGATGAGTTAAATGCGGACATGGTTATTGGAACCGATCCAGATGGTGACCGCCTTGGTATTGCAGTTCGTGACAACAATGGCAAAATGACCTTGCTAAACGGTAATCAGACCATGATCCTAATGACACGTTTTCTTCTTGAGAACTGGAAGAAGGATGGAAAAATTAACGGGAATCAATACATTGCCTCTACCATCGTATCTACACCTATGATGAAGGTGCTCGCAGAGAACTACCAGGTGAAGTACCGAGAGGCTCTGACTGGATTTAAATGGATCGCAAAGATGATAGTCGATTATCCGAATCAGCAATTTATAGGAGGGGGAGAAGAAAGCTTTGGGTTTATGGTAGGCGATTTTGTTCGAGACAAAGACGCTATAACAGCTGCATTGTTGGCCTGTGAGATAGCTGCAAGTGCCAAGT
This sequence comes from Galbibacter marinus, assembly GCF_000300875.1. GTDB lineage: Bacteria > Bacteroidota > Bacteroidia > Flavobacteriales > Flavobacteriaceae > Galbibacter > Galbibacter marinus. The sequence continues at coordinate 173,253 of NZ_AMSG01000002.1, read as the reverse complement.
CCAACGGAAGCTCATTTTACAAGGACCTTATCGAATGTTACCTAGAAATGGGACTATATTATGAAAAACTGATCTCCCTGACTAAAAAAGGAATCAGTGGTGCAGATCAAATCAAGCAAATGATGATCCAATTACGGGAAAACCCACTAAAATCTCTTGATGGCTCTAGGGTGATTCGTATAGAAGATTATGCGAATTCAACACGATTAAATGTTGAAACTTCCACCACTGAGATTATGGATATTCCTAAATCCAATGTACTGATCTATTATACAGAAGATGGTAGTAAGATTGCCGCAAGACCAAGTGGAACTGAACCAAAGATTAAGTTTTACTTCAGTGTCAAAGGACAATTAGAAAATGCTGAAAATTACGATCAAGCAATTGGTGCACTGAATCAAAAAATTGATCGCATTATTAAGGATCTACCACTTGATTAAAGCATTTGAATCATAGATGCAAAAAACAACAATAAAAAAATAGCCCGTTCTAAGCAACGGGCTTTGTTATAATAAAATGTAAATTTGCACCCTTACACCAAATACACAATAGTGTTAAATAATAGAATCGCTAAATATTTATGAACTACTTCAAAAAAATATTACGTTTTGCGTTACCGTATAAAAAATACGGGTTTCTCAACATTTTTTTTAATATCCTCTACGCGTTATTTAGCTCACTGTCTTTTTTGGCACTCATACCAATGTTAAATGTGTTGTTCGGACAAACAAAACCTGTTACTGTACCACCTAACTTGGATCGTATTGGCAATTTTAAAGACTACGTATTTAATTATTTAAATTATTGGACAACCCAGTACGCTGGTGATGATAAGATGAAAGCCTTGGTATTAGTGATTTCCTTGGTTATTTCATTATTCTTATTGAAAAATCTATTTAATTACCTGGCAATGTACTTTATCACCTTCTTAAGAAATGGTGTATTAAAGGACATTAGAAACAGCCTCTATAGTAAGGTTGTACAACTTCCAGTATCATATTATACAGAAAAAAGAAAAGGAGATGTAATTGCAAGAATCACGTCAGATGTCCTAGAGATACAGCACTCCTTCTTATCCATATTAGAATTAATAATCAGAGAACCTCTAACCATACTATTTACCATTGTAGTTATGTTTGGGATTAGTGTAGAGTTAACGCTCTTCGTGTTTATCTTTATACCTATTTCTGGCTTACTAATTTCTAGAATTGGTAAGTCACTTAAAAAGCAATCTGACAACGTTCAAAAAGAACAGGGTTACTTTTTATCTATCATTGAGGAGACTCTCGGTGGATTAAGAGTCATCAAGGCATTTAATGCCGAGAATAGATTTATAAACCACTTTAAAAACTCCACTGGTCGTTTTTACAAATTCTCCAATAGCCTTCTCAATCGTCAGAACCTCGCCTCCCCTACTAGTGAATTCTTAGGAATTTTGGTGATCGGTATCTTATTGTGGTTTGGAGGCCGTATGGTCCTTATCACCGAGACCTTAGATCCTTCCTCTTTCATAGCTTATATGGGGCTTGCTTATAATATCCTAACGCCTGCCAAAGCCATTAGTAAAGCGTCATACGGGGTTAAAAAAGGAAACGCTGCTGCTGAGCGTGTCCTAGAGGTACTAGAGACAGAAAACAGCATTAAAGACGCTGCAAATGCCATTGTTAAGACAGATTTTGAGGACCAAATTAATTTAAACCACATTTCCTTTAAGTATGAAGAGGATTATGTGTTAAAGGATTTTAATTTAACTATTCCTAAAGGTAAAACGGTAGCACTTGTAGGACAATCAGGAAGTGGAAAAAGTACTATCGCCAATTTGGTGACTCGTTTTTACGATGTCAATAGCGGTAGTATAGAAATCGATGGGCATAATATAAAAGAGCTTTCTTTAAAGAGTCTTCGAGGACTCATGGGTATTGTAACCCAAGACTCCATTCTCTTTAATGACACAATCGAGAACAATATTCGCATTGGTAAATTAGATGCTACTCCAGAAGAAGTAGAACACGCAGCAAAAATTGCCAACGCCCTTGAATTTATCAATGAATTGCCACATGGGTTTCAAACCTCGATCGGTGATGCAGGTGGTAAGTTAAGTGGTGGACAAAAGCAACGACTATCCATTGCTAGAGCTGTTCTTAAAAACCCACCAATAATGATTCTCGATGAGGCCACTTCTGCCTTAGATACAGAGAGCGAAAAACTAGTACAGGATGCACTTGAAAATATGATGAGAAATAGGACTTCCATCGTTATTGCACACCGACTCTCCACCATACAAAATGCAGACCTTATCGCGGTGATGCAAAAAGGCGTCATCGTAGAACAAGGAACTCACCAGGAATTAATGGACAAAAATGGCGTTTATCAAAAACTGGTAAACATGCAATCTTTTGGTTAAAAACACAAAACAAGAGTTTAGAATTTACCTCTTACTGCTAGAGGCTTTAAAGGTTCTAATATTTTCAATCCCTACAGCAGTAAGGATGAGTGCTCCTCCTATAAGGGTATGCCAAGCAGGAAATTCTCCTAAAAACAGCATGCCCATAATAATACCATATATAGGCTGAACACTACTCATAATACTAGCTGTTGTAGCGCTGAAGTATTTAAAGCTTTTCAATAATAAGGTATGTCCAAGAGTGGTAGTAATTAAAGCTAAGAACACAATACCTGGTAAAGCGGTATAAAGTTTGTCGTAATTTGTAAAATACAAAAGTGGAGCCATCAGTATGCTAATAACAAGTAATTGATACATCATCAGCACTGAGCCATTATAACGCGCCACCTTGGGTTTAATCATAATGTTTCTAATGGCATAAAAGAATGCAGAAATAATCCCTAAACACACCGCCACAAATTGTGAATTAGAAAAATCAATATCAGGAACCAAAAAATACACACCCGTTATCACAAGTACACCCAAAACAAGATGCGATTTCTCAAACGAAGTCTTTAACAATAGGGGTTCCAAAAAAGAAGTTATCACTGGATAGGTATAAATGGCAAGCATTCCAATGGCTACACTAGAAAGGCTTAAGGCATAAAAATAAGTCACCCAATGTATTCCAAAACACAATCCGCACCAAAAAACTGTGTAGGTATCTTTGCCTTTTGCAAGTTTTAAACTCTGGTTATTTACCCGACAAACCAAATACACAAAAACCAGTGACAAAAGAGCTCTATAAAATATAATTTGTTCTGGTTCAAGACTTATGTAACGCCCCCACACCCCCGAGGTACTAATGCAAATAATTGCAAAGTTTAATTGGGCTACCTGCTTGAGGTGATTTTTCTGTGCAGACAAATTAACGGTTTAGTTTTTTGGCCTTCTCTTTGATTATATCTCCTACCGATCGATTTTCAATTTTGCTCTCCAACCAGGAAATAATGTCTAGGTATAAAAAGGCTCTTTTTTCATAGGGGTGATCTTCGAACTTCTTAAGTCTAGCATGTAATTTTTTAAACTCATCCTTAAGTTCATGCGGATAAATCTCTCCGAGGTTTCTCAAGAATTTTATCATCTCCTTTTGAACCTCATGCAAATCGTTCATCTTCAGAAGGAACTTATATGTACTCTTTAATTGCACCTCTAGGTGATAATCCATCCCAGCTTCATAATGTGCCACTAGACTTAAAACCCTAGCAAAGCACATTAAGTCTTCACGCATAGTCAGCTGCTTGTTATTGATGATTTTTTTAAGGTATTGGATACACATTTTATTATCACCCATACCAAAATACATACAAGCCAATTTATAATACAACACCATTACATGATGCTCATCAATCTTATCTTCATAGCGTTTAATACCATTTAATATATCCTTTTCTAAATGCTGGGCATTCTCAAAGTCACCACTCATAAAGTAAAGATTGAGCTTATTACCATAGATACAAAAGAAAGAGAGTACCTCTAAGTTGTCGTTACGTGGAAACTTAGGGTCTGCAATGGTGTGCTGTAAGCGCTCTAAAGACTCTTCAAACTCAGATCGATATTTAATATAGAACATCGAATCTAGGAGATAATTAACACCTTTAAGATAAAATACTGGATTGAGATAAATCATGCTTTCATTGTCATAAAAAAGCGTTACCCATCTTAAGGCATATTTATAACACGATAGAAAGTCTTGAGTTAAAAAGCTATACCAAAGTTGCGCTTTATACAACCAAAGTTTCTCCCTAAAATCTAAATCAGAGAGTTTAAATTTTGGCATATGAGCCTTGTAATAATCAGTCACCCACTTGTATTCCTTGTCACTCTTGACATATCCAAATCGAAGCATAATTCCATATAGCTGCAACGATAAATTAGAAAGCTTACTAGTTAAAACATTTTGAAGACTAAGTTCTTTAGCCTGAACTGCTAACTCATCTGCCCTACCACTTATACTTCTTGTGATGTATTGCGTCTCAATTACCTTCTCGAGTTCGACAATCTCATAAGCGACAACCTTTTCTTGATAAGCGATGGCTTGGGCCTTGGCTTTATCTAAAATTTTTAAACTTTGCTTATATAAACCTTTGTGATAAAGAATGGTGGCAAAGTCCAATTGTTCCCTTATCTGCAATCGGACATTCTGATTTACAGGATTTAGACGTAAACTCACCAGAATTTGCTTGTAAAGATGCGCCTTAAGATTGGAAAGTTGTTGCTTTTTTACGATGCCACTTTTTAGAATTTCACCTTCCTTATAGTCCTGCATCTTATCTAATAAATTAAAAAGGGCAAGAAATTTAGCATCCGCATTAACTCCTAATCTATTTACGTATAACTTAAATTGTCGTTTTTCGGACTTTGACAAGGATTTAATCAGTATAAATAAAGTGTCTTTTTGGTGACTTGTCATTGTAATAAAAAAAATTCAATTAATTGATAATCAGATAATTTAACTCATAAAAGTTACCTTAAACATTGTAAAGAAATAGTTAAGGGAACAACAAATTACGTGAACAAGATATACATTCGTAATTCAAAATCTGAAATTACATTAAAAAATCAAGATGAGTAAAGAAAAAGTCCAAATCTTTGACACCACATTAAGAGACGGAGAACAGGTCCCTGGATGTAAGTTGAACACAGAACAAAAGCTTATCATTGCCAAGCGTCTTGATGAGTTGGGAGTCGATGTGATAGAAGCCGGGTTTCCGATTTCTAGTCCAGGTGATTTTAAATCAGTGGTTGAGATTTCAAAGGTTGTAAAAAATGCCACTGTATGTGGGTTAACACGTTCGGTTCGAAAAGACATTGAAGTGGCTGCTGAGGCCATTAAAGGAGCCGTAAGACCTCGTATTCACACGGGAATCGGAACCTCTGAATCGCACATAAAATACAAATTCAAAACCACTCCTGAAGATATTATAGAGCGAGCAGTTGCAGCGGTAAAATATGCTAAAAGTTTTGTGGAGGATGTTGAATTTTATGCAGAAGATGCTGGGCGCACAGACAATGAGTTCTTAGCGCGCGTATGTGAGGCAGTTATTAAGGCAGGAGCTACAGTTCTAAACATTCCTGATACTACAGGGTATTGTCTTCCAGAAGAATATGGAGCAAAGATAAAATATCTAAAAGAAAATGTTACTGGTATTGACAGGGCTATTTTATCTTGCCATTGTCATAATGACCTAGGGCTTGCAACAGCCAACTCCATTGCAGGTGTAATCAACGGTGCTCGTCAAATCGAATGTACGATAAACGGGATTGGAGAGAGAGCAGGAAACACCTCTTTAGAAGAAGTAGTTATGATCATGAGACAGCATCCGAATCTCGGCATTGATACAGGTATTAATTCAAAACTTTTATATGATACCAGTAGAATGGTCTCTGAACATATGGGAATGATGGTTCAACCAAACAAAGCAATTGTTGGAGCCAATGCATTTGCACACAGTTCAGGAATCCATCAAGATGGGGTGATTAAAAACAGAGAGACTTATGAGATCATTGACCCTGCAGAAGTCGGTGTGAATGAATCTTCCATCGTATTGACTGCAAGAAGTGGTAGAGCTGCTTTAGCTTACAGAGCTAAAAAAGTAGGTTATGAATTAACCAAGTTGCAATTAGATAAAGTATATGAAGAATTTTTAACCTTTGCAGATACCAAAAAAGAAGTACTTGATCAGGATATTCATCAGATCATTGAAATTAGTAAAATTGATATAAAAGTAATAGCGTAGGGAAGGTAATGGGAAAGACATTATTTGATAAAGTTTGGGACCAGCATGTGGTCCATCAGGTGGACAACGGACCACAAATATTATATATCGACAAACATTTAATACACGAGGTAACCAGTCCTCAGGCATTTGATGAACTCGAACAGCGCAACATTCCTCTTTTTAGAAAAGATCAAATAGTTGCTACCGCAGATCACAACGTGCCAACAAAGGATCAGCATCTACCAATACAAGACCTTTTGTCTAAAAAACAGGTAGAAATGCTTTCCAAGAATTGTCAAAAACACAATGTTACATTATACGGACTTGGACATCCTTATCAAGGGATTGTTCACGTTATAGCTCCTGAACTTGGAATCACGCAACCTGGAATGACAATGGTTTGTGGTGATAGCCACACCTCCACGCATGGGGCTTTTGGAACCATTGCCTTTGGTATTGGTACCAGCCAAGTTGCTCAGGTTTTTGCAAGCCAATGCCTTTTGATGTCAAAACCAAAAAGCATGCGAATTAGTGTAAATGGCAAATTAAAAAAAGGGGTACTTCCTAAAGATGTTATTCTTTATATCATCGCTCAGCTAGGCACCAATTCAGGGACTGGATATTTTGTAGAATACGCTGGTGATGTTTTTGAAAATATGAGTATGGAAGGCCGAATGACGGTTTGTAATATGAGTATTGAAATGGGCGCCCGTGGTGGAATGATTGCTCCTGATGAAACGACCTATGCATATGTAAAGGGTCGTGAATTTGCACCAAAAGGTGAAGAGTTTGACAAAAAAGTAGCCTACTGGAAAACCTTACCTACAGATCCAGATGCAAGTTTTGATAAAGAATACAATTTTGACGCCTCTGAAATAGAACCAATGGTTACCTATGGTACCAACCCAGGAATGGGAATGAAAATCACAGATTCTATTCCAGAGAAAAATGATGTTTCTTTTGAAAAATCATTGGACTATATGGGGCTTAAAAAAGGTGAAAAACTACTAGGAAAACCAATTAATTACGTATTTATAGGTAGTTGTACAAACTCTAGAATTGAAGATTTTCGTATAGCGGCTAATTATATAAAAGGAAAACAAAAGGCAGCAAATGTCAACGCCTTAATTGTTCCTGGTTCTCAACAAGTGGCCAAACAAATTAAAGACGAAGGTATACAAGAAGCCTTTGAAGCGGCAGGATTTGAAATTAGACAAAGTGGATGTTCTGCTTGTTTGGGTATGAATGAAGATAAGATCCCAGCTGGTGAATACTGCGTATCGACCTCCAATCGAAACTTTGAAGGTAGACAAGGCCAAGGTGCACGAACTATCCTAGCAAGCCCACTAGTTGCTGTGGCAACTGCGATTGCCGGAAAGATCGTAGATGTATCCCAGGAAAAAGAAGAATTGGAATTGGTATAACTTGAAAATTAGTACCGGATTTTAGGAAAATAAAATGGAGAAATTTAAAACACTTACCACAACGGCAGTACCTTTGCCGATAGAAAATATAGACACCGATCAAATTATACCGGCTCGTTTTTTAAAAGCCACAAGTAAACTTGGATTTGGTGAGAATCTCTTTAGAGACTGGCGATATAATAGTGATTCAAGTGTCAACAAAGATTTTGTATTAAACGATACGACATTTGGAGGTCAAATCCTAGTAGCAGGAGATAACTTCGGTTGTGGAAGTAGCCGAGAGCATGCCGCTTGGGCACTAGCAGATTATGGATTTAAGGTCATTGTATCTAGTTACTTTGCTGATATTTTTAAAGGCAATGCACTAAATAATGGTTTGGTTCCTATTCAGGTGAGTCCTGAGGTATTAAAAAACATGCTTACGCACATACAAAACGATCCAAGTGCTGAGTTAATCGTCAATCTGGAAGAACAATATATTGCACTTAAAGATACAGATATCAAAGAATCATTTGAGATTGACGCCTACAAGAAAATGTGTCTAATCAATGGGTATGATGACATCGATTTTTTAGTGAGCAACAAAGATAAAATTGAAGCCTTCGAAGCTTCAAGAACTATATAACACAAGATTTATGGATTTAAATATTGCAGTACTTGCTGGTGATGGTATTGGGCCTGAGGTTACGCAACAAGCGATTAAAACATTAAACGCTATAGGTGAGGTTTACAATCATAACTTCACATTTAAGGACGCAGTAGTCGGAGCTGCTGCCATTGATCAAACTGGGGATCCTCTACCGGAGAAAACCCTTAAGGTATGTTTAGAAACTGACGCAGTACTTTTTGGAGCGATCGGCGACCCTAAATACGACAATGACCCTTCTGCGAAGGTTCGACCAGAGCAAGGGCTTTTAAAACTTAGAAAGTCATTAGGGCTTTTTACTAACATACGTCCTATTAAGGCCTACCCTACCCTTATTGACAAGTCCCCTTTAAAGGAAGACCGTATTAATGGAACTGACCTTACCATCTATAGAGAACTCACTGGAGGTATTTATTTTGGTGAGAAGAAATTAAATGAGGAAGGTACTGTAGCATCAGATTTATGTGAGTACTCTGATTTTGAAATTGAAAGAATCGCACACTTGGCTTTTAAAGCTGCCCGTGCAAGAAAGAAAAAGTTAACATTAGTTGATAAAGCTAATGTACTTGAAACGTCTCGTTTATGGAGAAAGGTGGTAACCAAAATTGGGGAAAGTTATCCGGATATCACCCTAGATTTTCTATTTGTAGATAATGCAGCTATGCAGATGATTTTAAATCCAAATCAGTTTGATGTGATTCTTACAGAAAACATGTTTGGAGATATTATATCTGACGAAGGTAGTGTTATAGGAGGATCTATAGGATTGTTAGCCTCGGCATCAGTAGGGGAAGATCATTCCATGTTCGAACCAATACACGGTTCGTTCCCACAGGCTAAAGGAAAAGACATCGCCAATCCAATTGCTTCTATCCTATCGGCTGCAATGCTTTTAGAACACTTTAAACTTTATGAAGAAGCTAAGGCAATTCACAATGCGGTTGAAAAAGCGTTAGAGTTAAAGGTTGTAACCACAGACTTAGATCCTAGTAGCAAATACACCACTACCAAAGTAGGTGACTTCATAGCTGACTATATCGCTAACTCTGAAGAAATTACAAATTACAACCAAGAGAATATCGATTACGGTCAATCGACTATTATTTAAACAACCAAAGACCAGTTATTATTGTAAAACCCCGATTTAGGTCGGGGTTTTATATTTTTAAACTTATTTTGTCTTGTTTTAACTGTTTGGTAGTGGAGCTCCAACAGCAATATCACATCGATGACCAGCTTGCCCATGAGGTGGGTTTAGGTTAACAGATGTATCATTACCAAGCATACTATTTCCACCTAGTGGCGCTCCAACAGCAATATCACACCTATGTCCTGGTTGACCGTGTGGTGGATTCACACCTGCGGCACTTTGAATTGGTTGTTGCACAGGAGGAACTGCCGTATCAAAACTCTCCACTGGGGTTTTTTCTGCTGCAGCTTTGCTATCATAACCATCTAATGTTTCCGAGTCAGCCCAGCTTGTTTTTTCATTTATAAGGAAATATCCACCGATTCCAAGTACCAATACTCCTAAAATAGTAAGTCCAATCTTTTTCATCTCTATAGGGTTTAAAGGGTTAAATATACAGAAATTATAAGGAAATTCTATATTAAGTTTTAATTGGATTTCTATTGAAAATCCAAATCCAACAGCGCGTAAAGTTCTTGCCTCCCCTTAGAGGTTATAATAAGCTCTCTGGAAAACTTTACAGATTTAAACCAATGGTTTTCACGACCCTTTTCCAAGAAAACCGCTCCCAAATGTCCCGCTAAATGAGCTCGACGCTCTGACCAATCTAAGCATTGTCTGGCTAAAGGTCTACGACTGTTTAAGAAATAAGACTTCTCTATGCCAATTAAGGCTAACCACTCCCACCCCTGAGAACTCACTAAAAAATCCTTACCGCTGGGTTTTAAATATCCTCTTTTAACCATCGCTTGGGTGAGGGTAACTCCTACATATCCTGCCAAATGATCATAACAACTTCTACAGTAGGTAACCCCAGATTTGGAATCTTTTTTCCGCTTCTTATCCTGGGTGTCTTCTGGAACTAGGTTAGCCAAAGATTCGATGGCATAAGCCACTTGAGAATTTGCAAAACTATAATAACGATACCTACCAGAGGGTACTACTTTTAGAACCTCTGCTTTGAGTAATTTATTGAGATGATTGCTAATGGATGTTGGCGACACATCAACCCAATGAGCGAGTTCAGTAGCTGTATAGGCCTTTCCATCAAGTAGTTTCCACAATACTTTAGCCCTTACCGGTTCACATACTAAGGCAGTTAGTTGGACAAAATTAGATTCACTCATAGTTCATTCTTTAATGAAGTATAAAAGTAAAACCTATTTTATTTTTACCCAAAATTCAAATACATTAAAAAATGAAAGATTTAGAAATTTTACTTGAAAATAAGGTCGGTCAACTAGCTCGACTAGGTAAATTATTGGGCGAAAATAATATTAGTTTAGAAGGTGGAGGGGTATTTACTGTGGGCGATATTTGTATAGCTCATTTTTTGGTGGAAAATGCTAATAAAGCTAAATTTACACTCCAAAGTAATGGGATTAAAGTTCTTGGAATAAACGGAGTACTTATCCTAAAGCTTAGGCAAGACATCCCAGGACAATTAGGGCGATTTTGTTCGGAGTTAGCCGAGGCAAAGGTGCAGATACTACACCAATATAGTGATCATCAAAACCAGTTAATTCTAGTAGTAGATAAGCCTTTAGTTGGTAAGAAAATTGCAGATCAGTGGATGAAAACATGGTGGGGAGGTCAAGAATATAGTATATAAACAAAAACTATTTTTTAAATATGAGCAAACAGCACCATTACACCACCACCCTACGGTGGACTGGAAATCAAGGAACAGGCACCAGCAATTATAAGGCTTTTGAAAGAAGCCATACTATAGAAACCAATGGAAAACCAATAATTCACGGTTCATCGGACCCGTCCTTTAGAGGGGATCCTACTAAATACAATCCAGAGGAGCTATTTTTATCGTCTCTTTCTTCTTGTCACATGTTATGGTATTTGCATCTGTGTGCAGTAAATGGGGTTCAGGTAACTCGCTATACGGATCAAGCAATGGGTACTATGGAAGAAAGCAGCGATGGGAGTGGAAAATTCACCCAGGTAATGTTAAATCCAACGGTTGTGGTAAGTAAGAAATCTATGATAGACAAAGCGCATGAACTACACGGGCAAGCAAATCAAAAATGTTTCATCGCAAACTCAGTTAATTTTTCCGTTCAACACAATGCTATTTGTCAGGCAATACAGTAGGTGGATCAGTCAAACATAAAAGGTTAAAAAAAATGCGGAACTCCCAAAAACAAGGTTCCGCATTTTTTTATATAATATTGGAATGTTTTACATCTCCCATCCCTTACGATACTCTCTAGTTACAAACTGATTCGCCTGTTCTAGGTTAGTAATTTTCATATTATCACCATCCCACAGTAGTTTTTTACGACCATAATATTGAACCTTATTCCCGGTCTCTTTTCTAAGCATATAACTTCGGATGGCTAGGTTACCCATTAGAACAGTTTCAGTCATAGGGCCTGCGTAGTCAAATGAAGAGGTCAGACCTTTGTGTTCTTTAGAGTTAAATCCAGCCTTACAAGCATCCACCCATTTACGGTGGTGTCCGTACTCTGGCTCTTCCATTACATCTCCTTCTGGTCCAAATTCTGTTGTACCATCATTTAAGTAGAGCTTTGGCATCATAGGCGAACTATCATTAATATTGGTAGAAATGATCCCGTTTTCCCCGTGAATTAAAACACCGTTAGCACTTTCACTACCACCGATATCGCTATCCGCTGGTATAATATCCGGATGTGAAGGACGAATTCCTCCATCACTCCAGGTCATTACAATCGGAGAATTAGATTTCTCTGTAGCATCAAAATTTAAAGTAATAAACGATGAAGGTGGACATCCATCTGGGTGATAATCTGGAGTCCACATTTGAGAATATACAGAACTCACGCTACATTCTGCGGCCGTAGGATACATAAGACCAAGAGATCTAAAAGGTATGTCAATTAAATGACAACCAACATCACCAAGTGCTCCTGTTCCGTAATCCCACCAACCACGCCAATTAAAAGGATGGATATTTGGGATATAAGGAGTTTGCTTTGCAGGCCCTAACCACAAATCCCAATTCAAAGCATCGGGTTTCTGACTTGGATCTGGTTTAGGCATAGCTCCTCCTTGTGGCCATACTGGCCTGTTGGTCCATACCTCCACCTTGGAAATCTTACCCAATTTACCAGAGTCGATCCAACCTTGAACCATTTTATGCAGAGGATTCGAAGCTCCTTGGTTCCCCATCTGGGTCACTATCTTTTCTTCACGAGCCAATTGAGTAAGCATTCTTGCCTCCCGAATATTGTGGGTCATCGGTTTTTGAACATAAACATGTTTTCCTCGTTCCATGGCGTATTTAGCTGCTGGTCCGTGAACGTGATCAGGAGTCGAAATAGTTACGGCATCTAAATCCTTTTCCTTATCCAACATTTCTCTAAAGTCAGCATACAGTTTTGCTTTAGGAAACTTTTCAACGGTTTTGGCCGCAGATCCAGAAAAATCGACATCACATAGTGCTATCACACGTTCTCTTCCCCCCACCGAGGCATTTACAATATCAGAGTGTCCTTTACCCCCCGCACCGATCGCAGCGATGTTGAGTTGGTCGCTAGGAGCTACGAACCCTACTCCTCCTAAAACATGCCTAGGCACGATCATAAAGGAAGAAGCGAGGGCTGTGGTTTTAATAAATTTTCTCCTTGAACTAGAAGAATGAGAATTCTTTTGCTTCATAATTAATTACGATTAAAGTTGTATTTATAGTTCCCTAAAACGTTTTAGGAGATTATTCGAAAGAATAAAAAGTAAAATGTAAATTTATAATTACGCTTTAAAGATAGTAAAATAATATACTTCTTATAATTTTTAAGACAAAAATTAGGGAATAGCTTTAAAAATGAACACAGATGCTCTTTGATGCCTAATAGGCTAACAGTCACATTAAAGCAAAGGTTGGAAACCAAAAATTCTTGTTTACCTCTTTGACCCAAATTGATGATTACAAAAGGCAAACAAGAATTTATTTCTACAAGTTAGCTCTAAATATTACTTTTCAATGTATTCCATTAAACAAGCTATTACATAATCCAACTCCTCTTTGGTATTAAACTTGGAAAAGGAAAATCGGATCGATGGCTTATCTAAATCATCTTTACTTAAGATCTCGTTTAGGACATGAGAACCTGAATCACTTCCACTTTGACATGCACTTCCTTTAGAGCAACTTATTCCTTTAAGATCAAGTTGAAACAATAACAAGGCTCCTTGCTCTGGGCTAAGAGGCAAACATACATTGACCAGTGTATAAGTGCTTTTTGAGTTATCACCGCTATATCCATTAAATTTCACTCCAGGAATTTCCTTTTGTAAACGATCCATAAAGTAGGTCTTTAACTCCGTAACATAGTTCCGCTCCTCTTCAAGGTTTTCATAGGCCAAAATAAAGGCGGTCTCCAGACCTACTATATTGTGAAAAGGCTCAGTCCCAGCTCTAAAACCTCGCTCCTGCTCTCCACCATGAATCATAGGTTTTAAGGGTATATTCTTTCTGATAAAGGCAAATCCAACTCCTTTAGGCCCATGAAACTTGTGGGCCGCTGCGGTTAAAAAGTCAACTGGAGTTTTGGATAAGTCCCACTCCCAATGCCCAATGGATTGAACCGTGTCCGAATGAAAATATACTTGATACTCTTTACACAGGTGCGCAAATGCATCGATGTCAATCATATTCCCAATTTCATTGTTTACATGCATTAAACTCACCAATGTTTTCTCGGCGGTGGTTTGTAATATGGATTTTAGATCCTCTATATCTGGGGATCCAAATTCATCTAAGTTCACATAGGAAACCTTTATCCCATAAGTAACTTGCAAAGCCTCAACAGTATGTAAAACCGCGTGATGTTCAATTTTTGAAGTCACTATGTGTTTAACACCTAAATCAATGACAGCACTTGTTAAAATCATATTATCTGCCTCTGTTCCTCCAGAGGTGAAAATGATCTCAGATGGGCTAGCATTTAATTGCTTTGCAATGGTTTTTCGCGCTTTCTCAATTTGAGTTTTAGCCGCTCTACCAAAACTGTGGGTGGAAGAAGGGTTTCCGTAAAAATTCGCCAATGCATCTTGCATTTTAGCGATTACTTCTGGTCTAGGCTGCGTTGTTGCAGCGCTATCTAAATACACTTTTTGCATGCTAGCAAAATTACTTTTAATTAAAATTATTCACAATAAATTTCGTTATAAACTGAGTTGTGTTACATTTGCTAAAGCTTAAAATTCAGGTGATGAGGAATATTTTATTTTTAGTTCTAACGCTGCTTATCTTTAGTTGTGATGACGGTGATTTTATTATAGAAGAATTCAGCTTCGACAGTACTGAAATCGACAATGCATGCGGTCAGCTCACCTTGTATAAGATCTCTGAAACTGGAACTGAGGCATTGATCTTAGAACTAAATGGAAATGACGGAAGTTTTTTAAGTAATATCGAAAACCAAGTTGATACAACGCGATTCACCATCAACAATACATCCGTAAAGGTACTCTATCGCATCTTTGATGACAAGGTAAGTTCAGACTATTTTTGCCAGAATATCCCGCCTACAACACCACAAGTTACCGAAGAATGGTATGCCCGTAGCGGTACGATCCAGGTAGTGACCACTTTAATTGAAGATGATGAAGATGGCATTCCTTTTACCGATGAAGGTGCCGTAGTATTAGAGGATGGAACAATCGACAAGGCTAACTCACAAAACACCGATGGTGATGCTTTCCCTGATTACTTAGATCTGGATGATGACGGTGACAATGTGCCAACATCTGAAGAAATTGATATTGTCGATGGGGTACCCGTATTTAGAGATACCGATGGGGATGGTATTCCAAATCACTTAGATCCTGACGATGACAACGACGGAATTTTAACCATTGATGAAGATTTAAACGGAGATGGGAATCCAGCAAATGACACTACCATAATCGACGGGGTTGCCGTTCCAAATTATCTAACATCTGTTACTGCTGTTGCAGGAACCAATGAAATCATAAAGCGTAAAAACAGCTATAAACAAATCTACACCAATGTTATTAGCTTTGTTGACGGATTCCAGTTGGAAAACGGAAGTGAAGAAATTAAATATGATGTGGAAGAGTATATCTTTGGAACCTATATCATTGAGAACCCTGTGAATGAATAAAGTTAATTACTCGTTTTAAAAAAAACGCAAGAATCGTATTTTTTATTCCCTTGTGAGCTGTGATCTTTACAGTGTTAAATTCAAAAAAGAATGAACACACAACAAGAACTAGATTACAACCGCATAGCTCAAGTTATACGCTATGTAAATTCAAATTTTCAAAAGCAACCGAGTCTTGAGGAGCTCGCAGCCCTTGTACACCTTAGTCCCTTCCACTTTCAGCGACTCTTCAAACAATGGGCAGGTACAACACCAAAGAAATTTCTTCAGTATATAAGTCTAAACTATGCCAAACAGTTGCTGAAAGACCGACAGGCTACCCTATTTGACACCTCATTTGACACAGGATTCTCAGGTACAGCACGGCTGCATGACCTATTTGTGAACATACAAGGGATGACACCGGGAGAATTTAAAAATGGTGGTGCCAAACTGCATATTACCTATAATTTTCATTCAAGTCCATTTGGAGACCTGCTCGTGGCCAATACCTCTAAAGGAATTTGCCATATGGCCTTTAACCACCAGAAGACCAAAGCGCTTATAGAGCTAAAAGCAGAATTTCCTAAAGCAACCTATGAGTTAAAAACTAACAACCTTCAAAAAAATGCACTTCAATTCTTTAATCATAAGTTCGATTCCATCGAAGAGGTATCATTACATCTTAGGGGAACGGAATTCCAATTAAAGGTTTGGGAAGCTCTTTTAAAAATCCCCTTTGGTGAGCTATCCACCTATGGCAAATTAGCCAACCAAATTGGAAATCCAAAAGCATCGAGAGCTGTAGGTACTGCTATTGGAAGTAATCCCATCGCCTATTTAATTCCATGTCATCGTGTTATTCAATCAACTGGAGTCATTGGTGGATATAAATGGGAAAGCCCTCGAAAAACGGCTATAATTGGGTGGGAACAAGCCCAAGTAGATTTGTGATCTTATTTACCACATATCCTTTAAAGTAAAGTCTAATTATAGTGTGCTTTGTTGAATATACACCTCCGTTGCGCCTAGCCCGTACTCCCTGTAATTGGCATCGTAGTACCTAATTCCATCATATCTTGAAAAGAGAGTGTAGAGCTCTGATCTTAAGACCCCTTCGCCTACTCCATGAATAAAAACCACTCTTTGTATTCTCTTTGAAATAGCAAACTCCAGTTGCCTTCTTGCGGTATCCAACTGAAGGTTTAACATATCAAAATTTGCCATGCCCTTTGGTGTATTAGTGAGCTTCTCGATATGTAAGTCCACTTCCATTGCAGGGCTATATTTCTCCTTTTTCTTCTTGGCAAAAGAACGTTTTTTCTCCGTTGATTGCTTTTCAGACAAGGCATGATATACATCTATATTACTCACCTTAAGAGAATCATCTTTTATAACTAGTAACTCATCAAGAGGAAATTCCATATCAAAGCCATCAATAGTACGAATGGTAGCACTTAGTTGGTTAAGAGCAATGATATATCCCTTTATAGCTTCATCTAACACCTCTACTTTAGCTCCTATTTCAAACTTTTTCATGTTTGTTAAACGAATTTTAATGCCTTAGTTTTTACTTGCTAAATCTTGATGATCATCTGAATCATCTTCCTTTGCACCTTCTTGAGATGAGTCCTGAACCCAAAATTTTGTACATTTATAAAGTCCGAACATTAAAAATATAAAACCAATAATTTTTAAATATCCATCATAACTCGTGCGGCCGTCACTAATAAAAATAATCGCCGCTCCAATGACAATACAAATAATTGCGAACAATCTCATAATGTAAACTTTTTTGTTTCCAGTATACAAAAATACTACTTTGAAGTGGGTTAGATTCACAACTTTTTAATAAGTTTACATAAGATATTTAGGCATTAGAGTTAAATGATACAATTATTAAGCAGCAGTGTTGAGGACCTCATGCTTCCATGTTTAAACAAAACATTGTTTGGAATGGAGTGCCCTGGATGTGGATTACAACGTTCATTACTATTAATAGGTCAGGGTGAATTTGTAGCTGCCTTTAAGATGTATCCTGCTATCTACCCCTTACTGGGCTTTATAATCTTCATAGGACTTTCTACTTTTATGAGTTTTAAAAACTCAAATAAAATAAAAATGTATTTGGCAGTACTCACTATTGCCACAATCATCATAAGCTTTATCATTAAACTAATTTAACCCTTATAACAATCAATATGGAAAGACAAAAACTTAATCCGACGATTCAATATGTTTTATCAATAGTAGGCTTCCTTTGCTGCTGCCTTAGTGGGCTTGGATTTATTCCTGCTGGAATTGCCTTTTATATGGCAAACCAAAAACTAAAAGAAGCCGCTAATGATCCAGAAAATTACGACGGTGTTCAAGCTATGAAAACTGCAAAGACAGTTTCCTTAGTGGTCTTAATTTTAAACTTGCTGTACTTAGCATACACAATTTATTTAATCTCAACCATTGGTTGGACTGAGTTACAGGAGCAACAACAAGATTTAATCGAACAATGGGGTCTACAATAATCTAAACCCATATTGGATATAAATCACTTAGGTTAAAAACAGTTGAATAGCATAACTTTCAACTGTTTTTCTTTTGAAACCCTTTTTACAAATTACTTATTTAAACTACTTTTTAAGCAATAGACTTTTTTTCAGCCTGCCTATCGGCGGCTGATCTATCCTCTGCAACCCCATTCTTCCAGTAAGAATACGCGTAAAGCTCATTAGAAATCCATTTGAGTTCTTTGCGCAAGTAATTTCTGATTTGTTTCACCGCAGAAAACTCACAGGCTACATATCCAAATTTGGACACCGAAGGAATAGCGATACATTTCACTTGGTTTACAAGTCTAGACTCATCCTGGGTATTCTCCTCCACGATCCAATGAAATTCAATGGAAGCCTTGGTAGGGAGTTCTTGAATATCCTCACTTGAGCTAACTTGAATTACACAAACCCCTTTGGATGATGCCGAAAGATCCTCCAGGATAGCTCCCAATACTGGAATTGCAGTAGCATCTCCAACAAGTAAAAACCAATCGACATCACTTGGATACAATTCTTTAGGAGCCGTTCTCATGGCCACACCAAGTTTATCTCCTAACTCAGCATGTATTGCCCAAGAGGAAGCAGGTCCATTATCACCGTGATTCACAAAGTCTATGTAGAGTTCGTTTTTTGCTAAATTAACACCCTTATGGGTATATGTTCTTACAAAAGGAGCCGTATCCGTGTTTTGATAAACCATTTTTTTTGACTCTGGGTCCAATACCGGAAACTGTACCTCATTAACTCCTTTCGGTGGTATAAATATTTTATTATTATCTCCAACAGTGGAATGCTCAAAATCACTCACATCTCCATTTAGGGTAATCCTGAGATAGTGAGGGGTTATATACTGCTTTGATTTCAATTGAAATACCTTACGTGAAATTGTTGCTTTAGTTTGAGCCATTTCTTTAGGGTTATAAGTTCGTACTTACCTCTTCGATCATTTTATTTAAGGAATAGATACCTCCTCCAGACAGATACCACACCTCAGGATCTAAATACACTATATTGTCATTTTTATAGGCATTTGTCTGCTGTATAAGTTGATTCTCAATCTCCTCCTTATTAGTTGCACTCTTGTCCACTACCGCGCTTCGATCTATGATATACAGGTAATCAGGATTGGCATTTTGGATAAATTCATTCGATATGCTTTGACCATGACGACCCACTTCTAAATCTTGAACCGCCTGCTTAACACCAAATACATCGTGAATAATGCCAAATCGAGACCCCTTTCCATAGGCGCTAAATCGGCCTTTGTTGTGAAGGACAATCAATGCTCGTTTGTCTGATTGATTTACCTTTTCCTTTAAGGTATTAATCTTTTGTTCTAGTGCTTCCAAGGCCACGGTTGTGGTTTGAGGATCATTAAATATTGTGGCGTACATCTGTGTGATATCGCCTAAGGATTCCATGTAATTAGTATAATCAATTTCAGTATAAACAGCAGGAGCTATTTTTGAAATTTCATCATACGAGCTCTGTAGGCGACCTGATAAGAAAATCACATCTGGTTCAAGTTCATTAAGTTTCTCAAAATTAATTTCTTTGAGATTTCCCAAATCAACAACCGAGGCATCATCCTGGTACTTGGATAATTGTGCTGGCAGAGATGCCTTTGGAGCCCCCACGACTTTTACGCCTAATAAATCAAGCATTTCTAGGGAAGCAAAATCTAAGGCCACCACCCGCTTTGGGTCTTTAACGATTTCCACCGTCCCTAATTCATGCGTCACTTTAACTGTCTCGAGTTGTGTATCCACCTGTGCATCATTTTTATTTTTTTCATCCTTACAGCCTACCAAAACGATGGCCAAAAGCAGTGCGGCTATTTTAAAACTATTTTTCATAAAACTCATTTTTAATTTTTACAATTCATATTTATTATAAGTTCTTCTGCGGCTCCACCATAAAAAGCGTTAATAAAAGTAATTACATAGCTGTTTTCCCGATTTATGAATGATTTCAAAATCAATTTCAAACACCTCTGAGAGAACTTTTGGGTTCATAATATCCTGTGTTGCTCCAGAATGTATGATCTTCCCATTTTTCATCGCAACTATATAATCAGAGTAATGAGAAGCAAAGTTAATTTCATGTATAACTATGATGATAGTTTTTCCTTTCTCCTTGCACAGTTGCTCTAGACGCTTCATTATCTGAACAGAGTGTTTCATATCCAGATTGTTTAAGGGCTCGTCGAGCAATATGTAATCCGTATCCTGAGCC
Organism: Galbibacter marinus; assembly: GCF_000300875.1. GTDB lineage: Bacteria > Bacteroidota > Bacteroidia > Flavobacteriales > Flavobacteriaceae > Galbibacter > Galbibacter marinus. The sequence continues at coordinate 152,944 of NZ_AMSG01000002.1, read as the reverse complement.
ACAACTAAGGCTAGAAAGGCTCTTTGCTTTTGTCCCCCACTGAGTTGATCAATGTATTTATCCTGGATATCACCTAAATCTAAAAAGTCAATTGCTTCAGCTATTTTAACTTCATCCTGCTTTGTTAATTTTCCTTGTGAGTATGGAAAACGACCAAACCCAATGAGTTCGCGCACGGTTAATTTGAGCTCCAAATGATTGGACTGTTTTAATATGGACAGCTGCTTGGCTAATGCTCTACTTTTATAGGATTCTAAGTTTTTATCATTGATCATGATATTTCCATTGTTCTGTTTAAGAAGTCTGGATATGATGGATAACAATGTACTTTTCCCAGCGCCATTTGCACCGATAAGTGATGTAATCTTCCCTACTGGGAACTGCATCGAAACTTGGTCTACAACAGTGTTTTCCGAATACTTTTTAGTAATACTATCTACGCTAATCATACCTTTCTAACCTTTAGTAGAAGGAACATAAAGTATAGTCCCCCTATGAAATTAATAATGATACTTATGGTGGTATTGAAATTAAACACCTGCTCTACCAGAAACTGACCACCCAAAATCGCCACAGCGCTCACCAGGCAGCAACAAGGTATCAGAATGCTGTGTTTATATGTTTTAAATAATTCATACGTGAGGTTTGTCACCAGAATACCCAAGAAGGTTAAAGGTCCCACAAGGGCAGTTGAAACGGCGACTAAAACTGCAATGATAAACAAATAGAACTTGATCGATTTGTTATAATCCAATCCAAGATTAATGGCGTTTTCTCTTCCTAATGAAATAAGATCTAAGTGTTGTAATTTTCTAAATCCGATTATAAAACAAAGAATCATAAAGCCTAAGGCATACCAGAAAATATCTATGTTCATTCTGTTAAAAGAAGCAAACATTTTTTGCTCGACTATTAAGAATTCATTGGGGTCAATAACCAGTTGAAGGAATGAACTCATGGTGGTAAATATGGTCCCTAAGACAAGACCAATGAGCAGTAAAAAGTACATGTTGCTTTTTCCTTTTTTGAAAATCAATACAAACAATAACAAGGCAAAAACCATCATGAGGCCAACGGAGATAAAAAAGTTCCCAGAATTCTTAATAACCTGAAAAGTCTGATCTCCGTATATGAAAACAATTAAGGTTTGAAACAACATATAAACTGCCTCAAAGCCCATAATGGATGGCGTTAAAATTTTATTATTTGTCAAGGTCTGAAAAACCACCGATGAATAGGCAATACAGCATCCCACTACAATCATAGAGGCTACCTTAAAACCTCTTCTTTCCAAGGCATACTCCCAACTATTTGGAAGATTGTAAAACAAGAACAGTCCACTTAAAGAAAGGGTAAGGAAGACAAGTATCAGTATTTTTGTAGTGGTACTCATGATCTTTGTCTAATTAATAAGATTAAGAAAATAACACCACCAATAAGACCTACAGTCATCCCTATCGGAATTTCAAAAGGAAAGATAATTAACCTCCCAAGTATATCACATATCAGAAGGAAGATCGCTCCAAAGATGGCTGTAATTGGCAAAGTATTTTTTAAATTATCTCCAAAGAGTACACTCACAATATTTGGAACAACAAGTCCTAAAAAAGGGATGGTACCAATAGTTAGTACAACCACACTCACTGTTAAGGATACACAAAACAGACCAATATTCATCACTGCCCTATAATTCAACCCTAAGTTTTTAGAGAAGTCCTCTCCCATTCCAACAAGGGTAAATTTATTGGCATACAAATAGGTAATCACAACAGCAGGTACACTAAAATAAATCAACTCGTACTGGCCTTGAAGTACTCCAGAGAAATCGCCCATCATCCAAGCATTTACATTTTGAACAATGTCATTTTTATAGGCAAAAAAGGTCGTGATAGAATTTAAAATACCACCAAACATCAATCCCACAATGGGAATGAAAATAACATTTCTGTATCTAATGCGATCGGCAATTTTTAAAAAGATAATACTCGCTAAAAAGGTGAATCCAAAAGCGAAAAGCGACTTAAACCAAAGACCCGCTTGGGGAATAAATATTAATGAGGCCAAAATCCCCATCTTAGCAGCATCTAGGGAGCCAGCAGTAGTAGGAGAAACAAAGCGGTTTTGGGTCATCTGTTGCATAATAAGACCACAAACGCTCATCCCAACACCAGCTAGAATCAGAGCGGCTGTTCTGGGGATTCTACTAATCACCATTACAAGCCTTTGCTGCTCATCCCACTTTAAAAAATTCAATAGAGAAATATCGGATACCCCAACAAAAATTGATAGTATTACCAATAAGAATAGCAGTATAATGAGCTGAGATATCTTCAATTTATTTAAACTAATTCTAAATAGCGAAATTATAAAGATTATCCAGATAATAAAACCTAAAACTCTTAAGAGTTTGTTAGAATTTAAGGATTTAACATTCTATTTCAAGGAACAAATCAACTATTGGTAGAAAAAAAACCCGACACTTTCGTACCGGGAATTTTAAATTAATTTAAAAGAATTAAAAAGATTTAAACCTCAAACTCCTTTAAAGTTTTAATAATAATGGAAACACATTCGAGTAACTGTTCATGGGTAATCACCAAGGGAGGTGCAAACCGAATGATGTTTCCATGAGTTGGCTTGGCTAGAAGTCCATTCTCCTTTAGTTTTAAGCATACATTCCAAGCTGTATCACTTTGCTCGCTATCATTAATTACAATAGCATTTAACAATCCCATACCTCGAACCTCAATCACAATTGAACTCCCATCAATATACTCCTGTATCTTAGCTCTAAAGAGGATTCCTAATTCCTTGGCATTAGTAGCCAATTTTTCATCCTCCACCACAGATAGGGCTTCAATGGCCACAGATGCAGCAACTGGGTTTCCCCCAAAGGTACTCCCATGCTGGCCAGGTTTAATTACTTCCATAATATGATCATTAGCTAATACCGCACTAACTGGGTACACGCCTCCGCTAAGCGCCTTACCAAGAATTAACATATCTGGTTTCACCCCACAGTGATCAACCGCTAGTATCTCTCCTGTACGAGCTATTCCTGTTTGTATTTCATCTGCTATAAACAATACATCGTGCTTTTCACAAAGTTGTTTTGCCTGTTTTAAATACCCCTCAGATGGCACATAAACTCCAGCTTCACCCTGTATAGGTTCGACTAAAAATCCAGCTATGTGTTCTTCCTCTTTAAGCACTTTTTCAAGGGCTGTAAGATCATCATATGGTATTTTTACAAATCCAGGGGTATACGGCCCAAAATTCTTCCGAGCATCAGGATCATTAGAAAATGAAATGATTGTTGTTGTTCTACCGTGAAAGTTATTTTCACATACGATAATTTTTGCTTGCTGTTCAGGAATGTTCTTTTTCTCATAAGCCCATTTCCTACATATTTTTATAGCTGTTTCCACGGCTTCTGCCCCAGTATTCATAGGCAGTACCTTATCGAACCCAAAGAATGATGTCACATAGGACTCAAAACGCCCTAACATATCATTGTAAAATGCTCTTGAGGTAAGGTGGAGACTCTTGGATTGTTGGATCAAAGCATCCAAAATACGAGGATGACAATGGCCTTGGTTTACGGCCGAGTAGGCTGAGAGGAAATCGTAATATTTTTTTCCTTCAACATCCCACATATAAACCCCTTCGCCTTTGGTTAAAACAACTGGTAAAGGGTGATAGTTATGCGCACCATACTTTTCTTCGAGTGCAATAGCACCTTGAGAACTTAATTTTTCCAATACTGACATTGTGAAATTCTAATTTAAATGTGATACTTTACTATTCCTTCTTATTGGAGAGAAATCATCCAAGCAGTTTTGACAAATTTGAAACTATTTTATTTAGTCTCAAAAAAAAATTACAATTAAAGCAAAAAAGTCCTTAACCTACTAATAGATTAAGAACTTTTATGGATTCTATCCGTACAATAATCTAATTCAAAATGCCTAAAATAGCAAGCACTGTGGAGATTACAACTCCAGATAAAACTGCAATCAATAAAAAGACTAAAGCTTTAAGTGCATAGATTAATACAGGTGAATCATGATGTAATTCTTGCCCCATAATAACTGATTTAAAGATTAATAATTAATTTCTATTTGGGGTCTTTAATCTGATTCCTAAGTTAACGAATTATATAGTAAACCACAATTCTTTTAAGTATTATTTAACTCAAAATCAACATGTTCAGTATTATAAGGTGATCCATTCTCCGTTGTTGTTAGCAGACTTGTATATTTGCTCCACAATGGCAATATCTTTTAATCCTTCAATCCCAGGAACTAAAACTTCTTTGTTTTGCAAAATAGCTAACGCATCAGTATCCATTTGTTTGGCTTGTTGGTTTCCTTGAAAGGCATTAAGAACAGTTCCATCGCTTGAAGCTCCGGACACCCCCGTATAAGATTGGAATGGGCGCAAGTAATAATTTCCTGAATTGCAATCAGCTTCTAAATTATTAATATTCTCCCCAAAACTTGTTTTTCCACTTGCCGTGGAACCATCTTCAAATTTAAAATCAAACAAGGTTGTCTCGTCGACCTCATGATAAATTTCTGGTCTGGTGGTTTGATGTTTGGCGCGCACTGCAATTGGTTCCATTGCTTTGGTATATCTGATGGCATTGAGTGGATAAACCCCCATATCATACATTGCTCCTCCACCTAGTTCTTTGATTTGTTTCCAGTGGGAAATTCGGCTCTCAAAATATCCAGCCTCCGCATAGACATGGTTGATTTTCCCATAGGGAGTTGTCTTTGCCCAATGCATTAGCTTTTGTGTATTGGGCTCATGGTGCATGCGATAACCGATGGATAGCTTAACATTATTCTTTGCGCAAGCATCTATGATGGATTGGCATTTTTTTGCGCTTATTTCCATGGGTTTTTCACACCATACATGTTTACCAGCATTTGCAGCAATAATGCTGTATTTAGCATGCAATGCAGGAGGAAGAACAATATAAACCACATCGATGGCATCATTATCTGCCATAGTATGCATGTTTTGGTAATTGTATACGTTCTTGTCCTGAATACCATACTTGGTTTGCCAAATAGGGATCTTCTCTGGACTTCCTGTAACAATGGCTTTGAGCTCACAATGCTGGGTAAGTTGTAATGCTGGAGCTAATAGGTCAGTACTATAGTATCCTAAGCCGACTAATGCTACTCCTAATTTGCGCCTCTTTTTGGCAAATAAGTAACTGGGTGAGGCTAAAAACGCAGAAGCCGCGATCATTCCAGTGGACTGAATAAAATGTCTTCTTTTCATGGTGTTGGTTGAATTTAATGGAAGTTACTAAATAATCCAGAAAACACCTATTGGTTACAAAACAATACTGTGTTATTTACTCAAATTTAATGGAACGAGCTGGTGAAATTTTAGTGATAATATAGGATGGAAGTAGCAACATTAGTGAGCAAAGTACTAATACGCCAATATTTAACACTACTATATGCATTGGTTGAATATAAACAGGAGCCTGAGACACATAATAAGAGGCCGGATCTAAGGAAACCAAACCGAAGGTGTCTTGAAGCCAGAGAAGTCCTAAACCAATGAGGTTACCCCAAAAAAGCCCAATTGCAATTAAATAAACAGCATTGTAGAGGAATAGTTTTCTAATACTCCAATTGCTACACCCTAAAGCCTTTAAAATACCAATCATTTGAGTACGTTCGAGAATCAAAACAAGTAAGGCTGTTATCATATTAATCCCTCCAACGATAATCATAATACCGATAATGATAGCAATATTAAAGTCAAAAAGGGAAAGCCATTCAAAAATCGTAAAATACTTATCTGCAATACTTTGGGAGTCTAAAGTAGAGAGCGTAACACCATAAATGGCCCTACTCATTTCTCTGATCTTATCAAAGTCATCTATAAAAACCTCGAATGATCCAACTTGGTCTGCCGACCACCCGTTCATCCTTTGAATATGTCTGAGATCAGCAAATAAATAGTTAGCGTCAAAATCCTGAAAACCACTATCATAAATACCAACTATTGAAAACTTGATTTGATTAGGGATGTCATCGACATCATCTTTAAGAAAAAATGCCCAAAACTCCGTTCCAACTTCAAAGCCTAAACGATTGGCCAAATAGGACGATATGAGTACTTCTTCATTTCGTTTTTCTGAATAGTTAGGTAGTCTTCCTTGAACTAAAAATTCCTTAAAAGGCTCCCAGTTAAAATCCTTTCCTACACCTTTTGCTATAATCCCTTCAAAGGTACTTTCAGTTCGTATAATACCTCCTTTGGCAGCTACAGCCTGAACGTGGTTAATCCCGTCAATTGATTTAAACTCTGGATAGAAATCTTGATGTATTGAAACAGGGTTTACAGAAACCTCTGAATTGTTATTGTCATAGTTGTAAATTTGCACATGCCCGTTGAAGGCAGCAATTTTTTCTCTAATTTTATGCTGTAGACCCACACCAGTGGCAATAGCAATAAGCATCATCACCAAACCAAGTGCAATAGCGGAAATTGCAATTTTTATAATTGGTGCCGATATACTATTTTTATGTCCCCCTCCTTTTATGAGGCGTTTAGCAATAAAATATTCTAAATTCAAACTATGCGAAACTTTAAGATATTCAAAAGTACATTATTATTATCGTTTTTACTCATCATTTCGTGTGCAAATGGTAGCCAAAAACAAAAAACAAAGGCGGTGGAAAAGGACAATCGTACTACCCCAAAACAAATTATTGTAGGCGCCAACCAAACCGCCCAGTACCGTTCCCTGATAGGGAATAAAAAAGTAGGTGTGGTAGCCAATAATACTTCGGTAATTTTTAAAAATGATGAGACTTACACTCATTTGGTAGATTCTCTACTAGCGATGGATGTAAAGGTTCAAAAAATATATTCGCCCGAGCACGGATTTAGAGGAGAGGCTGATGCAGGAGAGCACGTGGTAGGGAACAAAGACACCAAAACGGGTCTTCCCATAGTATCACTTTATGGTGATTCAAGAAAGCCAAGTGCAGAGCAGTTAGAAGGAATTGAACTCATGATATTCGATATTCAAGATGTGGGAGTGCGCTTTTATACTTATACCTCAACCCTTCACCTGGTGATGGAAGCATGTGCTGAGAAAAATATTCCGGTAATTGTATTAGATCGACCAAATCCCAATGGATCCTTTGTCGATGGCCCAATATTAGAGCTTGAAAACAGTAGCTTTTTAGGTCTAGTTCCAATTCCCTTAGTCTACGGGCTAACCATTGGTGAATATGCCACAATGCTCAATGGAGAAAAGTGGCTTAAGGAAGGTGTACAATGTGATTTGACTGTGATTCCTTTAAAAAACTACACTCACCACTCTAGTTATAGCCTCCCTATTCGCCCTTCCCCTAACTTACCCAATGACCAATCCGTTGAGCTCTATCCAAGTCTCGGGCTATTTGAAGGGACACATGTTAATGCTGGAAGAGGAACTGAATATCAATTTCAACGCTTTGGAGCACCATTTTTAGACAAACAATTCTTTACCTTCACCTATACTCCTAAACCCAATTTTGGCTCAAAAGACCCGAAACACAACGGGGATTTATGCTTCGGAAAAGACTTAAGCCAAATCACTCCGCCAAAAAAGGTTGATCTAAGCTGGATCATAGAGGCCTATGAGCATAGCACTGATAAATCAAAGTTTTTCCGAACCTCATCCTTTACTAAACATGCTGGAACGGCACAGCTTCAAAAACAAATTGAAAATGGTCTAAGCGCTGGGGAAATAAGCATGAGTTGGAAACAAGATTTAGACCACTTTAAAGAAATTAGAAAAAAGTACCTTATCTACAAAGAGTAGTAACTCTTAAAATCTCTACTCAAATTTCCCGCCATCGGGTGCTCTGTATTTATTAAATGGAAGTTTTAGTAACCTGCCAACATGTGTGTTGGAGTCTACATCGGGATAGGTATCTATACCGTAGATAAGATCCTCATTTTTCATGGCAGAAAAGGTTCCTAATAAACGATCCCATATGGAAAAAATATTTCCGTAATTAGTGTCGGTATAAGGCAACTTATAGTGGTGATGAACCTTATGCATATCAGGAGAAACTAAGATCCAGCTAATGGCTGTATCTAATTTTTTGGGCAACCGTATATTGGCATGGGTAAGTTGGGCGAAAACAACTGAAAGGGATTGATAAAGCAAAACTATACCAATTGGCAACCCTCCCACAAGAACTCCTAAAAGGGTAAAAAAGAAACGAATCACGCTCTCCCCTGGATGGTGTCTGTTGGCTGTGGTGGTATCCACAAAATTATCGGTGTGATGAATCAAATGAAACATCCAAAGGGGTTTAATTTTATGTTGTACCCAATGCGCTAGCCATGCACCAACAAAGTCTAAAACCAATAAACCTATGAGAACACTAGCCCAAAGTGGTAGGGGAAATAAGTGGATAATCCCAAATTCATGTTCACTCACCCAATCACTGCTTTTTAAAAGTAAAAAAGCGAGCAAGAAATTAACCACAACAGTGGTCAGGGTAAAGAAAATATTGGGGATGGCATGCCGAACTTTTTTGTAGTTGAAATTAAAAAGTGGCACTCCATACTCCAAAACCCAAAAAAAAGTAATGCCCCCGACAAGAATCAAACTCCTCACCCAGGATGGTATGGTCTCAAAATAGTCAATCAACTGTTGCATACCACAATATACTATTTTTTCCCAAAAAATATAGGGTGATAAAGAGCCTTAGAAATTAAAGGGAAAAAGACTAATCTACATCGGTAAATTCTTTTTCATCTTTTCAACAATCTCATAGGCTGCAGGACAAATAGCGGTGTTTTTAATGGTAAGAGATGCGATTTGATGAAACTTTTTTCGATCCGTATGGGGGTATTCACGACATGCTTTTGGACGTACATCATATATCATACAGTAGTTCTGGTGGTCTAAAAAGGAACAAGGTAACTCTTTTAATACATAATCATTATCCTCATCAATTTGCAAATAAGTAGCTATAAATTGTTGCTCCTTCATTTTCAGATGTTTGGAAATCCGAGTAATATCAGCACTTGTAAATAAAGGCCCTGTCGTCTTACAACAATTGGCACACTCAAGACAATTGGTATGAGCAAAGGTCTGTTGGTGTAACTCCTGCATTTGGTAATCTAAGTCCTTAGGCGGCTTCTTTTTTAGCTTAGCAAAATACTTTTTATTTTCAGCATGCTTCTTCTTGGCAAGCAGAGGAAGTTGTTCTAAATGTTTTTGAAAATCTTCATTCTCCATACATATACTGCACATTAGCCATTATACCATACGACAATGGCAGGAAAGCCGCGATCCTTTAAGTTTGTAAATAATCTTTCCATAAAACCTAAAAGTTCACCATATTTGCCAAAAGAAATCATCCTTTAAAGTTATGCTTTTGACCGTGGATCAATAGGTTTATTTAAGAAACAAAAGTACAAAACAGCACCCGAGTATCATAGAACAACATTAAAACCATACTTCATTTCGATGAAAGACCTTTTCGGCAAAGCCCTATACAATTATTTTACAAAGCTATCAAAAGAAGATCTACTGACAGAGACTTCCATATCCGAGCAAGACATTTTACCCATGTCATACCTCTTTAGAACCTATGATCAAATGCCACCAATAGAGCAAAAAGCCTTAGAGCTAAGCAAGGGATCCGTACTAGATATTGGCGCTGGTAGCGGCAGTCATTCGTTATACCTTCAAGAGGTCCGAGGGATGGATGTTACTGCCCTAGATAGCTCCAAAGGAAGTATAGAAACTTGTCGCCTAAGGGGAATTAAAAAAGTTATAAATAACGATGTCTTTACTTTACAACAAGGTGCTTTCGACACTCTTCTTATGTTAATGAATGGAAGTGGAATCTTTCAAAAACATCAACAAGTCACAGGGAAACTAAACAAATTAAAAAGTCTATTAAATCCTAGTGGGCAAATCTTAATTGATTCCTCAGATATTATCTATATGTTTGACCAAGACGAAGATGGCGGACATTGGGTTAACACACCTTATGATTATTACGGGGAATTAGATTACACCCTAAAATATCAAGGGGAATCACAATCTACTACTTGGTTATATTTAGATTTCAATAGCCTATGTACTCTTAGCGAGGCAGCTGGATTTAAGTGTGAGTTAATTCTAGAGGGAGATCACTACGATTATCTTGCCCGACTCACCCTAGAATCCGTTTAAACTAACGAAAATCGTTTAGTTATCCATTGGTAAAGAGTGTAAAACACCAAGCCTATTAACATACCAAATGTAATACCAGTGATTACATCAAGTGGATAATGGACCCCAATATAGATTCTACTATAGGCTACAGTCATACCCCAAATGATCAGAAGAAATGGCAACCAATTAAAGATCCTTCTAAAAATCAAAGAAAAGAAGGTTACCACTACAAATGAGTTGGAAGCATGAGCAGAAAAATAACCAAATTCCCCCCCGCAATAGGACTTTACTAACCGCATCTGACTCTCGATTAACCCGTCGTGGCATGGACGCAAACGCTCTAAGCCATATTTAAATACATTAGACAACTGATCAGATACCGTAACCATTAGGGCTACTAAAACTAATATTAAGAGTGTCTTTTTCCATTTTAATTTAATAAAACAAAGAATCAATAAGAAAACATAAAGTGGAATAGAGGACCATTTGTTAGTCATAAACATCCAAAATCCATCCCAAGAAGAAGTCCCTAGGCCATTTAGAAAAAGAAATAATTCTTGATCAAGATTAATTAATGTCTCCATAAAACTAGGATTCGTTATAGCGATTTACTTCCCGATCATAAAAATCGTTGGCGGCTTGAATTAAATTTTCAGCCTCGGAGGACAACTCTTTTTCATCCTCTGCTGAGAAATCCTCTAGCCACTCCACTTGGTCGTCTTCAAGGTTTATAATGAACCTCGGATAATCGGTATGTATGATAAATATAGCCGTTGGATAGTCCGTATTATCACCCAACAAAAACTTAGGTAGTTCCATTTTATAGTTTAATTTAAACAATTGCGATCCAAAGTACTTACCTATGGATTGGTCAATATGAGTTTTCGAGATAAATAATTAAATCTAAAATACAAAAATATTGCGGCAATGGTGAGTCCCGATAATAAACCTATCCAAATTCCCATATTACCAAGGTCCGTTTTTAGTCCTAAAAAGTAAGAAATCGGAAATCCTACTAACCAATAAGCCACGAAGGTTATAGCAGTGGGCACCTTCACATCTTGGAGTCCTCTTAGAGCCCCTAAAAAAGCAATTTGTAAACCGTCAGATATTTGAAAAAAGGCAGCTACTAATAATAATTGAGAAGCAATTATTATCACTTGATTATTATCAGCAAGATTTACTAAATCATTTTGATCCAGATAGACCGTGGGTAGCCAATGCCTAAAAACAATAAAACATAAGGCAAACACCACTTCAATTAAAAAAGTAAGACAGAACACCGAGATCGCAATTCTACGAAGCTCCTTATAATCCTTGAGTCCCTTCTGGTTGCCTACCCTTATCATAGCCGCTACACTTAATCCAACTCCGACCATATAGGTCATACTAGATAAGTTAAGTGCAATTTGATTGGCAGCCTGAGGATTGGTTCCAAGAACACCGCTAAGCCATACTGCTGAGGTGAAAATACCCACCTCGAAAAACATTTGTAATGCAGAGGGAAGTCCTAAATTAGCCACCTTTTTTAACATCGTCCTCTCAATGGTTCGCCATTTAAAATTTACTAAATATGGTTTAATCTTATCATTTTTCATGAATAAGAACCATAGGTATGCAACCATCACAAAACGAGACACCAATGTTCCTATGGCGGCACCTATGATACCCAATTCTGGAAATCCAAACTTACCGTAGATCAAAAGGTAATTAAGGCTAATATTTATAACATTGGCTACCACAGTGGCATACATTGGATATTTGGTTTGTGATAGACCATCAGAAAATTGCTTCATAGCCTGAAAGATCACTAGAGGCACCAAAGACAAAGCCACCAGATCCAAATAAGGCATGGCCAAATCTACTACCTCAACAGGTTGATCCATGGAATACATAAGAGGTTTGGCAACTAAGAGCAAACCAAATAAAACAAGACCGATAAGTGTACACAACAACAGCCCGTGCTTAAAGGAGGAGCGCCCACCTTCAATATCTCGAGCACCGTCTGCCTCAGCAACTAGTGGGGTGATAGCAGTAGAAAACCCTATTCCTAAAGACATAGCTACAAAAATGAAACTATTGCCCAGCGATACAGCCGCTAGCTCCGTGGTTCCCAGTTGCCCCACCATTATATTATCAGCAAAGGCGACAAAGGTATGTCCTAACATCCCAAGTATAACTGGAAAAGCTAGTTTTAAATTATAAGAAAATTCTTTTGTGTACTGCGCTAAAACCATCCCAAAATTTTAAGACGGCAAAGATACATCTTACGCAAACGATGACCTAATGACTACGGAGGTATCAAAAGTTAAAAAATTGCAAAAGATTATTAGTATCAAAACTCAATGCTTATCTAGAAATAAATTTAGAGCCTCTTCGCCTCTTCCCAATAAACATCCATTTCAGCTAGGGTCATATCGGAGATCGATTTATCCAAAGCTTTGGCTTGTTGTTCTAGATACTGGAATCGTTTAATAAATTTCTTATTGGTTCTCTCTAAAGCATTTTCTGGGTTGATTTTTAGAAACCGTGCATAATTAATCATAGAAAATAGTACATCACCAAACTCAGATTCCATAGTATCCTTATCCCCTTTCTCAACTTCAAATTGCAATTCTGCCAATTCTTCTTTCACCTTCTCAAACACCTGTTTAGGCTCTTCCCAATCAAAGCCAACACCAGCTACCTTATCCTGTATTCGATTAGCCTTTACTAATGCAGGTAAACTTTTGGGAACACCTGATAAAACACTTTTATTTCCTTCCTTAAGCTTTAGACTTTCCCAGTTACGCTTCACATCCTCTTCATTCTCTACCTTTACATCACCATAAATATGTGGATGTCGGCTAATTAATTTCTCACAGATTTCATTAGCGACATCTGCCATATCAAAATCATTTGTCTCACTAGCTATTTTTGCATAGAAAACAATATGTAATAATACATCTCCTAACTCTTTCTTGATCTCAACTAAATCATTATCCAAAATAGCATCTCCTAATTCATAAGTCTCCTCGATTGTTAGATGTCTTAAGGATTGCATCGTTTGTTTCCTATCCCATGGACATTGCTCCCTTAACTCATCCATAATAGTTAAAAGTCTATCAAAGGCTTCAAGTTGGTCTTCTCTGGAATTACTCATTGTTCTATACTTAAGAATTAATCATGCAAAAGATTGCAATTTACAGTCTTTTTAAAAAGAAAAAGAGCCATCGTACTAAAAAGTATGACAGCTCTAAATATTATATTAAAATGTAAATAATACTTTACTCGGCCGATTTCTCATTTTGATCTTCCTGTTTTACATCAGATTCTTCCTGCTCTTGGGTATCAAAATCAGTGATTCCTTTGTCGTGTAAAAGGTTATACCATTGAATTATTTTTTTGATATCACTTGCATACACACGGTCCTCATCATAATCAGGTAGAACTTCGAAAAAATATTCTTCCAATTTAATTTTTGGATCCTTATGGCTAATCTCTGTTTTACCGCCATTTTCTTTTTCTTTAATCTTATTAAAGACCTCTTTCAAAGGAACTTCTTCTTCCAAGGTGTAAATAGCTATCTCAGAAAGTAGACTCACATTGTTTTTAAGCCCTACACTTAGCTTCTTTCCATCAATTAAAGATTCCGCAACAAATCCACTACGTGTTTGTGCCTTTAGTTCATATAGCCCTGGTTTCCCGGAAATCGATAATATTTTTTCTAAACCCATATATCACTATTAATTTTTGAGTGCGCAAATATCTGTGCTTTGTGCAAATAAACAAAATGATTATCTCCCTTTTTTAGCATCAGGAAATTTCATTCTGTAGTCAACATTTATTTTTCCTTTAGAAATGCTACCTAATTTCCCTTTTAGTAGCCTCTTTTTAAGACTGGACAATTTGTCTGTAAACAATATACCTTCTATATGATCGTATTCATGCTGAATCACTCGGGCTGCAAGACCATCATACTCTTCAATAACCTTATTAAACTCAGAGTCAAGGTATTCAATTTTAATGCGCTCACAGCGAGAAACATCCTCTCTAACATCTGGTATACTCAAACACCCTTCATTGAAAACCCACGGCTCACCTGTCTGCTGAACGATCTTAGGATTGATAAAAACCTTTTTAAGGCCTGCTAAAAACTCTCGCTGTTGCTCTGATAGATCTTCGTCCTCAGCAAAGGGACTCGTATCTATTACAAAAAGGCGTATAGGTAGTCCTATCTGGGGAGCGGCCAGACCAACTCCATAGGCATTGTACATGGTTTCAAACATATTTTCAATCAGATTATCCAAATTTGGATAATCCTTCGAAATGTCTTTGCCAACCCTTCTAAGAACAGGATCGCCATAGGCAGTAATCGGTAATATCATAATAATCCTTTTCGATTAAGAGTGCAAAAATACAAAGTAAATACTAAAAATAAAGCGCAAAGGATCAAAAGAAACGTTAAACCCTTACCTATTTCTACACTTTGGATCGCAAAAAGCTATGATTTTATGGAGTTGCCTTTGTTACTGAACTATTACCTTTTTTGCAGCTTGATAATTAGGGGTGGAAATGTTTAAAATATAAACTCCACTATCCAAATCCGATACACTAAAGGCAAAAGCAGTCCTATTAGTCTCTAGAATCTTCACCACCTTTCCCGTAATATCGTAAAAAGAAAGTTTCTTTGAACCGGTATCAGTGGTTGTGATATGCAGCATATCCTTACGTTTTACGGGGTTTGGAAATATCTTTAATGAATTCTCCACTGAAGAGGCGTAAAATGCCAACATTAAATCCAGATTCATTGGAGTTGAGGTGTTGAAATCAGAAGCTTCATGGGCTATTGCTTGGGGCACAGTCTCGACCTCTTCTCCTGCATTAGCAGGAAAGGCCAATTGAATAATTAAAAATACAAGTAGGGTAATTCTCATCTCATTCACTTTGTTTTTGGGTTAGACTTAATTTAAAACTACATTAATAAAGCTTGGGGGGAGGTATACTAACAAATTTAATAAAAAATCCTTTTTGTTTCCACTATATCTTTAAGATGTAGCTTTTTTTGGTTGAATTTAACGTTTTAAGCATCAACCGCTTATAATTTAACGATTGTACAAATACGATTGTAATATCACTGTTGCACTCACTTTGTCCAAAAGTTCTTTTTTCCGCCTATCCTTCTTCTTCACCCCACCATCCAACATACTTTGAAATGCAATCTTAGAGGTAAATCGTTCATCAACCCTAGTAACGGCAATCTGTGGAAGTTCTTTATTCAAAATATTTATAAAATGTTGAATCTTTTGTTCCACCTCAGAAAACTCGTTATTCATTCGTCTAGGCTGCCCTATGACAATAAGCTCCACTTCTTCTTTTGACACATAATCCCTTAAATATTCCAATAATTCCGTGGTACTTACCGTGGTAAGCCCAGATGCAATTATTTGTAAAGGATCGGTTACGGCGATTCCCGTTCTTTTTTCTCCAAAATCAATTGCCAGTATCCTTGCCATTATAAAATGCTTTACAACAAAAATACGTCGAAAATCAGGTCTTGGATTTTACAAAACAAGAACTTATCCATGAAGTTATTCACAATTCATCACTTAGTCCTGCCAACCTTGCTTATTACTAGAAACTTACAGCACGGCAATAGTAAGATTTTAAAACGATCTCCAAAACAATTAATATAACGAAATATGTTTTTGTAAACAATACAGCTATAAATGTTACAGCTGTCAAATCCTTTTAAAATTACAAACAACAAGCTTATATTTGTAACAAAATTTGATATTTATGAATGCACTACGTACAATCATTGAAGCAGCCTGGGAAGACAGGGAGCTGTTAAAGAATAACGATACTCAAGAAACTATTAGAGAGGTCGTTGATTTATTAGACAAAGGAAATCTTCGAGTAGCACAACCTTCTGAAGGGGACTGGCAAGTCAATGAATGGGTGAAAAAAGCTGTGGTTTTGTATTTCCCAATACAAAAAATGGAAACTATAGAAGCTGGTCCACTAGAGTTCCACGATAAAATTCCCTTAAAGAGAAACTATGCAGAAAAAGGTATTCGCGTGGTTCCACATGCTGTGGCTAGACACGGAGCCTATATTTCACCTGGCACCATCCTAATGCCAAGTTACGTAAATATTGGAGCTTATGTGGATGAAGGTACCATGGTTGATACTTGGGCAACAGTAGGTAGTTGTGCTCAAATTGGAAAGAACGTTCACCTTAGTGGTGGCGTTGGTATTGGAGGAGTTCTTGAACCATTACAAGCAGCACCAGTAATTATTGAGGACAATGCCTTTTTAGGGTCTAGAAGTATCGTGGTAGAAGGTGTTAGAGTTGAAAAAGAAGCAGTATTAGGAGCCAATGTTGTTTTGACTGCATCTACTAAAATTATAGATGTCACCTCAGAAAAGCCTGTTGAGATGAAAGGTCTAGTACCAGCTCGTTCAGTGGTAATTCCAGGAAGTTATACCAAAAAATTTCCAGCAGGAGAATATCAGGTTCCATGTGCACTGATTATTGGCCGTCGAAAAGAGAGCACCAACAAAAAGACCTCTTTAAACGATGCTTTAAGAGAATACAACGTAGCCGTATAGCCTACCATCTTAATTGATATTACTTAAAACCTAGCATTTGGCTAGGTTTTATTTTTTTATTGCTTCACTACCCAATATATTTGCAAAAAAGCACCAAGTTGAGCACAAGCACTAAATTATCCGTGGTAATTATTACCTATAATGAGATTGAGTATATTGAGGAATGCATAGACAGCGTAATTTTTGCACACGAAATCATAGTTGTTGACTCCTATAGCAACGATGGCACATGGGAATACTTACAAAGTAGACCAGAGGTTAAAGCCCAACAACATGCTTTTGAAAACTTTACCAAACAAAAATCTTATGCATTATCTCAGGCAACAAATGACTGGATATATTTTTTTGATGCTGATGAGCGAGTTACTCCAGAGCTTCAAAAAGAAATAATCCAGACCATTAATGATCCCAACAGTTTTGATGCTTATTGGAATTACCGCAGTTTTATGTTTAAAAACCAGCGCCTGTATTTTAGCGGATGGCAGACAGATAAGGTGTATCGCCTTTTTCGAAAGAGTCGCTGCGAGTTTGTAAACGATCGAATCGTACACGAGACTTTACAGGTGAACGGCAGCGAGGGTAAATTAAAAGAAAAGCTCCTGCACTACTCCTATAAAAACTATCAAGACTACAAAGGTAAAATGATACGTTACGGCCAATTAAAAGCTAAACAAGCACATTTAAAAGGAAAAAAATGGTCCATTTTTAAGCAGTATCTAAGACCCGCTTGGAAGTTTTTCAATCACTATTTGTTGCGAATGGGAATATTAGACGGCAAAAAAGGAGTAATTATTAGTTACCTAAATGCCTTAGGAGTTTATGAGCGTTTTCGTGAGCAACGCGCGTTAGAATTAAAGGCCAAGAGCTAAAGAAATTTAGCCTCGTACCAGTGTACCTGAGCTGTAAGACCTTCTTTAAAACTCGTATCTGGATTGTAATCAAGTAATTTACGTGCCTTATCAATAATAGCCGTAGTTCGCAGTTGATCCCCTGGTCTTAAAGGCTGAGTCTGAATCTTTGCTTTTATACCTATTATCTCTTCTATAAGTGCTATTCCTTGACCTGTAGTATAGGAAAGATCAGTGCCGATATTAATAATTTCCCCCTGAATACTGTCCTGTTTTCCAATTATTGAAGCCATTGCATTCACAATATCCCCCACATAAGTAAAACTTCGAGAATGCTTTTCACTACCTTCAAAGAGTGGAAATGATGTTTGTTCAAAAATCGATTTGATAAGTTTGGTATATAGTTTCTCAGGACGCTCTCTTGGTCCATATACCGAATAAAGGCGAAGTGAACAAGCAGGAAGCTTACCACTTCGGTGTGCTCCAAGAACTAACTGTTCAGCCGCCAATTTTGTCACCCCATAAAAGGAGACAGGTTTAGGCCCTGTGGTCTCGGGATAGGTAGCCAATCGCCCATAAATGGAGGAGGTTGCAATATTTATAAAAAGTTTTAATTTAGGGCTTGAACCATATACCCATTCTAACAGATTTTGAGTTGCGCAAATGTTGTTCGCAACAAATTGACTAAATCTAGTTTTAGAGGAAATTCCAGGTTGTGCAGCAAAATGGAAAACATAATCAAAATCTTTAGGTAGTTTGGCCTTTAGGTCCTCCAATAAATCTGCCTCAATAAAAAGAACCCCTGATTTCTCGATATCCTGTTGATTTATCTTTTTTAATGACACATCGTAATAGGGATCAAAATTATCTACCCCATACACTTGGTGACCTTGTTTGGCAAAGTATTCTGCACAATGTGAACCTATAAATCCGGCTGCACCGGTAACCAATATTTTCATCAGTTTTGTTTTTTCCCCTTTAAAAAGAAACCTCTTAAATTGTTTTGGCTATCCTTTATTTTTTTGTTCTCCTTTTATGATCCCATACTGAGTCCAAGTGGATTTATTAGACTTGGTTTGATTTCTTATATTTTTATTTCTTAACAGGGTCTCCTGATTTTTATATCCCCTGGAGTGATCCAAATGTACACTTGTAGTGCTATAACGTATTTGTTTTGGTTTAATACCATTATTGATCATACGCTCCCCCAATTCTCGATCCTGACCACCATACTGCATTCTTTCATCAAAACCGTTTACAGCAAGGATATCCTGCTTCCATCCCGAAGAATTATTTCCATTCCAACTAGGTGTGGTGGGTGTCAAAAGGTTTAAAAGTTTTGCTTTTAGACTGTTTTTGGTAAGCTTATTTAGTTTAAAAGATCTTTTTACTCCGTTGTTTATCAACCAATTGACCTTGAAACACTCACCAGAAACAATTTCTTTCTTACTTATTTTCTTAGATGTATCCATAGGTAATTTAAAATACCCCCCCGATAAGAAATACCCCGCTTGTTTTAATTCATTATGCACTTTTAAAAAATCCGGTCTAGGAATGCAGTCCCCATCACTCATAACAATGTAAGGGGTCTGGCAAGCGACTACAGCTTTATTTAATATTTTTGATTTTTGAAATCCATCATCTTCTTGCCAAACATGTCTAATGGTATAAAACACCTCCTGTTGCATCCTATTCAATAAGTCCTTGGTCTTCTGACCAGAGCCATCATCGGCGACTATGACCTCAAAATTCTTATACTGCTGTTGGTTGTAACCATGCAATACTTTTTCAAGCCACTGCTCTGAATTATAAGTACTTATAATGACTGTAATTTTGAGGTTATCCATAAACATAAAATCTAAATTACTAACAAAAATAAGAAGTCCATTTTATTTATCTTTGCTTTTTAATTATTTAATTACAGCTGTCGATTCCAATGAGAAAATTAACCATTATTATTCCTACTTTAAATGAAGAGTTTCACATAGATGAAGTCATTAAGAGCGCTAGCTTTGCTGATGAGATTTTAATAATTGATTCTTATAGCTCTGATAAAACTGTTGAAATTGCTCAAAGTCACAATGTAAAAATATTAAAAAGGGAATTTGATGGTTTTTCAAGTCAAAAAAACTATGCTATTGAGCGTGCTGCAAATGACTGGATATTTATTCTCGACGCTGACGAAAGGATTCCTCAACCACTTAAGGAAGAAATAATGAATGTTCTCAAAGATGGAGAATCTGAATTTGTAGCCTACGATGTGTTATGTTCTCACATTTTCATGAACCGAAGAATGGAACACAGCACTTTTAAAAACGAGTGGAAATTGCGGTTATTTAATCGACAATTCTGTATGCACGGAAAAAAGCTTGTCCATGAAGACATGATTATTAACGGCCCAAAAAGCCGTCTGAAAAACCATTTTGACCATTATACTTACAGGAGCTATGACCGTTTTATAGCCAAAAAAAATCACTACGCTAGACTACAAGCTGAGGAAAACTTTAAAAAGAATAAAAAGCCAAGCCTCTTCCATTTTATTATAAAACCACCTTTTCGATTTTTTAATCAATACATATTACGTGGCGGATTTTTAGATGGCTTCCCTGGATTCGCGAGCGCTTATATCAATTCATACGGTGTAATGACACGTTATATCAAGCTTTGGCTTCTTCACAATAAAATGAATTAACAATCTACCTTAGGCTATTTGCAAATGGACATCAACGATGAAATTCAAAAATCCATAGATATTCTCAACAAAGGAGGACTATTACTCTATCCCACTGATACCGTTTGGGGAATCGGGTGTGACGCAACCAATGAAGAGGCTGTAAAAAAAGTATATAAGCTTAAGCGTCGAGAGGATAGTAAAGCCCTTATTTGCCTAGTTTCTGATACAAGAATGCTTCAACGCTATGTTTATGATGTGCCAGAGGTCGCCTATGATATTATCGAGTATAGCACTAGACCAACAACCATCATCTACGACAAGCCTATTAATATGGCTAAAAATCTTATTGCCAAAGATGATACGGTGGGTATCCGTGTTGCCTCAGATGAATTTTGTCAAAAGCTCATTAGAAAATTTAAAAGACCTTTAGTTTCAACCTCGGCAAATTTAAGTGGAACACCAACACCAAAAAGCTTTAGAGAAATAGGCTCGGAAATTTTAAAAGGTGTAGACTATGTGGTAAATTTGCAGCTCGAAAAATCCAATTCACAACCTTCATCAATTATTAAAATAAGTAATGACGCTGTTGTGAAGATAATTCGAAAGTAATTCGACTATCAAGCTGATCCGAAAACAATGTCAAAACAATACATCCAAGCCGTACAAGATCCGGTATTTGAACTTATAGCCAATGCTTCTGTAAAATTAGGCATTCGTTCTTATGTTATAGGTGGTTTTGTGAGGGATTACATTTTACAGAGAAACGTACCAAAAGATATTGACATAGTTGCCCAAGGAAGCGGAATCGAACTTGCCAAAGAGGTCGCTGATTTAATACCTGGACATACCAAAATTTCTGTGTTTAAAAACTTTGGGACCGCCATGATCCGTCACAAAGATTTGGAAGTAGAATTTGTAGGTGCTAGAAAAGAAAGCTACTCTTCCAATAGCAGAAAACCTGTGGTGGAAAACGGTAGTTTAGAGGACGATCAAAACCGAAGAGATTTTACCATAAACGCCTTGGCTATTTCATTAAACCAAGGTGATTACGGAAGTTTACTCGATCCCTTTAACGGAATTTCAGATCTGAAAAATAAACTTATCCGGACTCCGTTAGATCCTGATATTACCTACTCTGACGATCCTTTAAGAATGATGCGAGCAATACGCTTTGCTTCCCAATTAAAATTTAAAATTGAAGAAGAATCTTTTCAGGCCATCAAAAGAAATGTAGATAGGATCGAAATTATTTCCAATGAACGGATCGTCGATGAGCTTCACAAAATTATATTAAGTGAAAAGCCCTCTGAAGGATTTAAACTTTTGTTTCAGACAGGATTACTTTCCAAAATACTTCCAGAGCTCACCAACCTTCAAGGAATTGAGGAAAAGGAAGGACAGACTCATAAAGACAATTTTTGGCATACCCTAGAGGTAGTGGACAATATAGCCAAAAACACGGACGATTTATGGCTGCGGTGGGCGGCTCTTTTACATGATATTGGAAAAGCTCCAACAAAGCGATTCGACAAAAAAATAGGCTGGACCTTCCATTCCCATGAATTTGTTGGTTCCAAAATGGTGTACGCGATCTTCAAAAGACTTCGCATGCCCCTTAATGATAAGATGAAATACGTCCAAAAGCTAGTGATGATGAGTTCTCGACCCATCGTATTGGCTCAAGATATCGTAACAGACTCAGCGGTAAGAAGACTGATTTTTGACGCTGGAGATTATATAGAAGATTTAATGACCCTATGTGAGGCGGACATTACCACCAAAAACCCTAGGCGTTTTAAAAAATACAATAACAATTTTAAAATTGTTCGTCAAAAAATTTCCGAAGTTGAACAGCGTGACCACGTTAGAAACTTCCAACCCCCGATTTCAGGTGAACAAATCATGGAAACTTTTAACATAAAGCCTTCCCGAGAAATTGGGATAATAAAAGAGGCGATAAAGGAAGCTATTTTGGAAGGAGAAATCCCAAACCAATACGAGGAGGCTTACCAGTTCATGCTTAAACGTGGTGAAAAATTAGGTCTAACCCCCGTCAATGATAAAAAGTGAAAAAAAGATTTAGAAAAATCGCTAAAATTACCCTTGTCCTTGTCTATTTGGTAATTATTGCTGGAGCAGTTGTACGAATGACAGGAAGTGGCATGGGTTGCCCTGATTGGCCAAAATGTTTTGGATATTACATCCCCCCAACTGAGGTTTCTCAGCTCGAGTGGCAAGCAGACAGATTTTTTAAAAAAGGTCAGGTAATTATCGTAGATAACACCTTAAAGGTTGCCAATGAAGATTTTACCACTGGTGACACCTATAACGAATCACATTGGGAAACCTACACCAAGCATGATTATGCTATATTTAATCCTACCCATACATGGACAGAATACATCAATCGTCTCTTTGGTGCTTTGGCAGGGTTTGCAACATTTATAATGGCCATAGCCTCATTATATTATCGAAAAGAGGATATATGGGTACCAATACTATCGTGGTTGGCGGTTATTGGAATGGGCTTCCAAGCTTGGCTTGGAGCAACTGTGGTTTACAGTGTGCTTGCACCAGCTCGAATCACGATTCACATGTTAATGGCCTTTGTAATTGTAGCTGTACTGCTTGTGATCATTTATAGAACTAGAGAACACCCTCCGATCACTAAACCAAATAAGACCTTTAAAAACTTGCTCATATTTGCGGTATTATTAACTACCGTCCAAGTGATATTTGGAACTCAAGTACGTCAATTTGTGGATGAACAAATTGATCTATTGGGTGATACTGCCAAAAATTTATGGCTAGCAAAACCGGAACTATCGTTTTACATACACCGTTCTATTTCTTCTTTAGTATTTTTGACCAATGCATGGATACTGTACTTGAATGTAAAGAACAATTTAGGTTTTGAAAAAGTACGCTGGGTATTCTATATAATAGTCTTAGAAATTGCATCTGGAATGGCTATGTATTATTTTGATTTTCCATTCACAACACAAACCATACACCTAGTACTTGCCACCTTGTTATTCGGGGTTCAGTTCTACCTAATTTTGGAAACAGGAAGAAGATTCAATAAAACAAAAACTTTGTAACTTGCAGTTGCAGTAAATCCTAATGAAATGATTTATAAATTTAGAATTATACTTGACGCGCAAGAGGACGTCTTTAGAGATATCGCCATTGAGTCGACCAACACTATGGAAGACCTTCACAACACCATTGCACAATCCTTTGGTTTTGACGGCACAGAAATGGCTTCCTTCTATGTTAGTGATCCAGAATGGAACCAAGGAGAAGAAATTGCCTTGTTCGATATGAGCGAAGCTGGCAATAATGTACGATTAATGAATGAGGTTCTCATTGAGGACCAACTAAATGAAGACAACCGCAATCTAATTTATGTATACGATTTTTTCAGCATGTGGACCTTTTATGTTGAACTCGCTGATACCACAATCGAAAAAGAAGAAGGAGTCTCCTACCCAAGCCTACTCTATGTGCATGGTCAACTTCCAGACTCTCCGCCACAAAAACAATTTGAGGCGGAAGATTTAGGAGATGATTTGGAAGATTCTGATGATTTTGACTTAGATAGTTACGACGATTTCGATTTTGAAGAGAATTGGAACTAACACTCCATGACTTTTAAAAGTGCAGTAAAATCCTTCCATTACAATAAGAAGGGTTCACCGAATGCGTTACATTTAACATTGAATAACAAACACGATTAACGAAAATTATATGATCAATCTGTATCTCACCCAAATTGAAAGCCTTTCCATTCACCGTATTGGAAATAAAAGCAAGAACGAAGGAACATTCCTCTCTGAGCAACCCTATCAGTTGAACGATGAATTGAATGAGCTTCTAAAAGAATTCTTCTTTAGACCCTTTAGAGAAAAAGAAGAAAACTACTTTAGATTTGATCACGAAGTGGACCTAGAGTACAACGAACTCTACAACATCGCTACTGAAGTGTTTGACAATCCAGACAATATTCATCAGCAATCACAACGTATCACCAAGCATTTATACGATCAGTCGAATCACCCTCATATTAAAAGCGGAGAGGTTTATATAGCCTATTTAAGTGATGTTGTGGTCGATAATGAAAAAATGAATGCCATTGGAATCTTCAAATCAGAGCTCAAGCACGATTACTTAGAGTTTGAAGAGAAAGATAGCAATATCGAAATCTTAATCAGGCATGGGATTAATATTAATAAATTGGACAAAGGGTGTCTTATTATTAACACCAATAAAGAAGAAGGCTTTAAGATCTTATCTATCGATAGCAACCGCTACGACACCAAGTATTGGCTGGAAAACTTCTTATCAGTGGACGCTCTAACAGACGAAACATTTTTCACTAAGAAATACTTAAAGTTCTGTCAAGATTTTGCAAAGGATGTGGTACTACCGGCTGAGGATAAAAAACAGGAGGTAATGTTTATGAATCGTGCGGTTAATCACTTTGCTAAGAATGATGAATTTGAAGAGACTAGCTTTTTAAACGAAGTGATGGACAATCCTGATCTGATTCCAGAATTCAAGCACTATAAGACCGAAAAAGGACCAAAATATAGCATTGAAGACGTATCGACATTCCCAATTGCAAACAAAGCAGTATCGGATGCGCGTAAAAAGATAAAAAACGTGATCAACCTAGATACAAACATCCAAATAAAAATGGATTTTATAAATCCTGATTCTGCCGAAAAATTTGTCGAAAAAGGATGGGACGAAGAAAAACAAATGTATTATTACCTTGTATACTTCAACAAAGAGGAAAAGAATTAATCAGATAATTTAGCATATAAAAGTAAAATACTATACCTGTTAACCAGTAAATAAAAACCCCATGGAGACACATAAAATGTACAATATGCCAGTGTCTAAAGTCTATCCACTATATGTCCAAAAGGCGCAAAGAAAAGATAGAACAAAACATGAGGTAGATACGATCATTTGCTGGTTGACAGGATTCACTCCCACTAAATTGCAGGACTTAATTGACCAACAGGTAGACTTCCAAACATTTTTTGAAAAAGCTAATCTGAATCCCAATTCCAAAAAAATAACAGGCGTGGTATGCGGTATAAGAGTTGAACAAATTGAGCAGCCTCTATTACAAAAGATTCGTTATTTAGATAAGCTCATCGACGAGCTAGCCAAAGGAAAAGCAATGGAAAAAATTTTAAGATCATAACACAAATCCCCCCTTCAAAAATATTGCTCAGACATTAATCGTTTCTACTGCTTTGCAGTAGTCTTTTCATATTCACATCTTCATAATTTCTTCTAACGAACTCTAAAGCAACCCTGAGGACCTGCCCCATGGATCTACAGCGTTTAAATTTCATATCTAAGGTATAGTTGTAGAGTTCCATTTTTAATTCTTCTAAGTTTTCCTTTGTGGTAATATGATCATTGACCATGCAGCGAAGTAATGCTTTGAGTCTTTTCCTAGAGGTGAGAATTCGCTTTGCCAACAGCGAACGTTCCTCTTTCTTATACTGCTCAATGGAAGCAGGTTTTAATCGCTTTTCTACCATTTGAACCATCTGGTAGTTTTCTTTAAAAAATTGAGGCTTATACACCTTAAAATTTCCCTCATAAGATTGCTGATCAAAATCAATGGCGCGGATTTTAAAGATGACATTATCAAAATCATGCACAGGAATGATCACGTAATTATAAGATCGCATATCTCCCAATAATCGAATCATACACCGCTCGTTAAATTTCACAAATTCTTTGGCGATTTGACTCTTTTGAATATCACTACATTGAGGAAGTGAATTCTTAATGAATTCATCCCCAGGAATTCCAGAGATATGCTCCTCAATCAAGGTGTCATCAAATACTGCAAAATTAATCCTATTGGGGGATAAAATATGCTCAAGCTCAAGGCCATAGACTCTAGAAGCATCTGCTTTTTTAACATAGAGATACGTATAATTATCATTGAGTACATTTCGGACCTTTATTCGAAACGGCTTTGAGTTTCCAAAGGTGCAAAAGTCAATGGCATCAACATTCAGATACTGAAAAATATCTTCATTTCCATCCGAGAAAATTAAGGTATAGACTTTCTTTAAATGATAATCTATCTCTGGACGCTCAAACTCTGAGTAATAAACGCGAATCCACAAAGTATCCTCATCATTCTCATCATATACTACCACCGAGCCCGAGAAACGAAGTAAATCATCATACGAAATGGCTATTTCCGTATTCCTATTATAACGCTCCAAGTATTCATGTAACCTGGGATAAATCGGGAAAGAAGGTTTCTTCCTAGACATTAATCGCTCACTCATTAGCTATTATTTTTTTTAGAATATAATCAAAAATACTTTAAATTCCATAATGGCTATTTTGATACTACAGTGATTTCCGATGCCCAAAACCGATTTTACAATCAATCCTCTTTAATATTAAGAGGAAGCTGCTTTTAAAAAATTCTACGTCTAACTGTAACAAAATATAATTAACTTCGTCAAGTACCTAGCTACCAATTTTAAAAACAAACGATTTTGGAGACCATACTCACTGTCAATCACCTTACAAAGAAATTTCATTTTCTCACCGCTGTTAACGATGTGTCATTTACTATAAAAAAAGGAAATGTCTACGGAATATTAGGCCCCAATGGCAGTGGTAAATCTACCACACTAGGAATGGTGCTCAATGTGGTTAACGAAACTTCTGGATCCTTTACTTGGTTTGAAGGAACCTCTACTACACATCAAGCACTCAAGAAGGTAGGAGCCATTATAGAGCGGCCAAACTTCTATCCCTATATGAGTGCAGAACAGAATCTTAAACTGGTTTGTAAAATAAAAGAAGTATCACCAGAGAAGATTCATGAGAAATTAGAACTGGTAGGTCTCTTGGATCGAAAGGATAGTAAATTTAAGGCTTATTCTTTAGGCATGAAGCAACGACTTGCAATTGCCTCCGCCTTGCTTAACGACCCTGAGATCCTCATACTTGATGAACCCACCAATGGATTAGATCCACAAGGGATACATCAAATTCGAAGCATTATAAAAAAGATCGCTGCCTCCGGCACAACTATTTTACTTGCCTCTCACCTATTAGACGAGGTTGAGAAGGTCTGTACACATGCTATTATTCTTAGGAAAGGGCATATGATTTACTCAGGGAGAGTGGATCAAATGACTGCTAGTCACGGTTTTTTTGAACTAAAAACTTCGCAAATGGACACTTTAATGGCCTACCTGAAGGACAACGATCAATTTAGTACAGTAAAGCTAGAGAATGGCCTAATCACCGCTTTTTTAAGTCAACCTATGGAGCCTGCGACCTTTAACCAATTGATGTTTGAGCAAAATATTGTCCTCTCCCATTTAATCTGGCGAAAAGAAAGCCTAGAAGAACAATTCCTTTCTCTAACCAATAACACAGCTAACTAATTATAAAACTACCCAACCACGCATAGCGATGGATTGGGTTTTAAACCTGAATGAACATGAGCAATAGTGCAACACATATCATTCGATTTTCCGACACGGTTTATGGCGCGTCCAAGGTTAGCAATATTAATAGATGCGTTCACATCAGCATAAAAAAAATAAGTTATTAACAAAGGGGATCACTGCTTTCCTCCCATCCACTACAGATCAATGGGTTTCCGCAGTATGTTTATGAAAAGATTACTATCTATTGAGTTTATCAAACTTTGGAATAATAAAAGCAGTAAGTTTCTAATCCTATCATACTTTATTTTACTCACCTTTATAGCGCTTTGTGCAGCAATACAATTTGATATAGGAGAATTTCACTTCAACTTAGCGGACCAAGGAATTTTTAACTTTCCTTATATATGGCATTTTACCACTTATTTGGTAGCATTCTTTAAGCTTTTCTTAGCCATTGTGATTGTATCGATGATGTCCAATGAATATAGCAACAAAACACTCAAGCAAAATCTAATAGATGGATTAAGTAAAAAAGAATTCATCCTCTCAAAGTTTTATACTGTAATTAGCTTTTCGATAATTTCAACAGTATTCATCTTTGTGGTGTCTCTAATCCTAGGACTTATTTATTCCGACTATGACGAACTCAGTATCATCTTCTCTGATTTAGAATTCTTACTAGCGTTTTTTGTCAAACTATTAGGCTTCTTCTCCTTCTGTTTGTTTCTGGGAATACTGGTTAAGCGATCAGCCTTTGCACTGGGTTTTTTAATCCTTTGGCAAATCGTAGAAGGGATACTCTTTGGGGTTTTCGCATGGAAAGCTAATTCTGAATTCGCATCCAATGTCATGCAATTTTTCCCTTTAAACAGCATGAGCAACCTGATTAAAGAACCCTTTAGTAGACTCAATGCAGTACAATCAGTAGCCAATCAGGTAGGTCAAGCCTTTAACAAGGACTATGGAGTTCACTGGTATGAAATACTCATCGTATTAATCTGGACATTCTTGTTTATTTATGGTTCATATGCCCTATTAAAGAAAAGAGACTTATAACCCTATTAGATTTTAATATTTTGATCAAGGTTTTTAGCTCAATAGTAGCGAATTAAGGCAAGTACTTTAATTTTAATACCTTAATTTTGTGAAATGCAATTTAAGATACGATCAGATTACAAACCTACAGGCGATCAACCCTCGGCCATTGCTCAACTCTCACAAGGAATTACGAGTGATGAGCGATATCAGACCTTATTAGGAGTTACTGGTTCAGGGAAAACCTTTACAGTGGCAAATGTTATTGAAAATGTTCAACGTCCGACTTTAGTGCTGGCTCACAACAAAACTCTTGCGGCTCAATTGTATTCAGAATTCAAACAATTCTTCCCTGACAACGCGGTAGAATATTTTGTTTCTTATTATGATTACTATCAGCCGGAGGCCTATATTCCAGTAACGGGGACTTATATTGAAAAGGATTTATCCATAAATGAAGAGATAGAGAAACTCCGACTCAGCACCACTTCCTCCCTATTATCAGGTCGAAGAGATGTACTGGTGGTCGCTTCGGTTTCATGTTTATACGGTATTGGAAATCCAGTGGAATTTCAAAAGAACGTCATCGCTATTGAAAGAGATCAGGTCATATCGCGGACCAAGTTTTTACATCGCCTAGTACAAAGCTTATATTCCCGAACAACGGCAGATTTTACCCATGGAAATTTTAGAGTTAAAGGTGATGTGATCGATGTATTTCCAAGTTACGCTGATGACGCCTACAGAATTCACTTTTTTGGAGATGAAGTGGAGGAAATCGAAGCATTTGATCCCAATACTAATAAGGTTATTGAAAAGCATGAACGATTAACGATTTATCCAGCGAACATGTTTGTGACCTCCCCAGATGTGCTACAAAATGCTATTAAATCGATACAGGACGATTTGGTAAAACAAATAGATTTTTTCAAAGAAACTGGAAAACACCTGGAGGCGAAACGTTTGGAAGAACGCACCAATTTTGATTTGGAAATGATTCGTGAATTAGGTTATTGCAGTGGTATTGAAAATTACTCTCGATACCTTGACGGCAGAGAACCTGGAACACGCCCATTTTGCCTTTTAGATTATTTCCCGGATGATTATTTGATGGTGGTCGATGAGAGTCACGTTACCATTCCACAGGTCCATGCAATGTACGGCGGTGACCGTAGTAGAAAAGAAAATTTGGTGGAATACGGTTTCCGATTACCAGCTGCTATGGACAATAGACCTCTAAAGTTCGAAGAGTTTGAAGCACTCCAAAATCAAGTGATATATGTCAGTGCTACTCCTGCGGATTACGAACTTCAGCTAAGTGAAGGAACCTATGTAGAACAGGTCATTCGCCCTACAGGACTTTTAGACCCTGTGATTGAGGTACGAGCAAGCGAAAATCAAATCGACGATTTAGTAGAAGAAATTCATCAGCGCATTGAGCGAGATGAACGAATCTTGGTTACTACCTTGACCAAACGAATGGCTGAAGAACTCACCAAATACCTCAGTCGCATACAAATTCGATGCCGATATATCCACAGTGATGTCGATACCCTTGAGCGCGTAGAAATCATGCAAGATCTCAGAAAGGGATTGTTCGATGTTCTTATAGGTGTCAATCTACTTAGAGAAGGATTGGATCTCCCTGAGGTTTCCTTAGTGGCTATTTTAGACGCTGATAAGGAAGGTTTTTTAAGATCAGCTCGTTCACTTACTCAAACCGTCGGTAGAGCAGCTAGGAACTTAAACGGCAAGGCAATTATGTACGCCGATAAGGTCACTGCCAGTATGCAACGCACTATTGATGAAACCAACTATAGAAGAGAAAAACAAATAAACTACAACAAAAAACATAACATCACCCCAAAGGCTTTAAATAAAAGTCTTGACAGCATGCTTGCTAAAAACTCGATTTCGACCAACCAATTAGAGAAAGAAGCTGCTCGCAAAGCTTCGGAACCAGAATTAGAGTTTTTACCCAAAGAAAAAATAGAAAAGCTGATCAGAGAAAAGCGGAAGGCTATGGAAAAAGCAGCCAAAGCACTAGACTTCTTAGAAGCTGCACAATTGAGAGATGAAATTGCCTCATTAAAACAGCACATCTAGGATGGAAAAAACCTTCTCCTTCACCATTAATGGCGACCACATTAACAATATTGGGGATTTCTACAAAGAAATCAATCGCCTGTTTATGCAGGATGAGGATTGGAAAATAGGACAAAGCCTAGATGCACTGGACGATCTGTTCTATGGAGGTTTCGGAGCCCATAAATCAATGGAGAAATTTGATTTAATCTGGACAAATATCAACAAAAGCAAAGAGGTACTCGGATTAGAGACCACTATTGCTTATTACCAAGACAAACTCTCAAAACCGGAACAATACAGCAGTGAATTTGCAAAATCCAAGCTCCTAGCTCTTGAACAAGGAATGGGACAAACCTATTTTGAAATTATCATGGAAATCATCCAAAGCCATAAGTCTATAAATTTTATACCAAACTAAAGAGAAACTACCATTTAAATGTGTTACCAATACATAAAAAAGCGCCCCTCTTTAAAAGAAAAGGAGCGCTCTTTAACTAACTAACTCTACTAACCAATTATGAAAAAACTATCTTTTTTAATTTATGCGATCTCAACCAGTCTTTTCGGAGCTGGAAGTGCAGCCTCTAACTTAGGTAGCGTTAAATTCAATACTCCGTCGGTATAACTGGCATTGATTTGATCTTTATCAATGGCCTTCGGAAGCGTAAATACACGTTTAAATGAAGCGTATTTGAATTCTCTACGGCTGTACTGTGCATCTTGCTCAGCTTTGGACTCATCTGAAACTTCAGCTGATACTGTCAGTACATCTTTGTCAAGTTCGATTTTAAAATCTTCTTTCTTCATTCCAGGTACTGCTAACTCTAAAGCAAAAGCTTTCTCTAATTCTTTAATATTTACCGCGGGTATGGTATCACTTAAACGCTCTAGACCTCCAAACCAATCTTCTCTGGCCATTGTATCCAAAAAACTTGGAAAAAAACCGCTATTTCTTCTTACTAAACTCATAACTTAAATTTTATATTAATGATCAATTTTTTGTTGTACACTTACCATTAGACAAATATGAGTCCAATTTAAAAACAATGCCATTATGGCTGATTCTGGATAGTTTAGCACGACAATTTGTCTTGTTTTTAAACAAAACCAATCTAATAACTGTAAATCATGTCTATTTGTTCCTTTAACATTCCTACCCTATTAGGTTAAAAATTTCTAATTTTTTAATAAGAATACCTTGTTGAGCCAAGATATTTTGAAAAAAAAACTATCTTAGCACCTTTAAAACTAATTCCCTATAGAATAAATAGATTAATATGCTAGAAAAAGAAGTCGTTGCAAAGAGAACCTATACGGATAAAGAGCTCCAAGAATTAAACGCCAAGTACAAACCCCTTTCAATTGAGCAGCGTATTGCTATGTTGTACGAAGATTTTTCGATGGATGAAATCATGTTAACAAGTTCCTTTGCTGCTACATCTGCTTTTTTACTTCATCTTTTTTCAAGGGTAAACAAAGAACAGAAAGTGTATTTTATAGATACAGGATTTCACTTTCCAGAAACCCTGGACTATAAACAAAAACTTACCGATTTATACGGGTTAAATGTAGAATCAATCAGTGCAATCAAAGAGGAGCACGAATTTACCGTACAAGACCAAACCTATCGTAAAAACCCAGAGTTCTGTTGCAGCATCAACAAAGTGAAGCCTTTGGATGTTATTAAAAAGAAATACTCCCTTTGGGTATCTGGACTTATGAGATGGCAAAGTGACCATAGATCTACTCTAGACATATTTGAGGAAAGAGGGAACATCATAAAATTTTATCCCCTACTCGATGTTACTAAAGAACAAAGAGAAGCCTTTATAGAAAAACACAAACTACCCTTCCACCCTTTGGTGTTTCAAGGATATAACTCAATCGGTTGTAAACACTGTACCGTGCCAGGAGATGATCGAAGCGGACGTTGGAACAACAGCCCTAAAACGGAATGTGGTTTACATCTATAAAGTGTTACCCTTATAAATACATAAAGGGCTGTCTACTTTGGACAACCCTTTAATTTTTTAGAAATATTCTTTCAAAAACATTGGACTTAACGCGAGAGGATACGAACATCCACCGTGTATTCTTTTCCCGCTATTAGTCCAGGGACATCCACTTTTTTGTAATTCATTCGTCCTTTAATATAGGATTCTACAAGCTCATTTTCGGATTTCACGGTAAGAACAACGATTTCAGATTCCGCATTTACTTTAAAACGAACATTAGCCACTAAGACATTTTCATTTAATTTAAAATTAGGCGTTCCAAGAATAGAAGATAACTGTTTTGAAATCTCTTTTGTAGATGGATTCGGATCTACATTGGCCATTAGAAGCGATGAGCTTAAGATGGCCAGTAACACAATTAATTTTGACTTTTTCATAACTATTGTTTTTTGAATGTTAAACAAGATAAAATTACACCGAAATCAAAATATATCATACTGACATATAGCTAGTTAATAAAAACTTAAACTAGTTAACGTTTCTCTAATCTCTAGTGATTTACCCTTTTAAACTACCTTAAAACACCTTAGCCCTTTGATAGCACTATACATTAATTATTACTGAAATTGATCTTACCTCTAAGTATATCATAAGGATTCGTTAGGCTTTTAATCATCCCGTTGATAATCCTACTTTATTCTTATAAATCTGTTGGAGTATTATTAAGTTCGGATTAAGATTTTTAACAAACCCTATGTACATAGGTTGAACAATTAGTAGTTAACCTTAAGCAAACATTAAAAAATGAAGATACGTTTGTGTTTGTTATGTTAGGAAAAACAAAAAACCCCGGGGTTATACCGAGGTTCTTAATCCAAAATGATAATTATAGCACTATTAAGTAAGATGCAATACTATATTGTTATTGCAATACTTCTTGTACTTTGTCAGCTGCTTCTTTAAATTCAATTGCTGAATGTACCGCTAGGCCAGAATTATCAATTAATTCTTTAGCAAGCTCCGCATTGGTTCCTTGTAATCTAACAATTATAGGAACATTAATTGCATCACCCATACTTCTATAAGCATCTACAATTCCTTGAGCTACACGATCACCACGAACAATTCCTCCGAATATGTTTACCAAAATCGCTTTCACGTTAGGATCCTTTAGGATGATTCTAAATGCAGTTTCAACACGTTGAGCATCCGCAGTCCCTCCTACATCTAGAAAGTTTGCAGGTTCTCCACCAGCCATTTTAATTAAATCCATGGTAGCCATTGCTAAACCAGCTCCATTAACCATGCATCCTACATTACCATCTAGATTCACAAAGTTTAATCCAGCAGCTCTTGCTTCTACTTCGATAGGATCTTCCTCTCTAACATCCCTCATTTCTTCATAGTCCTTATGACGGTACAAAGCATTATCATCGATAGTCACCTTTGCATCAACAGCCATGATCTTATCATCAGAAGTCTTAAGAACTGGGTTAATTTCAAATAAGGAAGAATCAGAAGATTCGTAAGCCTTATATAAAGAACTAACAAACTTCACCATTTCTTTAAACGCCTGTCCACTAAGTCCAAGATTAAAGGCGATCTGACGCGCCTGAAACGGTAGAAGACCAGTAGCAGGGTCAATCTCTTCATTAAAAATTAAATGCGGGGTCTTTTCAGCCACCTCTTCGATATCCATTCCACCCTCAGTAGAATACATAATCATATTTCTACCTGTACTCCTATTAAGCAGTACAGACATATAAAATTCTGATGTTTCACTATCACCTGGATAATAAACATCTTCTGCCACCAATACCTGATGAACCTTTTTACCTTCTTTACTCGTTTGAGGGGTTACTAGGTTCATACCGATAATAGCATCAGCTATTTCTTCTACCTCTTTAAGGTTTTTGGCAAGTTTAACACCACCACCTTTACCGCGACCACCTGCGTGAACCTGCGCTTTGATTACATGCCATCCGGTACCAGTTTCCTCAGTTAGTCGTTTGGCAGCAGCTACAGCCTCCGCTGCAGTTTGAGCTACAATTCCACGCTGTATGCGTACTCCAAAACTTGCAAGTATTTCTTTTCCTTGATATTCGTGTAAATTCATAACGATGCGTTGTATAATTTAAGCGGAACAAAAGTAACAAATGGAGATTAATAAACCCAATTAAGAATAAGAATTTTAAGGAATTCCAATATCTACATGCAACTGACCTTTCAAGAATTAAAATTAACAACATCGGTTCAAATACAGCATTTGTCACAATTAGACGGTTGTTACAAATATAACAATGTGTTTTATATTTATATATATCTACCAAATATCTGGATTGTATTCGAAGATTATTTAGCTTTGTAGTCTAATATGTAAAAAATGAACCATAGCGATTTAATTTCGATAACCAAACAGTATGGTGGCCCAGTCTACGTATATGATTCGGAAAAAATAATTTCACAGTACAAAAGGCTTACTACTGCCTTTAAAAATGTAAAGCACTTAAAACTGAATTACGCGGTCAAGGCGCTGTCTAATGTTGCGATCTTAAGAATCTTCAACTCCTTAGGAAGTGGCTTGGATACTGTATCTATTCAAGAAGTACAGCTTGGACTAATGGCTGGATTTAATCCAGAAGACATCATCTTTACACCCAATGGAGTTTCTTTAGAAGAAATTGAAGATGTAGCCAAACTAGGCGTTCAAATAAATATTGATAACCTATCGATTTTGGAACAATTTGGAGCGCGAAATCCAGACGTTCCAGTGTGTATTCGTATCAACCCTCATGTTATGGCTGGAGGAAATTCAAAAATCTCCGTGGGTCACATCGATTCAAAATTTGGAATAAGCATCCATCAGATTCCACATATTCTTCGCATTATAGACAACACAGGAATGCGGGTCAACGGAATTCACATGCATACAGGTAGTGATATTTTGGATGTTGAAGTCTTTTTATATGCCTCAGAAATTCTATTTGAAACAGCCAAACATTTCCAGGATCTAGAATTTATGGACTTTGGTAGTGGTTTTAAAGTACCTTATAAAGAAGCAGATATTGAAACCAATGTGGAGGAGCTTGGTAAAAAATTAACCAAACGATTCAATAACTTCTGTAAAGAAATCGGAAAAGACTTAACCTTGGCCTTTGAACCTGGTAAATTCTTAGTAAGTGAGGCAGGATATTTCCTATCCAAAGTAAATGTTGTCAAACAGACGACCTCAACGGTATTTGCAGGAATCGATTCTGGTTTTAATCACCTGATTCGTCCAATGTTTTACAATTCATACCATCAGATCGAGAACATATCAAATCCCAAAGGAAAAGAGCGCTTCTACTCTATTGTCGGGTACATCTGTGAAACAGATACCTTCGCAAGTAATAGACGTATCACAGAGATTTCAGAAGGTGATATCTTATGCTTTAAAAATGCAGGAGCCTATTGTTTTTCAATGGCTAGCAACTATAACTCTAGATATAGACCTGCAGAGGTCCTATGGCATAACGGTCAATCACATTTAATTCGAAAAAGAGAAACCATCCAAGATATCGTAGCAAATCTAGTAGATCCAAAAATCGAGGAGTTTGCAACAAAAGAACTGGTAAAAGAAGCCTGATTTAAGATACAATTATCTTTACTCTAATCCTGAAAAGAGCAGTTGATGTTCCTTTCAGGATTTTTTTATGATCCCAATCCATTAACATAGTCATTTAAAAAAATCACGGATTTAAATGAAATTAGTATCTTTATGCGTTAAAGCTTTAATACACAAAAGCACTATTAATAAAAGTTAATACAGTTCCCTTTGGCACTCAACGCCCCAATTGAACTGAACATAAATGCAAATTAAAAATCAGTGATCTATGAGAACCTACTTACTGAGTTTATTTATTATCTGTAGTATCCAAAGCATTAACTCTCAGGA
This sequence comes from Galbibacter marinus, assembly GCF_000300875.1. Classification (GTDB taxonomy): domain Bacteria; phylum Bacteroidota; class Bacteroidia; order Flavobacteriales; family Flavobacteriaceae; genus Galbibacter; species Galbibacter marinus. The sequence goes on along the minus strand of NZ_AMSG01000002.1, from coordinate 116,152 downwards.
AATACAATGGATGAGCTGGAGTGAAGCTGTGGAAAAGGCAAGTTCAGAGAAAAACCCTAAAAAGATATTTGTCGACGTGTATACCAACTGGTGTGGATGGTGTAAAAAGATGGACAAAAACACCTTTAATAATCCAAAGGTATTGGATTATATGAAGGATAAGTATTATATGGTAAAACTTGATGCCGAACAAAAAGAAGACATCCAATACAAAGGGAAAACCTTTAAATTTATAGAACAAGGACGAAATGGATATCACGAGCTAGCAGCCGCATTACTACAAGGCAAATTAAGTTTTCCAACGACTATTTTTCTAAATGCTAACCAGGAAATCTTATCTCCGGTACCAGGATATCAAGGTCCAGAAGATTTTTTAAAAATAGCAAAATACTTCGGAGATGACATCTATAAAGACAAAAGCTGGCAAGAATACGACACGCCAAAGAGCTGAGTCTTTCTAATATAAAACCACCGTTTATGCCAACCACTAAATTTATCATATTTTCTTTGCTTCTAAGTGTGGTCATTAGCTGCGCACCAAAAAAAAGCGACAACACAAGCCCACTTGAAAAAGCAACACTTTCCCAACACCCTAAAATAAAATCAATTATAGATAGTGCAGATCATTATCAATTACAGGTAATGCTCAGCACTATAGATAGAGAGAAAGATAGTGTCAAGTTCACTGATTATCAATTTGGAGTTAGTGATTCCAATTACTTCTACCCTGCAAGTACTGTAAAACTTCCTATTAGTCTACTGGCCTTAGAGAAATTAAACAGAGATCCTCGTTTTGATAGAAACACATTGTTTTATATCGATGGGGATACCGTAGAGACAACTTTTGCTAATGAAGTTAATAAAATATTTGCTGTAAGTGACAACCCAGCTTACAACCGTTTGTTCGAATATTTGGGTAAGGATTATATCAATCAAACCCTAGAAGATAAAGGGATTAATCCCGTTAGAATCAGTCATAGACTTTCAACCTCGGATGCTTATAACCCAGTAACAAAAGCTATTATTTTTCATCAAAATGACACTACCCTTACCCATCTACAACCCACCGTTAGTAGTCCAGTGGAAAGGTTACCTTTACAGTCAATGTACAAAGGAGCGGGATATATTGATAGCAATGACTCATTAGTTAGAGAGCCCATGGATTTTGCAACGAAGAATTATCTTCCAATTAGCAGCCTTCACTCTATTATGAAACGTGTTATTTTCCCTCAGGCTTTTAGCCAGAAAGATCGATTTCAACTAAGTGAGAACGATCGTGAATTCCTGCTTAAAGCTATGTCTTCAACCCCTAGAGAATTAGGCTTTAATCAAGAAGACTATTACGACAGTTTCGGAAAGTTCTTTATATATGGTGACACCAAGGAAAACATCCCTGAATCCATTAAAATATATAACAAAGTTGGTTATGCCTATGGTTACTTAACAGACTGCGCTTATATTTACGATATGGAAAGTGGCACAGAATTTATAGTAACAGCTAACCTTTTGGTGAATGAAAATCGTATTTTTAACGATGGAATTTATCAATATGATTCCGTGGGAATACCATTTCTTGCGCAGTTAGGCAGGGAACTATTAAAAAACCTTAACCATTAAATTTAGACAACCAATCTCTAAAAATGAAAAAAAACAATTGTTTCATCCTAGTTATTCTATTTACTTTTATGAGTATACAAACAAAGGGTCAAGATTTTAATTTAGGCTTCGATCACTTCGCCATTTTGGTGGAAAACTTAGAGGAAAGTTCTAATTTCTATCTTAACATCATGGGCTTAGAAGAAATCGAAAATAAGACAAAGCAACCTCATATACGTTGGTTTGCTATGGGTAGCAAATCCGCCTTACACGTCATTGAGGATAATCAACATAAAATAGCAGATATCAAAGGGGTGCACCTAGCATTATATACCGACAATTTAGATGGATTTATAACCCACTTACGCCAAAACAACATCTATTTTGAAAACTGGCCTGGGGAAGAGAACACCACTAATGATCGCCCTGATGGGGTCCGTCAGATATACCTAAAGGATCCAAACGGATACTGGATTGAGGTCAACGAAAATTAAGGGATTTAGGGCTTTTCAGCCAACATTCCCCCTCACTTCTTCATCTTCGGTTATATAATTGGACAGATTGATGGCCGTCTCAATTAATGCTAGATGCGAATATGCCTGAGGAAAATTACCCAGAAGCCTTTTAGTTTCAAAGTCCAAATCTTCACTAAATAATCCTAGGTGATTACTATAAGACAAAAGTTTTTCAAAATGGATGGTGGCTTTTTCATGTTCTCCTATTTTGTTTAAGGCATTTATATACCAAAAGCTACAAATAGTAAAGGAGGAAGTCGGCAGTCCAAAATCATCCTGATTTTTATAGCGATACATCAACCCGTCGTTGGACAATTCACGACCAGTTGCTTGAACTGTGGCGATATATTTAGGATCCCTAGCATCGATAAAGCCATAAGTCTCCATTAGTAGCACCGAAGCGTCCAAATGAGTTGAATCATAGGACTGGGTAAAACTCTGCACTTCTTCATTCCACGCATTATCATGTATGCTTTTTCGTATTTGTTGTTCTATGATGGTCCATTTTTCAACTTTTCGATTTTTATGTAATAATTTAGCCACCCGAAGTGCGCGATCCACTGCCACCCAACACAATACCTTTGAGAAAGTAAAATGGCGCTCCTCTGTTCTAAATTCCCAAATACCTTTATCGGGTTCTTCCCAGTGTTTATTTACCACCCACACAATACCCTTAGTTATTGTCCACAGATCTTCGATATTCTCAATCTCTGTTTTAAACTTCATGAACTGTTCATATATCACATCCATTAGAATTCCATAGATATCGTTTTGCTTTTGCACATAGGCTGCATTTCCGATTCTAACTGGTTTACTTCCCATATAACCACTCAAGTGATCTAGGGTATATTCGGTAAGCTTTTTCTCTTTATTTATACCGTACATGATTTGGAGTTTTTCATCCTTGTCTGGTATAAGGTCAATAATAAATTTCAAAAACTGCTTGGCCATGTTTTTATGGCCTAATTCTGAAATCACTTTGATAACCATCGAGGCATCCCTTATCCAACAAAACCTATAATCCCAATTCCTTACCTCTCCTATGGTTTCTGGCAACGAAGTGGTAGCAGCGGCTAAAACAGCACCTGTTTTTTCATAACAAAGCATTTTAAGTACCACTGAACTCCTTCTGATTTGTTCATTGTATTTTTTGTATTCCGGTGTTTTTTCATTCCAATTCAGCCAATAGACCTGAGTTCTAGTAAGTTCCAAAAAGGCCTTTTCAACATTAGGAGCAAATATCTTTTCATTGTAACACAGTTGAAAAAAACCATCCGCTTCTAAAGTAATTTCATCTCCTTGAAATACTCTTTGCTTATCAAAACTAGTATAGAGAAATATGGTGTCAAATTTATCGTGATGGGTTAAACTCACAATAAATTCCTCTTTCACATAGGTATTCGTTTCACCCTCTGCATACTCAAGCTTTGGCTGATAATCGATCTTAAACTTTGGTTTTCCTTTAATATATTCGAAATACCGGATAATATCAGGTGGAGAATGAAACTCATTAGAGACCATTCTATATCTAGGCATAAAATCCCAAATAGTAAAAGCATCAATACCGTTGTCAAAAATAGTAAGGAGTATGCCTGTGTTTTTATAGTACTTTTGATCTATCTGATAGCCCTTATCCACCTTAATGGCAAAATGCCCACCGATGTCGTCATCAAGGATCTTAGCAAATACGGAAGGAGAGTCAAATTCTGGCAAACAGCACCAATCAATTGACCCATTTTTGGAAATTAATGCAGCGCTTCGACAATTTCCAATGATTCCGTATGCTAAATTATCCATCTATTAAGTTTTTTCTAACGTTATTTACTGATTTATTCCTTAAATTAACGAAAATATGACTGCTTTATCAAGCAAAGCAGCATAAATCTGGGTAATAATCTACTCAGAAACATATCAAACGTACTTTTTAAAATAAGTGGAGCCTATGAATTTAAAGTCAACTAAAATTAAGAGTTCATGGACAACAAAACAATAATCGTTTCGAATCGGTTACCCCTACAACTGCACCTTAGCGATGGACAATTAAAAATGACTCCCAGCGTAGGAGGACTAGCTACTGGGATGGAATCAGTTCATAAAGACGAAGAAGGTCTTTGGATAGGTTGGTCAGGACTTGTAGAGGAAGATCTTGACCAAGATACTCACAAAGAAATAGACCAACTGGTAGCTAAGGAGAATTGCGCCACAGTAAGTTTGACCCAAGACGATGTCAATAATTTCTATTACGGATTAAGCAACAGAACACTTTGGCCGTTATTTCACTACTTTATGGAATACACGGAGTTTGAAATTCAGTATTGGGAATCCTATAAAGCCGTTAATCAAAAATTTGCTAATGTGGTATTGCAGCATATTGAGGATGGCGATCAGATTTGGGTTCATGATTATCAGCTGCTGTTGCTTCCAGCCCTAATACGACAAAGCAAACCTAATGTTTCTATTGGTTTCTTTTTACATATCCCTTTTCCGTCTTATGAGATTTTTAGATGTTTCCCTTGGCGAGAGGAACTCTTACACGGAGTTTTAGGAGCAGATTTAATAGGGTTTCACACCTATGACTACGAGCGTCATTTTCTGAGTTCAATTAAAAGGATTTTAAGACTTGATGTAAACTTCAATGAAATAGATTATCACGAGCGCATTGTAAAGGTGGATTCCTTTCCCATGGGAATTGATTACAACAAGTTTCACGATGCTGCGAAATCCCATAGAAAACTGTGCTCCGAGGAGCGTTCAGAACTTCAACAAAAACTCGATGAACATTTTGAATCTACCAAAGACACTAAATTAATTCTTTCCATTGATCGACTAGACTATACCAAAGGAATTCCAAATCGCATTAGAGCCTTTGAATATTTTTTAAATAAATACCCTGAATTTAAGGAGAAAGTTCGATTGATCATGCTTTCTGTCCCATCGAGATCCGATGTACCACAGTACCAACTCTTAAAAAAAGAAACTGACGAATTAGTCGGACGAATTAACGGTGAATTCTCAACGGTCAATTGGACACCTATATGGTATTTTTATCGCTCGTTACCTTTTGACAATTTGATTGATCTTTATAGTTCGGCCGATATCGCCTTGATCACCCCTATTCGTGACGGTATGAATTTGGTTGCAAAAGAGTATGTCGCCACCCGTACGCGAAAAGACGGTGTTCTTATTTTAAGTGAAATGGCAGGGGCTTCCAAAGAAATGAATGAAGCCATCTTGATAAACCCAAATAACTTTGAGCAAATAGCTGATTCCATAAAATCAGCTATAGAAATGCCACTAGAACAACAGATCTCCAGAAATCATTTACTTCAAAAAAGGCTCAAGCGATATAGTGTTGAGAAATGGGCTCAAGAGTTTATGAAATCTTTAAATGCCACAAAAGATATTGAAAAAGTCATCGCATTAAAGCCTCTAGATGAGCAAGAGAGTAAAACGATGTTTGAAAAATTTAAATCAGCCAAAAGAAGACTGCTCCTACTGGATTACGACGGGACACTTACGGGGTTTCAGGACAATCCACAAAATGCAGGACCAGATGATGAGCTCTTAACATTACTCGATAAAATAAATAACCAAAAACAAACCAACATGGTTATTATAAGTGGACGAGACAGAGAAACCCTTGAGCGCTGGTTTGGAGAAAAGGACTATGCGATGATTACAGATCATGGGGTATGGGCCAAGGAAAAAAATAAATCTTGGAAGCCCTTAGAACGTCTTCGAACCGAGTGGATGGAAAACATACGTCCAGTCTTAGAGACCTTTGTAGACCGTACTCCAGGAACCTTTATTGAAGAAAAGAAGTATTCACTCGCTTGGCATTACAGAAAAGCTGACCCAGAATTAGCCCAGGTAAGAACCATTGAGCTTAATACGGTAATAACTAGTTTGATCTCAAACAATGAATTAACGGTACTCAATGGAAATAAAGTCATTGAAGTTAAAAATAGTAGTGTAAATAAGGGGCGTGCTGCAGGCTATTTATTATCAAGGAAGGACTATGACTTTGTGCTAGCCATAGGTGATGATTGGACTGATGAATACATGTTCAAAGAAGTCCCAGAAGGCGGCTATTCCATAAAGGTAGGGTTTCAAAAGTCCAAAGCAAAGTATTATGTCAAAAACACTCAAGAGGTTCGCAAGCTCCTGGAAGGATTTGCAAACAGCCAATAAGCACCTTTAATTGGAACTAATAAAGGGTTTAAAGTTTTTGAGAAATTCTTGTGAGGATAACTCTAAAACACTTCCATGGCGCATTCCCTTTGGAAAGACCAGCATATTTGAGATATCATTCCAATTCTTAAGGTCAGTAGACTGAACCCCTCCATATTGCTTGTCAATGTACTTGTCAAAATACACCAGTCTAGTACTGTCTATTTTTAGTGACGTAGGACCTTCAGCCCAATAATCACCAGTTATTGGAGCTGAAGCTTCACTATATGGTCCCGTCAACTTTTCACTATAGGCGATACGGATATTTTTAGCCGCTGGAACCCGCGTCTCATCTTTTAAGAACATCACATATTGTCCATTGTCATATAAGATACTAGCATCGATTACATTAAAACCAGGCTCATATAACAAGGCAGTTTTAGAAAAGGTTTTAAAGTCTTTGGTTGTGGTATAGTAAATGCGATGGTTGTATGAATTATCCTCACTTGATTGCGTTTCTGGATATGCGCCCTTAATTGTTGTCGCCCAATAGATCATATATGTCTTAGCTTTTTGGTCATAGGTAATCTCAGGGGCCCAACTATTCCTAGCATTTTCTTCGTGCTGCATAACAGGGATATACTGCTGGTCGGACCAGTGAATCAGGTCAGTAGAACTGGCGTATCCAATACCTTTTTCACTCCACCCACAGGTCCACACCATATGGTATTTATCATCTCCTCCCTTAATAATACAAGGGTCTCTCATGAGCTTTTCTTTTCCAACATGAGGTGTTAAAAACGAAGTGTCTCCTTTTAAAGCCTTCCAAGTAAAACCATCCAAACTATAAGCATAATGAAGCCCATCTTCTCCATTTGATTTAAAATACGAAAACAGGTATACCTTTGTGCTTTGAAGCACACCACTTGCCTTTAACCAACTTTTAAGAGTTCTAGGCCATTGCTTATTTGCCGTGGTATTGCCCATGCCAAAGCCATGACCACCATCTTTGTAAATATGCATTTCGACAGAAACATCATTTTCCTTTAACGCCCTGTAATACAGCAGACTATTATCCACTACAACGGCTTTATCATCTGTGGCATGAACCAAAAATGTCGGTGGCGTTTGTGCATCAACTAACGAATTAGAAGAGAAGGATCGTTTTAAAGATTTTGAAGCCTTTTTTCCTAATAGATTTTCTTGTGATCCTTTATGAGTAAAGGAATCCTCCATTGAAATCACAGGATATATCAATATTGAGAAATCTGGTCTAGCGCTCAGTGAGGAGAGTTCGTTTTTATAGGTGGATTTGTCATACATGGTTGATAAACTCGCCGCTAAATGCCCTCCAGCAGAAAATCCCATCACACCTACTTTTTCTGGATCAACATTCCAATTCTTTGCATTGGATCGAATAAATCGGATGGCATGTTGCGCATCTTGTAAAGGCCCTATTTTTTTATCAGCCATTCCCTGATTTGGCAATCTATATTTAAGTACCATTGCCGCTATTCCAATAGAATTAAACCACTTAGCAAGATTGTACCCTTCCTTATCGATAGCTAAATGCGAATACCCCCCACCAGGGCAAATTAATACTGCAGCACTCGGGTTATCATAAATACCCTTAGGCAGAAAAACCTCCAGGGTAGGCTCTGAAACATTTGATACGCGTTGTAGCTGACCAAAATCGTTTAACTCGCTTATCTCTTTGCCAATATTGACATTTAATGTGTTTGGAATCGTATTCCAAATTTTATAAGTAGTTATTTTTTGTGCTGTCGCTAAAAGCGTCATAAAACACAAAGAAATTATTAGTACAAACGCACGGTTTTTCATAAGTAAAGCTAATATTTTAGATCCATTCTGTAGATTTCCGTACCCGCTAACAAAAAGCAACCAAGTCCGTAATCTTCAAAATCAGGCTGTTTAGTATAAGAAAGCGGCTGACCATCTTTAGGTTCTTTCCCAGTAGACTGCATATAGCCCAAAAATCCATTTTTGTGCAAGCTTTCCTCAACCAGCGCCTTCCATCCCTTTTTAATCACGGGAATATAGGTATCTTTATCGAGAATATCATGATTTACCCCATAGGCCATTGCATAAATAAAAAGAGCTGTCCCAGAGGACTCCTTCCCCCCATAGTGATTTTTATCATGTAAACTTACATTCCAAAAGCCATCCTTGCGTTGAATAGGCGCCAAGGCCTTTGCCATAGCTTGAAGATCTTCAACATACTGCTGACGATGGGGTGCATCCTGCGGAATAATAGACAACACCCTAGCAAGTGCTGCAATCACCCAACCGTTACCACGACTCCAATAAGAGTCTTCTCCGTTCGGTTCAGTATAGGGAGGATCAAAGTCAGCATCTCTCCACCAAAGACCATCTTCTGGATTATAAAGACCGTTCTCCCCTTCTGAATCTCTGGTATACATATACATTTGGTACATTTTTTCAAAAAACAATGGATTATCATCCAAAACACCCATTTTTGCTAACACTGGCATACCCATTTGAATGGCATCAATCCAATCCCAATCCCCGAGTTGAGGGGTAGAAAGCAGCATGGTAGTCTGTGCCCGGGTATTTTTAAGCTTAGACGACTTCGGCTCAAGGTTGTATAAATCGATATAGGTTTGAGCCGCACAATAGTTATCTGCATTTCTGGTAGTGTTTCCACCGTTAAATCCCCATTTATGACTTTCAGCCCAATCTAAAGCATATTGATAAAACTCATCCTTAGGGTAAATTTCATGCAAGGCCATTAAACCTTCGTAATAAACTGCTCTTGTCCATATATTACTAGGTCGCTCTTTATTAGTTATAATGGTTTTTCCGGTATCTGGCCATTTATCCATAAAGTAGGCGTTTGCCAGGATCATACTTTTTAAGATCTCATCCTTCTCAAAGGTATTTTGCGAATAGCCTTGCAGGGTAAAAATAATTGCAATAAGCAACAATAAATTAGTTTTAAGCATTGGTTTATAAATTAAAGTTGGTACTGTTATTTGTTGTTTTATAGATCGATCCCCTTAAATGGGTTTATATTCTTTTAAAGCAGTGAGTTTCACCGGCCCTAATAATCCAGAGGGGGTAATATCCCATTTAGTAGCATCAAATTTCTTATAATCCTTATCTACCATGTTGATTTCGTGAAAAATCTTCCACTCTTTCCCAGTTTGTTCCAAATTTTTAATGCGATTGGCTGAAAGATTGGTCACTTGGATCTTCAAAGTATTTACTCCTTTTTTAAATAAATTAGTTTTCAATTCAAAAGGAAGGGCCCATAGGATACCTGCGTATTGTCCGTTAATCCATACTTTGGCGCTTTCTCTAAGATCGCCAAGTTCTAATTTCCAATACTCAGCCTCTTGATTATCAAGGACAAATTCTGTTTGATAAACTGCTGTCCCTGAAAAAGCTTTAGTCTTGGGATCACTTAAAGTGGACCAATCTTGTAACTTTGACAACTTTTTTGATTCAGGTAGCTCTGGTCCACCCTTTAAAAAGCTCAAATTCCAGTCCGTCGTAATTTCAGTGGGTTGCCCAATAGCTGTGGTATATACTAAATCAGCCACACCTTCCATCTTTCCTGTTTTTAAAATAAAAGCCATCCCTGGCTCTATCTCAAGCTTTACGATCGTTTTATCATTTTGCTGTTGGACATTAGCCTTTCTTACCTCCCCATTTAATGGATTAAAAACAGTTATGTGTGTGGTTGTAAAGTTTAATGGAACTTCTGTTATTCTCTTAGCACTATGGTTGACTATATAGTAGATCTTTTCTCCATTGATTTGTCTTCGAATATACTTTAGACCCTTACCGACTAAGGACTCATTTTTAACTCCAGCGTTAACCAAATCCTGTAATAAGTCTTGGGTTGGCATAAGTCTCTGGGTTAACTTGTGGAGCTTTTTGGCTCGCTCTTGATACGCTTTAAAACCAGGCACCTCATCAGGGACTCCCATAAAAATTATATTTGCTCCTTGGTCTTTTAATTTCAATAGTTTTTCCAGAGTTGGTAGCGGAACGATATTGCTCTGTGGCACTACCAATGCTTTATAGCGTCCCCCTGGAAGAATTAATTCTCCTTGATCAAACTTTATTCGACTTATAAAGTCATCAGAAATATAATCACTTGCAAAACCATTTTCGGTTAATTGCTTATGTGTATTGTAAAAAGGCGTACCCAATAGCCACTCTTGAAGCGAATGAATTTTAAATTGAAAAAATAAACTTCCACCCAAATAACGATTCCAAATATCATGTATCGGAAAATAAAGCAGGGTTTCATTATCTGGGCTTCCTTTTTGCAAAAAAGATTGACATCTTCCTATATAAGAGAATAGTCCAGAGGCATCTTCCCAGATACTATTATTTTCATTAAAATTCACCGAGGCGTAAAACTTCCAACCAGGCCAATCGGCCCTCTGCGGAGAATAGGTGGAACCGTGAAGAACCGTATGGTTAATTCCGCTCAAAAGTAAATCTTCAACCTCAGGTTTACACTGAGATAAGGCCGTTTTAAAATGTTCTCTTAGCCAAGTAAAGGTTTCAGAAGATACTAAAGGCTTCCCTGAAATATGAGCTGCTGAGGCGGAAAACTTCAACATTGCTGGGTCTGCATCTCCAGGACGAATGTTTTGGTCTAATCTTCGAAACCCTGGAATATCATAAGGCATAGACCCGAAGGTTTCACATTCAGGTATATCCGCTGCTGCATAGAGGTCGATTAGATTCCCTGGAGATCCATGAGCCTGTAACCTAGTAAGAAAACCCTTTTTATTTGCCCACTTCGTCCAAGGATCAATAAAGGACTCAAGTAACAGTTCTGAAATAGTTTCTCTGTAATCCAAGCGGATTTTATTTGTTATCGAATCGTCTCGCTTTTCAAACAAACGATTCAAATACGGGCGGATATCATAACCTCTTTTCTTTTCAAAAGCCTTAAAAAAGTTAGGTGTAAAGTCTGTTCCATAAACTTCGTAACTATCGTTAAAAACAGCCCTTAATCCAGAAGAATTACTTGAGAATACTTGATTAAAGGGCTGGGTATAATCCTCAAAGGCTTCTTTTGAATAATGATCAACAGTATACCCTTGTCCTCCAGGTGCTGCTCTTTTCACCTGTTGCCCTGTTAGCGCCTGATAAACAAAATAGAGGGTGAAATCATCCCTTTTGGCCTTCCATCGAAGTTGTCCTTTATTAATTTTATCGGTTAGATCAATAAATGTATCATCGCTGCCATAAGCATAGACACCCAAGAATTTCATAGGATTTCCCTTAACTATACTATCGCCAACTCTTTGATAAATCATCTCATTTTTAGCGAGCAACTTCTTGTTACTTACTATTTTTTTTGCCGCATGTTGCTGCTCTACCTGAGGTCCACCATAAGGCCATCCAGTACCAAGAGACATATCAACTCCCATACTTAGACTATCAGCAATTTTAATGGTATAATTCAACATGTTCATCCATCTTAAAGAAAGGTAATCAATACTATTTTCTTCCTCTCCCATTACGCCGTAAATAGGAGTAATTTCTACACCTCCAATACCAGCCTTACTAAGGGATACCAAATTGTGATGAATCCCTGCGCTATCAACCGCACTACCCATCCACCACCAACGAGTCCAAGGTTTTTGAGATTCAGAAACCTCAGGCCACTCGCTGTTCTTCTGTCCAAAGGCAGTGCTGAGGAAAAGCAACCATACCACTACAATTAAATATCGTAACTTCATCACTATAACTCTTTTATCTTGACATTATTTAGTTGAAGATTATTTATAAATTCTGTACTCTTCTTATTGCCATTCTTTGTGGTAAGATTTAAATTGTCAAAGACAAAATTTGACAGTTCATATTGATCGGACTCCTGAATATTAAAGACTATATCACACTTTAAATCAATATTTTTCATCGTTATGTTTGAAGCCTTCGATTTTCGAATATCCTTTTCACCTTTAAGATTGAAAAATTGGGTCCATGGCTTTATGTAGATCATACTTTTAGCGGTACCTACAATGTCTTCAACTTTAATAAATTCATAATTCTGTTTGGTATCCGGTCGCATTTTAAGCCATAAAATTCGAGAGGCATCCTCTACCTTACTCCTTCTAAAAAGAATATTGTAATTGTGGATAGACTCGCTACCACAAGTCAAGGTACTGTGACAGAACCCATAGGTATTGTCCTCTATTAGTATGTTTCTATTCTCACCATTATTTTTGTCTTGATGAGCAAAGGGTCCTTTTCCTCCCTTTAATGCTACCGCATCATCATTGACCGACATATAACAATTCTTAATTAGAAAATTGGTGCATACATCAATATCAACAGCATCTGTACTTGGCGCTTTCACAGGCTCGGAAGGTGAAGTTATTTTTAAATTTAAAAGTTTTACGTTTTCACATTTATAAAAATGAGTAGTCCAAAAAGGAGAATCCTTTAAATGAACACCAGAGATTTGTATGTTTTTACTGTTGGAAACATATAAAAGTCGAGGTCTCATTTCATCTTTATTTGTACAGTCGGGATTCCATTGTCTGCGAAGCCAAAATGCCTTCCAATAACGCAGTCCATTTCCATTAATAGTACCTTCTCCAGTTAAGGTAAATCCATCTACCCCATCCACGTTGATGATAGCTGGAAAGTATTTCACTGACTCTCCCTCTATCCGGGTCATCACCACTGGGAAATTACTGATATCATCACTTCCTTTAAGAACTGCCCCTTTCTCCAAATACAGGTGGGTACTTTGTCTAAAAAATAATGATCCTGTTAAAAACACCCCTTTTGGAATAACAACTACACCTCCTCCTTTACTAGCGGTTAAGTCAATTACAGCTTGTAAAGCCTTTGTCTGAACTTGAGTACTATCGCTGACAACTCCATGATCGGTGATTTTGTATACCTTCCCCAACTCTGATAAAGGGGTTTGGGTTGTTTCTCGGAACCAGTCTGGTATAGGGGTTCCATCAGGAAAGAGGTCTTGTGCAAAGGTGCTAAGTTGTCCAAAACTTAAAAAAAAGAATACTATGAACAAGTGTTTTAGATGGTTCGGCTTCATGATTAATCGTCTTTGGTTAATTAACGACCTAAATATAATAGTTTAAACTACAATACTTCATCCTCTACCATCCTGTATCACAAAACAGAGCTTGTACATCAACTTCACCTAATAAAATGGAAACACCTGATTTACAGAGCATGCTTAAGTATCTTCTGCGTAAATTAATCCCAGATAATCAACTTTAAAACCAACTTTAACTCTACAACCCACTCTTTAGGAAAGCATAAAATCCTCTAATAAGGAAGCCCCTAATTTAAATGGCCACCTTTTCCTGTTCCAAAACCCTATAACCCATTCTTTGGATTACATCCTTTAGATGATCCTTGGTGGTTTGTTTGCTATCATATTCCACTTTAACAGCACTTGAGTAAAATAATACCTGTGCAAAATCCACTCCTGGTTGTTTAGTGAGTGTCCTTCTAATTTTCCTAATAGCACTAGAGTGCCTTAGAGTATCCAATTGTATTTTCATTTTTTTCATAATAAATCACATTGTATATACCAATAATTACCTGCGTGTACAAATTAGTAATAAGAACACTGAGCATTATTGATTAATCATTATATACTCGCTCGGTTCTAAATTGCAGTGTAAAGATACAATTACATTTATTAAAAGACAACATTGTCTTTTATGATTATTATTAAAACATTTTGTTATTAATAGAACTTAATTATTTGTCAAGTACGAATTCCCGTCGATAAGCTTATCAGCTAAACTACCAATGGTGGTTTCACTAAAGGATTTCATCAAAGCTTCTTTGGTTTTGGAGTATTCGAAGTGCATAGGACAGGGGTGCTGATCAGAACATTGATGTAATCCCATAACACATTCTTTAAATACCGCCAACCCATCAATTGCATTCACGATTTCCAAAATAGGAGTCTCTAATTGATATTTTTCGCAATAAAAGCCCCCATATGGCCCTTTTAAAGAAGTAATAATGCGCCGTTTGTTAAGCATCTGTAATATTTTACCCGTAAAAGCTACAGGTGCCTCTATTTCATTGGCTATTTCTTTCATACTCACCTTTACATCATCATTTACTTTTGAGGCAACAAAAACACATGCCCTAATGGCGTACTTACAAGACTTTGATATCATCGTCCAACAATTTTACCTACAAATATATAACATAAGAAGACAATTTTATCCTTTTTAAGGTTTTAAAATATTACACAATAAAAATCACTGTATCTCCAAAATATTAGATAATCTTTTTTTAAGTCATGTAGCAAAAATAGTTTTATACCTAATTACCTAATTATCAATTCGAAATAAATAAAATCAAATATACCATTAAGCAAAAAAAATGATTAAAAATTTAAACCTTGCTAAGCCCCTTTAGTAGGCTGTGTAAAGGATTATTGTATATTTAACGTTAATTATACATGAGGAAATCTATTTTTTTATATTTTTACCACAATTGAAAATGTATTTGCTATAAGTAAAACACATCTCAGTAGACTTTGATGAGTTCTTGTTAAAGTTTTACAATTTTCACAAGGGTATTAAACCAAAATGAAAGGTCTTAAGAATGCAAGGGTAAAAATAAAAGTTTTCTTTTTTACCCACGGGGCGGTATATTGTGGTTATCTAAAATTTATAGCATAGCAACCAAAAAAATCGACATATATTAATGAAGCTAACTAAATTATTTAAAGAATTTTTTGAAAGCGAAAAATCAACAGGCATCTTATTAATTGGGTGTACAATAATTTCCCTATTACTTGCTAATTCAGCCATAAGCCCAGATTATACAGAAATTTGGGAAACACAATTTGCTTCGCATAGTATTGAATACTGGATTAATGACGGTTTAATGGCCATTTTCTTCTTATTGATTGGTCTTGAATTAAAACGTGAGGTATTTATTGGTGAGCTTTCAAAAGTAAAAAATGCCATGTTGCCAATATTTGCAGCTCTTGGTGGTATTTTAATACCGGCAACAATTTATACTTTTTTTAATTATGGAACACCAGAGCAATCTGGATCTGGAATTCCAATGGCAACGGATATCGCTTTTGCTCTTGGTATTTTATCCATATTAGGGAAAAGAGTCCCAAATGGCTTGAAAGTTTTTTTGGCTGCTTTAGCTATAATTGATGACTTAGGAGCCATCATTATTATTGCAGTCTTTTACACCGAAACCCTGATGTTTTCTAACTTAATGTATGCTATAGGAATATTTGTTCTTCTATTGGCTCTGAACCGCTTAAAGGTTAGAAACCTCTTAATCTATTTAATCGGCGGTGTAATTATGTGGTACTTTATGCTGGTTTCTGGAGTACATGCTACCGTTGCAGGTGTGTTATTGGCCTTTACTATTCCATTTGGAAATGGTGATGAAAATTCCATTTCATATAGGCTACAACATTTTTTACATCATCCAGTAAACTTTATCATCCTACCAGTTTTTGCGCTAGCCAATACCGCAATTGTACTCAGCGGGGATCTTGGGGATATACTATCCCACAATTACAGCATTGGAATCTTAACTGGTCTAGTAGTTGGAAAACCATTGGGAATATTTTTTGGAACCTTTATAGCCTTTAAATTAGGGCTTGGTAAGCTACCGACTCAGGTAAATTGGACTCATATTTTTGGAGTGGGACTACTGGGAGGAATCGGATTTACTATGTCCATATTTATAGCCCTACTAGCATTTGATAATGCAACCATTATCAACAACGCTAAATTGGTTATTTTGATATCCTCACTAATAGCAGGTTCATTAGGATACCTTATCTTACACCTTTCATTAAGAGATCATAAAAAACAAGCTATTAAAGCTTAAAAATAAGTTTAAAATTCAACAGCCTAGCCTAAACAATTGATAAAAATGTTTAGGCTAGGTTTTTTATTCTACAAGCACCAAAAGAATTAAGAAAATCGAATTCTTTTAACAAAATTTTTACATTCAACTTAACTCTCAGCGCAATGACACATAGGCTTTGCTAAAAAATCACCCAGCAGTACACCCTGCTAATTAGTTGTTTACAGTACACCACAGGATAGTTTCATAATGACCTTTAGATAAATTTGATGGTATTAACCAAACCATTATATTTTATGAAACAAAAATTTTTTCTCTGGCTTGGCACTGTGTTGCTAATTTTCGTATCAGGTACAGTATACGGACAAAACAACACAATTACAGGTACAGTGACCGATGCCACAGGGATTCCGATGCCTGGAGTCAATGTGATTGTGAAAGGCACCCAAAGGGGTGTGAGTACGGACTTTGATGGACTTTATTCTATTGATGCATCACCTGGTGAGGTTTTAGTATTTACCTATATAGGCTCTATAACCGTAGAAAAGACCGTGGGGGAACAGAATACCATCAATACTACCATGGAATTGGATAGTAATGAATTGGATGAAGTAGTTGTTATTGGTTATGGTACAGCAAAGAAGAGTGATGTCACAGGGGCTTTGGTCAGTGTGAGCTCCGAGGAGCTGTTACAACAGCCCGTGAATAATGCCTTCGAAGCACTTCAAGGTAAAGCTGCTGGGGTAGATATTACCAGTAGTCAACGTCCTGGAACAATAGGAGCAGTTCGCATAAGAGGAAATCGATCTTTAACGGCAAGCAATTCCCCTTTATATGTGGTGGATGGTGTCCCACTAATGTCACCAACTGCTATTGAAACCCTAAACCCTAGAGACATACAATCTATTGAGGTTTTAAAAGATGCCTCTGCGACGGCCATTTACGGTTCCAGAGGTGCTAATGGTGTTATTATTGTATCTACTAAAAAAGGGAGAGCGGGTCGATTACAACTCAATTATTCAACTGTAGTTACCACCTCCACTATTGAAGATAGAGCACCATCTATGAACGCTAGCGAATTCATTAATTTTAGACGTTGGGCTGCATATAATTTAGATCCAGAAGTCTATGCCCATCCTAATAATCCTACTTATGAGAATGATGAATTAATATTCGACAGTGCGATGGACAACCAAACCTCAAGAGACAATGTCCTAAGAGGTTGGCACGGTGGCTCATGGGATCCATCAAGGGTAATTAATACTGATTGGACGGACATCGTTACTCAAACTGCTTTAACCACCGAACACAACATCAGTGCTAGTGGAGGAACTGAAGACATGAGCGCCTATGCATCCTTTGGTTATCTAGATAATGAAGGTACCCAAAAGGGGCAATTTTACGAACGTTACACTGCCAAACTTAGCGCAGAACTTAAACCAACAAGTTGGTTTACGTTAAGCAGTAGTTTGAACGCAAGTTGGAGTGAACAGGACTACGGAATGTCTCGATTAGGAGCACGAAGTAGCACAGGACCTGATGCTATTTATGGCAACGCAAAAGCCATATACAATATGGCCGTACCTTATGACGCCGAGGGTAACATTGTAATTAATCCAGGAGGCGAAACAGGTATTTATACAATACAAGATGAATGGGAAAAAAGTACCCAGCAATCAGAGTCCATGCGTATTTTAGGTAGTTTTTCTGCCACCATAGATCTAGGTGAGATCATCAGCCCTCTAGAAGGACTTCAGTTCAAGATGAACTATGGACCCGATTACAGAAATTGGAGGGAAGGATCTTATATTGATGGAACATCCGCTTATAAAATTAACTCCGATGGTTCCACAGGCACTAATTACGCCAGACTTCGAAATCGCAGGGATTTTTCCTGGACCCTCGATAATATGATCATGTATAACAAAACCATTGCAGAGAAACATAACCTAGGAGTGACGCTTTTACAAACTGCATCTTCTTGGAATACTGAAGAATCCGCAATGAGCGCCAACAATATACCAAAGGAGTCCTATTTATGGAATGCTTTTGGAAGTATCGATATAACCAACTCGGACAACAATGCATCTATGAGTTCTGGTTTAGTTGAAAGGCAATTGAGCTCCTATATGGCACGTGCGAATTACGGTTTTGATGATCGCTACCTGATTACCCTTTCAGGACGATGGGATGGAGCTTCTCAGCTAGGAGAAGGTAACAAATGGGACTTCTTCCCTTCTGCTGCTTTTGCTTGGAGAATCAAACAAGAAAACTTCATGAGTGAAGCCACTTGGATCAATGACTTAAAATTGCGTCTTGGATTTGGTACAACTGGTAACTCAGCTGTAAGCCCTTATGCAACCAAAGGTGATATTACACAAATTTACCTTCCTTTTAATGGTATTGGAAATCTTATTGGATATACTACAAATGAGCCGTATTATAGTGCCAACCAACTTACCATGGCTAATCCAAACTTAGGCTGGGAAAAGACAACCCAATACAATATTGGGCTTGATTTTGCACTTTTTAACAACCGCGTTAGTGGTAGTTTAGATATGTATAAATCCTATACTGAGGATTTATTGATGTCCGTAAATATCCCAACTCTTACTGGGTATCCTAACATCATTTCAAATATTGGAAAAACCAATAACCGCGGTGTGGAACTTACCCTAAATGCAACTCCTATTCAGACAAGTGGTGGTTTTGCCTGGGATACAAATATTAATGTTGCATGGCAGAAAGATGAAATCGAGGAATTGGCCTATGGAGAAAATGACATGGTGGATAACCGCTGGTTTATCGGACAATCGATTGCCATGGAATATGGATATGACAATCAAGGTATATGGCAAGATACAGCAGAAGATCTTGCGGAAATGGAACAATGGAACGCAAATGGTTATGATTTTAGTCCTGGAAATGTGCGTCCAAAGGATCAAAACGGTGATTATATGATGACCGAAGAAGACCGGGTGGTCCTAGGAAACAGTACACCTAGGTGGGTACTTGGATGGAACAATGCCTTTAGTTATAAAGGGGTGGAATTGAGCATGAATATCTACTCTCGTTTAGGCTATACTGATGATATTGGAGGGCAAGCCATGACGGCGCATTCGAATCAAATAAAGATCGATTATTGGACTCCAGAGAACCCAGATGCAGAGTTCCAAAAACCAATCTTAGGACAAGCAACTTCAGGTTCACAAGACGATTTTTCTGGAGTACTTGGATTTAAGGATGCTGGTTTTGTTAAAATTAGAAACATTTCCTTAGGTTATAATTTTTCGCGTGATTTCTGTACTAAAAATGGCTTTAACAACCTGAAGATTTACTTCCAAGCCATTAATCCTGGAAGTATTTATCAGGCGGTAGATTGGTATGATTTTGATGTCAACTCCACCTACTTCAACAGAAGTTTTGCCTTAGGAATCGACATTGGAATTTAACTAGGCTAAAGATAGATAAACAACACAAAAAACTTAGAAGATATGAAACTCAAAAATAAAATAGGAATTTATCTTTTCTCATTGCTAGGACTCCTTATAGTCTCCTGTAATAAAGATTTCCTCGATGAAGAGTTGACAACACAATACTCCACAGATTACCTCGATACACCAGAGGGTATTGAAGAACTCACCCGCTCACTTTACGGGAATATCAGATGGCATTTTGGATACGAATGGGCTTATGGAATGACCCTATATGGCACCGACGAATTTACCAATGCTAACGACCTAACCAATGAGATGTGGAATACCTACGACAATCGATTAGGGCCACTAGGAGCAACACCAGAAACTGGCGCGGCTAATAAAAACGCAACGTCACCTGCCCAGCTTTGGGATCAGTTATATTATGGAATATCATCAGCAAATACCATCATCGCTAAGGCACCTGAGGTTATGACCGATGAGGTCACTAGGAATCGTTCCCTAGCACACGCTTACTTTTTAAGAGGCTATAATTATTACCGATTAACTGCTCAGTATGGAAGTGTGGTTTTACAAACGGAGCCAGCAGAAGGGGTTGTTAGAAATTTCACAAGACCAACTGCTGAAGAATGTTGGGAACAAGTCATCTCTGACTTTAGAAAAGCCTATGAACTGTTTGAAGGAGAAGTATTCACCTATGGAAAAGGAATCACATGGACCAAAGCAACTGCCGCTCATTTCTTGGCAAAAGCATTGCTTTTCAGAGCATCAGAACGAAACCAAGATTGGAACAGTTCTTATATTGACGCTGATTTAAAAGAAGCCATTGAGGTCTCTACCTATGCTATTAACGCTAGAGGTCCACTCACACCTGATTACAATGACCTATATTCTAATTGGACAGGGGTTGATTGTGAGATCGAACAACTCGATGAAATTCTAATGGCCGCCGGCCACAATGCAGATGGTTCTACCAATGGCCGTTTTGGAAATAGAACCTATAATTACTTCAACCCACAGTTTAGCAGTTTCTCTGGAGGTTGGGTACGAAGAGGGGTTTGGATTGGAGGAATGGATTTTCAGCGTTGTAGACCAACTGAATACAGTTATGCAGTATTTGATCACGTGAATGATTCCCGCATGTGGAAGACCTTTAAAACAGTCTATGGGGCTAATAATGTTGCAGAGGAAGGCCATGATGTACAGCCTGGAGATCCCGGGATTGTAATGATTCTTAACACCAAAGATGATCGCACGTATGACAATTACACCTTTGGGGCATTTGTTCAAAATCCAGATTGGACCGATGACCAAGGACGACTAGCAGAATGGAAAATAGGAGAACGGCAAACCCCAACCTCAGGAGGATTGACAAGTGAGACAGGTCAATGGGTTCCCAACTCCTTGGTATTGTATCAAAATGGAGAATATGTGGCACCCACCTTTAAAAATCAACCAATCTGTAACTTTTTTGCTGGCATCAATAAAACTGATGACGGATCTCGACAAGCAGAAAAAGGTGATGCGCACCGTGATGTTACTATGGCAAGGCTAGCAGAAACCTATTTGGTCCGTGCCGAATGTTACATACGATTAAATCAATTTGGACAAGCCATGAATGACATCAATGAGGTCCGAAGAAGGGCTCAGTGGAAATCAGGAGAAAACAGGTCTTATTATACCGACGGTGGGATGGCTTTTGAAAACAATGCCCTTAACACTGGAACAGCTGCGGAGAATTACATCAATTCTAACTTGAACATGAACACCTATTATCTCTCTAATCCAGATATAGCCGTAACTACAGAGGCCTCTAGCTTAGAATTAACCTCTTTCCCAAATGATCTGCCAGAGGAAGATGAAGATGTCTTAGCCCGTGTAGGTGCTTCAAGTCAATATGAACGTGCTTTGCATTTTATATTAAATGAGAGAACAAGAGAATTACTTGGGGAGTGGCAACGCTGGGAAACCCTTTCAAGAACAGGAACTCTTGTTCGAAGAGCTCAAGCATTTAACCCTGAGGCGGCTGCGGGAATTACAGCCAACAAACATGAATTACGTCCAATTCCTCAAGCTTTCATAGACGGGCTGCTTAATGATGACGGAACTAATCTTTCAGCCTCAGATAAAGCTGCATGGCAAAACCAAGGGTACTAAATTAAGGACATTATAATAGAAGTTAATTTACTTTCTTTTTAGTAAACCAAAATAAGTTCTTAATCAAAATGCATCGCTAATAAAAAATTATCGATGCATTTTGTTTTTTTACCCTTTGATTTTTATACAGGTAGGTAGAGGATTAAAATTTGGAATTCCTCCCCTACCTTTATTTAAAAACAAATACCATCATGATTATACGTTTTACTTCTATACTTTTTTGTAGCCTGATAATACTTTCGTGCCAAGCTCAAAGTACTGGTATCCCTATTAAAACCATTACCTCATCGACTCCATTTGGAGCAGTCACGGTAAAGGTGCCTGATTTTAGTCAAAGTAATCGCTATTACATTACTGATTATGGTGCTCTACCAAATGATCAAAAGGCGACATCCAGGGCCATTATGGATGCTATTAAAGAGGCACATGCCCAGGGAGGTGGTCGTGTTGTTATTCCTAAAGGAGAATGGCTTACAGGTAAAATACATCTTAAAAGTAATATCAATCTACACTTAGAACAAGGGGCTGTCCTGCTATTTTCGGACAACCCACAAGATTATTTACCAGCAGTTCACAGTAGTTGGGAGGGGCTTGAATGTTTTAATTATTCTCCTCTTATTTATGCTTATAAGTGTAAAAATATAGCCATCACAGGGCAAGGAGAATTAAAAGCAAAAATGGATACTTGGAGATCTTGGTTTGATCGCCCACCCGGGCACATGAATAGCCTAAAGGAACTATATCATATGGCGGCAAATAACGTACCAGTAGAGCAGCGACAAATGGTTAACGACTCAGCGAATTTAAGGCCTCAATTTATACAGTTTAACCGATCTGAAAATATTTTATTACAAGGAGTAACCATTACTAACAGTCCATTTTGGGTGATTCATCCTTACTTATCCAAAAATGTCAGCATTAAGGAAGTAACAGTATTTGCGCATGGTCATAACAATGATGGCGTGGATCCAGAGATGAGCCAAAACATCATCATTGAAAATTGCACATTTGATCAGGGCGATGATGCTATTGCGGTAAAATCGGGCAGAAATCAAGATGCATGGCGTTTAGCAACTCCTGCAAAGAATATCGTTATTAAAAATTGTAAAATTATTAACGGTCATCAATTAATGGCTATTGGAAGTGAACTCTCAGGCGGAATTGAAAATATCTATATGTCAAATTGTCAAGTAGAACAGGGTGCAAAACTCAACCATTTACTTTTTATAAAAACCAACGAACGTAGAGGGGGCATAGTAAGCAATATCTATATGGATAGTATCCAAGCTGGAGAAATCGCAGAAGGAATTTTAGGTATCGATACCGATGTACTCTATCAGTGGCGAAATTTAGTTCCTACCTACCAAAGAGAATTAACGGTAATTAAGGATGTATATTTAAGCGACATTCACGCCGAGAATGTAGCCTTTATATCAAAAATTAGTGGACAAGAACAAGTCCCTGTAAAGAACGTGGTGCTTAATCGGGTCACGGCCGATAGTATCAGAGATCAGTCCATTATAAATCAAAATGTATTAGATTTCAATTACCAATAACTTTAAAATTAACCCTATGACTACAAACGCTTTTACCATGAAATTAAAACCTGGTTATGAGGAAGAATACAAAAAAAGGCATGATGAAATTTGGCCTGAACTCAAAACCTTATTGTCAAACCAAGGCATCAGTGACTATGCCATCTATCTTGATAAAAGTACTTTGACACTTTTTGCCATACAGCATTTAGCAGATGATTTTAACCCAAAAGAACTTCCACAACACCCACTGGTGAAAAAATGGTGGGCATATATGGCAGACATTATGGAGACCCACCCTGATAATTCTCCTATAGAAAACCCGTTATCTCAGGTGTTTTACATGAAGTAACCTTACAGAGATTTTAAAATATCGGCTTTTTTTTGATCGTATTCATGTTGGCTTATTAGCTTTTTATCATGTAATTCTTTAAGTGTTTTTAACCCTCAGGGTTTGTGGTGGTGGCAGTATGTTCTTTATTATTAATCTCTGAGGTGTTAACCACAAAGCCACCAGATGCCCCCTGGGCATTTTCCAAGTGTTGTTCTCTTCGGTAATCGATCATGCGTTCTTCCTGCTCTTGGGCATAGCGATATAACATTCTAGCTTGAGTCTTTGGCAAGTAATCAATAGTAAAAAGAGTTTTATTTACCGTTAGCACTTCAAATCTCGACCCTATTACCCCTTCTATTAAATGACATTTCGCTACCTGTTTCCATGGAAAATCATCAAATTTCATGGTGAGTCCCAGTTTTTTAGGTCGACATATTATGATACGTTTATTGGTAAGGGCAATAGCGTCAGGGGAAATATTAATTAGCTTTTTCTGAACAACAATACCGCTAATAGATTCATCTGTGGTGAGTAACTGATTAATATTTTGAAGTGTTTTTTCAAGCCTTGTTGGGTTCTGGTCCTCATTAATAAATCGCTTTAAATTTTCCATAGTTGTACAGTAATTTTGTTCGTTTACTAGGGCTATATTTGATATTATAAAGGGTAACAAGGTAATTCTACCCCCCTATATAATAACAAACGTGGATAGCTAACAAGATACAAAAATGTTTGCTTTTAATCTACAACTTGCTTGCCACTACACTTAAAAATCCTATAAGTTGTTTTACTGTTTAACTTCAGTTTGAGATTGTAAAACATTCGAGAGATGTTCTTTAATGGTCTGCTTACTCACAAGAAAATCTTTTAAACCTAGCTTCTTGCTTCGACGTAGACTTTGGGTTAGAATAGCAGCATTAAATATGGCCCCATCTCGGTTAGTATGTGTGTGGTCCTTTGGAAAAAACAAACTGACTTTATCTGGCCCAATGTTCTGGTAAGCCCGAGCAATACTGTCATTTAAATCGATAAAGGTGACCTTATTTTTATTTGCAATTTCTTTGGCCCAAAGTCCATAACTCTCCTTATTTCCGATGACCTTATCTCCCTTCCAACGATTTCTAGGAATTGGACTTAAGACCACTGCAATAGCACCTTTATCCAAGGTCTGTTTTACAAAGTGATCCATATACCAACCATAACTATGCACCTTTTCATCTGGATGATCTTCCCTCTTTACAACTATGGTAGAATCACTAATTCCAGGGATGGAACCTCGGTATTTCGGTTGATCGATATGCCCCCCATCGTTATGCCCAAACTGCATCAGCACATAATCTCCCTTTTGTAAAGAATCATATACTTTCTCCCAGAGCTTTTCACTGTAAAAAGTTCGGCTGCTACGCCCTCCCCTAGCCGCATTAACTATACGTACCCTAGTGGTGTCCACAAACTCCGCCAAGACAGCTCCCCAGCCTACTGCTTCATCAAGACCGTTATTCGCCACAGTCGAATCACCTATTAAATACAATTGTTTTTTTGGGGGTAATTTAATTTTGGGATCTTCCAATACGTATTTCACGAATTCCTTGTTGATACTTTTTAGTTCTGTAACAACAATAATAGCAGCTAGAGCAGCTCCATCTGCAGTGGGGTGCGTGTGATCTTTTTTGTAGAATATGTGATCGTAGATTTTTTCTTCACCAATTAATTCCATGACCAGCGCCATTCTACGATTCAAATCAATAAATGTAACACCTTCCTGCTGGGCTACTTGTTTGGACCACAAACCATAGGTTGTAAAGTTCCGTTCCACCGTTCCATTTTTCCATTTATTTCTAGGTATTGGAGAGATTACAATAGGGATTCCACCCTTTTCTTTAGTTTGCTGAACCATTTTTCGAATATACCAACCATAGGTATGCACAACCTCATCCTCATTAGTGAGCATATTGTGAATTTCTTCCTTTTGATCTCCTATGCCTTTAATGGTTCCTCTTGCTCTAAAGTCATCATTAATGGGCCCTGAATCATTATGTCCAAATTGAATTAGAACATAATCTCCTTTTTCAATTTCTTGATACACCTGCTGCCACAACCCTTTTTGAATATAAGTTCGACTACTTGTTCCTCCTAAAGCCCTGTTTTTCACTGTGATCTGAGTAGTATCTAGGTACTGGTTGATGAAATCTCCCCATCCCCATAGGCCTCCAGCTCCATCCCCTTGTCCGTTTTTTACTGTTGAATCTCCAACTGTATAGAGCACTGGTTTTTTTGTGGTATTACTTGGTTGGCATTGAGAAAAAAGAATTCCTAAAACGGCTACTACGTATATTTTAAATCGCATAATTAAGTGTTTTTAGTTTCTAAAATCCAGCCAAAGTATCATTGAAATCCCATCGTCGCCACTTTTAATTCGAATGTTTGTCGGCTGACTATTGGGCCCGTGTTGTGATACAGGTTTAAAAGAATGCATTGCTGGTATCTCATACAAAAATGAAATATCTCCTTCTGGAAAATCAGGATACCCCTTAGAACCCTTAAATCCATTTTTTGGCTCCTCTGGGGTAAAAAGCCTTAAAAACACCTTTTCAGATTCGCTAAAAACTTTAAAACTGTTTTTATTAGCCTCAAGGCTTGCTGCTACTAAATTAGCATGGTAGCCTTTAAACTCAGGATAGATAAGGTTTTCAAAGCTTTCTCCTGTAATTGTGTTATTGTACCTCTTTACCCAAAAACCGAAATTTGTACCTTTTATTCTATTTTTCCAAACCCTATATGGTCCACTTCCCAACCACTTCATGCCTTCAACCCCCTGTTCTGGAAAGGAAAAGGTAATCCCAAAAACATCGATATCAGGTTGAAAAAATGCTCCGTCAAAACCGCTACTTCTTCCTGCATTTTTAAGTGCAACCATATGCATTTTCAATCGCCCATCGGGATACATAGTCCATTTGATATGATCAATACCACCATTATAATCCACATGGCACACGGCCGTATTGCCTTGTATCGAAATGCTTACTTTATCAACTGTTGCTTTAAACCCAACAGGTATAGGGCCAGTATTAAAGGGGATGGTACCGAGGTGGTTACTAACATTTTTAATCAAACCATCCTGTTTTCCAATTTGCACCTTGATGTTTGCCGCTTTTAATTCCACGGTATGTTCATCTTCTGAGATTCTTGACTTGGTAGTTGGATTGTCTGTTGTCTTTATTAATTTTTGACTGTAATAGCTTGGGGTATGAATTGGCCAAGTCCAGGTATTTATTTCTCTGCCATATGGATCCGTGGCTTTAATTTTTAGCCAGTCACCCTTAAAGAAATTATCTGGCAGATCCAACGTTAACTTCCTTTTCTCTCCAGGCAAAATACTGGGTAAATTAATTGACCCCTCGGCTATAGTGAGAAGGTTTTCATCCTGATAAAGCATGGTATTTGGAAGCTGAACAACGCTGTATTCCATCTTTGTTTTATTTAAAGTGGAAAACAAGTAATGATTCGAGATAAAAATATCGCCTGTAAATTTTTGCGTAATTCTAAGTGGATCAAATTCAATAGGGCTCCATAGCTCTTTAACGGTATAGAAACTACCTTCCTTTTCCCGATGCGGCCCTAGAATTCCATCAGCTGCTAAAGAGCCTTTGGAGTCATACTTCTGTGGTCCACTCCAATCGGACCGTAAAACCGCCCCATCGGCAAACGCCCATAAAAAGCCACCAGCGAAAAGCGGACTTTCACTATAGCGTTTCCAAAAATCTTTCAATCCTGCACCATGCCCATTATCGTAGGTGCCATGCATGAATTCGGTAGGAAAAAATACATTCTCTCCATTTAAAAATCTATGAACACCCGTTAAATATGTAGGATAATGATGAGTATCCCATCCCTTGTAATCAGCCCAAGGGTGAATGACCAATCGCTTTTGGGGATCACGCTGGTGAAAAACACTATCCAATTCATCGATCCACCCACCTTCATTACCTTGGTCCCAAATTGTCACGGAAGGATGGTTCACATCCCTATCCACCATTTCTTTTATCAATTTGGCTCCAGTTTTCAGATCATAATGCCCATGCCAACCAGCTAATTCATCAAGAACAAAAAGACCTAGGGAATCACAAACATCTAAAAAATGATCATCAGGTGGATAGTGCATTCGAACCGCATTCATGTTCATGTCCTTTATCAGATTCACGTCCATAATACTGATTTCTTTATCCGTACTGCGGCCCGATTCAGGCCATAGAGAATGACGATTGATACCTTTGAAAATAATCTTAGTTCCATTTAAATAAATACCATCTTTAACTATAAACTCTAAGGTTCTAAACCCAAAACGTTCTTCCACTTGATGTAGCACCTTATCTCCAAGTTTAAGTTGTAATCTAAGTAAGTAAAGATTGGGACTCTCAGGGGTCCATAGATCAATATCATCCCACTTAAAGGTGAGGGTTTCATTAGAATCATCCAAGTTACTCCTTTGGGTGGAAAATTCTTTCTTTTGTGCAGTAACTGGAAAAATATCAGCAACCACAGAGGCATTCTTTGGTATGTTTTTCGTCTCTAGGTGTAGATTAATTGTACCATCCATTTGGGCATCTAAGGCTAGATGATCAATATGAGATTGTGGTTTAATTTCTAACCATACTGGTCGGTAAATCCCTCCAAATAGCCACCAATCTGCCTTGCGTTCAGCATTATTTACAGAAGGATTATCAGAATGTTTTTTAACATGTACCTCTAGAAGATTTTCAGTGTCATTTACTAACAAATCAGAAATATCATAACTAAACTGATAAAACCCTCCTTGGTGAACCTGTCCAGCTAATTCGCCATTTATCTTCACTTGGGCATCTGTCATAACACCACCAAAAACAATTCTTACCTGTTGATTTTCAAACAACTCTGGAACTTTGAACCGATGTCTGTAAAAACCTTCTTCCTTACTTGGTTGGTCTTGCTGTAATTCTTTATACCACCGACCATAGGTATAGGTGCCAAACCCTTCTAATTCCCAGTTCGAAGGTACATTAATAGTGGTCCATTGTTTACTATTATTCCCATCGCTACAAAGAAATTCCCATGCAACTGGATGCTTGTAATCTTTTCCAGATAGGTATATTTTTTTAGTCTGCTGTCCAAAACAAACTACGCAACTTAGAGCTAGTATTAAAAGCGCAGTCAGGGATTTTAAGGTAAAAGAATTTATCATTTTTACAACGGGTTGGTTATTAATTGCCTTCGGGTTTTATCACTTCAAATCTCGCACTCATTGGAAGGGTCCAATTTTTAATACTACCGGGACTTTTAGGATTATATCGCGGTAAAGGTTTTAAATGCCTTTTTAAAACAAGATCTAATTCTTTTACTCCTTGTATTACACAAAGAGCAATTTCATGTGCCCCAAAATCATTGAAATGTGTATTGTCCGCTAATGCTTTTTTTTGACCTGGAAAACTGTTTTCAGGGTAATGCACAAAAGCGTTCTTAGAGTCATCTACCCCCCAAGATTCATAGAGCGCGGTAGATATCTCAGTCAGATCAATTAAGGGTACTGAAAGGGAGTTTGCCACGGCCCTTACAGCTGCAGGATAATCTCCATGTGTTGGTTTTATACCCTTAGTTTTATTAAATACTCTGCGCTGCAATGGGGTTAAAAGAATGGGAATTCCTCCTTTGGCTCGTGCAGATTCTACATAATAGGTTAACAAATCAGAATATGAAGACCAAGGTCCCGAACCTTCGTTTTTTATTTTTTGATCATTATGACCAAACTCAATCATCACGTAATCTCCTTGTTTGATTAAATGCAAAATTTTATCCCAACGCTTTCTTGCCTTAAAAGAAGAAAGTGACGCCCCCGAGGCCGCATAATTAGCTACTACAATTGAGGGTTGCATATATTGGGTTATGAACTGTCCCCATGAAGCCCACGGGGATAAATCCTGGTCAGCAACAGTTGAATCCCCAGCTAGAAAAAGCGTTGGCACCTCATTGAGTTCATGAATTAAAAGATGCGTTACAGCGGTACCTTTTAAAAATTCAAAACTGAGTTTTGTATCCCAATTCAGTGCATTTTCATCACGTGGTTTTAAGTTAATATTATGTGTGGAATCGATCTTTTTAGTTTGAAGATGAACAACAAACTCACTCGTTTTATACTGACCCTTTTTAAGTCTGAGCTGATTAACCATCAGCCGCTTTGATTCTGCCTTTACCGAGTTAACGCTGGGAGAATATTCACTTCCGAAAACCATGGACACAAGATAATTTCCAGCAGGAAGCGACACTGAAAAATAGATGGAAGAATCGGCTATCATCCCTTTTTTATGCATTTGAACAGCATCAATGCTATTAAAATCAAATCCATATCCTTGCTCCCTGTATTGCTCAGTACTGCTCACTGAGGTATAATGCTCTTGTTTTAAGGGCTGAGTTCCAAATTGAAACGCCCACTCAATAGGCTTTTGGTGTTGTCCAAATACAGAACAACAGAAAATAAAAGCCAAGCCAAGAAAGCCTTTGTTTTTTGCGTACATAGGTCGGTTGTATAGCTAGACAAATTACTTCGCTTAAACTAAAAAGCTATCCTGTACTGTACTGTACTGAGATGTTTTTTAAAGAGAATTTCGTTCGATATACTTAAATACGTTTTTAACTTTTTCTTTTTTATTTTTTAGGACCATATAAGCGGCACTCTCCCCCATAGCCTTAAAATCAGTACTAATTACGGTGATGCCTAGCAATTCTTTTAGCGGAGTTTCATTATAAGAAATAATCCCAATATCTTTTCCGAGTTTTAATCCTTTTTTTCGTATTTGTCGCATAAGATTCACTAGATCCATCTCCTCTATGGTGATAAAAATATCCTTACTTTGAAGCTCCATATCATCATAAATCTGATCTAAAATCTCAAAGTCAAAATCGTATTCAACGCAAAATTGTCTAAATCCGAGCATGATCCTTTTCGGGTAAGGGTGAACAGCTTTGTTGGGATAGACTAAAATAATTTTGTCATACTTTTGAAGTCGGTCTAATCCTTCTTTGAGTGCTTGGTAGATATCATTTTGAAAGTCCTGATAAATTGATCCATAATTCCCCTGAATACAAGGTTTGGCATTATCCATGATAATCAATTTATCCTTGGGAATCTGTTCAATGACATCCAATACGGCCTCTGAATAACTCACATGACTCAAGTCTTCTAGTTTAAAATGAGGCATGATGATGTAGTAATCAAATGCTCCTAAATTCTTCTCTAAGGTTCTAATAAAAAGAGATTCCTCACAGTGGTAAATAAACAAGTTAACATGAGCGTTTACTCCTATGGCATCTACAAAAGAATTGTAAATCATCATCTTATAAGAACTCGGTTTATTAATCATAAAGAATACGTTGACCTTAGAAATCAAATCCGTCTTGGCCGTATAATACCCTTTTCCTTTAACTGAAACAATTACCTTGCGTTCTTTAAGTAATTTATACGCTTTTTCTACTGTATTTCTAGAGAGATAGCAACTCTCGCTAAGCTCATTAATGGAAGGAATTTTTTGTCCAAAGGACAATCTACCCTTGCTTATATCTTCAATAATGGAATCAACGATTTGCTTGTATTTTGGCACTCTGGAATTTTCATCAATCGTTTTATTAATTTCCGAATGCATAATAGAGGAACTCATGATTATTTAATTTTTATGCGTAATTCTACAAATAATTAATGTAATATTAAATATTAATAGTAATTATTATATTATTTAACATTTTAATACTTTTTTCTTCCTTGCAGTACAGCACAGGACACACAGGTATTATTTAAAAGTTACATTTGAATCAACAAACATCAATTAGTACAAACAAATGGACAAAACCTTTAAATATGTAAATTATCTTTGGGATAAACAAAAAGCCGCAGCTATAGAAGGTAATGAAGTCGAACTTTTTTTATATAGATCAAATATCTTAGGCGCTGACCTAAGGATTACCAATTACGGAGGAGGCAATACTAGTTGTAAAACTATAGAGAAAGATCCACTCACTAACCAAAGTGTTGAAGTAATGTGGATAAAGGGATCTGGAGGCGATATAGGCACCTTAACTCGTGCAGGCATTGCAGGTCTTTACACCGAGAGATTACGAAATCTAAAAAATGTGTATAAAGGACTCTCCGATGAAGATAGGATGGTTGGATTATTCAATCACTGTATCTACGATTTAGATAGTAGAGCACCTTCGATAGACACACCATTACACGGATTACTTCCATTTAAACATATCGATCACCTCCACCCAGATGCACTTATTGCAGTTGCCGCCGCAAAGGACAGTGAAAAGATCACCAAAGAAATTTGGGGTGATACCATGGGGTGGGTACCTTGGCAACGTCCAGGTTTTGATCTTGGATTACAATTAGAAAAATGCTTAAATGACAATCCAGGTATACGTGGTATTGTTCTAGGAAGTCACGGCTTATTTACCTGGGGCGATACTTCATATGAATGCTATATGAATAGCCTAGAAGTCATTGAAACTGCATCGGCCTATATCGAAGATAAAATAAAAGAAAAAGGCAGTGTCTTTGGAGGTGAAAAAGTTCAAAGTCACTCACAGGAACTTCGAAAAGTTAAGGCATCACAACTCATGCCACTACTCAGAGGATTGTGCTCTTCTGAAAAGCCAATGATTGGTCATTTTACGGATAGTGAAACGGTGATGCAATACATCAACAGCCACGAATTACAAAGGCTTGCCCCTATGGGGACTTCCTGCCCTGATCATTTTCTAAGAACAAAAATCCAACCTTTGGTATTGGATCTGGATAAAGATGAAGATTTGTTAGACGCCGAAGTTTTACTTGAAAAACTAACCCCATCTTTCGAGGCCTATCGCGAGCAATACAGTGAATACTACAATAATTGTAAACACCCGAATAGTCCTGCAATGCGGGATCCAAACCCAGTGATTATCATTTATCCTGGGATAGGAATGTTTTCCTTTGCTAAAAACAAACAAACCGCAAGGGTGGCTAGTGAATTTTATGTCAATGCCATCAATGTGATGCGTGGTGCTGAGGCAATCTCACAATACACAGCTCTTCCACGACAAGAGGCCTTCGATATTGAATATTGGTTATTAGAAGAGGCAAAATTACAACGCATGCCAGCTGAACAGCCCCTTTCGAGAAAAGTTGCTATTGTAACTGGTGCTGGTGGAGGAATCGGTAAAGCTATAGCTGATAAATTAGTAGCCGAAGGAGCCAATGTAGTACTTACCGATATAAGCGAAGAATCCTTAGAAGAGGCCAAAAAAACCTTTAAAAACGATCAGGTCAGTACCGTAGTGTGTGATGTGACCGATGAAAATTCTATTAAAACAGCCTTTGACAAGGCATGCTTATCCTTCGGAGGAATAGACATAATCATACACTCTGCTGGATTGGCTATTTCTAAATCATTAGAAGATACTACTTTAAAGGATTGGGAAATCTTACAAAATATTCTTGTAAAAGGTCAGTTTTTAATGGCTCAACACGGCGTAAAAATCCTTAAAAAACAGGGACTCGGTGGAAATATTGTAAATATTGCAAGTAAAAATGGCCTAGTTGCTGGACCAAACAATGTTGGTTATGGAACAGCAAAAGCTGCCCAATTACATATGACACGCCTGTTGGCTGCGGAACTTGGATCTGATAAAATCAGAGTCAACACCGTTAATCCAGATGGAGTCATTGTTGGAAGTAAAATATGGCAGGGCGCTTGGGCAGAAGGCAGAGCAAAAGCATATGGTATCTCGGTTGATGAGCTTCCTTCACACTACGCCAAAAGAAATTTATTAAACGAAATTATATATCCAGAGGACATTGCTAATGCGGCTTTTGCGCTGATTGCAAATTTGGATAAATCAACCGGAAACATCATCAATGTTGACGGAGGAATGGCAAATGCATTTGTTCGATAAATGTATAGTTGTTAGTTAGCTAAAGGAATCTCTCATAGGTCTTGATAGCCTATGAGGGTTTCTTTTTAAATTAAAGAATTACAAATTTAGAAAACATACAAAAAAAAATGATCATTAACCCAAACAAGCTAAGTTCAGATTCAAAACAAATTGCTAACCATAATGAACAATTTGACCATTTAGCTAGTAGATTGTCAAAACAAAATATTGAAGTTCCCTCGCTAGTAGACAAACTTGCGGCCTTTCAGGTAGCTATACCGAGCTGGGCACTTGGAGCTGGAGGGACGCGATTTGGACGATATTCATACTTTGGCGAACCCGCTTCATTAGAGCAAAAACTTGAAGATATTGGCGTACTTCACAGTCTTACTCGAAGCGCTGGAGCGGTTTCTCTACACATTCCATGGGATATTCCAACGGATTACAAGGCTGTGAAAGAACTTGCCTTTGAGCTAGATCTGAGGTTTGATGCCGTTAACTCGAACACCTTTCAAGATTCTGTAGGGGCAAAACATTCTTATAAGTTTGGATCCTTGAGTAATACAAGTATAGGTGCACGGCAACAAGCCATCGCTCACAACAAAGAAGTTATTAAAATTGGTGAAAAGCTAGGATCTAAAAGCATGACCGTTTGGCTTGCAGATGGGAGTTCTTTTCCAGGGCAACACAACTTTCAAACAGCGCTTTCAAACACCCAAGATAGTCTGAAAGAAATATATAAATCACTAGCTGATGATTGGAAACTTTTTATTGAATACAAACCTTATGAACCCTACTTCTACAGTACGGTAATACAAGACTGGGGTACTTCTTTTATGCTGGCTAACCAGTGTGGTGAGAAAGCCTACACCTTAGTGGATCTAGGCCATCACCTTCCTAATACAAACATTGAGCAGATCGTTTCTACACTAATGTTTAAAGGGAAATTAGGAGGTTTTCATTTTAATGATAGTAAATACGGGGATGATGACATCACAGTAGGCTCCATTAAACCCTATGCGCTGTTTTTAATTTTTAATGAATTGGTTTATGGAATGGCTAACAATCCTCAGAACCCTGAACTTTCTTGGATGATAGATGCTAGCCATAACCTAAAAGACCCATTAGAAGATTTAATTCAGTCTTTAGAAGCCATACAAATTACCTATGCAAAAGCTCTACTTGTAGACCAAGACCTCTTAAAACAGGCGCAAAAAGAACATGATGTCAGTCTATGCCAAGAAATATTACAGGAAGCCTATTTGACCGATGTTAGGCCTCTTGTCCGGCAAGCTCGCCTAAAATTAAATGCTCCATTAGCTCCTTTACAAACATATAGAAATTTAGGGGTTAGAGAACAATTAATCAAAGAGCGAGGTAAAAACACTGTAGCTACAGGCCTATAATTAAGTGGTGATGAAAAAGAAAGTAACAGCGGTATTCGATATCGGAAAAACTAACAAAAAATTCTTCCTTTTTGACCAGGACTTCAAAGAAGTTTTTCGAGAATACACCAAATTTGATCAGATCGTGGATCAAGACGGATACCCCACAGAAGATCTCCATAAATTACAGATATGGCTAAAGGCAGTATTTAACCGAATTCTAGCTAGCGAACAATACGACATTAAAGCGATCAATTTTTCCTCATATGGCGCCTCATTAGTCCATCTCGATGAAAATGGAGAAGCCATTAGTCCTTTGTATAATTATACCAAACCTATATCAGAAGAGATTGTCAATAGATTCTATCAAAGCTATGGTCCTGCCTTGACCTTTATACAGCAAACAGGATCTTCTAAAGAAGGGCTTTTAAACTCAGGCATGCAGTTGTACTGGTTAAAGTATACCAAGCCAGAAGTCTTTAAAAAAATAAAGTATTCCCTTCACCTTCCGCAGTATCTAAGTTATATTTTTACAGGAATCCCACTGAGTGAATACACCAGTATTGGTTGCCATACTAGCCTTTGGGACTACAACAAAAAAGACTATCACAACTGGGTTTACCAAGAAGAGTTACACAAAATCCTCCCTCCAATTGTCTCTACTGAGACCAGTATTAACATGAATTACAATGGCAAACGTATTAAAATCGGAGTGGGGATACATGATAGTTCTGCCGCCTTGTTACCGTATGTGAGAAGTCTAAAAGATCCCTTTATTTTGGTTTCCACAGGAACTTGGAGCATCGCCTTAAATCCATTTACCTCTACCCCCTTAAGCGCAGAAGAGGTGTCAAAGAACTGTATCAATTACATGAGAATTAACGGAAAACAAGTCAAGGCTTCCAGATTATTCTTAGGAAATGAATATAAGATCCAAGTTCAAAAGTTAGCACAGCTTTATGGAGTTGCACCTGATTATCACAAATCTGTAAGCTTTAATGAACAGGCCTATTATGAAATCACTAAGGAGTTTGAACACCTTTTTAAATGGGAAAGTATTGAGAACACCCCAAAGGTGTGTAAAACAGAACTTCCTTATGATACCTTTGAGGATGCCTATCACCATCTTATGATAGAACTTGTAAAATTACAGGTAAACAGCATCCAAATAGCAAAAGGTTCGGAAGAAATCTCCAAATTATATGTCGATGGGGGCTTTAGTAATAATGATGTTTATATTAAGCTCTTATCACATTATATGAGAAATATGGAATTAAGAACCACTGATGCCTCCTTAGGCTCAGCCTTAGGTGCGGCAATTAGTATTGCTGATACAAAACTAAATTCTAAGTTTCTCAAAAAAAATTATGCACTAAAAAAACATGTTCCTCTGATTATTAAATAACTCCTAAAATGGCATTATCCTTTAATTACAAATATCCATCGGTCGATGATTTAAGAGACAAAGCAAAGAAACGAATACCTAATTTTGCTTTTGAATACCTCGATGGTGGCTGTAATGAGGATGTCAATATTATCAGAAACACCTCCGAGATAAGAGACGTACAATTGGAACCTCGATACTTAAACAATTACCAGGATTCCAGCTTGAAGACTACCCTTTTTGGCCGTCAATACGATGCTCCTTTTGGCATTGCTCCAGTAGGATTGCAAGGCCTGATGTGGCCTAATTCTCCAGAAATTCTTGCCAAAGCTGCTTTAAAGCACAACATCCCTTTTATTTTAAGTACCGTAAGCACAAGTAGTATTGAGAGAATCAGTGAACTTACTCAAGGCAATGCGTGGTTTCAACTCTACAATCCTGTAGAGGATTCTATAAGAAAAGATATTATTAATAGAGCAGACGCTGCTCAATGTCCAGTACTGGTATTACTTTGTGATGTACCCACCTTTGGTTATCGACCCAAAGACTTTAGGAATGGATTAGCCCTGCCTCCGAAAATGAGTATGAGTAATATTTTACAAATACTCCAAAGACCAAGATGGGCATATGAAACTCTAAAACACGGCCAACCTAATTTTGAAAACCTCAAGCCTTATATGCCAGAAGGACTAAACTTAACTCAGTTAGGGAAGTTCATGGATCAAACCTTTAGTGGAAGACTTAATGAAGAGCGAATTGCTCCAATTAGAGAACAATGGAAAGGTAAATTAGTGCTCAAAGGGGTTAGTTCTGAGGCAGACACTCTTGAGGCCATTCGATTAGGATTTGATGGAATCATTGTTTCTAATCATGGAGGACGGCAATTAGACCCCGGAGAATCTACCATAAAACCACTAACCAATATTGCATCAAAGTACGGCGATCAAATCGAAGTTATGATGGATAGCGGAATTCGCTCAGGCCCTGATATAGCAAGAAGTTTAGCCAGTGGTGCTAAGTTCACTTTTATGGGTAGATCATTTATGTATGGCGCGGCCGCCCTTGGAGAAAAAGGTGGTGATCATACCATTTCCATGTTAAAAGTTCAATTAAAACAAGTTTTGGATCAATTATGCTGTAAAAAGGTAAGCAATCTTCCTAAACATTTAATATAAAATACGAATTAACCAATGACAACACCACATACCGCAATTGAGAATATGAAGCAAATCGAATCAGGAGAATACGAAAGACAACGTGTTCCTGATTCCAAGTTAAAAGGTTGGAAAAGCTTTTTAGGCATGTATGCTGGCGAGCACGCCGCTGGAACTGAATTTGTCATAGGACCACTCTTTTTAACCACTGGAGTTTCTGCATTTGACCTTATTGTTGGCCTCTTACTAGGAAACCTGATGGCGGTTTTGAGCTGGCGATTTTTAACCGCAGAAATCGGAACAAAGTTCCGATACACCCTCTATTTTCATTTGGAGAAAATCTGTGGTAAAAAATTAGTGACTTATTATAATGTAGCCAATGGAGTATTGTTTTGCTTTTTAGCTGGAGCAATGATCACAGTTTCTGCTACAGCTGTGGGGATTCCCTTTAATATGGAAATGCCACAGCTCACCGACACCCTTCCCAATGGGATGACGTGGATTATTATAGTTCTAGTGTTAGGAGTACTTATTTCAGTTATCGCAGCAAAGGGGTATTCAACAGTGGCAAAGGCTGCGAATTGGATGTCTCCATTTATAGTTTTAGCCTTTATCGCAAGTGGAATTGTTGCACTTTATCAATTAGAGATCAGCAGTTTTTCAGAATTTTGGAATCTTTGGGGAGAAGGGAGCGATCCATTTCCTGGGCAAATAAAATACACCTTTTGGCATGTGTTCCTATGGTCTTGGTTTGCCAATGCTGCCATGCATATTGGAATGTCTGACTTAACTGTATTTAGGTTTGCAAAGTCACCAAAGCTAGGCTGGACTACAGCTGGTGGTATATATCTTGGTCATTATATAGCTTGGATTGCTGCGGCACTTTTGTATGCTGTGTATTTAAAATCACCAGAGGCACAAGGGTTTTTATCAAATGGTCTAGCACCAACTGTTGCACCTGGTCCCTTGGCCTATAACGCCTTGGGTGTCTTTGGAATCCTCGCAGTTATACTCGCCGGTTGGTCCACTGCAAATCCAACAATTTACAGAGCAGGATTGGCTTTTCAAGCTGTGTTGCCTAAACTATCCACCTTCTGGGTGACCATATTAGCGGGAAGTGTTGCTACCATTGCCGGTTTATTCCCAGCATTTGCAATGAAACTATTAGATTTTGTTGCCCTTTATGGATTTATTTTAGCACCCATAGGAGCCATTATTGTGTTTGATTATTTCTTTTCTAAAAAGGCAGGAATCCAAGCCTTTTATGCCGAAAAATATAACACAAACTTCAACCCAGCTGTATTATGGGCATGGCTTATAAGTTTCGGTGTCTTTTATTTTATTTCCGTTCAATTCGATATCTTTTTATCATTTGTAACACTACCCACGTGGCTCTTTTGTGGGGTATTATTCCTGCTATTTAGCAAGTATTACCAAAACAAAAAGTAACTACTTTAAACTAATTTTTAACTGCCCCTGTTCAAGGGGCAGTTTTTCTAGGTGCAAGTACAGGATGCATCTTTGCTAAATATTTTAAATATTCACCGCACATAAGTAATACCATAGCAAAACCAACCCTTTACACCCATGTTCAGATGAGACTCTACAAACACCTTCTTACAATGCTCTGCCTAGGATTTATGTGTGTTTCTATCGCACAAAATAATGGTTTTTGGCATGACAGCATACGATCAGTTCATTACCTTCCCAAAGATGATGGTTTTGAGCTAGTTAAAGGTCAACGAAGATTCAATAGAGCACTTTATGGGACAAACACTGGATTTAGAGTCGAGGCTGGTGATTTACCAGAATTTGCTATGTATATGCCAGGTATGGGTGGAAATTTTAAACTGGGAATTGCTAGTGAAAATGGTCAGAGTAAATGGATCACTGCAGCTGATAAGATTCATACCTTCTACCGCTCAGGTGTGATGAGCTATACTATTAAAGATCCAATACTAAAGGGAGGAGAGCTTAAACTTAACCTTGTCGCCTTAGCAGAATCTGAAGGATTTATACTTAAACTAGAAGCGCAAAATATTCCTACTAAGGTATCACTATTATGGGTCTATGGAGGTGCGAGTGGAAAAAAATTCTGGCGAAGTGGTGATATTGGAGCAGATCCAGAATCTGTGTTCTATTTGCATCCTGAATACTGTCTGGACAATAATTACCAAATAAATAAGGCTACCTTTAAAGTTAGCTATGGTTCCCAGAATAACAAACAAAAAACTGGAAACAACAGGAGCATATATGGAGTCTTTCCTAAGTCAAAAGCTAAAATTGCCTCTGCAAGCAATCAAGAAAACCCATTAGTGGTTTACAGCTCAGAAAAGGACAATTACCCCCTTATCACTGGGGTGTTAGACACCATAAAAAAAGTACAATACTGGAAATTTGAAAATAGTGAAAAGTTTCCAAATCAAAGTCAGAAGCTCCTACAAAATGAATTTATTTTAGCACTACAAGCAGCTGAAGATAAAGGCTCT
Source organism: Galbibacter marinus (assembly GCF_000300875.1). Taxonomy (GTDB): domain Bacteria; phylum Bacteroidota; class Bacteroidia; order Flavobacteriales; family Flavobacteriaceae; genus Galbibacter; species Galbibacter marinus. Next base: position 76,199 of record NZ_AMSG01000002.1, on the reverse strand, counting down.
GTAGTAAAAGTCACCACACCTGATCCGTTTATCAATACTCTCGGAGGAGCCCTTTCAACCGCAGCAGACGCTATTTGGGAATATCCTGCATTTTTGCACGGATCTATTGCATGGCGTATGCATTTAAATGCATGGAGAGGAGCCTCAGTGGCTGATCCATTGGGTTGGAAAGACCGTGCTCAGGCTCATTTTTACAGTTATGCTAACTCCCAAGTGTTGCATCCAGCAACTGGACCGGTAGTACCTGATACCACTAGAAATTTTGCAAGACAAAAGGAAGAGATAGGGACCTCCATGTTCAGTAGTGGATACATCAGTAGGCACCCCAACAAAAACACCGTTGCCCATCATTACGATATGAATTCCGTGTTTTTTAACCAAGTACTTCGACATTACCTATGGTCTGCAGATAGTGATTTTATGGAAAAGATGTGGCCCTATCTTAAGCGGCACCTAGCTTGGGAGAAAAGAAATTTTGATACCGATAACAATTACCTATACGATGCCTATGCCTGTATATGGGCAAGTGATGCCCTACAATACAGTGGAGGTTCAGTTAGCTATTCGAGCGCCTATAACCTTAATGCCAACAAATTAGCCTATGCCATTGGTAAAAAACTAAATAAACCACCTCAAGAAATTGCACCATATAAGCTAGAGGCTAAAAAAATTCAAAAGGCAATGAATGATCAATTATGGATTCCAAACAAGGGTATATTCGCTGAATATAAAGACATTCTAGGAAACCAATTATTACATGATCAGCCAGGAGTATGGTCTATTTATCATCCCATTGATGAAGGCGCCGCAAATCCATTTCAAGCCTATCAGATGTTACGCTATGTTGACACTCAAATCCCTCATATTCCTGTAAAAGCAATAGGATTACCTTTAGAAGATTTAGCTTTAATTTCCACTACCAACTGGCAACCCTATACCTGGTCAGTTAACAATGTAGCACTAGCTGAAGTTTTACATACTTCCCTGGCATACTGGCAAGGTAATCGACCCGAAGATGCTTTTAAACTCTGGCAAAGCGCCATCGTAGAAAGCATGTATCTTGGAGCTTCTCCAGGAGGTTTTCAACAACTTTCTTTCTACGACGCCATGCGTGGAGAACTTTACCGTGACTTTGCTGATCCGATCGCCATGGCAGCTCGCAGTTTAGCTGAAGGCCTATTTGGTATCCAACCCGATGCACTATCAGATACCCTGAACATTAAACCTGGCTTTCCTTCACAGTGGAAACATGCAGCAATTACACTACCTGATCTAAGCTACAATTACAAATTCCAGGATAATACCAGTGAGTACACCATTACCCCTACTATGGAAAATCCCATGGCGCTTAAATTGACCATACAGGCTAAAAAACAACAGGTAGAATACATTAAAATAAACCAAAAAATTACTACAAATTGGCATATTGATACCGCTGCTCTAGTTACTCCAAAATTGATTATCAAGGCACCGCAAAAGCCTGAGTATACCATTGAAATTAAATGGAAAGGAGAAGAAATCAAAAAACTTCAATACCAGAATAATCTCACCATAGGGGAACACTTCGAGCTATCAAATAATCAATTGAGATTTATCGACATATACGACCCTCAAAGCGTATTTAAATCAACACAACTTAAGGAGCATCACCTCCAAGGAGACCCTCAAAGTGACCCAGGATATAAGACATTCTTTATAAAACTCCAGCAAGGGGACTTTAAGTGGTGGGAGCCCGTTGATATTCAAATCAACCCAATTATAGCAATAACAAAAACAACCTCATCACCTAAGGGATCACAAATTTATTTCCAAAGCGACCAACAGGCTCTTAACCAACATGAGTATATGTTAAATTACCAAAGCCTTAGTACCAACAACACATCCTTAGAAGAAGGTAACTTATACTTGAAAGCTGAGCAGCTGGTTCCTGGAACTAATAGAATAGCAATCAAAGGAACATCAATACCGTATTTTACGGTGCAAAATTGGGATATTCAAGCTAAGGCTAATGAAGAATTTGTAACCGTTGATCTTAGCCCGTATTACAATCAAAAGGTAAGTGATATATTTAAACAACAATACAGTTCTCCAAGAGTGGACTCCCCTACACTGCAGCTCCCATTACAAGGAATCGGGAATTGGTGCTACCCAAATATACTGCCTGAAATCCAAGATAAGGGGCTTAAGAATCTTGCAGCTAAAACCAAGGGGAATATTTATTATCATAACATACCATTTGCCATTGCGGCTAAGGGAAGAAATGATATTGCCTTTACTTCCATGTGGGATAATTATCCAGAGTCTATAAAAATTCCACTCAAGGGAAAGGCTAGACATTTATACCTATTGATGGCTGGCACTACAAATCCAATGCAATCTCAATTAACAAATGGGCAGGTCATCATTCACTATAAAGACGGAAGCACCTCAGAGTTGCTACTTAAAAATCCAGAGAACTGGTGGCCCATTGAACAGGATTATTACACTGACGATTATGCCTTTAAAATTTCGGCTCCCACTCCTTTGAGACTTCATTTGAAAACGGGCGAATTCCATCGCCAATTTAATAATTACAGCAGTATAAAAGGTTTTACAGATTATGCCATAGACGGTGGTGCGGCCACGGTTTTGGACTTAAGTATTGATCCAAATAAAGAATTAGACCACTTAGAATTAACCACCATAGCAAACGAAGTGATTATAGGTCTTATGAGTCTCACTTTACTAAAATAAAAATTCATGAAAACAAACTCTTTATTCACCACCAAAATAACCCTTATCCTTTTAATGGTAAGCTCCTTTATCTATGCTCAAAAGATTGATCGAAAAGCATTGGTGGATCGACACCAAGTAAAGGTCACCTCAGTGGATACCTTAGCTTCACTTAGTATTGGTAATGGTCAGTTTGCCTTTACCGTAGATGCCACAGGTCTTCAAAGTTTTCCAGAGCATTACCAAGGTGGAATCGCTCTGGGAACACAATCCTCATGGGGGTGGGATCGCTTTAAAAACCCAAATAATTACACCTTTAATTTAACTAATAAAGAGTACGATCAGTATGGAAGGAAAGTGCCTTATTCTGTACAAATTAAAACTCCAGAGCGTCAAAAAAATGCAGTGAATTGGTTTCGGGAGAACCCACATCGGTTGCAACTCGGAAATCTTGGTTTTGAGATTACCAAAGAAAATGGTCAACTTGCAAGACCAGAAGATATACAAGAAATTGACCAACATTTGGATTTATGGACTGGAATAATCCATAGCAAGTTCAAAGTAGAAGGATCCTTAGTCAAAGTACAAACCATTGCCCATCAAAACCAGGATGTGGTTTCTTTTAAAGTTACATCAGATTTAATTTCAAAAAATAGGCTTCAAATTCGATTTCGCATCCCTTACCCAACTGGAGAGTGGAAAGACACCGGTGTACGCTGGGAAGGGGACTTTAATTATAAGTCAACTTTGAAGAAAGATGGAAAAAACAAGGCGCTTGTAACCCATCAAATGGATTCACTTACTTACCACGTTGATTTTAAGTGGGATGATCCGAGAACTAAAATATCGAAAAAACAGGCCCATTATTACAGTATAACACCTGAGAACACTAGTTTTTCTATGAGCATTGGTTTTAGCACTAAAACTACTAAGAAGAATCTTCCTAGTTTTAGCCAAACTCTTCAAAGCAGTACTGAAAATTGGAAGGCTTTTTGGGAAAGCGGCGCGGCGGTCGATTTTTCAAAATGCAGTGATCCTAGAGCTTTTGAACTTGAACGTCGGGTGGTATTATCCCAATACTTAACTAAAATACAATGTACCTCCAATGAGCCTCCACAGGAAACAGGGCTTACGTACAACAGCTGGTATGGAAAGCCTCACCTAGAAATGCATTGGTGGCATGGGGTACATTTCAGTTTATGGGATCGTAGCGATTTACTTAAAAAATCCATGCAGTGGTATGAAAAAGCAAAACACAAAGCTTTTACCCTGGCAAAAAGACAAGGATTTAGCGGACTTCGCTGGCAAAAAATGACAGATCCATTTGGTAATGAAAGTCCTTCTTCGGTTGGTTCTTTCCTAATTTGGCAACAGCCACATTATATTACTTATGCAGAGTTGTTATACCAAGAAAATCCTTCAAAGGCCACTCTAGACCAATATAAGGATAAGGTATTTGCAACGGCAGAATTTATGGCCTCCTTTGCACATTACAATAAAGCTTTAGATCGTTATGAACTCGGGCCAGGTGTCATTCCAGCACAGGAACGGTTCAAAGCTATTGAAACTTATAACCCTACCTATGAATTAAACTACTGGCATTGGGGATTACAAACAGCTATAAAATGGAAGAAAAGACTTGGAGAAACACCACCAGCAAAATGGATTGAGGTAATTGACAAACTTTCTCAGCTTCCTGTTTTACAAGAGGTTTATTTGGCCACCGAGAGTGCACAAGACTCCTATACCAATGCGGAGTTCAAAACTGATCACCCATCAGTACTCGGTACCCTTGGAATGCTACCGCTAACGCAAAAGGTCGATCTGCAGATTATGAGAAACACCTTTGATCTGGTATGGGAAAAGTGGAGCTGGGAAGAGACATGGGGTTGGGATTTCCCAATGACAGCCATGACAGCTACCAGATTACATCTACCAGAGAAAGCTATTCAAGCACTTCTAATGGATGTTCAAACCAACACGTATCTAGTAAATGGTCATAATTATCAAGATCAGCGACTAACACTCTATCTACCTGGCAATGGAGGATTGTTAACTGCTATAGCGCTTATGTGCGCTGGCTGGGAAGGCAATACCATAGAAAACCCAGGATTCCCTAAGGACGGTGGTTGGGATGTTCAATGGGAAGGCTTTCGTGAAATGTTTTAGGTAACTCCAATTATATTACCATTTCTGTAGCATCCCAGAACCTATGTAGAATGACGGCCAAGGCGGTTGATTATATCCAGAATTCTGCCATACCACAGCCATCCGGTATTGAAGATCCTGCATTAGAGTAGGAATGCGAAAAGAAGTTATTTCAGGGTTTGTAAAAATACGAAGTGCGTTATTATCCTTGGTCCGAAAAATAACTTCCTCTCTCCAGTCACCAAACAAATCTGCCTGAAGACACGGGGTCGCTTTGGTCCCATTATTGGAGCTACATTGATCTGCAGTAAAAATTGTTCCAATCCCATATTTTGTAATTTGATTACCATCAAGTAGTTCTCTTTGCAAATCACCATCCCACCAAATGGCAAAATTTATAGAGGGAATCTCACTGAAAACCTCCTCTCCACTGATATTATACACCCCCATATTACCTTGTGCCCAGAACTCAGCACCGATACGACTTGGATCTATATCAGCAGCTAATGCACGTCCTACATCAATGTTATTCTTATGTTGCCATATAATCTCTCCTGTTTTTGCCTTTCGAAAAGTAATCCCGTCACGTTTATTTTCATGTGGAGCAAAGACCTCGAGTCCAGGGATGTTGGGATCAAAATCAGAAACATGTAAGGCATCACCATGTCCTAGTCCCGTTGTGTATAAGCCTTGTCCATTATCATCAATGGTCATGGAACCATAGACAATTTCTTGTTTGGAATCCTGATCTACATCAGCAATACTCAGACTGTGATTACCTTGCCCTGCATATGCCTCATTCCCTGGAGTGTCGGAATCGAACACCCAGCGTTGTTTTAACTCACCATTTACCAGATCCCATGCAGCAATTACGCTTCTAGTATAATAACCCCTACACATTATTAAACTTGGATGTTTCCCATCTAAATAAGCTGCCGCAGCTAAAAATCGATCAGACCTATTGGCATAATTGTCACCCCAAGATCCTACATCACCCCTTCGTGGAACATATTTTACCGAAGACACTAACCCGCCTGTTTGTCCATCAAAAACACTTAAATATTCAGGACCTTCAAGGATTCTACCCGATTCATTTCGATAATCTGCACTTGATTCACCCAAGATATTCCCCAAACCATCGATGGTGCCATCAGCAGTTTTGCATGCCACTTCAGCTTTTCCATCACCATCCAAATCATAAACAACAAACTGAGTATAATGCGCGCCAGATCGAATATTAACCCCCAAATCAATACGCCATTTTCGAACTCCTGAAAAACTATAGGCATCTAAGAAAACATTTCCTGTATGTCCATTATGAGAATTGTCTTTAGAATTTGAGGGCACCCACTTCAAAACAATTTCATACTCCCCGTCCCCATCTAAATCTCCTACACTGCAATCATTGGCACTATAGGTATAACTCACACCATCAGGAGTTGTTCCCCCTTGTGGCCTATCAATTGGAATTTCCAAAAAATTCTGCTCCCAAACCTTTGCTTTTGCAATTGTTTTAGGAATTTTAGTCATGATACTATCCTGAGCGATTTCCAAACTATATACGCCATTTACAGCTATGTCATCAGTATAATTGGTAGAGTTTACAATAGGAGAATCATTAAGTAATAACCCATCTCTATATAAATTAAACCCAATACCTTTAGGGTCATCTATTAATAGTCTCCAACCTATATACACTTGGGAATCACTCGTACGAATAGCCACAAGTGCTCTATTTAGATTTTCTTTCTGAGCCTGTGAACTTGCCACAGACAATCCTATAATTAAGAATAAGTAGATTAACAGACTACGTTTTTTCATTACATTTTTTTTAATTAACAGTTAGGCCAATAGTATTTTAAACATTAATAATAGAATGTTCCTATGATATATACATCCCCTTCTATCCCCGAGCTCAATAAAATATTCAGGGGATTTATTACTACTACTCCAAGCGAATATTTTTTTGCCTTTGAAACCCCCTCAAAACCATGATTATTCTTAAAAGAAAGGAAGTGAAACTTATTTAATTGTGAAATAATTCAGAAAAAAATTTCAAACCTTATAATTGATGACTATATTAGTTCGCTTCTTATAAAGAATCAAACTATAAACAATTATTTCAATGAAACTAAACATTAAATTATGGCATCAAACCTTGGTAATTCTCCTAGGTGCTGCCATGTTTTTTTCCTGTAAAAACAACCAAGAAAAAAAAGAAACAGTTCCAGCTGATGAGCCTGTTGCTGCGGCAGCCGAAAAGTCTGAAGAGTGGATCTATCTATTTGACGGAACCACCACTGAGGGGTGGAGAGGGTACAATATGGACTCACTTCCTCCAGGATGGATTGTTAAAGACAGTACACTTACCTTCGACACAGAACTCGGTTTGGAACAAGATTACACTGGAGGAAAGGATATTATATATGCCAAGGAAGAATTCGATAATTTCGAACTGTACTTGGAGTGGAAAATTCCTGCTGGTGGAAACAGTGGTGTATTCTATCACGTGAAAGAAGGATACGATGGACCTCCTGTGGTGTCGCCAGAATATCAGTTAATCGATGATGAAAATTATGAAAACATCCACGATTTGACAGAGTACAACCTGTCACTTGGTTATACTGAAAATCCAGAACAATTAAAACCATTACAATCTACCGCTGCAGATTACGCCATGCACCCACCAAAGGCAGACAAAATTTTAAATCCTGCAGGAGAGTGGAATACAACAAAGATTGTCTTTACTCCAGAGCGAGTTGAACATTGGCTCAATGGGGAAATGGTACTTTCATTTGTTCCTTGGGATGAGGCTTGGATTGAAAAGAAAAATTCAGACAAATGGAAGAACAGCCCTGATTACGGAAAGTATAAAACAGGATTTATTGGGCTTCAAGATCATTCGAGTCCAATATGGTTTAAAAATATAAAAATTAAAAAATTATAATCAAATTTCTCTCATCATGAACAAAAGAGAATTTCTCAAAAAATCAAGTTTAGGTACTTTAGGGCTAATGTTAGTCCCAGCACTAGCAGAGGCAGCTCTAAAGGGTAAAACTATCAGGACAGCACATATCGGATTAGGCGTTATGGGTAAGGAAGATTTAAAAGCAATCGCCTCCCATAAATCTGTAGAAGTGGTGGCGCTTTGCGATGTGGATTCCAATTTACTAGCCCAAGCCAAAGCATTATATCCCAATGCAAAAACATATTCAGATTACCGAACCATGCTATCAGAGATGGAAAAACAAATAGATGCCGTGGTGGTATCCACTCCAGATCACACCCACGCACCAGCCTCTATGTTAGCAATGGAATTAGATAAGGCAGTCTATTGTCAAAAACCATTAACTCATTATGTCTCTGAATCCAGAGCGATGAATAAATTGGCCGCGGACAAAAAACTGGTGACCCAAATGGGAATTCAAGTACATTCGTTTTACGATTATAAACTTGCCACGCTGCTAATTCAGTCAGGAATCATAGGAAAGGTACATACTGTCAGAGCCTGGTCTCCTAAGAACTGGGGATATGACGGTAATGCTCCAGAGGGACAAGATCCTGTACCAGCAAATTTAGACTGGAACCTTTGGCTAGGAACCTCTAAAGATAGACCTTATAAAGAAGGCGTTTATCATCCAGGTAACTGGCGAAAACTAGTCGATTATGGATGTGGAACGCTTGGAGATATGGGTGTCCATATTTTCGACACACCCTACAATGCACTTCAACTAGATGTACCGCGAACTATCACCACGCAATGCAGGCCATCAAATGGTTTTAGTTTCCCAGAGAACAATACAGTGACCTATGATTTTCCTGGAACAAAATATACTACTGATTCTTTAAAATGGGTTTGGTATGACGGGCCAGGAGCTCCTGAAGACCATCAGGACCTTGTGCTACCGCTAGTGGAAACAACTCCAGAGCAAACAGCGGTTAAACAAGATAGTGCACAAAGTGTAGAAGACAAAACATCCTTGGATGTCGTAGAGGCTGAAAATGGCACACTTCCAGAACAAGGTGCTATGTTTATAGGAGAAAAAGGAAGGTTATTACTTCCACACTTTATGCAATTACCACAAAAGATTGTCGATGGTGAGTATGTTGATATCTCTAAAGAGATTAAAAAAATTAGCAGAAAGCACAACTTAGGAGCTCCCATTAGAAACTACAACTCCGAAGGGCCTAAACACTACCATCAATTTATAGATGCTTGCCTTGGAAAAGATGAGTGTACAGCACCTTTCTCCTATTCAGCTCGACTGACAGAGACCATTCTTTTGGGAACCATCGCTGGAAGATTCCCTGGAGAAACCCTTAATTGGGATGCAGAAAATGCTCGATTCAAAGAAGACAAAGCCAATAAATATTTATCTGGTGAGTACAGAGATTTTTAATGGATTTTAGCTTTTTTAAAAATAACTCAAAGATGATTTAGATTTTCATCTTTTTAACTGAATTGGACCAACATGTATTAATTTATGTGTTGGTCTTTTTTTTCCTTCATTTCTACCATACAAAACACTTATCCAAAAAGCATCGCAGAGCGTCACACCACTACACCGATAGCCTATGGACAAATCTTGGACAAAAACAGCAAGGTTTTTTGACAGAAATGGCAAGGGTTTGTCAAGAATCAAATAAACATTCTCCCTTTAATTTGCCCATAAGAAAATGATTCGAGAGATGTCAAGCTAACATCATCGATGCGCAAATTCATTTTTTAAAAATTCTCAGCGCGATTCTTTAGAGTTATTGGGAAGTGGCTCAAAATAATCGCAGAGGATTTTTTCTTCCCACAGAGAAATTAGCGGTGAACCCACGGCCATGAAATATTCTTTCATTCTCGCCACCGGGAATCCATTTGTCCAATTTTTAATAAAGAAAAAAATGAAAAAATTCGTTTTAGGAGTCCTACTCCTGTCTATAACTCTCGGGATCTATTCTTGTAGTAATGATGCTGTATCTGACACAGAATCCTTATATCAACATCAAGCCAACGATGATCTAGGTAGCAATGGTGGAGATCCAGATGATCCCGAAGGAGATTAATAGAAATTAATTCATAAATTTGAGGAATGCGAAATACCCTATTCACATTCCTCTTTTTACTTTTAGTGATGAGCCTACAGATCTCCTGTGAGAAAGAAATTAAACAAGTAGAAGCACCGGTCTCCACCAGCTATGTTGATTCTCTATACCGGCAGGCAGAACAACTCAAGGATGCCTCCAAAATTGATGCGGCTATTCATACTAACTATAGAGCCATTCGGCTTATTAAAAATCGCACCGATTCAACTTATAGTAAAATCCTAAGACAAAGGATTATACTTTTTGGAAGGAAAAGACCCTTAGATAGTGCTCTTGATTATTCCAATAAGCTGCTTTCGGTTTATCAAAAATCAAAAGACACCTTTGGTATAGCAGATGCGATGTATTTAAAAGGTTTTTATTTTAATAAGAGCAATCAGAAAGACTCTGCCTTATTTAATGCCTATCAGAGTGTCGAATTATATAAACAATTAAAAGACAGCTCCAAAGTTTACAGCCGCTCAAGATTACTTACTTTAATTCTACAAACAATCGGTAATTATGAAGAAGCCGAATTAACCGCTATTGAAAGTCTTAATTATTTAAAAGATAAACCAGAAAATGCAGAAGAATTCTCTGGTATCTATAACGACATTGGTAATTTCTCCAAAACAAGAGGAAATTTCAATGAAGCTTTGTACTGGTATAATAAGGCCTTAGAATTAACTGATATTAAGCAGTACCAAAACAACGTTAAAAACAATATTGCTTTGGTACAAATGGAGCTCAACAATTTTAATATAGCTTTTGATATATTTACCGAGCTTAGGGAAGATTCCATATATAACTTTTCTAATGACCTTCGATATAAATCCCGAATCCTCAGCAATTGGGCATTTGCTAAAAGTAAGCTCAATCACCCTGATGCCGAGTCTTATCTATTGGAAGCTCTAGAGATGCGCAAACAAAAAAACATTGCCTATAGACTCAATGGGAGTTATATTCGTCTGGCCGAGCATTATGCGGATCGATCAGATCCTAAGGCAAGCAATATGGCTAAGCTTGCATATGAAACTGCTAAAACTTATAACAATCCCGATGATCAGCTAGATGCCCTTTCTGTTTTAATAGAAACGGCAGAAAAGCCCAGAGAATATGCCATTTTATACAGAGATCTTAGTGATAGTATTTATAGCGTTAGAGAGCGAAGTAAAAATCATTATGCCAAAATTAAATACGACGTCGAACGTAACAGACAAGAAAATAAAAACCTCAAAGCAAACGCTATTATACAGGAGCTTCAAGTATCAAAGATAAAGTCGCGTATTATTATTTTACTTTTAATTTTCATGATCACCATAGGTGGTTTTTATCTACTGTATAGATACCAAAAAAGAAGACACCTACAGGAAAAAGAGATTGCTACCTATCAGGCAGAACTCTATATCTCAAAAAAGGTTCACGATGAAATAGCAAATGATGTGTTTAATCTTTTGACTCGCACACAAAATGACGACTTTGATCCAGAGTTTAAACCTTTTCTTCTAAGTGCCATAGATAAGCTTTATCGAAAAACCCGAAACATTGCTAGGGATTTCAGTGATATTCCAGTGGGAATAGAGTTTGAGGATACCCTGAAAGATCTCCTTACCAATTATAGTAATAAAGATACCCAAATAATCAATAAAGGTGTTCAAGGAATTCAGTGGGAAACAATCAGTGAAAATAAACAAAGAGCATTGTATCGCACCCTTCAAGAATTACTCATCAACATGAAAAAACACAGCCAAGCAAGTTTAATAATGATCAATTTTAAAATGGAAGGTTCTCGACTGGTTGTCAGTTATTCTGATAATGGAATTGGAGCCTCGAAGGAGAATCTGGCCAATGGTCATGGCATTAAAAACATGGAACAGCGTCTAAAGACCGTTAGGGGTAAAATTATTTATGAAGATCATTTGGACAGACCGGGAACTAAAGCAACAATCACTATACCTTCTTGATATAATGATTATCACCCATTTCATTTCGATCTCTGATCAACTTGAGAATCTCGGATCCTGAACATAGGGCTCCTTTCTCATTTTAATTACCTCAAGGGTAAAACATCCAAACTCTTCTACTACTTTGGCGTATAAACGGTAAACCCCTTTTCCCCTAAAGCTATATTTTCGAGCAATTTGAGGAAACAAAACAGCATCAAAAACACTCCCCTGTTGGTCTAAGAATGTCGCGAAGTACATTATATCCCCCTTAACCGTACGTGAAGGTTTAATGGTAACCAAATAACCATAGATATCCACACGTCGATATGCCTGGGTTTCAAAATCCATCGCTACACGTTTGTTTTCAACGGGATTCAAAAGGAGTGTAAAGGGAGAATCTAAACAAAAACCTAAAAGTTCTATCTGGTCAAAGGCAGCCTCTAAGGCAGTAGTTTTTAGCTCTGGAATAGTATGGGAAGACTGATTGACTGCAAAGAGACGCTGCTGCGCTTCGAAACGCTGTAAATGTCCCAGAGCAAAATGAGCCTTCCATAACAACTCATATTTGTCAACGCCAGTAAAAGCAAAAGATCCAATACGAATTAAAACTGAAAGTGATTCTATAGAAATTGTTACTCTATCAAGGAAATCTTCCAGAGACAAAAAATCTCCTCCACGATCCCGTTCGTTTAAAATCCGTAGGCCTACTCTATTTTCAAGGTCCTTAAGATTCTCCAGACCCAAATAAAGATCTTTCCCATAAATCACATTCTCAATGCGACTTCGATTAATACATGGTAAGTGAATACGAGCACCCTGCATCCGTGTCTCATGAATATAGATTTCTCTTTGATAGAATCCTCCTGCGTTATTTAGAACAGCAACCATATATTCCAAAGGAAAATAGGCCTTTAAATATAAGCTTTGATAACTTTCCACAGCGTAAGAAGCTGAATGTCCCTTAGCAAAACTGTAACCCGCAAAACTTTCAATTTGATTCCACACCTCTAAAATAACTTTATCTTCATATCCTTTTTCCCGACAATTCGACATAAACTTTTGTTGTACACTTACAAATTCCTTACGACTTCGGTACTTTCCACTCATCCCTCTACGGAAGACATCAGCCTCGGCAAGACTTAAACCCGCAAAATAATGAGCCACCTTAATCACGTCCTCCTGATAAACCATAATTCCATAAGTCTCTGGCATTAATTTCAACAACACAGGATGTGCTTCCTTAGCCCGAGACGGATCACGATGTCTAAGGATGTATTCTCGCATCATTCCACTTTGAGCTACACCAGGACGAATCACTGAACTAGCTGCTACAAGTGTCAAATAATTATCCACCTTGAGCTTCTTCATCAAAAGACGCATCGCAGGGGACTCGATATAAAAACACCCCATACACTCTCCAGATTCTAGCAACCCCTTAATCCGATCATCTTTTTTCAATATAGAGATATCATGAATATCCAATACCTCCGCCTCAGGCTGGTTGTATCGAATCACATCTAGGGTTTCTCGTATTTTAGAAAGACCCCGCTGTCCAAGGATATCAAATTTATAGAGCCCCACATCCTCAGCAATGTGCATATCAAATTGCACAGTCGAAAAGCCTTTGGGTGGCAGAAAAGTTGCTGAAAAGCACTGAAGTGGTTGTTCACTAATCAGTATACCAGAGGAATGCACGCTCACATAATTTGGAAATCCTTCAATGAGACTTCCGTATTTTAGCACCAACTGCGAAGTAGTATCGAGTTCAGAGGCATTAAAGTTGCCCTTGCTCAACCTATCTATGTCCTGCTTAGGCAATCCGAATACCTTTCCTAGTTCACGTACCACTCCCCTGTAATTAAAAGTGACATAAGCTCCCATTAGAGCAACATTTTGAAAACGGTTAAAGATATAATTAGTAACATCCTGCCTGTCCCTCCAAGAAAAATCAATATCGAAATCGGGAGGACTGCTACGGAAAAGATTTAAAAAACGCTCAAAGTACAAATCCAGCTCCAAGGGATCCACATCAGTAATCCCCAATAAGTAAGCCACAATACTATTTGCTCCACTCCCCCTACCGACGTGGAAATACCCTTGAGATTTCGCATAGGTGACAATATCCCAGTTGATCAAAAAATAAGCGACAAAGTCCATTTTATAAATCAAATCCAACTCTTTTTCTACCCGCTTTAAAGCCAAAGAGCTATTCTGGGGATATCTGTATGAAAGATTTTCAAAACACAGTGCACGTAATTTATCACGATCCTCTTGCTTTGTATTAAAGTAGGTGGCTTGATTCTGCATTTTAGCCCTAGGACTAAAGTCAAAATGAATGTGGCAATCTTGAAGTAGCCGCTGGGTGTTATTTAAAATAAAATCATACTGCTCAAAGGCTAAGGAAAGATCTGAAACAGACAGCATCTGGTGATCCATAGAAGCAACCTGCGAAGGAGAGAGTTTACTAAGTAAGGTGTTATTATCAATAGCACGAAGCAATCGATGCGCATTAAAATCCCGTTTATTCCTAAAGGTAACTGGTTGCAGAACAATTAGTTTATCCCTATAATGAAGATACCCTGAGAAAGGAAGCTTTCGCAGATCGCTTACAGAAATCCCTATATACTCGTGCTCCGCAAAATCAGTAAGTCCCATCAATAATACCTTCTCAAAGGGGTACACGAAATAGGTCTCTTTTAAATCAGGAGCCCGATCTGGAAAATCCTTCTTTTGGTGTAAATACAGGGATAAAAAATCATTTAACTGCTTATATCCATAATTGTTTTTTGCAATGCCTACATAATGTTGTTCCACTTGGTTTCTAAAATCAATCCCCACAATAGGTCGAACTCCAAATTCTGGGGCCTTTCTAATAAAATTAAGACAAGCGGAAGTATTGTTAATATCTGTCAGGACCAATTCTTGAATCGCATTTTCCCGAGCCAAGTCAAGTAAATCCAATTCAGAAAAAGTCCCAAACCGAAGACTGTAATAAGTGTGACAATTCAAATACATTATTGCTTGCGATGTGCTAAAATAATAGGTGGATCACCATTGAACGGATTGGTCATCCTCCCGATGGTCCTTACGCCCATAGAAGTCGCTCTGATAACACTTCGGTCTCCATAACGCTCCCGTATCTTATCCAAGGCTTGATAAAGACGTATGCTTTGTTGGGTGTCTTCAAAAAGGTTAATCTGGTAATGTCCATGAACCAAATGTGTAAAACGCACCCCAATAAGACGAACAAGTAACCTTCTATTGTACAATTGATTAAAAAGATCCTGAATCGCAGGAATCAAAATATGATCTGCACTAGTATAGGGAATCTTCATTTGCTTAGAACATGTCTGAAAATCGGAATAGCGAAGTTTGACACTCACGCAAGCAGTCAGCTTTTCACCTCTTCGAAGCTGAAATGCCAGGTTTTCGGTCATCGCTGTAAGAATAGATCTCAGGCGGTAAACATCTATGGTATCACGATCAAAGGTTCGCTCGGTAGATATGGATTTACGTTCCGAATAGGGAGTAATAGGAGTATTATCCACTCCATTGGCTCGATTCCAAATGGTCAATCCGTTTTTTCCCAGAACAGTAGACATCATATCCCTGGGCATTTCCTGCAGGGTTCTTATCTGTTTAATCCCAAGGTTTCGAAGGGTGAGATAGGTCTTATCACCAACCATAGGGATTTTCCTAATAGACAAAGGAGCCAAAAAAGGTTTTTCTAAACCAAAGCCGATTTTCAATTGATTGTTCGGCTTAGCTTCTCCAGTGGCTACCTTAGATACTACCTTATTTACAGAAAGTCCAAAAGATATGGGCAGACCAGTCTCATTAATGATTCGCTTTCGAAGTTCAGAGGCATATTTATAAGAACCAAAAAACTTATCCATTCCAGAGAGGTCTGCATAAAATTCATCAATCGAAGCCTTTTCAAAAAGAGGCACCCCTTCTTTAATAATTTCAGTGACAAGCTCTGATTGCTTGGTATAGGTACCCGCATTACCCTTAATCACAACAGCTTCAGGACATAAGTTTCTAGCCATTTTCATAGGCATTCCACTGTGTACTCCAAAAGCTCGAGCTTCATAACTACAAGCAGCTACCACACCCCTATCAGAAATCCCTCCCACTAATATAGGGCGCCCATTTAAGCGAGAATCTAATAAACGCTCTACAGAAACAAAAAAAGTGTCCAAATCAAGATGCAGAATCGTTCTATTCATAAAATTGGAATATTTCCAACAAAATTATGGAATATTTCCAAACTCAGCTATTCTAA
This sequence comes from Galbibacter marinus, assembly GCF_000300875.1. Classification (GTDB taxonomy): domain Bacteria; phylum Bacteroidota; class Bacteroidia; order Flavobacteriales; family Flavobacteriaceae; genus Galbibacter; species Galbibacter marinus. The sequence goes on along the minus strand of NZ_AMSG01000002.1, from coordinate 60,035 downwards.
GCTGTTAAATTTATACATCAAATACCTAGGGAGAAAACTAAATTAAAAGCGGCATTATTTAACGCAAAAGAGCCATTTGAGGTTCAAAGTCAAGACTGATAGAGTTCATACAAAATCGTTTATAGGTCGGGGGTGGACCATCATTGAAGATATGACCAAGATGAGCATCACAACGTCCACAAAGCACCTCAATACGATGCATTCCAATAGAGTTATCCTCTTTATAGGTGACGCTATTTTTTCTAATGGGTTCATAGAAACTAGGCCAACCACAATTACTTGCAAATTTAGCATCTGATTTAAAAAGTGCATTTCCACAAGCCGCACAATAATAACTTCCTTTAGTATCGCTATTCCAATACTTTCCCGTAAATGGACGTTCTGTATCCTGCTCTCTTGCCACGGCGTAAAGATCCTCAGGTAATATTTTTTTCCATTCGGCATCCGACACATCTATCTTAGTGGTATCGGTAGTTGAATAATAAGGATTGTTTTCATGTCCCTTATCTGAGCGTATATTTTGGCCATAACTTCCCGCGCATATCAGTGCAAATAAAATACCTAAAATTATTGTTCTCACTCCCATTGCCTTATTTTTTTAGTTTGTCTTTAAAAATTTCTTTAAACCTTTCCAGCTCTGGCTGAATTACATATTGACAATAACTTTGATTCGGATTATTCTCATAGTATTGCTGATGGTAATCCTCGGCGATGTAAAATTTTGTAAATGGATTTACTTGAGTAACAATCGGTTTATTGTATATCAATTGCTGGGTTAAGGTATTTATATAATATTCTGCCTTTTCTTTTTGAGAGTTATTGTGATAGAAAATTGCTGAGCGATACTGAGTTCCCACATCATTACCCTGACGATTCAGTTGTGTGGGATCGTGAGATAAGAAGAAAGCCTCCAATAATTCATCATAAGAGATAACACTAGGATCAAACACAATATTACAAGCTTCGGCATGACCAGTGGACCCCGTCAACACCTGTTTGTAGGTTGGATTCTTAAGATGTCCTCCTGTATAGCCTGAGGTTACCTTTAAAACCCCCTCCAATTGTGAAAATTTAGCCTCAACACACCAAAAGCAGCCCGAGGCAAATGTCGCAGTATCTTTTTGTTGTATTACAGCATTTAAAGAAGGTAAATCAACCTGCTTTGGATAGGGATTTGGAATCGCCCCAGAGATACTGTAGAAAAGTAATGCACCCAATAAAAGTAATTGATTTCTCATGGTTTAAGTTTTAAGAATTCTTCGATAAGGATCCCCAAGTTTAAAAATACTAACTAAAACACCCCTTAAGTAGAAGCACCAACTATCGTACCAATCTTTTAATGTTAACACCTGTTAACAAGATCAAAAACAATCAAGTAAACCCTTTTTAAAAAACCAATGAATTATCGCATTTAATGTTGCCTTACATTTTGATTTCAAACAAACAAACTGGTACATTGCTGTAGTGGTCAGGCAGTCCCTTGGTATCTGAAAGCTCCACAATACCTAAAAAATCAAAGCCCGAATGCTTATAGTGCTGTATGAGTTTTTTATTATTACCAGTGGTATCAAGTCTTACAAAATCCTTTCCGTGTTGCTTTGCATATTCCTTACTCCATTCTACAATTTTTGTCACAAAATTATTCCCTCTAAAATTCGGGTTTGTTGCAATTCTATGGATGTATACGGCCGCATCTTTGCCGCTATTTTCCCAGATTTGATCATCAGAAAATGTGATAGCCCAAACACAAGCAACTTCCCCATCCATGCTTATTTTCCACTGTCTGTTATCGCGAATCTCACTCTCTATAAGTGCTCGATCAAACTCGGGCCAGATGGTAACCTCCTTTTTGGCTTTCTGAAAATCAGAAGCAATTTTGTACAGGCGAAAAATTTCATCGATATCCTGCATTGAACAATTACTTATTCTCATCTTTAAATTAGTTAAATTCTGCTTTGCTTTGCTTTTCTAAGGGTTATCTTCATATGATTATGTGCAATACCAGCCTCTTCGAAGGAGTCCCCATATACCTCAAAACCTAGTTTAGAATAAAAATCCACAGCATAATCTCTTGAATGACAACTGATTTCTGAAAGACCATTTCTTTTGGCAAATGAAATCATTTCTTCGACAATGAGCTTACCTATCCCCCTTCCCTGAAGGTTGGTGTCAACGGCCATTTGCATTAATTGCGCGCGTTCTGGTTCCTCATTTAAAGGGACTAAAATAGCGCATCCAACAACTCGGTCATCTTCAAGAGCAACAAAATGCCAAGATTTATGGTCATGCATCTCCCAAGCTCCATCTTTCAGACCAATAGGACGTAACAAAATTCTATTTCTCAGTTCCCTCATCGATTGGTAATGAGGATCATCTGTAGAAATTGTTTTTACCGTTATCATTTCTTATTCATTTTAAATTACATTTCGTATATTACTTGACAAAAGCAAATATAATTAAAATTGCTTGACAAAAGCAACAAAATTTGATCAAATGGATGAAATGGAAATCATACATACAATCCGAGCCTTCAACAGAAACTATGTAAGAAGTATCGGACTCTTAGAAAAAACAATGCTTAACTCCGATTATTCGCTAACAGAATCACAAATACTTTTTATAGTCCATCAACAAAAAAAAACAACCGCGACCGATATCAATAAAATCCTAAACCTTGATGAAGGCTACTTAAGTCGTATCATTAAAAAACTAATATCCAAATCCTTATTGACCAAAAAGCAATCCCCTGTAGACAAACGCTGCTATGAAATAATGATGACTAAAAAAGGGATTAAAGTACAAGAGAAGCTCGATCAGCTCTCTACAGAATCTGTTCGGAGAGTCATTTCAACTCTTGCTGTGGAAGATAGAACAGAACTCGCACTATTGTTTAATAGAATCATGAATATGTTATACAAAGACAAATCCACCTCATCCATAAATTAGTGCTGTAATTTACATCTATTGGCATCTTAGGTTAATGATTTTACAAGTCTTATACCAGAGAATTGCCACCTTTGGTGGGACTTAAAAAAATTACGGTAAGTATTGCGACTATGACCTTTCGAAGTGGCTACACTAGCGCCTCGCAATACCATTTGGTCTACCATGAATTTTCCATTGTATTCACCAATCGCTCCTGGTGCTTTTTTAAATCTAGGGTATGGTAAATAGGCGCTTTGAGTCCACTCCCATCGATGACCCCATTCCAATGATTTACTGGCAATCTCCCATTGGGCTTCTGTTGGCAATTCCATACCCTTCCAAGCTGCAAAGGCAGCCGCCTCGTAATAATTTACATGACAAACAGCCTGCTTACCCTCCATCTCCTTTAATCCATTTAAGCCAAAGACCATCCACTGTCCGTCTATAAAATACCAATATAAAGGAGCTTTGACATTATTAGAATTGACCCAATCCCAACCTGCGGCATGCCAAAATCTAAAATTCTCATATCCTCCATCTTCCATAAATTCTAGATATTCCTTATTACTCACAGGATAGGGATCAATCTCGAATGCATCCAAATATACCTGATGCCTACCTAGCTCATTGTCAAAACAAAAACCTTCACCTTGAAATCCGATCTCAAAGACACCCTCAGAAAAACTTAACTCTTTCACCTGTTCCCTAATAATCTCATCGAAAACCTTTTTATCGCTGTACACAGGAAAAAGAGGATTGTGTCCAAGAATATATTTAATATCCATATACAAAAGTTCCTGGTGCTGTTGTTCGTGATGGATTCCTAACTCCAGGATATCTTTTAGCTCACTTTGAGCACTTACATCTTTGAAAAGCAATCGCATATGTTCATCTACATAATGTCTATAAGAATATATTTCAGACACAGATGGACGACTCAGATTCCCTCGATCGGTTCGAATAACGCGCGCTCCAACGGTCTCATAATAACTGTTAAACACATAATTATATTTGGGATCAAAAACTTTGTAACCCTTTAAATTTGGAATAAGGATAAAGGTTTCGAAAAACCAAGTCGTATGACCTAGGTGCCACTTTGGAGGACTGACATCTGCTATTGGTTGAACAACATAATCCTCAATTTCTAAAAAAGAACAAATGTGCTCTGTACTCTGTCGAACGAATTCAAAATTTTTAAGTAACTCTTGTATTTTATTTTCTATTATTGTAGTTGACTCCATAAGCGTAAATTTAAAATTCTTATTCTCGTTTTTCCCAAATAGCATCTACGAACCACCCATTGGAATCTGCTATCATTCCTACGGTTTTAAATCCCGTCTTTGCCGCCAAATCACAGATACCATTTAGGTCATATTTTTGTGAAATTTCCATTTGGATGACTTCATTTTTTTGAAAGTGGATCTGATTCTCCCCGATGCAAACCTGCTGCTGATTTAAACTCACTAAAAAACTTCTACACGCACCACTTATCGGGTCATACACCGGATAATGCTCAAACTGATCCACGACAAAATCGGCATCAAGCTCGCGATTAATCCGCTCTAATAAGTTTAAATTAAACTGTGATGTAATCCCTGAGGTATCATTATAAGCCGCTAAAACTTTTTTAGGATCCTTCTTTAAATCAAATCCAACCAGCAAAAGATCTTTTGGTGAGAGTAAGGATTGTAACTCACCACAAAATTCATTTGCCTGTGGAAGTTCCATATTTCCAATATTGGCTCCAAGAAAAAGAACCACTTTTCGTCGTTTAGAGCTATAACATGCCTCAGCTAACATTTCGACATATTCTCCTTGAAAACTTTGGATTTCCATCCCTGGCAATTGATCATTCAAAGATTCACTCAAATACTCTAGAGCCGATTTAGAAATATCAATAGGCATATAGGTGAAATTCGTCTTGCTGTGAAATAAATAATCTAGTAAATGTTTTGATTTAAAACCATCCCCAGAACCCAATTCAATAAGGTCAAATTCCTCATTATGTTGAGTTATAAGTTTGGCAAGTTGAGCTGTTTTATGTTGAAAAATATCAAGTTCACAATCCGTTAAATAGTATTCTGGTAGCTTCATTATCTTTCTAAACAGTTCAGTGCCTACCTCATCATAAAAGTATTTTGGTTGTAGTTCTTTTGGACTAGCCTTTAAACCATTTAAAACATCCCTCTTAAATCTAATTATTGAATCTTTCTCTGATACGCTAGCCGTTGTATTTATTAAATGTCTTTCCACCTTTAATTGAAGTTTTTTCTTGCTTTTGCTTCTTCTGTAAATTTATCCGTAAATAAAATTACGGCTTTTCTTACATTTCAAGGTTCTCTATCCAAGAAGCTTTTGTTAATTTTTTCAAAATGAATCAATTAACTTATTCCTTTTGCTCTTGAGATAGTATTAGGGAAAAACACTCCATTTTTTAGACTCGAGTATGTCTTTTAAACAACGTTTACAAATACAAACAATTACATCATAAATCACATTTCTTAGTAATGGATTCTGATTAACCTTTCTCAATCAGTGGCATGAGCTCAGTCCCAATAAGTTCAATCGAATCTAATAATTGGCCATGGGTTAAGCCTGCATTATCCATTTGGAAAGTAAACCTATCGATTCCTCCAAGGGCTTCGCTATGTCTTAATATCTTTTCGGCAGCCTGCTCAGGGCTTCCAACTACTAAAACCCCTGACGGACCTATAAGTGAATCAAACTGTTGTTTAGTTACAGGTGGCCACCCCCGTTCCTTACCTAGTTTAGTCCATAATTCTGCATATCCAGGATAATAGTCACTGATGGCTTTCTCGTTTGATTGTGCTATATAACCAGGTGAATGGAGTCCAACCTTTAATTCATCAGATGAGAATCCAGCTTTCGCCCCAGCCTCACGATACAAATCAACCAAAGGACGAAAACGCTCGGTTTCTCCTCCAATGACCGCTACCATTAAGGGAAGACCTAAGGAACCTGCACGCACAAAAGAACCTGGGGTACCTCCCACCCCTAACCAAATTGGAAGTCTTTCTTGTAAAGCTCTAGGGTAAACAGGTTGGTTGTTTAGCTCTGGTCTAAACTTTCCACTCCAAGTTACAAATTCGTGATCCCTTACCTGAAGTAATAAACCTAATTTTTCGGCAAAAAGTGAATCATAATCATTGAGATCAAAACCAAAAAGAGGAAAAGCTTCCACGGCAGAACCTCGTCCAACCACAAGCTCGGCACGCCCCTTAGAAATTAAATCAAGCGTTGCAAAACTCTGATAAACTCTAACGGGATCATCGGTGCTCAATACCTTAACTGCACTACCTAGACGAATCCGACTGGTTCTGGCCGCCGCAGCAGACAAAATTACAGCAGGAGCGGAATCCAGAAATTCCTTTTTATGATGCTCACCAATACCATAGACATCGAGTCCAGCTTGGTCTGCCTTAACAATACGATCGATTAACTCCTGCATGGCATCAGCACTACTTAGTTCCCTGCCATACATTGCAGAGGCAAAACTATCAATTCCAATTTCCATTTGTTTGTTTTTACTGTTTTAAGAACATTTCAAAGTTTAGTCGTACCGTTTAAAGAAACCTTAGGCTTTGCCCTTGAAGATACAAAATCAATTTCAGCCAAAGAAATGCCGAACTCTAGTGCTTAGCATATTAATAATATTAAATCATAATTTGCAATTAACGGCATATAGATTCGATGGAGGTTCTGTTGCAACTACAAAACTCCTTTGAATAACAGGAACAAATGTGCATTAAAAAAGGACCTTAGAGTGGCTATAAAAAATCCCACCCACTTTTTCAAATGGATGGGATTGTTTACAAATTTAATTTCTAAGTTAATCAACAAGGCTTTTTAAAGCAGAGCCAAAGAAGAAATAACTGGTGTTACCCGCAATGGTTCCCTCGTTTTCGCCCCATAAAAATGGCCAATCATCATAATTTTCAAAATGATCAGGTTTTCTAAACAACACCCCTGGAGCAACATTCCCTGGAATAAATGAGAAGTCTGCACGATTGTTTCCGTAAAAAACAGCTTTTGGACGTGTAGCGCCAACAGTTGCCACAAAGGAATAATTATGGTATGGATGACAACCAAATAACCAACTCGCCGCTTTAAAAGCGTGATCAGACTCGATAATGTCAGGGAAATATTTATTAGCCCAGATCACGTTGGTTCCAAAATTCTGTATCATCCCATTGCCTGCCCAATTTCCAAGTCCAATAGGGACGCCATATGGATTGTCCTTTTCTAATTCCAAAATATAATCCTTGTATTTCAACATATATGGTCTTAGTTTTTCTTTAAAGGCATCATCCATGTGAGGTATCCCTTGTAATGCTGAAAAGATTACAAAACTGACATTTTTATCGAGTGCTGGCCAAAGAAGTTCTAGGTACTTGTCTGCGTATTGTTGTTCACCAGTGGAGATATACAATTGTAAGTTAGTAGAAACATCTGCAGCACCTCCTCTCCATCCAAAACGACGCGAATCAGGCTTTTCCTCCAGTAATTTTGTCGCTTCTTTTAGCAGTCTTTTAGATTGTTCTAATGCTCTATCCGCCAGGTCATCATTATATCCTTTTAAGGCTCTAGATACAGAGGCAAACATTGTTGCAGCCCACATATCACGTGAAGGATCACGGGTTGTAAACACCCACATATCATCCTTAACACCACTAGACAACCCATCGGAGGCTACCTCATAAGGACCTAGTTCTGGATTATAAGGAAGTCCATCGGTAATAGAGGCCGCATCTCCTAGGTGATGATAATTATAAAGTACGGAATTCGAGAGCGTTAAAGCCATATGCCCCAGAATTTCTGCCTGAGCTACCAGTTGTTGAGCACCGTGCTCGATAAATTGTAACATATCTGGTGTTCCATCTTGACGATGAAGCTCTACATAACGCTGATCTTGGTCCACAAAAGTTTGATCTCTTTGTGGTTTGAAGCTTTCCCAAATCCTTACAAAGTTTTGAACTACGCTGATATTAGCTCCAGTCTCAATATCGAAATCACCTGCATCAAAAAACCCTCCTATGTTCAAACCTGGAACTAACTCTCCTCCTTTGTATTTTGTGTCAGTAGTCGGTCCTTGCCAGTGCATATCAAAGTGGTCCGTATTTGGTGGCGCTTGGCGGTAACCTTCTTTAAATGGTTCTCCATGCCACACTCTGTACCCTTCTCTAACAAACATATGATTCATGTGAATAGGAATCCAATTATCGCTCGTAGCATTGGTAATCTCATCATAAACGCTATTGTCGATGATAAAGTTATTGGTTTTAACATCCCCATATTGGATATAATATATGCCTGGTGTGGTTAGGGAAGAAAAATCGAACTTAGCATATTGATACTTGTAGTAATCCCCCCAAAGTTCTACATCTCCAGTGAAAACAGTTGAGCTACTTCCGTCTGTATTTATTTTAACGATAGATGCCTTTGATTCTACCTGATCATTTTTATCGAGTTCAATAACGGACACCTTTGGCTGGGTTGGAATATAACCTACTTGTGATAATCCTACATTTGGTTCTCTTATCCATCCTTCTATAGCATTAGGCTCAATGGTCCAGGTTAAAACCTTCCCAGTCTTACCTTTGGGGAGTATACTACGTACTACATACCAACCGTTTTGCGCTAAAGCACGGCCATCAAATACCATTAATTCAACATCCTCAGAAGTGATCTTTACCCGTCGTTCGGGATCCTCTGGAGCCATTAAAAGGCTATGACCCGTCTCAAGTGGAAGTGGTTCGATGAACCTACCTGTCCCTCTGTCATCAGTTGTACTATAACCTTTAAATTGTTTTAGCTTTTCACTATTAGGTTTTGTGGTGTTGGACCCAGCCACATACCTTGAAAAACGATTCAAACGTCCATCCATAAGGTAGGTTTTACTCCAATACTTTGATGGAAGGAATTCCAAATTAAAACCCGCTTTCCCTTCGAGCTCCTCTGGAACAGGCTCTTGTAAATAAACAGAGAGTTCCACAGCATTTCCTTTAGCGGTTACCACCACTCGAGATTCAAAGTTATAATCTTCAAATCGTAAAACTGCTTCGATACTTTGCGAGCTGCGGTCTACCTTGCGATTTAAAACCTCTGGCACCAAATCCCATTGTTCTGGCGCACTCGAGAGTCGTACTGCACCTCCTTGGGCAGTTCTCACCCCGTGCATAATCATTTCTATTCCAGCGTTCTTTTCATCGTTAAATCCGCCATTAAAAATATTGCTGTACACTAGTACATTGAGCCCTTGCTTCTCAAAATACTCAAGGTCATTTATTTTTAATTCTTGTCCTATGGCGTCTTTTGGAACTGATAGAAACACAATTACAAAAGACACAAATAATAATCTCATCATTGGTTTGGATTGATAAATTAAATATTAATTCAAGTGCTTATATTAAAGACCTAGTTCAGGCTTAATAAAACTCATTAACGCTCTATCATGGTTGTGTATAATCTTGCTTTGATTATCAAAGTACATGGTGTTACCATTTTCTTTAGTATAAGTATCCCATTGTGGTAATTTACCTTCTACATTTGGGTTACCCGTTTTTGCAAAATTTAGCCACGCATCACTCATCTTATCTGATAATGCCCATGCCTCTTCTGTATCGCCAGTCCAACCTGGTCGTAGATCTACATTATAGAAAGCCAGGGGAATGTCCAGTCCATGAAAAGAACCTTTAGAGGCGTTGTCTACTTGACTTTTCCATGCTAAAAAGTAAACGTATAATGGAGCAGAAGATTCATCTGCTCTGGCATCAGCAGTTCTAATGGTAAATGGTCTAAATACCGTATCGACAGAAAGTAAATCCTGAGGGGTGTAGTCCGGGTATGCCTGGGCATATAATTCGACATACTGATTTGTTTTATCCCCATATGTTTTTTTCAAACGCTCTTTGGCTTGTTCTAAAGTGAGGTCTTTTTCACCATAAACCGTTGGCATCAATTCATTAAGAGTACTACCAATCATAAGTGGAATATCTTTGGACATATCTGGAAATCCAGGACTAAAAGGCTGCTGAATTAGATCGACGCCATCTTGTGATGGTGCAAAACCAAACATTTCAGGTGAACCTGGCTTTCGTTCACCGTTTATCTCAGCGACAGCTTCATGACCAGCCTTTACCAAATCAGCATAGTCCACATTGGTAATTTTATCCACTTGGTCAGGAGAAATTTCCAACTTTTCTAAAACTGCTAAACCTAGTTTCTGAGATTTTTCTTGTGTCATCACATTAATAAGGGTTCCACTTTGAATAATACTTTTATGGAAGAGTCCTTTTGCAGCTGGCATTCCCATTAAAGTACCCACTTTGCCTCCTCCACCAGATTCACCCAGTATCGTTACATTATTCGGATCTCCTCCAAAAGAGGCGATATTATTATTAACCCACTCCAATGCTTTAACCACATCTAGCATTCCAACATTTGCTGAATGAGCATACTTTTGATCTGCGGCGGATAAATCTAGAAACCCTAGAATATTTAGACGATGGTTCACAGATACCACAACCACGTCTCCTTTTTCAGCTAGAGCTTTACCGTAGGTCATAGGATCATTACTGCTTCCAACAAAGAAACCTCCCCCATGTAACCAAAACATCACTGGACGCTTTTTTGAATCTGATATTCCTTGAGTCCATACATTGACGCTAAAGAGCTTTTCTTCATCCATATTCGACTCATCAATCCATTCTACTACCTGTTTGGCAACTGGCCCAAATTCATTACACTCCCGCACATCATCCCAAGGTACAGGATCCTCTGGAGGCATGAATCGATCAGCTTGGGCATATGGAATTCCTTTGAAGGCGTAAACACCGTTGTCAAGGGTTCCAGATACCTTACCCGAATTGGTTTCAACAATTGGAATTTCTTCTTCTACAGTTTTCTCCTTTGCCTTTTCTTTACATCCTGTAATACAGAACAACGACACAGCCAGACTGCTTAAAATAAGTTTTTTGAAAGTTTTCATGTTTAATGTTTATGGTTAGTAATAGTTAATGGTGTGCTTTAAGGCAATTCATATACCTCACCATTTCAATCGGTGTTATATTCACTTTTAAAAATGATTTGTTTTAATCCTCAGGGATATTCCCTAGAATTAAAGGTATCGGCGGATCTCTCCCTATTTGTTTTTCTATTTGCATACATCCTTAATCTTAGTTTGATGGAATCGCAATTCGGCAAAACTTTAAATGAAAGACATATTTGTTAGCCAAGAACTCCTATTAGAGCTCCCAGTATTGGTTATAAGTGATGTAATATGGAGTTGTGCGAGCAGTTAAAAGACGGGGGAATATACATCAACTGATGTATTCATCTCTAGCGTAGACTATCCAAACTCATCAAAGATCACCATGTCAAACTTTAAAAATTCAGACCCATCGTCCGAAGACTGGGAATGCGATTCTTTTTTTGAATTAGAAACCTGGAAGGAATTTATGTGCTATAGATATAGCTTATAACCACCCCATGAATTCTAAATCAAAACGATATGGATGCTAGTTTGGATTGATATTACAAATGTAAAGAACACACTTTAATTTGAGAAAAACTAAACATTGCTTTAGAATTTCTCTACTTAAAACGAAATAACTCAAAAATAATTGGACAATTATCAAATGTTTTAAAAGGAACTATGGATTACTAGGCCGACATAAATGTGAATGAAATTTTATTAGAATAAGCTTTTAATGTTAAAAAGTTGTACGATCAATGTACTGATTTCCAACAAATCCCCGAGTTATGAGGATCTTTATGATATCCAAATAGATTTAATATTCACAAATTCATGGATTCCATAACTGGAAAGTTCTCTTCCATATCCACTATTTTTAATACCACCAAAAGGTAGTCTAGGATCTGAAACCACTAGTTTATTTACAAAGCTACTTCCGGCCTGAAGTTGAAGTGCTACTTTTTCACCGCGCTCATTATTTGAAGTAATCACACCAGAACCAAGACCAAATTGAGAATTATTAGCCAGATCGATGGCATGCTGTTCATCCTTGGCACGGACCACCGAGGCCACTGGTCCGAAGAGTTCATTATCAAAAGCCTCCATTCCAGGGGTTACATCGGCCAGTATTGTTGCAGGGTAATACGCTCCTTTACCTTGAGGAATAGTCCCTCCTATGACCAGACGCGCACCTTGAGCAATACTTTTTTCAACCTGCTGGTGTAACTCATCTCTTAAGTCTATTCTAGCTAAAGGACCATAATAGGAAGATTCCTCCGTAGGATCTCCCATAATGGCGGCTTCCATTTTTTTACTAAAAAGTTCTAAAAACTTCTCATATACCTCCTGCTGAACGATAAAACGTTTTGCTGCAATGCAGGTTTGTCCATTGTTTTGTAATCTACCCAAAGTGGCTAGTGTCGTTGCCTGGTCTAGATCAGCATCATCCAAAATTAAATAGGCATCACTTCCTCCAAGTTCCATTACGGTTTTCTTCAAGTTTGCGCCTGCGATAGAAGCTACAGAGCGCCCAGCTGCATCACTACCTGTTAGAGTAACAGCTACCACATTTGGATTTTCAATTACCCCTTTAACATCATTAGATCCTATATTAAGATTGGTAAATATTCCATCAGGAAACCCAGATTTTCTGAAAGCTTCTTCTAAGGCCAAAGCACAACCCTGTACATTAGAGGCATGCTTAAGCACCCCAGTATTTCCAGCCATAATGGCTGGTGCTGCAAAGCGTATCACTTGATAAAATGGAAAATTCCATGGCATTACAGCTAGAACTACTCCCATTGGTTGAAATGCAACATAGCTTTTTTGTGCCTCAGTTTCAACAGCTCTATTACTTAAAAACTCCTCTGCATGATCTGCATAATAATGGCAAATCCATGCGCATTTTTCAATTTCTTTCCTAGCTTGAGCGATGGTCTTTCCCATTTCCTGAGTTGCTAATTGAGCATACCTTTCTTTACTGTTCTCAAACTCATTCCCAAGAGCATTAAAAAGTCTAGAGCGTTGTTCGAAACTAGTATTTTTCCATAATTTAAATGCAGAATGGGATTTATTAAGTTTGTCGGCAGCCTGAGCGGCGTCAATTCTAATATATTCATCAATTTTTTCTCCAGTAGCCGGATTGATCATTGTTACAGTTGCCATAATTGCTGTTTATTTTTTGATGTTTTTTGAATATTCTTTTATCAACACATTGAGTATTTCATGGTTCAAGGAATAGTCTACCGCCAGATCTATCAGGTGTATTCCTTTAGAGGCCAAAGCAACCTCTAAGTTCTCTTTAAATTCTTCAACAGAGGTTGGACGGTATCCAGTTAACCCGAAACTTTCTGCATATTTAACAAAGTCAGGGTTGGTATAACTCAATCCATACTTGGCAAATCCTTCATCCTTTTGTTTCCACTGAATCATTCCGTAAGCGTTGTCATTTAAGATAATAACCACAAGATCCAAATTCAGTCGCTTTGCAGTTTCAAGTTCTTGTGAGTTCATCATAAATCCACCGTCTCCATTAATTGAAATCACTTTTTTATCCTGGTTTAATTCTTTTACCATAATAGCCGATGGTAAACCAGCTCCCATTGTGGCAAGAGCATTATCAAGTATTAGACTGTTTTGCACATAGGCAGGATAATTTCTAGAAAACCAAATTTTATACATCCCATTATCTAGTGTAATTATTCCATCTTGGGGAAGAGTTTCTCGAACGATCTTAACAACGCGCTGCGGCAACACTGGAAAACGATCGTCATGTTCATATTTGGAAAGATGACTAGCTACGTTTTCTTTGATCCTTTGAAAAAACTCCGTATCCCAACTCATCGCAATAGGTTTCAAAGCGATGGTTAATTGGGTTAAGTTACTAGCGATATCTCCAATTACGTTGAGTTGAGGGAAGTAGACCGCGTCGACTTCTGCAGGGAAAAAATTAAGATGGATCACTTTACGCCTTTGCTCGGGCTGCATAAAAAACGGTGGTTTTTCAATCGTATCATGACCCACATTTAAAATAAGGTCTGCACCATCAATAGCCTCATGAAGAAAGTCATCATCCGATAAGGCGGCAGTTCCGAGGTATAAAGGATGACGCTCATCTATAATCCCCTTTCCCATTTGGGTGTTGAAAAAAGGAATCCCTATGGTGTCAACAAAAGTAGTCAGGGCATCACTGGCTCTTTTTCTATTGGCTCCAGCTCCAATTAACAAAAGTGGTCTTTGTGCATTTTTAAATAATTCCGCAGCCTGATTTATGGTTCCAACACCGGCAAAAGGAATTTTGTAATCAACAACATCAAATAACCTTGGTTGTTCCACCTGTTCTTTTGCTATATCTTCTGGGAATTCAATATGGACAGCACCAGGTCTCTCTTGTTGAGATAACCGGAATGCTTCTCTTATTACCGCTGGTATATTAGCACTATGGGTGATCTGCTTGGTGTATTTAGTCAAAGGTTGCATCATCTCAACAACATCCAAGATCTGAAACTTTCCTTGTTTGCTCGTTTTTATAGGTTTTTGCCCCGTTATTACAACTAAGGGCATTGCCCCTAATTGCGCATAAGCCGTGGGTGTTACCAAATTAGTAGCTCCAGGTCCCAAGGTAGAGAGACATACTCCTGGCTTGCCCGTCAGACGTCCATAGGTAGCAGCCATAAAACCTGCCCCCTGTTCATGGCGTGTTAAAACAAATTTAATCTTTCCCGACTTACGAATGGACTCTAAGAAATCTATATTTTCTTCTCCTGGAAGACCAAAGATATACTCCACTGCCTCATTTTCTAAAGCCTTGACAAATAGATCTGATGCTTTCATGTTAAACTAATTGTTTATTAATTTTTTCTAGAAACTATAATCATTTTAAAACATTACTATTAAATCAGGAAAGTTTAGTTATGCTAAAGTTAGTGAATTTTTACAACCACTGGGGTATAGAAAAACAGGGATTACAAAATACATTAACTCTATAAATAGCTATTTTTGACGCTTTTCAATATAAAATCAAATTCTTGGATTAATTTAACAAATAGAGCATTACTATGTCGTAGCACCTAATACAAAGTACATACCATTTAAATCACCATTAATTAAAACTTGCTCTGAATTCCTTTGGTGATTGATTGGTCTTTTTCTTAAATAATTTGCTAAAAGATTGGGAATGCTCAAAGCCTAATTCGAAGGCAATTTCTCCAATGGATAAATCTGTAGTTGTTAATTTTTCCTTAGCATTTTCTATCAACTTCTCATGTATATGTTGTTGGGCACTTTGACCTGTAAGAGAGCGAAGCATATCACTTAAATAACCAGGAGAAATTGATAAGTTCTCAGCGAGATAGTGCACTGAAGGAATACCTTTGTTTATTGTTTTTTTATCTTTAAAGTAATCGTTCAAAATAACCTCCATTTTCTCAAGTAAAGTGTTATTGGCTGCTTTACGAGTTATAAATTGCCTTTTATAGAAGCGATTTGCATAATTTAGAAGTAGTTCTATCTGCGATATGATGACGTCCTGACTAAATTCATCAATGCTGTGGTTTAACTCATCTTCGATAATTCTAAAAAGAGAGAGAATGATATCTTTCTCTTTATCCGATAGATGCAGAGCCTCGCTAGTGGCGTAAGAAAAATAACCGTAATGCTTAATGCTTTTAGCCAATGGGTAATTCAGAAAGAATTCTGGATGAATTAATAGGGTTATTTGTCTGTTAACACACTGCTTTTCAAAAGCGGTATCTGTTGATCGATCATGACCGATAATTTGGTTAGGAGCCGCGAAAAGCATTCCTCCATCTTGAAAGTCAAAATAAGTCTGTCCGTATTTTACCGTCCCACCTAAGTTAGGTCTAAAAGATATTTTGTAAAAACTTAAAATATGCGAGTCCTTTGGAGGTTCAAAGTTTAACTGATAATCAATCCCATTAATTAGCGTAATAAGTGGGTGTTGCGGAGCAGGCATGCCTGATGCCTTCATAGCCTGAGCTAAAGATTTAAATTTCTGCGGGATTTGAATATTTTTCTTCACTTTAAAAATTGTGATTTTACTTACAACAGTACCTCAAAGGTAATTAATATTTCTTTTTTTTAATTCAGCCAATACGACCTCGAATTTATCGACTGTATTATTGTAAAATTAACCCTGGGCTTCATTAGAAACCTCAGCCCAATCCTCCCAAGTTTTTAAACGCTCGGAGTATGCCTGACGAATTTCAGGTAAGTTATACCGACCTAAGGATAAACGTAATGGAGGGTTATCGGTATCTACAATCTTAAATACCGCTTGTGGTGTTGCTTTAGGATCTCCTTGCACCAAACTAATAATCATTTGATCAAAAAATTCCTTTTTATATACATCATAAACCCGTGATCCTTCTGCAATATCCAAGGATTTATGACTTCCGAATTCAGTGGCATAAGCCCCAGGTTCGATAATTGTTACTTTAATACCAAATTGTTCAACTTCTTTAGCTAAGCTCTCATGAATAGCTTCAAATGCCCACTTTGAGGAACAATAATACCCGATTACTGGATATGCCAAATGGCCAAGACCACTCGATGTGCCTAAAATATGTCCATATCCCTGTTTACGTAATATGGGTAATGCAGCCTGAATTACTGAAACTGGACCTATTACATTTGTTTCATAAAGTTTTCGAATCGAATCTGCATCCACCTCTTCAATAGTTCCTACTAGAGAATACCCAGCATTGTTTAGAATAACATCCAATCTCCCAAAATGAGTATGAGCAGCTTCAATTGCTGATTTTACTTCGCCGGGTTTAGTAACGTCTAGTTTTAATGTTAATACACTATCGCCATACCTTTGATTCAAATCCGAAATACTTTGTGGATCCCTAGCAGTGGCAGCAACTTTGTCACCTCGTTGTAAAATGGCTTCCGTCCAAACACGTCCGAACCCTCTAGATGAACCTGTTATAAACCATATTTTTTCTTTGTTTTTACTTTTGTACTCCATCAATAAAAAGTTTAAATAATTACTATGGCACAAAGTTTAGAAACATGGAGTCTACTGTTGTAGTGTAAATGTGGCAGTTTGTAGTCTAAAAAAGGATTTGTGAAAAACAAGTGAATTTTTTTACCGAAGCATTCTCTATTGTTTACCCCCACCCTAGGTCGTATTTTTATTGCAATTATTATCGGATTTATGTTATGATAAGGCATAAATAAGTTCACTTCAGTACGCAACTGTTTGAAAAAGTGACATCTAGTTATTAAAAAACCTATTACTCTTGAAAAAAATACCAATTTTCATTTCAATAATTGGATTCATCTTTGGATGTTCCTCTAGTGACGAAGGAGGAATTGATTGCACCCTTTATGACCCTGCATTTCCATCATTGCACATAAGGATCGTGGATAGTGCAGGAACAAACCTAATAGACAATGGGGTTATTGATCCAAATAATATTAGTGTGGAAGGTGATTTTCCCAATGCACAGTTTCAAATCGTACCCGATTATGAATTTGTTTCCTCCGATCCTGATAATGGTGCGTTAAATTATTCATTAAGTGTAGTTATCCCTCGTAAAGCAACATTTAAATACACTATTAATTTGGCTGATATCAATACAACCTATTCTTTCGATTTTACCGCAAAACTAATGCATCTTCCTTGTGATATAAGCTTCTTTACACCTGTAAAAGGATCCTCTAATAACCAACAATTTAAATTGCTTGAAGTTCGGCCGCTTCAATTTGTTGGAGATCTCAAAATTCAAAACTATTAAGATAAATTACCTCGGGTAATAGGAATTAGTTCTAAATAATCAAAGAGATAGAAGGGTTCAACAAGTTCCTAAAATTAACGAGCTCTTCTTAGGCAGGGTGTATCCTTTTAAAAGTCTTCAACTTAATTATAAACAACAACCTAGTGCGATTTTAATTGTCACAATTACTAATGTCCATTTTTTATAATTATAAACAAACTGAGCAAAAACTTATCTGTAAACCTTGTTTAATCAAGGTAAATATTTTAGAACTACGGGAATAGATTAATTTTGAAAACTCGCCCCCCCTTAAATCTGTGTGTGAATGCGGGGCAGTTAATACTTGGCAAATATCAGTGGAGTGATTTCTGAGCCGAGTACACCCATATCCACTAATTTTAGAGACTTAACCATCTCTAAAGTCTGCTCCTTATAGTATTTAAAATGAGGCGTCAGCAAATGCTGTTCATAAGCTTTCTTGTTTACATAAATTTCTAAAATTCTAAATTGATTAGGTTTATCTTTTTGGTACATTGGCATAATTGCTATTACACCCGTCTCCAATTTTACGGAAGCTTCTGCTTCATATTTTAGAATTGCTTTATATTCTTCCAAACTTTCTGGGTACACTTCGATTTCAGATATTCGAAATATCATTTCCGATGTATTCGACTTCTCTATGCTTGGTTGTTGTTTATCCAGTGCTTGCCCTTTTGTTTCAAGAGAAATAAAACTTACTAATATGGCGATAAAGAGATGGTGGATTTTCATAAAACTACGGCTAAAGCCTATTATTAAGAAGGTGGAAGCAAAATACATAATCCTTTTATTGATAAATATCCTTTCTGAAAACATAACTTTGTGTTCAAGTCTATTCTTTACAGGTTATCTTGGAATGACACACATACCTTTGTTTAAGGTATCTTTTAATCAGAGCCCATGAGTAATTCACAAATATGAAATTACACATTTTTAATTGGACTCCAAAAGCCATTTTAAACCAATTTAATATAATTATATTTGGTAAATACGGCAGAGCAAAATTTGTTTTCTATATTCAAGTAAAAATCAAATAAATCAGTAGTATGGAAAAAGGTAGACCTAATGACCATTTGGCAAATGAAAGAACGTTTTTGGCATGGATGAGAACCAGTATTGGTATTATGGGATTTGGTTTTATCGTGGTTAAGTTTTCAATGTTCATCAAACATCTAACCTTGCTTATTGAAGGAAGTATAACACTTTCTGAGGTCAGTAACTCAGGAATAATTGGTGTTTTACTTGTTTTAATTGGCGTACTAACTGCAGTGATGGCCTTAATCAACTATAAAAGGATAAAAAAACAGCTTGAATCAGGAGATTACACTAGTTCCAATCCGCTAACAACCTTTCTTACTATTGGTATGGTCGTAATAAGTATAATACTTATTTGGTTTTTGTACCGCAGTATTTAGTGATATACCACTTAGGTTTAATCATGAATTGTAAATTGGAAAAATAGCGTATATCCCCTGTAGGGTCAATTAACCTGAAATTCATAACAAAAATCAAATTTTAAATTACCTACTTGTCTTTTATTCAGATATTTCCAAAAAGCTCAATAAAAATGTCGTAAAAACCTCAAATAAAAAAATATCATTTAGTTGTTTTATAAAAAAAGGATATTATCTTTGCACCGCTTTTAAGGTAAAGCAAATGACTATTTTTAGTCATTTAGTCAAAAGGTAATGGTCGCGTAGCTCAGTTGGATAGAGCATCTGCCTTCTAAGCAGACGGTCCCAGGTTCGAATCCTGGCGCGATCACAAAAAGCATATTTTAAGGCCTGCGGGTGTTTCTAATGAAACGCCTGCAGGCCTTAACTGCTTTGGGACTAACTCAAAAAAATCGTTTTTATGATAGCCAATGTTTTATACCAATTTGTACCAGAATTTGTCACAGAAAAAATGAGTGGTACAATTTCCATCAATATTAGAATCAGAAAAGACCATAAATCGAAGAATAAACTGAGTTCGATTTATCTTGATATTTATCAGAAGGATCAAAAAAGACATCGCATCCCATTAGGAGTAAGAATCCCTATAAAAGATTTTGACGCAAAAAAACAGCGGGTGAAACCGTCAAATAACTTCTCCAAGGATTACAATTTGATAATTGAAAAGAAGCTATCAGACATCAATAATATAATGGTGGTCTACAGGCTTCGGGGGGATAAACTTACCGTGGAAAAATTATATGAAGAATTATCTAGTCCAAGTTACAACATCGATTTTATCGAATTCTATCGGAAAAATTTAGAGCATCAAAAGGGATCCTCTATTAAAGAATCGACTTATAAGCAACAAAAGAGCTCATTAGAGAAAATTAAAAAGTTTAGAAGTAAAATATTATTCCATGAAATTGATAAGCAATTTTTTATTGAGTTTGTGAAGTTCCTAAAGGTAAAGCAAGGCAATACCAATTCGACTGTAGAAGCATGTACCAAAAATTTTAAGAAGTATCTAAAAATAGCCAATGACCAAGGCATTGAGACGCCATTAAAATATAGCGAAATCAAAAACAAGCGTTTCAATTCAAATCGCGTCTTCTTGGAAGAGCATGAAATACAGCAACTTTACAGATATTATTCAAACGAATTCATACCAGAGAGCTGGAAGCAAATATTACAGCGATTCTTATTTGCGTGTTTTACAGGATTACGAATTAGCGATATCCAACGATTAAAGACTGATAATTTTGTTGGTGACTACTTGGTTCTTACGATGCAAAAAACCGATAAAATTCACCGTATTAGGTTATCAGCAGCTGCGAAAAAGTTCAAACCACTGGATGGCACATTTTCTGGGAAATTTACAGATCAGTATATCAACCGATGTTTGAAAGGAATTTGTAAACAAGTAGGTATATCAAAAAAAATCACCTTTCATGTCTCAAGACATACTTTCGCTACTCAATTTTTAATCCAAGGGGGATCTGTAGTCAACCTCCAGAACCTATTGGGGCATTCAAAGATTAATGAGACCATGATCTATGTACATATAGTTGATAGCATTATGAACGAGGAAGTTTCGTTCATGGATAAAATTTTATTATAGAGTCTCAGATTCTATATCCAGCTCCCAATAGTCCTGTGAGATCCTGGTGCGCTTAATTTCTTTGATCATATGCAATTCATTATATCTGTAGGAGAATGTTTTCAAGGAGAATGGCTCTGAAATATGAGCTGTAATTGTATCCTCGAATGTGAAATTGTTAGTTCTTATCCCTATCCATACACTCCAGAACTCCTCATAAATGTCTTGAAGTGATAACGAGCTTCCTGATATGTTTTCAACACAAGGATTTCTACCAGACTTTAGTCCATCATAAAGGCACAAAAGTAAATCAGGTCTTTCTTCTGGATATGCTCCAGTAATGATGTTGTTGTTCTGCTCCACCAAAAGACTTTTAATTGGCATTTCAATTGCGATAACTTCTTTATTTTTTTGATCTATATCAGAAAAAATTTGACCTGTATTTGAAATCAGAATGCTACTGCTGTCTTCGTAGATGAGTTTATATATTTTGTTCTTGTTTGATTTTTTAATCCTATTAGGATCTTCCAAATGATCATGTTTATCTGGAATTATATTTAAAAGGGATTCTTCTAAAAAATTAACGTTCACCCATTCATCTTCAATAGTTATGTCTAGGTTAAGCCAGTTTTTAAGGTTATTCACAAAGTCACCGAATGTTAACTCTGGAAGGAACTGAGACAAACTGTAGCTTATAGGAAAAGTGTTTAACTGTCCACCTGATAGTTTATATTCAAAAGAGTTATACTCTTCAATCGAGTTCGTAAAATACCGTAGCGTTAATTTGATGTATATGCGATCACCTACGTTGCTATTATCAACATTAATAGTAACACTATCAGAAATGATTACGCGGTTTCCAGAAGTGGAAGATTTGTTGTAATAATACGTTTTCATTTCACTTACAGCATCTTCTTGATATACCTCCATTTTGAAATACTTCGTGTAAGCTGGGGGAAGATTAATTTTAAGATCTACTTTATACGACCCTTCTATTGTGGGTATATGAGACTTTTCATATACACCATATCGAACAGATGATTGTTGGTAATTGCTTGTAGGCGTTCTAAAAGAATCTTGGTCATAGGTACTCCCCTTAAAACTTTCAATGAATTTATCAGGTACATATAATGTTTTTTTTAATTTCTCGTTTTCAAAAACAGATCCCCGAACCTTCTTGCCTTCATTCTGGTATCCAAATCGCAAAATTTCCAATAGATATGGAAATGGACACATGACATTATAATTCTTTGCAATGTTCTGTCCCTCCTCATTCACTATTTCATTCACTACAAAATTGCTGCCATTGTAATTGTTCACCAAACCTAAAAAATGTTCATAATCTCCTTCGCCAGATATCTCTTTTCTAAATACTGTTGGCCAATTGTGCGTTACTTCTGGCCAAGCTTTAGTTAACATAGATTTTGCGTATGCATTAAAATCATGTTGGACAATTACTGGCCATGGAAGATCCTTTAAATTGACGTCATACACAGGTAGTGTTTCATCGCCATAATAAATGGTGATTTCGATAGTCTTTTTAGATATATCACCAAGGAGCAAGGTGGCTGAAAAATAACGATCATCCATATACAGGATCCCCTTGTCACTGCTTAAATAAGAAGTGACATTATCGATATCCGGGAGTCCTAATTTTTCAATAACTATATCATCAAAAGAAATATTTAGAGGTAAACTGTAGTTTTTCTTTAGATCGTTATTGAATCGGTTGCTCTGTTCAATAAACGTAATTTTATAACTACTAAGATCAATTCTATATTCTTTGGATTGAAAGTACACCATTATATTGAAGCTTTTTTAAATGAAAGTGCATATGATTTGTTAAATTCACGAGTTTGAAATCTTGAAAGTTTCTTGGTTGTACATACGACTTCAATCATCTCACCTTCAATCTCCAAGTATATTAATTTTGACCGAAGAATAGTCATTAACCAGTCTAACTCATCTTGACTGTATAAGTTTCCTGTATTTATGGAATATTCTTCAGGCTCTGAAATGTCAATGATTTTAGTATAATCTTGTCCCTCTCTATCAATAGTTGTTTCTTCAACCTCCCTTGGGTTCTCAATTTCAAAGTGGCCTGTAAAATCAAATGACTCTGGCATCTGCCATTCATTGAGCCAAATCAACCTTCTTCTAGTGTAGTCATTCGGTTTAATTTGCACATCAACTTCAATAGGTCCACATGAAATTTTGATTTTATCGCCAACATTAAGTGTGAAATCCGATAGATCAATAAAACATGTGAACAACGCACCAGTCAATCCAGATATTGGGAGGGAAGTTGTAACAGCTCCAGTGATATCTATTGAATCAGGAATGGAATCACTTTTAAACGAAAAAGAAATTAACCCATCTTTAATAGCTGCTATTTTATTGGGAATGTACGTAAGTCTACCTGGAGTTTTTGGTGTCCGACCATTTATGAATTGCACATTCGAAAAATCCGATCTTTTTGTAAGTGGAGATTGACCAATAATTTTATCATATACCGTAAAATCCATCTTTAATGGAGCAACTGGCACAAATACTCGGGTGTTCAATGTCGATAGAAAAGGATTAGGTCGAAGTAACCTGTTGGTTTCTAGCCCCATTTCTATGGTAGCTATATTTTCAACATATGGAGCTTTTTTGGAGTAAGGTCGGATTTGTCCAGAGGATGCTTCAGTTGTGAAATTAATTAGAACCTCTGAGTTATCCTGAGCATTGGTGACAACAAGATTATTTCTATCATCCGCATAATAAAAACCATTTGAAACTATTCCAGAAAATTCTGCCAACGTGATTCGTAATAAAACACTTACCGTTTTAACATTGGAATTAGTTTTTATCGTAATGGTTCCAGGGTAAGTTCCAATTGGAAGCGTCTCTGTATTTATAGTACTCGCAACAATAGACGTTATCCCTACCCCTCCAGACATTGCTGAATACGATAACCATCCAACATTATCAGTAAGCGTGAAAGATTCTGAACTATCTACTTTAATGGCTTTCTGCTTGGTAGGTGGCTCTTGGAAAATCTCAGATAAATCAAATGCTGAGGGAGTTATATTTAAATATTCTTCGGGTTCTATTTCTCCTCTTACTGGTAGAATAACCTGGACGGTCACCCTGTTTTTCCCATCATCAATTTCAATGGTTCCAGTATAATTTCCAGGGGTTAAATCAGTAACATCAACATTTACTTCTATTGATCCATTTTCAGAACCAGTTGTGGATCCTAAAATAATCCAACTTTCTCCTGTGTGTGCTGTCCAACTATTCTCAGATGTAATAGTTAAAAATTTTGCAGGAGGAACGATTTCTCCTATATTATAAACGTTAAACTCAAGTGGATTTGGTGTGACCTTTAAAACTACTGTCTCTTGAATTTCTAATGTCGCTGACACATAAACATAATAAAGCTTGCCAACCACACCCTTGTGTAGAAATGCAATTCGACCATTGTAATTCCCTTTAGCCTTCTGATTAGCTATAGACTCCTTGACCGTTATCTTAAAAGTAGCAGCTTTGATTTCTCCACTATATTTAGCAGGTGTTGTACCTGTCAACACAACGTTTAGCCAATCAGGCTTGGACTTCACCCATGGACCGTCCCCAAAATACGAATATTCTCCAGAGGTGTCTTGAGGAGTAATAACTACCGTGGCAGAAGGAGATACAGAATTCTTTTTATACGTTAACGTTGGTAAAGTTGATGGACTTGCTCCCATTATGAATTGATTTTAGCAGATTGTTTTGTTTTTTGAAGTTTATTATATTCTTTGTCAAACTTGTCAAGCTCTCTAGTGTTCCAGATATTTTTAGCATAAATACCCTCATCAACTAATCGGTTTACAGCATTGGCAAAAACATACATTGCTTCGGAATCTATTGATGAACTTGGAGATTGAGTGTTACTTGGTGTCCCGGTAAGTTTTTCTTGTCTTTTATTTTCTAAGTAATCTATCACCTGTGGGACTTCTGGATCATTTCTAATAAACCTCGGAATGGTATACTCACCTTCTTCTACCACTCCACGAACAAATCCACCAGAATTTTTACCTAATCCTAGGTTTCCGAAACCTGACTCACCACCTAATGCAAATGAAGGAACGTCAACGGTAGGAGGTTTAATTTCGCTTCCAATCCCAATCGCTCCTTTAATTGCACTAATAACCCCAGCCACCTGAGCTGCAAATCCTAAAAGCAACGGAATGTTCTGAGGGAATCCAACGCTCGCGGTGGCCGCAGTTCCAGCAGCAATATCTGAAGTTGATTTAGCCGTGTCTGCAATAACTTTATTCTTAATGATTCCTAACTGAAGTAGAGATTCTTTAGCGGCTAGAACTCCCTTATAAGCCAATAACGCCTGTCCTAAACGGCTCTCTCTTCCAACAAAATCTATACTGCTATTGATTAAATCCTCTTGGAATTTTTTCTTCTGTTGAAATTCTTTAGCCTGAGCTTTGTTCTTCTCTTCTAATCGTTTTTTCTCGGCTTCTTTTTCTTTTTCTAACCGTTCCTCTGCATACTTATCCCTGATTAATTGAATCTGCAATAGTTTTTCCTCCTCCAGCTCAGCTAAAAGTTCAGTTTCTCCAGCAGCATCTTCCCTTAGTTTTTCAAATTTTTCTTCGAGTCTTAAAATTTCTTCCTCCTCTTGACGCTGCTCCTTATCAAATTTCTTCAACTGCTCCTGTAGTTCACGTTCCTTTTCATATTCATCCAGAGACTCCTTTACTTTTTCCCGAATAGCTTTTTCTTTTTCTATTCGCCTTTGAGCTTCCTTATCAACTTTGTCTTCTGAATCATTTTCGCTACCACCACCTGTATTATTTCCTAATGGAGTAATTGTGTCTTGATCTTCTCTAACTGCATTTGCTTTGGCATTTCTTTGAGCATCCAAAGATGCCTGGGCAGCTACAGCTGATTGCTTTCTAATTTCTAAAAGTTCATCAACAACACCTTTTGCAGATTGCTTAGTTTCGTTAAATGCCTTCGAAAAGTTTTCCTTGAAATCTATTGCAGCTTCTTTTGCTCCTGAAAAATTAAAGTTCAATAAATTTTCCAAGACATCTCCTAGACCAGTGAAACTACCTATTACTGCTTTTGCATCTTCAACTATTTCTTTAAACCCTTGCCTAACTATTGTTGGAAATGACTTGAAGGTTGTAGTCATGGAAACTATGCTAACAACAATGAAGTCTTGTACTCCTTGAAAGGAATCTGTTATAAACGAAATTCCATCATAGAATAAGGTTTTTGTCCTTTTCCAGAATATTTCCAAATCCCTAGTAAAGGCTAAATAGTTATCCGATTTTAAAGCTTCATCCTGAGCTTTGGCAAGTTCTAAATTAGCTAGAGATAGTTCTTTAGTTGATTGTTCAAGGGGTGAAAGTTCTTCGTTCGCCTTACCAGCGGCAACGCCCATTGCTTCAAATAATTTAATAGCTCCTCCAGCATCTTCTCCAGCACCCCTAAATAAGTCTGCAGTAAGTTGTGCGTTTTGTTGAATGGTTAAGCCTTGGCGTTGTGCTTCTTTAGTGACTTCACTTAAAGCTTCTTTGGTTGTTATCTCACCTTTGGTGACTCTAGATAGCAACTCTTCTGTAAATGGAGCTCCAAATGCATTTAATAATGCATCTTTAGTAGCAGTAGTTTGTTCTCTTATTGATAAATCAAACTCCTTTAAGGCATCTGGTAATTTATCATCATAAATACCTAAATCATAACCTGCTTCAACAATGTTTTTAAATTCTTGAGCAGAGAATCCTGCTTGGGCAAAGAATGTTGGATATTCTTTTAAGCTTCTAAAATACTCATCATTTTGCCCCTGACCTTTTATTAATCCATCTTCAATCGTATCGAACGCCTCATTGAATCCTATTCCAAATTGCTCTACTAATACCTTGGCGGTACGAATGTTTTCTTCAAAGCTAGTACCTTCAAATGTTTCTGCAAGGGCTTGAGCTCTGAGTCTGGCATCATCTGCAACCTGGCCTGTTAAGCCAGTTATTTGTTCGGTGGCAATAATTGCTTTTGAGGCTGCTTCATTGTAGGCAACCCATTCTCTAGCAGCAATAGCAACTCCAGTAAGTACGGCAATGGCAGCTCCAACAGGAGTCGCAATAAAACTCCACGCTGCTTTGGTTGCTCCTTTTATTCCACCCGAAATTCCTTCAAACCCTTCCTTTACTGATTGAAAGTCTCCATTGCGTATGCCATTAAAGATATTTGAAAGACTTTGTCCATAATCTTCCAACGATTCTGTGCTTTCCTTTACTTCTTTGTCCGTCTTCTTGGTGGCATCCAAAAATTCTAATTGCTCCTTTTTCGCATAGTCAAGTTCCTTTCCTAATCGATCTACCTGCTTTGCAGCTGCCTTCCACTCATCACTCCCAATCGGAGCACGGTTCATTTGAGCTTTAGCTTTTACATATTCTTTTCTCAAATTAGTAAGGGTGCGTTCGACCTCCTTCCCATTGACGTATATATGAAGTCTTCTAGTTATTGCTTTGTCTGCCATTTGTTACAGAAATTATATTGGTAATGTTAGTTTCAACTTCCTCCCCTCGTAATTCGGCTACCTCAGTAGCCAATGTCTCCAAGGCATTCGTTTTATCAAATAAATTATCAAAGTGACCATAGGCCTTTAAATTCATAGCAACTCTATTTTTTTTTATGCCTTCAAAACCATAGTGTTGTATGAATGTTGCTTTCGTGGCTCGAATAACAATAGCATCCAACGCATCATATTTCATGCGAACACCAGTTCCAACTTTCTTGACCATCTCCCCAGTTTGAGAAACGATAGAGGCTTTTAAGACTTTTCGTAAATCATTACGTAAAGTTCTGGAGGCTTTTTGACCTGCCTTTTTTTCTAATTCCGTAAGATTCCTGTTGTTTTCTCCTAGTCTCATTACTCTGCCATATTTACTGCAATTTGCAAGTGATCTAGGGTATAAAAAAGGACATAAAAAAACCACGCCTAAAGAGACGTGGGTAAAACCAATAAGCAATCAACTATGGTTTTATTATGGGCATCGGGAGTCTAAGTCTGTCCAATCCTCTGGATCTATCAGCATATCAATTTTACTGTTGGATAATTTAATCTCAAAACGATAACCATATAACCTATCCGTGAAAATTGGTCCCACTTTGTGATACTGCGTATCGCTTAGATGAAATAGATTGAATACCAAGGAATTTTGAATTCGAGAATCGTAACGCATCCTGGACAAAAACTTTTTTCCTATACGTTCGCAATTATCAAGTTTTATATCTTCATCTGAGTAATCTCCCTGGACAGGTTTATCTAGAATTGAAAAAGCAAAGAGTTTGTTATCTAAAGAGTTATTACTTCTAGATCCACTAAAGTCACCTTCTGGACTTTCTAAGGCTATGCATGGGTAATCAATATTCGATCGGATGCTACCTTGTATTTCAGAGATATTAAATCTGTAAAAAGATTTTGTAGAAGTATTATTATCATGAAGACCCTTCATGTAATCTACGATCTGTTTGTGTGTTATATTCATTTTCTTGGTCGCTTTTTGATTTCAATGAGTTCACGCTCGTAAATTGAGAAGAACTCATTTACTAAGAGATTCTGCACTTTTTCTAACTTACTGGGATCAAACTCAATCTTAGCCGAGATCAACTCCCCAAATGGAACATACTTTGGCTTAAAATTGGTCTTAACCTTGGATTTAGATTTCGGAAAAATGTTAGGATATATCGAAACAATGTAATTACGACAGCCTTCAAATATAGTTGCAATGGCCAATCTTTTTTTAAGGGATACTTTTTGCCACTGATCTGCATTCTTCTCAGCTAGTATTTTGGAGAAGGGTTTGCGCACATCTATATCAGTAGGTATTTCCGATTTAGGTCTGTATAAAATGGAACATAATAAGCTTAACAACACTTCGTTATTTGTCTCCTTCCATTGGTAATAAACTGAATCCGCAAACGCAAATTCTCCAATGGTGCAATTTTTAAGTCTAAAATGAGGTGCGTAATACCGTTTACCTGAGATGATGTAGTAGGGGATAAATTTTGTTCGGTTATTAGAATTAAAAATGAATTTACAGTAATTCGCATATTCACGAATAGGTATCCTTTTTATCGCGTAATAAGTCTTTAATGGACCATTGACTTTGAGCAGCTCTTTAACTATTCGGTAATATAATTTAGTGTTGGCTTCAAGGTGTTTGGATCCGTCTTCAAGATCTTTAACTTGCAAATAATTATGGTGAATATGCAAGCTGATGTTCTCCAGCTGTTTTCTAGAGAGATCATTCCAAGAAGTAGCTAATTTAATATTTAACCTCATTACATCTTATTTTAAGGCAAGATGGCAGCTATGTCATGAGAAAAAAAGGACATAAAATTTTTTTATGAAGGAGATTAAATATATTTGACAACAAGCTTATTTATAATAATCTAAAATTAAACTGTAAAATGAATCCTGAAAACAAACTAGATCATGTGTTAAAATACTTATATGATCAATATCAAAAAGAAAATTTAACGCATGATCATTGTAAAGATATTTGTAAACTAGCACAACTTAATGTAAACCAATCAGAATCCTATATTATATTATCAAAACTCCAACATGACGGTTATGTTGACACATTAAGCCAGAATAAATGGCTATTTAGAATAAATTATAATGGCATATTGTTCCATCGTTATGGAGGGTACAAACAAAAACTAAAGGATGTAAAAAGAGACCGATTCAAAAAAGATATTTACAACTGGATGATAGCCATAGGAACCTCTTTAGCTGGATTATACGCTCTTTGGCAATTTTGGTTAGAGATAGTTAAAACTTAATTCCAGTTCCTACATAGATATATCCATCTGTATCGATAGAAAGCGAATACAGATGCTTTTTCCGGTCTTGATACATAAGCCCTGCCTTTGCTCTTAACCCATCCAATTTGGTATTGGTTCCGAATTCTGGTACCAAGTACAAATTACCTTTTGGCCTTGGTAATGGAACGGTATCAATCACTTCTCGATTAAATATAGTAAGGTCAACTGATTGCTTCAGTAGATCACCCCTAGTCTTACTGTATACTTCTATTTTCGAAAGACTATCCTCAAATACTTGGTTATATTCTCGAATGGCCACAGCGTCTTTATATAAGTCAATCTTTTGGGTGCTATCGGCATATATGAACCGGTCCACATACACGGTGTCCACTATATGGAACTTAACAGGCTTTTCAACTTCAATCGTATCGAATTTAGTGATTACCTCTGGAACCATCACCGATCGAATGATCGTTTCTTTTTTTGGCTTTCGATTACATTCGTTGAAAAGGAGCATGCCCAGAACTAGGCATGCTACATAAGGTAATATTTTTATTAGTAGTTTCATTGCGCATAAATTTTATAAGCCTTCATTAACTTTTCATCATATCTGTTTTGCGCATATGCAGAACCATTATAGCCACGTGCAAAACCTTTCCAGTCTTTGCTTTTTAATTCATCATCTAATCCTGTTGATTTGATAAAACCAACAAAAGCCTCCAGATGTTTTCTTTCTGAGGTATCCATGGCCACCATGAATTCGAATACGTCATTAAATCCTGCACGCTTATAATTGAAACCCATTATTTGGAATTTTCCCCATGAAGCAGATTTTATGGCTGCAATGGGATCCAATTCAAAAGCCCGCCTGAAACGATCATATTCCTGGTAACCGTCACCGTAATATTTACGGGTCCATTTCGAATAGGAAATATCTTTATAGATTTCTCGCTTTGAATATTTACCAGCAGTTTCACCATGAAAAATATGCCCCTCGAAAAGTATTTTAGGAGATCCGTCAGATAGGAATCCAGTCTTTGCTGATTCAATATTAGCTACAGCTTTTATTACGGCCAGTTCACAGCCTAATACATTTGCAGCCCATTTATAATCATTCTCTGTCAGTGTCGGCTTCATCGCTTAAATTTAGATTTCAAATAGTCTCGTAATTTCAAAACAGCAGGCTTGAGGAACACCCATGCAATACCTGAAGCTATTGGAATGATGAATTTTAATATTACGTCTACTGGGCTTACCATAGCTCCAGCTATTGAAGTCAGTAGGATCTTGAGTTCTGTGGGTTCGATATGGCTCATTCTATAATTCATTATTATTTATTAGACATTCTATCTACTAATTTTGAAAATCCATTGGATATCGCATCTACAATTCTATTGTAGAAAGCTGCACCCAAGGCTAGAAAAAAACCCACAATAAGGAGCCACCAGTACACTTCATTCTCGGGTTCTTTGTCCGTGAGTAGGAAGGCCCACATTACACCGTTATAAACAGAGGCGATCATGCAAATCACTCCAATCATCATTGCAATAGTTTTTATCAATACATTTCGTATGTCTAGGAAGTTTTTCATGAAAATTATTGATTATTAATTAATGAATCGATTATTCTCCTTTGTGCTGTAACTTCATATACAAGTAAGTCGATGTATAAAACTTGATGATATCCAGCATCATCGGTTAAAACAAAATGTTTTGTTACGGAATCCTGGAGCAGTTCTTGGGCGATAAATCCTGTCCTGATTTGGTCGTTATTGAGCATGTGGAATTGACGAACTTTTAGATTCAATAAATTAGGAACAAAAGTAGAATCGATATTTTCTTTATTCCGTTCGTCTGAAATCATTGCACCATTGAAAGGCTCTTTATCCTTGTTTAAAATCTGTACAGCCGTGTACATTAAATACATCCCCAAAGCTGCAATTATTAGTCTTGTTATTACAAAAAAATTCTTTTTCATTTTAAAATTTTATTTTCATTTTAATTTGGCAAATCTGAAACTTTGACCGTGAATGGTATTAATACCATACTATATCCGCTAGTACTATTAACTCTCATTCGTATCGTGAAACTTTGTCTAAAGTCTAAACTAGTAGGTGGATTTATAGTAAACCCCTGTGTTATAGAACCGTTAGCGTCTGAACCTGTAACAATTCCTTTCCCAAAGAAATATCCTGCCGACATTCTAGAAGTTAACGTAGCTTTGAAGTGTCCAAAAGCACCTCCACCTGTGGTTGAAAGATCGAAACTCATAGGGTCGCTGTTGTAAACTGTTCCAGCTTGTGAAAACGTAATGAAAACTGACAAGGTCTTATCTTGGGTAATATTAGACATTTCCATTATACCCTCAATATCTAATATACCTCTTCCGCTCTGTTGAAAAGTCCCTGCTGGAACGGTTAAAACATATTGAACGCCTCCCTTTTCCATATATACGCCGTCATCAACTGTTAAGGCTGATGAGATAGCTTCAATGGCTCTAACAACGCCTGTTTGTTGAGTGGATAATGGAACTACTTGTTGCCTAGTAACAAACTCGTTGGCATTAAGTGCATCAGCTCCACTTACACGTCCTCCGAATGACCCCGAGCCACTTGCTGTTATTGTGCCTGTGGCTATAACGTCTCCATTGTAAGTTAATCTCCCATTATCTGTTAGGGATAGATTCTTCCCTGAAATATCATTCAGTATAATAAGATCAGAATTAGTACCTGAACCGAAACCTACATAACCCTGTCTTGTTGTTCCGTTACTCTCATAGAAAGAAACATAAGACACATTCGAGTCGCCTGTACCGATACCGTTCATTCTAAGTGAATTCGCTCCATTAGTTGTTATAAACCCACCAGCAGTTAGGTTGTTAGCTACACTAACGCTGCCGTTAGTGCCTATTACTGTCTGACCTACAGTAGAACTCCAGCCTGCAGGGCGCAAGAATATTGCTCCATTATCACCCGATAATACTGTCTCAGATGAATTATTATAAAGTATAGAATTTCCGTTAGGATTAGTAATTCTAGCGTTACCAGAATTCAATTTGATACTACCAGTCATTGTTCCTCCAGATGTGTTTAGGTATCCAGCACTCGCATGATTTCCCCATCCATAAGCCTGATAACCTTGATTCCAATTATTTGAATTACCTCCTGGAGCTGTTATGATTCCTGTAGATAAAAGAGAGCCATGAATGTTAACTGCCTTATTCGCATTTCCAGTACCAAGAATTATATTTCCTCCTAGTCCTGCTCCGCCGTAATTAATACCTTCTAATGTCATATAAGCACCTGCGGCTAAAGCCCAAGTAGAGCCTCCTCCTATAAGAACTCTACCACTATCATTATTGCTCAGTATGCCCTTGTTGCCACTACCTGTAAGCGTAACCCCTGTATTCCCAA
Source organism: Galbibacter marinus (assembly GCF_000300875.1). Lineage (GTDB taxonomy): Bacteria > Bacteroidota > Bacteroidia > Flavobacteriales > Flavobacteriaceae > Galbibacter > Galbibacter marinus. The sequence goes on along the minus strand of NZ_AMSG01000002.1, from coordinate 27,064 downwards.
ATGTACCTAATCCAGAAGCATTCAAGTTATTAGCTAAGTTAAGATTTCCGTCTGTTGTTAGAACCCCTATTTCTGTATTTGAGCTGTTCAGGAATCTGAATGCTTGATTTGTTCCCGATAGCTTAAAATTGATGCCGTTAGCTGACGATGTTCCTCCAAAATATATTCTTTCATTACCTTGATTGTCGGTAACCCATGCGCCTGTGGCTGGGGTTAAGGTTAAGGTTCTATTAGCTGATAAGTCACCACCGCCTGAAAGATGCGATCCTGCGGTTATAGTCCTGTTAGATGGAACCCCATCTAATGTTGATAAACTTAGGTTCCCGTTGTGATATACTGTCCTTGTAGCCGATCCTGTGTAATATTGAAGTCCATCCTCGCTACCTATTTGAGATACAATTAATGTGTTACCTCCTATATCATTATTGATTCTTAACGAGGAATCGCCGCTACTTCCAAATCCTACATAGCCTTGTCTATTGCCTTCGGAATCATAGAAAGAATTGTACGCCACATTTGTTGTACCTGTTCCAGCTCCAAAGTTCCTGAAACTATTTCCTGCTCCCCGAACGGTTAACACCCCATCGAAAGTATCTGTTGTATTCAACAAGTATTTATCATCACTTTCGCTTTTTGTATATGCACTGTTACCTTGCATTACTGTTCCCGAACTTGTACCGAAATTCTTATTGAAAGCTGTATTCTTAGAAAAGCTTACCTCTCTATTATTAATCTGCCCTTGAAGCCTGCCTAGAGCTTGAATGAAGCTGTTTGTGCTCGTGATAGGTGTATTGGAAATACTTAATCCGTCGAGTGTTGTACCCCTCACACGCCCCTCTGTGAAGTATAGGTTCCCATTTTCCGTCACCTCGCTAGTGTTGTAATCTCCTACTTGTGAAGTCACCGCTCCATCTCGACCCTCGAAAGAAGTCACCGCTCCGCCACCCCCCGCTCCTGGGGTTGACGTAATAGTTACCGTGTTGGTAGCGTCATTGAAACTCACCGATGTATCTCCGCTCCCTACAAAATTAAGTTCAGGTGTACTGCTATCTACTACAAATTGAGAAGCACCTCCACCATTACCAACATCAAAACTAAACGCTCCAACACTAACCTTACTAACCTCTCCCGTTGTTGGATTCACTACGAGTTGATCGTATGTGTCAAGTCCAACAGGCAAGTCTGGTAACATTAACCCTCCGAGCGTTAACTCATTAACCCCATTGTTATCGTCTATATCACGCCTTAGGTATCTTTCATCCGTAGCAGTTATAGTAGTGTAATTAGCGTCATTGTTTAATTCACTAACATTTTCTCCTGGTTGCAAAGAATTATTCCAAGAATCTATATTACCTGCTGTGATATTTTTTACATTGTTGGGAACTGTAGGATCTGTTTCAGATTGCAAGTATCTACCGTCTGCCATCGCATTATTTAAATAACCTGCATCATTATTGAAGCCGCTTATATTTACAGATCCCTGATTTCCTGTAATGGTTTCCCAAGTAACATTTGGGGAAAGCTCTAAAAGGTCACCAACAGGTAGGTAATAATTTAATAGGCCTTGATCGTCTATTAATGGAATCCGAGTTTGTACACTTACAGTATCTCCTTCATTACTAGCGTTTGGATATTTTGTGCCTTCGGGCTGCCATGATTGACCGAAGATATTAAAAGTACAGAAAATCAAGATCGCGGTTAAAATTTGTTTCATTTTATATTTGCGTTAAATTAATAGGGTTCCAAGTTGTTCCGACTCCAGTGGTAACATCCGCTTGATCGTCTACTAGTATCAAATCACCAAAAAATTGAGTCTCTTGATAAGTAAACACTCCCCCAGATGCAATGTCGCCATTGGTAAGTTGTCTGTCATTAGAATTAAAACCTCGTACGTGACGAAATGGATGCCCATCGATAAAGATTTCAATAGATGCATTGGTAACTTGTCCATTAAGTAGAACGTAGTCGCCAAAATTCCAATACCACATTTCACCAGAGTCTTTAACTATATATAGCGTATTTTCGTAGCCTGACGCTGGTCGTTCACCGAGATTGTTTAGCCACACAACACTGCTCACATATTCTCCACCATCCCACTGCAGAGTAGCGTCATTCCAAGTTGCTAATTGGGGAGTGTTGCCAACTCCAGAATCTATTATCGCATATGCATTTTCTTCTGCAGTTGGAAAAGCTGCCTGCAATGTTGCTAAAGAATCAAAGGTTCCGTAGAAAGGGTTTGGTGCAACGGAACCAGTCATACTGTCTAAAATATCAGCGTGGTCGTTTAAAATATCTCCTAACTCCTGAAAGTCTTCTGCCCAAGCTTCAGTGGACCTATCATTAGTAGGTCTAATGTTGGTTTTATTCTCTAATCCAGGTGAAGGTCTTAATGCTGGCATGCTGTGTTTTTATGTGAAATTGCTAACTTATTCAATTGCAAAAAAGGACATCAAAATGCTACTATACTTTTTGTGTTAATAAAGGTGTCAGACTTATTTAATGGAAACTGATTGGAGAAATCAGGAAAGATATCTGGATGATCCTGTAATACCTTTTTTAACTTTTTTAAATATTCTTCACCCGCTGTTATCCGATCATTTTTTAATCGATATAATTCCTCATCCGACAACTTATCAATTTTAGTATTGGATAATGAAGCCTCTTCACTCCGAGTGAACATTCCTGATGATTTAAGTAAAAACACTCCACTAGATGCAGCCTTAGCAACTGTGTAGTTAACCTGTGCAGCCTGCATATATTTAAGTGCAGTGCCTGCTTCTGGTGTCTCGTGTTCCTTGATGATTCCAAGTGTGTTGGAATCTATCCAATTAAAAATTTGTTCTTGACTCTCAAGTATGTAAGGACGTAATGAAAGAAAAGTCCTTCTACTATTATTAATGTTGAAGTAGCGTTGAAAGTCCTGAGTTTTAGAAGTATATAACTCTTTGAATATAGTATAACCTTCAGTTCCAATCCAATCTGGGAAACCTTCCTCAGTGTCCTCCATCAACTTCAAAGCTTCATCAATGGCTGTGAGTCCATTACTCTCATATGCTCGTTGCAGATCTCTTATCTGCCACCATTCAGCAGGCTTTGTATATTCATTTGAATTATTCTGAATCCCATTGTCAGAAACATTCACATTACCCTGTGGAATGTATTTAAGCAATGAAAGATTTGCCGATGCTTCAACAAATAAATCAAAAGCTTCTTTTTGAGCTCCAGTTGTTGGAGCTGCATCTGACCAAGCAGCATATAGAGTTTTTCCAATAATGGCCTTTATATACTGCCTTTCGGCTTGCTTAACAAAAGGCTCGACGCTATCCCAATTGAAATTCAAATTGATATTTACATGAGATTTTATTGTAAGGGTGTCTTTAATAAGTGTCATAACAATGATTTAAATTCCATTTTCAACTCCAGTTGGATTCTTGTCCAATGTGGTAAGCACCGTATTGGCAAAATCACCTTCTAAGTCCTCAGGCCATTTGTTGTAATCTCGGAGCATCCTCCAGATGTCTAAAGTAGTTTCTCGCTTAGTCTTAAAAAGAGAAGTTAATATGCTAAATGCCTCACGTTTATCTGAACCAGATCCTGTGTTTAATTTTCCTCCTGGTATTCCAGCTCCAATTAAAGTTGGATCCACCCCTAATGCATAATCGATTTCCCCATTCGCTGCTGATGCCTCAGGTAGGTAAGCTCCATCTTTTAATTTGTCATCAATTGCTTCTACTTTGATGCCTTGTACCCAATCTCCATTACCATCTTTATAAGTGACTGATTGAATTGATTTACCTGCATTTTTATTTCCAGATAAATGTTCATCGATATTCTCAAGTAATTTTTTTCTGATTTCATTCTTTTTCTCTGGAGTGAAATCTTGCCAATCTGAACCATATGTTCTTTGGAAATACTCCTCGGATATATGGACCACATACTTAATGTGTAGTTGGTTTTCAAAAAGTTTTTGCTTGTATTCAGGGATGGAGTTAGCCACATCCATCCAACCGTTATGGTAGACAGCATGCCATTCTGCTTTTGGATAATAAGACTCATCCATTGTTGGGTAGAAGATTGGCATCACGAACTTATAAATTCTATTCTTCTTGCAGTACTCCCTTATTTGATCGCCTGACCAATAGCTATCAATCACCTTTATTCTATCAACATATTCACTATCCCAGGAGGTGGAGGAGTTCCAGTTATGACAAAAACCAACTTCCTCAATAAGACCTGTTTTTTCATTCATTCGCTTGAAACGACATTTAGCAGATGACAACCTACGAACACTTAATATCTTATTAAAATCTTTTGATAGTATGAATTCAGGGAAAGCAATTTGAAAGGTTTCCAAATCGCTGATAGTCTCCAGCCAACATCGATTCATTTTACTCCTTTGAAAAAAAGTGCGAATATCAGGGTGCTCGCTTGGCGATACTATTATCTTATTTCGTTTACCCTGCTCGGTTGCTTCTTCTCTGAATAGCATAAAACCTTGGCCATAATGAGTGGCCTTTAAGAATCTGAGACCAGCTCCAGCAGATCCGTTTAGACGAACCTTTTTAAGGAGACTCTGAGGGAACATGTTATCATCTCCCCATTTGGCTACATTGCCACTAGCTGAAGTTTCTTCCTTAATTACTGTATGTTGCTCTTCTTTTGGACCAATAGGCTTTCCAAAACTGAAAGCTGTTTGGGATCCTTTACCAAAAGCCACATCTCCATGAATAATAACATTGCTCATTAATAAACTACTTTTTTACCGTTAAAGGTGATAATATGATTGATCAATATTTTTTTGATATCCCCATTAGGAAGCTTGATGTTTCGGGTTTTATTATCCCAATGGTTAGGTCTTCGCCTAATCTTTACTTGCTTTTTGTGGTAGCGTAGAGAGGCTATGGAATCTGTATTTTTATTTTCTTCTTTAATAACCAGTTTAGCTTCTGGGTACTCCTTAAGCTTTCCCCCAGTTTTGGACTGTCTGTTTAATGTCCGGAATGAAATAGAAAAAGGAACAGCTCGACCGTTTTGGTCTAGTGTTCTCATTGTCTCCATTACATCCCTTAAAAAGATAGTTTCAGTTTCCATGGTGCCAAGTTGCAAGCTTTGCCATGGAAAAAAAAGGACATAAAAAAACCACCCGAGTGGGTGGCAATAATTTATAATAAAGTTTGCTTTTACCTAGGAGGAGTCTTTTCGTTGTTGTTGCTTTTGACCTTGCTCATAAACAAGGAGGCTATAGCAATCAACATTACTCCTGAGAAAATTGAACCTAACACTTCATGATCCTCAATAATAAGTGTATATGATAAATACATTCCACCTCCTAACAATAGAAATGAAAAAAACAATCCTAAATAATTAATCCATCTTAAACCTCTTTCAGTTTTAGAAACTAATTTTATTCTATTAGTAAATGATTTATGTCTGAAATCTTGTTCCTTTTCAGCTCTTTGCTTTAGCCAATTTATGATGTCAGGGTCTAACTCAGCCAACTTTTTTATTTCGGCTGCGTCTGGAAGTAAATTATCGTCAAAAACTTCTTCTACGATATGACCTTGATGATTTTTAGAACGAGAAATTTGTGCTCTTCGATGTTGCTTAGCCATTCTCTAGTTCTTCTTTTAATGATTCATGAGCCTTCCTAGTATCTTTTAAAAATTTATCAAAATCTGTCTTTAGAGCTTTTTTGTCATCACCTGAATTAGGGATAATAGAAATGTCAAAAACTTCATTTCTGAACCTTCTAAGCTCTTCATTTTTATGGTCGTAATCACCATTAAAAGCGTCAGCGATGTTAGAGATAAAATCTGATATTTTGATTGTGTAACTCATAGTATATTATATAGTTAGAATTTACTTTGATGTCTCACGACGGTAATCAACCGAACTAAATATATTGCAAATATATAAATATCCATTAGAAATGGATGCAATACTTTGTTAATAAAACAGTAATACTAAAATGTTATAATTTTTAATTAAGTCGTATAAATATTAGAAAAATTACATGCACTTTCAAAACGGTTGATCTTCAATCTTGCTTTTGAAAATAAAAAACCACCCAGTGAGGGTGGCTAACTAAATAATGAACAGGGGGATTATTTTGGATTCATGTAATAAACCAAAATCCTTTTTCCATCTTCATCTGTATCATGAAAAAAATTAAAATTCATTTCCTGAAGCACCTGGTAAACATCATCCTCATAAATCCAGCGAGAGGGAAGAACTCGTGTAACTTCTTCGTGGATCTCTGTTAGAGTTTTCTTCACTGTTACCTCAGTTGCATCATCCTTAGATGCCACTGGAACATAGAAATTACCTAACAGGTTTTTAATTTCCTCGGTGTAGTCGGTCTTCGTACTCATGGTAAAAGATTTACGTTAATCGTTCCATCATCGTTATAAGCTTCCATCTTGCTGAAAAAATTATAAAGTAGCCTAAAGCTAATGAATAATTCCAAACGAGTGGTCTTGTGATCTAACTCATGATGTGATTGGGAGCACTCATACATCTGTGCAATGCTGTCTTTTAAAATTGAAAAATCGCCCTCATGGCCTAGAGCTTTCAAATCTTGAAGCATTAGATTTGAAATTTGCTTTGGTGTTAAATTTTCTGTTGACATAATTGAAAATTTTAAATACACGAATCCCCACCTTAGGTGTGTCAACACAGTCTAGGACTGAATTACCTGATCGTTTCCTACAGGTCACCACTAGTAAGGGATTCGCTATCGTTAAAATTATAAGTCTTAGGATTACTCCTAGAACCGTGTTGACGTTTCAAATATACAAAAAAAACCAACACTGCAAATTTACGGTGTTGGTTCAAATTATGTAATGGTAGGTTTATACTATTGGTAGTAATTTTAATACTTCATCTGCTATAACGGATCTATAACTGTGAGGTTCAATTAGTGATATACATTTTTTATTAATAGTTACACATCGTTCAGTAATTATTACAATATCAATATACGATGACTTCTCTTGTTTTTTATGTAAGTAATGGTCACTTAATCTAATAGGTCTTTGACCTAAAATGGCACTCTTAAAATAATAAGACTTATTTCCAGAAATGGAGCTTTTTACAAGTGAATACCCTCTACCCTTTAACCTTTTGTATAAATAGTTAACTAGGTTCTTAGGTTCATCATCAATTAATAGTTTCATTTCTATGGGACAGTTATGGACAAATCGCATTGAGCTTTTTCAAAGTCTCCACATTTAATTGAATTAACATCTTTGCCATTAACATAAATATGCATTAAGGCCCAGTTGTCATCAGAAGTGTCTTTGGTTTCCGTATAAAAAAATACTAGATCTCCCTTTTTGAAATGTCCTGTATATTCCCATGTTGTCCCTTTTGTCAGGGTCAGTGTATCATGTCCATAATTATCATTTAGATACAAAATGTAAGGGTTCTCATTCGAAGTTTCTAAAGTATACTTAACCACTCTAAGTTCATTATCATCATCTTTTGAGCATGATAGAAAAGCCAATCCGATAAATACAAGTAATAATTTTTTCATTGATTATAGTTTAGGTTATAAAATAGGAAACGCTAAAATACAAAAATATACCATTCTCATTTTTAAATACTCAACCACTTCATTGTTAATTTGTTAGTGCTAAATCTCCGCATTTAATTGTCATAATGTGTCGCGTTACCCAGCGCCGTGGCCTATAAGGTCATGACAATTTCCTTTTCTATTTTTTAAGAAAATATGAAAATCAAGGGTTAAAATGAGGATAAAGGGATGTCTTCCGAGGTGCGGTGTTGATTGACAAAGATTTCATTGAACAATGCATAGATGGGATAGTCAAAAGCATCAGATAAGTGAGTGGCATGTTGCTGCTCAACTCCTTTACGCCTTTCACTACTCTTATCCTTTTCAAGACCTCTGGAAGAATCTTTTATCTCGGCATGTTCTAATGACACTATCAGATCCGCGCAATTACTTTGGTTGATACGTATCTTAGGTAACCGTCTGCGACCATCGTCCTTGAGCATTGAATTAATAAGCCGGAACTTCATCATGTAATCAGGATTTGCACCTACGGTCATCATATGTACTTTCCACCCACCAGAGCGTAATAATTGCTCTGCCTGTTGGGCAAATGTTAGCTTACTGTTTGCGGTTCTCGAATTACCTGTTCGGTCAAAATAAAACTTAACTAGATTTGCAGGAAACCCTTGATAATAAGGCATAAACTCTTCAGTGAATAAATGATCTAGGATCTTCGGGGACTTCACGTAAAAAGACTTAAGAACCTTATAGGTGTCTCCTTGCATTTGTGATACTACCATGCTATTAATGTTGGCTCCCCAGTCAACTGAAATAATAAGAGGGATGTTAGGATTGACATCTCTATCCTGTCTCCAGTTAAATGATTTCGCATCCACTTGGGATAGATCTAATGATTCTAGGTAAGAGTTGTCATGATCAGTGTAATAGTGAATGTCTGGGTTTAATTGAGCGTAATAACCATCCGTAATCTCTTTAGGACGTATGTTGAGCATTTCAGCATTATATATAGTATCACTCGTGTATGACTCCTTCATATATTCGAAATAGTCTGGACGTAAATTTGAAAGATTACATTTAGCTGTTGCTTTCAAATAATAGAATTCATCTGGGCGACGTAATGATTTTTCTTCAGCATCAATAAACCATTTTCCTTTTTTTGTTAGTGGAGTTGAGGATAGAAACAACTCTGAATTAAGGAGGGGTGACTTTTTAAATATAGCTTTCTGAGATCTGTTGGTGTTACGAACATTGATGTTCAGTCTTTCTTCATCTAACAGTGCAGCTTCATCACCAACTATGGCATATGAGTTGAGTCCACGACCACTATCTTTATGATCTAAACTTACTAGCTGAAAAATAGATCCATTTGAAAAATGAATCACATTGTTGAAAACATCTGGACTTTGGAAAGGTAATTCAAAGCCCATTTTTTTTCCTGCCATGCTTCCAACTACATAATCAACTCCCTCATATACACCAAACATTTCCAAACCTTCTTTTACTGATGGCAACAACCTGCTTAGAATTTGACTATATGTGCTTCCCACCATAGCAAAAGATGCTTTAGGCATCTGCTTGACCAGCTGAACATCATGATAACCTAAATAGGTAGTTTTACCAGTACCACGCCCTAGTTCTAAAAATTTTCTTTTCTGGGTTGATTGTGAGGCAAAATATTGGGCAGGATTTAATACTACTGTTTTTCTAATCATCACTTTTTATTTCTTCGTGAGAAATGTCTTCAGCTTCAAAATTGTTAAGATCGACAACTCCCTTTTTATTCATAGCCTGGACAGCTTTCTGGAATGCTTTATTTACCCCAATAGTAATTTCCATATTGGCTAACTTTTCAGGATTAAATAACCCTTCTTCCTTGTCCAGTTCTGCGAGCTTTATCATCCTATCAAGGCATTTCCCCATTACTTCCAATGCCTTATCTTTAGTGGCCATCTGGAAAAGGTTCTGGTTATATTCAAAAATGATGTAGCGCCAACCTTCTTTTCTACTTTTATTAATATCTCCAAATAATTGCAAAGCACTTGAAATATCCCTGTAGGCAGTCGCCATTGATATGTTGAACAATGCCATTAATTTTTTCGTAGCCTGCTCTCTGGAATGAAAATTTAAAAGAAGTGAGAATGCAGACTCCCACCTTTTTTTCAACTCCTGATCTTTTTCTGAAAGATAAATTTTCTCATCTAGATAAGAGGCTAAAATATTTTCAAATGGTGTTGTGTGGTTCGATATGCTTACTTCTTTACTCATTGATACTTATTCAAATCATCTTTGGTTAATTTCTTCCCATTCTTATAGACTTCAAATTTTCTGGAATTGTCTGTCATGTATTTTACATATCTCTTGACTCCTACATCGACATATCTGGGATCTAATTCAATAGCTCGACAATTGCGCCAATGTAATTCACAACCTATCAGAGTGGACCCCGAACCAAGAAAGCCATCAAAAACAATATTTTTTTGTTTACTGCTATTAGTGATGCAATAAGAAATCAGGTCAATGGGTTTCATAGTTGGATGATCATCAGACCTCAATGGCTTATCAAACTCTAGGATAGTGCTTTGTTTTCTGTCACTATTCCATAAGTGAGCAACACCTTCTTTCCATCCGTAAAGACATGGTTCATGTTGCCAATGGTAGTCTTGACGGCTCAGGACTATACTGTTCTTTTTCCAAATGAGACATTGTGAAAACTTAAATCCACTGTCCACTAAAGATTTTCTAAAATTTACACCTTCAGTATCTGCATGGAAAACATAAATAGGAGATCCCTGTTCTGAATATTTAAATGATTGTTCAAAGAATGATTTCAAAAAGGAATAGAAGGATTCAGACTCTTGGTGATCATTTTTAATGCCTTCCCTATTATTGGAAGAACCACCCTGATAGTTTACATTATAGGGGGGATCTGTAACGGTGCAATTGATCTTCTCTTTACCTAATAATTTTTTAAATGTGTCCTCTATAGTGCTATCCCCACAAATTATGCGATGTCTTAAATTCTTCTGAGTGCTAACCATTTCATATAAATCACCTTCCTTAGATATCGGGTCTTTAGGTATCTCAGGTTGGAAATTAGGATCTTCTGCCTCTTGTTTTAATTCTTCAGGAATCAAATCATCTGGGATAAAAACTTCATCCAGGTTTAATCCTAATGCTTCAAGGTTAATGTCTGCAAATACTTCATCCAACACATCCTTATCCCAATATCCTATTTGAACATTGGAGGTAATGTTATATTCTTTAAACTCTTTCTCAGTTAGAGATCGATTAGGCATTCGGACATCGATAATGTCATTCTGCCTACCCAATTCCATTAAAAGTTTAACCCGCTGATGCCCAGCAATGATTTTATTGTCCGTATTTACTGCAGGAATTTCAGCTAAATTGAATTTACTTAAACTCTCTTTAAGCTTCTCTTTTCTCTCTTCCGTCAGGATTCGAGGATTGTATTCATATGGAACTAAATCTGCAACTCTAGCGGTTGTTGTGTGCCATTCTAATGGCTCTAATAATTCTGTGCTCATAACAAGTCGTTAATCTTATCAATATTTAGGGTGTGTTGATGGAGTTTTTTTTCACTTCTATTTATTTGACGTTCCACCAGTCTTATTTTATGTTTATCTGTTTCTGTCGAAACCTTGATGTAGTATGCATCTATTCTTTTCTTAAGCTTGGTTACCTGGCTTCGTAAATTGTTTCTTTTTTTAAACAGTTCTCCGGGAGTTAAGTCATCAAATACTTCTGAAGATGACGGTAAAAAAGTTTTATGATTTTGCCAATGGTGTAACTCCTTCCAGATGTGTTCTCTTTTGGTGTCCAAGTCTTCTATTTGGAGTTGAATGGATAATGAGTGATCTTGAGATCCAGCATCCAGATCATTCAGTGCGAATTTTAAATCGCACATTTGGTAAAATAGTTGGGCGGCATCCTTATATCGAATTCTCAATTCTGGAGGTAGGCTGCCATATTGCACTGATCCAAAAATAGATTCTTGGCTGGCCTCCTTTAACGCCTTTTTCTTATGAAAAATAGAAATTTCTTTATCCGTAGTTAATTTAGGAATAGCTTTCGGCTTCGTAGAAATACTTGGTTTGGGTGATCTATTTTGAATAGAGGATTTATATAGCCGAAGTTCTTTTATCAGCTGTGCCATGTTATGATTACTTTTTCCTCGTTCAAGCTTTTGAATTATCCGAACTTTAGCAGATGGCAATGATTTATAAATAATCACACCATTATTGTAATCTAACGTTTCAAACCATTTTTCTATTGATTCCATACCTCAAATCAACTAAAATGGCAATCGTGAAAAAAGGACATAAAAAAAGTCACTCAATGCGAGTGACTTTAACGACTAAACCAATTTAACATGAAAAAATATTTTAGTCCAGAAAACTACTTTTTTTAGTTTCTGCAATGCTTTGCAAAGTTTTATTACTTTTTACTTGTAACAGTAAATCCACCTCTTTTGCATTTTGGGACTTGATAATAAGTCCAGCAACTTCATTCTCCTTAAGCTTTTCTTTTTTAAGAAGATCCACACCTCCTTCTTGTAATTCAATAAATGGAAAAGCACGGTTGCGATACAATTTCACCATAACATTATTCTCTAATGGTTTGGTGGCAACAACTCGTCCATAATTGGGGATGTTGTAAATGCCAGGACGTATTTTAAAAGGTGCTAGTTTTTCCATAATAATTAAGGTGTTGGTGGAGTGAACTCTGTGATAGTTCCTTCATATACTGGTGCAATGTATGGCTGCACATCAGAAAAAGATACGGTTGTTATCTTATCATCACCAGGAGCTGCCCCACTTGCATAGCCAGAATCAGTATTCATGTAAGAAGGAGATAATTTACTTCCAAGTTGTCTTTGGGTTCCATCTTTTTCAACAATAATGAAAATCATTGGAACACCTTTATATTTCCTTACCCATCCAACAGTTTTTTTGGTCCCTCCTGGAATAGCAGCAGTGAACTTGTTTTCAAAGGTAATATTACCCTTACTACCCTGAGGGGTAGATACAACATTACCACTGTCGGGTTTGAGCATTAGCTTATGAAATCCTTTCCCTTCAGCAAAAGTATGACTACTCTCAGCAGATATACTACCTGCTTCTTCCAATGTAGTGGCTTCACCCAATTTTGGTGGAGCTCCAATAGTTAAGAAATCTGAAAGAGGGCAAGCGTATACTTCAGTTTCTGAAACCCCGCTAGCAATTTCGTCACTTGGGCAGTATTCTAGGTTTTCGGTTGCAATTGTGTCTGTACAAGCCATTTTTAAATGTGTTTTTGTTCTAGATAATTAGAGTTTCCGTAGATAAGTTCGCTCATCACTTCCTTATCCTTTATGATGTCTTCTACCTTGGTAGCCTTTCCATCAATGTTCAAAGTTTTTGGAGCCGATTTTTTAAATCGAAACTGCAAACCTCTGTTGTCCGTAAAAACAGGACGTTGATCATTCTTTTCCTCTTCAAGTAAAGCTGCTTTGTCTAATTCTTTATTTTTAGAATTCACTACGGCCACAATAACTTCAAGTTCCGATTTCTTGTCAGTTACTATCGCATTTAGTTCTTCAATAGATAAATCGTCAAGGGATAGATCACTGATTGGTTCCTTAGCCTCTTTAATAGATTCCAATTCTTCTTGGAGCTTTAAGTTTTCTGCTTCTAACTTCTCGATCAGAGCATTCGAATCAACTTCTGTGTTATCAGGAGTATCCTGATCTAAGTTATCCAAGGATGACTTTACTTTTTCCGTAGAAGCATCAACACTCTTAGGTGCTGATGCTTTATTTTTTTTAGTTTTCATTATAACCTTTGATTTGAAAATTAAGGAGCTGGGGTTACACCATCAATACCATAATATTTTTGATTAAGAGCTTGAGATCCTAAACCATAAGTGGTGTCTGTGAAATTAGACATTACAACCAATTCGTTGATTAGGAAATCATAACCTTTCCAGAACTCCATAAAGATTTTAACCTTATAGTCTTGCTTCTGAACATCAGTTATTGCTGGCTTACCGTCAAAAACATCGATTAATCGAACAAAGTTATTCTCTGTGGTGGTGAAAATATCGTCTGTTTCCATAAATGGAATAGCTACAATTTCACGTTTTCCTAAACGTGTTTTTAAGGCGTTATTTTGGAATTTATTTTGACCGAATTTATCCTCGTAATCCAAAATATAGCGTTCTACATTATTTTCACTCATGAAGATCTTTTTTACTTTTGATTTCAATAAACTTGGTAGCTTACGCTCAAAATCGGTGACTTGATCTACAATGTTAGAATCGGTAAGAGCTGATAAAGGAATTTTGAAAGCCGTGTGATCTGTATCTGGAACTCCAGCTGCTAGATCTAATAGAATTTTTTCAATTCCATTCATTGATTTTCCAAAAGTCTCTAGATCAGCAGAATCATAAACTCCCTTGACTTCTAAGTGAGCCATGTCGGACGTAACCTTAGGAATCAATTCCTTTTCGATAATATATTTGGATATAGGCATATCCTTAGGGTCTTTACCTTCAGCATATAAATCTGCCCAGTACGAACTTAAGATTTCAGCTGGAATAATAGGGAAATTTACCTTTTGATGATAATTCCTTAAGATTTTGTGTTCAATCTGTAAAGCTCCTAATTCATTCCATTCTGGTTTGAACCCCTGAACTACATTAGTAAGTAGTGTCGATCCTTGTGGGAATCTACCCTTTACCTTTGTAATTGGTTTTGTGTGCTTGTCTAATGTAGACATTTCAGCATTCAGTGCTGTGCTGATAAGTTTTGGATTATGTGAAAGATAGGTGTTTACTTCCTTCACTACATCATCAATAACCATAGTTGCCATGACAGTTCTTTTTTTTATTATTAATTGTTTTGATAGATAGATGAATTGAAGTCGACATAAGCGTGTGCTACACCTTCTTCTTCGCTATTTTTTACGGTTGTATGGGTTTCCCCTGGTTGCTTACCTAATTGCAAAATATGATTCTGTAATGCAGTGACTTTTTGAATGGAGGTAGCATTTTCAGCAACTTCTAATCCAGAAGCTTTTATTGCATTATCTAATGCAGTAGAAATTCCTGAAATGTCATTTTGGGCATTAGTCAAATTGCTTTCGGCTGTTGTTTGAGCAGACTGAGCAGTGCTAATTGATTCTACTTGAGACTGCAAATGAGATTCAATTGAATCCAATTGCTGGTCATTTAAATAAGATCCATTATCGGTTGAAGCTAAAGGATCTGTTAAACCAAGAACGGATTGAATTCGCTCTCTTTTTTTTGCTGTATTAGCCATTGTTTCTTGGGTATTTGTGTTTGTATCTGATTTTGAAAGTTCAAAAGCTTTGTCGATTGCGGTCTGAAGTGTACCTATTTCATCAATTAGGCCTAGCTCTAAACTAGTAGTAGCATTATAAGTTGCTCCTTTAAAAACCTTGTCACTAATATTCGATCTCGCACTTTTAATATCGTTGATGAAGTCATCAACAACTGGATCCAGATCTTCCTTAATGTAGATGTCGTAATTTCCTTTTAAGGCTTCGCGATAAGACTTGTTTTTCTCATCACTTTTACTACTATATATCGTATGGAGTTTTGCGCCTTTTTGCTCATAGTACCCCTGTAAGTCCAAAAATTGGGCATAAGCACCGATGGATCCAATGGCATCAGCTCTTTTATTGGCAACAATATGATCTCCAGAAGCACCAATGTAGTAGGCTGCGGAGGCCATAAGTCCATCTGTATAGGTAACTATTGGTTTAGGGTAGTCAAGAAGATAATCATGGAATTCTGGTGTTCCGTATACTTGGCCTCCTCCTGAATCTATGTCCAAAACAACACCCACAATAACATCATCATTTTTAATTCTTTCAAGAATAGCCATTTTACTTTTGGTCCCAGATGGACCACAAGCTTGGTTATACTTGTAAATAGGAGATTTGATCGACAATACTACCACGTATTTTTCTGGATCACTTTCTTCCAGATCATCATATAAGGCATTAATCCCATTACTTTTGAAAGCTTTAGTTAGCTTATCTGAAGATGTTTTTTTTGAGTTTTCAGACATTTCCTTCCCCTCCAAAAGATTGAACAGAAGGGGCAGGTGTGCCTCGGCATAAGATTGATCTATATACCAAGGGGAGTTTAAAAGACTATGAAGATTGTTTATAGGCACGGGCAATTGTATTCATTATGTTACTGAACACAATATTATAGAAGCATGTCTCTTCAAAAAAGGACATTACAAACCTTCGGACAATTGGAATGCCAAACCTCTGTTGAAGATGTTGAATTGAATGTCTTCAAAATTTTTACTATTACCATAACCAGAACCATTTATTTTAATCGAATACCCTTTAACAGTACTATGATTATTGCTGTTTAGTTCATCAAAGGTGAAAATCAATGGTTGATCTGTCGTTCCATATAGAAATGAACTTCCTCTTTTTTTAACCAAAACAACAACTAACCCGTTATTATATTTTTGGAGCAATTCAAGAATTGACTTATTCTGAGGAGTTTGAGTGAATGTAATCGATACTGGAAATAAAGATCCAGTATCTCCGATTTTGGTTTGACCAGTAACTCTAATGTTTTCTGGAAGGAGATCCGTAATGAACGCCTGTGATGTATCTGGTAGATTACTAATTATATCAATAATCTGATCATCTGGAGTTAGATGATTGAAACTATATAATTGAGTTGATTCAATAATAGCTACTTCATGATAAGTGTCCACATGATCTTCGTTTCGGGAGTTGCATAAATTATATATCATACTTCAAAAATTAATAGACAAACCTGCCTTTTGGCAGTTATGTCCTATGGTTGTTTTTCAAGGTTTAAGCTAATTTGGATGTTATCTTTTTTTCGCTTAAAGTCCCTATATAATGTCTCATACTTTATATCATCTTCAGTGATATCATATACTTTTAGGAAATTTCGAATTCCTTGATTGAATTGTTCATTATTGGAAAATTTATTGATCATGACATGACAAAATAACTCCTCCCTAAACATCTTATCAATAGTGTCATTAAATGCTTGGGCAGAACGAGTATCAATATGGACCCCATTCCTTAAGTATTTTTCTTCTTTAATCAATACACTGAACACTTTATCGTATGATTTTTTTGAAACGTGACGAATATCATTATTTCGGTTCAACAATGAAAGGACTATCCCTCCAACAACAGTTTCTCGAGTAGCAATAATATGATCGTCTCCATATCTGTTTTTTAAATACTTATATACGTGATTGGATACTGGAATGTTTTGTGTAATTGTAAAATCAGCCATAGTAATAGAGTTTACCAAATTTAACAAATACATACAATATTCTGTATTTTAATCCAAAATTTTTATAGTTGCATCCAGACACGACACTGGAACCAACAACCTTTTTTGATCTAGAAAAAATTTTAGCTCTAAAGGATCCGTGTCTTCATTAATAATATGCATGCCGGACAAAGTCAGACCATCACTGTTTTTTACAGCATAACACTGACCATACCTTAATGTATTTCGGTTAATCTTTAAGTCATCTACTTCAGCTAACCTTAATGATACTTTTACTGATATAATACCTTCCATAATTTATACATTTTTCTGTTCGCGCGTATAAAGTGAAACTATCCAACACATCCCACACATCCCACACCTTTGATTATTAGTATTTTATCTTTTCAAAATGTGTTGGATGTGTAGGGAATCAAAAACAGTTCCATACACATCCATACACATCCAACACATTTCCAACACTTTAATTATTTGATTTTTAGTATTATAAGTATGTGTTGGATGTGTTGGAATCATTTTCGCTTCAAAATTTTTCATTTATAAAATTATTTTTAAAAAAAAAGCTTGCTAAAATGGCAAATCCTCTTTCTCTAGACCTTCTATACTTAGTTGATTATTTGGGGTCACAGGGGTTTGGTCAAATATAGTACCTTCGTTCATCTGGAAGTCCACGGCATCTGTTATCTCTTCAGCAATGTCTTTTGAGAAGATAGCGAGATCCACAACATAAGCACTCGTGCTTTTGGCTTGGCGTCCAGGTTCCATCCTGATTCCATTTTTATAATCAATAAAGCTTTCGTCTTTTTTAATCTGTTCTTGCATGCTGCTTTTACTCGGTGCGCTTTCTCTATATTGGATGTACCATTGCCTCTGTATTTTTAGATAACAATTGGTGAAGTTAAAATACAGGTGGGTTCCTTCTAATTTTAGATCATGGCCAACCTTGAGTCTATCATCTTTGTGTCCTCTTAATGATGCCAAGAAACAATCCCACCATTTACTGAGTAGACTTGCAGTAGCCAGTTTGCGTTCAAGAGCTTCTATTCTATTTTTAAAATGCTCTAACATTTCACTCTTATTAAATGGTAAGCTAACAACATCTTGGAAAATTTCATACGTGGCCACCAAGACTGAAAAATTTCCTATTATTCGACTTTTGGCATCGGGTAGCAGGGAATTCATCATATCTCTAGCGTTTCGATAGCTTTTTTTGAATCGCTGTTTGAAAATTTCTCGTGAATTGATGAGATCATCTGTGAAATGCGAATACATCTGTTTATTCATGTCTTCAAGAATTTCATAATTCTTAACAGCTTCTTCTGTGAAGTTTTGAACGTTCATGTCCTCCCAGATCACCCTGGTTAATAATGCATCATTATCGGGGAAATCATTTGAAGTTATAATCACCGAAGACAGAATCGGTATACTCTCGGTTCCAACGTGAGAATCAATATTTCCACGTTTATAACCACGTCTATCCCACAAGTCTTTTAGCATTTCATCTAAGCGAACATCCCCACGCTTATATTCAGACAACTGAGCTATTATATTTGAGAATTGAGCAAACTCTCTTACTTGCGCCTTCGCGGTACTTACACCAGAGGCTAATCCAATCCCTGTTTGAGGTACGCCAAAAAATCCTTGAGCACAAGCTGCCAGTTGGTCTTTACCCGTGGAGGGTGGACCAGATAAAAACATTAATGGAAAATTCTTGATGTTATTTACAACGATATCTTGAAAGGGTGTGGCCAAGGCAAATAATAATGCTGTAATAGAATGCTCTCGGTGCACTTTCTTAAGTTGTAAAGAATATTGCCCAAAATTGAAGTCTGGTTGGATGCACATCATCTTCTTCTGTCCTTCATACTTAAACGGATTGTTGCTGTAAATTCTGTTGGCACTTGGCACATAGTAGGAAGTGTTTTCGAATTTAAACACACCATTTTCATCGATATCAATGGATGTTTTGCCAGGAATAGTGATCTTGTTATTCCATGCCCAGAATCCTTCAGGTTGCCATCCTAGAACGTCTATTTTTCTTCCAGTTCCCATTCGGTCAAATAAAAAGGCTCTAATTTTTTGAAAATCTGGACGGCTTCCTGTGAAAAGATAATTCCCATGAGCAGTAACAGCATTGTCAAACTGTTGTTGTGAGTTCATGTGTTCTGAAGGAACGTCAAAAATCTTTTCATGCCCATGGACATTCTTAATAGATACTAATTTCATTGGAAATTTTTCATCCTGCATGTGCTGAATGATATCAATAGAAAAGTTGCTTACAGATTTAAATACATATGGTGGTTCCTCTCCTTTTCTGATCCATATTTGCTCCTTGGCCATAAACAATTGATAATTCTTGATTGTTCTATGGAGCTCTGGAGTCATTTCAATCCCTTTTGGCAATTCATATTCATAATCAAGGGATAAAGTTTCAGTTTCTTTTCGATTTCTTTCTGCTATGAATTTCTTAATCCAGGTCTCAAGTGTTTTTTGTGGAAGGCCACTTTCCTTCTTTAACCATCCAACATATATTTGAAGGATGGCTTCCTCTTCTATTTTGGATATGATTTCACACAAATTTTTTGAAATTGTGCTTTTCTCCACTTCATCTTTCCCAATCATTTGTTCTAAAAGAACCTTGAATCCATCGATGGGAGTAGCTTTTTCTTGGATAACTGATTCAATACCAGAGACTTTTATTTCATCTTTATTTAACCTGGTGAAATCATCAGGATCACAATCAGGCAAATTCACAACAAATGTTCTGAAGCCTTCAGCTAAAAACCTTGGAATATTCTTTAATGTGGATGATCTTCCAGCCTTATCTCCATCCATAGCAAAAACCACGGTGTCCGAGTATTTTTTTAACTCAGCAATTTGGTTGTCATGAATTGAGGTTCCGCAAGGAGCTACTGTGTTGAGAAGTCCATTTATATGAAAACTAATAACATCATTATATCCTTCAACCACATACACTTTACCTTTGTTTCGGATCTCAAATTTCGCAAGGTTCAGGCCATACCAAATTTTGCTCTTATCGTAGAGGATAGTGTCACGGCTATTTAACCATTTCACCTTGGAGTCTTCTGATAAATCACGACCAGAAATACCAACTGGAGCTCCATTCTTGTCAAATACTGTGTAGGTGACCCTGTTGTAATAAAAATCATTACCCTTCGAAATTAGCCCAAGGTCGGTTCCAGACGCAGTTAACCCTTTTTCCGATAGAATTTCATAAATAAACTTATTTCCTGGTGAAAATCCTATCTGGTAGGTATCAACCACTTCCTCAGTGTATTTTCTTTTCTCGAAAACTTCCTTTTTAGCAGGGTGACTTTTAGGAAGTTTCTTGAAAGATTCAGTATACTTTTTAATGGTTGCTTTTAGCAGTGGTCTAAGATCCTCCTGCTTACTAACCTTTTCCATGTATGCTTTAGCCTCTTTGGAATCATCATATACAATGTCTTTTGCATAAGTGTTGGCCAACCACTCAATTGATTCGGTAAAACTCATTCCTGTTTCCATTAAAAAAGAAACTGCGTTATTACCTCCTTTGCCTGACGAAAAACACTTCCATATTTGCTTAGCAGGAGAAACCATGAAACTAGGAGTTTTTTCCGCTGTAAAAGGTGAAGAGCCTTTATAGTTAGCACCTGATTTTTTCAGCTCAACAAACTTTTTAATCACATCTAGTACGTCTGATTCTTCTTGGATGGATTCTATGAATTTTTTTGATATATATGGCATGTGCTTGTTTATTTTTGCTTATTATTTAATATGTTTAGTTGATTTCTCATGATTTATATATTTTTCATAAATGCCATCCACTTAGTTTTACCTTGTTTCCCAGAAGGATGTCCGAATAATGGCTGTTTTCCAATTATTTCAATAATCTTATTGGTAGTGATCTGGACTTCATTCCACTTGAAAATGAGCGTTCCGAATGGCTCTAGTACTCTCATACATTCTTCAAAACCAGCTCTTATATCTGTTTCCCACGTAGGAAGTAGTACGCCGTATTTTTGAGCCATCCAAGTGTCTTGTCCGAGCTTGTGTAGATGTGGCGGATCAAAAACTACCATTTTGAAAGAGTTGTTAGGAAATGGCATGTTTCTAAAATCACCTACGACATCTGGCTTAACGGATAAATGTCGCCCATCACATAGAGTAGCTTCTAATTCACGGATATCCATGAAAAGTACATCTGGATTGGACTTGTCAAACCAAAACATTCTAGAACCACAGCATGCATCGAGTATAAACTTGTCTTTTTTCATTGATACCTTGTATTAGTCCAGTGAATAATTTGCCCTTCTATATCTTGGTCAAACCAATAAATAAAACTTTTTATATCTGGGAAGCCATCTGCGATTGCAAGTCGTTCGATTGTCCTATAGTCAACGGCTCCACCATCAATAAAAATAGTAGGTGTGGAGCCATACCAATCACATAGATATTTCCCGTATGTGATTGATATCGTTTGAATTCCAGTGCAACCAAAAGTTGGTGCAAATTGGAACCTGTTCTTAGTTCGATTATATATCACTGGGTGAATCCAATCACCTTCTTTAAATCGATGACCTTTCCTTATAGTGTGAATTTTAGGCTTAAGATCGATAAAACTATTAGCTAATGGACAACCCAATGCTTGAAGTTTAGGGAGATATTTATCAAATTCTTTATCTACGATGTCTCCAGGTAAAGATCTCCAGATCTTCTCTACAAATTGGTTTGGTGAGTTCGCTATTTCGCTTGGCATTTTGCTTGGCCAATGGGTTGAAAATGGTAAAGTCATAATTAGTCTTTTTTAGTTTAGATACTTATCAAGTAAACTCAAAGTATTCATTGTCCTTAATAATGGTAGTTGAGAAAGGAAAGTTTGATTTCGGAACCTCCTTTATTTGTTGAATTAGGATCTTACTACTTGTGAAAATGATATGCCTAGATCCGTTTTTTTCGATTTGTAAAGTCAAACACTTCGTTCCTGATTTCATTATGCTTTCTCCAATTTTAAAATCATGGACCACAATGGGCACATTGATGATTCGTTCCATTTTTATTTTATCTCCCACAAATGAGGTTATTTTGGGTTTAATGTTGAAATCTTTGAAATTGTTCATGTGTAAGTAATTTTTTAAGTAAGTTTTTGGAATCTGCATGTTTTGCCCACCCCCAGTAAGCGGCAATGGACGCATGCTTTTTCTTTTTAGAGACTGATTTGGCAAACCTCTTTTTTATTGATTTTCGCAATAATGTATGCGTGTGATAATGGACATAACCTACGAAATCAATACCTCTTGAATTGACAGGGAATACCTGATGATTGCCTTTAAATTGTAAGTTCAGCCTATCATTTATATAGTTATTCATTTCTATGAATAGTTGGTGTAAATAGGTTTTGCTTGATGCGAGAGCTACGATATCATCCGCATACCTGAAGTAATATTTTACCCCCTTTTCTTCTTTCATCCAGTGGTCAAAATATGACAAGTAAAAATTCGCTAAATATTGACTGAGGTAATTGCCAATAGGTAATCCTGGAGCACTATCAATAATTTCATATAACAATGCCAACAGATCCTGATCTTTAAATTTTTTCCTAAGTAGACTTTTAAGGATGTCATGATCAATAGACGGATAGAACTTTGTTATATCTAATTTTAGGCAATATTTAGTCCCTTCTACATCTTGTAAAGCCTTTTTAACAGCATTAGAACATGCATGTACACCACGCCCCTTGATGCAGCTATAGGTGTCAGAAGTGAAATTTGCCATAAAAATAGGCTCTAGGACATTCATAATGGCGTGGTGGCATATACGATCAGGAAAATACGGGAGCCTATACACCAATCTCTCTTTTGGTTCGTACACTTTGAATGTCGAATATTCCGAAGTCTTGTATGCGTTATTAGTCAGCATTTCATGTAGAAGGAGAAAATTACCTTCTGGGTTATTGTCAAAAATTCTAACTCCATACTGATTTCCTTTTCCTTTTCTTGCTCTAGCATCTGCCAATCTTAGGTTTTCGATTGTCACTATCTTTGAATAAAGGTTAGTTTGTCTCTTCATGCCTTTGTTTTTTGGGTCGTCTCCCCGATTGGTACCAACGCCCCGTTTAAAATTGTCTTTTTCTGCCAAGTGGCAAGGTTTGCATTGAACATAAATTTTCACCAAGGTGGGACCTGCAATTCGTATTCGTGTTCCAGTTATCGACGTTGTTCAACGACCACCTGGAGGCCGAACGAAACTCAGGATTCAATGCACAACCTTTTCCTACCTATAGTGCTGCTTTGAATAATTCAGAAAATCGTTCCCAAGCATCCCAAGCTATTTCCCGAGTTCTAAAAACTCGGCGGGACCCGCAATACGTATTCGCGGGCCAGAGAACGACGCCGCTCAACGACCACCCGGAGGCCGAACTATAGTCGTACCAATGTTCATACTTAGGTTGTGAAAAATCTGAATAATCAGGCATCCAAGTTTTATCAAGTCCTTCACTGTTTAAAGCCATGATAAGCACGTCGAGTTCAAAATTTAGGATAGTATGTTTTTGGAATTCTTCTGGAAGATTAGAAACATCTGGTCTTACATTTGAATCTATTCCCTGTGCTTTAAAGGCGTCCTCTAAACTGTTAATTTGTGATTTCATGTTTATTTATTTAATTAGGTTAATGTAAATGTGGCTGAACTTTTCCCATGCGTCTTTAGCGTCATCACTGTCGATAAAATAAAGGCGGGACCCGCAATACGAAGACGCGGCCCAGCGAACGACGACGAACAACGACCACCCGGAGGCCGAATTATAAATATATCGGTGGCAATATTTAGGTTGATTATGGTCAGTCCAATCAATTTTACCTTTTCGGTTTTGATTGTAACACCTTGCAATCAGTAAGGCTTGTTTCAATGCACAAGCTGCAATATCATCTGGGTCATTACTGTTACATGTGTAGTCTAATTCGGCTTTACCCATGATTTCACAAACGTCCGAGAAGTCTTCAATAAGATCTCTGATGTCTGTGAAGGTTTCCTTTCCCAATAAATCTTCTAACAATTTTTTACCAGATGTTTTGGCGTTTTTGTGAGCTGCAATAGCGGCTTCTCTTTTAATGTTTAATGTGTCCATTTGTTAATTTTTAAATGTTGATTTAGTGTTGTCAATGCACTGGTGGCAAATTCCCTCAATTTCTTTCCAGGAGTATCCTTGGCATTTCAAGGTTCTAATTACATGTGCCATCCGTGCTTTGGCTTCTTTGATGTTCATTTTCTGCATATGAGTTATAGGGCTTTTCAGAGTACTCGTGCCATTGAGTGGGACTTATTCCTTTCTTGGATCTATTTCTACCAATAAATACAATAGCGGCATAAGTAATGGCAAATAGCGATATGCCCGATGCTAACATAATTCCTGCAACTTCTATCATTTTTATTGAATTTGAGTTGCTGATCTTGCGCCGATTGTAATGCCTAAAATGATCATTACCATAACTATTAGGATTATGCCTATTATAGCGATGCAACCTTCAATGCTTCCGATAATTCCAGCCATATGAGCTGTCATAGCAGATAATATTAATGAGATTGATACGCAAGTGACACAAAGGATTGCGATTATCCGATTGTTCCTTAGTAGTTCTTCGTGAATTTTGGATTGCTGTTCCATTGTTTTAGTTTTTAGGGTTATTGTGTTTTTTAAAGTATTCTCCAACAGTGATTTCATTGTTAACTGGGGGAAGATTTACGGTTCTCAATTTGTTGTATAGTGAAGTTACAAGCCTCCATAGATCGTCGTTTGAGTAATTCTGTAGGATCACTGAATAATTTTTCGGATCCGTTAGATAGCACAATCGTTGCTCCATGCACCTTGATGTGCATTGCCTGCTCGTTGAACAACTTCTGCAATTGCATTTGAAAGCCGCTTCTGGTGATCTGACGCTCTTCATCATTTGAAAATCTTGTGGTGTCATCATAAGTCATGGCGATTTGTGTCTGACACCTAATTATATCCTGTTTGATTTTTTCTATTTTTCTCATGCTACTAGGACTTTTTGGTTTTGTGCTTTAATTGCCAGTGCCACTTTGGTGGCACAATTAGTTTTATGAAGAAGGTTCTGCTTGTGCCAATTAAATGTGCTCATCGAAATGCCTAGGATATTAGCAATAGCTTTATCTGGGAAGTCTTGTGAAATAGAGTCAAGTATGGTTATATCACGGTTGTTCATCCGAACACCATCAATGGTGATTTCTTTACTTGCCCAATGTTGGGAAATACAATTTTTGTTGTCTCTGAAATTTTCCGATGGAGATAGACGACCTTTGGATATGTCTGGTATGGAATCTAAGTCTCCATACATGTAATATGTGTATAGCTCTACTTTTCTTTCCATTGTCTCTACATTTTGAAGATCGTTCATTGCCTGAGGATCTTTTAAAAAAGAATTCTGAAGTAATTCAAACAAGTGGGGAGGAAGATCCTTAAAGTACTTCGTTTTACCATTTTGCAACCACAACACTGTTTTGGTTGATTTAACCCCTATAAATTCAATGTTTGAATCTTTTGGAGATACGCCTGCCATAAATTGTTCGGCTGCATTTTTTTCGATAGTTTTGCTCATAATTTAATTTTATATTGTTTACAATAGGATATGCCGGAGTTCGCGCTCCGGTTTATTTTACTTGAGACAAAAGCACATTAATTCTTTTATCCTCTTTTTTGTTCTCTTTTAAGGTTTCGCTGAAACAATCATATATCGCCAATTCGAGTTTTAGGTTGGTGATTGGTCTGTTCATTATTGCCCTGATCATACTTTCGGAATAAATATTACCTTCTTTGGTTCTTATATCGTTTTTTTTCAAATACTCGATAATCACCTGCGTGTAGCCTTTCCCAGTCCTTTTTAACTCCTTTTTTATTTTCTTTTTCGCTGCTTTGGTAATCATATAAAACTGCTATTTCGTTGTTAACGTTTTTATGTTAATTTTACTAACGTATTATTAACGCTAAACTACATACAATATTCTGGATATGCAAACATTATTTTGCATTTCTTTAGAAAATTGTGTGTAATTAAAAATCTCATGTGTCATGACAGCAGTCGAAAGAATATTAGAAATACTTAAAGATACAGGTCTAAGTACTAGGCAATTTGAGCTTAGTATTGAAAAAACTTCAGGGTATTTTAACTCCTTAACTAAAAGGGGAAGTAGTCCCAGTGTGGACGTTGTGTCGAAGATTGTAGAAGTGTATCCGCATTATAGTGCGGAATGGATTCTTTCAGGAAGAGGGTCAATGTATCTTAAATCAGACTCGAAAAAATTAAACAAAAGGGGGTCGTCGATTGATTGTGATTTAACCATCGATGAAATTATTGATTCCAAAATACAATCGAATTTGAACGATTTGAAGCAAACACTAATTCAAATGATTGTAAATGAAATTGACAAAGAAATTGCTGAAACTAAGCAGTCAATTACTGATCGAATTAGCGATTAATATTGATTGTAAATATTCTTCTTGAGTGCTCGTAATCATCTCTTCATCCTTTACTATTTCGGTAAGGGATGATTTAATTTTTTCGAGTTCATTTATGTATTGCTCATTACTATAGTTTGATTTAGATTTCTTAAGCTCCAAAAATGCATTGACATAGTTGAATAGTTTGTTTCTCATTACTGGGGAATTTTAATTATAGGTAATAGTATCTTTTTAGTTTAAGAAGGAAATAAACTAAAAATGACTAAAATTAATCGAATAGAATACCTATTTGATTCCAGAAGAAAATTTTTGTGTCACAAGTTTGTCACAAAAAAATAATATATAATTGATAATTAAATAGTTGCAAATTGAAAATAATCCTGGCGCGATCACAAATAAAAAGCTTAACACTTGTAATGTCATGTTGTTAGGCTTTTTTTTGTTAGATTTAATTCCCTTTATTTGGTAGTAAATCTTTATGTGACACTTATAGCCCTATTGCTACCTTAAAAACGTTCTCATAAGAAGAGTTTTCTGGTTGACCCATAAAATCCCAACCAGTTAAACCCGTTACAGTTAATACGTGCTGTTTTTTTTCGTTTTGCCTATCATATCTAAGAACAGCTTACCCTCTATAAAGTAGGTAACGAAATATAAATTAAGGTATTTCATTCACATCCTGCCTCCCAACTATCGCCATTATTTCATATTTCAAAGGTATAAATTGAAAT
>NZ_AMSG01000001.1 GCF_000300875.1 Galbibacter marinus | reverse complement strand
TATCGCATTAGCGTAGATGGGTAAGTTCACTGATGCTTAACTAAATGGAGTAGTACAGGAGTTAAATTTCTCGATTCATTAAGGAAATGGCGAAATCCCTTAAGATGTTCTTGTTAGTGTGTTCAACACTTAATCCATCCAAAATTTCGAGGGCTTTTTGAGTGTAGAATTCAATTTCTTTTTGCGTCTGATCGGCCGCTCCGCTTGAGATCATGAAATCCTTTACCACCTTAATTTTATCCGAAGTATCCTCAGGTGTAATGGAAAATAAATGACGTAGTTGCATCGATTGGTCTTCAGATAGATTCTCGAGAGTTTTAAGATATAAAAATGTCTTTTTATTTTCAATAATGTCTCCTCCTACTTGCTTACCAAAGGTATTTGGATCTCCAAAGGCATCTAAATAATCATCCATCAATTGAAACGCAATCCCTAAATTAAGTCCAAAGTCATAGATTGCATTGGCCTCTTGTTTTGATGCATCTGCCACAATTGCTCCCATTTTCATAGCAGCTCCTACAAGGACCGCTGTTTTATAGGTAATCATTTTGAGATACTCATCGATCTGTACATCATCTCTGGTTTCAAAATCAATGTCGTACTGTTGACCCTCACATACTTCAATGGCAGTTTTACTAAATAATTTAGCCAATTCTTGAAAGGTTTCTGCGGGATAATTTTCAAAGAACTGATAAGCAACAATCAGCATGGCATCACCAGAAAGTATCCCGGTGTTTAGATCCCATTTTTCATGCACTGTCTGTTTCCCTCTTCGTAGCGGGGCATCATCCATTATATCATCATGAACCAAAGAGAAATTGTGGAAGATTTCAATAGCCGTAGCCGCCTTTAATGCATCTTGATGATTCCCTGAAAAGAAGTCAGCCGTCATTAAGGTAAGTACTGGTCTTAATCTCTTACCGCCGAGGTTTAAGATATAATCCATTGGCTGATATAAATTCTTTGGATCTCGAACAATAATCTCTTGTTGTAAATGGCTTAAAAATAAGTCTCGGTAGTCCGAAATAGATAACATAAGGTAATTTTTTGCTAAAATACCATATTTAAAAAAGTAGTGATTGAAATTGTTATGTTAAATTATTCAAATACTTTGGAAACTTTTCATGTTTTTAAAGTTTCCGTTATATCTTTGTGACATATTATGAAGGAAAAGATATTAGATAAGGCGGCAGAAATGTTTTTAAATCTAGGATTTAAAAGTGTCACAATGGACGATATTGCACTGGAGTTAGGGATCTCTAAAAAAACAATTTACCAGCATTTTACAACTAAAAATGACCTGATAGAATCGGTCACCTTTTATGTATTTGAATCTATAAATAATGGGATTTCATTTATTCGAGAGGCTTCTGATAATCCAATTGAGGAATTATTTCAAGTTAAAAAATTTGTAAGTGATTATCTTAAAGATGAAAAGTCTTCACCTCAGTTTCAACTAAAAAAATATTACCCTAAGATCTACAATCGATTATATCACGAACAGCTCAAAGTAATTGGAGAATGTTTAAAAGAAAACATTGAAAAAGGGATAGCGTGTAAAATGTATCGCGCAGAAATAGATGTTGGATTTGCATCCCGCATTTATGTCAGTGGTATGTTAGGCATAAAGGATACAGACCTTTTTCCATTAGAAATGTATTCTCCGAGTGACATTAGCCATAAATTCCTTGAATATCACATTCGAGCTATCGCTACAGACTTAGGTCTAAAAGTTTTAAAAGATTTTTGCAACAACACACAAACCAATTAAACCGATGAGAACATTATTCATCATAAGTATCACACTGCTTACCACTCTGGGATTTTCTCAACAACAACAATACAGCTTCACCCTTGAACAAGCAGTTGAATTTGCTTTGGACAGTAGCTATACAGCTATAAATTCTAGAAGAGAAATTGCCAAATCTCTAAAAAAGAAATGGGAGACCACCGCAACTGGTTTACCTCAAATTAACGGGGTGGCCGATTACCAAAACATGATTAAACAACCAGTGACATTGATCCCGGGTGAAATAGCAGGAGGGGAACCAGGTACCTTTCTTCCCGTCACCTTTGGAACTAAGCAACAAATGTCCCTGACCGCAACTCTAACACAATTAATTTTTGATGGATCTTATTTAGTAGGTTTAAAAGCATCAAAGGTCTTTGTTGAATATAGCGAAAACACTAATGAGAAGAATTTACTTCAGGTAAGAGAAGGAGTAATTAATGCCTATGGGGGTGTTTTAGTGGCTCAGGAAGGCATCCGGATCTTGAAGAGTAACCTAGAGAATATTACTTCAAACCTCAACGAAACCAAAGCCATGTATGAAAATGGTTTTGTAGAAGCGGAGGATGTTGAACAATTACAGATCACAACAGCACAAATTACGAACGATCTCAAAAATGCCAAGCGCCTTGAGGGCATCTCAAAGCAAATGCTCAATCTCTCTTTAGGTATTGAAATAGAAGCAGAAGTTAATCTTGAAGATGATTTAAAGTCACTAGCTGAGCAGAGTATTGGAATCCTTCTTCAAGAACAACAATTCAATTTTGAAAACAACGTGGATTACCGAATTGCAAAAAACCTTACCAGACAAAGGGAACTTGAACTGCAATTAGAAAAGAGTAAAGCATTACCAAGAATCAGTGGTTTTGTAAATTACGGCACAAGTGCATTTGACAATGACTTTGTCTTCTTTGACAGCGAAACATCCTGGTATCAATCTTCTGT
This sequence comes from Galbibacter marinus, assembly GCF_000300875.1. Taxonomy (GTDB): domain Bacteria; phylum Bacteroidota; class Bacteroidia; order Flavobacteriales; family Flavobacteriaceae; genus Galbibacter; species Galbibacter marinus. The sequence goes on along the minus strand of NZ_AMSG01000001.1, from coordinate 395,702 downwards.
TTTCGGTCTGAGTATGGAAGTGCCCATCTTCAGTTCCCTACAGCGTAGTGCAAAAACCCAACAAGCAAAAATATCTTTAGATCAAGCCAAAACAGATTTTAAACATGCAAAACAACAGATTCGTCTTGAATTAGATAGAGCAGAAAGTAATTTTGAATATGCCATTGAAAACTACCGAACCGCAGAGGAAAATTTAAAATTAGCTCAAGGCATTGAGAATAAGAATACCATAAAGTTCAAAGAGGGAATTAGTAGCAGCTTCGAACTCAGGCAAGCACAAACACAGCTATACACCGCACAACAGGAATACATCAATTCTATGAAAACTGTCATAGATACCAAAGTGGCTTTAGAAACGGTCATTAACTCACCAGATTTACTTAACAACAACACAGATCAAAACTAAAAAAAGCACAGATGAAAAAAGCATCCCTAATATTCATTTCAACTATTCTTCTTAGCTCCTGTGGCAAGAATGAAACTTCTGTTGATCAAGTTATTGAAAACGGAAATTTACAAGAAATACGTACAAAATTAGATGCCATAACCATACAGCATGACCAATTAGGAGCAGATATGCGAAGATTGAGTGCAGCGGTAAAGGAATTAGATACCACCTCAAACTTAGCTCTAGTGACCGCTATTAAGGCGAAGGACACCTTATTTCACCATTATATTGAACTGCAAGGAAATGTTGCTACCAAAGAAAACATCCTTATTAATGCAGAACATTCAGGAACCCTTCAGCAGGTTTTTGTGACCGAAGGACAAAAGGTAAGAAAAGGGCAGGTTCTTGCTAAAATAGATGACGGAGGCCTTGAGGCACAATTAGCCCAGCTCAAAGCGCAGTCAAATTTAGCAAAGACAACCTTCGAGCGTCAGAAACGATTGTGGGATCAAAACATTGGTTCTGAAATTCAATTTCTACAAGCAAAAACACAATATGAGTCTAACAAAAATGCTGTTGCACAATTGGAAAAACAATTATCTAAATCGAAGGTTATTGCGCCATTTAGTGGAACAATAGAAAACATTCATTCAGAACAAGGTTCAAATATCTCTATCGGTACGCCGATTTTGAGAATCGTTAGTCTTGATCAAATGTATATTGAAACAGAAGTTCCTGAAAGATATTTACCAAGCATAACCAAAGGAACCGATGTGATCGCAGTTTTTCCAGTATTAAATAAAAAGGTAGAAACAGAAATACGTCAAGTGAGCAATTATATTAATCCAAGCAATAGGACCTTTAAAATAGAGGTTGATGTCCCCAACAAAGACCAAATGATAAAACCAAACCTTACAGCTAAAGTGGTTATAAATGATTACACTAATCAGAGCACCTTTTTACTTCCACAAAGTATTATCTCAGAGAATTCCGAGGGCGAACAATATCTTTACATCGCTTCCGATATCCAGGATAACGGTGAGGCAGAGGTTCATCAGGTGATCGTCAAAACAGGTAAAACCCAAGGAGATTTAGTGGAGATTTTAGATGGGATTAAAGCTGGGGATTTTCTTATCAATGAAGGAGCACGAAGTGTGCAAGAGGGTCAAAGGGTAAAAATTCTAAAACAATAATTCATGAACTCAGTTGATAAGAATGCAGAAAAGGAATTTCGATTATCCTCATGGGCAATTGAAAATAAAACGACCATCTATGTCGTGATAGCATTGGTATTCATTTTAGGTGTTTCTGCCTATTTCGGAATGCCTAGAGAATCCTTCCCAGAGGCTAAAGAAACCAAAATATACATTAGTACGCCCTATCCCGGCAATACCGCTGAGGATATTGAGCGTTTAATAACTGACCCTTTAGAGGAGCAACTTAGAAACATCAGTAATGTAGTTGAAATCCTGTCAACTTCACAAGAAGACTACGCCATTATCACGGTGGAGTTTGATGAAAATATAACTGTAGAAGCAGCTAAACAAAAGGTAAAAGACGAAGTTGATGCAGAAAAGGCAGGGGAAGATTGGCCTATATTCAACGGAGCTAAAGTAGAACCTAATGTATTTGATTTAAATATATCCGAAGAGATGCCTATTATGAATATTAATATTCAAGGGGACTATCCAGTGGATAAATTAAAAGAATATGGGGAATATCTGGAGGATTTGGTAGAAGCCCTACCAGAGATCAAACAGGTTGATATACGAGGGGCACAGGATAAGGAGGTCGAAGTTGCAGTAGATGTCTATAAAATGATGGCAGCTCAAATTAACTTTGACGATGTCCTAAATGCAATACGCAATGGTAATGTAACTACATCGGCTGGAAATATGATTACAAGTGGTCAAAGACGTACCATTCGTATTCTAGGTGAAATTCAAGACCCACAGAGGTTAAATGAATTTGTTGTAAAATCCGATGGAGGCATGGTTTATTTAAGAGATATTGCCACGGTTAGATTTCACGAAGAAGACAAAACTACTTTTGCTAGAGAATTTGGTGAAAGCGTGGTCATGCTAGATGTAAAAAAGCGTGCTGGTAAAAACATGGTAGAAGCTTCAGAAAAAATCACGCAAATATTAAAAGAGGCTAAAAAAAGTGACCAATTACCACCAGATCTAACCATAAGTATTGCCAACGACCAATCCTCCCAAACATTAAACCAGGTGAGGGATCTTGTCAACAATATTATTTTTGGAGTCATATTAGTGGTTGGTGTTTTGATGTTCTTTTTAGGTTTTAGAAATGCTTTGTTCGTCGGCTTTGCTATTCCAATGTCCATGTTTATGTCTTTTATGATATTACAAGGATTGGGATATACTCTCAACACCATGATTTTATTTGGTCTTATTATGGGGCTTGGAATGTTGGTTGATAACGGAATTGTGGTGGTGGAAAATGTATACCGTTTAATAGATGAAGAAGGTAAAAGCAGAATGGAAGCCGCAAAAAAAGGAATTGGTGAAATTGCATATCCGATTATTATTTCCACCGCTACAACAGTAGCAGCATTTATCCCTCTGGGTATGTGGCCAGGAATCATGGGTGAATTCATGAAATACTTTCCAATAACCCTCTCTGTGGTTCTTGGATCATCTTTGGTGGTAGCTATTTTTATGAACTCAGTACTTATTTCACAGTTTATGGATACTAGTGAAAAACGTTTAAGCAGAAAACAGCTTATTCGCCTGAGTTTCATTCTTGGAATTCCTGGGATTTTGATTTTAATTTTCGGAGGAGAATTAAGAGGGTTAGGGACTTTGATGATTGCAACTGCAATCATGTTCTGGATCTATCGTTATTGGATAAAAGGTGCAGCTGATTACTTTCAACGAAAAACGCTTACCAGACTTGAGAACGCTTATAAAAAGTTTTTACAAAACACTATAAAAGGAAGAAGGCCTTTGTTCTACACTTTAGGAACCTTTATAATTCTAATTTTAGTTTTCATGGCCTTTGGGGCATCATTAGGAAGTGGACGTACCAAAGTGGAATTTTTCCCTGACAACAAACCAAACCAAATTATAGTTTATATCGAATACCCACAGGGAACAGATATTGACAAAACAAACGCTATTACTAAAGAAATTGAAAAGAGAGTCTATCAGGTTTTAAATGCAGATCAATACATGGACCATGGATATAACTTCATGGTAGAGTCTGCTGTATCTCAAGTAGGTGAAGGTGCAGGAAACCCGCAAACAGATGGTGGTTCAACCGCAGAAATGCCTCATAAAGGAAAGATCACCGCTACAATGAGGGAATATAAATTTAGACGAGGTGAGGATAGTGAGATCCTTCGTCAAAAGGTACAACAAGCCCTGAAAGGAATTTATCCAGGAGTAGCGATATCGGTAGAAAAAGATGCCGTAGGTCCTCCTGTGGGTTACCCAGTTAATATTGAATTAAGTGGTAATGACTATGATGAACTTATTGCAACAGCTGAAAAAATGCGAGATTATATCAATGGACGAAACGTTGCAGGTGTAGATCAATTAAAGATTGATGTCAATAAAGACAAACCAGCGATGATCGTTAAGGTGGATCGTCAAAAAGCAGGACAACTCGGAATTTCTACAGGTCAAGTAGGAAATCAATTAAGACGTTCAATTTTTGGAGAAAAAGCAGGAATCTATAAAGAACGTGGAGAAGATTATGATATTTATGTACGATTTAAAGAATCGCTCCGCTATAATCCAAGTGCGCTATTTGATCAAAATATTATTTTCAGAGATCAAGTCAGTGGAGAAATTAAAGAAATCCCTGTGTCAGCTGTAGCCACTAAGCAAAACACCTCCTCATTCAGTGCAATTAAACACCGTGATTTAAAAAGGGTGGTGACTGTCTATTCAGGATTGACTTCTGGATATACCGATGCTGGTGCGGTGGTAGGAAAAATCCAAAAGGAAATGGCGAGTTTTAATGTACCTCAAAATATACATATTGACTATACAGGGCAAATAGAGGAACAGAACAAACAAATGAACTTTTTAATCAATGCCTTCCTTGCTGGACTTGGTTTAATCATGTTCATCCTGATCTTTCAATTTAACTCCATTTCGAAAGCATCAATAATAATGTTAGCTATCTTCTTAAGCCTCCTCGGGATATTTGGTGGATTAATTATTACTGGTTGGTCGTTCGTGATTATGATGACTATGATGGGTATCATAGCTCTGGCTGGTATTGTGGTAAATAATGGTGTAGTATTAATAGATTATACGGACATACTAATCGATAGAAGAAAGATAGCCCTTAATATTTCTGATAGTAAGTATTTGCTACCAAAAGAAGAAATTCAACAAATTTTGATCGAGGCGGGAAGAGCGCGTTTACGTCCAGTTTTACTAACAGCAATTACCACTATTCTTGGTCTAATTCCACTGGCCATTGGATTAAACATCGATTTCTTTTCTTTGTTTTCTAATTTCGATGCTGACATTTATATGGGAGGGGATAATGTGATCTTCTGGGGTCCTCTAGCTTGGACCGTAATTTTTGGACTTATTATCGCTACGTTTTTAACCTTAGTCATTGTACCATCACTATTTTATCTAGTACATAGTTTAAAATTAAGACTGAGAAAGAATAAAATTACAGCATAAGACAACGGCATTATTCCAAGCTAAGGAATTTTAATAAAAGCGGTGGAATCCAAGGGATTTCATCGCTTTTATATTTAAATTGAGCGTAAAACTCAACCAGTACCAGTTAAATATAGTATGTATTAACCCATTTGTATTCTTAGTGGAATCGGTTTCAATTAAAAACCTCTTCCCTTAGCCTAAGAACGTTTTAAATAATCAAAACGATTAGATGCTAAAAGAAGAGGTTTGACACAAAATTTAAATAAAATCTTAGCTATATTATAGCGACCATGCTCTACCTTGGGTCACTTCATCTAAAGAAGCGCAACCATTATAAATACCTGGAACTGGATCATAAGCTAACACTTCTTCTCCAATTTTCTGGCTATTTTTATAAGCATTAATAGTAGTCCAACGTAAGTCGTTAATCATACCAAAAGCTAACGCTTCATTATCTTGTTCTTGCTTTTCAGCATTATCCAGTTCAATTTCATTACCTTCAATACTAATACGCTTGTTAAGGTCGTCTCGCTTATCACCTGAAACTTTTAGGTTTTCAGCAACGACTTCTTCATATTGCTCAGGGGAAATTGAGGCTATATCATCACCGAATTTGGATTTCAAATGATTTACCAGACCAGCCATACGCTTTTTATAACGTTTTTGATCTTCCTCAAATTCGACCTCTACGATGTATTTATCTATAAACTGTGGAACATTAACTTCACTTGCTGAAGGAGTGTCTGTTTTAGGAATAATTATATCTACGATATTGGTTAAAACTATACCTTCTTCAGGGGTGAAAAATTCTGGAATCCAACTGGCTTTCTCTGCAGTACAGCTTTGAAGTAAACTCAATAATGCTGGAGATGCAGCGACAAAACCTGTGGTTAATCCTATATTTCGGAGTGCTCTTCTTCTATCCATAATTACATTAAATTACAAATTCATTTTTTTAAGTTCTTCTACGGCGTGACTTGCAGCTCTAGCAGTAAAGGCCATATAACCCAATGAAGGATTATGACATGCTGAAGAAGTCATAAAGGCGCCGTCAGTTACATAAACATTAGGCACGTCATGAAGTTGATTATGTTTGTTCAATACAGAGGTTTTAGGATCTTTACCCATACGAGCTGTTCCCATTTCGTGTATTCCAAGCCCCATTCCTCCGATACTATCGTAGGTAGATATATTTTTAAAACCAGTAGCTTCCAACATTTCAGCTGCTTGTTCTTTCATATCAGCCCGCATAGCGAGTTCGTTTTCTCCAAAGTCCGCATCAAAAGTAACGGTAGGAAGACCCCACTCATCTAATTTATCGTAATCCATATACATACGGTTCTTGTGATCAGGTAAAGTTTCACCGAAGGCAGTCATGCCCATAGTCCACCCGCCTGGTTCCATAACCGCTTTCTTAAGTTCTTTCCCATAAGAGAGTTCCTGAATAGCCTCAGACCAATCTCCGCGACTAGCTCCTCCTTGGTATCCATATCCTCTTAAATAGTCACTTCTATCACTACTTCCTCCAAGGTTTCTAAAACGAGGAATGTAGATCCCATTTGGTCTTCTACCTTTGTAATATTTATCTTGGAACCCATCAAACTTTGCACTTGCACCAACTCTAAAGTGGTGGTCCATTAAGTTATGTCCTAGTTCACCGCTATCATTACCCATTCCATTTGGAAAGCGGTCTGATTTTGATTGTAATAAAATTGAAGCAGATGCAATTGCAGAAGCACAAAGGAAAATCACTTTGGCTTTGAATTCGAATGTTTCTTTAGTTTCTGCATCAATAACACGTACTCCTGTCGCTTTACCACTTTCTTGATCATACATAACCTCATGTACAATAGAGAATGGACGAAGCGTCATATTTCCTGTAGCTTCAGCTGCTGGAAGTGTCGAGGAGTTACTACTAAAGTATGCTCCAAAAGGACACCCTCTCATACATCTGTTTCTGTACTGACAAGTACTTCTACCATCACCTGGTTTGGTACCTTGTGTAATATGGGCAACACGCCCCATTGTAATTACACGATCCTTAAACTTTTCAGAAATTTGAGTTTTAAAATGATCCTCAACACAGTTTAGGTCCATCGGTGGCAAAAACTCACCATCTGGCAATTGTGGTAAACCAAGATTTTCACCACTAACTCCTATATATTTCTCAACCTTATCATACCAAGGTTTGATTTCAGCGTATCTAATCGGCCAATCTACAGCAATACCTTCTTTCAAGTTGGATTCAAAGTCGATATCACTCAAGCGATAACTTTGTCTTCCCCACATTAATGAACGTCCTCCAACGTGATACCCACGCATCCAGTCAAATCGTCTATCTTCATTATATGGGTGCTTAATATCATCTACGAAGAAATGCTCACTAGAACCACTTACGGTATACCCAGTTCTAGCCTGTTTAAACTTCCTTCTTTTAACATCCGCAGTCGCTGCACCCCCGTTTGGCATATCCCAAGGATCCAAATTTGCGGTCGGGTAGTCCTCACGGTGTTTTACCATTCGGCCACGTTCCAATACTAGTGTTTTAAGGCCTTGCTCACAAAGTTCTTTCGCAGCCCAACCACCAGAAACCCCAGTACCCACGACTATAGCGTCATACTCTTCTACAGGGGAGTTGTAATAAAATGTACTCATGTTTACTTTTAGCTTGTTTATTATAGTAGTTTTCCAAATATATAAATTAATTCTTTACATTAGACGAATCTTTTAATTAAGAATTTAATATAGCAGAAACATTAACATTAGAGATTTACTATATTTAACCCCTGATTTTTGTTAAAATGAAGAGAAGAAATTTTATAAGCAATACCACCTACTCCATCGCTGGAGTCTCATTGCTAGGGATGTACGCTTGTAAAGAAAACAAATCGGGGCAAAAATCAACTGTGAATCAAAATGTGATGATTTCACAAACTGATCCTAAGATTAAATTATCTCTCGCACAATGGTCATTGCATAAAATGATATTAAATAACGCATTAGATGCAATGGATTTTGCACAAAAAGCAAAAGGACTTGGATTTGAATCTTTAGAGTATGTGAGTCAGTTATATATTCCTGAAATCCAAAAAAGAGGAAACACCGATCAGGCGATCATGGATATCATGACTGAACTCAAAGAAAAAAGTGATTCCTTATCTATGAAGAATCAAATTATGATGGTAGATCTTCATGATGATAAAGAGTTATTGGCATCCTCGGATGAGTTCTATAGAACTGCAGCTGTTGAAAAGCACAGAATTTGGGTGGATGCTACTGCTGCTTTAGGATGTCATTCTATGAGGGTAAGTTTGTTTGGAAGTCTCGATCAAAAGATTTGGGTAAAGAACTCTGTAAAGTCACTAAAGGAACTTTGCAAATATGCATCCAAAAAGAATATAAATGTCATCGTCGAAAATCACGGTTATTTATCTTCCAACGGAGCCTTAATGGTCCAGGTTATGGAAGGGGTCGATATGGCCAACTGTGGTACACTACCAGATTTTTCAAATTTCTGTCTAAAAAGGGAAGCAAATGAACTTTGGAGCACACCATGTATTGAAGAATACGACAAATACCAAGGAGTTAAAGAATTAATGCCTTATGCCAAAGGAGTAAGTGCAAAATCCTTTAATTTTGACAACAATGGAAGAGAAACAACCATCGATTTTGTAAAAATGATGGGCATTGTGAATGATGCGAATTACAACGGATATATCGGAATTGAATATGAAGGAGAAGAGCTCTCAGAGGAAGAAGGGATTCTAGCTACTAAAGCCCTTTTGATTAATGTAGCAGATGAATTAACAAGCTAAGACTATTAACTATTTTATAAATACTAAATTTAAACGCAGGCTAACATGAAGATTAAAACACAGGTTCAACTTTCTTTTATGATGTTCTTAGAATTTTTCATCTGGGGAGGTTGGTTCGTTACTTTAGGCACCTTTTTAGGGAGTAATCTCCAGGCTACTGGTGCACAATCAGCGATGGCTTTTTCAACCCAGTCATGGGGGGCAATAATCGCTCCATTTATTATTGGTTTAATTGCAGACCGCTATTTCAATGCAGAACGTATTTTGGGCGTACTACACCTTATCGGGGCGCTACTGATGTATATGATGTATCAAAGTACTGATTTTGGAGCTTTTTATCCTTACGTACTTAGTTATATGATCGTGTTCATGCCTACTTTGGCACTTGTTAATTCTGTTTCATTTAATCAAATGACAGACCCCGCAAAACAATTCTCCTTTGTACGTGTATTTGGTACCATCGGATGGATTGTAGCTGGTTCACTCATTAGTTATTTAAACTGGGATTCTACTGAAAGCGTTGCCCAAGGCATGCTTCAAAACACCTTTCTAATGACAGCAATAGCATCAGCTGTACTTGGTCTGTATAGCTTCACACTACCAAAAACACCACCAAAAATTGACAAGGACGAAAAAATGAGCATTTCCAATATTCTTGGATTAGACGCACTAAGTCTACTGAAAGACAGGAACTTCCTATTGTTCTTTATTGCATCAGTGCTGATTTGTATTCCTCTTGCATTTTATTATCAAAATGCCAGTCCATTTTTAACTGAAATAGGCGTGGAAAATTCGACCTTCAAAATGTCTATCGGACAAATGTCAGAAGTCGTCTTTATGTTGTTATTACCATTTTTCTTTAAGAAATTCGGATTTAAAATGACTATTCTAGCCGGTATGTTGGCATGGACACTTCGATACTTATTATTTGCCTATGGGGACTCAGGAGAATTAGTCTTTATGCTTATTATCGGTATTGCGCTGCACGGTTTGTGTTATGACTTCTTTTTCGTCTCTGGACAAATCTATACAGATACCAAAGCAGGAAAGAAATTTAAAAGTGCTGCTCAAGGGTTAATTACACTAGCAACCTACGGAGTCGGTATGCTTATTGGTTTCTACATCGCAGGAATTATCACAGATATGTATCAAAATACTGAAGGACTACATAACTGGGAAAACATTTGGATTTACCCAGCAGGATTTGCTCTAGTTGTAGCCCTATTATTTGCCTTATTATTTAAAGACGAGAAAATAGAATACCAACAATAAAACTAAGTTTTTGCAAAGGTGCTTTGGTGAATTTCTTCACCAAAGCTTTTTGCGTTTATGCTACTACTATTAATTATTACATTTCATATACTAACTATTTAACATTTCAACAAGCAAAATGAGCAAGAAAATACGATTGGGAATTTTAGGAGGAGGCGGTGATTCGCTTATTGGCGTTTTACACCGAATTGCATCTTCTATGTACGATAGCTATCAATTAGTGGGGGGGGTGTTTAATCCTATCCCTGAAGAGAATACAGGATTTGCAGAGAAAATCGGCATACCTACCAACAGAGTTTACAATGACTTTGACACCATGATCGAAGAGGAGTTAAAACTTCCTGAAGATCAGCGTATGCAAGTGGTCTCTGTACTGACACCAAATTTTTTACACTTTCCGATGGCTAAAAAGCTTATCGAATCTGGATTTAACGTCATCTGTGAAAAACCAATGACCACTTCTTTTGAGGAGGCACAAATCCTTAAAGAAACCTTGGATAAATCAGATGTTTTATTTGCCGTGACCTATACCTATACGGGTTACCCAATGGTAAGACAAATGAAAGAAATGATTGCTTCGGGTGTAATTGGTAAAATCCAAAAAGTAGATGTACAGTATTATCAAGGTTGGATCAACCCAATTATTCACGACGCAGAGAAAAGAGCAAATACTTGGAGATTAGATCCAGAAAAAGGGGGAATAAGCTGTTGTATTGGTGATATTGGAACCCACGGGTACGATATGATCGAATACCTAACTGGATTAGAAGTAGAAAGTATCTTATCTGATTTAAATTACATGTACAGCGATAACAAAATGGATATTGACGGAACTGTGTTATTGCGTTTTTCTGAACATGTCAAAGGATTATTGCGAACCTCTCAAATAGCCACAGGAGAAGAAAACAACTTTACTGTTAGCATCTATGGAGAAAAAGGAGGTCTAAAATGGGAACAAGAAAACCCAAATTACCTCTATCACCTAACGGAGGATGGGCCTCTTAAAGTGCTTAAACCAGGCCATGGCTATAACAGTGAATTTTCACTTGATGGAACGAAACTTCCTCCAGGACACCCAGAGGGTATTTTTGACTCCATGGGAAATATCTATAAAGGGGTTGCAAAAGCCATTCGAAAAGAAGAATATCACCCAGGAGAATTTCCAACAATGAACGATGGTTTTAGAGGAATGAACTTTATCGAACGCGTCGTTGAATCCCACCAAAAGGGAAATGTTTGGGTAAAACTATAATCCGATAAATAGAAAAATTAACATAGGGCTGTGCAATATTCACAGCCTTATATGATTTGTTTAATCGTTAATCAGATTTTTTTTAAGTATTTTAACATCGTAAAATACAAAACATTAAGCAGTACTATAATGAGAAAACTAAGAATGGGCATGGTCGGTGGCGGACTCGGATCATTTATGGGAGGAGTTCACCGTAAAGCTTCCGCACTAGACGGAATGATTGAACTTGTAGCTGGAGCATTTAGCAGCACCGTAGAAAAAAGCAAAGCCACCGGTAGAGAGCTTTACTTAGACGAAAACCGTTGTTATGGGAGCTTTGAGGAAATGCTTTTAAAAGAAAAGGAACTCCCACTTGGAGAGCGCATAGATTTTATAACCATCGTTACACCAAATCACTTGCATTTTGAACCTGCTAAGATGGCCTTGGAAAATGGTTTTCATGTGGTTTGTGATAAACCCATGACATTAACAGTCGATCAAGCTAAGGTTCTGCAGGATTTGGTAAAAGAAACAGGATTGTTATTTGCCCTTACCCATAATTATAGCGGAAATGCTATGGTTAAACAAGCGCGACAAATGGTGGTAAATGGGGATATAGGTGATATTATTAAAGTTCAGGCGCAGTATCTACAAGGATGGATGGCGGATGAACTTGATGAACAGGCATCCATTAAACCATGGCGTGCTGATCCTAAAAAATCAGGAATAGGAGGTTCACTTGCGGATATCGGAACCCATGCTGAACAATTGGTGCGTTATGTTACCGACATGGACATTACTGAAATTGCCTCGGATTTAGGACGTATCGGAGAAGGACGTACACTAGACAATGATGGTAATCTGCTTTTTCGAATGGAAAACGGTGCCAAGGGCATCTTGACCATTTCACAAGTGGCATTGGGTGAGGAAAACGACCTTGCGATCCGTGTGTATGGCACAAAAGGGAGTATCAAGTGGGAACAAGAAAATTCTACGCGACTCGTTGTACAATTCAAAGGGGAACCAGAGAAAACCTTTACTCCCGATGGCTATGGAATCTACGGTAATGTAAGAGAGGTTTCAAGAATTCCCAAAGGTCACCCAGAGGGGTATCTAGAAGCATTTGCAAATATTTACAAAAGTTTCGCAACGCACCTCAGCGCAGTTCTACAAAATAAAGAGGTTGAGAATCTTGATTATCCCACCGTAAATGATGGGGTAAAAGGCGTTCAATTTATTTATGCTGCTGTAGATAGTGATAAAAATAATGCAGCTTGGAAAAAGCCAAGTGAATTTTAAGTGTAATTTACACTTCTAAAATTTTCCAATATGCAGATTTCTAAATAACTTGCTTGGTTAACAAGATATAATATAGACCATTAAAAATATAACAAATGAAGACAATAAAAGGGCCTGCGGTATTTTTGGCTCAATTTGTAGATAACAAAGCGCCTTTCAATACCCTTGAAGGCATGTGTAAATGGGCAGCTGATTTGGGATATAAAGGCATTCAAATTCCAACTTGGGAGAGCTTTTTAATCGATTTAGACAAAGCAGCCGAAAGTAAAACTTACTGTGATGAACTTAAAGGAACCATTAATTCCTATGGCTTAGAGATTACCGAGCTTTCAACCCACTTGCAAGGGCAATTAGTAGCAGTACATCCAGCTTATGACTTAATGTTTGACAACTTTGCTCCTGCGCATTTGCACGGAAATCCAAAAGCGAGAACAGAATGGGCCGTAGAAACTTTAAAAAAAGCAGCTAAGGCCAGTAATCATTTAGGACTTAAGGCACACGCCACTTTCTCTGGTGCTTTACTTTGGCATACCTTCCACCCTTGGCCACAACGACCAGAAGGTTTGGTAGAAATGGGATTTGAAGAATTGGCAAAACGATGGTTACCCATTTTAAATGAATTTGATGAAAATGGTGTTGATGTCTGTTATGAAGTGCACCCAGGTGAGGACATTCACGATGGTGATACTTTTGAGCGCTTTCTAGAAGCTACTGGAAATCACAAACGCGTGAATATCCTGTATGACCCATCGCATTTTGTGCTTCAACAATTAGACTACATCACCTATATAGATCATTACCATGAATTTATTAAATCCTTCCACGTAAAAGATTCAGAATTCAATCCTACAGGTAAAAAAGGAGCTTTTGGTGGTTATAATAATTGGGGAGATCGCGCTGGGAGATATCGTTCTTTAGGTGATGGACAAATTGATTTTAAAACAATTTTTTCAAAATTGACACAATACGGTTGTGATGTATGGGCTGTGATGGAATGGGAATGCTGTATTAAATCTCCAGAGCAAGGAGCAAGAGAAGGTGCGCCTTTTATCCAAAAACATATCATAGAGGCCACTGAAAGAGCTTTTGATGATTTTGCTGGTGCTGAAATAGACCAAAACAAACTAAAAAACATTTTAGGAATATAAACAACTAAATATCAATTGATGAAAACAATAAGCTACTTGTTTGTCGCGGCATTACTTTTAATTTCGTGTAAACAAAACACCCAAAAAGAAAGTAAAGAAAAATCAGAACCCGTGGCAGAACACAAGCATGAAAAACAAGCTCAAGATTCCTGGGAAATTCTATTTGACGGGAGCAATTTCGATGCCTGGCATATGTACAATACTGGCGAACCAGTATCAGAAGCATGGTCGATTGAAAATGGAGCAATGGTATTAACACCAGGAGATTCAGCTGGAAACATTGTCACTGAAAAAGAGTATACTAATTTTGTTTTATCCCTGGATTGGAAGATTTCAGAAGGTGGTAACAGTGGTATATTCTGGGGGGTAATTGAGGATGAAAAATTCAACCAACCTTATCAAACTGGACCAGAAATCCAAGTACTGGACGATGAGAGACACCCAGATGCTAAAGCGGGTACAACACATCAGTCAGGTGCCCTTTATGATATGATAGCTCCAAGTGAAAAAGTAGCAAAACCAGCTGGAGAGTGGAACAACTGTGTTTTAGAAATCAACCATATCACCAATAAAGGATCAGTTACTTTGAACGGTACTAAAGTAGTTGAATTTCCAGTACACGGACCAGAATGGGAAGCTTTGATCGCTGATTCTAAATTCAAAGGATGGGAAGGATTTGGTGCCTATAAAACAGGTAAAATAGGTCTACAATATCACGGTGATAAAGTATCTTTTAAAAACATCAAGATTAAAGAGCTTACCAAATGATCAGACACTCAATTTTAAGCCTATTACTGTTAATCGTTTTAGTATCTTGTCAGCAATCCAAGACACAGCAGAATAACGAACCTGAGACTGTGGATCAGCCACAAGAGCTGGACCCTGTTATCACCTACGAAGAATATAGTGGTACAGAGCCTACCAAACCCGAAGAAACTGAGTTTTATGAGCCCGTAGTACCAGAGGTACAACCATATGCACAAGATGGAGCCCCTAGTGACGCCATAGTGTTATTCGACGGTTCCAATTTAGATCAGTGGGTAAGTAGTTCAGACAATTCACAGGCCAAATGGATCCTTAATGAGGATGGTAGTATGACTGTGAAAAATAGAACAGGTGATATTCAGACCAAAGAAAGTTTTGGAAGCGTTCAACTTCACATAGAATGGAAATCACCTGAAGAAATCCAGGGAGAAGGACAGAGTCGTGCTAATAGCGGCGTTTTTCTGCAAAATCGCTATGAGGTCCAGATACTTGATAATAATGACAATCCTACCTATACTAATGGTCAGGTTGGAACGATTTACAAACAAGGAACAACCTTAGCAATGGCCTCAGTCCCAACTGGAGAGTGGAATACCTATGATATTATATATCATGCTCCTGAGTTTAATGAGCTAGGAGGTAAAATAAAGTCCGCTACAATTACCATTCTTCAAAATGGTGTACTTATTCAAGATCATACTGAGATAAAAGGAACTACTCCTTATATCGGTTGGCCTAAAAATGAAGCACATGGTAAAGCTCCTATACGTCTACAAGACCATGGAGACAATAGTAGAGTAAGTTACCGAAATATATGGGTTCGACCTTTAGAATAGTAGACTAAAGTAAAACTTCGTAGCCTTGTTTTTGAAGGTTAAGCAAAATTAAAACACCACTGGCCTTTTTAAGGGACTGCAGTGGTGTTTTTAATTGATAGGAACTAAAATTGAACTTTAGTTAAATAGTTCACTAAGTAATTTATACGATTTTATTCTTTCCTTGTGATCATAAATATGTGAGGTAACAATAATTTCATCGACCCCGGTATTTTTAATAAAGGCGCCCAATTCTTTCTCAACGGTTTGTTGGGTCCCTTTAAAAGTAAAATACATCATATTTTGCACCATGGATTTTTGTTGGTAATTCCAGATTTCATCCATATCCTCCACAGGAGGTTGTAATGGTTCTCTTTTATTGGTGATAATACCCATTGCCATTTGGTAAAAACTACTAGCTAAATACTCCGCTTGTTGATCAGTATCGGCAACAAATACGTTTACGCAAGCCATTGAGTAAGGCTTTTCCAAACTTTTGGAGGCCGTAAAACCGCCTTTATATAAATCCAAGGCTTCCATTAAATGTGTTGGCGCAAAGTGACTTGCAAAAGCATAAGGCAGCCCTTTTTTGGCAGCTAATTGTGCACTAAATGTACTGGAACCCAGTAGGTAGATCGGAATATCTAAGCCCTCTCCAGGAATCGCTCGTACACGACCATCCTGATTCTCTACGGAAAAGTAGGTTTGTAATTCTTCAATATCATTTGGAAAATCTTGAACACTTTCTTGCTTTCCTCTGCGAAGAGCATGTGCAGTTAACTGATCCGTTCCAGGGGCTCTTCCTAGCCCCAAATCAATACGATTTGGATACAGAGTCTCTAGTGTACCAAACTGCTCCGCTACAATTAAAGGAGCATGATTAGGCAACATAATCCCTCCAGAACCAATTCTTATTTTCGAAGTACCTTGTGCTAGATAACCTAGTAAAACTACTGTTGCTGAACTTACTAGTGTATCGGTATTGTGATGCTCTGATACCCAAAATCTCTTATATCCAAAATCCTCTACATTTCTTGCTAAATCCAAGCTGTTTTGCATGGATTGCAAGTTGGAGTTACCTAAAGCAATAGGCACTAGATCTAGAACAGAAAACTGAGTATTGGCAAATGCGTCTTGATTCGACATAACAATTCTTTTTAATAGGTTGACGAAGTAAAGCTTCTTTACTTACAACAATGCCGTCACTGGAATTACAAAAAAAAGTCACCCCATATTAACAGAGTGACTCTAATTCTATTATAAAAACGCCTGTTTATTTCCCTTGAGCGTATAACTGAGAGACTTTATCCCAATTGATCACATTAAAGAAAGCAGAGATATAATCAGGACGTCTGTTTTGATAATTTAAGTAGTATGCATGTTCCCAAACATCTAGTCCAAGAATTGGTGTTCCTTCACAACCAGTATTTGGCATTAATGGGTTATCTTGATTTGGAGTAGAACAAACTTCTACTTTTCCACCTTTGTGAACGCATAACCAAGCCCATCCTGAACCAAAACGCGATCCTGCTGCGGCAGAAAATTCTTCTTTAAATTTATCAAACGATCCAAATGCTTGGTCAATTGCAGAAGCCAATTCACCTGATGGAACTCCTCCTCCTTCTGATGACATAATTTCCCAGAACAAGCTGTGGTTGTAGAAACCACCTCCGTTATTCCTTACAGCACCATTATTCATATCAAGACCTGATAAGATATCTTCGATCGATTTTCCTTCCAAGTCTGTACCTTCAATGGCAGCATTAAGCTTAGAGGTATATCCTTGATGGTGTTTTGTATGATGGATTTCCATAGTACGCGCATCTAAATGTGGTTCTAAAGCATCATACGCATATGGTAATTTTGGTAAATCAAAAGCCATTTTTTTGTATTTTTTAGTTAATAAATATATCGTTTCTCAAATTTAAGCAAATTCAAACGAAATCTCATCAAATATTTGTTAAGAACCCATAGAGTTTTCTTATTTTGCAATAAACTAAAGATTTGAGACCAGCCTTTTTTCAAATTTACAATGCATCAGCAGGATCAGGGAAAACCTATAGCTTGGTTAAAAGTTATTTATCCATCTTATTAGGTAGAAAACATTTGGATAGTTTTAAGCAGATTCTTGCCATTACCTTCACCAATAAGGCGGTTAATGAAATGAAAGAAAGGGTACTTTCAAACCTCCATGAATTTTCAAAAGAAGAAATTTTGATGGAGCCCACTTCCATTTTCTTAGACCTGCAAGAAGAATTACAATTAGATGCAGTAGAGTTACACCAAAGAGCCCGTAAAATACTTAATCGAATTCTGTATAATTATGCTTTTTTCGATATCCTTACCATCGATAAGTTTAATCATAGACTCATTAGAACCTTTGCCTTTGATTTAAAATTATCTACCAATTTTGAAGTCTCCCTTGATGAAAAAGCGCTACAAGCAGAGGCAGTCGATAACTTAATCCATAAGACAGGAACCAATAAAGACCTCACAAAAGTACTAGTTGACTACGCGTTATCTAAAGCAGACCAAGACAAAAGTTGGGATATTTCTAGAGACTTAAGAGAAATAGCTGAACTTTTATCCAAAGAAGACCATGCTGAGTATATTAAACTTCTTGAAGATAAACCACTAGGGTTTTTTAGTGACTTGGGAGGAAATTTACTCACACAAATTAAAACGCTTGAAGATCAAACTGTCCGATCCGCTCAGGAATTATTAGACCTTTTTGCATCTGAAGGAATTGACGAATCCGGTTTTAGTGGCAAGTACCTCTATAAGCAACTAAAGAAAATTGTTGCTAAGAAATTTGAAAATAAATGGAATTATGCTTGGTATAGGAATATTGAAGCCAAACAACTATATGCTAACGCTTTTGCAACAAGCCAGCCAGATAAGGCAGCTTTCTTAGATCAGATACAACCACAAATTATTCAAGTGATGCATGGCCTAAAAAAGGCCAATGTCCAAATTTTTTTCTTAAAGAATTTCCATAAAAACTTAATTCCATTATCGCTTCTCAACGCAATAAATGCAGAACTCAATACCATTAAAAAAGAGAAAAATGTCTTATTGATTTCTGAGTTTAATAAACTTATATCCACCACCATTGCAGATCAACCAGCTCCTTTTATTTATGAGCGAATCGGGGAAAAATACAAGCACTATTTCATAGATGAGTTTCAAGACACTTCCATTTTGCAATGGCAGAATTTAAAGCCCCTGGTATCCAATGCTCTGGAAACAGAGTTGCCAAATGGTAATACTGGCTCCATCCTTATTGTTGGAGATGCTAAACAAGCCATCTATCGATGGCGAGGTGGAAAAGCAGAGCAATTTATCGATCTGTACAACGAGCAGGTTGCAAGTCCGTTTCAAGCACCAAAAACGGTTGAAAATTTACCAAAAAACTATCGTAGTTACGACCAGATCATCAATTTCAATAATGGATTTTTCAAGTTTATTTCTAAACATTTAGAACATCCTACTTATAGGGCTTTATTTGAAGAGCACAGTTCACAGCAAACCAATGATAAAAAAGGAGGCTACTTAAACTTTAGTTTTATTGACCATAATGACAATAAAGAATCAGAAGATGATCTCTACCATTTAAAGACCCAGGAAATCATAGCCCAAGCAAAACATCAAGGTTTTAATTTTGGGGATATTTGTATTTTAACACGAAAAAACCAAGATGGGTATTCTTTGGCCGATTATTTAACCCAGCAAGGTGTCCCTATTATTTCTTCTGAAAGCTTACTGCTTAATAACAACAGAAAGATCGCTTTTTTAATTAAGGTTCTACAGCACCTTATCACCCCTCATGACTTTGAGATAAATTATCAAATATTACTCTATTTAGCCGAGAAACAAACAAAAGAAGGGGTACACAGTTTTATTCAACATAACCTTTCTGATCTCAGTGCTGTACTTGAGCAGTATAATTTCAAAGAAGAAACTTTTTTAGAATTGCCATTGTATACGGCAGTGGAATACGCCATTACTCAGTTTAAATTAGCTGCCCAATCGGATGCTTATTTGCAATTCTTCTTAGATGAAGTATTAAATTATACTCAAAATAACAATGGTAGTTTAAGTGATTTTTTAGCCTATTGGGACCTGAACAAGACTCATTTAAGCCTTGCTGCGCCAGAAGACTCCGATGCGGTTCGTATTTTAAGCATTCACAAATCCAAGGGTCTCGAATTCCCAGTGGTTATTTTCCCATATGCAAATACGGATACTCAAAGACTTAAAAATGATCTAACATGGCTACCTGTAGACCAGCAGGTCTACGGTATCCCATATGCTTTATTTGACCAAATGAGCACTATTGAAACTTCCAGTGAACTAGGCGCTCAATTAATTGAACAAACAAAAGAAGTTTTAAGACTCGACAACTACAACTTATTATATGTCACTCTTACACGGGCAGTTGAACAACTTTATGTAGTATGTAAGAGAGATGCTACTGACAAGGGGGCAAACACAAAGACCTTTGCAGGACTCTTTATTAGTTATCTACAACACTTAGGAATTTGGAGCGAATCCTCTTCCACCTTTAGTATTGGAGAAGCAAAGCGAGTATCAAAGGAGAAAAAAAATAACGACGCTGTTGAAATGATTCCTTTTCACAGTAAAATGTCATGGAATAATTCTTTTGAAATCATAACAAAAGCAGGATCACTTTGGGGTACAGCATTAGAAAAAGCAATTGATCGTGGAAATTTATACCACTTTCTACTTTCAAAAATCATCCACAAAACAGATATCGATTCCACAGTTACTTTAGCTATTAATAATGGGCTGCTCAGTGAAAATGACAAAGACAAAGTAGTAAAGTACTTATTAGAATTAGTCGATAATCCTAAATTGAACACCTTTTTCACTAACAGCTTTGAAATTTATATTGAACGAGATTTGTATACCCAAGAAGGGGTTGTTTTAAGACCCGATCGTTTTATGGTCAATGGAAATACTGCCCACATCATAGATTACAAGACTGGGACCCCTTCTCATCAACATCGTATTCAAATTGAAACCTATGCCAAGGCACTAAGTCAAATCGGTTATGAAGTCGAAAGAAAATTGATAGTTTATATTAATGAAGAAATAAAAATACTTGAAACGTAAGTATATTATTAACGTTTTATATGGTAATTCTTTTAAAACAAAGATAATTCGAAATTTTATTACTCAAGGCACTCTTGATGAATAATTATCTCCTAACTTTGTGAATTATAACTAATAATTTAGAACTGATGTACGGTAAAATTCAACAACACTTAGAGAACGAACTCGAAGCGATTAAAGAGGCGGGACTTTATAAAAAGGAACGCATCATTACCTCCCCTCAGGATGCAGAAATCACGATAAGTACTGGCGAAACAGTATTGAATTTCTGCGCCAATAATTATCTTGGACTCTCTTCTCATCCAGAAGTAATTCAAGCCGCAAAGGACACCATGGATACTCATGGCTTTGGAATGTCGTCCGTGCGTTTCATTTGTGGAACTCAAGATATTCATAAAGAACTAGAACAAAAGATTGCTGAATTCTACAATCAAGAAGACACCATACTATATGCAGCAGCATTTGATGCCAACGGAGGGGTTTTTGAACCTTTACTAACTGCAGAAGATGCTATTATATCAGATTCTTTGAACCATGCGTCAATCATCGACGGAGTGCGACTTTGTAAGGCCAAACGTTATCGCTATCAAAACAATGATATGAGCGATTTAGAAAAGCAATTACAACAGGCCAATGAAGATCAAGCACGTTTTAAAATCATTGTAACTGATGGTGTGTTTTCCATGGACGGTCTATTAGCACCATTGGATAAAATATGCGATTTGGCGGAGAAATATGATGCTTTAGTTATGATCGATGAATGCCACGCTGCAGGTTTCATAGGAGAAACTGGTAGAGGAACCCTAGAAGAGAAAGGGGTACTAAATCGCATTGATATCATTACTGGAACACTTGGAAAGGCCTTGGGCGGTGCTATGGGAGGATATACCACGGCTAAAAAAGAGATCATTGAAATCCTTAGACAGCGTTCAAGACCATACCTATTCTCAAACTCATTGGCACCAAGTATTGTTGGGGCCTCATTGAAGGTTTTTGATATGTTATCCAACAATACTCAGCTAAGGGACCAACTAGAGCAAAACACGAAATACTTTAAGGAAGGAATCAAAAAAGCAGGCTTTGATATCATTGACGGAGATGCTGCCATAGTACCAGTAATGCTATATGACGCACAATTGTCGCAGACTATGGCCGATGAACTTCTTAAAAAAGGTATCTACGTTATAGGTTTTTTCTATCCTGTAGTTCCTCATGGAAAAGCGCGAATTAGAGTACAGCTATCCGCGGCTCACACCCGTGAACACTTGGATAGAGCAATCCAAGCATTTACTGAGGTTGGTAAAAATCTTGGAGTAGTTTAAAGCATTACTCTTTTCATTTTAACTAAAAAATTATATATTTGTTTTTGTTAATAAGTTGTAACAACTTACATTTGTCATTAAATTAACACTTAAAATTAAATAATTGAACATGAAACATCTTAGCAAATTACTAGTTGCTGCGTTCCTATTTGTGGGGATTAGCAACATGAATGCTCAAGACCAGAACAATCCATGGCAGATCAGTTTTGGGGTAAATGCAGTTGATGCTTACCCTACAAATTCTGATAGACCATATGCTTCAGAGGCTTGGTTTGACGAGTATTTCAACGCGAGTGATCACTGGAACATTCTACCATCTATTTCTTACGTATCTGTTTCTAAATATGTAGGAAGTGGAATCTCTTTAGGAGTTCGTGGGTCACTTAACAAAATTGACAAACTAGGAGACACTGGTGTAGATGACCTATCTTACTACGGTGTTGACGGTACAATCAAGTACAATTTTGTTCAAGGAACTGTTTTCGATCCTTTTGTTGAAATCGGAGGTGGTTACACTTGGTTAGATGAGATTGGAGCTGGTACTCTTAACGGAGGTGTTGGTTTCAATGTTTGGTTTACTGAAAACTTAGGTTTGACAGTACAATCTAGCTACAAGCACGTATTCGAAGATTACAGCACTCCTCATTTCCAACATTTAGCTGGTCTAGCGATCAAATTTGGTGGAACTGATACAGACGGAGACGGTGTATACGACAAAGACGATGCTTGTCCAGAAGTACCTGGTTTAAAAGAATTCAACGGTTGTCCTGATTCTGACGGAGACGGTATCGAAGATTCTAAAGACGAGTGTCCTAACGAAGCTGGTACAGCTGCAATGAACGGTTGTCCTGATTCTGACGGAGACGGTGTAGCTGATAACGTTGACGAATGTCCTGAGACTCCAGGTCTTAAAGAACTAGCTGGATGTCCAGATTCTGACGGAGACGGTGTAGCTGACAAAGATGATCAGTGTCCAGATGTTGCTGGTCCTGCTGCAACCAATGGTTGTCCAGACAAAGACGGTGACGGTGTTCTTGACAAAGATGATCAGTGTCCAGATGTTGCTGGTACTGTTGCTAACAACGGTTGTCCTGAAGTAACTGAAGCTGTTCAAAAAGCATTGAACGACTATGCTAAAACCATCTTGTTTGATCTAGGAAAAGCAACTATCAAAACTGAGTCTGAAAAAGTATTGAACGATATCATTGAAATTCTTAACGAATATCCAAATGCTAATTTTTCAATCGAAGGACACACTGATAGTTCAGGTAGTAATTCACTTAACCAAAGATTGTCTGAAGAGAGAGCTGGTGCAGTTAAAGTTTATTTAATCGAACACGGTATTTCTACTAACAGATTAGATTCTAAAGGATTTGGTGAAGATAACCCTATCACTTCTAATGCTACAAGAGCAGGTAGAGCACAAAACAGAAGAGTTGAGATTAATCTAGTTAAATAATTAGATTAGTTCAAATCATATAAAAGACGCCTCGAGAAATCGGGGCGTTTTTTTATGCATTAAATTTGACCAGTCATTACCCTTCATACTTCTATTCCTAGCATCAGCGTCCGGTAGATGATCCATAATCCTAGTCCACCTTTGATTATTTATGAGACTTTTTGCTATCTTTATCATAAGCAGGGATTCTGAATCCTTAAACAATTAATACAACAACATAACTACACTTAAAAAGCACGCCATATTGCTATGAAATCATTTTTATCCGAAGTCTCCCAAGCCATTTATAGCAAACATCAGGATAACCTAGCAAATGTGATTTTAGTATTGCCTAGCAAAAGGGCGGCTACGATCCTTAGGAATGAATTCCTAAAAACTGTAAAAATCACAAGTATTTCTCCCGTGATATACAGTATTGAGGAATTTATAGAGGAATTAGCCAATTTAAAACTTGTCGGTAACATTCATCTTTTATTTGAATTTTACAACCTTTATAAACAACTTACTCCTTCTGATCAACAGGAGGATTTTTATAGTTTTATTTCTTGGGCACAAACCTTGGTTCAAGACTTCAATGAAATTGACCGGTATCTGATCCCGCCAGAATCCTTCTTTACGCATTTATTTAACATCAAAGAATTGGACCAATTTCATTGGACAAACTCTGAGGATAAAACCGATCTCCAAAAGAATTATCTTAAACTTTGGAAAAAGATGCATCTTTATTATGGCAAACTAAACGAGTATCTTTCAGATCAGGGACTCGCCTACCAAGGAGCACTTTATAAACAAGCCCATGAAAATTGCCAGCAATATCTCCAGAACAACGCTACATTAAAACATTATTTTATAGGATTTAATGCTTTAAACACAGCGGAACAAAATATGTTCCAGGCCTTTCTTGAAACTGGAAACACTACAGTATATTGGGATCTTGATAAAACATTTTTAGACCAGGAGGATCATGATGCAGGCCTGTTTCTAAGGAAATACAAAAATACTTGGCCTTATTATAAGACTAATAAATTTGAATATATCTCAGAAAATTATAAAAGCGAGAAAAATATTGAAATTATTGGTACGCCTAAAAATGTAGGCCAAACCAAATATATAGGGCACATCTTAGAGGATAACCAACTTGAGGCCTCCAAAACAGCGATAGTTTTGTCAAATGAAAGTCTTTTAACACCACTGTTAAGTAGTCTTCCTGATTCCATAGACATAGCCAACATAACTAGTGGTTTTCCACTTGCTTTAACTCCAATAGGGTCATTTTTCGAAACCTTGCTAGAGGTATGGGAAAATAAGTCAGAAGGCACATGGTATTACAAAGATCTTATTTCAGTACTTACCAATCCAGTAGCCCAAGTAATTTTAAACCATAGAAACAAAGAGGTTGAAGATCTTCTATCTGCCATCAACAAAGACAATGAAGTGTATGTGACAGATCAACAACTCGGGCATATTACAGAATTAAATTTGCTATTTCCAAGGCAGAAAAAGCTTTTAATGTCCCAAGTTATTGAAAACTGTTTAGCTATAATAATTCAACTCAGGGATCGGTACAAAATAGATGAGAACGCCTTGTTTTTAGAATACCTCTTTGGATGTTATCAGGTATTTAATCAACTTCAACAATTCAACAACACCTATGGAAGTATTACTGATATAAGGTCACTTCGCAAGGTTTATTCAGCTACCGTTCAATTACAAACTGTTGACTTCAAAGGAGAACCTGTACAAGGACTTCAAATAATGGGTATGTTAGAGAGCCGTAACCTAGATTTTCAAAGCGTAATCATATCATCGGTTAACGAAGGAATACTACCCGCAGGTAAAACGCACAATTCATTCATCCCTTTAGATTTAAAGGTGGCCTTTGGCCTGCCTACTTTTAAGGAGAAAGATGCTATATACTCTTATCACTTCTATAGGCTTTTACAGCGTGCAAAGAATATTTATATAATATACAACACCGAACCCAATTCATTGGAAGGCGGAGAAAAGAGTAGGCTTATACATCAGCTCACAATGTTACCACAACAGGCGCACAATATTGTAGAAAAGATCGCCACGGCTAGGATTGAAAATGAAAAAACCCAGCTCCTAAGTATTGAAAAAGATTCAATGCTTTTACAGTCACTTAAGAATGTAGCCCAAAAAGGGTTTTCCCCTACTTCATTAACCACTTATATCCGTAATCCATTGGATTTTTACAGTCGATCTATACTAGGAATAAAAGAGGTTGAGGAGGTTGAAGAGACCATTGCTGCTAATACCTTGGGTACCATTGTGCATGACACCTTAGAATTTTTCTACAAACCACTAGAGGGACAATTCTTGAAATTAGAGCACCTTAAAGATATGCGATCCAAGGTGGATGAAAAGGTTCGAAATTTCTTTTCTAAAACCTATACGAGCGTCGAAAAGCTTCAGGGCAAAAATCTGATATCGTATCATATTGCTAAACGCTATATTGAGAATTTCTTAAAGTTCGAGGAAAACCGTTTAAAGCAAGGTAAAAAGATACAAATCATTCATATTGAACAAAATATTAAAGCAGAAATTCCAGTGTCCTCGCTCGATTTTAAAGTGTATTTAAAAGGAAAGGTCGACCGTGTTGAAATGGTAGATCAGTGCATACAAATTATCGACTACAAGACTGGAAAAGCAGTAATTAAGAATTTAGAAATTATCGGATGGCAAGACATAATTGAGGATGCCACTTATAATAAAGCCTTTCAGATTCTTTGTTATGCTTTACTGATCCACAAGCAAACTGGATTAAACTCCTTTAAAGCAGGCATCATTTCATTTAAAAACCTCCAAGCTGGAGTACTTCCATTTGCTACTAAAGACAAAAACGGTAATGGAGCAGTAAAAGAACACATTATCGATCAAGAGGTTTTAGATCTATTTTCCCATGCCCTTGAGAAACTCATCGTTGAAATATTTGATAAAAACCAAAATTTACAAGAAAAAGAGATAGAGCTATATGGATAATTTAAAAAACCAGGTCCTACAAGGAAACCATCATAAGCCGATTTTATATGACATCTATTTTGAAAAACCAAAAACAGATACAAAAGCCCCAATAGTTATATTCTGTCATGGCTATAAGGGATTTAAAGACTGGGGATATTGGGATATCGTTGCTAGATCTTTTGCCGAAAGAGGTTTTTGTTTTGTGAAGTTTAATTTCTCCCACAATGGCGGTACGGTTGATCAACCTATTGATTTTCCAGATTTAGAATCCTTCGCTTCAAATAATTTCTCAATTGAATTGGATGATTTAAAGGTGGTGATAGATCACTGCTGCAGTGAAGATTTTCTTTACCACCAATATACAAATCCGAATAATATAAATCTTGTAGGTCATTCAAGAGGAGGTGGTATTGTCTATATCAAAGCTAGTGAAGATGATAGAATTAAAAAAGTAGTCAGTTGGGCTAGTGTGAGCAATTTTGAATCTCGGTTTTCCGATGAAAAAGCTAGGGCTTATTGGAAAGAAAATGGCGTCATATATGTGGAAAACAGCAGAACAAAACAACAGCTACCTCATTATTATCAATTTTACGAAGATTTTGTAAAAAATAAGAAGCGTTTTACTATTAAGGGGGCTGTAGAAAAGTTAACAATTCAGAATTTAGTTGTCCATGGAACAGATGATCTCACGGTAGACCTTAATGAGGGGAGGAAATTATATAATTGGAGTCCAAGAGGAGAGTTTTTAGTGATACCGAATGGTGATCACGTTTTTGGAGGTAAGCATCCATGGGAAAATAAAAAGCTCCCACAACAAATGAAACAGGTTGTGGAAGCCTCAATAGCCTTTATTCTATAATAAATAATAGAAGCTTATTTTTTATCTGGTCGCAATGGACGCACCTCAATTTTACTGGGGAGTGTCCTTGGATTGATTTTTAATAAATCCACAACAAGGTCTCCAATGTCCTCAGGCTGGATTTTCCATGCATCTGCGTCACTTGGATCATTATCATTAAAATGAGAAGAAACAGAACCTGGCATAATGGTGGATACTTTGATATCGTATTTACGTAAGTCTATCATGGCGGCTTGAGTAAAGCCAACCACCCCGAATTTCGAAGCATTATAACCTGCACCATTGGCAAAGAAATTTGTCCCAGCCAAACTAGCAAGCGTAATATAATATCCTTTGGAAGCCTTTAAAGCTTCTACAGATGCTTTTAAGCTGTGGTAAGCACCGTTCAGATTCGTATCTATCATCTGCTTCCATTTATCAATCTCAAGCTCATCTATGGGCGCAAAATGACCCACACCAGCATTTGCTAATACAACATCTAATTGTCCCCACTTGGAAATGATTTCATTTACTGCCATGATTTCATCCTCCAGAACGCCAACATTAGAAGCCAATCCAATAACAACATCAGAACCGCCAAGTGCGGTGGCTGCTTGTTTGGCAGTTTCAGCGTCACGTCCACTTATGGCTACTTTCATTCCTTGGTCTATTAAAACTTTGGCTACACCGTAACCTATTCCTTTAGTGCCCCCGGTGATATAGGCCACTTTACCTTTTAAATCCATAAAAAATCTTTTTTATAAAGGTAAAAGATAATACGCATCAATGGAAATAAGTGATGTTATTGTTTCACTAAAATTGAAAAGAGTTAATAACAAAATATATCTTGCAAAAAATATATTGGTTAGGATTAGCGGAGAAAAATACACTGAATTTCATCTGATTCAATCACAGAAATTTGCACTTTACGACATAATCAACTTGGAGATCTTATATAAGGCGGTTGAGGCCTGTGTAACTAGAGTGCCTCTTAACGGAAGAGAAGCAATCGAATTTTTCACCGCTAAAGCTCAAATAGAAAAATTTTATAATATCGTATGGAGCTTTCAGAATATTGACATTTACCCCTCTTTAAGATCAGAGATGATGTATTTTAGCCCCCAATAAGATCGGAGTGATATTTTAAATTTCAATTTATACCTTTGAAATATGAAATACAAGAAATGGAGTTTAAAAGAGAAGTTAGAAATACTAGCTTGCTCGGAAGAGATTGGAGTTGTAGAGACCTGTAGGAAATACAGTGTTAGCACGGGAACTTTTTATAGTTGGAAGAAGAAGTTTGACCATAAAGGAGAAGCGGGCTTAAAAGTTACCTATGACAACAAGAGTAAAGAGTTTAAGCAAGTAGAGGAAGAGAACCGAGTACTTCGTAAACTCCTTGGGAATAAAGAAATAGAGTTGGAAGTACAGCGGGAACTTTTAAAAAAAAAGTTTGGGACATCCGATCCAAGAAAGATTTAGTAGACTTTATCTATAAGAAGCATAAGTGTAGTAAGTCCTGGATTATCCAGATAGTTGGGTTAGTACCGAGTAGTTATTATAGAAAACCCAGTAAAGGGAAGAAGGGAAACAAACCCTCTAAACTAACCTATAACAAGACCCATGGCTGGGTAGAAGAACCCATCGTATTAGATGCTGTTCATAGGTTGCTTGCACATGAATTCATTGATTGTGGATATCGGCTTATGACATCCTATTTAAAGAGAGACGGATATCTTATCAACCATAAGAAACTATACCGAATTATGAAAACCGCTGGATTGCTAAAACTAGAAAACCGAATTAAACGTAGTGGAGCTGGACGTAAATTTGTGAAGTTTCGCAAAGTAAAGACCTCCAGACCCATGGAGTGTCTAGAAATGGACATCAAGATGGTATGGATCCCAAGTGCCGGTAAAAACGCTTATTTGCTCTCAATTATAGATGTGCATACGCGTAGAATTTTAAAAGACTATTTTTCTTTTACCATAAAACAGGCATTATCCTTTTAAATCCTATGATAAATTTTTGGATAAAATAGATGGTATTGCCAAAATCAAAAGGGAAAAGTTAAAACAAATCCCTTAAATATTTTTTTTCACCTCGTAGACCTTGAAAACATTGTGTTTTCAAATTTATTTTTTCCCTTATTTTTCCCCGATTTCCCTTCCCTCATCTTTGCATCATAAATTATTAAAATAACATTTATGATTAAAGAGAAACACCTTTTCATGCAAGGGCTAGAGGTAAAAGAATTACAATCCCTTATTAAGAACACAGTCGAAAACCTTTTAAAAGATTTCAAAAAGGAACTTAGTCAACCTAAAGCAGTTGATGAGTTATTAACGCCAAAGGAGACTTGCAGTCTATTAAAAATTGACTCTTCTACGCTATGG
This sequence comes from Galbibacter marinus, assembly GCF_000300875.1. Taxonomy (GTDB): domain Bacteria; phylum Bacteroidota; class Bacteroidia; order Flavobacteriales; family Flavobacteriaceae; genus Galbibacter; species Galbibacter marinus. Next base: position 366,181 of record NZ_AMSG01000001.1, on the reverse strand, counting down.
CGTTGGGTCAGAGATGGTATTATTCCTCAATACAGCATCAAGCACCAACGGTATTACAAAAAAAACGAGGTATTAAATTGTTTAGCGCCACTGAACAACCCAAGAACAGTTAATTATGAACCATTTAAAAACGTAGCCTAATGATAGATAATGTTAAGTTTTATGTTCTAGACAAAGGGAGTTTTGATTTTAGAACGGAAGAAAAGCAAACAGTTGAGCTTAAATCAAAGTTTAATCGTCAAACAGGGGAAATTGAAGAATACCCCAAAAAGGGAATGTATTACAATATGCAGGTAAATTTACTAAAGAAAAGCTCATTCATTAAAGGAAGCTTGCATAAGTTACACAACTTAATTCTTGACCGTAAAGAACACAATTATAATGACTTTAGTTTTTGCGAACTTGAACAAACATTAGATTTTATGTGTGATGAATTGTATGTTCGACCAGAGGAAACTAAAATCACAAACTTAGAGTTTGGCTTGAATATCGATTTACCAATAGATGCAGACCGCTTTTTAGATCATATGCTTTTAATGTATGATTTTAAAGCTCCGAATCGAAACGAGACCTTTAATGGAAAAGGTAATTATAGGGAGTTTAAAAGAACAGATTATTCTTTTAAGATATATAATAAGACCAAGCATTACAAGCAAAAGGGAAATGTTGTGAGATTTGAGATAAAAATAACTCGTTCTCGGTTATTGTAGAAAATGCAAATTTATAACCTTAAAGATTTACGAAGTCAGGATGTTATATTTAGGCTTTTTCAGCTCCTGTTAGAGCAATTTGATAAGTTACTAATAATAGACCTTAAAGGCATGGAGAAAGTCTTAGATAAGCGCCATATAGGATTGATTTGCGACTGTACAAATCCTTATTACTGGGATAGTCTAAAACAAGCAGTTTCTTACAAAGTTTACTCTAGAGTTAAGAGAGATTGCAATAGGTATATTGAAGAATATGGTTTAAATCACACTAGATTACTCATTAGGGATTTACTCCATAAAAAGTTTCAAGAAATGATGAATTGTAAAGAAGAATTCTATCAAGAAGCAGCATAGGGAGTAAATGTCAGTTATAATACTTATGACTTTTTATCCAAAATTACCCAATCGAGTTTTTGGCTTGGTTGGGTATTGTTTTGGAATGAATATAATTCCCGACAGACGACTCTTTCCCAACAATTTTTGGATAACAATATCATTCATAAGAGAGAGATGTTGGGCAGCCCATAGCTATTTCCCTTACCATTTATTGATTCAGTTTACGATCTATATCAATCCGAATATCAATATACTTCTGTTCTTTGTAATACATCCAACCTTTTTTTGAATGCTCTATCATAAAGAAAGCAAACATATCGCTTAGGATAAGAGAGATATTTTCTCTAGTGGTAAAATCAAATAATTTAAAAACAATCTTATCATTGTGGTATTCTGGGGGACTTTTTAAATCAAAAAATTTGTTTCCATGAGTTGAAAGTATCTCTATTTTTATTGAAGTGGTTTTGTAATGATTCAATTTAAATTGAAACTCTTCTTTTTTAATATACGTTAAATCTATATCAAACCAATTATTCCCAGTTCTCGTATAGCTTGAATAATAGTAAAACTTTCCAATTTCCTCTGAGGAAATGGGTGCGGAGCCTATTGCTTTTCTTAAAAAATTAAATTTATTACTTTTTTTAGGAGGGGAGTATTTTTCTCGTTTTAATTTTTTTTCTACTTTTTTTAAATGCTTGGTTAGATTCTTTAATTTGATTGATCTACTTTCAATACCTGAGAAAGATCCATCCCAACTATAAGGGTCGACAACATACAGTTCGCGAACCTTTTCTTTAGTCAAATTTGTAGTAAAGTTGTTATACTTTTTATTTCTTTCCCATATATTATTTACTTCATCTTCAATAAACATTTCAATTATAGCCACAATTTCTGGGTAAAATTGTTCTTTACTCTCGTAAAACCTCTTGTAGGTTTCGTTATAATCAAGTTTATGCTCCATTAGAATAAGTAATAAGTTTTATAATAATCAAAATGCATTTTTTAAAATAAGAGCTTATGTTCATAAGCTGCTATATCACCTTCAATCTCATTAATCATTTCTTCTTGCGATTGAAACTCTGGGAAAGTCCAGTTTAGTCTGTGATTTCCAAAACCTGCGCTATAATGCCGCCAAAAAACACTAACACTTTCAAAACCATGTCTTATTGAAAACTCTGTTCTAACTCCAGGTTCTATTACTGCCATTGTTATAGAATCTGTATTTAGCTTCTGAACTTCCATTTGGGGGTGAGACGATAAAATATAGTTTATTAAAATTCCATATTTCTGCTTTACACCTCCCTGTTTTGCAATTCTTTTATTTTCTTCTCCTTTGTCCTTAAAGAAAAGAAAAGCTATGATGGCTAAAACTGTTATTACCCAAATCATAGCTCAATTCTATTAATATTTCTCATAGATTTTTTAATATTTAGATTAAGTCTTCCTTGTTTCCGTTTCCATTAACATATTATTAATTGCTAAGCTTGTTTTTATTGGAAATGATTTTTTAAAACATGGATTTTTTCAAGAGATTTAGAAAATTTTGTTCGATCAATTCCAATGATCTGATTGAAAACATTCTCCATGATCATGAGATCTCTTTCACTCGGTTTTCCAATGCAAAACAATACATCATAAGCTAAAGCGATCAAAAATTCTTTCTGCATTTCCCGTAAATTCAATAATTCACGACCAATAACTTCGGGAGCACTATTGTTAATATATGTTTCAACTTCAGCATGTTTTAGTTTTAAGTCATTTTCAATATGTGAAATAACACGATCTCTTTTTCTTTGAATATTTGTATCTTCATTTCCACTATTAAAAATCCTTAAAACGACTATAATTGTAAATTTTTGATTTTTTGTTAAATCATCTAAGATTGAAAAGGTTTCATCGACCATAATTTTTTAATTGATTTAAGATTTATTATACGATTATAACTATACGTAATTTAGGTTTCTTCAAAAATATTGACGGTAGGCTATATCTCCTTACGGGTTTCCTTAATCCAAGAATTTTTATTGTACAATAATAGTAAATTTCAACCATCTACCACATATGTGTGTCCGAATATAATTTTGATTAACCTCAATTTTAGCCTGTGTTTAGTAAAGAGGAAATACAGGTACTTAGGAAAGTTGGAGAGAATATAAAAAAACTCCGAACAGATAAGGGATTGTCTCAATTTGAACTAGCAAATGAGGCGGAAGTCCCCAAAAACCAAGTAGGAAGAATAGAAAGGGCAGAGATAAACACAACAATATTGACGCTTCATAAAATAGCAGCTGCCTTAAAGGTGGATATAACATTATTATTAGGGAGAAAATTACATAATAATGAAAGCTCATGAGATCACAATGAATAATCTTCTACTATATAGTTTTTTACTATAAAAATTAACAAATTTTATAATGTGTATATTCTTACAAAGAATGACAAGGGCTAACTAGATAAAGCTATAGAGGTGTTTTACCTTACACCCCAATCCTCAAATAATGATTATTGATTTTAAATTTCACTATCATATAAAATCATTCTTTACTTTATTGAAAATAAACAACCTACATAGTTTCAATCTATAAAGAATACATATATTACGATATACTAATTTACGAAAGTTGCCATAGTATGAGCATAACAAAAATTAGTTAAAAGATATTTAATCATACTAAAATCGTACATATTTAAAAACAAAAAACCCATAATCACTTTACAGTAAAGAAATTACAGGTTTCGTTTGTGGAGCATAACGGAGTCGAACCGATGACCTCTACACTGCCAGTGTAGCGCTCTAGCCAGCTGAGCTAATGCCCCAAATAAGCTATTTTATATTTAAAATTGTGCTTTGCTTATTTCTTAACGCTCAAAACCAACAATGGGATTGAGCATCTAAATTCGCGCTTCAAAATTATATTTTTTTCCCATAACTTGGTAAAAAATCCACGTTTTCTTCTAAAAACAATTAAAATATCAGGTTGATTGGTCTGAAAATGTTCTAGCACACCCTCGAAAGTACTAGTGTTTTCAGAGGTTTTCAGAGAATCACTTAAACTTTCTAAGATGGGATTTAAAACCAAATCTTCTGCTGTATACTTAGGAGTTTTGACCAATAAAAGGTTTAAATATAACTTAAATGCATTTTTAAACTGTATTAAAGCATCGAGAATCGATTCATGATTGACAATTCCTGACTTAAAGGCAACCAATCCGTTTTTATAATGATAAAATGAATTTCCTTCAGGAATGATAAGTGTCGGTATATTGGTTTGTTTAATAATACTCCCAGAAGTATTTCCCAAAAACACCTCTTCTCTAATATCAGTTGTTTTTGGCTCTAAAATAATGAGATCAATTCCATATTGCTTATTGATCGCCTTTACACCGTCTACCACATCCCCGTTATAAGCGGCAATAGTAACAGAGACGTCCTTTTTGTCAACCTGACTAACAATTTCATCAAGTTGATTTGTTGTCGATTTAACAACAGCCTTTTCCACATTGGCCAAACCTCCTGCCTTGGTAATCAAGGTGAAGGCTTGCATAACATACACATTAGAATCCATGAATTCGGCAAAATCTATAGCATATTGTAATGTTTTAACCGCGTTCTCAGTGGTGCCAATAGGAACTAAAATATTTCTCATTTGGTGTAAAATTTAAGGTGTAGTATGTTGTTGTGCTTAGCTTCAGTACATTTGCACTTAAATTTAAACAAAAAATTTAAGTCTGACCATTGTCTGGATTTCTATGAGGCAACATATGGAAAAAACTAAAATAAGCTTTAAAGAAATTAACAAACTTGCCATTCCAGCTATTATTGCTGGTATAGCTGAGCCGTTAATTTCATTAACTGATATAGCTGTGATCGGTAACGTTAAGGAAAATCCTGTTGAAGCTTTGGCTGCTGCAGGTATTGTAGGTTCTTTCCTTTCGGCCATTATCTGGATTGTTGCACAAACAAAAACAGCCATTTCTGCGATCGTTTCCCAACACCTAGGTTCAAATCGTATAAATGCCATTAAAACTTTAATACCTCAGGCTCTTGCTTTTAATTTAATACTAAGTATAATCATATACATTAGCACCACTATACTGGTTGAAGAAATTTTCCAGCTATATAATGCCGAAGGCCTATTGCTAGAATATGCTAAAGACTATTACACAATAAGAGCCATTGGCTATCCTCTTACTTTAGTAACCTTTGCCATTTTTGGAGTCTTTAGGGGCTTGCAAAACACGCTATGGGCTATGAAATGTAGCCTTACAGGTGCTCTAGTAAATGTTGTCCTAGACATTATTCTAGTTTATGGTATTGATGGTATTATTCCTGCGATGCATATGAAAGGTGCTGCATACGCTAGTGTAGTTGCCCAACTTGTTATGTTTGGTATGGCCTTGTATTTTTTTTTTACTAAAACCCCTTTTGGACTATCATTGCGATTTAAGGTTAACCCACAAATGAAAAGACTATTGGGATTGAGTCTAAATTTATTTGTCCGTGCCACTTCACTTAACTTCGCAATTTATCTAGCCAATGCTTATGCCACTGGATATGGGGAAACTTATATTGCAGCACAAAGTATTCTGATGAATATATGGTTATTCTTTTCCTTTTTTGTTGATGGCTATGCTAGTGCAGGAAATGCTATATCAGGAAAATTACTCGGTGGAAAACAATATAAAAAATTATGGCTTCTCAGTATAGACATTTCTAAATACGCCATTATAATCTCTCTTATTCTAATGGGCATATGTGCTATTTTTTACAATCAAATAGGGCTTTTATTCAACAAAGAGGAAACCGTGCTAGTTCTATTCTCATCAGCTTTCTGGATTGTTCTTTTAATGCAACCTGTCAATGCGATAGCCTTTATGTTTGATGGAATTTTTAAAGGACTGGGAGAAGCTGCTTATTTAAGGAACGTACTCTTAGCGGCTACCTTTCTCGGATTCACACCTACCTTACTTTTATTTGATTCTATAGGCTGGAAATTACATGCCATTTGGATTGCTTTCTTTGTATGGATGCTCATAAGAGGAATTTCATTAGTGATCAAATTCAAACGAAAATACGTGAATGCCATATAGAATTCTTAAATTTGAAATAACACAAAATCGACCACTATGGGCACAGATCGCATTAATGGAAGTTTATATACCACTATTGAAAATAAAATAGCGACCTTGGAGTTTGGTCATCCCGCAAGCAATTCGTTTCCTAGCGTATTGTTAGAGCGCTTAACCGATAAGATTAAATTATTGTCCAATAATCCAGAGGTTTCAGTAATATTACTAAAAAGCGAAGGAGATAAAACATTTTGTGCTGGTGCGTCCTTTGATCAGCTCATTGCAATAACCAACAAAGAAGAAGGAAAAGAATTTTTCAGTGGTTTTGCAAAACTCATCAATGCGATGCGCAGTTGTAATAAAATTATCGTTGGTCGAATTCAGGGAAAGGCAGTTGGTGGTGGTGTTGGTTTAATTGCTGCCTGTGATTACGCATTAGCAACTGAATCAGCTTCTATTAAACTCTCTGAACTCAGCATAGGTATTGGTCCATTTGTCATCGCTCCAGCGATAAAACACAAAATAGGAGTCAGTTCATTAGCTTCGCTTTCTTTGGACCCTACCCAGTGGAAAAATGCGTATTGGGCTATGGAAAAAGGACTCTATGCAAGAGTTTTTGAAAATCAAAAAGATTTAGATAAGGAGATAGACATTCTTACTTCCAAATTGGCATCCTATAACCCTCTAGCTCTAACGGCCATGAAAAAGACTCTTTGGGAAGGAACAGATCACTGGGATACATTACTTTTACAACAAGCTGAAATATCTGGCGAACTAGTACTTTCAGATTTTACAAAGAAAGCACTTGAGCGTTTTAAAAAATAAGAGAGAAAACCTTTAACGGGTCTTCAACCAACCAGTAATACTGTAACGCTCTGAGTCTAACACCTGCTTTACTTCATGCTCTAGGATCTGACTCTCAAAAACAACCACCCGACCTGGCAATGGATGAATCACCAATGGCTCTACAGAGGAATCATTTGGATAAATAACCAACTCTCCACCGTTCTCTTTCTTCCAACCAAGGTCGTTTAAGTAGCAGACTAAGGAAAGTTTACGGCGATCATCATTTTGAAAAGTATCTAAGTGTCGCTTGTAGTAGGTGCCTTTTGGATATACGGCATAGTGAAATTCTTTATGCAATATCCCAAGAAAGCAAGTTTGGTTAAGATAGTTTACCATGGCATTAATCTTACGGAAAAATAATTCCTCTGCTTCACTTGTGGATGCTTCATCTATCCAAAACACAAAATCTCCGCGTACTTGCTCCGAAATTTGCTGGTCGAACTTATTTCCAATAGCAGCTTTTTTAAAACAATCCTCTCGATATTTTTCTAAAAGTGTATCTCTTAAAAGTAGAATTTCATCCTCAGAAAAGAAGTTATCAATCACACTGTAATTCTGTTGTAAAAGATCATTAATAATTGTTTCAAACAAAGGATCTTCTACAAATTCAAGTTGGTCAAACAACTCTGCCATAGGTGTCAATTAAAAAGTGCGCAAATATAATTCTAAATTGAATATGTTGTTTCACTTTTTTTTAAGTCAACCTATATTTTTTTTAATTTTTCCTATCAGAATCGATAAACGAATGAATTAAAACCAATTAATCACCATAATGTATCCAAAAACTGTAAACAATATTCTAATGTCGGTTTGAACCATGGATGCATAAGCCAAAAAGAATGAGGACTTTGCTTTAGCGTATGGACTTCATTGTAAATTTGATAAGAATTAAGTTGTGAAATCATATCATCTCTTCCGGCATGAAATCTGTCTTGAGAACTGTTGACAAACAAAATAGGAGGGCTGCTTTTACTGACATACTCCAATGGAGAAGCAAGCTTCCAATTTTTAAAATTTTCATGCCTAAGACCACCTAGCCATTTTCCAGCGGTTTCACTCTCCTGGGCTTCAGGATGGATAAAAGAAGTGATGCCATCAATGTTAATCACCCCTTGGACTTTATCACTAAATTCTTTATTCCCATCAAAAAACAGTGGATCCGATGAGCTCACCCCAACCAATGTTGCTAATTGTGCACCAGCCGATGCTCCTAATATAACAATGCGTTCAGGATCAATTTTAAATTCATTTGAATGAGCTCGCATCCATTTAATAGCTGCTTTTAAATCGATTACTGCAGCAGGGAATTCAGCCTGAGTACTTAAACTGTAATTTACGCTAACTGCGACATATCCGTTTTCGGCAAACTTCTGAGCTAAGGGGAGCATATTCTCTTTGCTTCCAGCTATCCATCCCCCACCATGAACAAGAAGAACTGAACCATACTGTTTCATACCTGAATTGGGGATAAAGACATCTGCTAGTAAAGTTTGCTGCTGGGTTTGTCGGTACGCTATGTCTTTAAGAGTAATACAGCTTGGGCTTTTAACAGGGGTAATGGGTTGTATTTGTGGGTAGTCTTTCTTTAATTTCCTATAGGTGGTAACAATCGTGTAGGGCCTAGGAAGATTTTGTGATAGGTCTTTTAAAGCATTAAATACAATTTGAGCTACTACCTGAGCCCCTTCAACCTGGAAATGGGTATTGTCATTTTCCCCTTGCGGATAAGCGGTAAAGGTACTAGGGGGAAGATTCATATAATAATGAGAACTGACATAATTCTTTCCTTTTTGTGTAAAGGATGTTCTTGTTAAAGTATTTAAATCAATCAGATGTGCCCCCATTTGCTTAGCAACTTCTCTAGGAGCCTTGTCATACTGACCATGGACATCTTCTAGAACGCCATTTTCCCATGGGTAGTTCCTAGGAACTGGAGTAAGAATAATTGGAACACCTCCCTTTTGGCGCGTTTGGGTAACAAAAAGACTTAAGAACTCTTTATAACCTTCAACATCCACGTAACGTTCAGGTTTACTCTTAGCGGCGTCATTATGACCAAATTGCATAATCACCAAGTCGTTAGGTTTTATAACATTATAGACCTCTGCCCAACGCCCTTGTTGGAAAAATGTCCGAGTACTTCTTCCCCCACGGGCTTTATTAGAAATAATAACACTATCTCCTTTGATAAGATTAGAAAGCGCGGCTATGCTTTTGTTTGTAAACAAAGATTGGAATACCTGCCCCCAACCAGTTAGCGGGTATCTTGTATCCATATAATCCTTGCCTGGATCGTAGTTATCATTATAATCCGCCATGGTAGAATCACCAATTAAGTGAATCGTAATAGGGTCATCCACTTGTGATAAACAAGAAAATGACCCTATGAATAAGAAAAAGAAAACAATGAGGAGATTTTTATATGGTAGTACTGGCATCCTATTGTTTTCTTTATGTTAATAATCTATTTTAAATGTTGATCCTGTTAATTTGATCTTTTTACTCACTGTTGATGTTGATTTAGCATTTAACTTGGCGTTAAAACCAGGTTGTTCTCCTCCCACACTTATTGAAAATACACCAGGCTCAATAACAAGATCTCCTTTGTCATCTATCATGGAAAGTTGTCTTGGTTCTATGGTAAATTGAACCTTTTGACTTTCTCCTTTTTTTAGGTGGATTCGTTTAAAACCAACCAATTCGCGAATCGGTCTAGGCGTACTCCCTTTTTCATCTGTAAGATACACCTGCACAACCTCATCGCCATCATAAGCTCCCGTATTGGTCACCTCCACGCTTAATTCTATGGATTCATTCATATCAATTTTAGAAGGTAATTGGAATTTGGAATAGTCAAAGGTGGTGTAACTAAGCCCGTATCCAAAAGGATAAAGTGGTTCTTTTTCAAAATATCGGTAAGTTCTTCCATCCATATTGTAGTCCTCAAAGTCAGGTAAATCCTCCACTGATTTATAATATGTCACTGGAAGTCTTGCAGCGGGATTGTAGTCCCCAAATAAAACCTCAGCAACAGCATTTCCTCCCTGCTGACCTGCATAACCAGCGGTCATAATGGCTGGAATATTCTCCGCAGCCCAATTTATGGAAAGGGCACTTCCGTTAAGAAGCACTAATACAATAGGTTTTCCTGTTTTTGCCACCTCTTTAAGAAGCGTTCTCTGTGAGGCAGGTAAATCTAAGGCCGTACGATCTCCCCCTGCAAAACCTTCAACTACCACATCCATTTCCTCACCTTCTAATCGCTCATTCAATCCCAATACCATCACCACAACTTCAGCCTTTTCTGCAGCTGCAACTGCATCTTCTAATTGGTTCTCTTTTGGGACACCCCAAAGCATTTTCGCAGTAGAGTTTCCATAGTAGTTATTGTATTTTACCTCTATTTTATATTTTTTCCCCTTCTCCATATAAATCTCTTCATTGATTATAGCAGGGCGATGCTCATGGTTTCCGCCACCACTTATCTGCTGATCAATTTCAAATTCCATAAATGGTTTTCCCCAGTCACTAAAAGAATAAGTCCCTGTTTTTGGTGGAGTGATGTACCCGCTCCAACGAATACTATAATCACCCATTTTAAAGCTAGGATGTGGTGTTTCTATATCCCATTGAAAATCGATATTTGAATCAATACGGTCAATCACGGGTGTACCTTCCCAATTATTATTATCGTAATATTGCGCTGTTAAACCTTGCGTTCCATCCTCTGTACTTAGAAACTCTGATGGGATGACTTCCATTGTCGGAATCCCTTTAGCTAATGGACTACCTTCTTGGTAAACAACAGTAGTTTGAGGCCCAAGAGCATTTTGTATTCCTTGCAAAACAGTAATGGGATCTTTAGGATTTCCGTTGTAATTTCCCCATAAAGATTGAATGTTATCTGCATTAGGTCCTATGACTGCCACGGATTTTAAATCCTTAGAAAGGGGAAGTAAATCACCTTGATTCTTCAAAAGAACTATACTTTCCTTAGCAGCTTTGAGCGCCAATTGGTTATGCTTTTCACTTGTGTTAACGTTAAATGGAATTTGTGCATAGGGAACCAATTGTTCAGGGTCAAACATTCCTAATTTAATACGGGCTTCCATTAGACGACTTAGTGCAATGTCTATATCTTTCTCAGTAACCATACCTTGCTGGTAAGCCTGGTTAAGTTTCTCATAAGAATCACCACAGTTAAGGTCACAGCCTTCAATAACTGCCATAGCTGAAGCTTCTGCAGCATCCTTTGCGATTTTATGATATTTCCAAATATCAGAAATAGCAAAACAATCAGAAACCACGTAACCGTCAAAATCCCAATAGTCTCTCAAAATAGTAAATAGGGTATCACTAGCACTCGCCGCTTCCCCATAAACACGGTTATAAGCGGTCATTACCGATTTTACATCACCTTGCTTTACTAGGTAACGGAAAGCAGGAAGATAGGTTTCCCACAGATCGCGTTTACTAGGGCTTACATCGAACTCATGTCTTAGAGGCTCTGGACCTGAATGCACAGCAAAATGTTTTGCTGTAGCAACTAACTTTAAATAATTTGGATCATTTCCTTGAAGACCTTTCACATAAGCTATCCCTAGTTGTCCAGTTAAATAGGGATCTTCTCCATAAGTTTCATGTCCACGTCCCCATCTAGGATCTCTAAAAATATTGATATTTGGAGACCAGAAAGTAAGACCTTGATAGATTCCTCGCTGTCCACGTCTTATATACTCATGGTGTTTTGCTCTTGCTTCATCTGAAATTGCATCTGCAACTTCCTTAAGTAAATCGCTATCCCAGGCAGCTGCAATTGTGATCGATTGTGGAAAAACGGTGGCATAACCAGCTCTTGCCACACCATGTAAAGACTCATTCCACCAATTGTATTCTGGAATTCCAAGTCGTTCTATAGCCGGTGAGGTATATAAAAGTTGATCGATTTTCTCCTCTACAGTTAGCCTTTCCAAAAGATCCGCAACGCGAGCTGAATCGTCCAATTCTGGATTTTGGAAAGGATATTGTTGACCATTGGATATGGACATTGATAGCACGAAGGCTATAAAAAATAATCGTTTTAGTTGGTTGATTGTATTCATTATATAGGTGTTTAATTAACACTTAAAGCAATGGAATTAATCCGAAAATTCCAAAACTAAAAATGATTTTCTGTGTTAGTCCACCCTAAACCAATCAAAATCAGCATATCCACCGCGTTTAGCCTCTGGGGTACTTACGCAAAAGAGTCCTACTTTTGCACCGATCCATTTGCCTGGTTGTGCATAAAATGGTTTTCCAATATTTTTAAATTTCTTACCATTTTCGCTATAGCTAAATTGACACTGTCCTTTAGGACCAACCACCTCTACTCTAAAATAGACCTGATTGGATGTTAAAAGCGCTTTATCCAAAACAACTTCCTGTTGCTGGTCAATGGCATTGATGCTTTCTGATCTTTGGACGTAATACTTCTGGTTATCATAAACAATACTCAAAGCTGCATAATCCATTCCCATTATGATTAATCCTGCTCTTTTACCCGAGGTAGCCTCCTCTGGATACAGTCTTACCTTGGTGGTGGCTGAAAACTCTGGGGCTGGAAATTTTTGCAATAAAAGGTTCGGTGCCGTCCATAGATTTTTATCCTTTGGATCGGTTTTAATAGAAAACAACCGTAGATGTTCTGTTCCTCGAATTTGTGCGCTCCACAATACATTTGGATTTGCCTGCCACTGCCATTGCAACCCCAACTCATCGGAATTAAATTCATCGGACTCTACCGGTTGTTGTATGGGATAATCAGCTCCACTAATAGGCTTTTTATACTGCCTCACAGGTTCTCCTACACCGTTTCCATCATAATCTTCACCCATTACAGGCCAATTATCTTTCCATTGCATGGGTTGTAGGTGAACAAGTCGTCCATAGGGATCTAAATCCTGAAAATGATAGAACCATGAAGTACCTTCAGGGGTGTCCACCCAAGCACCTTGATGCGGACCATTCACTGTAGTACTACCTTGTTCTAAAACTATTTTTTCTTGGTAAGGACCATAAATGTCCTTAGATCGTAATATCAATTGCCATCCAGTGGCTACCCCACCAGCAGGGGCGAATATATAATAATAACCATTGCGCTTGTAAAATTTAGATCCTTCAACAGTAGGATGTTCATCATGACCATCAAAAACATGTTTTCCAGCATCGAGTACTTTAGTACCCTCTGCGTTCATGCGATGAACGGTTAATAAACTCTTTACCCCTGCACGGCTTCCAGCCCAAGCATGAACCAAATAAGCCTTTCCATCATCATCCCATAGAGGCGATGGATCTATAGCCCCTTTGGCTTCCATAACAAGTACTGGAGGATCCCATGATCCAAAAGGATCTTTGGTCTTTACCATATAAATTCCAAAATCAGGATCTCCCCAATAGATATAATAATGTTCATTATGATACCGAATGCTCGGTGCCCACACTCCATTACCATGCTGAGGAACACTAAAATGCTCATTGGGAACCTGAAAAGGTAATGCATGATTCACTAACTGCCAATTCACCATATCTTTTGAATGTAGAATTGGAAGGCCGGGGGCACAATTAAAGCTTGAAGCAGTCATATAGTAATCCTCTCCTACTCGAATTACATCAGGATCTGAATAATCTGCATATAAAACTGGATTTTTGTAAGTTCCATCGCCTTGATCACTTTGCCAAACTATAGATTGATACGGGTTTTGGGCTTTAACAATAGATAAAAGACCGCACAGAACACTTACAACAAGAAAGGTATAAAAACGAATTCTAATCATGGTTAATTAATATTTTTGCCCACCTATTGTAGTATTTGTAAACTCAATAGGCTCTGAATTTTCAACTCGCATAGGCATTTCTGCCTTTTTTATGGTTACATTCTTAAATGTCACATTTTTAACTGGATTTTCTTCACGTCCTTGAATTAAAATCCCGTATTTACCTCCGTCTTCAACCGTTACATTTTCGATATGAATATTCTTGATAGTTGGTATGTGTTCTCCTTCTTGATTGTCATAAATCGCATAATAGGTGTTGATTTTCAAAAAGGCTTCCTTCACCTGTCCAACCTGAATATCTTTCACAAAAACATTCTCAACAAAACCTCCTCTTAAGGTATTGGTTTTAATACGGATTGCTCGATCCAAATTAGGGCTATCCATCTTACAGTTTCTCACATAAACATTGCGAACGCCTGCTGAAATTTCACTTCCCATTACAACGCCACCATGGCCATCTTTCATAATACAGTTCTCCACCACAATGTTTTCACTGACTATACCTACTCTTCGACCTTCATCATTTCGACCAGATTTAATAGCGATACAATCATCCCCTGTATCAAACACACAGTTGGTGATATGTACATTTTTACTGTACTCTGGATTACAACCATCATTATTTGGTCCATGACTAATCACCTTAACTCCATCAACAGTCACATTAGTACACTTAATTGGATGCATTACCCAGAAAGGAGCATTGATAAAGGTAACGCCTTTAATCAGCACATTTTCGCTTTCAAAAGGCTCAAAGAATGTTGGTCGTAGATGATGACCCTCTCCAAAGATTCGCTCACTAACAGGTGTAGCATCCTCATTCATTTTACGCAGTCTTGGCAAGTTTATAGAATCCCTTTGATGTGGATCTCCTTTTTTATGACCATATCGCTCAGCACCGCTCCATGGCCACCAGTTTTCTTTACCAGCTTGACCATTAAAAGTACCGCTTCCTGTAACGGCTATGTTTTTTTGTTGATAGGCATATATAAGAGGCGAATAATTCATAAGTTCTACACCTTCATATGAAGTTCTAACCACAGGGAGATAGGCTTGTTTATCTTTGGTGAATATTACTTCCGAATTTTTTTCAAGATGTAAATTCACGTTGCTCTTTAAGTGAATAGGGCCAGTTAAGAATTTCCCTGCTGGGATAACAACTTTTCCACCACCTGCTTCCACACAAGCCTGAATTGCATCTTTAATGGCCTGTGTATTATCCGTTGTTCCATCTCCTACTGCGCCGTAATCCATAATGCTAAAATCATTATCTGGAAATTCGGGTACTGTTATGGACTCAATGATTAAATCTGCAGCATCTTTTTCCTGGGTGACCTGCTTTTTAGATTCGGTTTTACAGCCTATAATAAGGCTAAAAATCATTAGGCTGAAAATAATTTGTTTCATAGTTGTTAATTCAATTGTTTATAGTTGGATTCCAATTATCATTTCCTTTTAATATCTTTTCTTTAGTATACTCCAAAGCTTTGCTTTTGGTTAACTTCTTGGACCATGCCACTCGGTTAGTTGCTGCGCCAGGTCCACTGGAGTTGAATTCGGCATAAACTACTGTTCGCTCCGCCTCAGGCTTGTTCCAATTATGCCATCCTTGGGGTATTATATGATCCTCCATATAACAGTCAATCCAAACCGTTTGGGCATAATTCCTCCAAGGGCGCCCTAGGTAAACACTGTGTTTTTGGGAACTACTAATAAGTTTACAATTTTTAAAAACCATCCCATATGGCGTATCCTTTGTTGTCGAAGCCGCTGTAATATAACCTTTAGACTTGGCATTAATGGTACAGTTTTCAAAGAACGCTGTAGAGGCGCCAAAAATAAAATCGACGGTTCCTTCAATATAGCACTCTTTATAATATTGCCTACTATGAGTTCCTTGTAAGTATAAGGTGTCTTGGTTTCCAAGGAATCTACAATTGTAAAATACAACCCTGTCACCACTTACTCGAACAGCCACAGCTTGACCAACATTTCCAGCACTATTTTCAAAACTCAAATTCTCACTCTGAAAACCATCACCGAAAACAAAAAATGTACTAGAGCCTGTAGTTCCCATTTCTTCTCCAAATTCATTTACCTTAGAGGCGAAATCGTCATTTGTTATGATGGTTTTTTCTTTGTCCTGTCCTATCAAACTCACATTTGTTTTACTATTTGGCAGTATTAGTTTCTCTTTATACACACCATTACTAATATAAATATAGGTTCGATTTTTACGAAAATCAGGCACGGCATCAATAGCGTCCTGTACCTTTAAAAAATCTCCACTTCCATCGGGTGCCACTGTATAGTCATACACCTTAGGAACTAGCGAATTTGCATACACCTCAATATTTACATAATGATTATCTAAGGTATGTAAACCCGCATCATTTTTTGTTTTATCTAAACCATTATCATCTTCCCAAAAATCAGGAATCCCATCCAAATCAGTATCCTGCTCTATACTGTTTTTTGGAAGAATAGGCCAACCATCTACATCATCTTGAGAATCTATAATCCCTTTGTTATAAGCTGCTTTTCCTGTTTTAACTCCTTGTATTATGCGAAGATCGACTGCGTCCCTGTAAAGGCTATTTCCAGCATCTCTTAGCACTAGTCGATAGGCCTGTTTTGCTTGATGGGTTTTTACATTTTCAACTTCTGGAGCTGTGGTAAGCTTAGTTAATTCAGGCTGATCACACTGAACACCGCCATCCCAATTATCCATAGATATCTTCGCAGAACCTTCTATGAAGTTACCTTCCACATAAAATTTACCATAAGGTTTAGACGGGTTCACAATACGGTCTTCTTTGGTAGTTGCTGGCCCTGGTTTATAATAATTATTGACCATGGAATAGGTGCCATTCTCTCCTCCATACACACTATTAAACCCCCAATTGTAGATTACATTATTGCGAAAATCTACAAATTCATCTTTACTGTTTTTGGTAGACTTAGAACCGCTAAACCTGGGATTTCTACTGTTGTTATTGGCAATTAGATTGTGATGAAAAGATGCGTTTACACCACCCCAAATTCCTCCATATCCATGAGCTCCTTTAGAATGAACTGATTTGTTCAAAGCCTCAGAAACGATGCACCATTGCATGGTGAAGTCCTCATTTCTATAAAAGGAAACATTCTCATCTACAGCCCAACTTATGGAACAGTGGTCGATTATAACACCTTTTAAATCGCGACCTCCAAGAGCATCCGATTCGATACCGTTAATATCGCCCATACGACACCGAAGGTATCGAATAATAACGTTGTTCGCCTTTACATTTAATGGATATCCTTTTAAAGTGATTCCCTTTGGTGGAGCGGTCTGTCCAAGAATCGTCAAGTCTGGTTTATTAATATCTAAAGGAGATTCTAAATTTATAGTCCCTGAGACTGCAAACACAATAATTCTTGGTCCATCTTTGCGAATACCTTTTCTTAAACTACCTTCTCCGTCATCGTTTACATTGGTAACCACATATACTTCGCCACCTCTACCTCCAGAGGCGTATTGCCCATAACCTTCAGCTCCCGGAAAAGCCAACTGCTGAGCAGAAAGCGAAAAGCTACAAAGAAATAAAAGGTATCCTAGTACGCGACTCTTCTTAAACATATGCTAAAAATTATATAATTCTGATGTTCCAATTAGCTTGAATACTTAAGAGACTGAGTCATGCACCGGTATACTAACTACTACCGGTGCGTTTTCTCAGCGTTAAGCAAATTTAACTACAAACAAACTAAAACAATTCAATTCCATTCTTTAAAGCTTGGCTCTCCATCGTGGATCACCAGCGGTGTATTTTCCAGAAAACCCAGAGTCTTTATAATTAAAGTCATTCTGATCTGGGTTCACCCATAAATCCTCTTGTGTACTATTGTAATTCCCGAGAGGAAACCCAGGAATTTCAGTTGATTCACTAAAAGCAAAATTCTGAGTACTATAGTTGTTTAAAAGTGAAATAGAGGTAGATTCCAAACCTTCTCCAATTCCTTGAATACTTCCGTATTCCCCTGCTCCTGATTGATCCCAACTATGACCGAATACAGAATTACTAATGGTTATCCCACCAGTGATATTGTTGTTTCCATCACCGCCTCTGTAACGCAGTAATCGGCCTCCAGGAACAATAAAATTGGCAAATGTACAACCCTCAATGGTCAAGGATAGCGAATTATTACGTGACTGTATTCCAGTATCAATTTTATTAAAAGTACTGTTACTCAAAACAATAGTATTCACATGAGCCGTCATAGGATCACTAGGGTCAGTGTCGGTGGTGATAATTCCATAACCTCCAATACTATCAACAACGCTGTTATTGATGATATAGTTATCAATCTCCACAGTTCCTCTAATTCTAATAATACCTCTAAAGGTTCCTATCTCACAATTTTCAAAATTCAGCTCTCTAACATATACATTGTCCGTATTGGGATTAAATACATAGTCTCCACTATAATCTTCACCTCTGATTTCCATATCTATAAAGTTAATATGATCGATATTGCTATTGGCCGCAATATTCCAATTCCCAGTGGTATACAATTTAGCCTTCTGCGGTCCAAAGCCATAGGCTCCTCGGATGGTAATTGATTTGGTTAAATCATCCGATGGCAAATCATAGGTTACACCACGTTTGACCAGAATAATGGCTCCGTCTGGTGCAGTTGCCACCGCATCTGCCACAGCAGAAGAACTCTCATTTTCGGTGAGGTCAATAACATTTGGAAGACTAGGATCAAGATCAGCTACTTTTGTGCTGTAATTCACCCAACCACGGATTTCGTCTCCACTGTAAATAGCTATTTGGTAATCAGTCTCTGGCTCTAGTCCATAAATAAAGCTTTCTCCACTTGCTTGCTCATCTGATCCTACCGAAACAGCATCGATTAGTGGAGTGGCTAATTTCAAATCTTCTCCTGCGAATACTTGCATTGAAGTTACGGCAGCTCCTGTAGGGGTCCAAGTAACCCTAGCAGCTACATCCGTCACATCGTAAGCCTTTGGAATATTCAAAATCGTAGGGAAACGCTGTGTGCGCACATTCCCTAAATCTGACATCTTACTATCGTACTGTGGGTCTGATGCATGGGCAATAACCCTTACCTGATATAACGTATTCCAAAATAATTCTTCACCTACTAATTTCTCATCAATGGTCACAAAGCTGGTGTCCGTTTTAAAGGCGTAATCCACGGTAGAAAAAGTATCCCTACTCACCTCAAAACTATAGGACTGAGCCGCTTTTAAGCTACCCATATCTACAATAATACTATTGCCTTCAGAGTACAACTCTTCATTGAGTACTGGACGAAATAGCCTTGTTTTCTCATAGTCTGACTGATCATCATCACTACATGCTATAAAGAAACCAGCACATAGGACAAAGCAGATAAGGAGCTGATTGTTCATTATATTTTTGTTGATTTTCATTTTGGTGTTTTTTTAGTTGATCTAGAATCCGTATCCATCATTTTTTAGTGTGCCCTGACTATTCTCCACCGCAATTGTGGGTATAGGAAAAATATACCTAACTACTCCTGGATTAGGGCCGTTAATGTAATTCTCCCAATCCCTAGTAATCCACTCATCATAATTAGTGGTCTCATCGTGTAGATCCAATAGAAAAGGTACTTGATTCCAAGTATCATCTGGGGGTGCAATTACTTTTCGATTAGGATTCAAAATGGTGAATTCACCTTGCTGATCTAATTTCCAATACATATAATCAGGGAGATCCGTTGTACCATTATTAGCCTCGTCTGCCAATTTTTTTAATCCTTCAACAGTTTCAGCCACCTTTTCTGAGTATATCCCCCAGCGAATAAGTTCATATTTGCGTATCATCTCACCACCAAATTCCCAAGCGCGTTCATCGACAATTGCATCGAAGAAACTGGATTTATCAGCGGAGATTTCAGCGACATACTGATCAACTTTTTCCGCCCAATCCTCGCTCTTAAAAGCTCTTTGACGGACACGTTTCAAGGCTTCTTGAGCTGCAGCTGTTGGACCGTTTAGCTCATTTTCTGCTTCTGCAAACATCAAAAGAACATCAGCATATCGCATCATCGGCCAGTTGATCCCTGTACTTTTAGCCGTAGAAGCTCCTGGAGGTGTTGTCAGTAAATGACGCCCCCATTTACCTTGAGAAATATTCATGGGCCCATTGATAAATTCAGCCTCAAAGTCCTTGTTTATTCTATACAATCCACAAGTGACATCTCTTCTAATATCTAAGGTGTCAAAAGAAAAGTAATAGGTAACTGGCATGGCCATATAATTATTTCCGGAACCATAAGCATGAGAGGAAGTTGGCCCTCCTTCAACTTCAATCCCAATATTCCAGCCCACATCGCCACTGTTAAGTGAAAAAGGTACTTCGAAAAGTATTTCACTGTTGGTCGGTGTTTGAAAGGTTACATTGTTTAGGAATATCTGAGAAAAATCCTCTGGCAGTGGGCGATCTTTTAGTGTGATCAGTTTCTGAGTATATTGTTTAGCAATCTCATAATATTCAAGATAATCACTTTCCCTGCCAAGACTAAGGTTTGGTTTTAGATAATATCCACCCCTTTGTAAGGCTAAACGAGCGATCATTCCTAAGGTGTATTCTCTATTAACCTGTTCAACACCATAGGTGGTTTGGTCGGCCCACTTCATGTTCTGTTCAACAGCAATTAGTTGCTGAATTTCCCCACTTAAAATTTCGTTTCTATGGGTTTTGGGTAAATTAAAATCCTGACCTGCAATAGGTGCACTAACCACATAGGGAACATCTCCAAAATAATAGATCAGCATACTATACCAGTACGCCCTAAGGGTATAAGCTTCCCCTAGCAAATGATGCATTGTAGCACGAATTGTCTGGTCTTGATTTTCTAAATTTCCACTTAAGGTAATTCCTTCAATGGCAATATTGGCATCTCTTATGGCTCTATAAGCATAAGTCCATACAATATCTAAATCCCTATTACTTGGAAGGGCATCGAGATTCCATATCTGATAACGATCTCCATTACTACTCCATCCCGATTGGTGTTCAATATCGGTATTTCCAGTAAAGTTATTTGATAAACGGGAACGAAAGGCGTCCTGATTAAAATAGGAGTAAATCGCGTTGACCCCATTTCTGGCATCATCTACATTGGAATAAATATATGCATTATCGAAGGTCGAAATAGAGTCTGGCTCCATAAAATCATCACTACAGGCCGACATGGCAAAGATCAGCGTAATTGATGTAAATCCTATTTTAAATAAACTTGCTATATTTTTCATTGTTTAAAAGGATTAAAAAGTTAGGTTTAGCCCAAAGGTGTACGAACGGCTTCTAGGAAAGGAAGAGTAATCCACTCCTGGTGTAAGACCGTTGTTTGATGAATTCACTTCAGGATCATACCCTGAATAATTGGTCCATAATTTTAGGTTTCTACCAGTGGCATAAACTCTAAATTGTGTCATTCCAAGTTTGGAAATCCATTTTCTGGGTAAGTTATATCCCAAGGTCAAATTGTTAAGTCTTAAAAAGGAACCATCCTCAATAGCCCATGAATGAACCACAGCACCTGCAATCCCATGACTACCATGAGACCATATATTCTTATCCTGGTTTAGTTGTTGTAATTGATTTAAATCGGTTACCACTCCACCAGCTACTCCTGTTAGCTGTCCGTCCACATCGATATAGGAATAGCGATTATCCATATTCATGGTGTTTAACATATTACCATAAGTCACCCTTCTGAACTGATTGTACTGTATTTTCCCAGTATTGTAAACATCGTTTCCATACTGATAGTTAAAGAAAATAGATAGATCGAAACCTTTGTACTGAGCGCTTAGTCCAAATCCACCTTGAAAATCAGGAAGCGCATTTCCAATCACCTTACGGTCATCGGCGTTAATTTCTCCATTGCCATCCAAATCTTTTAATCGTAGAAACCCTGGACGGATGTTAGTATTTCCTACCACCGACCCTGAAGAAGGAATCCCTTCTTTTAAAATGTATTCTCCTGCGGCTTGGTCATAAGACTCAAAATCATTTGTGGTGTACATGCCATCGGTCACATAACCATAAATATCTCCTATTTTACCACCTACAGTAAGGTAATAATCGTTTATGTTATTTAAGTCAGTACTTGCCCAATTGGATCGTTGAAATCGTTCTGTAGTTCCATCGAGCTCCTCAATCTTAAAGGTATTGGCACCAATATTGAAATTAGCTGAAAGACTAAAATTATCTGTATCTACAATATAACCTGTTGCCCCAAACTCAATACCCTGATTAGAAGTTGAACCAATATTAGCCCATTGTTCAGAGAATCCAGTATTATTCGGTATAGCGGAAGCCAAAAGTAAGTCTCTAGTTTCATTCTTATAGTAATCTAAGCTTCCTCTTAGTCTGTGATTGAAAAGGGTAAAATCCAACCCTATATTGTTGGTCACCGTTGTTTCCCATTTTAAATCCGGATTGTATAAAATATCGCTGCTAGGAGTGTAATATACATTGTCTATGTTTCCAAAACCTGGTCCACGGTTAGTAGTTGCGGAAAAAAGAAACTGTGTTGCCGTAGCATCAATACGATCATTACCCGTTTCACCATAAGTGATTCTAAGTTTTAGATCATCAACGAAATCGACATTCTCCATGAATTTTTCGTTGTTAAGTTTCCAGGCGAAAGCCAAAGCGGGAAACACACCCAATCGATTTCCTTCGGAGAAACGACTCGATTCATCTGCTCTAAAGGTTAGCGTCCATATAAAACGTTCCCAAAGCTGAAAATCCAGACGTCCAAAAGCAGAGCGTCTATTAATATCTGTATCTTCAGAAGTGGAGAGTCTATCCACACGACCAAAGGCCATATTAGCAAATAATTCCTCAGGCGTAATAGACAATCTAAAGTCTTCGGCTCGAATAAAGGAACGTTTTCCTGATGAAGACGACATTTCGAAACCAACTAAGAAGTCTAATTTATAATCTGATGACCATTGTTTTTTATAATTCAAAGTAGTAAGCCAACGATAGGAAGTGTTGTCACGATCTTCCTTTTGCCCTAGTGGCATGCTTCCCCCATTGTTAAACGACTCACCTGTTAAAGGTCCATAGAAACGTAATTCTTCTCGGAACCTACGTTGATTGGTGTAAACGGTCTTAAGGTCCAAATCAGGTAGTATTGACCAGGTCAATCCTGCATTAAGGACATAATTATTATCGCTTCGTTTTCTCCAATCTTGTTTAACAAGTTCAGTAGGATCGACCAAAGACAATAAAAATTGTTGGTAATCATTATCCGTATTCGGTGCGTTCAAATCAATATCCAATTCATCCGCAATACCGTTAACAGGCCTTGCCTGTACGGCATCTTTAATTTTTAATTGTGCATTATTGGAGGTTCCTGCACCGTCGATCTCTGTATTGGTAATCCTTGCAGATACATCTAAATACAAAGGATCGGCTAGCTTTTGATTTAATTTAAAATTAATCGAAGTTCGCTCATAAGCTGAACCAGTTAATAGTCCCTCTTCATTGTTTCGGGTAACACTTAATCGCATTTTTGTTTGTTCAGTTCCACCACTAACACTCAAATTGTGATACTGAGACATTCTCTGCCCACCAAACAATTCTTCTTGCCAATCCGTGGCAGGTTTATATTTATACAATTCTAAGTCATCGTAGTTCCCAAAATATTTCTCGAAATCATCCACTGCGGTTTGACCTTGCAATCTGGCATACTCATAATTTGCCATCACATATTCATAAGGAGATAAAACTTCGTAGCGTCTATCTTTTGGTAATTCGTTAAACTGAAAATAGTTGTTATAGGAAATGGACACCTTTCCAACAGTAGGTGATTTTGTAGTGATAACCACAACACCATTAGAAGCCTGGGCTCCGTAAACTGCTGTGGCAGCAGCATCCTTTAAAACATCAATACTTTGAATATCGTTTGGGGGGACATCTGTTATACTACTAACAATAAATCCATCAACAACAAAAAGAGGAGAATTGTCCTGAGTAATAGAACCACCTCCACGAACTCTAATTCGAATTTCAGCGCCTGGTTCTCCATCGGCAGTAGTTACATTCACACCTGGTAACCTACCAGAGAGTACCTCCGCAGCACTGGCCACTGGAATTTTCGCTATCTCTGTACTGCTCATGGTAGCCACAGACCCAGTCATATCGGACTGTTGTACCTTACCATATCCATAATCGATCAGTACAACCTCATCCAACTGGTTGACATCCTCTTCTAAAACAAGGTTGATGGTGGTTTGGTTACCCACAACAATTTCTTTAGTAGAATATCCAATGTAAGAAAATACCAGAACGGATTCTGGACCTGAAACGGACAGTGAAAATTCACCGTCAAAATTAGTAGAGGTTCCATTACTAACTCCTTTTTCCAAAACAGTTACCCCAGGTAATGGACCGCCAACATCTCCAGCTTCAACCTTTCCAGTGACCTGAATTTGTTGCGCCGAAATCGTTGTAGTAAAAAGAGTAAAAAAAAGAAAAACCATCCCTAATTTCCATTCCTTAGGAGGCTTCTGCACAAAGCCACTCACATCCTTGCAATGATCTGAGGCATTTGAAGAACTTTGGTGTTTCATAAAATTGGTTTTTAGTGGTTGATTATAACTGCAATTTAAACACTCATAAATGCAATCGATTACACAAATATATTTATAAATTGTAGAATTCCAAATATTAAGTTAAATTTTATCGTTTTTCATAACATAATGCTCCTCAAACTACATCATACCCCATAATAATCGATGATTATTGAAGTATTAATAGAGGAATTGAGACAAACCACCTCTATTGTGCAATCGATAACATTATAATTTGCACCATCAGGCTAGAAATTCTGTAGTATCTTTGCACAAATTTTCAAACGATGAGCACAATTAGAATTACCAAACAATTTAGTTTTGAAACTGGGCATGCACTTTATGGTTATGACGGGAAGTGTAGAAACGTTCACGGCCATAGTTACAAGCTATCGGTGACCGTTATTGGCAGTCCTATTACAGATCCTAATAATGTAAAACTAGGCATGGTTATCGACTTTGGAGATTTAAAGAAAATTGTAAAAGAAGAGATCGTAGATCAATTTGATCATGCGACTGTATTTAATCAAAATACGCCTCATAAGGAACTGGCAGAGGAATTATCCAATCGCGGTCATCATGTAATTCTTGTTGATTATCAACCAACAAGTGAGAACATGGTGGTTGATTTTGCCATTAAAATCCAAAAACGACTCCCTTCGCATATCAAACTCTTTTCGCTCAGACTTCAAGAAACTGAAAGTTCCTATGCCGAATGGTATGCTAGTGATAATAGCTAGTGCGCTCCTAGAAGTTCTCTAATTATTATATCTTTATCCTCAAAACAAACCGAATGCAAATTCCAAAGGGTAAAAAAATATATTTTGCTTCCGACAATCATTTGGGAGCACCTACACAAAAACAGAGTTTGGTTCGCGAAAAGAAATTCGTGCATTGGCTTGATACTGTAAGTAAAGATGCTGCAGCTATTTTTCTCTTAGGGGATCTATTTGATTTTTGGTTTGAGTATAAAACAGTTGTGCCAAAAGGCTTTACTAGAACTCTTGGTAAACTTGCTGAATTAACCGATGCTGGAATTCCTATTTATTATTTTGTCGGAAATCACGATTTGTGGATGAATGGCTATTTCGAGCAGGAACTCAATATTGAAGTTTTTCATCAACCCAAAGAGTTTCAATTTAATGACACATCTTTTTTTATAGGCCATGGTGATGGTTTGGGCCCTGGAGATAAAGGGTATAAACGTATGAAAAAACTTTTTACAAACCCTGTGGCAAAATGGTTCTTTAGATGGTTACACCCCGATCTAGGTGTTCGCCTTGCACAGTATCTATCGGTGAAAAATAAGTTAATTTCTGGCGATGAAGACATTACCTTTTTAGGGGAAGATAAAGAGTGGTTGGTACAATACGCAAAGCGTAAATTAGAACAAAAGCACCGCGATTATTTTGTGTTTGGCCACAGACATCTGCCTCTTGAAATTTCCTTAGGGAATCAAAGTCATTATATTAATCTTGGGGATTGGATTCAGTATTATACCTATGGGGTTTTTGATGGAGAAACTATGGAGCTCAAGACTTTTGAGAATCCTTAATCTTCCTCTTGACTGCCTTTAATTTTCTGCCTCTAGAGAGACTCCTCCCCAGACCACGGAAAACTGAGGGCAAAAAATCACTAAGGATTTATAATCACCAGGTTGGATACCTTTTGGAAATGGATATTTTTGAGCACCTTTATTAGATTTTAACCCAGCAATCATTACTCCTCCATTTTTGTCAATAGATTCTCTATCACCAATTTCCTCAATTGTCATTGGGGATAGATAGACCTTTAGATCTGGCCCAGCAAGGGTCATAAAATCATTGCCTAACACAAAATAAAAGGTTCCTTGATCTTCTTGAATTTTCCAATTTCCTTCTACGGAATACACTTTGTCCGTCCATTGGTCTCCCTGTTGGGCGAGCAATAGAGAAGGTGATGTTATAAACAACAACAGGGTTAAAAGATTGGTTTTCATTTGATTGGTTTTTTGGTTATGAACTGCAGGATAACATTGAGCAACCTACTTTATCAGCGGCCCATTGTGGTCGTTTCGCAAACCATTTTTCAAACTGCGGTTGTTCTTTATATGGGTTTTGTAACATGATGTAAAATTGGTCTATTAAACCGTAATCTCCCTGCTCGGCGGCATCTATTGCCAGCTGGGCCATATAGTTTCTCAACACATATTTGGGGTTTGTGTTATTCATTTTAATTTTTCGTTGTTCATCCGCGGCATCCTCTAACTTCAGACGCTCACTGTACTTTACAAACCAAGCATTCCACTTTTGTTTTATTTCATGGTTAAGCTCTTCTTTAACGTAAAAGGCATCCATTATCGTATCTAAACCTTGCTTTGGTTTGTTCTTGCTAAAGGTACTCAATTTTCTATAAAACAGAGTCATGTCTGTTTCTGTGAGAGTTAATACTTGATCTAATTCGCTTAAAAGCTCGACGTCATCAGGATGTTCTTTTTCTAGGCCTAGCTTAGATCTTAGCATTTTTAAGTACTTTGTGGTAAAGGCACTTTCATAACTTTCAAGGATTTCTTCAATCGGTTCTAACTCCTCAATTAAAGGATAGAGTGCATTGGCCAATTGATAGAGATTCCACAATCCTACATTGTGTTGGTTAGCAAATCGATATCGCTTTTGTGGTAAATCTGTAGTATTTGGAGTCCAATTGTGGTCATAGACCTCTAGCCATCCATATGGCCCATAATCAATAGTGAGACCCAGAATAGACATATTATCAGTATTTAGCACCCCGTGAACAAAACCTACTCTCTGCCAGTGAATAATCGTATCCAGAGTACGCCTCATGACTTCTTTAAAAAAGGCTATATAAGTCGTCTTGGATGGGGCTCCAAGATGAGGATAAAAGTATTTTATCGTGTAATCAGTCAATCGCTTAAGATTTTCTATATCACCCCTTTGAGAGTAAAGTTCAAAATTACCAAAGCGAATAAAACTCGGAGCAACTCTAGAGACTATAGCACCCAGTTCGTACTCGGGATTGCCATCATAAAGTATATCCCTGAGCACCTTATCTCCAGTTAGAGAAAGTGAAAGAGCTCTTGTGGTAGGAATGCCAAGATGAAACATGGCTTCACTACATAAATATTCACGAATCGAGGAACGTAGCACAGCTCGTCCATCTCCCCTTCTAGAATAAGGAGTCTTACCAGCTCCTTTTAATTGTAGAACATATCGTTTATCCCCTTTAATTCCTTCTCCAATATTAATAGCCCGTCCATCTCCTAACTGCCCAGCCCAATTACCAAACTGATGTCCGCCGTAATTCATGGCATAGGGCTTACTCTGGGATAAAGGCTCATTTCCCGTGACTATATTAAGGAATTGACCCCCTTGGATATCCTTTTCAGACAAGCCAAGTTGATCACTTAAATCCTTTGAGACATGGAGTAGTTTTGGTGCTTTACTTTTTTGAGGTTCCACAAAAGAATAGCTTGCCTGTTGAACCTGGCGAATATAATTTTCTAAAATGGGATCCCCTGGGAGTTCTCGAGTAAAACTATTATCGATATTTAAGTTAAGGTTCTTCATTGGTGCCATTTGTTTGAACTTTAAAAAGTCATTAATTATCTAAGGGCTTCAACCGGTCGGCAAAGTGCTGTTTTAGCTTTACAATTTTAGGAGTAATTACCATTGCACAATATCCTTGAGATTGATTGTTATTATAATAATCTTGATGATATGACTCCGCTGGATAAAATTTATCTAAAGGACTGATTTCTGTCACAATTGGATCGTCAAAATAAGATCCTAATTTCTTTACAACATCTTGCGCAATTTCCTTCTGCTTATCATTGTGATAAAATATAACAGATCGGTATTGGGTTCCCACATCTCCACCTTGTCTATTTAAAGTGGTAGGATCATGACTGGTTAAAAAAATGCCAAGTAAATCTTGATAGCTTATAATAGTAGGATCAAAACTTACCTGTACTACTTCCGCATGACCAGTGAGCCCGGAACATACCTCCCTATAGGTTGGGTGACCAGGAGCATTTCCACCAGAGTAACCTGAAGTAATGGAATGTACGCCTTTTAAACGTTGTAAAACAGCTTCCACACACCAAAAACAGCCTCCTCCTAGGGTTGCTAATTCATAGTTGTTACTTTGGCTCATGCTGTGTTTGTTTTTCAAGTTCAATTGATGCAGAATTAACGCAATATCGCAATCCAGAAGGTTCAGGACCATCAGGAAACACATGTCCTAGATGCGCATCGCAAACGTTGCACATCACCTCTACGCGTACCATCCCAAAGGAAATATCTTTATCATATTTAATAGCGTTTTCTGCAACGGGTTGCGTAAAGCTCGGCCATCCTGTTCCTGATTCAAACTTAATACCTGAATCAAACAAAGGTTCAGCGCAACAAGCGCAGTGATATTTTCCAGGTTCATGTGTGGTACAATGAGCACCTGTGTGCGCCATTTCTGTACCCTTTTGTCTAGTGATTTTAAATTGATGATCAGTGAGTATTTCTTTCCATTGCTCTGGAGTTTTCTCCACGCGCCTATTGGGTGTTGGATTCGAATTCTGAGTGAAATTTATAATGTCTTTCCAAGTAAGCATATCCTTTTACATATTTAATTAAACAACATTGATATCACTATAATATAGTCGAAATTATATCCTTTTCCTAACAGTTTATCAAGAGGTTTGAACGGTCCAATTCACCCGAGAATTGTGGGCTTAATATCTCTTATGATAAGTTGGAGATTCGTCTTTCCATTGAAATGATTCTCATCGATGGTGTAAAGGATGTCCACAGGTTGATTACTTTTTAAAAGAGTTAGTTTATGACCCATACCAAAAGCAATTCCATCAAAAATCACTCCGTCACATTGGGCTAGACTGAGTTTCAGATGTGCATCCTCTTGACCAACACATCTACTACTGCCAGTATCCCTTAGGTTTTGGGACAGAAATACTGGTATGGTATTTCCAGGACCAAAAGGAGCGAACTGCTTGAGTATTCGATAAAATTTTGGCGTGATATCGTTAAAATCAATTTTTAGATCTGCCTTAATTTCTGGGATCAATAGACGCTTATCGATAGTCTGGAGTACTACTTTTTCAAATTTTTCCTTAAAAGGCCCGTACTGATCTGGACTTAGGGTAAGACCCGCGGCATACATATGTCCACCAAACTGTTCTATACAATCACTGCATGCCTCTAAAGCATTATAAACATCAAATCCCTTAACAGATCTAGCGGAGGCAGCAAACTTATCGCCACTTTTAGTAAAAACAATTGTAGGCCGGTAATAGGTCTCGGTTAAACGAGATGCTACAATACCGATAACCCCCTTATGCCAAGAGGGATCATATACAACCGTAGTAGCACAATCTTCCTCCTTGTTTCTACTTATTTGTTCCAATGCTGCCTTGGTGATTTCTTTGTCCAAGTCTTTCCGACTACTGTTGAAGGTTTCAATTCCTTGAGCCATTTCTATGGCCTTTTCTAGCTTTTTTTCAATCAGTATTTCAACCGCATAACTTGCGTGCTCCATTCTTCCAGCAGCATTAATTCGAGGAGCAATCTTAAAAATTACATCCGTCATACTAAGCTTCCTATTCAATTGGGGAGTCAAGGCCTTAAATCCAACCCTTGGATATTCGTTGATCTGTATCATCCCAAAATAGGCCAATACTCTATTTTCACCTGTGATGGGAACAATGTCTGCTCCAATTGCTGTGGCAACAAAGTCCAAATATGAAATTAAGTCTGTGATGGTTTTTCCATCACTTAGTGCCAAGGCTTGAATAAGTTTAAATCCTACTCCACATCCGCATAACTCCTTATAGGGATAAGAGCAGTCTTCTTGTTTGGGGTCTAAAACTGCAATCGCATCAGGGACCTCAGCTCCAGGTCTATGGTGATCACATATAACAAAGTCGATACCTTCATCTTTGGCATAGGCCACCTTATCCAAGGCTTTAATCCCGCAGTCCAAAGCTATAATGAGGCTACAATTATGCTGCTTGGCATAATCAATACCTGCAAAAGACACACCATAACCTTCCTGGTAACGATCTGGAATATAAGTGGTAACATAAGGATATGATTCGCTTAGGTAACTATAGAGTAATGCCACTGAAGTTGTACCGTCTACATCATAGTCACCGTAAACTAAAATGTGCTCCTTATTTTCAATCGCTCTTTGAATACGATCCACAGCCTTTTGCATATCCTTCATTAAGAAGGGATCGTGTAGATCATTAAGTGAAGGTCTAAAGAAGGTCTTGGATTGATCAAAGTTTAAAAAGCCCCTTTGAATTAATAGGCTAGCTATACTATGATCAACATTTAATTGACCTGCCAAAAAGGCCACATCATCTTTAGCAGGTGCTGCTAAGAGGTTCCACCGGTATTTAGGAATTTTTATAGTGCTTTCGATTTGAATTTGTAATTTAGATTAAGAATTATGATAAATGGTTTGTATATCCATATCTGCGAATTTTCTAAACATCTCCATCACCCCGCAATATTTCTCTACAGATAAATTAACCGCCTTATCCAATTTCTTTTGATCCAAATTAGATCCATAGAAATGGTATTCTACTTTAACTTTATGATAATATTTTGGATGTTCATCAGTAAGCTGTGCAGTGATGTCAATTTTAAAATCCTCCACTTCAAGCTTCATTTTTTTCATCAGTGAGGCTACATCCAAACCAGAACACCCAGCAAGAGCTGATAGCATCAGTGCTTTAGGGCGTAGTCCTTCTCCATCACCTCCATCCTCTGGACTTGCATCAATGTTTAATTCCCCTGCAGGATTGGTAGAATGAAACTGCATATTGTTTTTCCAGGTGGTTACCACTGTAGTTGTATTTGCCATAATAAGTGCTTTTAAAAGTTGGATTTAAACAAGATAAAATTAATAGGAGAATCAAAGTTTATCTCCTGTTTGAACCATCAAAAATACGGAATATTAAGCTAAAAATAAGATCAATCAACTTAAAATCATCTCGACCCGTTGCTGCAATACTGGAAGGACATCGGTAGTAAACCACTTGTTCTTCGCCATCCAAAATCTATTGGTAGGAGAAGGGTGAGGAATAGGAAACTCGGTGGGTAGGTACTTGTGATAGTTCAAAACCGTTTGAGTTAAATTCTTTTGAAATCTTTCTCCAAGATACGCCTTTTGCGCGTAAGCTCCGATTAATATAGTTAACTCCACTTCACTCAAAGACTCTATGATACTTGGGTGCCACTTGGGTCGACATTCTGGTCTTGGAGGCAAATCTCCCGTTTTCCCCTTTCCAGGAAAACAAAATCCCATAGGGATAACGGCAAAATTATCCGTATTGTAAAATGTTTCTCTATCAACTCCTAGCCAAGTCCTTAGCTTATCTCCACTAGGGTCATCAAAATCCAATCCGCTTTGGTGAGCTTTTAATCCAGGCGCTTGTCCGATAATCATTATTTTTGATTTTTCATGAAAGCGAAGAATTGGTTTGGGCTCCAGCGGCAAATACTTTGCGCACAATTTACACTGTTTTATATCCTCTAAAAGCGTGCTCAAAGCGTTCCCTTTCTTTATGTTTTACCTGCTACCACAATTACGAATTCGCCCCTTGGAGCCACTTGCTCAAAATGAACGATGAGCTCAGAAACTGTTCCTCTTATAGTTTGTTCATGCAACTTGGTTAACTCCCTTGATACCGAAAGTGATCGTTCTTCTCCAAAATAAGTTGAAAAATCCCCAAGGGTTTTTAAAAGCTTGTGGGGTGACTCATAAAATATCATGGTCCGCGTTTCATTTTCTAAAAACTTTAAACGTGTTTGTCGTCCTTTTTTCACTGGCAAGAAACCCTCGAAAACAAATCGATCATTGGGAAGACCGCTATTGACAAGTGCAGGGACAAAAGCAGTAGCTCCAGGCAGACACTCTATTTCAATCCCATTTTCTACACATGCTCTAGTGAGTAAAAACCCAGGATCAGATATTGCAGGGGTGCCAGCATCACTTATTAAAGCCACGGTTAGGCCACTTAAAATACGGTCTACCAAACCAGGAACAGTCTTGTGCTCGTTATGCATATGATGGCTCTGCATTGGGGATTGAACCTGAAGATGTTTTAACAATTTTCCACTAGTGCGTGTGTCCTCTGCAAGAATCAAGTCCGCCTCTTTGAGTATTCGAATTGCCCTTAAGGTAATGTCTTCTAAATTCCCAATAGGAGTTGGGACAATATAAAGTTTTGCCATGTTGCGCGCTTAAAGACTACAAAATTCAACAATTTTGAGGACTTTTCTTTTAAAATTTTCTATCACTGAGATTTAAGAAAACTTCTGTTCTACTATAGTCATAAACCGTGTCTCATAAGTTTCCTTACCCTGCCAATGATTGTAATCTGGTTTTACCATGGTAACGATAAACTCCTGAGCATTTTCAAAAGAATCAATGGTGTTAATTTGAGAAACCACTCTTACATAATCCTCACTGCTGTCATTAAAAAGGTGCTTGATAAAAGCGAGCTTATCGTTTAATCCTATCTTAAACCCACCATGAGCTTGAAAATCTGATGGTTTTGGGTAATTTTTAACGATCATGGTGTCAACCTCTGAGGTTTTTGGTGTCACGGTCTCTTTATCTCGTTTGACAAATGTTGGCTGAGGAAGTATCCCAGCTAGTATATCCTCTAAGGTTTCTTCTTCGGGCATCTCACCAACCAAATCTTTGATCGTATCCATCACTGGCGTCATAATCTCTTCTTCGTCAGCGTTGGGATTCGATTCTGGAACATCCGTATTTCCTTTAAGAACCTCATTGGCTAAGACTTCAAATCGATCAGCAATTTCATGTTTGTGATCTGTTGTCTGGAGTTCACCAAAATGAGTTTCAACATATTTTAGGAGTGTTAGTTTTTCGTATAACTTTTGCGCTTGGGAGTGTAAAACAAGAACATCATCTGCCCCTTTTTTGTTCAATACCTTTTGCGCTAATACCATCAGTTCTGCTTCCAATTGCTTTTTCATCATATCTATTTTAAGCGATTCTACGATTAAATTACTTGGCCTTATACCACAACGATTAGGACGGCTAAAAGATAGCTATTTTTTTATTAAAAGTCCGTTTAATTTCTCTTAAAATACTGGGTGATTTTGCCGAAATAGTGGTTAAAACACGGGCTTACAGGATCAAGCATATGTTTTAAGTACTGATGAAAAAACTTTACCTCCAGATCAGGTGTTATGAAGTTGAAATTAAATTTAGTCGAAATTGTTGATATTATTTTTTTTAATCCGTAAACCAAAAAAATTAATTATGTAAGTTTGTTTTGTCGTATGCTAAAGCGAGAATTTCCTTTTAAATACCCCGAGAAAATAATAACATGTTTCTAGAGAATACAGTAAATCATAAAGAACAGTTTGGATGGATAGAGGTAATCTGCGGTTCCATGTTTTCTGGTAAGACCGAGGAATTGATTCGTCGTTTGAAACGTGCACAATTTGCCAAACAGAAGGTTGAAATCTTTAAACCCAGTGTTGATAATCGCTATGATGATCAAATGGTAATTTCACATGATGCCAATGAAATTCGATCAACTCCAGTTCCTGCAGCCGCCAATATTAGACTATTGGCTGATGACTGTGATGTAGTTGGTATTGACGAAGCGCAATTTTTTGATGAGGAAATTGTATCGGTATGCAATGATTTAGCCAACAAAGGCGTTCGGGTTGTGGTTGCTGGGTTGGATATGGATTTTAAAGGTAATCCTTTTGGCCCCATGCCTGCACTGATGGCTACAGCTGAATATGTCACTAAGGTACACGCTGTATGTACAAGAACTGGAAATTTGGCCAACTACAGCTTTAGAAAATCTTCCAATGAAAATTTGGTGTTACTAGGAGAAACCGAAGAGTATGAGCCATTAAGTAGAGCTGCTTACTTTAAAGCGATGCTAAGAGAGAAATTGAATAAAATGGAAGTCAAGGATGTGGTAGAGGTAACAGACCGCATTGAAAAAAATACAGATAATGACCAAGATTCAGGAAACAACACTGGAAATTAACCTACCCTCACTAAAAGCGAATTACCACCATTTACGTTCAAATCTAAATCCGAATACCAAATTCATGGCTGTTGTCAAAGCCTATGCTTATGGAAGCGATTCTTGCGAAATAGCCTTGTATTTAGAAAATTTGGGGGTGGATTATTTTGCTGTTGCCTACACTAAAGAAGGTATAAGACTCAGGGAAGCGGGTGTGAAAACACCTATCGTGGTGCTACATCCATTGCAGCTTCATTTCAAGGATATTATCAAATTTAATTTACAACCAAGCATCTATAGTTATCCTGTATTAGAATCCTTTCTAAAAGTTGGAAAACAAGAGAATCAGTATCCTGTTCATTTAA
The DNA here is from genome assembly GCF_000300875.1 of Galbibacter marinus. Classification (GTDB taxonomy): domain Bacteria; phylum Bacteroidota; class Bacteroidia; order Flavobacteriales; family Flavobacteriaceae; genus Galbibacter; species Galbibacter marinus. The sequence goes on along the minus strand of NZ_AMSG01000001.1, from coordinate 331,373 downwards.
AATTTAACACAGGACTAAATCGTTTAGGTTTTAATGCGGAGGATCTCCCTGAATTACTCAAGAAATTTAAAGCTCAATCCCAATTAAAAATAGCGTCTGTTTTTTCCCACTTAGGAGCATCAGAAGATATAAATGAAAAGGACTTCACCCTTAATCAAATTAAAGCCTTTAAAGAAATTCGAAATGAGATCATTTCAATGTTATCTTATAGACCTCTGTTTCACCTATTGAATACCTCTGGGATTTTAAATTATAGCCGCGAAGCAGAATTTGATATGGTTCGTAGCGGAATTGGATTATATGGTTTTGGAAATGATCCTCAGTATAACCTATGCTTAACACCTATTGCAAGTCTAAAGAGTATCATCTCACAAATACACCATTTAAAACCTGGAGAAAGTGTTGGCTATAACAGAGGGCACGTTGCCTCTGTTCCAATGACTACAGCCACTATTCCAATTGGCCATGCCGATGGAATATCCCGGCAATACGGTCAAAGAAACGGGTTTTTAACCCTTCATGGTAAAAGATGTCCTATTGTGGGTAATGTCTGTATGGATATGCTAATGATTGATGTTAGCGGGGTGGACTGTAAGGCGGGAGATGAAGTTGTTATTTTCGGCCCAGAACATAGTGCAGCAGAACTAGCAAGCACAGCCTCGACAATTTCATATGAATTAATCACTGCCGTCTCTCAAAGGATTACCAGGAAAATCGTGTATTGAAACCCGTTTTAAAGACAAAGCTTGCGAAATTTCTTCTTTAGATGTGTAAGTAATATAGCTGGTGGAGAGGAAAAATAATCTATTATTTTTAAAATTAAATTGTATATTCGTGATTATCAGCCCAACCAATCTAGGGTCATAATTGACACTTTAGCAAACCAAAAATGAAATTATAATTCAATTACTTATAGTTATTAATAAACTAATTTATAAATTTTAAGTTCAAAGCTTATGGGATTTTTACAAGATTTTAAGTCGTTTTTACTTAAAGGCGACATTGTTAATTTAGCTACTGCAGTAATTGTTGGCGGAGCTTTTGGTAAAATTGTAACTTCTATTACAAATGATATTTTAATGCCTCCCATTGGGCTTCTTTTGGGTGGGGTGAATTTCAATGATCTAAGTATTGTACTAAAAGATGCCGTTGTTGATGGTGAGAATGTAGTTTCAGAAGCTGTCAGTATAAACTACGGAGCTTTTGCCCAGACCGTAATTGATTTTGTAATCATTGGGTTTTGTATTTTCATGGTTTTAAAAGCATATGAGAAAACCAAGAGGAAAAAAGTGGAAGCGCCTGCAGCTCCTGCTGGGCCCACTACTGAAGACTTACTTGCTGAAATTCGTGATGAATTAAAAAAACAGAATAATAAATAGTAAGGCATACCTCAAAGTGAGGTGCATACCGCTACACCATTATTAAATTTAAACCACGTTTAACCGCGTGGTTATTTTTTAATTATTCAACTTTTGTAACATTTTGTTATAAAAATATTTTTTCATCCTTTTAGATCAATAATGCCGTGAATATTAATTACTTTTGCTTTTGATTAATTACCGTTTAAGAAATCAAAATATTTTAAAATGAAAATAGCAGTTGTAGGAGCTACCGGGATGGTAGGCGAAGTCATGCTTAGAGTTCTAAAGGAACGTAATTTTCCTGTGGACGAATTATTGTTAGTTGCCTCACCACGATCTGTTGGTAAGCAATTAGAATTCAACGGCAAAAACTATACGATTATTGGTCTTCAAGATGCAATTGATGCAAGACCTGATATCGCAATTTTTTCCGCTGGTGGAAGTACTTCACTAGAGTGGGCACCTAAATTTGCTGAGGTAGGTTCTACTGTGATAGACAATTCATCAGCTTGGAGAATGGACCCTACCAAAAAATTGGTTGTTCCAGAGATTAACGCAAACGAATTGACTAAGGAGGATAAAATTATCGCAAATCCAAATTGTTCAACCATACAATTAGTTATGGCTTTGGCTCCATTACATAAGAAATACAAAATGAAAAGGGTAGTTGTATCTACCTATCAAAGTATTTCTGGAACAGGTGTAAAGGCTGTTCAACAGCTGGAAAACGAACTCGCTGGTGTTCAAGGAGAAATGGCTTATCCTTATCCGATCAATAAAAATGCCCTGCCTCATTGTGACGTTTTTGAAGACAACGGATACACTAAAGAAGAAATGAAGCTTGCCAATGAGCCTCAAAAAATATTCAATGATCATTCTTTTGCGGTTTCTGCCACTGCGGTTCGAATTCCTACTGCAGGAGGGCATTCGGAGGCTGTGAATGTTCAATTTGAAAATGATTTTACACTCTCTGAGGTTCGTAAACTATTAAATGACACTCCTGGTGTAGTAGTACAGGACAATCCAGATACAAACACCTATCCGATGCCGATTTACGCTCATGATAAGGACGATGTATTTGTTGGTAGAATTCGAAGAGACGAATCCCAAGATAACACTCTAAATATGTGGGTTGTAGCGGATAATTTAAGAAAAGGTGCAGCTACAAACGCAGTACAAATCGCTGAGTATCTTGTGCAAAATAATCTAGTATAAGGCAGATTAACCAAAAATATGTTAAATTAAGCCCTTGAATACAGTTATTCATGGGCTTTTTCTGTATTTTAAGCTCCGCTAATTTTAATCAAATTTCTCAATGAAAAAATTAATCGCTTTTGCGGTGGTCACTGGTATCCTACAATCTTGTGAAACCACCCAAACTAAAAATTCAACTCCTTTGGAATACCCAATTACTAAAAAGGTCGATACAATTGACACCTATTTTGGCACTGAAATTAAAGACCCTTACAGATGGTTAGAAGATGACCGCTCTGAAGAAACTGCCCAATGGGTAAAAGCTGAAAATGAAGTAACATTCAATTACCTTGATAAAATCCCATTTCGTGATCAATTAAAGCAGCGTCTAGAAACTTTGTGGAATTACGAAAAAATTACTGCGCCATTTAAAGAGGCTGGTTATACTTATTATTATAAGAATGATGGTTTACAAGACCAGTATGTTCTTTACCGTAAAAAAGATGGTCAAGATCAAGAGGAAATCTTTTTGGATCCCAACACCTTTTCCAAAGATGGTACTACTTCCTTAAGTGGAGTCAGTTTTTCTAAAAGTGGTAAGCTTGCTGCTTATTCTATCTCAGAAGGTGGAAGTGATTGGAGAAAAATAATTGTTCTAGATGCCATAACCAATGAGATCGTTGAAGATACCCTAATAGACGTAAAGTTTAGTGGTGTTTCTTGGAAAGCAGATCAGGGATTCTATTATTCGAGTTACGATAAACCTGAAGGAAGTGAGCTTTCTGCTAAGACGGACCAACACAAATTATACTATCATGAGCTAGGTAGCCCACAATCTGAAGATCAACTCATTTTTGGTGGTACCGAAGAGGAAAAACATCGCTATGTTGGTGGAAGTGTTACAGAAGATGATCGCTATTTGACTATAAGGGCATCAGTAGCTACCTCAGGAAATAAGTTATTTATAAAGGATCTTACAAAAGACAATGCGCCACTTATTCCTATTATGGAAACTACCGAAAGTGATACCTATGTTCTTGAAAACGTAGATTCTAAATTATACCTTGTAACAAACTTGAATGCACCTAATCGCAAAATAGTAACAGTAGACGCATCAAATCCAGGACCAGAGAACTGGGAAGACTTTATCGCTGAAACAGAGAATGTGTTAAGTCCAAGAACAGGTTCTGGTTATATTTTCGCAGAATATATGATCGACGCAGTATCTAAGGTAAATCAATATAATTATGATGGAAGCTTGGTTCGTGAGGTAGAACTTCCTGGAATTGGTAGTGTTGGAGGGTTTTCTTCCAAAGAAGAAGCTGAGGAAATTTATTACTCTTTCACCAACTATAACACCCCTGGAAGGACTTATAAATACGATCCCGAAACTGGTAATTCAGAAGTTTATTGGCAACCTGAAATTGATTTTAACCCCCAAGATTATACCTCTGAACAAGTATTTTACACCTCTAAAGACGGTACCAAAGTTCCTATGATAATTACTTATAAAGAAGGAATTGAACTAAACGGAAAGAATCCAACCATTTTATACGGTTACGGAGGTTTTAATATAAGCCTAACTCCATCATTTAGTATCTCAAGAGCAGTTTGGTTGGAGCAAGGTGGTGTGTATGCAGTTCCTAATCTTCGCGGTGGTGGAGAATACGGAAAACAGTGGCATGATGCAGGTACTAAAATGCAAAAACAAAATGTATTTGACGATTTTATTGCTGCAGCTGAATACCTAATTGAAAAAGGATATACTTCTTCAGATTATTTAGCAATCAGTGGTGGATCCAACGGAGGATTACTTGTGGGTGCAACCATGACCCAACGTCCAGAACTGATGAAAGTAGCACTTCCTGCAGTAGGAGTATTGGATATGTTGCGTTACCACACCTTTACAGCTGGTGCGGGCTGGGCGTATGATTATGGGACCTCACAAGACAATAAAGAAATGTTTGAATATTTATTGGGCTATTCTCCCGTTCACAATGTGAAAGCAGGAGTGGAATATCCTGCAACTTTAATTACAACTGGAGATCATGATGACCGTGTAGTTCCCGCTCATAGTTTCAAATTTGCAGCAGAGCTTCAGGACAAGCAAAGTGGTGACAACCCTGTTCTTATACGCATAGAAACCAATGCTGGACATGGTGCTGGAACTCCTGTAAGTAAGACCATTGAGCAATATGCTGATATCTATGGATTTACTTTATACAATATGGGATATAGTACACTACCTTCAGAAAAATCTAACAACTAAATCAAGTGAAATCATGAATTTTAAAATTACATGTACTGCAGTATTTTTCTCTATTACTGCACTAGTACAAGCTCAAACACAACAAGAAGTTGTAGATGCCCTTGTTAAAGAGGCTTCAGAAAACTCACAATTGGAAGAATTGGCCTATGAACTTTTAGAAGGAATAGGACCACGATTAGTAGGTACCCCACAGATGCAACAAGCACATTCTTGGGCTGTTGATAAATTTGAATCTTGGGGTATTTCTGCCAAAAATGAACAGTGGGGACAGTGGAAAGGATGGGAAAGAGGAATAACCCATATAGATATGGTTTACCCAAGAGTTGAAACCATTTCAGGAACTCAACTGGCATGGAATCCGAGTACTTCAAAAAAAGGAGTAACAGCTGAATTGGTTATCCTTCCTACGGTGGCTAACTCCGCTGCTTTTGAAAATTGGCTTCCTAGTGTGAAAGGTAAGATTGTGATGGTATCTATGAAGCAAACTACAGGGAGACCTGAAGCTAACTGGAAAGAATATGCTACAGAAGAATCTTTTGAAAAAATGAAAAAAGATAAAGCTGAGGCAGAGCGTAAATGGCGCGAAAATATGGAAAATACGGGTTACGACAGAAGAACCATCGTTGAGGCTTTGGAGAAAGCTGGAGCGGTAGGTATTGTACAATCGTATTGGTCAGAAGGTTTTGGTGCGAATAAAATTTTTAGTGCCTATACAAAGGAAATTCCTATGGTTGATGTTTCACTTGAGGATTATGGAATGCTATATCGAATGGTTGAACACGATGCCAAACCTAAACTTCGTATTGTTGCAGAGTCAAAGGACTTGGGCATGGTTCCAACCTTTAACACTATTGCAACAATTAAAGGGACTGAAAAACCTGAAGAGTATATCATACTTTCTGCACATTTCGATTCTTGGGACGGAGGAACAGGAGCAACGGACAATGGGACTGGAACCATTACTATGATGGAAGCCGCTAGAATTTTGAAAAAAATATACCCAAATCCTAAAAGAACTATCATCGTTGGTCTATGGGGAAGTGAGGAGCAAGGATTAAATGGTTCCAGAGCTTATGTAGAAGATCACCCTGAAATTGTCAGCAATATTCAGGCGGTATTTAACCAAGATAATGGTACTGGGAGAGTTGTTAACCTATCAGGACAAGGTTTTTTAAATGCTTATGATTATTTAGGTAGCTGGTTACATGCCGTTCCTGAAGATGTTAGCAAACATATTGAAACTCATTTCCCAGGCACTCCTGCTAGAGGAGGATCCGATTATGCTTCCTTTGTAGCGGCTGGAGCTCCAGCATTCTCCTTGAGCTCATTAAGCTGGGCATATTGGAACTACACTTGGCACACCAATTTAGATACCTATGATAAAATTGTTTTTGACGATATCCAAAACAATGTCATTCTAACTGTGATATTAACTTATATGGCTAGTGAAGACCCTGATCGTACTTCAAGAGTAAAAAGTGTCTTACCAATAGATAAGAGAACAGGAGAGCCCGGTGTTTGGCCAACGCCAAGACAACCAGAAAGAAATGGTGGAGCAAATTAAGTCCTCCAATCCAAAAATTAAACTCCAAGAGCTTTTCTTGGAGTTTTTTTAATTTTAAGCAAAATCTATTTTATTATGAAGCTTTTAAAGACATATATCATTCTACTTAGAGCAATAAATGTGGGTGGGCACCGTAAAATTAAAATGGCAGATTTAAAGCAGCTGTTGCTCAATAGTGGATACCAGAATGTGCAAACTTATATTCAAAGTGGGAATGTCATTTGTGTGAGTGAGAAAGAAAAATCTCAGATCAAACAACATATCGAATCACTTATCCTAGAAAACTACGGGTTCGAGGTTACTACCTTCGTACTAACTCCAACCGATTTACAGGCTATAATAGAGAATAACCCGTATGTAAAACAGCAAGCTCCTATTGAAAAACTCTATTGTACTTTTTTGGAAAATCAACCAGATCCTGAGTCCAAAGAAATTTTATTGGGCTTTAAAACTCAGGATGAAGAATTTATCTTTGATCGGTCCCTACTCTATTTCTGTTACCACAAAGGTTATGGGAAGGCAAAGGTGAGCAACCCTTTTGTGGAGAAAAAACTTAAAATTCAAGGAACGAGTCGTAACTGGAAGACTATGCGTAAATTACTGGAACTATCAAAACAATAGTTCAAATTAAGGTTTCTTAATGTCATTTTATTTTCGGCGTACAACCATGCTTTTAAAAATAAAAATTAAATGGGACACCCAAAACTTACAGTTAAACTACTCTATGATAGCTAGTTGTGAAATTTTGCATAAACAACCGCACAACACATCTTAGAATAAAGACCCTTATTTTAACCTCCATTTAAAGAAATAATTCAAATTTCATCAAGGGGTTTTCTTTTTTCTTCTTTAATCTCTTTAAAGTGACTAGGAGTAAGTCCCGTAACTTTTTTAAACTGATTACTCAGATAAGATACGCTGGAATAATTCAGTTTAAATGCAATTTCACTTAGGGAAAGTTCATCATAGACTAGTAATTCCTTTACCTTCTCTATCTTTTGAGCAATAAAATACTTTTCAATAGTAGTACCCTCTATCTCAGAGAAAAGCGTGGATAAGTAACCGTAATCAAGGTGTAATTTACGACTCAAGAGCTCAGATAAATTAACCTTTATTTCCGTGTCCTGATGGTGAACAGCATCAATAATGGTATTCTTTATACTTTCTATAATTCGGCTCCGCTTATCATCAATTACCTCGAAACCTAAGGGAAGTAAAGCCTGTTTGAGTTTCAGTTTATCACCTTCTTCTAGTGGGCTATTTAAATCCACTCTTCCAAGAGACACTGAATTAACATCCAAATGCAACTTTTCCAATTCGCTCTTCACAACCATTATACAACGGTTACAAACCATATTTTTTATGAAAACTGAATCCATAAACTTTACTTTGACCATTTTAAGCAAAGGTAAAGAATACTGTTTACTTAATCCTTAAATAGCATTTTTAACCCCAGCTGTTTACTATTTTGTGCTAAGCCATATCCAGAATACAAAAAAAGTGCAATAGAAGTCCTGATTGTTAATTTTAGTGATTTAATCTTTTTGCTTAACTTTAAATAATCAATTTACAAATAATCCAAACCTAAAAAGGATGAATCCAAACTTTAAACCCACCTTTGTTTTATTGCTTTTTATAGGTACCATCTTTACTATCATTGGTATTATCCTAATATTAATTTTTAATAGTAATACCATTGGGCTTATTCTACTTGGAATCGGGTTTGTGATTCAGTTTATAAACCTTTTCCTATACTACAAATACGGAAGGATTTCCAATGAGTAAAGGGTGAAATAAAAGCATATTCCCTAACTTTGGGAATCAAAATAAAACCGAATATGCTCAAGGTTCAAAACGTTACTTTTCAGTACGACACAAAAGAAGTTCTTAAAAATATTTCCCTGAAATTAAATCCTGGAGAACAACTTTCAATTATTGGGGAAAGTGGTTCTGGAAAAAGCACCTTATTAAAGATTATCTACGGATTATACCACCTTGAAAAAGGGAAACTCTTTTGGGGTGAAAAACGCCTTCTTGGACCAAATTACAACCTAGTTCCTGGGGAAGAATTTATCAAATATGTTGCTCAAGATTATGACTTAATGCCCTACATTACAGTGGAGGAAAATGTGGGTAAATATCTGTCGAATTTTTATCCGAGAAAGAAAAGTAAACGCATCGCAGAACTACTTGAGCTTGTAGGTCTAACAGCCTATGCAAAGACAAAGCCCACAGATCTTAGTGGTGGACAGCAACAACGTGTGGCAATTGCAAAAGCCTTAGCACAGCAGCCCAAATTGCTTCTACTGGATGAGCCTTTTTCTAATATTGATAACTTTAAAAAAAATAGCCTTAGGCGTGAACTATTTTCGTATTTAAAATCACAGAACATCAGTTGTATTACTGCTACACATGACAATATGGATTCCTTGGCCTATGCCGATAAAACCATGGTACTCAAAGAAGGTAAGATCATATGTTTGGATGATCCTAAATTGTTGTATAAAAACCCAAAAAACAAATATGTAGCATCGTTGTTTGGTGAGGTAAATGAGCTCTTAGAAAAACACATTGTCCCCAATTCCACCTCCAATAAAAAAATCGTTTGTTACCCGCATCAACTCCAGTTAAGTCAAAACGGCTATTTAACCGTTCGTGTTAAAAATTCATATTTCCAAGGAAGTCATTATTTAATTGAAAGTGTTTTGAAATCAAAAACAGTATTTTTCAATCACAATAATGCGATAGAGCCGGGTAAAGAAGTTCACTTAGAAGCAAATTTAAAGTCATAAAAAAAGACCAATGCATTCTTGATTTAGAATACAATGGTCTTCCACAAAACCTAAAACTTGTTTATTTTAAATATTGTTATTCAGCTTCTTCTACCGGTGGTGTTGGCACAATAGGTCCTTTAGTAAAAGTATGAGTCACATCTATTTCAATTCTCTCACCACTTTCTTTGGTAAAGAAAGTTGATATTGTATACGAAAAAGTAGTTCTCTGGTCATTTACATCTAATTCAACGACACTCTCTGTACATGCAGTAATAAGGCCTAAAGTAGAACCTCCAAATTTCCAGGTACCTTCGATAGCTGCAGGAGAATCTTCACAGTCTTCGACATTTGTACGAGCAGAATATTTATAGATTCTATCTGTACCAAAATCGTACTGCAAATCATTTTGACAATCGGATTGTTGGGCAAAAATATCGGTGCTAGGATTATCTTCATCATCGTCCGTTAGATCGATCTCCTCAGAAGACTCTATGGCAGTTAGGTGCCATTCTCCTGCAAAAGCAGTTTCATCTGCGCTAAGCGCTCCAGTATAATCTGGGATACATTGGTTATCGTCATCATTACAGCTCACAAACACCCCTGTTAGAGCGGCAAATAGAACAACTGCCATCAATTTTTGTTTTTTCATTTCTTGCTATTTAGTGTTTATTATACCTTAAAGAAGCAAAAACAGTAAAAAGGTTGCGTATATTGGAAAAGAATTTTAATAATTGTGCTTATATCCAGTGGATATAAGGGATTTAAGCACTACTGAATTCTTAAAATGTTAATCCTCTCCAAAACAAATCCAAATTATTTATCAGAAGGAGTAGGTAGGCTATTTAAATCCAAAGGGCCATAGAATTTCATTTGTTGAAGTATCCAATTTTTGCGCTGTTGCACATAGGACGTTGCTGGATCTGCTTTCATTTTTAATGGATTGGGAAGAATCGCTGCAATGGCAGCCGATTCGTATTTAGAAAGCGTTGATGCATCTTTACCGAACCAATAATTGGCGGCAGCCTGAGCTCCGTAGATTCCATCCCCCATTTCAATGCTATTTAAATACACTTCCATAATTCTTGACTTGGACCAAAGTAACTCAATTAAAAAAGTGAAATAGGTTTCAAATCCCTTTCGGACCCAACTCCTTTGTGGCCAAAGAAATACATTCTTTGCCGTTTGCTGACTAATGGTACTGGCTCCTCTTAGTCGCTTGTTCTCAGAATAATTGTCAAGAACCTTTTCAATGGCCTGAACATCAAATCCAGCATGGCTACTAAACTTTTGGTCTTCGCTACAAATCACAGCAAGTTGTAGGTTCTTAGAAATTTTCTCCAATGCCACCCACTGATGGTTCCATTTAATTTCTTTTTTCTGTTGTAGTTGTTCAGCACTACGAATGACCATTAACGAAGTAGCAGGAACTGGCACCCATTTATAAAAAAGCACCCAGAATACGGTAATGATTATGAACCAAAAACACAGTTTTAAAACAAAACGAACAAATTTTTTAAACATATTCCATCATTAAATTTGCTAGGTCCTCACCTACCTGTGAACCAATAGCGATTCCCATGCCTCCAAGTCGAACACCACAGAACACATGATTCGTTAATTGTTTAATTATTGGCTGCTTAGAATTCCCTACTCCCATGATACCGCTCCATCGCATATCAACCTTCGCTTCACCGCCAGGAAGAATTACCTCCCTGAGGAGCTCTTGGAGTTTATCTTGGATAATTTTAGTGGTTGCAAAAACACTGGTTTGTTCAGTTAAGATATCCAAGTTTCTACCGCCACCAAGTAAAATTCGATTATCAATATTTCGAAAATAGTAAAAACCTTTATCCAGATGAAAGCTACCTTTAATCTTTAAATTCGGTATCGGTTTTGTAATCAGTATTTGAGCTCTAGCAGGTCTGACATTTAAGTCGCTATTAGGTAATTCGTTATATAGACCATTGGTTGCAATGGATAACTTTTTTGTTGTGAAATCTCCTAAATTGGACTTTACCAGCACGTCATCTTCTCTGGTGTGATATCCATCTACACATACGCCATATAAGATGGTGACCCCGCTTGCTACACATTTCCTATACAGCGCATCCATCATCATGCCAGTGTTTATTTGTCCTTCAAAACTATTCACTAGATACTGATCAAAAACACCCTGAAAAGAAAAAGTGTTTTTCTGGGTTGAAAAAACGTTCTTTTTGAAAATTGGGTATAAGCGCTTATTAATCTGATCAAAGCTATCCATACACTCCAAATAAGTCTCTGGAGCTTTTTTTAAAAACACTTCAAACCCTCCGTAATGCTTGTAACCAATCTGTTGTTCACCCAGGGTGCTTTTTAATTTCTGAAGCCCTTTGTAACGCTTTTCTACTAGTTCAAGAACTTGATCTTCAGAATGCCCGTTTAAGTCATCTAAAAGCTCAGAGACGCTTCCAAAACAAGCAAACCCTGCATTTTTAGTACTGGCCCCTTTAGGCAGAAGACCTCTTTCAAGAACTGCTATACTACTTTTTGGGTATTTCTCTCTTAACTTCAATGCACAATTAAGACCCACGATCCCTGCGCCCACCACGGTAAAGTCGACGTTTGAAAAATACGTTTTCCGCTCCCAGTATGAAAGAGATATAGCCATGACTTAAAGTTAAGAAAATTGGAATGATATTTACTTTAACGACAAACGGCTTGCAGAAATTGCAAGCCGATATATTGTCTATGTTTCCTTAAAAAGAAAAACTATTCGTCCTCTTCCTCCTTAGGCTCCATTTGGAAGTCTTCCATAAATTTAGTGGTGTAGTTACCAGCCACATAATCTGGATGATCCATAAGTTGTCTATGGAACGGTATGGTTGTTTTAATTCCTTCGATTACGAATTCATCCAAGGCACGCTTCATTTTATTGATCGCTTCCTCACGCGTTTGCGCAGTGGTAATTAATTTAGCAATCATAGAATCGTAGTTTGGAGGGATAATATATCCACTATAAACATGAGTGTCTAAACGGATTCCATGTCCTCCTGGAGCGTGAAGGGTAGTTATTCTCCCTGGTGAAGGTCTAAAGTCGTTATAAGGATCTTCAGCGTTAATTCTACATTCTATTGAATGCAGCTTAGGAAAGTAGTTCTTACCAGAAATAGGCACACCAGCAGCTACTAGGATCTGCTCGCGAATTAAATCGTAATTTATAACCTGCTCGGTAATTGGGTGCTCTACTTGGATACGAGTATTCATTTCCATAAAGTAGAAATTTCTGTGTTTGTCCACCAAAAATTCTACCGTTCCTGCTCCTTCATACTTAATATACTCTGCCGCTCTTACAGCTGCTTTACCCATTTTTTCTCGTAGATCATCAGTCATAAATGGAGAAGGAGTCTCCTCTGTTAATTTCTGGTGTCTACGTTGAACTGAACAGTCTCTTTCAGAAAGGTGGCATGCATTTCCAAATTGATCTCCTACAACTTGAATCTCAATATGTCGTGGTTCTTCGATGAGTTTTTCCATGTACATACCATCATTTCCAAAGGAGGCTCCAGCTTCTTGTTTTGCGCTTTCAAATGCTTTTTGAAGATTTTCTTCTTTCCACACTGCGCGCATCCCTTTTCCACCACCTCCAGCAGTTGCCTTTAGCATTACTGGATATCCCATTTCTTTAGCTAGTTTTCTAGCTTGTTCTATGGATTCCAATAAACCATCAGAACCTGGTACAGTAGGAACTCCGGCCTCTTTCATAGTTGCTTTTGCAGAGGCTTTATCTCCCATACGGTCGATCATCTCTGGGCCAGCTCCTATAAATTTTATGCCGTGTTCTTTACAGATTCTTGAAAAATTAGCATTTTCAGACAAGAACCCATACCCTGGGTGTATGGCATCTGCATTGGTAATCTCTGCAGCTGCTATTATATTGGAGATTTTCAAATAAGAGTCTTTGCTAGGCGCTGGTCCTATACAAACCGCCTCATCTGCAAATCGAACGTGTAAACTTTCCTCATCAGCTTTGGAATAAACCGCAACGGTTTTAATCCCCATCTCTTTACAAGTTCTAATCACACGAAGCGCAATTTCACCTCTATTTGCAATCAGTATTTTTTTAAACATCTCTTGAAACTTTAAATTATCGATTCTAAATTTTAAATCATTCTAAAGACCCATTTAGGACCTTTAAAACACAGGATTCAAGATTTCTTATGACGGGTCAACCAAAAATAAAGGCTGATCAAATTCAACAGGAGAAGAATCATCAGCCAACACTTTTACGATCTTACCAGAGACCTCAGCTTCAATTTCATTGAAAAGTTTCATGGCCTCAATAATACAAAGCACATCACCCTTAGCAATGGTATCGCCCACTTCCACAAAGTTTGGTTTATCTGGAGCAGGTCTTCTGTAATAAGTCCCAATAATAGGAGATTTAATCGTAATGTACTTGCTATCTTCTTCTGAAGGTTGCCCCTGTGCAGGTGCATTTTCAGTAGCAGCAGGAGCTTGAGGAGCTACTGGCTGTGTTGGCAATGCCTGATTAACAGGAATCTGTTGAACATAAGTTGTCGTCTCACCTTTTTTATCCTCTGAACCGGTTTTGATGGTGATTTTCACATCATCCGTCTCAAGTTTCACTTCACTTGCTCCAGATTTTGCCACGAATTTGATTAAACTTTGAATTTCTTTTAAATCCATGATTGTTTCTTATTAGTTTTGAGTTTTGTTTTTACTAACTATTATAGGCCCACTTTAAATAGATAGACCCCCAAGTAAAGCCACCTCCAAAGGCAGCAAATATCAAATTATCCCCTTTTTTTAATTGGGTTTCGTAATCGCTTAACAATAGCGGCAAGGTAGCCGATGTGGTGTTTCCGTAATTCTGTATGTTTATCATTACTTTAGACGGATCGAGATCCACGCGGTTAGCCGTAGCCTGAATAATCCTCATATTGGCCTGATGTGGTACTAACCATTGGACATCTTCCTTAGTTAGATTGTTGCGATCCATCATCTTTTCCGCAACATCAGCCATATTAGAAACCGCATATTTAAATACAGTTCTACCATCTTGGAAAACAAAATGCTGTTTGTTCTTTACGGTTTCTAATGAAGCAGGAAGTACAGAACCTCCAGCATCGATTTTCAAAAACTCCCTTCCAATACCGTCACTTCTCAAATATTCATCCTGCAGTCCTAATCCTTCTTCATTAGGTTCAAAGAGAACTGCGCCTGCACCATCTCCAAATATAATGCAGGTGGTTCTATCTGTATAATCTAAAATTGAAGACATTTTATCTGCTCCAATTAATAGTATCTTTTTATAGCGTCCTGATTCAATATAACTAGAAGCAGTAGACATCCCGTATAAAAAACTAGAGCAAGCAGCTTGAAGATCGTATGCAAATGCATTAACTGCGCCAACCTCAGAGGCTACATAAGCAGCTGTTGCAGCAACGGGTAAATCTGGGGTAGCCGTGGCGACAATTACCATGTCGATTTCTTTCGGATCAGCGCCACTTTTTTGCAGCAGTTCCTGCGCAGCCTTAATGGCCATAAAAGAAGTACCCTTTCCTTCTTCCTTTAATATATGCCTTTGTTTGATTCCAGTTCTAGTTGTAATCCACTCATCATTTGTATCTACCATTTCTTCCAACATCTTGTTGGTCAAAATAAAGTCAGGCACATAAGCTCCTACAGCAGTAATAGCTGCCTTAAGTTTACTCATAATTCGCTTAGTTTTTATCAAAAACGTGAAAAAATGCGATCAAAATTAATCGAAATTACTAATTTTTGTCCGATTAGCGGTGCAAAATAGGGTGTTTTTGATTTATAGAAAAATTTTAAATAAAAAAACTCTCACTTCTTGTGAGAGTTCTAAAGTCTTTTAATTGCAAATCAACATTATGCAACCTCTTCTACTGTGTTATCAATAAGAACTTGACCTCTGTAATAAAGTTTTCCTTCATGCCAGTGAGCTCTGTGATAAACATGCTGTTCCCCTGTTGTTGGGTCTGTAGCTATTTGAGGAGCAGTCGCCTTGTAATGCGTTCTTCTTTTATCTCTTCTAGTACTAGACTGTCTTCTTTTAGGATGTGCCATTTTTAAATCTTATTTATCCGTTAATAGTTTTTTCAATTGATCCCATCTAGGATCCGTTTCACCGTCTTTATGTTCAATTTCTTCCTTTGGCTGGAATTCTTCCAGTTTATCTAATATCTCAGTTGATAGCGTTCCGTCCTTTATTCCTGGGTGGACCCGTTTTAAAGGAACAGAAAGTACAATCATTTCATAAATGAATTGTGCTACATTTATTTGATGCTCTCCATGTGGAATAATGAGAATTTCTTCATTTTCATCATTGTACTGATCTCCAAATTTCACCACCAAATGTAGTTTTCCTTTTATTTCCTGGTCATACTGCTCATTGCATACATCGCAATTCACATTTACATAACCCTGAGCCTTAAAGGTCAATTCCAACAAGCTGCTTTTTTTATCCAATTCCATTGAGACTTTTACATCTGCATCATTGAAATCATCATATTCAAAAGCATCAAAGAACGCTTTTTTGATATCAAAATCAAACTGGTGTTTTCCTTGTTTCAATCCCACAAAAGGAATATCAAAGTCCTTAAGTTTCTTCATTTTCAACATCAGTTTTTACAAACCTTATCACTTAATAATAAGGCGGGTGCAAAGATATAAATTTTTATTTATGAAAATAATCTTATTAACTTTTTTTTGTTTATAACTTTCCTCCGCTTTTTTTAAGTGGGTTTTTGGTTAATTCTTTATATTCTTCTCTATTATTATAAATACGTAATGCCGTAAATACAGCTTCGGCAAAAGAGCTGTGATTAGCTTCCCCTTTACCAGCAATCTCAAAGGCTGTACCGTGATCTGGTGAAGTTCTAACCTTAGATAATCCCGCTGTATAATTCACTCCTTTTCCAAAGGAGAGCGTTTTGAAAGGGATTAATCCTTGATCGTGATATGAGGCGAGAATGGCATCAAAATTATGATGCGATCCAGAACCGAAAAAACTATCGGCAGCATAAGGACCGTAAATTAATTTGCCAGATTCGTTCAATTTAGCAATTGTAGGCCTTAATACCTCATCATCTTCCGTTCCAATAACGCCATTATCACCTGTGTGAGGATTGATACCTAAAACAGCTATTTTTGGTTTGCGAATTCTAAAATCTTCTTTAAGAGATTCATAAATCTTATTAATTTTAGTTTCTACCAGCTCAGGAGTGATGGCATCACTAACTGCTTTAACTGGAAGGTGGTCAGTTAGTAATCCTACTTTTAATTCTTCGGTTACCATAAACATGAGTGCTTGTCCTTCTAATTCCTGCGCCAGATAATCCGTATGTCCAGGAAATTTAAATTCATCTGACTGGATGTTGTGCTTGTTAATCGGAGCTGTGACTAGAACATCCACCTGGTCATTCTTTAGCGCCTCTACAGCCGCTTTTAAAGATAACAAAGCATATTTCCCACCTTCAGCAGTTTCCTTGCCAGGTTCAATATTAGGAGTTTGTTTCCAAACATTGACAACATTTAATTTTCCAGCAACCGCTTTAGAGGCATCATCTACTCCATTATAAGCAATATTCATCCCAAGCATTTTGCGCTGATAATTAATTACCTTAGTAGATGCAAAGATTATTGGAGTACAAAACTCCAGCATTCTAGGATCTTCAAAAGTCTTAAGAATTACCTCACAGCCTATTCCATTGAGATCTCCTATTGATATTCCCAACCGGATATTTTCACCATTGTTCATCTTTTTGGATGCTTTAGATTTTTACAAACACTGTTTATTGGCAGTTATTACACTATTTAGTAGGTTTGTTATAACAATTACGACCTACCCCAAAGAGCGATACCTCAAATGCAAATTTAACTAATAATTTATACATATGTTCACCGGAATAATAGAAGAATTGGCAAGTGTCACAAAAATAGAGTCTCAGGGAGAAAATCTTCACTTCACTATAAAGAGTAGTATTGCGCCTGAATTAAAGATTGACCAAAGTGTGGCCCACAATGGTGTTTGCCTAACGGTGACATCAGTAAATGATCATACCTATACCGTGACCGCGATTAAAGAAACCTTGGACAAGACTTCATTAGGAAGTCTTTCTGTTGGGGATATTGTCAATTTAGAACGCGCCATGAAAATGGGCACCAGACTTGACGGACATATTGTACAAGGCCATGTAGACCAAGTGGGTGAATGTATTTCTATCGTAGATGAAAATGGTAGTTGGCGATTTACCTTTAGCTATGACCCGTCATTAAATAATGTGACTATAGAAAAAGGCTCTATTACAATAGATGGTACAAGCCTAACGGTGGTGGACTCAAAAGAGAGTCAATTCAGCGTGGCCATTATACCTTATACCTATGATCATACACGATTCAAACAGTATAAGGTAGGCACCACAGTGAATTTAGAATTCGACGTGATAGGAAAATATGTTTCTCGATTAATGCAAATTAAGAAATAGATTTGTTTAGGGGATTCCTTAAAGTCGATTCCCTGCAAAAGTCCTAAACTGCGGTAGAACTATCCCTTTTTTTTAGGTGAATTACTGTTTTATTAGTTCAAAAGTGTTTCTCAAATTAAATATGGCCATCAATGTCTAATAAATTTTAGCTTTGCAGGCTTAACTTTAAAATTCATTCTGACCTATGGGTATGTTTGTTATCAGCAAACGACAAAACGGAGATTATAAATTTGTCTTTACATCGAGAAAAGGAAAAACAATATTCACCAGTATTGGCCTGAAAAAAAAGCAGGATTGTAAAACGATGATAAATGGCTTGGCGGGCCATATTCACCAGTTCAGTTTTAGAAAAAAATCAACTCCTTCTGGCAAACATTACTTCAGGCTTATCAAAGATGGCTTTGTTCTTGCTACAAGCCGTAAGTATTCTACTCCACTAATGCTTAGTAAAGGTATTGATGAGATTTTAAAATACCTCCCAGAGGCAGAAACATTGGATTTTTCTGAGAATGACGATATTTTCAAAGACGACAATAAACTCGTGGAACAACCCAATTCCCTGTAAACCCCGAATTTAATAATCCCTCATGCCAGCAGCGGAAATGGACTTTATCTTTTTTTGCATCTTCCGTACCAAATTATAAATCTGGTAATAGGAAGAGAACTCGCGATAATTCCTGAAAGAAAGATGGATAATTTTCCGATTAATTCTCAAGAGAAGATTGCTACTCTGTTTATAAATTTGAACTTTATGGTTCAGGCCGAAGTAGGGCTAAAAAAAACTGCCTGAGAAGCTCAGACAGTTTAATTAATTAAGTATTTTAATCCTTTAAGCCTTAATCATAAAAAGAAGTTCCAGGCCATGAATCGTTAGAAGGGTTGACATCGGGTAACAACTTATCCGGATCAATTTCGATACTCTGTGGAAGCACATCTGTCTCTAATAAAAAGCTCCAAGTATCTCCTCTTTGCCAAATTTCTACAGGTAATGTTTTCTGCTCCACAGTACCATCTCTGTAGGTAATTTCCATTTTAACTGGCATAGGAATATCCCCTTTGTTGGCTACAGTCACAATGAAAGCGTCCTTTTCTGGGGTTTGACGAAGACCTGAAATTGCAAGATCAATGTTTCCAGTTCCGTAGAACCAATTTTTAAAGAACCAAGAAAGATTCTCTCCAGTAACATTTTCCATATGATTGAAAAAGTCTGCTGGCTGAGGGTGTTTATACGCCCATGCTTCTATATATGACTTAAAGGCATTATCAAAACGCTCGTGATCTAAAATATACTCCCTGAGTAATAACAATCCAATTGCTGGCTTTCGATAAGCAGTCATACCAAGGTTTCTTAAGTTCGTAGCGTCTGGGTAGGTATCAATTCCTTCTCTAGTTTCGCTTTGGAACCACCCAATCATATTTCTAGTCTTTGATAAAGAAGCTGGATATTCTCCATAATCAAGTGTACTATAATAATTGATAAAGCTATTAAAACCTTCATCCATCCAAGCGTATCTTCTTTCGTTAGATCCAACAATCATTGGGAACCAGTTGTGACCAAATTCGTGATCTGTTACACCCCATAGACGTTCACCTTTACTTTTCCAGCTACAGAAATTTAGTCCTGGATATTCCATTCCTCCTACATTAGCAGCAACGTTTGTAGCCACTTTATATGGGTATTCATACCATCTGTTTGAATAGTTCTCAACAGAATGCTTTGAATATTCAGTAGATCGTCCCCAAGCCTCATATCCAGCACTTTCTTTAGGGTAAGCAGATTGTGCTAAAGCTTTTTCTCCACTTGGAAGATCTATTTTAGCAGCGTCCCAAATAAATGCTTTTGAACTTCCAAAAGCCACATCTCTGGTATTTTCCATTTCAAAATGCCAGGTAAGAGTTCCGCTTTGTTTTGCTCTAATTGACATGTCATCAACTTCCTCTTCTTTAACAATAAAAACCGTTTCATCACTCTTACGAGCTTGAGCCAAACGTTCTCTCATTAATGGAGATAATACTTGATTTGGATTAACAAGTACACCTGATCCTACTACGATATGATCATAGGGTGCGGTGATTTGGTAATCAAAATCTCCATATCCCAGATAAAATTCACCTGCGCCTAAATAAGGTTCAACATTCCAGCCTTCAACATCATCATAAACCGCAGCACGTGGATACCATTGGGCCATAGCATAAATAGTTCCTTGCTCTACATCTATTCTTCCCATTCTATCCATTCCTCTCTCAGGAATTTTATAGGTAAAGTCCATAGAAACAGTTGCAGTACCTCCTTGGGCCTTTATAGGTTTTTCGAACCAAACCTGCATTCTGGTATCATTTATAATGTGCTTGGAAGAAACTGTTCTTTGTGTTTTAGCTTCTAGGTTTGAAATCTCATATCCGCCGTCAACTTCTCCATTGTAACGATTCCCTTCAATTGGGGTGGTTAGAGTTCCTCTTGAATTTTCAGTAAATCTATTCTGTTCCAGATGTAACCAAATAAATGGTAAAGCATCCGGACTATTATTAGTATAGGTGATGGTAATCTCACCTGTTAATGTATGTGCTTGGTCGTCTAGGGTTGCTTTGATAGAGTAATCCACGCGATTTTGCCAATAGTCTGGTCCTGGAATCCCAGCAGCCGAACGATAACGGTTACCAGAGCGATCCATAAATTCGCTGAACTCCTGCTGATTTCGCTCCACCACTTGTCCAATAGCAGCAGTTGTAAATGCAAGGAAAAGAAATAAAAACATTCCTCCTTGATACCTTTTTGTGTACTTCATATGTATAATTATTAAATTAGCCAGATGTATTCTTAACCAACAAATCTAATGAACGTTAGGTTGTGTGGCAAACTTTTTCTCGCAGAACAAATAATTCGAAAAGAATATTTTACTACTTGGCAATTAATTAATTGAAAATACCCTCACAACTTGGGATTTTTAAACCTATCGCTTCACTTCAAATATATAGGTTCCTGGACTGAGTTCTTTGGTAAAAACCTCACTAAACGAAAGAGTATCTCCCTGAAACTTAACAGTGTCAACATCCAGAAATAAGGTCGCGGTGCTATTGCTTGGAATACGAGCCTGATAAAGGATCGTTCCATCAGCATCGGTTTCCCAACGCGACACAATCTCCCCTTGAGGACTCTGGAATTTCGCCTCAAACTGATCGAGTCCTGCCACTATATTTGGTTTCAAAATAATATGTTTAAATCCTGGGTCCTCGGGATCTGGTAGGATTCCACCAAGACCTGAGTACAACCAACCTCCAATAGCCCCAAACATAATATGGTTTTTAGATATATCAGCAGTCGCGTGAATATCCCAATTTTCATAAAGCGTCGTTGCTCCATTTTTTATCCACCATCCCCATGAAGGGTATGTAACTTGGGAGGCTACCTTATAGGCTAAATCCGCATAACCATTTTGACTCAACGCTCCCAAAATTGTCCGTGTACCCAACAATCCAACATCGATGTGATTATCTGCTTTTTCAACTGCATCTACAAGACCTTTGGTAACCTTCTCTACCAAAGAATCAGGAACTATTCCCCAATATAAGGGAGCACTTTGTTCTGTTTGAAATCCTTTTCCGTAGATGCCAGTTGTGGGATCTAAGTACTTATCATTTATAGCTTTTTTAATTTGTCTTGACAGCGAAGTGTATTTTTCAAAATCATCCTGCCTTCCAAAATGCTTTGCTGCTTTTGCCAAAATACTGGCATCGACATAGTAATAGATAGAGGATGTCAATTCTTTTGGAGTAACGGATTTCACGGGGACCCAATCCCCAAGCCCCCAATCGGTGAGTCCCCCACCATAACTTATAGAGCTTATGTAATCAACATATCTTTTCATGGGTTCATACATCATTTTCAAGGCATGATCATCACCGTAAAACTGATATAATTCCCATGGAATTATCGTTATAGTACTTGTCCAATCTGGTCCATTTCCCCAATCATATCCCCAGCCACCCCAGGTGGGAATAATGGAAGGCAAAACACCATTAGGTTGTTGCTCATCCATGTGGTCTTTCATCCATTTTTCGTAAACGGTAATACCATCATAGTTATAGAGCCCCGTTTGAATATTGATATGGGCATCACCCGTCCAACCGTTTTTTTCTCTTTGTGGACAATCCGTTGGATATCCAAATAAATTCGAACAATAGGAATTATTAGTTGCTTTCCAAATGCTATTCAATAGTTTATTCGAACTGTGAATTTTCCCTATCGGGCGAACATCTGTGTGCATGAACAGACCTGAGAGATCGTCTTTTTCCAAAACAACAGGAGTGGAACTTTTAACCTCCACATATTGAAAGCCTTTATAATTAAACTTAGGAGCAAACACTTGATCACCTGCACCACTTAAGATATAGATATCCGTCTGAAAAGGATCCAAAGTATCTTCAGGCCGATAATGCATATTAATATTCGATAAATCTAAGTTTCCAACACTGTCCAGTTGTTCCGAATGCGTCACTTGAACAATACTTTCCTTATCTCCACTGATACGAAGTTTTGTAATTCCAGAAATATTCTGTCCTAGATCAAAAATATAGCGCTTATCACTCATTTTTTTCATACTAACCGGCTGAAGTACTTTAACAGTTCTAATCGGCGGAATGGATTGAGATACTATATTATTAGAAGGTGCTTCAACTTCAAGGGAAGACTTCCATAACTGGTCATCAAAATTTACGGTATTCCAACCCTTTTGTTCCAAATTGGCGTTGTAATGCTCACCTGTATAGATACTGTTAAAGACCACCGGTGCTAATGAAGTTTTCCAGGTTTTATCCGTTGTGAGCAGCTTAGTTGTTCCATCGTCAAAAGTAATTCGGATATTCAGGCAAAACCGTGGTCTTTTCCGCCATTTTGCACGATCAAACAACCATACTGCGGTGGACTGATGGTTATACCATCCATTACCCAGTAAGACTCCAATTGCCACTTGATTTTCTTTAATATATTCCGTTACATCATAGGTGACATAGGTATTTCTTTTGTCAAAACGCGTATAAACTGGATCCAATCGATGGTCTCCAACTTTACTTCCATTGATATAAAGTTCATACAACCCAGCTGCAACAATGTAAGCTCTTGCTTTGACAACATTTTTTTCTAAACCAAACTCCTTTCGAAAATAAGGAGCTGGTTTAAGATCAACATCCTCATTATCGGTAATCCATTCTCCTTCCCATTGCTTTGTTCCCATCATTCCAGTCTCAAAAGAAGAAATGTTTAATGGACTTTTTTGTCCAGAAGCTCCCACAACAGAAACACCCCAATAATATTTAGTAAAAGGTTTTAGTGAATCACCGTCATAAGTGATTAAATTAGTAGTTGACTTGCCATGCTTGCTCCATATTATACCCTCTTTGTTGAGTAATTTTAAAGAATCTGTGGATAGAAATATTTCGTATTGATCCTGGATGGTCAGTGGTGCTGATTTTTCAAATTTCCAAGAAAACCTGGGATTTGATGCATCCATACCCAATGGGTGATCCAAATGTTCGACTTTAAGATCGGTGAGTTGTATTTGATTGGATTGCATACAGGCCGTACATACTAACAGTAGCATCCCTAGTAATAAACGCATATATTATGTTTTGGAAATTAAATGTAGGTATTTAATTTTCATATGACAAAACAGGCCGTCTTTGAAATCTATTCAACTGCATCAAATTGTGTTTCTCTGCGTTGGGATTTTTGCATTTAATGTAGCCTTTAGATCTTAACTTAGTTCCCTTGGGTCAACAAACACAGACTGTCTTCCAAGGCCTCTACCCAATGTGTTACCTCAAGGGGAATATCCACTTCTTCATATTTATTAAGTGTTACTTCCCTATCCTTTTCCTGATAAATAACAGCGCCCTCTAAAACGGTTAATTTAGATTTTAGATGTGCCTTATGCTCTTTTAAAATCATACCTTTATTAAACCCCATCACTAGAGTCTTAAAACCTGATCCTTGATGAAGGGATAGGGCCACCGGGCCTTTAGATGTTTTGAGTTTTTCCTTTACTTGTTTTATGGTCATTTTTAATAGATTTTCTTCAAAATTCCGATATACACTTACTGTGGAACACACTGGTTAAAGATAGCGAAAATCTACCAACTTTTAGTAAAACAAGTAAGGGGGCCACTTATTCAGAAGCCCCCTTAACCCAACCATTATGTTATTGAACATTTAAAATTTAAATCCTATACGAATGAATGGTTGGGATAAAAATGAGACCGTGGAAGTTTGTGCTGAGCGTTCCCCAAAACCAGGGCCAGCGAATTTTTCTGTTTTAGCAAAGACATAATTTACAGTCTTAATTTCTGCTCCTATAAAGAATGCTTCTCCAAAGTAATAGTCAATACCAGCGGTGGCTTGAGCGCCAACGCCAAGTAATGAAACACTTCTCTCACTAATATCTACAATATTTCCTCCATCAATCGCAGGATCAAATTGACTCCTTTTGGCATAATAAAATGGAATAGTTACTCCCATGTAAGGGTGGACTTTTTCGTATTTAGTTTTGAAAAAGTACTGCCCTCCAAGGTTTAAATTTAAATCCACTTCATTGCTCTCAACGATGGATTCAAATTCTGGAATAGAAGAAGCGTTACTACTAGTTATTACTCCTGGGATATTTGTCATCCCGGGTGTATGCCTAATAATAGCTCCTCCGCTCATTAATATAGAAATACGATCCGTAACAAAGTACCGAAGCTCAGCTCCAATCATATTGGTGAGTTCATTATTATTATTACTCATTGTATTTATATAAGGAGCGTCACCAGAAACGCTTTGGGGTACAGGAGAAGGAACTGTCAAACCAGCTTGTAAAAACCTACCTCTACCCAATAGAAGCGAACCTGTGAAGTCACCCTTCTCTGGGCCTATTTCTTCTTGTGCATTGGTATCTATTATTGAAACCAATAATAATACTGCTAATAATATGTATCTCATCATGATCTTGAGTATTAAAATTTATAATTAAATAGTTGATAAAGAAGGCTACAGTTTAATAAGCACGGTAGCCCACTTTACAATACCCGATCACATTATTCAGCTAATGCTTGAGAAAGTAAATCTTCATAATGAGAAACAATTCCAGCTTGTCCTTCAATTCGAACATCAATTGACGCTATTTCATTTGTTAAAGAATCTATTTCTTGTTGTAAGTCCTCAACATTAATAACAATATTGTTTTCAATTGACTTGATATGCGATTGTAAATCCTCTATATCCAACTTGGATTTAGCAATTAGCTCTTCTTGATGTTTAACCATACTGTTATGGTAATCATTACTGGAGTCAACACTATTATAGAAAGTAATTAAACTTTGATTACTAGATTTCAAATTCGACAATGTATTAACTTGGTCATTTATTGAATTCATTGCGCTCATTACCGGTTGAACCTTACTATATAACGCTTCGTATTCAGAAACAATCTGATCATAGGTCTCCTTATGCTCAGCAACGAAGTTTTGTCCATTTTCAAGATCACTAGATAATCGCACAATATCCAATTCACCATCTCTTATAAATGTTTGCAAATTATCTATTACATTTAAATGATTGTCAATCTGAGATTCAAGAGTTGAAATGGTCATTTCTTCAGGTTGAACAACACTATTGTAATAATTGTTCTCCAAGTTTTGAGCATCACCTAATGCGGTAAATGCATCTGAAAGAGCAGTTTGGGCATCCGTTAAAACGGTTCCCGCGTCAGTGACTGCTAGGTCTAAATCACTAATTACCGTGGCATCGGTTCCTGTGTATTCATTTCTTTCAGCAACTGCCATGTTAACATTCAATTCAGCATCCTTTACGGCATTTTGTAGCCCTGGAATAACAGCTTGAGCGGCAGTAGTTGCCTCAACCCTAGCATTATATTCTGCACTTGCAGCATCTAACCTTGCTTGGGCTTGTGCGAGCTGAGTATTTTTTAATTCTAAATCACTTTGTTGTTGAATTAGGTCTGAGTTGTATACTTCAAGAGTTGTGTTTAAACTCTCTATGTTAGCTTGATAACCTTCAATAGAATTTAAGGCATTTTCATAATTAAATTTTAAATCTGAAAGATCTGAGAGTTGACCAAACAAATCAGAATACCCTTTCACGCTTTCTTGCATGAGTATCTGCAAACTATCGATCTTCTGTGTTAATGAGCTATTATCCGATTGTAACATGCTAAGTTTCTCGGAGACATCTTGTTTGCCCTGTCCATTTTCCTTAAGCAGGATTAAATTAGCTTCAAGATCTGCATGAGCGAGTTGACTTGTTTCTAAACTAGTCTGCATACTTATCAAGTCGCTTTCATTCGAATAATCCACCCCAAATTCAAGGTTGAATTTTGCTAAACTTAATTTTTTAACGGCTGCATTTCTCTCGTCCATCAATTGGTCAAGGTTATTTTGCTCTGTAGTTAGCTTGGACAACAAAGTGCGAACCTCTTCTGCTTGCATCTCAGCTACACTTTCTTGCATAGTGTTCATAGCCTGATCTAATGCTAGTTGGGCATTTACTCTTGCTGTTTCAGCTGCAATCATTTGTGCTTGAATTTCAGCAATGGAAAGTTCCGATTCTGCCTGTGCTGTCGCATTTTCTATGGCCAGAAAAGCATTTTCAAGTTTAATTTGCTCGGCTTGAGCAATCTCAACTTCCGCCTGGGCATTAAGTAACGCTGCCTGTGCAGCTGCAACTTGCGCATTAGCGTTTAAATTTGCTGCCTCTGCCTGTCTAATGGCAGAAACATCTTCGGATGGTGTGTCATCTGTTGAACACGATGATAGTATCAATGTTCCCATTAAGGCGAACAGATACGTTTTTCTAAGACTTAAATTAAAATTTTTCATAGGTATTGATTTAAATTTCTTAACTCTACAAAATGAGTGCATTATTCCATAGCATACAATACCTATTTATGAGTATATTTTAGCAAAAACCCCTAATTCCTGTAGTTTCAAGAGTCCTAATTAGGGCTATTGACCTTAAATATGATTCTTTTTTATCCTTTTTTTACCTTACTCTCTATAAGTCGAAGGTTCGACTGATTTTTTATCTATAAGTAGTATTAAAAATAATTAAATAGAATCTTAATTTCATCCATAACTTATTATTATTAAAGATATTATAATCATTTCAGGAAACGTATTAATGATAGTACAAACCATTAAAAAGCTTAAGTATCAAGCCAAATATTTTTAAACTTGGGTAGATGTTATCTACCCATTTATGGGTATATTCTCAAGTTTCTTTTGTAATACCGTCATTTAAGCGTAATTTCCACAATCCTTAAGCATATGTTAAAGTGCCTATTACTATATACTACACTCCTTTTTGTGCTTTTCTTTGAAGTTAAAGCACAGGAGCTCCCATTGGACACAATCAAGGTAAGGGAAATTTCACAAAAACAAGGTCTCTCACAACTCAACGCACTTTCACTAGAATTTGACAACCTAGGATATTTATGGATTGCTACCGAAAATGGCTTAAACCGTTACAATGGAGATCGAATGAAAGTCTTCAAGACTAGCAATGAACCAGGAAGCCTGCTTGATGATCATATAAGAGATTTATATCAAAGCAATGATACCTTATGGTTAGCTACTAACACCAATTCCATTTGTGCATACATCCTAAACGAAGACCAGTTTATAAGTTTCAATGACAAGCTAGATTTCGACAAGTTTCCATCACTAAAGTTCGCTTATAATATTACCCCTATAAATGAGCGTTATTTGCTCGCCGGGACCATTAATTATTGCGTTCTAATTGATCGAAAAACATTATCATTCAAAAAGTTTTCTATCACCGATGAAATGGACAATGAATACATCACCTCCATAGTTCCGTTTAAGAAGAATTCATTTCTGCTCTCGACAAATTATAAAGATTGTTTTGTATTCGATTATAAAAAACAAAAACTCCAACCACTTCATGCTACGCAGAGTAAATCAGTTAATCTAGTATTAAAATGGGGGAAAGATCGTATTCTATTTGCAACTACATCAGGTTTATATGTGTACAATACGACTGATAACCAACTTAAACCCATTAACACTCCCTTTCAAAAAGGCGAAATTACAGGTCTTTTTATTTGGTATGACAATCAAGTTTTAATCAGTGCAGCAAACCATAATTATCTCCTTGACGATTCCTATCAGTGTCGAGAAATTACATTCTTAGGTGAAAAGGAAAAAACGATATACACCACCATCCGTAGTGTAGAAAAAGATATCCAAGGAGGAGTCTGGCTAGGAAGTGAAGGAAGAGGAGTGTTGTATTATCATCCTAAACAGCAAAAATTCACAACACTTAGAATAAAGGTGGACAATGCTCCTAAAGAAGATTTTATAAGTATTTTCAACTTCTTAAAGGAGAAGGATACCTTATGGATGGCTACAGAATTTGGGATAGTGCGCTATCTTATAAACCAGGATAAGTACAAATTATACCTGACCAATAACTTAGATTATACTCTGGCAAAGGATCATTCAGGCACCCTGTGGGCTGGGGGTTTTGGTGATGGATTATTAAAATACAACCGCGAAAATGATTCCTTTGATCCTGTGTTGTTACCCATTACCGACAACGAAGTTATACACATTACACCAATTTCTAAAGACTCCATTTGGGTACATACATGGTCTGATGGCATTTATTCTTTAAACATTAACGACTATAAAATAAAGCAGAAAACCATTAATGGAAAATCATTGATCCGTTCAAGAAATAGTTATATTGACTCCTCTGGTTCTATCTGGCTTGCAAGTGATAATGGCCTTTATCAAATCCAGGATCATAAAACCACCTATTATGGTTCACTTTCCAATGAAAGGGTATTTTCCATAACAGAGGATTTAAAAAATAATATTTGGGCAGGAACAGCAAAAGGCCTTAATAAAATTAATGTAGCAACTGGTGAGGTTGACCATTTTACCCAGCAAGAAGGACTGCCAAACGACTTTATTTACGGGGTTGAAGCCGACCATAAAGGAAATATATGGGTAAGTACTAATTTCGGGGTATCGCAGTTTAATCCAGACACAGAAACATTCACTAATTACACAGAACAAGACGGACTGCAAAACAATGAGTTCAATGGTAAAGCCTCTTATAAGGATGATTCGGGTCGCCTTTATTTTGGAGGAATGAATGGTTTTAACATTATAAATGTCGATAGTATCCCTATAAATAAAATACCAGGGAACACGGTACTTGAAGACATTCAGTTGTTTGGTAAATCCATTCAAAAAAACATTGTGTACTCAAAAGAGCTCAGGCTTTCTCACGAGCAAAATGTAATTACATTTAATTATACGAATCTGAATTATCTATGGCCTGAGAAGAATCTATTTCGTTTTAAACTAGAGGGGTTTGACAAACAGTGGAGACCTGTTACAAAGGAACGCTCATCTACCTATACAAACTTAAACCCAGGCGTGTATACTTTCAAAGTACAAGGCAGTAACAATGAGTTAATATGGGGGGATATTGAAAGTTTTAAAATCATTATTAATTCACCGTGGTATCAAAAGCTTTGGTTTAAAATTCTACTAACTCTCTTTCTAGTGATGGCTGTTAGTGGGTTTGTAATGTACCGGCATTGGAAAGAAAGAGAATTAAATAAGAAGCTCTCCAAAAGGGTAAAGGATCGTACTTATTCTTTACTGGAATCAAACCTAGCGCTTCAAACGACTCTTGAAATCACCAAAAAGCAAAAGGAAAACATCTCTTATTTGATGCGTGAGTTGAATCACAGGGTTAAAAATAATCTTCAACTCATGACTAGCCTTATCGATTTTCAAAACGTGACCTCTAAAAGCCCAGAACACCGCCAACAGTTGAAACAACTGCAGTCACGAATATTTACCATCGCAAAAATTCACGATTCCCTCAATCAACAGGATTTAAATACAGAACAGATTCGTCTGGATAAATTTATACATCAACTAGCCCTAGATATTATATCGTTTTCAGGCTCCATTATCAAATTAGAGACGAATTTATCCTCCTTAATAGTACCCAACGATCATCTAACCTATATTGGGCTTATATTAAATGAGCTCATAACCAATTCCATAAAACATGCCTTCGATAAAGAACACCCAAATCCTCAAGTGTCGATCTTTTTACAAAAAACTGATCAAGACGTGATCCTTGAGTACTCTGACAACGGAAAAGGTTTTACAGACTTTAACCCTCATGCTAGCGAAACAATGGGAATCAGTCTAATTCAATTGTTGACTGAAGAACTAGAAATGGATCTGGAAATTAAAAGTGATAAGGGTTGTTGCTTTAGGTTCATTAAAAAGGTGGTTAACTCTGCCAACAATTAATAGCCAAATAAACGAGTATAAAAAAAACACAATGAAAAACAAAGTTCTTGTATTAGAGGATGACATTGTCATCGCAAAAAGTATTCAAATTGGGCTAATTAGTAGTGGTTTTGACCCCCATATTGCTACTCGCTTTAATTCGGCAATTCGCTTATTTGAACAACATGATTTCGATGCTGCTATTTGTGATATCAACCTTAAGCAAACTAGTGACGGTATAGACTTTGTCACAGAGATCATAAAAGGAAAAATTCCAGTAATTTTTCTAACGGCTTATAGTGATCTAAATACCATTAAAAGGGTAGAGCCTATTTGCCCCTATGCGTTTCTTACCAAACCCTTTAATAATAACCAGCTCATTCTTACTCTCAAATTGGCTTTAAAGAATTCTACTAGAACTGGTTTAATTCCTACAGAGGATATACAAAATGCATTTACATTTAAAATGACAAAAAGAGAGCTGGAAATTATCGAGCAAATGTCACTAGGGAAAACCACCAAAGAAATTGCCGATAACTTAAACATTAGTCCCTTAACAGTCTCTACTCACAGAAAGAATATACTTGGAAAAACTAGTGCAAAAAACTCCATAGAACTTATTGCCATCGCTAAACAAAAGCAGTGGATGTAAATCAAAATATGCCATACTTTTGAAACTACAACTAAAAACCTATCTATTAATATTGACCTACCGCAAAGACCTCCTCTTGAAAAACAGCTTTTAAAAGGCTGTTTCATCAATAGATAAATAAGCACCTATGTTTTCAGGGAAAAGAAGCCTTTCTTTAGCATGTTTTTTTTGTTCCCATTCCTTAAAGTCACTTAGATAGTCTTTGTACTGGCGCTGGAGTTTCTTACCATCAACTCCATAAAAAGAACCTATAGTATGACAGTCTGAAGCCTTAGTATTGACTAATTTCTTTTAAAAAATCAGCAAACTCGGTGGTCATCTGGGTTCCGCGAGAAACTAAATTCCAATTACGTTGAACAACTGTCCTGTTTTGCTTATTCAGCCAACGCCGACGTTTAATGTGAAGAAACACACTTTTTCCACGGATAGGGAAGCCCTGAATAGTAATTTCCTTATGAAACCCATGAGCTATAATTGAGTCAGAAGTAAACTCTGGAGGTCTCTCTGATTTCTCCTCAAAGTGGATATGTAATGCATCATCTTCTGTATGATACCTTATAACGTTAAAATGATTTTAGTAATTCTATATGGGTCTCCAAGGATTCTTATTTTGAAGACAAAAGTCGAAATAATATTTTAATATAAACACAACTTTTGTGATTGATCCGTTTTACGTCGAAATACACAAAGAAAATTGATGTAGTACTTATTCGAAAAAAAAGCCACTCAACAATTTGAATGGCTTTCTAATACTATTGTGGTCCCACCTGGGCTCGAACCAGGGACCCCTTGATTATGAGTCAAGTGCTCTAACCAGCTGAGCTATAGGACCGCGAATTTGCGGATGCAATATTAGCACTTTTTTTTAAGCACTGCAAGGGATTTTTCGCTTTTGTTTTAAGGGGTTTCTTTTTCTATTTCTTGGCATAATTCAATAAGCACTCCATTTGTACTCTTAGGATGAAGGAAAACAACCCATTTATTATCTGCTCCTTTTTGTGGAGTTTCATTCAAGACCACGAATCCTTCTGATTTTAAACGTTTGATCTCTGACTGAATATCCGTAACATCAAAGGCCACATGATGAATTCCTTCTCCTCGCTTTTCTATGAACTTTGCAATTGGACTCTCTTCAGATGTCGCCTCTAAAAGCTCAATTTTACTATTTCCAGTATTAAAAAAAGATGTTTTCACCCCTTCTCTATCTACATGTTCGGTCTTATATGGCGCTACTCCAAGTAGTTTTTCAAAGATAACATTAGAAGCCTCTAGGTCCTTTACAGCAATACCGAGATGTTCGATTTTATTCATGACTCGTCTTTTGTTCAAAAATAATACTTTAAATTGTAACCATTATTCTTGTACTTTTGCACTATGGAAACAAATAGACAGAAAAAGATTGGTGGTGTATTGCAGAAAGATCTAGCAGAGATCCTTCAAAGAGCAGCAAAGGACGGAAATATGAGTGGCACTTTAATTAGCGTTACCAAGGTACATGTAACTTCTGACTTATCAGTAGCAAAAGTTTTTGTCAGCATTTTTCCTCATAAAAATGCGCAAGAGCTCATAGAAGGGATTCGTTCCAACCAGCCTCTAATCAAACACGAGCTATCACAGCGAACTAAAAATCAACTAAGGAGGGTGCCTGATTTAAGTTTCTATATTGATGACTCCCTTGAATATATTGATAAGATAGATCAATCCTTAAAGAGAAGCGATAATCCTATTGAAAATCCTGATTTACTAGACAAAAGAAAGAAGTCATAAACTTTTGAACATAGCCC
The DNA here is from genome assembly GCF_000300875.1 of Galbibacter marinus. Lineage (GTDB taxonomy): Bacteria > Bacteroidota > Bacteroidia > Flavobacteriales > Flavobacteriaceae > Galbibacter > Galbibacter marinus. The sequence continues at coordinate 298,929 of NZ_AMSG01000001.1, read as the reverse complement.
TCTACATAGCAAAACGTTACCTGGTTTCAAAAAGTAGTCAAAATGCGGTTAACATCATTAATTTTGTCAGCTTTTTGGTCATTGTTATAGGCGCCGCTTCACTTTTCATTGTACTTTCTGCTTTTGCAGGACTGAAAACCCTTAGTCTGTCCTTTTCAAATTTCTCGGATCCAGATCTGATGGCCGTTTCACAAACTGGTAAATATTTCAGGTTAACAGACAAGGATGTTCAAAATTTGGATTCCCTTGAAGGACTTTACGCGTATTCTTCGGAAGTTGAGGAACGTATCTTTTTAACTCATAAACAGAAAAACTTTATCGCCTATATCAAAGCTGTTGACAGTAATTATACACGGGTGATCGATGTGGATAGTATGATGTACTACGGGAGTTGGATAAGTAATAATCCCTACCAGGTTGTTACAGGGGCTGGTATTGCCAATGCACTTGGACTTGGCATCAATGTTTATAGAAATCCCTTAAAAATACTTGCTCCTAAGCCAGGCGAGGGAAGTATTACCTCAGCAGTGGGCAGTGCATCTCGTCCTTATAATGATTTGTCTGTTACAGTCTCAGGAGTCTATGCTATAGAAGATAATTTGGATAAAAAATATGTCTTTGCCAAACTCTCCACAATCCAACCGCTACTGGAAAAGGATGTTGATCAAATTACTGGCATTAACTTTAGATTAGCCCCAGGGGCAGATCTAAATAGCGTATCAGCTAGCATTAAAGATGTTCTTGGTGATAAGGTTGCTCTTAAAACAAGAGCTCAACTCAACGATTCACTATACAAAATGCTCAATATGGAAAATCTAGTGATATATCTAATTTTTACCTTAGTACTAATCATCGCTCTTTTTAATGTGGTAGGGGCAATTATCATGATGATCCTAGATAAAAGAGGCAACATTTCCACCCTTTTTAGTATGGGAGTGTCTATTAAAAAATTAAGAGAAACCTATTTCTTGCAAGGACTTTTAGTTACCTCTGTTGGAGGACTTATTGGTATAATACTTGCCTCGTTTATGGTCTGGACCCAACTACAGTTTCAGTGGATTAAATTAACTCCGACACTGGCCTACCCTGTAGAATTTCAGATCGGTAACCTCGTCATTGTTTTTGTAACGATTTTTGTACTAGGGTTTATAGCCTCTAAAATTGCAGCTAGTAGAATTACTAAAAAGTTGATTGAATTTAACTAGACAAACTGAAAATCTGAAAACTTCTCTTCTACCTCAGCAAGGGCAGCAAAAACATCCTCAGAATGATCACTAGTTACCATTTTCATTCGGTACTCCTTAAAGTGAGGAATTCCTTTGAAATAATTCGTATAATGCCTTCTGGTCTCAAAAACACCTAATTTTTCTCCCTTCCAATCAATGGACATCTGCAGGTGTCTTCTAGCAGCCTCAACACGTTCTAAAATCGTAGGTGGGGCCAAATGTTCACCAGTTTTAAAATAATGCTTAACCTCTCTAAAAAACCAAGGATATCCAATACTTGCTCTTCCTATCATAGCACCATCTAAACCATATTGGTCGCGCATTTTAACTGCCATTTCAGGGGTGTCCACGTCTCCATTTCCAAAGACAGGAATATACATTCTAGGATTGTTCTTTACCTGGGCTATTGGTTCCCAATTGGCATGTCCTTTATACATCTGAACACGAGTTCGTCCATGAATAGAGATTGCCTGTATTCCAACGTCTTGCAACCGTTCAGCAACTTCCACAATTTTTATAGAATCACTATCCCAGCCCAGTCGAGTTTTTACAGTAATTGGGAGATTGGTTCGCTTTACCATTTCCTCGGTCAGCTTTACCATTAATGGAATATCCCTTAAAATACCTGCTCCGGCATTTTTACAAACCACCTTTTTAACAGGACAACCAAAGTTGATATCGATGATATCTGGATTCGATTTTTCAACAATCTCCACAGCTTGGAGCATAGAATCTAGTTCCGCCCCAAAAATCTGAATTCCTACTGGGCGTTCCTTTTCGTAAATATCTAACTTGATTACACTTTTTGCAGCGTCACGTATCAACCCTTCAGAAGAAATAAACTCCGTATATACCACATCAGCGCCTTGTTCTTTACACAAGGCTCTAAAAGGAGGATCACTAACATCCTCCATGGGTGCTAGTAACAAAGGGAAGTCTCCTACATCTATCGATCCAATTTTGGCCACGTCTTATAATTTTAGCGCTACAAAGGTACGGATTTCTAAAATTGTGAAAAATTATAACATATGCAGAATTTCAGGCATATGTTATGCGTCTTTTATGCATTTTTATATATTCGTGAATTGTTGATATAAATTATAGTTTTGTCGATAATTCCGAACATATTGTCGTATTTTGTGTTAGTTTTATCACAACTTACTACGTAAAAACTATTTAATTTAACGTTTTAACCACCAAAATCAATCACATGAAATGCAAAATTACAGTACTAATGTTGCTGTTATGCTTCCAGTATTGGACGCTATCTGCCCAAGAAAAATTTATTTCTGGGACAGTGACAATCGAAAGTGACTCAATGCCACTTCCAGGGGTAACCATACTAGTGAAAGGGACCCAAAATGGAACCTCAACCGATATGGATGGCCATTATTCGATACGAGCCGACCAAGGAGACATTCTTGTGTTTTCATTCATCGGATTTATAACTCAAGAAATTCAAGTATCACAGCAAGAAGTTCTCCATGTAGCCTTACGTGAGAGTATGCAAGGCTTAGAAGAGGTTGTTATCACCGCCTTAGGAATTACTAGGGATAAAAAATCCTTAGGGTATGCAACCCAGGAGGTAGATGGTGAAGCATTTAGTTTAACCAACCAGCAAAATGTTCTAGGATCGCTTTCTGGAAGAGTGGCTGGAGTCCAAGTTATGGGATCCTCAGGGGCGAGTATGGGAGGAACTCAAAAAATAAAAATTAGAGGAGTAAATTCCATTGGTGGAGGCGATCAGCCCTTAATTGTGGTAGATGGAACACCGATTTCAAACGCCAATTTCTCTGGTAGCGATCAGGCAGATTACGGTAACCTAGCACAGGATGTAAATCCAAATAATATTGCATCGGTAAACGTTCTAAAAGGTCCTGCTGCATCCGCTCTTTACGGGATACGTGGTCAATATGGAGTGATTATGATTACCACCAAAAAAGGTCAAAAAGGCCCTAAAAAAGTAAATGTAGATTTCTCCTCTACCTTCTCTGTAGAATCCGCTTACGATTTTATCGAACTACAAAATTTATATGGAGGTGGATCAAGTCAAACTTTTAGAACCATAGATAATGGTCAGCCTTATGTTGATATGAGTGTGGATGAAAGCTGGGGTCCAAGAATGGATGGAACACCAGTAAGACAGGTATTTAGTTTTTACCCTCAAGATGCAGAGTATGGAAAATTGACACCTTTTCTACCCCACTCAAATAATATAAAAGACTTCTATAATACTGGAACAACTTTCAGCAATAACATCAGCGTTTCTGGAGGCAATGAAAATACTGCTTATAGGCTAAGTGCAAACAACACAAAAGTTGAGGGCGTAGTTCCCAACAGCCAATTGGACAGAACCAATGTCAGCTTAAGTGCAAGTTTGGACCTGAGTGAAAAGTTAAGTGTATTATCAAACATTAATTATGCAACCAACAGTGGTCGACGTCCATCACAGGGCTCGGAATATGGTGGAAGTTTTATGGTCCAATGGTTTCAGCGTAACTTGGATATGAACCGACTCCGAAATTATAAATACGATGACGGCACCTACCTTCATTGGAACCTAGGGAGGCCTAATTCCTCAACAGGAGAAATTACAGATTATGAACCCCTTTACTGGAACAACCCGTATTTTGAAGCCTTTGAAAACACCAGTGAGGATAAAAGAGATCGATTCTTTGGCGATGTAGGATTACGGTATAAGATTTTACCTGAGTTAGAGGTGAGCGCCTTTATTCGTGCTGATATGTTTACCCAAAACATTCAAAGTCGACAGGCCTTTGGAGGAACAAGACTACCTTCCTTTTCTATTGGAAAATACCAGAACAAAGAATTTAACTATGAAGTATTAGCGCAATACAAAAAATCTTGGGATAACTTTTCTTTAGACGCCTCCGTTGGAGGTAATATATACGATCGAGAGTACACGTATTTATACCAGGCTACCGTAGGAGGGCTTTCATCTCCAGGATTCTACAACATCGAAGCTTCTATCGACCGTCCTGATGTTGCCTCTTATCTGTTGGAAAAACAAATTCGGAGTTTCTACAGTTTAGTATCAGTAGGATATAAAGGAATCTATTACATTGATGCCTCCATTAGAAATGATAATTCATCTACGCTTCCTGAGGATAATAATTCATACTGGTATCCTTCGGTTTCTACCAGCGTCGTTTTCAGTGAACTTTTAAATTGGGAACCTTTATCGTTTGGTAAAATACGCGCCAGTTATGCCCAAGCAGGTTCTGATTTATCACCTTATCAAACCAGCAAATATTATGGCGTGGGCACCGTATATCAAGGTACAAATACTATGTATGTTCCTGATAATTTGAACAACCCAGACATTGAGCCTTCATTCTCAAACTCTTTTGAGGCTGGTTTGGAACTAGATTTCTTTAATAATCGCTTAGGACTTGATTTTACATATTATCAACAGAAAAATAAAAATCAAATTTTAAATCTTGATATATCAGCAACCAGTGGGTATAGCTCTACAGTCATTAATGCTGGTCTGATTGAAAATGACGGATTTGAACTTTCTTTAAATGCAACTCCCGTTCAAAACGACACCTTTTCTTGGGACATGACTTTTAATATCAACAAAAACAATAGTGAGGTGGTATCCTTAGCCCCTGGTATTGATGTCTACACCTACGGATCGACCACCTATTCGAGTGTGACAAGCTATTTAAATTCATACGAAGGCAAACCTTTTGGTAGTCTAGTGGGACAGGCATATCAGCGCGACCCAGCTACAGGTCAAATTCTTCTTGGTGACAACAACATGCCTTTGTACACGGATGCTACACACGATTTCGGAACTGTACTTCCAGATTTTAATGGCGGTTTCCAGAACAACTTTCGTATAGGACAATTCAATATTGCCGCTATGGTTGACTTCCAAGGGGGCGGTCAGTTTTTTAGCCGATCTAAGATGCTCTCTGTGAGGACTGGACAAGATATTCTAACGGTAGCCACCAACGAAAATGGCATGAATGTACGTGATCCATTAGAAGAAGGCGGTGGTGTACAAGTTCACGGTATATCAGCCTCCACTGGAGAGCAAGTAAGTGCATTTGTGGATGCTCGAACTTATTACAGAAACGAAGTTGGGCGTAGAATTTATGAAGAATGGCTTTATGATGCTTCTTATGTGAAGCTTAGCGAGCTTAGAGTCCAATATAATTTAGGACAGGACATCATGAGTCACCTTCCTTTTGAAACCATGAGTTTTGCTCTGATCGCTAGAAATCCTGTGATGATCTGGCAGGAAGCTCCAAAGGGAATTAACCCGTCCGAAATTTCCACTGGGGCGCAATCCATAAGTTGGTATGAATCTGGGCAATTGCCCTCGGTACGTTCTATTGGATTAAATCTAAACGTCACATTTTAAACTATCTGATCATGAAAAAAACACATATAAGTATCATACTATTCACCCTGCTCATAACAGCGTGTAATAAATTTGATGAGGATATTAATATCACCACCAATGAACCTAGTCAGGCCTCAGGTATGCAATTAATCGCTCAGGCGCAGTTATCACTACCAGGCTTAAGCTCTTCACCACAAGGTGAGTTTATGGCACAGTACCTGGCAGAAACCCAGTATGTAGGCGTCTCATTATATCCAGAAGAAAGCACAAGTTTTTACCCTTGGTATCAAGGTCCCCTAGCGGATCTCCAGGCAGTATTAACATCTGAAGATTTAAATGCCAATGAAGGACCTATTGCAAATCAAATGGCTGTCGCCATGATTTTAAAGTCCTATTACTTTTGGAATCTTACAGATCGTTGGGGGGACATTCCCTACACAGAGGCCTTAAAGGGAAATGAGAATTTCACGCCAGTATACGACACTCAAGAAAGTATTTATTTGGATCTATTTGAGCAACTAAAACAAGCGACTCAAATGATGGTAAGTGGAGATCTATCCAATGATATCATCTATGGTGGTAACATTTCCAAATGGGAAAAGTTTGCCAACTCGACTAGATTATTAATGGCCCTAAGACTCTCAGAAGTAAATCCTGCACTTGCCCAATCAGAATTCAATAGTGCATTAAACGATGGGGTCTTTACCTCTAATGATGACAATTTTGTCTTTCATCATTTAGCTGAGGCCAACAATGAAAATTATTGGTACGATCAAGTGGTTAATCGAAACCGAGAATGGTGGGCACTTACAGAGGGCCTCGTAAGTATTATGAAACCCGTCGATGACCCGCGGTTAGAGATATTTGGAAATCCGAACAGAACTCAAGGACAGTACATAGGTTTAACCTTTGGAGAAGAAGATCAAATCGGAACAGAAGAATATTCCTTGCTTGGTGATGCATTATACGCTCAAGACGCCTCTATACACTTAATGACATATGCCCAAATTTCTTTTGCTTTAGCTGAAGCTGCCCACTATGGATGGATATCTGGAGATGCTGAGCTTTACTATAATCAAGCGATAGAAAGTTCATTAGAACAATGGACAGGTAGCAGTGCTGCAGCGCAAAGTTTTTTAGCCCAGCCAGATATCGCATTTAATCAAGGGAACGCTTTAGAGCAAATTGCAACACAGCGTTGGGTGCATTTGTTTATGTTTGGATATGAAGCATGGTCTGAATGGCGAAGAACCGGATACCCAAGCAACCTTGTTCAACCCAACGGAGTAGCGGTTCCTACTCGTTTGGCTTATCCTGATAACGAAGTATTTAACAATGAAGAAAATTATAAACAAGCTGTTGATCGTCAATTTGGCGGTGAAGATCCTATACATGGAACCCTTTGGTGGGATCAGTAAAAACACTTCTTATTTTAAATCTTAATTTGAATATTTAGCCGTTATACATTTGTATGACGGCTTTTTAGTTTTTGATCTTTCCAAATTCAATACCTTTGTTTCTATAGATAGCAATCATGAAAACTATAGCTGAGCTTAGAAGCGTTAATGTCATGCGTTATATACTACCTCTTAGAGAGGGTGGTTCGCTACCTGCACTAGCAGAGGCAGATGACAGCTTTAAATATGTAATCAAATTTAAAGGTGCTGGACATGGGGAAAAAGCACTTATTGCAGAGTTGCTTGGAGGAGAACTCGCGCGTATTCTCGGATTTAAAATGCCCGAGCTGGTCTTGGCTAACTTTGATGAGGCTTTTGGACGAACAGAAGCTGATGAAGAAATCCAGGACTTATTAAAATTTAGTGAAGGCCTTAATCTAGGAATGCACTTTTTGTCAGGAGCGGTTAATTTTGATCCACTTGTAATGGAAGTACCTTCAAATTTAGCTTCTGAAATCGTTTGGCTTGATGCCTTTATAACCAATGTAGATCGTACTTTTAGAAACACCAATATGCTTATTTGGCACAAAGAGTTATGGCTGATCGATCACGGGGCTTCCTTTTATTTTCATCACGCTTTTACCAATTGGGAAAAACAAGCGCTGACTACTTTTCCACTAATTAAAGATCATGTATTGTTACCCCAGGCAAATGAATTAGAAAAAGCAAACCAGAAGTTTAAATCCATTTTAAATGAATCCATCCTTGGGCAGTTAGTAGCCTTAATTCCCGATCAGTGGTTGCAATGGAAAGAAACCGAACTCACGCCAAAGGAAATCCGAGAAATTTATTTTGAGTTTTTAGCCACCCGATTAAAGCATTCTGAAATCTTTGTAAAACAAGCACAGCATGAAAGACAAGCACTTATATGAATATGCTGTAATTCGCGTGGTTCCAAGAGTTGAACGCGAAGAATTTACAAATGTTGGGATAATAATGTTTTGTAAACAGCAAAAATACTTAGAGGTAAAATACCATATTCCAGTGGAGAAGTTAAAACACTATTGCACGGAATTAGATTTCAGTGAACTGCAAATGCACCTACAATCCTTTGAAAAAATTTCAAAAGCCAGCAAGGACGGTGGTCGTATTGCTGCCATGGATGTAGCCTCTCGATTCCGTTGGCTCACCGCAGTTCGAAGCTCGTGCATACAAACCTCTCGGCCTCATACAGGCTACAGTGAAGATTTAGAGACTACCCTAAACCATCTTTTTGAAGATCTTGTTCTGTAAGGTATCGGTATTAGGTTAAAAAAGAGCGTTATCTTTAAGATCAATTATCCCTTCTGTCTTGTTATCTAAAATCCTTTTGGTACGGATATAACGGTTAATGTTATACGCATCATAATTGGGATCATTTTTGTCCACGCTACTGATATGAACACTTCCCGCTGAGTGGATAAATTCATTATTTCCAATCCACATGCCTACATGGACGATACGCTCTTTTGTAGAATCGGTGGCCTTCTTACCAAAAAATAATAAATCACCTGGTTGTAACTTGGAAAAATCCTTGTCTTGATCCACCAAAACTCCCTGATGAATTTGTTGGGAAGCATCACGTGGAATAATTAAACCATTTAAGAAGAAAATGGTTTTTGTAAACCCACTACAATCCACTCCTTTGGGCGAAGTCCCTCCCCAAAGATATGGGAGTCCCATAAGTGTTTTGGAGGTCTCTACAAGACTCTGCTTGGTTTGATCTAAGGATGTTAACCAATCTGTATAAGGCTCCCCCTGAGATTTAGACACAAATGCCTTTCTACCATCAGGATATTCCACTTGATAAAAATCGTCTTGTCGTTCTAGAAGTTTAAGAATATTACCTGCTACTAAATCTGATATTACTTGCCCAGATTCATCTTTTTTTGCAAAGGAGCTTCCGAAGGTTTTGGTATAAATAAGTTTCTCGCTCTGGATCCAATTATCATAAGAGGTACTGTCCATAGGAACCACCCCACCAGAATCCACCCAAGCAATGTAATTGTCTGGAGTTTGAATTAGATACCAATTATCTTGCTTTTTATATATCCTAACAGGCATTCCTAATGTTCCTTGGGTGACTAGTTCGGCAGAATGTTTTGGTGTTGATCTTAAATTGGCTGCGGACAGGGCAATAATCCCTTGAGTTTTTCCCTCTAAATTAGCCTCTGGTAAAACAGAAACGCTATCGATAAAAGCGATATTAAGTCCAGAGAGTTCATCCTTTAAAGTACTTAAAGCCTTGGGAATGTTTGTGGACCCATTCAAAATATAAGAATCATTAATTGCAGTGGCTTCTATATCAAAAATCGCAACCCGAGAGTCGGGTGCATATTGGGTTTTCACCTGTTGGGTGAGCTGTTCTATTTTTTTGATATCTTGCTCACTGGTATCGGTTTGACAACTCACAAAAGCCAGTATACTTAGGCAAAGTAACCTAGCGTCTAATTTAAAATTCCTCATCGTAAAATACTGCTAATAAAGTTGCAAAGTAACGAATAATTGGTAACCTGTAGATAGATTGCATTATTTTCCAAAAAAGCCTCTTTAGAGTTGCTCCTGTTCCTCTAATCGTTGCTGTTCTTTAATTTCGAGATCTCTTTGATTATCCTTTAAGTTGTAGTTCCCAAACTTATACTTAAAACTAAGGGTTAAAACTCTGGTTTCGGGTCTAGCGGAATACCAATTATTCTGATTTTGATAATCGATGCTTAAGGGAACATTTACCGAATTAAATACATCAGCTAGGTTCAGATTAAATTCTCCTCTACCATCCCATATGGTTTTTCGAAGACCAATGGAGGTTTTAAATCGGTTATTTAGATAATAATTCCCAAAGTAAAATCCTGTCAAATACTCAAGATTAACGGTTGCTCTCCAAGTTCGGTCTTTTGATAGAGTAATCCAATTATTTAACTGCCCAAAAAACCCAAAGGTGTCAAGGTTTTGTACCTTCTTAGGACTCTCGATAGCCTCAAAACCGATATTGTAATAATAGGCAGAACTATAAAGGCTTACAAACCAGTTTTTTGTAAGGTATCTATAATGTGTAAAATCAAGACTGTATTGATAAAACTCTTCGGCGTTAAAATAAGCATTGTATAAAAATTTGTTTTCGTTGTCTTGAAAACTAAAACGGTTCAAATCCCCTTTAATATGTTGATAATACAAATCGAAAATAAAGTTACCGCTATAGGTATACTCAAGCCCTACTCTGTTTTCAATTGCTCTGGTTAAGTTAGGATTTCCACTGATAAAATTGTATTCATTTACATAGTAACGATACGGATTAAGGCTCTGATACCTTGGCCTATTGATTCCTCTTTTATAATACACACCAAGAAGATGATTTTCGTTTAATTGATGCTGTATGCCAACATTTGGGAAAAGTTCTAAATAGTCCTGTCCATTGATCTCTCCTAAGGTCTGGGAAACGCCTGAGGTATTTGTTGATTCGCCTCGTAGTCCAGCTTGAATTGACCAAATATCCCAATCCTTTGAATAATTGACATATAAGGATAGGTTATCTTCTTGATAACTAAAACGATCATCCGAGGCATTAATAGGAACGTACTCTCCGATGTAAAGCATTTCACTTTCAGAGTCAATTGTTGCAAACTTCGCCCCAAATTCAAGCATGCTTTCCTCACGCATATCAATACTATAATCTCCTTGAACTGTAAAAATAGTGTTTTGTTGATCTGCATCGGTTTCTAAGAAATTCGCTTGATAAAAATCATCATTGGCATCGAAAAACGAGGTGTTCAGTCCTTGAGTAGAAGCGTCGTGATAATACACATAATTGGTCTGTAGTGAAAGCGTACTTCGATCATTAATTTCTCTTGTAAAGGTAGCATTTAAAGCTATATTGGTATTCTCATTCTCAAGGTCTCCTATGGCATTATTACCTCCAATATAGTCTTTTGTGCTGTTGTAATTCCTAGTCTGTACATCGTTGTCTATTTGTTGATTTGGTTGAAAGCTCACATTGGTAGTTAGGCTTAAAAAATTGCGCTGATCCAAGGTAAAATCGAAAATTGTGTTCAGGTGATGACTGGTATACTTTGATGTTTTATACATATCCCACTCCCAATAATCATCCATTTGTTGACCATCAAAAAATTGTATATAACCCTGATCTTCTTTATACCACTTTTGCTGATTTATGGTGTATCCCGCATAAATATCTAAAAAGTTATTTTTGTAATAATGATTAGTTCCTAGACCATACTTTGAAAACACTCCCTGTTTATAAGTGCCTTCAAGCGAGCCTTTATATCCCACCGATACATTTTTGTTGGTATGAATATTTAAGATATATCCACTATCAGCATCGTATTTTGCAGATGGGTTTAAGATAATTTCAATATCAGATACATTGGAGCCAGAATAACTTTGTAGAAAAGATTTTAGTTCAGGGTCATCTAAATACACCCTTCTGTTGTTAATATATACAGTGGTTTTGGAATTTTTTATAGAAATGGCATCTCCCATGGTCAGCACCCCTGGAGTTTGTTGCAAAATTTCATAGGAAGAAAGTGAACTCAAACTTGTATTTTCCACATGAAACACCAATTTACCAGCTTTTTTTTCCAATACAGGGCGGTCCATAGAAACTTCAACTCCTTGAAGTTCTTGGGTATTAATTTTAAGAACAATGTCAGAAAGTTCAGTGTCCTTAGTTATGCTTAGTGGTTTAGAATAAGAACTGTATCCAATATACGAAGTCTGTAAAATATAGTTACCTGAGTGAAGGGATTCAAACTCAAAAGTTCCGTCTTCATTAGTAGAAGTCCCATTAACTAACGTAGAATCGTTCTGGTTCAACAGCACCATATTTGCAAAGTAAATGGGGTCTTGCAAAGAAGTTATCACCCTCCCACTAATTCTAATTTCCTGAGCAGAAGACAGGTAAGCCATAGAAAGTATCAGTATAAATAGAATTTGTTTGAGATGGGACATACTCTAGTAACTTTTAGTGCATAAATATAGAATTTTTTATCGATAATTACATATTTCGGTGCTACTTTTATGACAACTTAATTTCTTTAAACCCCCTATAAAGGTATAGAATACAGGGACTTCCAATAAGATGATAGATAGTTTTAAGGAAGCTCTTTTTACTCATAGGTTTTCTAGATTTATGGTTAAAAAGTTATAACACATTGATTTACTGAATCCCCTTACATTTTTTTAGTTCTCAAATATCTTTAATATCTTATTTATACCTACTAAAATAACTTATATTTGCAAACTTAATTTCCCGTTATTTTAAGGGCTACAGGTAAATTTATGAAGCACATTAGAAACTTTTGTATTATCGCACATATTGACCATGGTAAAAGCACCTTGGCAGATCGTCTGTTGGATTTTACTGGTACGGTTACCGAGCGCCAAAAACAAGATCAGTTGTTGGATAGTATGGATTTGGAGCGTGAGCGTGGTATTACGATAAAAAGTCATGCCATACAAATGGAATATGTACATCAGGGCGAAACCTATGTTTTAAACTTAATCGACACTCCTGGTCACGTGGATTTTTCTTATGAGGTTTCACGTTCAATCGCTGCTTGCGAAGGTGCCCTACTTGTAGTAGACGCGGCACAAAGTATTCAAGCGCAGACCATATCAAACCTATATTTGGCATTAGAAAACGATTTACAAATCATTCCTGTGCTGAACAAAGTAGATTTACCGAGTGCTAATCCAGAGGAAGTTACCGATGATATAGTGGATTTACTTGGTTGTGATCCAGAGGAAGTGATTCCTGCTAGTGCTAAAACAGGTATTGGTATTCAAGAAATCTTAGAAGCCATTATCGATAGAGTACCAGCTCCAAAGGGTAATGTTGATGAGCCTTTACAAGCACTGATTTTTGATTCAGTTTATAACCCTTTTAGAGGGGTAGAAACTTACTTTAGGGTAATAAATGGAGAAATTAAAAAAGGACAGAAAATCAAGTTCCTTGCCACTGGTAAGACGTATTTCGCAGATGAGGTAGGAACATTAAAACTCACTCAATTCCCAAAACAAAGTATTAAATCTGGGGATGTTGGATATCTAATTACTGGAATCAAGGACGCAAGAGAAGTCAAAGTGGGTGATACCATAACCGACGCTGCTAATCCTACTCAAAACATGATTGAAGGTTTTGAAAATGTGAAACCTATGGTTTTTGCTGGTATATATCCTGTGGACACCGAAGACTACGAAGAACTTCGAGGTGCCATGGAAAAATTACAACTCAACGATGCGTCCTTAGTGTTCGCACCAGAGAGTTCCGCAGCACTTGGTTTTGGATTTCGTTGTGGGTTTTTAGGAATGTTGCATTTGGAAATTATTCAGGAACGTCTAGAGCGTGAGTTTGACATGACTGTAATTACCACAGTGCCTAACGTAAGTTACCAAGCCTATACGAAAAAGAATCCTGAAGAAATCATTGTTGTTAATAATCCTTCTGATCTTCCAGATCCTTCTAAATTAGACAGGGTAGAAGAGCCATTTATAAAAGCGTCCATAATCACCAAGGCTGATTATGTAGGCCCAGTGATGTCGCTATGTATTGAAAAAAGAGGTGTGATTACTAATCAAACTTATTTAACTCCTGAGCGTGTAGAACTTCACTTTGATATGCCGCTAGCAGAAATTGTATTTGATTTCTACGATCGCTTAAAAACAGTTTCTAAAGGATATGCATCCTTCGATTACTCCCCTGTTGGATTACGAGCTTCAAAACTAGTTAAAGTAGATATTCTTATCAATGCAAATTCGGTGGATGCGCTTTCCGCACTTGTGCACGCAGATAACGCCTATGACATTGGTAAGAAAATGGTAGAAAAGCTCAGAGAGCTTATTCCAAGGCAGCAATTTGATATTCCGATACAAGCGGCCATTGGAGCTAAAATTATCTCAAGAGAGACCGTAAAGGCCCTTCGTAAGGATGTTACTGCTAAGTGTTATGGTGGAGATATCTCAAGAAAACGAAAATTACTTGAAAAACAGAAAAAAGGTAAAAAGCGTATGCGCCAAGTCGGGAATGTAGAGATCCCTCAACAGGCCTTTATGGCGGTGCTGAAATTAAACGATTAATTGCCTAGTGGTAATTAGGTCATCTAACCCATGTGGCCTATCAGTACAATAAATCTTTATGTCAGATTCTTAAGGGATTTTTCTTTAAGAAAGGTTCGTGCCACTTATAAACTGTAAGTCGTACTCCCCCAAATGATCTACCTTAATTTGATATGCTTTAAATTCTTCCTGTACTGGATTGTAAAAGCGTATATGAATCAAAGGCTGCTCAATGGATTTCAATTCATCGACCTCCACGGTTTGCAGAATAGCATTATTCCAGAAAGCGGATTCTTCTGGGTTCTCAAAGAAACCTTTACTTAAGCGCTGATCAAATACTAATTGGCTCTTATAATAAATCCTTAAATCAGAAGAAAAGCCTTTGTATTTGTTTTTCACATAGGTTCCAGCCTTATTCTCAAGATGATAAATCCTTTCTGTGTTGGTCCAGTTATGAATGTTCACTCTAAAATCATTGGTCAGTAAAGTGTCGGTCTCGATATTCGCCAAACCCTCCGGAATTTCAGTTTCATTTAACGAAATTTCCTGTAAAACAGGGAGCCCTTTGGCAAAATTATCTTGTTTGTCAAGTCGAATTTCACTAACCGAACAAAATAAGATCACAAATAGGAACACTACTACAAGTAGCAGGCTTTTTATACTTCCCTTTATGTTGTTTTTAAAGAACATTTAGCCCTTGTTAAGGTTTCCCTATTATTAATCTTGAGGATACACGATGATCTTACTGTTTTCTTTAAAGTACTTATCCAATTTACCAGGTAGTTTCTCAAAGTAAGCATGATAAGACGGACTGGTTTTTCTTGCTGAAACCACCATTAGTACATCGTCCTCATGCATGTCTTTAGCCAAATATAAGAAGTCATCCCAATCATCAAATGGGTTGAATACAATAGGTGCTTTAAGATTTAATCTTTTAATCATCTCTTCAATGCTTTGTCTAGTTTGCTCATCACAGTGGACAATCATTTCAGCACTCAATTCTTTTGAAAGACGGATGCTCTTTTTCAACCATAGTTCAAATCCAGTCAACTGATCTACCAAAGGTGGCACCGCTACATATAAACGTTTATGGGTAGCCCATGGTTGTAACAAATGACAGATAAATATGGTTTTGTTTGTAGAACGGACAATCTTTTCCATTTTACTTCCAACCACGCGATTGATAATTCCAGAGGTGTTTGGCCATCCAAGAATCAATAAATCCACCATGTGCTCTTTTGAAGCCCTAGAGATTCCAACCGAAATACTCTGATCAATGGTCGAAATAATTTTAACCTCTGTCTCTGAAGCAGAAGCTTGCCTAACGAAGCCTTCAAGTTTATTATTCGCTTGTGCAATATTGAGTTCCGCTTCTTCATTATTGGGAACCACTGTTAATATACGCACTGGATTATTAGAAGCCTTATCCTTAACAAGGATGGCAAATTCTAATAATTTATCAAAGTTTATAATGTTTGCAATGGGTAGTAAAATACTTTCCTTTTTAAATGTCGAGCTATTTCTAGCTGAATTCAAATCTTCATTTTCCTCCTCTTTTACCATCTTCTTAGCCGCATTTTCCGTTACTAAAGTGGAAACAATCGAGGTAATTAAAATAAGAATAATGGTACCATTTAAAATCGCAATGTCTAAAATTTCAGCTTCATATCCAACCATAATTACAGCCAAGGTCGCAGCAGCGTGACCACTACTTAAACCAAAAATCATTTTTCGCTGCGTTGGAGAATAGCTAAAAACCTGTTGTGTTAAAAAAGCTGCCACCCATTTACCGCATATAGCTACAACAGATAAGGTAAGAGCAACAATGATCGCATTCCATCCTTCTAAAATGATACTCACATCGACCAGCATTCCGACACTGATCAAAAAGAAAGGTATAAAAAGGGAGTTTCCTAAAAATTCAATACGATTCATCAATGCCGATGAATGAGGGATAAGACCATTTAAAGCCAATCCCGCTAAAAACGCACCAATTATTGGTTCAACACCTGCTAATTCCGCTAAAAAGGAAGCGAAAAACACCATGGCCAGTACAAATATATAATGAGAGTGCTGATCCTTTTCCATGGTAGTAAAAAACCACTTAGCGACCTTTGGAATAACCATAAAAATAATGGCTGAGAAAATCGCTAATGAAATAACTAATCGAACCCAAAAATCCATGGTTAGCCCACCTTCTTGGGCGTTTCCAAGAATAATTGCCAACACTATTAAAACCGCCGTATCAGTTAAAATAGTACCTCCAACTGTAATAGCGATCGCCTGGTTTTTTGCTACTCCTAATCTACTCACCACTGGATAGGCCAATAGGGTATGAGTGGCAAACATACTAGCAGTTAAGAAACTGGTGTTAAAGTCATAACCAAGTAAATAGTGAACCACTGGAAAACCAATAGATAAAGGTAAAACGAAGGTAAAGATTCCGAAAAGTAAACTTTTGTGTTTATTTACTTTGAATTCATTCATATCGAGTTCCAGTCCGGCGATAAACATGATGTAAATCAAACCAATTGTTGAAAAGAGTTCAATCGCGGCGTTTTCTTCTAAAATTCCAAGACCAAAAGGACCGATAATAATACCAGACACAATCAGGACAATAACCCCTGGAATATTAAGTCTTTTAAATAGGTGAGGAGCTATTAATATGATAAATAATATTAGAGAAAATACCAAAACCGGGTTACCAAGGGGTAAATGAAATTCATGCTCTAAAACTTCCAAAAATTTATCCATTCTCCAACGTTTTTTCTATTTCCATGCTAAAATAAAATAAATTAAAAAACAATCGCTAGTATTTTACTTTATCTTGGCAAAAATTGCCGATTCGATTAAATTAGTCTATTAACTTTGTTAAAGATTACATAATATTAAAAAAAGGGCGGATTAATATAGGAAGTATTCCTTATTTTTGGAGAGTTTCGATTGGAATCAAACTAAGTACACTTTATGACTTTATATACCGTAGAAACAGGGAATTTCAAATTGGATGGAGGTGCAATGTTTGGCGTAGTCCCGAAATCCTTATGGAATAGAACAAATCCTGCCGATGCAAATAATATGATAGATATCGCAGCTAGATCTCTTCTAATTGAAGATGGCGATAAACTCATTTTAATAGATACGGGACTGGGGAATAAACAATCCGATAAATTTTTTAGTTATTATCACCTATGGGGACCTCATCATTTGGATGGTTCATTGGAGAAACTCGGTTTTCACCGCGATGATATCACCGATGTCTTTATGACACACTTACACTTTGACCATTGCGGAGGTAGTGTTCAAATTAGCAAAAAAGGATTGTACGAACCTGCTTTTAAAAATGCCACTTTTTGGACAAACCAGGACCACTGGGAGTGGGCAACCAAACCCAATGCTAGAGAGAAAGCATCTTTTCTAAAAGAAAACATTCTTCCGTTAGAACAAAGTGGACAATTGAAATTTATTAACACCAAAGGTTCAGATTACATACAAAACACGCCCGTTGGTTTTGATGTGCTTTTAGTTAACGGGCATACAGATAAACAAATGATTCCACACATAACATATAAGGGCAAAACCTTAGTTTTTGCGGCAGATTTACTGCCTACAGTAGGTCACATCCCTTTACCTTATGTGATGGGTTACGATACCAGACCATTGCTTACTTTAGAGGAAAAAGAAAAGTTTTTAAACACCGCCGTTGTGAACAATTTTTATGTTATGTTCGAGCACGATGCACACCATGAAATTTGTACACTTCAACAAACCGAAAAAGGGGTTAGACTTAATAAAACCTTTACATTTAGTGAATTATTTAATTAAATTTTAAACGATGAATATTAAAAAATCCTTTGCTCTAGGGGCAATAACTACGACGCTTTTGGTGGGGTGCGGATCTCCTGCTATTTTACTTTCGCCTGAGACCAATACAATGGCAACCACCCAAAAAACGACCGAATTAAGTGATGCGCAATTAAAGCATTGGGGACATAGTGATCTGGTCACTGATACCATTCCAGGAATGAGTGTCGAAAAAGCATATGATGCTATTTTTAATACCATCAAAGATCTTCAACCTACCACTGTTATTGTGGGTGTTCTAGATTCAGGAGTCGATATTGAACACGACGATTTAAAAAATGTAATCTGGGTTAATGAAGATGAAATTCCAGGTAACAATATCGATGATGACAACAACGGATTTGTAGATGATGTTCACGGATGGAACTTCCTTGGAGAGGCTAATCACGAACAATTGGAGTATGTGAGAATTGTAAGTAAAGGAGATGACGGCTCTGATTTGTACAAACGTGCCAAGGAAGAATACGAAAAAGAGTACGACAAGACTTTAAAAAACAAAACGCGTTACGAACAAATAATGCAAAACGTCACTCAGGCAGATGCATTACTACAAGAAGCATTAGGTAAAGAAATTTATACTCTAGAAGATCTTGAGCAACTCGAATCAGAGGATGAACAAGTACTTCAAGCGAAAGCTGCCATGAGTCAGATGCTTGCTTTCGAAGATTCAGTAGAGGCTCTAAAAGAAGAAATTAAAGGCGGTGTTGATTATTTTGCTGGCCGTTTGAATTATCATCTTAACGTAGACTACGATGGTAGATCAATCGTAGGAGATGATCCTGAAAACATCGAAGATACCGATTATGGTAATAACGATGTAATGGGTGATAGAGATCATTCTAAGCACGGAACACACGTTGCTGGTATTATTGCAGCAGAGCGAAACAATGGAATTGGAATGAATGGTGTTGCTGATCACGTAAAAATCATGTCCGTTCGTACTGTTCCAGATGGGGATGAGTACGATAAAGATGTAGCGTTGGCTATCCGATATGCAGTTGACAACGGAGCAAAAGTAATCAACGGTAGTTTTGGAAAATACTTTTCACCAAACAAACAATGGGTATGGGATGCAATTAAATATGCAGCTTCAAAAGATGTTCTAATTATAAAAGCTGCAGGTAATGAAGGCTTAGATTTGGATGAAAATAATGTCTACCCAAATGACAATGAAAATAACGGTGAGGAGATTTCTGATAACTTCTTAACCGTTGGTGCACTGAGTCCTAATTATGGAACTAATCTTATCGCATCCTTTTCAAACTACGGTAAGGACAATGTAGATGTATTTGCTCCTGGGGTTAAAATCTATTCTACTACGCCAAGTAATGAATACGAATATTTACAAGGGACCTCCATGGCAGCTCCTGAAGTAGCTGGGGTGGCAGCTTTGATTCGTTCTTATTTCCCTAAATTAAAAGCAGCACAAGTTAAAAAGATTATCATGCAATCTGGTCTTACAACAAATATCAACGTGAGTTTAGGAGGAAATCCAAACTACACTAAACCATTTGGAGAAGTTTCTAAATCAGGTAAAATGGTAAATCTTTACAATGCTATGATCCTAGCCGACCAAGTAGCCAATGGTAAATTAACATTATAAATAAACTAAGCGTCCCTCACATGCTAATATAAAGGGACGCTTTTCTAAACTTCTAATCATATGAGACAAGTAATTTTAACTGTAGTCGCACTGACGGCAACGCTTTATGCGCAGGCAAAATCTCCTGTTGACCCACCAATCAATCAAAAAGCAACTTCCACAAATGATTCCTATTGGCAACAACAAGCCGATTATAAAATGGATATTGAGATGGATGTTGAAAACTTTCAATTCACAGGTACCCAACAAATTAAATACACAAACAATTCTCCTAATTCATTAGACCGGGTGTTTTATCATTTGTATTTTAATGCCTTTCAACCAGGTAGCGAAATGGATATGCGTTTACAAACCATTCCAGATCCAGATAGACGAATGGTGAATAATTTAGGTACTAAAGAAAACCCTAAATACCAAAGCCGCATCGCTGAATTAAGTGAAGACGAGATTGGATATCTAAAAGTTTCATCCCTTACTAAAAATGGTAAAACACTACAGTATTCAGAGGAAGGAACAACGCTAGTAGTAACACTTGATACACCTATAAAATCTGGAGAAACTGTAACTTTTGATATGGAGTTTACAGGACAGGTTCCAGTTCAAATTAGACGTTCTGGTAGAAATAATAAAGATGGTGTTGCGCTTTCTATGACACAATGGTATCCTAAAATGGCTGAATACGATTTTGAAGGATGGCATGCAGATCCATACATCGCAAGAGAGTTTCACGGTGTTTGGGGAGATTATGATGTAAATATCACCATTGATAAAGATTATATCATAGGAGGAACAGGAGTATTACAAAATGCCAACGAAATAGGATATGGTTACCAAGATGAAGGAGTAAAGGTCAAAAGACATAGAGGAAAGACCTTAACCTGGAATTTTAAAGCCCATGATGTTCATGATTTTGCTTGGGCTGCAGATCCTGAGTATATCCATGATCGCATTGAAACCCCCGAGGGAGTAACCCTTCACTTTTTATACAAAGGAAATGATAAGGTTGTTGAAAATTGGAAAAAAGTACAAGAGCCAACTGCAGAAATGCTTACATTCTTCTCTAAAAATATAGGTCCTTATCCATGGGAACAATACTCTGTAATCCAAGGTGGTGATGGCGGAATGGAATATGCCATGTGTACACTAATTACTGGAGGCGAAAACTATGGAAGTCTTTTTGGTACTACAGCCCATGAATTTGCGCACGCATGGTTCCAACAACTTTTAGCCACTAATGAGTCAGCTCATCCATGGATGGATGAAGGATTTACAACCTTTATTTCCACTTTAGCGGAGAATCAAATAAATGGTGATAATGAACCTAATCCTTTTAAAAATTCTTACAGAGGTTATCAATACATTGTAGAGTCTGGAAAAGAACAGCCTTTAAGTACTCATGCGGACCGTTATGAGTATAATGCCGCTTACTCTGTTGCCGCATACAGTAAGGGTAGTATTTTCCTTTCTCAATTAGGTTATGTGATCGGTCAGGATAAACTCATGGAAACACTTAAAGAATATTATGAGGAGTTTAAATATACCCATCCAACACCAAATGACTTTATAAGAGTTGCAGAGAAGGTATCTGGTACCAACCTTAATTGGTATTTGACTGACTGGACCAAAACCACCAATACAATTGATTACGGTATTGAGGATGTTTCATCATCAGATCAAACCACCACAGTGAATCTTAAGCGTATTGGTTTAATGCCAATGCCAATAGATGTTATGGTTTTTTACCAAGATGGTACTATGGAATATTTTTATATACCACTTCAGATGATGTACGGTGAAAAAGGTAACCCGTTCCAAGTAAAACGCAACGTGCTTCAAGATTGGGTTTGGGGTAATCCAAATTATAGTTTTGAAATTCAAAAACCTAAGAGTAGCATAAAAGCTGTTGTAATAGACCCATCCAACCTCATGGCTGATGTGGACCGTTCAAACAACACAATTCAACTCGATTAACAATACGAAGCTTTACTTTAAGCTAAAATAAGAAGCCTCCTTAAGGAGGTTTTCTTATTTTTACCAATGAAATTAAATGTATGGATCAGTCCTTAGGTATCGAGCAACGGCTCAAGAACAAAATTCTAATCGGAAAATTATTTTCCCAAGGGTCTTCTGTGTCCAAATATCCACTTCGTTTAGTGTATCTTAAAACGGAGCACAATCCAGAAACTACTATCAAAGTAGCGGTCTCTGTTTCAAAACGATCCTTTAAAAAAGCCGTGGATAGAAATAGAATAAAAAGATTGATTCGGGAGGTATACCGCCTAAATAAAATCCTGTTTACCGAACAAGTGGCAGGTGAGAGTTATGCTTTTATATTTTTATATACTGGAAGAGAAATGCCTGTTTTTGATGAACTTCAAAATACCTTAGTTAAGCTTTCCGAGAAGTTTAAGCAGCAATTAAATACTTAAGTTAGCCCTAAAAACCAGTTCATTATGAAAAAGAAAATATTTATACCCATTATTGCAATAGCTGTCCTAGTTGTATCAAGTAGTTTTAAAAATGATTTTTTTGAAATCGCGAAACAGCTAGAGATTTTTACCACCATGTTTAAGGAACTCAACATGAACTATGTCGATGAAACTAATCCTGCTGAGCTCATGGATACGGCTATTAAGAGCATGTTGGAAGAATTGGATCCCTACACTCAATTTATGAATGAACAGGACGTAGAGGGATTTAAAATAAGTACTGCTGGGGAGTACTCAGGTATTGGCGCAGTAGTCAGAAATTTTGAAGGAAAACTTTTAGTAATCGAGCCCTATAAGGGATATCCTGCTGATAAGGCTGGTTTAAAGGCTGGCGACGAAATTGTTCGTATTGGGGATACAGATGTCAGTGAGCTTAAAGAAGAGGCCACAGAACTTTTAAAAGGCTCTAATAAAAGTGATGTTACCATACAATACAAACGACAAGGGGAATTAAAAACCACTACGGTTACTCGAGAAGAAATTGAGATTGACGCTGTGCCGTATTTCAATATGATCGATCAGCAAACAGGGTATATTGTACTATCGAAATTCAACAGTAAAGCGTCTAAACAAACAAAAGATGCTCTAGAGAATTTAAAATCAAAAGGTGCAAAAAGAATTATTTTAGACTTGAGAAATAATCCAGGAGGATTGCTAACAGAGGCCATTGAGGTGTGTAACCTATTTGTGCCTAAGGGTGAATTAATTGTCAGTACTAAGTCAAAAGTAAAAAAATTTAACAAGCAATACCACACCCGTAAAAAGCCCGTGGATACCGAAATCCCATTGGTTGTTTTAATCAATGGAAGAAGCGCCTCTGCCAGCGAAATTGTCAGTGGAGCATTACAGGATTTGGATCGAGCGATCATAGTAGGGGCAAAGAGCTTTGGAAAAGGTTTGGTTCAACGTCCTATAAAACTTAATTACGGTACACAGTTAAAGGTGACCATTTCAAGGTATTATACCCCTAGTGGGCGATGTATACAATCCACCGATTATTGGAACCGAGATGAACAAGGCAATGCTGTTGTGAAAAAGGATTTTAATGAATTTCACACTCGTAACGGACGCAAAGTATATGACGGAGGAGGCGTGACCCCTGATATTGCTATTGATCATTTAAAAGATAATAGCCTAACTGCTGCCCTTATTGAAAATCAAGTTATTTTCGATTACGCTACCGAGTATTACTACGACCATCCCACTAGTAATATTTCCGATTTTAATTTTACAAATTCCGATTATCAACAATTTAAATCCTTTGTGAAATCTCACGGTTTCTCATATCAAACTAACACAGAGAAAGCTTTAAAGAAAATTATGCAGAGTGATGAAATCAATGAGTTTGGTCCTGAGATTAAGGCCGATTACCAAACTCTGCTCATCGATATTGAAAACAACAAATTAAGTTCTTTAGATCAGTACAAAGCTAGTATTCAAAAAAACATTGAAGATGAACTCATCGTCCGTTATTTTTATAGAGATGGGCTTTATGACTATTACCTTAAGAATGACCAGGCAATTGTAAAAGCAACAATTCTGTTAGAGGATGCCACTAAATACAAACAAGTCCTAAAATAATCTCTAAACGTTAGTATTTAGGTTATTGTAAAAATTTAAAATATAGCCGGCGAAGGAGGAATTCCACACGCTTTTGATTACCGATTTTGTGGATCCCATTATTTTGGTCAGAAACATAATAGCAGAATAAATAGTATTGGGGCTCTGAAACACCTAACTCTTCTCGTATAAACTTTCGGTAATTGGAGTGTAGAAATTCAACAATCATATCACTCCCTTCTGCCTTGAGCTCCTTTTTCAACGTTTTAGTACGACCACTAATCATATTGATTAAGGGATCTAATCCTAGCCTCATTCCATTTCCTTTATAATATGATTTAGAAGCTGCTTTTAATCGTGCTTCAGCTGGAGTATACATTTTAGGTTTATAGGCTGTGAAGGTGCCATAGGATAATTTACGCTGATTCAAAACAACTTCATCCAGGGCAATGACCCCTTTATCCATATAGACTTCAATATATCCGAGATCAATATCCGTTTTACTTACAATCTTGTAAAAGTTTTTAAATTCCTTCGAGGCTACAAATAATTCATCACCTTGATTAGCCATGATTTGGTGATAGCCATCACTGTATTGCCCTTCTATAGATTTACTGAGATTTGCAATACCAAACTGTTCTACTGCCTTGTCATTCTGATAAATAAAAACCTTCAAGTTTGCCTGTTGGGCTAGGGTTGAAGAACAATACACCAAGAAGCATCCTGATTGCAATACAATTTTTGAAAGTATATTCATTTAGTTGGTATTAGTAATCACCCAAGTTAAATAAACAGCCATTTAGTAAAAGTCTCTTTAACTTTTCTTTACCCATGTTTTGGGAAAGATTTTGGAAAACTCCTGCTATCATTTAGAAAATTTTAACTTCATGGACCATACAAAAAACTATTTAATAAAAATTTTAACTTGTTGATAATTTGATAATTAACATATATTACTTACCTTATTAGCATGATAAAAGCAGAAAAAATAAATAACACAGACTTTTTAAATAGGACTGTTGAGTACCTTCAAAATCGTGGGTTTAATAATATAAAGGCAGATTTAGAGGGATATGAAATACCTAAATCCTTTACTAAAAAAGGAAGTGATGTGGTTATAACTCCCGATATAGTAGCAGATAAAAATGGCATAAAACACTTTTTTGAAATCAGTTTAAAATCAGAAAAACCCAATCTGTTAAAATCAAAATGGATGTTCCTCGATGTTCTAAGTAAGATGAAGTCCTACCGATTTAAAATTATCACAACCAAGGGGCATTATAAATTTACTAATGCCATGTTGGACGATTTAAATATGGATAAGAAAATGATCAAGATCGATCCTTAATCATCTTAATATGTGGAATTCCATCTTCTAGATATCCCTGCCCAATGGCTATGAAGCCATGTAAATTATAAAATTTCTCGAGATGCTGCTGTGCTGAAAGTATTATTGGTTGCTCTTTAAAATAGCTGTAGATAGCCTCAATGGAGGCTTTTAATATTTTATGTCCATAACCATGTTCTCTATATAAATCTCTTACTAGAACCCTTCCTATGCTCGCCTTATCAAAATAATCATTGGCGTTAAAAACGCGTGTATAGGCCACTAATCGACCATCTTTTTTACCCAATAGATGTAATGCCTTTTGGTCTTTAAAATCTATATCCTGATAGGCGCAATGTTGCTCTACAACAAAAACTTCACTTCTAAGAGCCAACATATCATACATTTCCACTTTGGTTAATTGGTCAAAGGTCTTTACCTGAATATCCATATTTTTACTATTCTATTAGTCTTGTACGATAGTGTCTTTTGGGTCAATTTTATTGTATTCTGGTTGGATGGTGATATGGTTAATACCAAATTTTTCTTGAAGAACAGCCTCGATACATTCCAATACAATATTAAAGGATTCTAAATCTATATTTTCTTTAAAATCCAGATGAGCTTCTAAATGTAATTCATCATCATTTAAATGCCAGACATGAATGTGATGCAATTTTCCAACTTTGGGTAATTTATGGACCTCTCTAACTATTTCTTTAATATCAATATGCTCTGGTGTAAATAACATAAGCATTTTAGTGGATGTTCGAAGTAAATCCCAACCAACAAATATAAGATAGACTGCGATTAGGAAGGTTAATATACTATCTACCCAAAACCACCCAAAAAATTTCATAAGAATACCTCCTAAAAGAACAGCCACACTTGCTAACATGTCTGTAAATAAGTGAAGGTAAGCCGACTTCATATTAAGATTTCGCTTAGCATCTTTTTTTAAAAGTAAAACACTAAATCCATTGGCTAATATGGCTATACCTGAAAGCCATATCACAAGATTAGAATCGATAATTTGAGGCTCAGAAAAGCGCCTTATAGCTTCAATAATCAAAAAAATGGCAATAACAACCAGGGTAATAGCATTAATAAATGCAGCAATAATTTCGGCTCGCTTATAACCAAAGGTCATGTGAGCAGAGGCCTTTTTACCCGTTAAGCGATGTGCCACATAACTAATGACTAAGGAAATAACATCCGTAAAATTGTGCAGTGCGTCTGATAATAAAGACAAACTACCCGATATAAGTCCCCCAATAATTTGAGCGGTAGTTATCAGAACATTTAAAACAATTGAAAGTATTAAATTCTTTCCATTAACGATCGTAGTATTGCCTTTAGTCATTATTAGAATTTAACATTGTAATGGGATCTTTCCGATACGATTCGCGTGGCGACCTGCTAAAAATTCCGTTTCCAAATAAACTCTTACCATTTCAATCACCTGAGCGATGGAGGTAAATCTAGCTGGAAGACATAATATATTTGCATTATTATGCTCTCGTATTAGTTGTACTATTTCCTTATTCCAGCACAATCCAGCACGAACATTTTGGTATTTGTTAGCGGTCATGGCAACACCATTTCCAGAGCCACAAATTAAAATACCAAAATCAACTTCTTTTTCGTTCACCTTTGAGGCTACTGGATGAACAAAATCTGGATAATCAACACTATCAGAACTATCAGTTCCAAAATTTAAAACTTCGATTCCTTTTGACTGAAGGTATTCAACAACTGCCACTTTATACTCGGTACCAGCGTGGTCATTTCCAATTGCTATTTTCATGATTTTTAATGTAATTGATCTTTCACAAAGTTAGCAAATACAATGTTTTTAACTTTATGAACACCCATGTTAATTTAATTTTACAATAATTTAATAGTCAACCTATTAACATACCAGTAGAATTGTTGATATTTATTTACTTAAATCTATTAAGTTTATTTGGTTAATTCAATTTAAAATGCTGATTGTAAATATTTGTCAATAATGCAAGTACATTCTTTGCTTTTTAATCTACATTTCATCAACTACTTTTAAGAGGTTATTAACAATGAAAATTCAAAATACTTATCAAAAAAACGATGTTAACTTCGTTGTTAACAACTGTTCAAAAACTATCATCTTTTATTCAAATTCAACCTATTAAATAAAACCTTAATTGTTAATATCTGTGCATAAGTATCGATAAGTAATATATACAAGTAATAACTTAAAAAGTTACTGTACAAATTAACACACAATCATAAGCATCATTTTTATTTTTAAATTTTAAAAGAAAAAGATATATATGTTTATAATAGTTAATAAGTGGATAACTCTTCTTCGTTTTTTAAAATGTAGTTTTGAAAATTATTTTAGTCTGATAGCGTATTAAACGATCTTAAGATGGCTGTTTGGATCCTCAAGGTTCTTTAGTATATCCTTTACGTAGTCGACGTAATGTTTGTGTACGAAAAGTTTTATGCCGCCCAGAGCATTGGAGTAAAAAGGAGAAATTCCAACCATGGTTTCATTTTCAAGATAAAAGGGGATATCCTGGTCATCGAGCACGTGCTTTAACACATAACATTCATGTGGATAGGTAAATGTGGCAACGAGTTTGAAATTTTTCATGGTATCATCATTAATTTGCCTTTTCAGTTAAATTTAATGATTTTTTTCTTTAAAATTGCGTTAACATTTTAGAGCAAATCCTAATTTGTAGTTTTAGTTTCTTACTTTTAACGAATATTGTAAAGAAGAACGTGTATTAAGCATTGTTTAAATTTTAACTACTACTGTACTTATAGGCATTACTAGGCCACAAGTTTCATAAATGATTGTAAATTTAAATCACTTAGAATCAAAGTATTATCTACTCTTTTAGTTTGCATTGCGCAACAGTGTTGTTCCAATTTATTAAATAACTAAAATGTTCTACGAAAATGAATTCGGTATAAATGAATTATTTGTACTTTAAAGAATCAAAAATATTATATGTCAAAAAGAGAAAAAAGAGCTCATAAACAGTTTAAAAATGAGTTAACTAAAGGAATATTTACGGTCTTGGAAAACGACCGTGAAAAAAGTTTTAATTACAAACAAATTGCTTCCAAATTGGGCTTGAAAGATACCAAAGGAAGAAATGAACTTATCAAGAAGCTAGGAAAGCTTAAGAAAGAAAAAAGAATATTAGAAGTTGAAACAGGTAAGTATAAAGCTATTGTGAAACGCAATTACCACAAGGGAATTTTAGATTTAACTTCTTCAGGTAATGGATATGTAATTATAGATGACTTAGAAGATGATGTTTTTATCCCTTCACATTCGATAAACAAAGCCTTTGATGGTGATGTTGTTGAGGTTTATATTTTTCCACGTCGTAAACACGGTAAGAATCCTGAGGGAGAAATCACCAAAATACTCGAACGTAGTAAAACCACTTTTGTCGGTTTATTGCACTTGGAGGATAAGTTTGGATTTCTTAGACCTTCAGATACAAAGATCTATACTGATTTCTACATTCCTATAGAAAATATAAGTACAGCAAAACACGGTGAACTAGTGATCGTAGAATTGGTAGAATGGCCAAAAAAGGCAGATTCTCCTGTTGGTAAAGTTGTTGAAGTTCTCGGAGTTCCTGGTGAACATGAAACAGAAATGCACGCTATTTTAGCCGAATACGGTTTACCATATGACTTTCCATTAGAGGTTACTCATTATGCTAATGGCTTGGATACATCCATAACCGAAGAAGAAATTAGTAAGCGCCGTGATATGAGGAAGGTTCTTACCTTTACCATTGACCCTAAGGATGCAAAAGACTTTGATGATGCCTTATCATTTGAACCATTGGAAGATGGAAATTTTGAAATTGGAATTCATATTGCTGATGTCTCCTATTACATGGATACCAATTCAGTTTTAGAAGAAGAAGCATATAGTAGAGCTACTTCGGTGTATTTAGTGGATAGAGTAGTACCCATGCTTCCAGAGATACTCTCCAATAATGCATGTTCACTTAGACCTCACGAAGAAAAGTATACCTTTTCAGCTGTCTTTAAAATGAATAATGATGGACAGATTCTCGATAAGTGGTTTGGTAGAACCGTTACTTATTCCGATGCTAGGTTCTCCTATGAAGAAGCCCAATCGATTATTGAAACTCAGTCTAATATCATACCAAAAAGGATTTCTTTAACAGGTGAAGAGTACCAGGTAGAAACCCAAATTTCAGATGCAATTTTAAAACTAAATGACGTGGCTAAAATCATGCGTAAACGACGTATGGATGCTGGAGCTATTTCATTTGATAAGGTTGAGGTAAAGTTTGACTTAAATGATAATAATGAACCTATTGGAGTTTATTTTAAAACTTCTAAGGAGGCAAATAAACTCATTGAGGAATTTATGTTGCTGGCCAATCGTAAAGTTGCTGAGTACATCGGAAAGCAGAAAAAAACATTTGTATATCGCATACATGATGATCCAGATGAAGAGAAATTAATGCAATTGCAAGGCGTTATTGCAAAGTTTGGATATAGGATAGATATGAAGAGTAAAAAAAGCCTCACGAGCTCTTTAAATAGTCTATTGGATGATGTACAAGGAAAGAAGGAGCAGAATTTAGTTGATACTTTGGCAATAAGAACTATGAGTAAGGCTATTTATACCACTGAAAATATTGGACATTATGGTTTAGGGTTTGATTATTATACACATTTTACCTCTCCAATACGGCGTTATCCAGATGTGATGGTTCATCGTTTATTACAACACTATCTCGATGGTGGATCCTCTGTGGATGCAGAAATTATCGAACGAAAATGTAAACATGCCACGGATATGGAAATTTTGGCTACCAATGCTGAGAGAGATTCTATAAAGTATATGCAAATCAAGTATATGGAAGATCGTTTCGATGAAGAATTCTTGGGTGTTATATCAGGTGTAACCGAATGGGGTATCTATGTTGAGATTATAGAAAACAAATGTGAAGGAATGGTAAGGGTTTCTGATTTAAGAGATGATTACTACGAATTTGATGCGAGTACTTATTCCGTGGTCGGCGAAAATTTTGGAAAAATATATCAATTAGGAGATGAAGTTTTTGTGAAGATGAAAAGTTTTGACCTTCAAAAACGACATCTTGATTTTGTTATCACTGGAAAAAAACTTACAAATTAACATTTTTTGGGTTTTAGAATTCTTTAAAATTTAAATTCTGGATTACCTTTAGTTTTTAATTTAAATTAAGGAAAATGAAAAAGTATTTCGCAATAATAATGTTTCTATGTGGTGTGACTTCATTAGTAGCCCAGGATAATTTAACCAAGGATCTAGGAGAGTTCCATGAGGTTAAAGTATATGATGGTCTTTCTGTTACATTGATAAAGGGTAATAAAGATCAGGCTATTATATCTGGTAAAAATGCAGCAGATGTGGTGGTTGTTAATAAAAACGGAAAGTTAAAAATTAGGATGAGTATTAATGAAGTTTTTAATGGGCATACTACCTATGTAACTTTATATGCTAAAGGTATGATTGATGCTATTGACGCAAATGAAAATTCGTTTGTAACAAGCCAGGATGTTTGGTCCCAAATTGATCTTGATTTACGTGCTCAGGAAAAAGCGGAAATTGAATTGGAACTCGATGTACAGCGTCTTGAAGCGAAGGCTACTTCTGGAGGAATTTTATCTCTTAAAGGGAAAGCTTCTAATCAGGATATAGACGTCAATACTGGGGGGCAATATAATGGTAAAGAGTTAGAGTCTTCTCAGACCAAAGCCATGGTGAAAGCTGGTGGTACGGCTCATATTTCAGCAAGTGATTATGCAGATGCTAAAGTTAGAGTAGGAGGTACTATCAATGTTTACGGAAATCCTACAGTATTAGAAAAGCAAACTTTTATCGGTGGTACTATCAACGAAATGTAAAATGTCGTTGAGTTAGCAGATCCTTTTTCAAAAAGCAACGCCGTAGTATTCTTTTTGATTTCTCTAGGAAGAGAATCATTCGCATTGTGTACCTTTGCTTTGTTATTTTTTAAGAATTAAGAATACCTTAAACTGTTAGTTTATCTATAGTTAAATGATTCAAGATATATTTACGGCAATACCGCTTGGAATCTTGTTGTCCTTTACCATAGGACCAGTTTTTTTTGTTTTACTACAAACTGGTGCTGTTAAGGGATTTAGGGCTGCCCTTGCTTTTGATTTGGGTGTGGTTTTAGGGGACTTCTTGTTTATTCTTATCGCCTATTACAGTACCAATAGAATATTACACAAAATAAAGGACGAACCTTCCTTGTTTATTCTAGGAGGAATCGTACTTATCGTTTATGGTTATGTTTCATTTCGTAAATGTAAAACAGATTTTAAAAGAGATATTAGAAATGCTATCAACCAAGTAACGGTCAAACGTAATTATATTAGACTGTTTATCAATGGTTTTTTACTTAATTTTATTAATGTTGGTGTACTGGGTTTTTGGTTGGGAATCATATTTATTTTTGGTCCAAAATTAGAAATGGAAGACCGGCGTATTTTTGTATTTCTGACAACCATTCTCGCTACATATTTGATCGTTGATTGCTTTAAGATTCTACTTGCAAAGCAACTTAGAACAAAACTAACTCCTCGTAGGATTTTTAAAATAAAACGAATTATCAGCTTGGTAATTGTTTTCTTTGGTTTTGTACTTATGCTACAAGGTATTTTTCCAGGAGAGAAGGAGAAAATAAAGCATGTTATTGAAAATATTAGAGAGCAAAAGAAGTAGGTGATAAGCTCCTAAAGAATGTATAATTTTGTGGGTCATACTGGACTCGAACCAGTGACTTCCACCCTGTCAAGGTGACACTCTAAACCAACTGAGTTAATGACCCATTTATCACGTGTAAATTAACGCTACTCTGCGCTGTTGTGATGGATGCAAATGTAATGATCTATTTTAATTTTTCACTAGTTGTTTATTTTATTTTTTTCGGAGTCAAAGTTTACTTAAATCTGGGTTAGCAGTGATCTTATTTCTGCCAAATAAAAAAAGACGCATATTGCTATACGTCTTTTTGATTCTGAAATAGTTGATTTGTTATTTCTTATATTTATCATTTAAAGCCTTTAGTACCTGGTCAGTAATATCTTTGCTGCTCTCTCCGTACATAACACTTCCGGCATCATTTTTTCCAAGAATAAAAGTATATCCATTTGTTTTTCCATAATCAACTACAAATTCTTTTACTTTCTTTAGCAATGAATCAATTTCACCTTGACTTTCCATGGCTAATTGTTGTTCTTCACCTTGAATTTGTTGTTGAACCGTTTGGCTTTTCTGCATTAAAGATTGATATTTTTCCTGTGCAGCATTCTGTGATAGTTTCTGAGCCTCTTCTTGGAAGGCTTGTGCTTCTACTTGAAAAGCCTGGGTGATACTATCTCTTTTTTTACCGAAAGCTTCAAATATTGTTTTGTATTTTGCTTCTATATCTATTTTTTCTTGATACTCGTTTAATAGCTTAGTATTATCTACAAAAGCGATTTTGTCTTGTTGACAAGAAACTGATGCCAAAGCAACGGTTATGATTAAAATTATTTTTTTCATGGTTTTTATTTAAATTTTATGTTGATAGCAAAAATAGAAAAGTAACTCGAATTTTTGATTTAGAAGCTGAAAATTATTGGTATTACTATAATTTATAGTTATTAATTTATAAATAAGTTTTAATTATTAAAATTGAGTTTATATAAAGCTGTTTACGGCGTTTTAATTTTCTTTCTATAAGTATGTTAAGCTTATTAGATTATAGCCCTTTAAACGCTCTATAAAGCGTTATTTGGTATTTTTTTTAGCTATATAGAGGATTGAGGAGTACTCGCTGGTGCTTTTAGCCTTTAAATTAGAAAGAAGGCCAATAGAGAATGCTTTTACCAAATTTTTTCTACCACTTTTATTTTCCTCTGATAATAAACTTACATAAAATGAATCAAAGGGTAGGGCCTTGTATTTTGTTATTTTAAAATTCTGTTTCTCCAGCAATTCTTTCATTCCTGTTTTACTAAAGTGCCAAAGATGTCGAGGAACATCATAAGCAGCCCAATAGTTTTTATAATGTTTGGCGTCGGATGAATTATAGTTTGGAACGGCAATGAGTAAAATACCATCTTTGTTTAAAAGCGCGTCTATTTTTTTTAAATAAGCCGATGGTTCATAAACATGTTCTAATACATGCCATAGAGTTATAACATCAAATTTATCACCCTTTAATTCTTCAAGTTCTTTAACTACGTTATTTCCTTTTGCTTTGGATAATTTCCTCGCATGTTCGTTTGGTTCAGTCCCTGTTGAACTTATATTATAGTTTTTAGAAGCACTCAAAAAGTCCCCCGTTCCACTTCCTATGTCTAATAGTTTCTTGGTATTCGGTTTAAGTTTTAGTATGGTTTTATACTTGCTTTTTATTGCATAGTTTTTTACGAACTGATAAATTTTATCAATAAAATTATCCTTAGAATCTGTGTGCGATATATACGAATTACTTTCATAATAGTATCCAATTTTGTTCTTATCAGGTGTTGGATAAGTTTTTAAAACACCCTTAATAGGTGTTTCTTTAATATGAAATTCTTCACCGCTTACCAGATGATCTTTACAAATAATATGTGTGGGATACTCTACCATAATTTAAAAATACGCAAGATAGTATATAAAAAATAAAAAGGGTTCCACGTGGAACCCTTTAAAATTATCTGCCCATATGGACAAGCATTACGCTAATATCACTTGGTGAAACTCCGCTTATTCTTGAAGCTTGAGATAGGGTTGTTGGCCGAATCTTTTTTAATTTTTCTTTAGCCTCAAAGGATAAGGATTTTAAATTATCGTAGTTAAATTGCTCTGGAATTTTTATTTCTTCTAAACGATTTAGTTTGTCTGCATTGTTTTTTTCTTTATCAATGTAGCCTGAATATTTTACTTGAATCTCTGTTTGTTCTAATACTTCGGTATCCAAATTATTCTCTTCGATGTATTTTTTAACACTATCAATTTTTCTTAAATACTCTAAGGTAATATTAGGTCTTGCAAAGATTTTAAACATCTTATCAGATTGTTTCATGGTCGAAGAATCTACAGATTCCAATATAGGATTTATTACCTCTGGCTTTACACTAGTATCTCTGAAAAACTGAACAAAGGCATCGGATGCTTTTTGTTTTTCCTCCATACGTTTCAATCTTTCTAGAGATGCTAATCCAATTTCATGGCTCATTGGAGTAAGACGTAAATCTGCGTTATCTTGTCTTAGTAAGGTTCTATATTCTGCTCTGGAGGTGAACATACGATAAGGTTCTTCTGTGCCCTTTGTTATTAGATCATCTATTAGAACTCCAATATAAGCTTCATTTCTCTTAAGTATAAATTCTGATTTCTCCTGTACTTTTAAGGCAGCATTTATACCAGCCATTAGTCCTTGAGAAGCCGCTTCTTCATAACCTGTTGTTCCATTAATTTGACCAGCAAAGTACAATCCTTCTATAAGCTTTGTTTCTAATGTATGCTTTAATTGCGTAGGAGGGAAGTAGTCATATTCGATGGCGTAACCAGGTCTAAAAAACTTTACATTTTCAAAACCTTCTACTGATCGTAAAGCTTTAAATTGGACTTCCTCTGGTAAGGAAGTAGAAAATCCATTTACATAGTATTCAACCGTGTCCCACCCTTCTGGCTCAACAAAGATTTGATGACGATCTTTATCTGCAAATCTGTTTATTTTATCTTCAATTGAAGGGCAGTATCGAGGACCTATACTTTTTATTCTACCATTAAACATAGGAGAGCGATCGAAGCCTTCTCTTAATAGATCATGTACTTTACCACTGGTGTAAGTCATATGACAATCCCTTTGATGCTCCAATGGTTTTGTAACATTTGAATAAGAAAACTTATCAGGGTTTTCATCACCTGGTTGAACGGTCATTTTGCTAAAATCTAATGATCTTCCATCAACTCTAGGTGGAGTTCCAGTCTTCATTCTTCCAGATTCAAATCCACATTTTATTAGATCCTCTGTTATACCTGTTGCGGCTTTTTCTCCTGCGCGTCCACCTCCAAATTGTTTGTCTCCAATATGAATTAAACCATTTAAAAACGTCCCATTAGTTAGAACTACAGCTTTAGATCTGATCTCTATTCCTAAGGAAGTACGTACTCCTTTTATAACACCATTGTTTATAATTAAACCAGAAACCATTTCCTGGTAGAAATCTACGTTAGGAGTTTGCTCTAACATTAATCGCCATTGTTCTGCAAAACGCATACGATCACTCTGTGCTCTTGGAGACCACATTGCAGGACCTTTTGATTTGTTGAGCATTTTAAATTGTATGGCTGTTTTATCAGTAACTATTCCAGAATATCCACCCATGGCATCAATTTCTCGTACAATTTGTCCTTTTGCAATTCCTCCCATAGCGGGATTACAAGACATTTGTGCAATATTTTGAAGGTTCATTGTTACTAATAACGTACTTGCTCCCATATTGGCTGAAGCAGCTGCAGCTTCAGAACCAGCATGGCCAGCACCTACAACAATTACATCATATTGTTTATCAAACATAAATTTGGGTTTTTATCTATTCAATTTATTTTGCAAAAAAACGAAATTTAGAACAGTATCCCATGAATCATACATAGGATCTTATATGTTCTGAATTTGTAAATTTTATTGTTCCACGTGAAACAGCAGGGAAAATCCTTGTTATTTGTGGGATTGATCGGGGAGTCTATTTAAATAAGGCGATTTTTTCTTCTTCTTTTTGTCGCATTAATTTACTATCTTCTTCGGTTTTATCTTTATATCCACAGTAATGTAAGATGCCATGCGCCATAACTCTTCGAAGTTCATTCTCTAAGGATACGTTATATTCTTTAGCATTTTCTCTTACTCGCTCAATGGAAATGAAAATATCACCTTGAATGGTGGTGTGATCAGAATAATCAAAACTAATGATATCTGTAAGTGTGTCATGATCTAGGTATTCAACATTTATTTTAAAAAGATAATTATCATCACAAAAGATATAATTCACTTCACCACAGTTTTTAGATTCTGACGAAATGATGTTTTCTATCCAGCTGCTATATTGCGCAGGGTTATCAATAAGAAAATCTGTTTCATAATGAAAATTAATCATCGGTTTTAAAATAAGTATTTACCTTCTCTTTATAAATTTGCCGCAAAGGTAAGCTTTGTCTATTTAATATTTCAACTTCATTTAAATATTGTTGAATATCAGGATTTAGGTTTTCTATAGGATTTGTAAAATTTTGATCATTAGTAGTACTCTCACGCTCTGGTTTTTCCCCTTGCTGCATGGCAGCGTTTTCTAGTTTTAATAATTGATGTTGGAGTTGAAGCATTTTTTGCTCATTATCTCGCGTAAAACCTTTTTCAATCAAATCATTTTCTAATTGCTTCATTTCTTCAATGGCTTTTTTAGTGTTGAGTTTATCTGAAGGGTTTTGAAGTTTATCCATTTGTCCTTCCAAAGCATTTCTTAGAAATTGTTGTTCTTTGTAAATCTCAAACAGTTTTTCTGACATTTCTTCCCCATTTTCACCTTGAGAGGGTTCTCCTTTGTTGTCATTTTGTTTATTTTCTTGTTGCTTACCCATAGCATCCTGCATGGATTTATTTAATTGTTCTTGCGACTGAATGATATCTGGTAATTGAAAATCCTTTGTACCCTCCCCAGAGCCCATCGATAAACTTTCTTGCATATTATCCAAAATGTTGCTCAAAAAATCAGCTAATGAATTCGTTGCTGTGAGCGCATATTGTTGATAGGATACTCCTTGGTATGTTTGATTCTCAGCAAACTCTTCCAAAGATTTATCGATGTTATAGTAAACATCATTTACATCTTTATTAATCTGCTCAGTTAACTTTGGTTGGCGTAATGATAAAGTAAATAGACTGTCATCTACATGCTCAAATACTGATTTTAAATCGTTCTGCTCCTTTAAATATACCGAAAGGTTTGTGTTACTTTCCTTTAACACTCCAATGCGCTGCATTAGGCTTTCTTGCTTTAATGAAAACAGTACTAGGTTATCTAAAATTTGCCGTAACATATCGGCGTCTTCTTGTAAACTCTCTTGTGAACCAGATTGCATTTGGTTTTTCATCTGCGATCCTAGTTGTTGTAATTTTTCGGCTGCCTTTTTCTGGTGATTTTTTGCATCTGTTTTTGAAGCGCCCTGGTCTAACTTCTCTTTCGCTTGTTTTTGTTGCTGCTTAATTTGCTCTTCCATGGGCTCGTCCCTTGTTAGATCCATAGGTTTTTTTAGCAGCTTGTTTTCCTTTTCTAAAAGTTCTAATTCTTGTTGTATTTTATCAAATTCAGCGTTTAATCTTTGTTGATCATCACTACTGCTATTTTCTTTTTTAGCCAATTCCGATTGCCTTTCAGATAAGGAAAGAATGTCATTTTTTAATTTTTCTGCCTTGGCTTGAACATAATAACGTTTGGTTAATTCTAAGATTTGTTCTAGACTTCTACTGTTGTTATTCTGGTTTTTGGCCATATCTTCCAACCGCTTACTGAATTCCTCTTTCTTGATTTTATCTGCGAGTTTAGAAAGCTCCTCCATCATCTTTTCATTTTCTTCAAGTTGCTTTTGTCTTCGCTCTAGACGCTCTTTAAGAAGATCATTGAATTGGGATTTCTCTTTATTTGTTTTCTGAAATTCACTTAGGTTTTCAATCAGTTTGTTCTGAAATTTTTCCATCATTTGGTTTTGTTCAAGCTGCCGTGATAAGAATTGATCTATCTTTTTTTTATCATTAAAATTTAGTTGATTTTTTTGTTTGTTTATGGCATTTATTTCATTGAGCTGTTGTTTTTGTTCTTCAGACTGCTCGAAAGTGTTTTGGAGTTGCTGTATGGTTTGTTTTTGATTTTTAAGTTGCTCTTGCTGCAATTCACTATGGCTTAATTTTCTATAGTGAAATTGTTGACTTTTAGAAACTTTCCCACCTCTTATGGCATCGTTATCTGTTACTTGGAAATAGTATTGGTAGTCGACAGATTCTTTTAATGTTAAACCTGTTGGAAATTCATAGACAAAACGATCCACGGTTTGACCGATTATAGGAATATTCCTTTTAAGTAGACTATCACTATCAGTGGCTTTATAGAAAATTTCTAATTTTGTTATTCCATAATCATCACTAAGCGAACCAGTGTATATTTTTCTGTTAACCGCGCTGCTATCTATATGCTCCTTAACGGTAATTGTAGGATATTGATCTTTTATAACTTCGAGGTTGAAATTAAGCTTTTCATAATCGATCAAATAATCGTTGCTTGTAGCAACGCTATAGGAAGTATTGTCATAGATGCGTTTTTTTAAAGAAAACTGCTGCTGGGATTTTGATAACACATGGGTGCTGTCTAAAAGTGCCATGGAAATTTTGTCGGTGTTCTCTGAATTAAATACCCAGTGAATCTCAGTGCCTTCAAGGATGGTAGCATTTCCTGTACTTTTTAAAGTGTCTGTCGATTTTCCTGTATAATTGGGATAATTTAAGGTCATTTCAAAGGAAAGAAGACTCGGAGTTGGTATAACTTTTAGCTGGTAGGGAATTGAATTTACTCCTGTTGCTTGCAGTTGAAATTCAATGTCCTCAATAGGTTGCACAAAGGTATACTGATGGATTGTTGTACTTGATTTTTCCATAAAAAATCTATTTTCCCCAATAACTATTTGAATGTCTTCAGGCACACGACTGCCTTGGGTTTCTACCTCTAGAGTAAAAGATTTCCCTTTAAGTGTTTTAAGGGAATCATTTGTAATTAGAAACTCAAAAGGAGCTGGTGGGGCGTAAGCAGTTTGGTAGTCCACCACGCGCTTATAGCTATCGGTAAAAAGATTCATCTTTCCAATTATTGTAACCAATAGAATTAATACAACTGGGATCGCAGCATAATAAGCATACTTTAAATTTCTCTTATAACTTATAGCCATTTGAAAAGGGATTGGCTTAAGATCATTTCCTTTTTGCTCAATACTGGCTAGCAATAAATCGGACTGGGTTTTGTCCTTTGAAAGTTGTAGAAAATTTAAAAGTTTATCACCCACCGAAGGGAAGTGATTTCCAATAATTTTGGAGGCTTCTTTATGGTCGATGCCTTTGCGAAGCCTAAATAAATACAATAATGGAATGCAAATAAATTTTATAAACAAAAGCACTTCAATTGCTACAAAAGCCCAAAAAAGTACCCTCCGGGAGGATGTGCTCAGCCATAAGAAATACTCAAGTAGAACGATGCCTATAAAATACAACAACCCAACACTAATAAAGAGAAAGAGCCCTTTAAGCAGTTCATTGGAATAGTACTTGCGTAAAAACAAGGCTAATTTATGGTGTATTTCATTTAATATGCTCATTTATAGTGTATTATATTATAAGTATAACCATTAGAAGTTAAAAATACAATTTGTTTGGCATTGTTGTTACTTGTTTTGATCCATATCAAGGAGAATCTAAAAAGTTTTAACGTTGCTAATTCAGGTATTTGGAAGGTTATTTTGTGGAAATTTTTATTTACAACAACAAAATCCTGAAGGGTGAATAACTGGGGAAAATCACTACAAAAAATTTAAATATAATTTTAAGAATGGCTTTTGTTATATTTTTACACATTGGACCCGTTAAATTAAACATCATAAAATTAAAAAAATATGTATTGCAGCAGGTATGGCCTTGCTGACTTTTGGGGTACATGCTCAAGTTAACCTCATTAAAGCATTGGAAAATAACACCTCACTTGCGGCCCAAATTGGCTTACTGCTTTTACCGCTATTTTAGATAGCTACTTAGGCACTGTTCCAGAATCTTTTGAGTATCAAGGAAAAACCTATACTCCTAAAACTTTCGCACAAGAGGTTGTTGGGGTAAAGGCGGAATCCTTTGTAGAATAGGTAGCCTTAGCTCATGAACCGGTGTATTAGGAAGTATTCATCCCAGTTCCTGACAATTGGAGCTTTGATTATGCTTATAATGTAAGCATGAATGACTTTATAAGTGTCATTGAAAGTGCTCTGGATCATGGCTACACCGTTGGATGGGCAGCAGATGTGAGCGAAAACATTTTAGTTGGAAAAACGGTATTGCCTATGTTCCAGAATTGCTTTACAAAGATATGAGCGATGAGGACCGAAAACTATGTTTAATGGGCCTAAAGTAGAGATGGAAATTAGTGAAGCCATGAGAAACAAGCTTTTCACAACTATTCCACAACTGATGATCATGCGATGCAGATTGTTGGAAAGGGGAAAGGATCAGAATAATAAAAAGTACTATATCGTGAAGAACTCCTGGGGAACAGGGAACGATCACCAAGGATATTTGTATGTGACAAAAAACCATATCCTATTAAAAACCAATTCTTTATTCCTTAATAAGGAGGCAGTACCTAATGATATATTAAAAGGATAAAACGCATTTGTTTATAGTAAACGGCAGTATCTCACTTTTATAGAAGTACTGCCGTTTTGGTTTTTATTGAATTATTTAAATGTTATTGCTCTTAAAAGCAGATTATATTTTTGGCAATTCCCAGCCATTGTGGTAATGGGCTTTGACTAGCTCATTGGCCGAGGCATTATCTTTGAACTGATTTGTTTTACTATCCCAATATATTTTTTCACCAGTCTTAAATGCGATATTTCCCATATGAGCATTCACTGCAGAGATCGCTCCTTGTTCAACACTACATCGTAGCTTGGTCTCATTGCCTTTGATCACATCAACAAAATTTTGCGCATGATCATCAAGCGCCTCATTTGATTTTTCAGTAAGTGCAATTTCTGATACTTTAGGTTCTCGTTTACCGTCCTTATAATCATACTCTGGCATCACTTCCCAGCCTTGGCGATCTACTACTAGTGTTCCGTTGTTACCTACAAAAGCTATTCCTTCTGATCTTCCGTAATTTCCTTGATTAATTCCAGTGGCGTGTTCCCACAAAAGGTTAAAGTCATCATATTCGAATACCGTTTGTAGGGTGTCTGGAGTCTCAGAAGCATCATTTGGATAGGCTAATTTCCCCCCTGAAGCCATAATGGATTTTGGAGCAGAGGCATTCATTATTTTTAATGCTATGTCAATTTCATGTACACCCCAGTCGGTCATTAGTCCACCCGCATAATCCCAGAACCATCTAAAATTAAAATGAAATCTATTTTTATTAAAATTACGTTTTGGTGCAGGTCCCAACCACATTTTATAATCAACTCCCTCAGGTGGCGTACTATCTGCTACTGGTGGAACTGGTTTCATCCATCCTTGATAGGCCCAACATTTTACTAGTCGGATATTACCCAATGCTCCTGTTGCTATATAATCAGCTGCTTGTTGATATTGTGAACCACTACGCTGCCATTGTCCTACTTGTGCGATGGTGTTGTATCTCTTAGTAGCATCTACCATGATTGAACATTCTTCAATGGAGTTGGCTAGTGGTTTTTCAACATATACATGTTTACCAGCCTGGCAAGCATCTACAAAGTTTAAACAATGCCAGTGATCTGGGGTTCCTATAATGACCACATCGACGTCCTTGTTTTCCAAGAGTTTGCGATAGTCCTTATATAAGGATACCTTATTGTTATGGCCCATTTTTTTCAAGTCAGCAGCTCTTCTAGCTAACACACTTTGATCCACATCTGCTAGTGCCACACATTGGACTCCAGGTATTTTAAGATGTGCGTTCATATTGGCCCATCCCATACCATTACAACCAATGACACCAAAATTTAATCGGTCGCTAGGTGCTAAATTAGTAAAGAGGGAACTGGCCTGTTGGGCAGTTATAATGTTAGACATGCCAAGACCTGCTACTGCTAGACCTGAGTTCCTAATAAATGTTCTTCTGGTGTTTTTTGTTTTCACATTGCTGGATTTTAATGGTTTTAAAAATCCAAGATACTGTTTTTGCATGAATAAAATTAAAATAGGTTATTAAAAAATGTATTTTTAACACTAATTAATCATGGAAACCAGATTCAAAGTTCCTTTTAAAAACTCCTATCTTTGTCAAAAATTATTTTAAATGAGTACACGCGTTAGAGTGCGATTTGCACCAAGTCCTACAGGACCTTTACATATCGGAGGTGTTAGAACGGCTTTGTTAAATTATTTATTTGCCAAGAAACACGGCGGTGATTTTATTTTACGAATCGAAGATACAGATCAAAAACGCTATGTCGAAGGAGCAGAGGAGTATATCACTAAGGCGCTAAAATGGTTAAATATACCTTATGATCAGGGACCTGATTCAGAGGCTGAAATTCAAGAAAAATACGGACCTTTTCGTCAAAGTGAGCGTAAGGAACTTTATAAAAAATATGCCGAAGAATTGCTAAATAGCGGTTGGGCATATTATGCATTCGATACACCAGAGGAGTTGGATGCAGAGCGACTAAAATCTGAAAGCGATGGCGGTAAATTTACTTATAACTGGGCTACACGTGGAACATTACAAAACTCACTTTCTTTAGACACCCAAGAAGTTCAAAAGCGAATTGAATCTGGAGAACCCTATGTGATTCGTTTTAAATCACCTGTGGATGAATCCATTAAATTAAATGATATAATTCGTGGGGAAATAATAATTGATACCAACATTTTAGATGATAAGGTATTGTTTAAAAGTGATGGTATGCCCACCTATCACCTAGCTAATATTGTCGATGATCATTTGATGGAAATTACCCATGTGATTCGAGGTGAGGAGTGGTTGCCTTCCTTGGCTTTGCACGTTTTGTTATACCGCGCTTTTGGTTGGGATGCTCCTGAGTTTGCACATTTACCACTTATTTTAAAATCTGTTGGCAAAGGAAAACTAAGTAAACGTGATGGTGATAAATTAGGATTTCCAGTATTTCCTTTACAATGGACTGACCCTGTATCAGGAGAGGTTTCTTCAGGTTATAAAGAGCAAGGATATTATCCAGAGGCCGTGGTAAACTTTTTAGCCTTTTTAGGCTGGAACCCAGGTACAGAACAGGAACTTTTTAGCCTTGATGAACTTATAGAAGCTTTTGAAATAGAGAAAGTTCAAAAGGCAGGAGCTCGATTTGATCCGGATAAAACCAAATGGTATAATCATCAATATCTTCAAAAACAATCTAATGATGATTTGGCCAAAGAACTATGCGATTATATCGAACAATCTACCGCCCGCAGAACGGATCTAAGGATTGATTATCTATCTAAGGTGGCCGGTCTTTTAAAAGAACGTGTCAATTTTGTGAGTGAACTTGTAGTAGAAGGGGACTTTTTCTTAAGAGCACCTGAGAACTTCCAAGAAAAGGCTGTCAAGAAACAGTGGAAGGAACACACGGCTAGTTATATGAATCAAGTAGCCATGGTTATTGAGTCGGTAAATGATTTTAATTCTCAAACTATCGAAGAAACTGTAAAGTCATGGATTTCTGAAAAAGAACTGAGCTTTGGTCAAGTTATGCCACCATTGCGATTAGCGCTTGTAGGCGAAATGAAAGGACCGCATGTATTTGACATTATTGATTTACTTGGGAAAACACAAACGCTCGATAGAATCCAGTATGCTGTAACAAAACTGGGATGATTCCTTAATAGATATTCACATAAAGGTACATCTGACTATATTTTATAGATTTTCTAATTTTAAAATTCGTATTTTAACCGCGGTTAACCTATAAATTTTTTCAGATGTATCTTCTTATTCCTTTAGCATTTTTTGGCATTATCATCTTTTTCAGTGCCTTTTTTATCGTTAAGCAACAGACCGCTGTGGCCATAGAACGTTTTGGTAAATTTCACAGTATTCGAAATTCTGGTCTACAGCTTAAAATTCCTATCATTGACCGCATCGCAGGGAAACTAAGTCTTAAAATTCAACAACTCGATGTGATCGTCGAGACTAAAACCTTGGATGACGTTTTTGTAAAGCTTAAAATTTCAGTTCAATACGTTGTTATTAAGACTAAGGTTTATGATGCTTTTTATAAATTAGAGTATCCACATGAGCAAATTACTTCTTATGTATTCGACGTAGTTCGAGCAGAGGTTCCTAAAATGAAATTAGATGACGTTTTTGTGAAAAAAGATGATATTGCTATTGCAGTAAAGTCCGAACTTCAGGATGCCATGTTGGAATACGGATTTGACATCATTAAAACTCTTGTGACTGACATTGATCCTGATCAACAGGTAAAGCATGCGATGAACCGTATTAATGCCTCAGAGCGCGAGAAAATAGCTGCTCAGTTCGAAGGAGATGCTGCTCGAATTCTAATTGTTGAAAAAGCCAAAGCCGAAGCAGAGAGTAAACGTCTTCAGGGTCAAGGTATTGCAGATCAGCGCCGTGAAATTGCCCGTGGTTTGGAAGAATCCGTTGAAGTATTAAACAAAGTGGGTATAAATTCCCAGGAGGCCTCAGCGCTTATTGTTGTAACTCAGCATTATGATACCTTGCAAGCAATTGGAGAGGAAACCAATAGTAACTTGATACTTCTTCCGAATTCTCCGCAAGCTGGAAGTGATATGCTTAACAATATGGTTGCATCCTTTACGGCAAGTAATCAAATAGGGGAGGCTATGAAAAAGCAAAACAAAAAGAAAGACGGTGACGATAAATAGATTACCTCTTTATTTTTAAGTAATTGCAGATAACTTACCGATAGTATTAAATAAAGAAAACGTTGCTGATTTATAATTTTCAGCAACGTTTTCTATTTGTGTCTCGGACACAAATGCAGGTGTAGGAAGGGGGGTGCTTTTAATTTATTTG
Source organism: Galbibacter marinus (assembly GCF_000300875.1). Taxonomy (GTDB): domain Bacteria; phylum Bacteroidota; class Bacteroidia; order Flavobacteriales; family Flavobacteriaceae; genus Galbibacter; species Galbibacter marinus. Next base: position 254,130 of record NZ_AMSG01000001.1, on the reverse strand, counting down.
ATTAAATTTCTTAATAGCTTAAACGTTAAGGCCTTTTGAATTACTGAATTTGCAGTTTTTCCGACCACGTTTAAAAAGCTAAAGTCGTCCTTGATGCCGTTAAAGTTGAGTTTTATTTCTTCTTTTGAAATATCCTTTTCTAATTTTAGCACCTTAATATCCTTGTCTATTTCTTCAAATGAAGTGTAAATTTTCATGGTATCTTCTTTTGGTGATTGCCTTGCATCAATCATTATCAAAAAAATCTTTAGAGGCCTTAATGAGCACCATACGTTCTATGGTTTTTCTGCAACCATAAAAAACAATCACTGCAATTAAGACATAGAAAAGCCCCAATATCAAAAAGCCAAGGCCTAAATTATCTAACCAACTTCCTATAAATAAAGCTATAGCGAAGGTCACTAGCAATAGAGCGCCAAATAATAGCGCCCCTAGTATCATAAAGGTTATTAATGAAGTAGAGCCCTTGGTTAAGGTTTTAAATATACTGAGCCTGTAGTACTCATAATTCTTTTCAATGAATTCTTGAGTACTTCTATTGAGCCCCTCAACATTTTCTGAGAGATTGTTCAGTCCCATAAACTACTTTTTAGACGTTGCCGCTTTCTGAAGCTTAGAGTTTTGTTCTCTGAGGTCCTCTAGTTTCGCTTCTAAAGCCACTAGTATGTCATCAGCCTTATAACTCATCGTAGAAAGAGTGTCCTCTAATTTGTTCTCAAAATTTGCACGCGTCTTCTCTGCTTGTGAGCTGAGTTTTGTCGTGGTTGACTTAAGTTGTTTCTCAAGTTCTCTCTGAGCCGATTTTGCATTTTTTCTTATTTTTTTTCGGGTTTTGTCCCCTCTATCAGGAGCATAAAGAATTCCTATCCCTGCTCCGATTGCAGCACCAGTTAAAAGCGCTAATAAAGTATTTCCTGTTTGGTTTGACATATCTAAAAATGTTTTAATTAATAAATTAATCCCCTAATAGTATCTAATTTACGAAAGTTGAAGGTATTATACTAAAAATTGAGAGCATTTAGCCTATTCTTAACAGTTGTGTTAATAGAAATAAAAAAGCACGCTAGGCGTGCTTTAGGGTAATTGTATGTATTTTATATTATTGTTCGAGCTTCGCCCAAGTATCTCTGAGTCCAACTGTTTTGTTGAAAACCAGCTTGTCTTTTGTGCTGTCTGGATCTATATTGAAATAACCAAGTCGCTGGAATTGGAAATGATCCCCGACCTTGGCAGTTGCAACACTAGGTTCTATATAACCTTTTGTTATTTTTAAAGATTCTGGATTTAGAAACTCTAGAAAATCCTTATCTCCTTGTCTGTCTGGTTCGGCAACGGTAAATAAACGATCGTACTCACGTACCTCAACTTCGATGGCATGCTTTATTGATACCCAGTGTAAGGTCCCTTTCACTTTTCGTTGACTCTCCAGGGTACCACTGCCACTTTTACTAAGTGGATCATAGCTGCAATGAACTTCAACAATATTTCCATGCTCATCTTTTACAGCCTTCTCCGCTTTAATGATATAAGCATTTTTTAGACGAACTTCCCCACCGAGTTTTAAACGGAAAAACTTACGATTAGCCTCTTCTCTAAAATCCTCTTGTTCGATATAAATTTCTCTAGAAAATGGCACCTCTCTATAGGTAAGTACTTCTTCTTCAGGGTTGTTTTCAGCCTCAACTAATTCTTCCTGGTTTTCAGGGTAATTGGTGATAATAAGTTTTAAAGGATTTAGTACCCCCATAATACGAGGAGCTTTTTTATTGAGATCCTCACGGGCATGAAATTCCAATAAAGACACATCAATTAAGTTATCTCTTTTTGCAATACCAATGGTATTGGCAAAGTTCTTAATTGACTCAGGAGTATAACCACGACGTCTTAACCCAGAAATAGTGGGCATCCTTGGATCATCCCATCCATTGACTACGCCTTGCTCAACTAAACGAAGTAATTTTCGTTTGCTCACTACAGTATGACTTAAATTTCTTCGTGCAAACTCACGTTGTTTTGGTTTTACCTTTGAAGGGGTATATACCTGATTTAAAAACCAGTCATATAACTCACGGTGCATCGCAAACTCAAGAGTACAAAAGGAATGGGAGACTTGTTCGATATAATCGCTCTCTCCATGGGTCCAGTCATACATTGGATAAATACACCAATCATTATTTGTTCTATGGTGCGGCTTGTGCAGGATTCTATACATAATTGGATCCCTCATCAGCATATTGGAGGCCTTCATATCAATTTTTGCGCGCAGGACGTGCTCACCTTCTTTAAAGTCACCATTTTTCATTTGTTCGAAGAGCTCTAAATTCTCCTCCACAGATCGGTTTCTATAAGGACTTTCTTGTCCAGGAGATGTCGGAGTACCTTTTTGCGCAGCAATTTCTTCTGAACTTTGACTATCTACATAAGCCTTTCCAAGTTTGATAAGTTCAATAGCCCACTTATATAATTGTTCAAAGTAATCTGAAGCATAACGCTCCTGATCCCATTGGTATCCAAGCCATTCTACATCACGTTTAATTGCATCTACAAACTGCTGCTCTTCTTTTGCAGGGTTCGTGTCGTCGAAACGCAAATTCACGGGTGCATTGTACTTTTCACCCAGTCCGAAATTTAAACAAATAGAACTGGCATGTCCAATATGGAGATAGCCATTAGGTTCTGGTGGGAATCGAAAACGCAATTCATCTTTACTAAATCCCTCTTTGAGGTCATTTTCAATGATATGTTCGATGAAATTTAAAGACTTTCCTTCTTCTGCCATAAATTTATTATACTAAATAGACTGCAAAATTAAGGAATTTTTAAAGCAATGTATACTTATCAAGGATAAACAAAACCAAAACTTGAAATTCAAAACCTATAGCTTGATTTTAAACTGAAATTCTAGCGGATTTTACATGGCTAAAAAATGACTTTTCAACAGCTTTATTAACAAACCATTCGGTATTTTAAGGATTTTTTTAAGCCTTAACCATGCTAAAATTGAACTAGGCATCTATAAATCGTGCTTTCACCACAAACTCCTAAAATTGTATAAAAAAACAGCTAACTTTGATTTCTATTGTGGAATTTTCAGATGACGCAAACCCAAATTTAAACCATATAATTATGAATAGAACTTTTACTCAAAAATCTATTCGTTTCTCCCTACTTATGCTGACCGTAACTGGCATGTCGCTTGGTGCGCAAGAGTTAAAAAAACCTACACTAGGATTTACGGATGCCTGTGTAACATCAGATCATAATGGATTCCCTGTGGAGTTTACCTGGAACCCAAATCCCATCGTAAACTCTGACAATGAATTTATTATTGAACTCTCAGATGCAAGTGGTAGCTTTTCTTCCCCCATTACCCTTGCGAGATTAACCGATAAAAACGCTGAATTTAAATTTAAAGTTACTGATCTAAAATTGCCTAAAAATGTATCTGGTGAGAACTACAGATTACGTTGGCGCAGCACGAGTCCAAAAAAGACAAGCCCTTCAAGTGATCCTTTCGGAGCTTATTTTATAAATGTTAGTGAGTCTTTAGTAGTTAATAATTACGAGGAGGCCTCGGTTTGTGATGGAACTTCTGTGTACTTAGAGGTAGATAATTATCCCAATGAAGCCTCGTATAATTGGTACAATTACAGCGAGCTTATCCCAGGAGAACACGGACCCTCATTAGAGGTTACAGAACCTGGAATTTATTTTGCAGAAATCAATTATGGATCCTACTGTTCTTCTGCTACCGCTTCAAATTTAGTGGAGGTAAATATTGAGAACTCTATCGGTTTTGAACTCGTTGGTGCAAAGAAACTTTCATTATGTGAGGGTCAAACCTATACACTTAAAACTGATTTAGATGATCCGCTGCTCACCTATGCTTGGTATAAAGACGGTGAATTACTCCAGAGAAATAATCAAAACACTTTGGAGGTAAACGGCAGTGATCCAGGATTTGCAGGTGACTATTACGTGGTTTTAGAACGCAGTGGTGGTTGTAAAGAAACGACCTCTACAGTCAGTATTTCTGCAGGATCTTTTGAATCCAACCTCATTTTAGCACAAGGCACCTTATTACTTCCAGAAGAAACAGTGTCTATAGCTGTGGAAACTACTGCTACTAACCCTTCATTCCAATGGTTTAGAAATGGAACCGAACTTACAGGAGAAACAGGGAAGACACTACAGGTTAGTGTCGCTGGGGATTATTATGTGACGATTTCTCAACAGGAGGATTGTATCGTTAAGCGAACCACAGATAAGGTAAGTATTGTAGAACCTGAATCTTATGTAGCAACAATTAACGCCAGTTCATATACCTCATGTGAAAGTACCAGTGCAGAACTGAGCTTAGCTTCCATTACCGCAGTAAAAGGAGAACAAACTATCCAGCTTGAGAAGAGTACATTAGATAAATTTTCATACCAATGGGTTTACAACAACAAAGAATTAAGCGGAGCTACTGAAAAAACACTTTCCATTGCAGATGCGCGTAAAAATGGGACTTATGCTCTTCGGGTTGAGATCGAAGGTGGAATTATACTAAATAGCGAATCGATAGAATTAAAATTGAGCCTTCCGATCACAGCAAAAATTTCAGCAGATAGCAATGTTCGTTGCGATAATGGCAATAACATTTTAATTAAATCCTCTGTAACGGATACGCAGTATGATTATAGCTGGTATAGAAATGGTGTAGTACTGACTGAGAAAGGCACTTCACTTTCTACGAATCTCACCGGTAAATACAAATTGGAGATTACAGCTTACGGGTGCACTCTTAGCTCAAATACTTTTACCATAGAAGATTTAAACCCTTCAGTTGTACAGTTAAATGTCTCAGATGTAGTGGTAATCCCAGAGGGTCAAACAAAAACCATTACAGCCTCAGGAGGGGATTCATATCAATGGTTTGATCCCATGAATGAACTTATCTCAAGTGAGCGAAGCATCACAATTCATCAGGAAGGTGAATATACCTTGGTCGCTGGAGTTGGTCAGTGCCAACTTACCAAAATATTTAAGGTGACCAATTTGGAAAGTTATGTAATTCCAAATGTGATAACACCTAACGGTGATGGGTTTAACGACCTTTGGATTATTCCAAGTACCTATGCCTATAAAAAGGATGTGACTGTAAACATATTTTTGCAATCAGGAACAAGAGTTTACTCTACCAATGATTATCAAAACAACTGGCCAGAATCCTCAATATTACAAACAAGTGGAAGTCAACCACCGATATATTATTACAGTATAACTAAAGGAAAAGAAACCCTAAAACAAGGTACGATTACCGTTATAAAATAACTAAATGAAGTTTAGCTTAAACAGATACATCCTGCTACTCTTAATGTGTTGCGCCAGTGCTTTTGCACAGGAGGATGTTCCTGTGGCTTCAATTGATATACCAGCACAAAACCTATTGAAATTCAATAGGTTTTTAATCAATCCGACTTTTTCAACTGTCAATGAAGATAATTCGTATATAAACCTCTATCACCGCAATCAATGGGTGAGCTTTGATGATAATTACCAAACGTATTTAGGAAGCTATTCAGGACGTATTAGCGACCGTTCAGGTCTTGGACTAAGTATCTACCATCAAAAGTTCGGAACAATTGCAAACTTTGGGGCTATTGCCAATTATGCTTATGGTGTCCGATTATCTCAGAACAGTAATTTGACTTTTGGATTCAACCTGTCTTATTATAACAGTGGGGTAGATAAAAGCAATATTAATCCTAACCAACCTAATGATCCGACCATTGCTGATTTGGAAAATGGTTCGCTACTCACATTCCAACCAGGTATTAATTTATCTATAGGCAGTTTCGATGTAGGTTTATATGCAGAGGACGCCTTTGATTATAATTTTAAAACAAGTGAATCATTAACGGAGTTTGCAGATAAAACATTCAGTGCTCACCTAATGTATACCAATCGGTTTGAAAATGGTGTAGGTATGTTGGAAGATGCTAGGTTTAGCGCCTTAACTAGAGCTCGAAGAATGGGAGATGATGACCTTTCTTTTTCCGGCAGTTTAATATTGGACATGCCAAAACTAGGATGGGTTCAAGGGGGTTATGATGAGTTTTATGGTGTTGCGGCTGGTGTCGGTTTTAATTTAACCAAACGCCTTTCGTTAGGCTATACTATCGAAAAGGGAATCCGCGATCAGATCTCAAATTTTGGGGTTACCCATGAGATTAACTTTGCGTATTCTTTCCAACCTATTCTTACTGAAAACAGGGTATATGAGGACTTGTTAGATGATGAAAACCTATTGGTATTGGAAGAAGAGCCTAAGGACTCTTTAACAGGGAAGGATGCTGAAATTGCCAGACTTCAAAACTTAGTGGATGAGAACAATATGATCATTGATGAGATGATGTTCCGCCAAGATTCTATTGAGGAAGCTAGAAAGAATGATCTCAATAAGCGATTTGCGTATATCTTAAAATTTATCAACGATAATAAATCGAACCCTAATCAAAACCAGGTGAAGAAGCAGGTAGTGGATATGTTGAAGGAAATCGACGAAAATGCCTATGCAACTGCCGAGCAGAAGTATGAGACCGACTTTGTTCATTTAAATGGTTCTGATAATAAGCAAACAAACAATAATATTCAATCGCCAAACAAGCGAACTAGGGTTTCCCCAAAACCCGTTGGCAAGCCTTACGTAGGCTCCAGTAAAGTATTAACTGCTTCAAAAGCTACAACCTCAACCAATGTAGACGATGGAGCTTACGTGATTGCAAACGTTTATAAAGGCGAGACCTATATGCGATCATTCATGGATGATCTTGAGAAGCAAGGCATTGCTTCAGGAAGTTTTTCTCATAATGGACTTAACTACGTTTATTTAGAGCGATACGATGACCTAAAGGAGGCACGAAGTAACTATATATCCGATATAATGGATAAATACCATGGAGATGTTTGGGTGCTCAATATCGATAATGATAATCAAGAGCGCCAAAGCGGATCGAACACCGCATATGCAAGTAATTCCAATAGTAAAAACAGTGCACCATCTAAACAAGAAGTTGAAACAAGAAACGACAATCAACAATTGATTGCAAAAGTTAAAAAGGAGGAGGTCTTAACTAATTATAATGAGAAGAATGCTATTGATTCGCAATATATACAGAACGGACTCTCGCAATGTTTGAACCGCTATGTTAACAGAATCTTTAATTCTGATAAAAATGGTTATAGCAAAACAGATATTGTTATTCAATCCAGCAATCGCTCAAACAAACAGTACTATATCATTGCTAATGTGTTTGCCAATAGTAAAAATGCCGATCGGTATATTGAAGAATTAAAGAAAGATGGTTATGATGCTGAGATTTATACAAACCCGAAAAACAAATACAAATATGTGTACCTAAGAAAATTTGACAATTGGAGCAGTGCTCTTAAGAGTTATAAGTCTAACGTTAATTTTAAAAATGACATTTGGATTATGCCTATTAAGAGTACGTAGACATATTTAGTTATACGACATAAACATATTTTACAAATAGTAACAAGTCCCCAAAACTTAAGCTATGAAAAGAAACTACTTTACCCTAAAATTCTATACCCTTTTCGCATGCATATTCTTTGCAGGCATTTTTGCTTTATCTGCACAAGTAAAAAAAGATTTTGAGATCCGATACCAAGATAATATCAAAGGGGACATCACCTTTATTGGGAATAATATTGTAAATCGATATGAAGAGGGATATTGGAATTGGAATTGGGATTGGATAGATCCGGTTTATCCAAATGATCCTTATAATGGAAATAATAACAATGATGGATTTAATATGCAATATATTGATATTGATGGGGATAATTCTACCTTCAGTTCAAGTAGCGCAAGTTTGTCTATAACAAATCTGGAATGCAGTGAAGTAGTTTATGCAGGACTTTATTGGTCCGCTGTCTATAAGTATAATGAAGGAAATAAGAAAAGCAGTGGCCGAGAGGACGACTGGGATCAAGTAAAATTTAAAGCTCCGGGAGGTAATTATACTAGTTTAATTGCTGATGTGGTACTGTTTGATGGTTCTGATGATTCTGATTTTAAAGATTACAGCCCGTATGCATGTTATAAAGATGTAACTTCAATTGTTCAAGGATTATCCAATCCTAATGGAGAGTATACTGTAGCCAATGTAAGAGCAAGTTTAGGAAAGGGTGTGACAGGAGGGATGTCTGGAGGATGGTCTATGGTAATTATATATGAAAACCCAACCATGGTTGGGAAAAAAATAACCACTTTTGATGGATATGCTGGGATTAAATCAAAAGAATCATTAAATATTCCTGTTAAAGGATTTAAAACATTGCCTGAGGGATTTCCTGTAAATGCTAAGATGGGGGTAATGACCTTGGAAGGAGATCGTGGACTTGGCGGTGATCAGCTTAGAATCAAGGCGGACGGTAAGTCTACTTTCACTAATATCTCCAATAATGTAAATCCTTGGAATAATTTTTTCAATGGAAGTATTTCATCAGAGACAAATGGTAATGGAGGTGTAATTAATCCAAACAGAAACCCTAATAGTGAAAACACTCTGGGTTGGGATGTTGATTTGTTTGAAATAAGTAACTCCAATAATAATGTAATTCCTAATGATGAAACAGGGGTAACTCTTAGAGCAATATCTACTCAGGATAAATATGATATATTTTTTACTTCCTTCGATGTAGAAATCATTGAACCAGACATCAAATTAGCCAAGGGAGTTTATAATTTGGATAATGTTTCTATTCAAGGTCAACAGGTAGAATTAGGACAATACATACAGTATACCCTTAGTTTCGATAATATCGGGAATGATGATGGAGCCAACTTTACAATACGGGATGTACTTCCACTAAATGTTGATTTTCTTGAAGAGCAACTTGTCTTGCCTGAACCTATTTGGGCTAATGGAGTATTGCATGAAATCACCTACGATTTTAACTTCGACACCAATACTATAATTTTTACAATTCCAGACATTTATGTTGAGAAGGAAAGAGGAGGCGACGATAATGTAACAATCGAACAGGACTATACAATACGAATGAATGTGCGCGTACAGCCTGATTGTGATAAATTAAGGGACGCTTGCTCCAACATTATAAGTAATCTAGGTTATGCTTCCTATCAAGGAGTTTTGAATAAGAATGATATTACTAATGATCATAGTATTCTAGGATTAACAGGTTGTTTATTTGAAATTCCTGGATCCTCAAACTTTCTGCCAGACCTTAGTATGTGTGGAAGCTTTGAACGCACACTAGAATTATGTGGAGAAACTGCTGTTTTAACGGCAGGTGCGGGTTATGACCGTTATCAGTGGTATAAAGATAATGGTAGTGGAACTTTTGAAATACTTACTGGTGAAACTGGCGTGAGCTATACTGCCACAAATATTGGCACCTATAAAGTTACCAAAGAAACAGATGCTGAGGACTGCAAGGATTTTGAGGAGATTATTCATTTAGTCTATAGAGGAAATACGGAAACAAACCCATTAATTCCCTATGCAGATCAGGTTGTTACGTGCACAAATGATGGGACCCAATTACCTAAATTTTTCTTGTGTGGTACAAACGATGACAGGATGCTTAATGTTAGTTTTCCAGATGCAATAGAGTTTAGTTGGCAAAAATTAGATGATAGTTGTGAACATACTTCAATTATAGATAATTGTCCTACTAAGGATAGCTCTTGTGATTGGAATGAAGTAGGCACCGTAGACCAATATTTGCTTTCTGGCCCAGGTGAATATCGTTTAGAGGTTCGCTATCAAAATAATTGCTTTAATCGTTATTATTTTAAGGCTTATGAAAACGCCGTTGATCCTAAAATTACAACAGAGAATATCATTTGTAATACGAATGGGAGCATAGATATCACAAATGTTGGTTCGGGTTATGAGTTTGCAATAGCCTTGGCTAGTGCGAATTTTAATCCTAATTCTGCTACTTGGCAAGATGTCGGTTCATTCGAAATTGAAAATCCAGGAACTTATAATGTTTACATCCGTCAAGCAGATTTAGACGTGGAGGATGGCGATAGACAACCATGTCTATTTAAATTTGAAAATAAGGTCATTACCAAAAGTAATTTTAATGTTACAGTTACCACTACAAATCCCACGTGTAATACTGATAAAGGATCCTTTAGCATCAACGTAGGAGATGTAAGAGGATGGTATACATATGTCTTAAAAAATGGCACAGGTACAGCTGACATCGTTGATAAGCAAGAAGCAGTTGATGACAATCACCACGAATTCAAAGACCTTAATCCAGGCATATATATTGTAGAGGTTACAACAGAGGATCGCTGTTACTTTTCTGAAAAATATACAATAACAACACCGGAAGCCTTATCAATTGAAGCAGAGGTTTCTCAAAATGTAACCTGTAAGGAAGGAAATATACAGGTACAATCTGAGGGAGGACTAACACCACACACCTATGCGATTTGGAGTTATGAACCGGCAGTAGGGGCAACCGCTCCAGCGATTAGTTATAATAGTGTTGACGATATTCCAGCTGGTGAGATGCAGGGAGTTGAGCAAACAAGGCAAATTTTTGATGTTAAATTAGGTGAACAAGGAACCTATAGTTACGTTGTTTTTGATAGAAATAACTGCTACAGTTTTTCAAATGAAGTTGAGATTACGGTTGAACCAGTAATAGAGTATGAGGTCAATCCTACAGATGAAACTTGCTTTGATTCAAATGACGGTAGTATTTCTATAAATATGATTAATGACCAAAAGTATAATGTTTCTTATAGTTTAGATGGTGTTAATTTTATTGGAACCCCAAATTTTACAAATTTAGCACCAGGCGAATATACCGTTATTGTTAGAGGTGAAAAAGGAAATAGAGTTTGTGATTTTGAAACATATATAACCATTGATGAAGGAGTTCAAATTTCTGCTGATGCCGGTCCATCAAGTAATTATACATGTTTAACTCTTGGTGAAATTACATTCACCAATGCAACTGGAGGATCGGGTACCTTTGAATATTCTATTGACGGAGTGACTTGGCTAGATAGTCCTGTGTTTGGTGGTTTAACCGAAGGCACATATACTCCTAGTTATAGGGATAAAAATAGCCCTGATTGTATACAACAATCAGACGAGATTACATTTGACCCTTTAACACCACCTACAGATATTGCTTTTACAATGAGTATAGTTCAATGCCCTGATAGCAAATCAGATGTGAGTCTTTCGGTAACAGGTGGGGCGGGTGCGAGTAAGTACGAAATTATAAGTCCGGCTACTGAGGTTAAGGACAACGGAACTAATGCTGTTTTTGAGGATTTAGCCGCCGGTGTTACTTACATATTTAGAGTTACTGATGAAAAAGGTTGCTTTTATGAAGAAAATCTAACTATTCCAACATTAACTCCAATTAATGTTGTAGGCAAATTAATTAGCAATGTCAGTTGTGTAGGTGGTTCTGATGGTGAAATTCAATTCACGGTAAGTGGTTTTTCTGTGAATTACAATTATACAATCACTAATGGTACAGGTGCAACAGTTGATAATGGGATTGACCAAATTGGAAATACCGTTGATTTAACTGGATTAGCTGCCGGAAAATATACTATTACAGTAACAGACAACACTACAAACTGTACAGATTCAAGTGAGATTACTGTTGAAGAGCCGCAAACACCATTAATTTTAAGTTTACCAGAGGTTACTCATGAAAGTTGTACTAACACAGGCACAACATCCCCAGGAACAATAAGCATTATTGCTTCCGGAGGTTGGGGTAGTTATACTTATGATTTATATGATGCAGGAAGTAACTTATTAGCTAGCAATGGAACTGGATTTTTCTCAGAATTGCTTGCTGGAGATTATACTGTTGAGGTATCTGATGCTAATCAATGTGATGTTGTCTCCACTACAATTACAATTAAACCGGCAATTGCTCCCCAGTTGACCCTTACTGCAAATGATCTTTGCTATAATGAGGCTGTAGGGTTAACCATTACAGCTACGGTTACAACAGGAACAGGTTCGGGAGTATTAAGCTATTCTATAAAAGGAGGTTTAACCAATACAACAGGAATTTTTAAGGATCTTGATCCGGGAACATACACGGTTACTGTAACTGATGAAAATAATTGTAAGGACACGAAATCAATTACAGTTGATCCGGAATTGAAAGTAAGTGCTTCTGCGAATCCTATTTCTTCATGCGGGACATCTACTGATGTTACAATAACGGCAGTAGGTGGCGATGGGAATTATGTATATGTTATTGTGCCTGATGGGGTAACACCCACAGGATTCTCCACTACAAATCCCGTAACGATTACCACTGCAGGGGAATATGATGTATATGTAAGGGATCACACAGGGGGAGCAGGTTATTGTGAAGCTAAATACGATATTACTATTGCCAGCGATCCTCCTCTAACTGTTTCCGCTTCAAACACAGATATTTTATGTAATGGTACAAAATCAACTCTTACCATTACCGCTGGTGGAGGTTCTGGGAACTATACAGGATATTCTATTAATGGAGGAACAACGTTCCAAGGTTCAAATGTCTTTAAGAACCTATTATCAGGCAACTACAATATCGTAGTAAAAGATTCTCAGGGTTGTGACGTGAAGTTGTTTTACACTATAGTACAACCTCAAGAGTTAACAGCTTCCGCTAATGTTGCTGCCTTGGTAGAGTGTAACCCAACTCAGGGTGCAGATGTTAGGATAACGAATGCACAAGGAGGAACTGCACCATATCAATATAGTTTTGATGGAGGATCATCTTATGGGGCTTCAGCAACTGAATATTTAATGCCGGGAACATATGAATTGTATATAAAAGATGCTAGTGGCTGTTTCTATGGTCCTATGCCTATTACTGTTGAAGAAGGACCTGAAGATCCTGAACTTGGGGCTTCGGTCGCTTATAATTGTGATGGTACAGGAAATATCACAGTAAGTGCTTCACCTTCAACATTTGATTATACCTTCCAACTTAATCTCGGTGCGGAACAAACTGAAAATGTATTTAATGGAGTTACTCCAGGGACTCACGATGTAAGAATTAATTATGTTAGTAACCTACCAGCAACACCTAGTGTTCTACTGGTAGAGGATTTTGGATTTGGTCCAAATACAAGTATTCCAAGTATTGATTCTTTAATTTATTGCTATGAAGATCAGATGCCTGGTGGAAATTGTGGCTCACAATCAGATATAAATGATACAAGAATTAATGATGGCGAATATAGTGTAACACAAAGAATCGCAACGGATTTTGGCGACTGGGTAGATGTTAGAGATCACACTGGTAATCCGGAAGGCCGATTTATAGCCATTAACATTGGTGGTGTTGCCGGAATGGGGGGTGTAATCTATAGAAAACCTATAAAAGACTTTCTTCCTAACCAAGATGTACAGGTTTCTATTTGGGGGCATAACCTAATGGAATCCACTTCAAACCCCCTAAAAGGAGATCCAAATATCGTAATTCAGTTGGTAGACCCAAGTAATGATGCAATTATTGCAGAAGATTTGACCGGGGTTATTCCTAAGTCTGATAAGTGGGAAGAATTTACGATTGATTTAAATCCTAATGGCCATACAGAACTTGATTTGGTGATTAGAACCAATTCTTTAGTTGAAGATGGAAATGACTTAGCTATTGATGATATCCTAGTTACACAAATCCCGGAAAAATGTCCACTATTTAAAGATATTAAGGTGGTTGTTGAAGAGAATCAAGGCTTTAATGCTGAATTAGTTGGAGTTACTGATGTAAGTTGTAATGCTTTAACGGATAGCAAAATTACAATTGCAGTGCACAATTATGGAGCAAGCGGTTATGAATACAGCCTAGATAGTAACTTCGCTACACCATTAGGAAACTCAACTGAGGAAACATTAGAAATTCCAGTGAATTTGGGACCAGGGAATTACACACTTTATGTTAGAGATATAGATAATCAAACTGCCGATCCGACTCTAGATTGTGGTGATGAAATACCATTTACAATTGTGCAACCTGATCCCGTCGAGGTCACAGCACAAATCACTTCAGAAATCACTTGTAATACAGCTACTGCTACAATTACAGCGATAACTGCAACCGGTGGAACACCTGGTTATACGTACCAGTTGGAAGACACTGATGAAAATGTAATTGCAGATTATGGTTTTGTAGCCAATGGAAATAATAAAATATTCAATAATTTACCAATTGGTGATTATGTTGTAAGAGCAAAAGATAGTAACGGGTGCGATGATATTACCGATACAATAACGATATCTGCACCTGACGATATCGAGTTCGAAGTAACGACTACAGCCTGTGAAGGAGGTATTTATACTCCCGGAATTAAAGTAGAAATAACTAAAGGTAATGAAGATTATGCGGTCAGTCTAAGTGATGGTAGTGGTGTTTTCTACCCAACAAATGTTGACGAGAATCACCATGAGTTTAAAAACTTAGATCCAGGAACTTACCAGGTTACTGTTAAAGATGGCTACGGCTGCTCAGCTGCTACGCAAACCGTTATTGTAAGGGAAGATCTTGATGCTGGTATTGATGTAACACATATAGCTTGTACAGCTGGTTCCATTAAAGTGACTGCAACTGGCGGTGATGGTAATTATCAGTATAGTTTTGATGGAGGAGCAAGTTTTGTTCCTGATGCAACCTATGTGGTTAATCCAGGGGACGAAGGATCTTATGATGTTGTTGTAAAAGACGGCTCAGGCGCTTGCCTTTTTAAAGAAACCGTAACTGTAAAAGCGTTTGATGCTATAAGCGTTATAACAACGCCAACACAACCTCAGTGTCACGATGAAACAGGTTCAATTCTTATTGAAATCAGCGGAGGTGTTGGGCCTTATAAAATTGTAGTTAATAATGAAACTGATAATATAAAAGTTGAGGAAAACTATACGGCAACATCGGCAACATATTTCAACTTACCGGCTGCAAATTATACAGTTACGGTAACTGACAACTATGGTTGTAGTGACGATGAGTCAGAAGCTATTATAAATCCTGAGGAATTAAGTGGGGAACTTGTCCCTACAATTACCGATTGTGGAGCAACTCCTGGCGATTTTGGATTTGATATAAATAATGTGCCAACCTATCCTGGCTTAACTGTTCAATACACAGATGATGTAAACGATCCTTCACCAACTTGGGTATCAACCAATGATTTCCGTACCTATGCTCCTGGTGATGTGGTTTATCCAGCAATACGAACCACTAACGCTGAAGGTGAAGTTGTTTGTTTCTATGAGTTTGATAAATTTTTAATTCCGTATCCACTAGATGATTTAAGTATAAAAATCACCTCCACGGAAGTTAGCTGTACTTCGGATATGCTTTCAGTGACGGTTATAGGCCAGAGGGGAATACCAGGATATCAATATACCTACACAGAGGATGTGTTCAATTTTGATCCTCTCAATCCTGAAAATGGCTGGACAACCCCAACTCCTGCAACCAACGAGGGACCCCATGAGTATACTTTTACTGGATTAGTACCAGGAAGAACATATACGTTTTTTGTTAAGGACAATTCTTCAGGTGGAGGGTGTATACGTCAAAGCTCCGTAGATGTTAATGAATGGTTAGAATTGCCAATGGAGATTGAACTTAATTATGAGCCTTCTTGTGCGGGTGTAAATGATGGTCAAATATCTTTTACGCTCAAAGACGATGATGCAACGGTAGAGCCTTATATTCGATACGAGCTTTACGAATTAGGAAATCCAACCGCAATTTTTTCCAGTGCATCGGACGTTCCTTTTACATCACCAGAGACTTATATTATTCCAAACCAATTGGCTCCTGGTGATTATTATGTGAAAGTAACTCAAATTGACAATGCAGGAAATGATGCATGTGTTACTGCAACAGAAAATATTAGAATTAAACAACTAGATCCAATTACTGGAACTCCAGAAAAATTAAGGGATATCACTTGTGAAACCCCTGGTTTAATTGTGGTTCCTGATATTGAAGGTGGCGGCGGCGAATATACTTACATTTTGTCCAGTACCAATTTTGATATTGACGGAGACGGTACTTATGACCCTGCTATCGACTTTATCACCACCACCGATAATCCTATGGAAGTCTCTATTGAGAATATATTGGATCCGACAGCGGAAAATATTACTGTTCATGTTTCAGTGCAAGATCAGTACGGTTGTGCCCAAGATATAGGACAGGTAACTTTAAGTATTACTCAACCTCCTGAAATTGAGAGTGTCGTAGCAGACAATTGTGAAGGTAATTCAAGTATAACAATTGATGTTAAGGAAGGTAAAGCGCCATACTATTATTCTATTGATGGAGGAACAACTTACGGACTTGCTGATGAAAATGTATTTACCAATCTTTCTACAGGAACCTATGAAATTATGGTAAAAGACAGTAATGGTTGTACTGTTTCAGGAACTGCAAATGTTGAAATATATGAGCCATTAGCTTTTGCCAAATTAGAAGTAACAGAGGCCTTAGATTGTCAAAGTGCAAGTGATGGAGGTAAAAATGCTCAAATATACTTTGAAGTAAAAGGCGGTTCTTCAGTGGATGCCTCAACTAACATATTCTACTCAATTAGTGGACCTGTTGGATTTCCCCCGGAACCAGATACACCCTTGGCGACTTCGATACCTCCAAATTCAAAATTGTTCACACAGGCAAACATGGCAGGTATCTATACCATCACACTTAGAGATGCTATAACTAGTTGTGTGGTTTCCAGGACTATTGAAGTGCCTGAAAAGGTAATACCTGAGGTTTTAGGAAAACCTATTACAACGGATGTTACATGTTATGGAGGATCGGACGGAACCATTACTGTAACTGCTTTAGATAATGGTGTAGGACCATTTACTTTTGAAATTGTATCTAGTGGTGGAAGTCCACAAACGATCAAACCGGATACTACAAATGGTTATCAAGCAACTTTTACAGGATTGGCTGGAGCTGTAGCCGGAATTGAATATGAAATTATAATTACTGCCGCTGCAGCTAATGCTTGTGAATCAGTACCTGTCAAAGCCACGATTTATCAGCCAGCAAATTTAACTGGTTTGAACCTAGGTGTTATGGAATTTGGCTGTACTACTGGAAACACCCTAAATATGGCTACGGTCACCGTCACAGGTGTTACTGGAGGAGAGGGAGGTTATTTCTATGAATTCATTTATGATAGTGGGACGCCTTTGGACACTACCGATGATAGAACTCAAAACGGTGTTGAAACCGAGTTCAATGTTTCAAATCCTTTAGGTGGAAATGTTGTAGTGAACGTCTATGACGAAAATGGATGTTCTATCACTGATGATATTGATGTTATAGCATATAACAAACTAGAAAAGATAGAAACTATCCCAACCAACCCGACATGTAAAGGAGGAGATGGGACTATTCAAGTAAATGCTACCTTAGATTTAGGACATACATCAGAAATTTTAGAATTTTATTTATATGATAGTGCAGGGACACAAATAGAAAAGAAAACTATTACAGGAACCACCGAGACATTTACCGGATTAGAAGTTGGAAGCTATCAAGTTAAGGTGGTCAATATTGAAACGGGTTGTGAATTAATAGTTTTCGAAGAATTAACTGATCCTAATACATTTGATATTAATTTAAATGTTGTATCAAGTGCGGTTTGTTTAGGTTCTGCAACAGGAGAAATTACTGTAGAACTAGTTGACCCAACCTACACCGGAGGTGTAACTATATATGTTTATGATCAAACAGGAACTGTTGGAGATCGTTCTACAGCAATCAAGTCTGCTGTTGGTGTAGGTAATACCGACATAACAATAAATCAATTTGATGCGGGTGTTTACACTGTGGAAGTAGTTCAAGATGATGCTCCTTTTTGTAGTCAAACCAGAAATTTTACAATTGCAACACCACCGGCAGCATTAACTGCGTCAGCAACTGTGACTCCTCAAACTTGCGATCTTAATGATGGTATTATTGAGGTAATTAATGCATCAGGTGGATGGGGTGGTTATAAATACTATGTAGGTATTTCACCTATTTCAGATTCAAATGATATCAATAATTATGTGGATAACCCTCGTTTTGAAGGTTTAGCTACAGGGACTTATGAAATTTGGGTAATTGATCAAAAAGGTTGTCCAATTCAATTGCCTTCTGAAGAGATTACTGAACCAGTTGCCATAACAGGCAGTATTTCAGTAAGTGCACCTAATTGTGAAGGATTAGCAGGCGAAATTACAGTAGATAACGTTACTGGTGGATCTGGAGGACCTTACACGTTCCAATTGATTAAAGATGGACTGGACTTTGGTTCTCCAAAAACTGGAAATACTGCCACGTTCACTAATCTAGGAGCAGGAACCTATGAGGTTAGAATTTCAGACAATTGGAATTGTTCAATTACCCTTACCGATACTGCTACTCTATTTGAAGAGATAAGCTTAGGCTATGATATTGATAAGGTAATTTCATGTGATGTTTCTAATAACAATGTAGCAGGTGAAGTGACTATCAACCCTAATGGCGGATCTGGAAACTTCACTTACAGTGTTGTATTCCCTGATGGAACTACGGTCAACAATGGAGCTGTTTCTAGCTTTACAGGATTAGATCAAGTTGGAACATATACCTTTAACGTTGTCGATAGTGAGGGCTGTGATGATGCTATTGATTTGGAATTAAGTGCACCGGTTCTTCCTGTAATTGAGATCAGCAACCAAATTAATGTTTCGTGTAAAGACGCGACTGATGGAGCTATAAAGGCTACTGTTACATCGGCTACAACTATAAACCCTCCTTATACCTATACCCTAAGTGGCCCTGTTACTGCGACCAATACTAATGGATTGTTTACTGACCTTCCAGCAGGTAATTATGTGGTAAGAGTGACTTCGGATCTAGGTTGTTTTGATGAGACGAATGTAACCATTACTGAACCTGTGGCTTTAGACTTTACAGCTGCGGTGACAACAGAATTTGCGTGTAATCCAAGTAACACTACTGCTTTAGGTCAGATTACAGTAACAGTTGATCCAACAACTGGCACCGCGCCTTATCTATACAGTATTGATGGTGTTAATTATCAAACTAATAATGTGTTTGACGTGGTTGATACCGGAAATGTTGAAACATATACCTTATATGTTAAGGACGCTAATGGATGTTTTGATACTAGAATACAAAGTATCAACCCACTACCGAAAATAAACACAGTAGATGTAACACCAGTTACAGCGATTACTTGTTCAAACTCAGAAAGCGTCAGTGTAGAAATTGACGGTGGTTCCGGTGAATTTGTGATAGAATTACTGCCAAGTGGGCCCTCACAAACAATTTCAGGACAGGTAGCCAACTTTAATCTACCAGCTGCTGGAGATTATGTGTTTAAGATTACTGATACGACTACGGGATGTTTCTTTATTACTGAACCCTATACCGTAGCTCCATATGATCTTATAACTTCTATAGCAACAGCTAGCTCGCCTATTGACTGTTATAATACAGCAACAGGTGAGATCACTGTGGAGGTTGCTAATTATACGGGAGCCTTTACGTACGAAGTTTATAATAGTGCTGGTACTTCTACTTCAGTTACCGGAACAGGCACAGCACCTGGAATCGTTACAATTGCTGGAGTTGCTGCTGGAAATTATTATGTTGAAATTACATCATTAGAGACCCCTTTCTGTCCAGAAACAACAAATACTGTGACAATCAAGGCTCCAATAAAAGCATTAGACTTAAGTGTCGCTATTGTGGAAGATTTGAGTTGTGAAAACAATGCCGCAGAAATTTCTGCAA
This sequence comes from Galbibacter marinus, assembly GCF_000300875.1. Taxonomy (GTDB): domain Bacteria; phylum Bacteroidota; class Bacteroidia; order Flavobacteriales; family Flavobacteriaceae; genus Galbibacter; species Galbibacter marinus. Next base: position 234,288 of record NZ_AMSG01000001.1, on the reverse strand, counting down.
GTGCATCTGGAGGATGGGGTGAATATGAGTTTGCACTAGTTAACTCAGGTGTTGTACCATCCCAAGCAGACTTTAGTACGACGTTTACCTTTACCGGTATTGCAGCGGGTACTTATGATGTATACGTGAAAGATGCTGAAGGTTGTATGATTTTCGAAACCGTAACATTCGTTAAACCTGATCCAATCATTACTTCCGCAACATCATCATCAATAGATGTGCTTTGTGAAGGAGATTATACAGGTAGTATTACGGTTACCGCTACTGGTGGTAGACCTGATTTTGATGCATCAGTTAACTATTTATATATTTTAAATAGGCTGGATGAAAGTGGCGCTATTATGTCGAGTGCTGCGCCTCAAGAGTCAAATGTGTTTTACAATTTGGGTGCTGGTAATTATAGTGTAACCGTTACTGATAATCACGGCTGTGATTCTGACACGACTCCAGTTTCCATTACTGAACCTGATCAAGTTATAGCTTCATTAGGTTTACTAAAAAGCAATACATGTACCACAGGTGCTACTTTAAAGCTAACAGCGGTTGGAGGAACAGGAACCGGATATGAATACAGTACTTCAGCAAATGGGCCTTGGACTTCTTTTGGAAGTGGCAATACGGTACAAATAGACGTTCCTGGTGTAATAAATTCCGAGCAAATCCATACGTATTTTGTTAGGGATTCTAACCTGTGTATTTCAATAGTATCAAATAGTGTAACACTTTCTCCAATACGACCACTTGAGTTGACTCCTACGGTGGTGTCGGATGTGAGTTGTTATGGTGATGCTACTGGTTATATAAAAGTAGATGTTAAAGGAGGACTTGGAAATTATAAATACACTTTAATAGATGCGATTCGCAATGTAACACTAATTGACAAACAAGATGGAAATACCTTCAGTGGTCTTTCATCAGGCGTGTACTTTGTTCAAGTAGATAGTGAGGACTGTTTTGAGCAGGTTCGAGTTCAAATTGATCAAGGTGCTGAATTGACTGCAAAAGCACCCGTTATATTCAACCCTGTATGTACTGATGATTTAGGAAGTATTGAGGTAGAGCTAGTGGGAGGAACTGGTGAATATCAATATGCGATCTCTCCAAACCTAGATCAATTCCAAAGTAAAAATGTTTTTGAAGACTTAGCTCCAGGAACCTATACTATTATAGCCCAGGATTCTAGAGGTTGTAATCCTTTCGTATTCAAAGAAGAAATTATAGCCCCACCACCACTTGAGGCTAAAGCCAATGTGCTTAATGAGGAGTATTGTACAGGTGATGGTACAGGAAGTTTTGAATTGATTATTCAAGGTGGAACACCACCATATTCAACAGCAGTTAATACGCAAGATAATAATGCCTTTGAACAAGACAGAAGAATCTTTAACGGCCTTAAAGGAGGAGAAACCTATGTGGTATTTGTAAGAGACGCTAACGGTTGTCAGCAACATGTACAGGTGTCACTTAAAGAACCAATAGATCTTAATCCACAAGCAGAAGTACGAGTAACTTGTGTAAGTAATGCCGCTGCTAACGAAGTTCAGATCATAATAGGTCAGCAAGATTTAGAAGATGTAATTTATACCCTTGATGGAGGTGCAGATCAATTTGATAACAAGTTTACCAATGTGGCACCAGGAGAACACACAGTAACCGTGTCATACTTTGGCTGTGAACGTGAGGTTCAATTTACTGTGGATCCAGTTCAACCTTTAGGACTTACTGTTAATGAATCCAATCTCAATGAGTTTACCATGTATCCAAATGGAGGAACTGCTCCTTATGAATACTTTGTTGATGGTGTATCTCAGGGTAGTGAACCTAGTTATGTAATTAGAGTCAGTGGAGTGTACCAAGTGATGATAGTTGATGCCAATGGATGTCAGCAAATCGCACAGATCGATATGGAATTTATTGACATCAAAATACCAAATGTTTTCACCCCTAATGGTGATGGCCAAAATGATTATTGGCCGCCATCGAATTATAGTCTCCATTACCCCAATATCATTACCAAAATTTACGACCGTTACGGACGTGTAGTGGCTGAGTTACGCCAAGGTGATACTTGGAATGGAAGATATAATGGAACTGAACTTCCAACGGGTGATTACTGGTATGTAATGAAATTAAACGGAGATACTGATGATAGAGAATTTGTTGGTCACTTTACTCTGTATAGATAAACTTTTGAAACTCATGAAAAAATATATAGCAATCGTACTAATGACAGCAGGGTTATATACTCAAGCACAAGAGATGACCCTGCCAACATTCACACAGTATCTAGCAGATAATGAGTTCGTAATATCTCCGGTGTATGCTGGCATTGGAGATTACGTTAAAATTCGTGGAAATGCCCTTACCCAATGGGTAGGAATAAAGGATGCCCCAGATACACAGACATTAGTTGGTGATGTCCGATTAGGTCAAAAATCAGGAGTAGGTGGGCTTATTTATAACGATAAAAACGGAAATACTCGTCAGATGGGAGCCAGGGTCTCTTTTGCACACCATTTGACTTTAAACAACCAAGAGGATCGTTTTCTGTCTTTTGGGATTTCTTATAATATTAATCAGTTTCGCTTAGAGGCTAAAGATTTTGATACCGATGGAGATGGAACTCCAGGGGTAAATGATCCTGGAATCACGGATAACCGTTCCACTACGAACCATAACTTTGATGTCGGGGTACTGCTTAGAAGCGGAGGGTTCTTTGCAAGTCTAAACGCTTCAAATATTTTAAACAAACAATTAGACCTTTTTGCAATCAACGAACCTAATACTCTAAGAAACTATTATCTGTATACCGGATACCGATACAAGAAGAAAATCACCTCTCGATTTGAATGGGAACCTAGTGTGTTTTACCAACTCTTCGAGAGTGACGGGCGCTCATCCACGGATGTCAACATGAAAATGAGGTTCTGGGATTTTGAAGACTACTATTGGGCTGGAATCAGTTACCGATTCTTAAACGATCAGTTTTTTACTCCATTGAATATCGGTCCAATGATGGGAATGAAAAAAGGTGCATTTTACTTTGCTTATTCATACCAACTTATAACCAATGAAATCCAAGCGTATAGTACAGGAACGCATATGATTACCTTAGGGGTGGATATCTTTCAGGGTATCAGTAACTGTCGTTGTATGATGCGATAGTGCCTTATTGGCGGGCATAAGGGTATTAAACCATCTTCTTCTCATGGTTGAGGAATAAATTTTTAATGGTATTTTTGCATTAAAATTTAAGAAGTGGGAGTTATAAAGTTAACCAATATACAGGTATATGCCTATCACGGCTGTTTGGTAGAAGAAGGAAAAATAGGTAGTGATTACAGAGTTGATATTGCTGTGAAGGCAAATCTTCAGCCCTCAGCACAGAGCGATCAGCTGAGTGATACGGTGGATTATGTACAGATCAACAGAATAGTCAAAGAAGAAATGGCGATTCGTTCAAAGCTACTAGAACATGTAGCTAAGAGAATCATTGATCGTATTTTGGATGAAATTGCAATAGCAGATCAGGCCACTGTTGAGGTTTCAAAAATCAACCCACCCATAGGAGGAAATGTAGAACAAGTGACCATTACCATGACTTTAGGTCGTCAATAAGCTCTTTAAAAGGTACTTCTTTTAAATGTTATAATAATTTTAAAACAGTCTTTTGGATTTAGAGCGATATTTTTGTTACATTTGCCATCCGTTAAATGGCATTGTGGCCGAGTGGCTAGGCAGAGGTCTGCAAAACCTTGTACAGCGGTTCGAATCCGCTCGATGCCTCTAGTAAAAACCATCTTTTTTAAGATGGTTTTTTTGTTTTCAAGTTTTGCTAATTGTTATAATTGATCCATAATTGAATTTCCTTGAGCCATAATAAAAACCTTATCACTTATTTTCTATCAAATAGGTTAATGTAAACAAAGGGTTTTACACTTTTTCCAAGGAAAAAATGTGGTTGGCAACACTGTTTCGAAGGAAAAAATAGTAACTCAACACTTTTCCTAAGGAAAGACACACTGTTAATTTATGTAAAACACTGTAAATAATAATATTAAGTGTTTTGAGTATGAATTATGGTTTGAATTGAACATTTTCGACCTATAAATAAACACCCTCTAAGAGGAAATTCGTTAAAAAATGCTGTCATATTAAATTATTTACTTGGTTTCTTTATATTTACTTTTTTGGAAAATGATTTTCACTAAAACCTTTTACTATATTTTATGAAAAGACGTACCGCCCTTCGAAACATTGGATTGGTCACAGGAGGATTGTTATTAATGCCCTCTTGTAACTTTTCACCAGACCGCGTTCCTATAGTTTTGAATAAACTACAGATAACTACTGATGAAGAAATCCTTTTAGAATCCATTGTCGATACCATATTGCCAGAAACCGATACCCCTGGAGGAGTCGCCCTTAAAGTACAGAACTTTATATGGATTCAGATTGATGATTGCGCTTCACCAGAGCAACAAGCTTCTTTTCTCTCTGGTCTTCGTAGTTTTAACCCTTTAGTAAGAGAGTGGTATTATGATGATTTTGTTTCTTTAGATGCGGAAAAGCGTTTAGAGATCCTTTCTTCGCTTTTAGAAGCAGAAGATACCCCTAAACCAGTTTATGATTTTTTAAACACGACTAAGCATACAAGCGTTTGGGGATATAAAAACACGGAGTATTACCTTACTAAGCTAATGCCTTACCAATTAGTTCCTGGGGCTTTTTCATATCGAACAATCACTATTAACCCTAACGAAAAAATTAATACAAATGCCTAGTTTTAATATAGACAGTACAAAAGCAAATAGTTATGATGCCATCGTTATAGGATCGGGTATGAGTGGTGGATGGGCTGCTAAAGAATTTGCTGAGAAGGGACTAAAAACACTGGTTTTAGAACGTGGTCGTGAGGTCAAGCATATTGAAAATTATCCGACCACCAACATGATGCCTTGGGAACTTAAACACGGCAACCGTGTTCCCTATGATTTAAAAAAGGAAAATCCTATTGCGGCTAAATGTTATAATTTTATGGAGGATTCACAGCATTTCTTCACCAAAGACAAAGAACAGCCCTATATCCAAGAAAAACCATTTGATTGGATCCGTGGTTACCAAACAGGAGGGAAGTCACTATTATGGGCCCGTCAAACTCAACGTATAGGAGATTTGGATTTTGAAGGACCTGCACGGGATGGGTTTGCTGTAGATTGGCCAATACGCTATAAGGACTTAGCTCCATGGTATAGTTATGTAGAAAAATTTGTTGGTATTTCAGGTGAATATGATGGACTCGATACCTTACCTGATGGAGAGTTTTTAAAATCCATGGGTCTAAATGGTACCGAGAAATATTTCAGGGATGTGGTGGCCAAAAAATATAACAATCAGCGTCACGTAATTTACGGACGTTGCGCTCATATCACAGAGAATAAGGATATATTTATTCAACAGGGAAGAGCTATGTGTCAAACGCGAGACCTTTGTCGTCGTGGATGTCCTTTTGGAGGCTATTTCAGTAGTAATTCAAGTACCTTACCATGGGCTCAAAAAACAGGTAATCTAACCATGCGTCACAATGCTGTAGTGCATTCTATAATTTATGACGATACAAAAGAAAAGGCTACAGGTGTTAAAGTGATCGATGCACATAGCAAAGAAACAGTGGAGTATTTTGCACCTGTTATTTTTGTAAACGCGAGCGCTTTTAACTCCAATATGATCTTATTAAACTCCAAATCTAACCGTTTCCCTAATGGTTTGGGGAACGACAATGGACTTCTTGGTAAATACGTTGCTTTTCATAACTACCGCGTGAGTGTAAACGCTCAGTACGAAGGAAATCTTGAAGAAACTACTGTTGGGCGAAGACCGACAAGTGGCTATATTCCAAGATTTAGAAATGTCTATAAGCAAGAAACAGATTTCTTAAGAGGGTATGCTGCAGGATTTGGCGCCTCACGTCGCATTGAGCAGAGTTCTGAAGGATTAGGTGCTGATTTAAAGAAGAATTTAACTAAGCCAACCTATGGCAATTGGAATGTTGGATCTCATATGATGGGAGAAACTATTCCTAAGGAAGAAAGTACATTGAGTTTAGATCCGGAGAAAACAGATCAATACGGCATTCCACAACTTCGAATCAATTTGGATTATGACGACAACGATCGTAAAATGATAAAGGATTATATAGAGCAATTCACTGAAATGTTTGAAGCGGCTGGTTTTAAAAATATTTCCATCAATGATGTTACTGATAAAGCGCCAGGATTGGATATCCATGAAATGGGTGGTGTTAGAATGGGACACGATCCTAAAACATCTTTGCTCAATAAATGGAACCAATTACATGCCTGTAAAAACGTTTATGTAACTGATGGGGCTTGTATGACATCTACAGCCACCCAAAATCCATCTCTAACATATATGGCATTGACGGCTAGAGCCTGTGATCATGCTATAAAAGAGTCTAAAAAAGGTAATATATAAGTTTTCTTTGTACCTAATTTGAGATTTGAGAAGGTTATTCTTTCATGTGTAAAAATCGCGTCAACTTAATGGAAAGGTCCGTAAAGATAATTTTTCCATTTCCATTGCGCTCAATGTGATAGATAGCCTCCTCAAGTTCCTTAGTGATCTCCATAATATTGCCTCCATGAACAAAGGGGGCAAATTTTTCTAATTGGAAATTTTCACTACTGAATTCCATATAGGTGAGTTTCTCTGCCTTATAGTTAATTAGTAATGCTTGTCTAAAGACATCAAGGCAAAATAGCAGAAACTTCTTTTGCGTTTCTCTACCTGTTTTAGAGAGTTCTTCACCCCAAGTAATTAAATCACTGATGACTGTTTTGTTACCTTTGGCTCTAAAGGCAGTACGTACCCAACTTACAAACCATTTTTCAAAAACAAGATCTTCAGAATCTCTGTTGGTCAAATCAATCGCTTTGTTAAAATTTCCATTGGCGCTGTTGGCTATTTTTAAAGCCTCATTTTCGCTAAGTCCACGATCCATTAATCCTTGGACGACTTCCGCTTCGGGCAGCGGTGGAAAACGCAAAATTTGACAACGAGACAAGATGGTCTGCATAATTTGAGTTTCATCCTCAGTAATAAGAATTAAAAGAGTCTTCTCTGGTGGTTCTTCAATTAATTTAAGAAGTTTGTTAGAAGAGGCAATATTCATGCGCTCTGCCATCCAAATAATCATGACCTTATACCCGCCCTCATATGATTTTAAAGAGAGGGTTTTGACAACCTCCTGAGCTTCATCCACTCCGATGATTCCCTGTTTATTGTCTACCTCTAATACTTTATACCAATCGAATAAGTTTCCATAGGGCTGATCCTTTACAAATAATCGCCACTGTTCTAGAAAGTTGCTACTAAGTGGATGCGATTTTACTTTATCTGTAGTTGTTACTGGAAACACAAAATGCAAATCAGGATGGGTGAGGTTATTACATTTAAGGTTGCAACTTGCATTCCCATTGTCATTCTCGGATGATGAATTTCCACATAGCACATATTGGGCATATGCGATAGCTAATGGTAAAACACCGCTTCCCTCTGGACCCACAAATAATTGTGCATGTGGTATCCGGCCTTTATCAGCACTCTGGGTGAGGTGATTTTTTAAGTGAGAATGGCCTAAAACTTCGTTGAAAAGCATATGTGAAACTTTATTTCTGAAAAGTAAACTTTCTGATTTAGCTGTACAAATGTAAACTAAAATGATTTGTCAAAAAACCAGTTCTGAAGCGGTATTGGATTAAATGGTTTGTGAATCACTAAATTAACGATTTAAAAAACCGATCTGTTTTCTCAGATAAGTATAAATAGTTAAATTTGCCGTCTAATTAACTATTTGCATTTATGAAAACTATAGAAGATTTTAATTTCAATAATAAGAAAGCTTTAATTCGTGTGGATTTTAACGTGCCTTTGGATGGTGATTTCAACGTCACTGATACCACTAGAATCGAGGCTGCTAAGCCTACTATTGTAAAAGTATTAGAAGAAGGTGGAAGTGCCATTCTAATGAGCCACTTAGGTAGACCAAAAGGAAAGAAAAGTGATGAATTATCTTTAAAGCATATCGTAGCTAAGGTTTCAGAGATTATTGGAGTTCAGGTAAAATTTGTAGATCAGTCCATCGGAAAAGATGCTGAACAAGCTGCTAAGGACCTTCAGCCAGGAGAGGTCTTATTACTTGAGAACTTACGTTTTCATTCAGAAGAAGAAGCAGGCGAGGAAAGTTTTGCAGAGGCGCTTTCTAAATTAGGGGATGTTTATGTAAATGATGCATTTGGTACAGCTCACCGTGCACATGCCTCTACTACGATAGTAGCAAAGTATTTTGGTCAGAACAAATGCTTTGGGTATTTACTTGCAAAAGAAATCGAAGCCATTGCTAAGGTAATGGAGAGTGGAGAAAAGCCAGTTACTGCTATTTTAGGTGGTTCAAAGGTTTCTTCTAAAATTACCATAATTGAAAACATTTTAGATAAAGTAGATCACCTTATTATTGGCGGAGGAATGACTTATACCTTTATCAAGGCTCAAGGAGGTAAGATTGGAGATTCTATATGTGAAGATGATAAGCAAGAATTGGCCCTTCGAATTCTTAAAGATGCCCAGGCAAAAGGAGTGAAAGTTCATTTGCCAGTTGATGTTCTTGCAGCCAATGATTTTAACAACGATGCAGATACTCAAATAGTAGATGTGAAAGAAATTCCAGATGGATGGCAAGGACTCGATGCAGGTCCAAAAACCTTAGAGAATTTTAAAGAAGTAATTCTTGAATCTAAAACCATTCTTTGGAACGGACCAATAGGTGTTTTTGAGATGCCTAGTTTTGCCAAGGGAACAATTGCTATTGGAAATTATATCGACCAAGCGACAAAAGATGGTGCTTTTTCACTTGTTGGAGGAGGAGATTCTGTAGCTGCAGTAAAGCAGTTCGGATTTGAAGATAAAGTTAGTTATGTTTCCACAGGAGGTGGTGCAATGTTGGAGAGTTTGGAAGGAAAAACACTCCCTGGAATTGCTGCTATTTTGGAATAAGAAATTTGAGCATAAATAAATAGAATTTAAAAGTCTTTCGCTTAAACGAAAGACTTTTGTTTTTTAACACTTTTGAGGCGTCTTATTTTGAAAAAAATGCGATTTTTACGAATCGTTCGAGAAAGTAATAAATTTCCAGAGATTCATGAAGTACATTTTTACAACCTTTCTTATCAGTTTTATTGGACTGGTTGGGTTTGGTCAAGAGCAGGTGACTGCTGACAACACTATTATTCAAACTAAAGATAGTCTTTTGGTTTCATCCGATGAGGTGATTTCAGACCAAGAAGAATTGTTTTCAAAAATAGATACTGTAATTGTCGATGGAAAACATCAACGAATTATCCAAGATTCGACCCTTTATGCCTTAAGAGATTATTCGAAGGCTAAAAAGGTGGATCAATTACTCTTGGAAGAACTATTACATTCTGGTTTATACGATACTATATATAAAGACATTTCAAATTTAAAATACGACTATGTCGATTATATAGATTTACCAACCGATACCCTTAAGGCGCGTTTGGCAAAATTAGACCAAAAGACACCTTTTAACATACAGTACAATGAGTCTTTGGAGAGCGTAATTAAAATGTTTCTAAAGAACAAGCGAGAGTTTCTAACAAGGGTCATGGCAAGGAGTAAGTTTTACTTTCCATTGTTTGAGCAGACGCTAGATCGATATGATATTCCCCTTGAAATCAAATACCTTGCAGTAATTGAATCGGCCCTTAATCCTAAAGCCAAATCAAGAGTCGGCGCTACAGGTATTTGGCAATTTATGTTTACTACGGGAAAAGCCTATGGTTTAGATGTAAGTAGTTATGTGGATGAGCGAAGTGATCCTATTAAATCTACCGAAGCAGCAGCGAAATACCTTGGCAGATTGTATAAAATATTTGGAGATTGGGATTTGGCACTTGCGGCATATAATTCTGGGCCTGGGAATGTAAATAAAGCAATTCGAAGAAGTGGAGGATACACCAATTACTGGAATATCCGTTCTTACCTACCACGAGAAACTGCTGGATATGTTCCTGCGTTTTTAGCTACTATGTATATCATGGAGTACGCCCAAGAGCATGGCTTTGAAGACTTTGCTAGTACGGAGGCTGGTTATTATTTTGAAACTGATACCATTAAGGTTAAACAACTCATCAGTTTCGATCAGATTTCAGAAATGTTAGAAATCGATACCGATGTGGTGCAATTCTTCAACCCTTCCTATAAACTTGATATGATTCCTTTTGTTGACGATGAAAACTATGTGTTGCGATTGCCTGTTGCAGACATTGGAAGATTCGTCGCTAATGAGGATACTATTTACGCTCGAGTAAACAAAGAATTAGAAAAACGAGAAAAAACCTTACCAGAATTAGTTCAGAGTAGTGACCAGATTCGTTATCGCGTGAAAAGTGGTGACTATTTGGGTAAAATTGCTGAGAAATATGGAGTTCGTATTAGCGAAATTAAACGCTGGAATGGATTGAGAAACAATAATCTTAGAATTGGACAACGCCTTACAATTTATCCTAAAAAACCTATAGCGAGTACTTCGACAAAAACCTCTAGTACCCCTACAGAAAAGGAATACATCGTAAGAAGTGGAGATTCACTTTGGAGTATTTCTAAAAAATTCCCTGGGGTATCGGTTAAAAATCTACAAGAATGGAACAATATTAGCGGTAGTAAATTAACTCCTGGCACAAAACTTGTGCTATGTAAATGTTAATGAAACACAAAAACCTAATATAATGAGACATTTTTTAATTGCCTGTTTGGTACTACTTTCAGTAGTTTCCTGCGAAGAGGAACGCAAGAAAGATTACTTGCCAGGCTCTGTTGGCGCAATAAACTCGCTTTCTGTTGTTATTACTAACGATATGTGGAAAGGGGCAGTTGGAGATACCATTAGAAAATATTATGCTGCTGAAGTCATTGGTTTACCTTGGGTTGAACCGCTGTTTTCAATTCATCAAATGCCATTCGAAGTTTTTACAGGTAATACAAGGTCAAGCAGAAATATTCTTGTCGTACGAAAAGACACCGCTGCTGTTGCTGGGTTAAAGACGGATCTATATGCAGAGCCGCAAAAGGTGGCTATCGTTCAAGGTCCAACAGAACAGGTGATTATGGATAAGATAGCGAGTTCTGCACAAAAGAATATTGCGGCCTTTAAGAAGAATGATATTGCGGAGAATCAAAGGCGGTTTACGCGATCTTTGAATAGAGAAACGGACTTGCAGCAAGAACTAGGTATTTCACTTACCATGCCTTCGGTGTACAAAATAGCAAAACATGAAAATAATTTTTTCTGGATCGAGCGACAGATCCCTAAAGGGACCATGAATATCTTGGTTTATGAAATGCCCCTTGGCAGTATTCCAGAGGACTCTACACGCGTTGACGCTATTGTTAAAATGAGAGATTCTATTGGAGAGAAGTATATACCAGGAAGGGCAGAGGGAATGTATATGATCACAGAGAAAGCCTATGCTCCTTATGTGTTTGATGCGGAGATTGCGGATAGACCCGCCATTGAAACCAAAGGAATGTGGGAGGTTAAAAACTTTACCATGGCAGGACCTTTTATCAATTATATTGTAGAGGATGTACCTAATGATCGTTTGGTGGTCCTTGAAGGGTTTACCTTTGCCCCTTCGACTAATAAAAGAGATTATATGTTTGAGTTAGAGGCTGTTCTAAAAACCTTAGAGTTTCACCTGGAGCCTGTGGCTCAAGTAGAATAAAGGCAGGATTACATCCTGAGCCTTATTGAATAAAATGCATAAAAAAGCCTATTCACTTTTTAAAAGTCAATAGGCTTTTATTTATCTTTTTGATAAAACAACCAAAACCTAAAACGGTTGGTTAGTTACTTTCTTTAGTTTGTTCTGCTTTTGCAGCTTCATCTTCCTCTTTAGTGGCATCTTTAAACTCTTTGATACCGCTTCCAAGACCACGCATTAATTCAGGTATCTTTTTACCTCCAAAAAGTAATAGTACCAAAATTACTACAACGGCTATTTGCCATGGTCCCACAATTCCTAGTAAAACGTTCAATGATATCATTTTCAATAAATTTAGAAAACAAAGGTAATAAGAAAAGTAAAAATAAAAACATCTTTTATCTTAAATTATTACTATTTCTTAGAAGTTTAAGATTCTCCATTCTATTATTTAACAAAGATGTTGCGTTAAAAAAACACAAATTTACCTAAAACGCGATCATGCTATTTTCCTAATAATTATATTTGCTCACCATGGAGAGAAGAATTAAGAAACGGAAACAAATTAAAAGGAAGCTGCTTCACAAGTACCGACTGGTTATTTTGAACGAGGATACCTTTGAGGAGAAGCTCTCATTTAAATTAAACCGACTCAATGTATTTGTGTTAGGGACCTTGTTTTCTGTTTTCATTATCGCTTTTACCACCCTTTTGATTGCCTTTACACCATTACGGGAATACATCCCGGGGTATTCATCTACCAAACTCAAAAGAGAAGCTGTGGATTTAACCTATAAGGTGGATTCCCTTACGGCCTCTTTAAGGGCGAATGATATGTATTTTCAAAATATTCAAAAGGTTTTAAGAGGAGAAATCACCACAGAGAAGATCAACAAGGACTCTATATTAGAATCTTTTGCCAAAGACACCATGCAAATTAATGTGAATCCTAGTTATCAAGATTCATTGCTTAGAGCTGAGGTTGCAACAGAGGATAAATACAACTTATTTTCTGGAGCGGCATCTGATAGCGATATAGTGTTATTTCCACCAGTTAGTGGAACCTTATCCCAGACATATAATGCTAAAGAAAGACATTATGCTGTCGATATTTTAGCTCCCGAAGATAGTCCGATTAAATCTGTTGCAGATGGAATTGTTATTTTTGCAGAATGGACCACAGAGACTGGTTATGTTTGTATCATTGAACATAACACAGGGTTAATATCCGTCTACAAGCATAATTCATCTATCAGTGTTCAACAGGGAGACTTGGTTAAATCTGGCCAGGTCATTGGAGTTATTGGTAATACTGGGGAGCTAACCACGGGTCCTCATTTGCATTTTGAACTTTGGAGCGAAGGTTATCCAGTTGATCCCACTAATTATATAGATTTTCAATAGCTTATGTCGATAAAATCCTTTGCTGCAAAAATATTAGCAAGAACAGTTTATAACAAGAATCAAGCTTGGATTGAGAACCCCATTCAAAGTCAAGAAAAGGTCTTTCATTCGCTTGTAAAATCTGCCAAAGAAACAGCATTTGGTAGGGATCACGGTTTTGATCAAATAAAAAATTATGAGGATTTTAAACAACGTGTTCCCATTCGGGATTATGAAGAGCTAAAACCTTATGTAGATCGCATCGTTCAAGGAGAGCATTCTGTTCTTTGGCCAGGATTACCATATTACTTCGCCAAGACTTCAGGAACGACTTCAGGAGCTAAGTATATTCCTATTACCAAGGAATCTATGCCATTTCATATCAAAGCCGCCCGGGATGCGATTTTAAATTATATACATCAAACAGGGAAGGTAGACTTTGTAGATGGAAAAATGATTTTTCTTCAAGGGAGCCCAATTCTCACGGAGAAAAATGGGATTAAGTTGGGTCGTCTATCTGGAATTGTCGCTCATTATGTACCGTCTTATTTGCAAAAAAACAGGATGCCTAGTTGGGAAACCAACTGTATAGATGATTGGGAAACTAAGGTTGATGCTATAGTAGAGGAAACCATTCAGGAGGATATGACCGTGATTAGCGGGATTCCATCTTGGGTTCAAATGTATTTTGAGCGTATAAAACAAAAATCTTCCAAGGATGTAGGAGAGGTTTTTAAAAACTTTAATCTTTTTATCTATGGGGGTGTTAATTTTCAGCCATATCGCGCTAAGTTTAAACAACTTATTGGAAGGCATGTAGACTCTATTGAACTCTTTCCAGCAAGCGAAGGATTTTTTGCCTATCAAGACTTGCAGAAGCACGCAGGAATGTTACTACTAGTAGATGCGGGGATTTTTTATGAATTTGTGGAAGCAGATCGCTTCTTTGAAGATAACCCAACTAGAATTCCATTGGAATCAGTACAATTAGGTGTTAATTACGTTATGATCATCTCAACCAACGCTGGATTGTGGGGTTATAATTTAGGAGATACAGTAGTATTTACCTCTATAAAACCATATCGCATTACAGTTTCAGGACGAATTAAACACTTTATCTCAGCCTTTGGAGAGCATGTGATAGCTAAAGAAGTAGAACAGGCGATGAAAACTGCATTGGATAGCTGTAAGGCCACTGTTAATGAATTTAGCGTAGCCCCACAGATCACTCCACCCTCAGATGAACTTCCTTATCACCAATGGCTCATAGAGTTTGAGAACCCGCCTAATGATTTAGATTTGTTTGCTAAAATTTTAGATGAGTCAGTTCAAGAACAAAACAGCTATTATTACGATTTGATTCAAGGCAAAGTTTTACAGCCGCTAAAAATCCATTGCCTTTCAAAGGATACCTTTAAAAATCTTATGAAGTCCAAAGGTAAACTCGGTGGTCAGAACAAAGTACAACGATTGGCCAATGATCGAAAACTTGCCGAAGAACTTCTGGGTATTTCTAACTCTTAAGTCCTTTTAACTCACATTTTTTCTTTTTAATAGCTGGTTTAAAGGTAAAAAGTAGGCCATGTGTGTAAAAAATAGCTATTTTTAAAAAGAACTTGTAATTTTGTACGGTAAAACACCTTATGAATAAAATTAAATCAAGAACGCGAGCTCAAGAAGCATCCGGGGCCATCGAACGAATGTATATCGCGATGCGCCATCTTTTTAATAGAGGCTTTTACAAACCCATGGGGATCTCTGGTGAAACCCTTAGAGAATCTTTATTGGAACTACGACCTGAAATCTACGGAACAGTTGCAGATTCAAAAACAGAACTCAATGGACTGGTATATATTTTAGACAGGCTACCTATTGGTATTGAACAATGTACCTTTATAAACCTAACATCAGAAGAGGGTTATAAAAATTCTGGTTTTAAAAATATTGTTCCTCCAAAGAGAAGACGTAATTGTTATCGCATTGACGAGCATCAGATGAATGTCGAAATAACCCGAGGACGCTCTGATATTTATGACATTCTTACCCACCTTACCTTCCTATTTATAGAATCTGAAAAAATTGCAGATAAAGTCTACATTGAGGAAAAAGGAACTACCAATCGCGATTGGAGGAAGCTTGAAGAAGCTGCTTTAAAAAAGAAACTCAGTCAGTCAGAACGCGAAGTTGCACTGAGTCATACCGCTAGTATTATTGGAAGAACTTTCGAAGAATGCTTGGCCGCACATAAAGTATTTTCCATAAAAGAAGATCCCGAGCGCTTTTTAAAAATCATTTATTGGATGGGTAAGATCGCCCTTGAAGAACTCATTGAAGGGCATAAGAGATCCATTACTTTTAGCCCAGTATTAAGAGAACGTCTAGGACATCATATTCATGGAGAGATTTGGGCTAATACCATTAAGAAAGAACTCATCAAAAATGATTTAATTCATAGGCCGATTCACCTTATAAGTGCCAACATGCACTCGGTAATGAACAGCTTGTTTGCTTCGAGTGTTTTGAAAAAGGAATTCGCCAATCAAAAGGATCCTTATGATGTTTATGAACTCTTGAGTCAACCAGAAAACACACATCTTAGAGCAAAAGTAAAAGATTTTGCACTTAAGAATGGAATGATCGAAATTGAGGACCGCTCAGGTACAAATATTGACGTTCAAATTTTTGATACAGGAAAAATTGATTTTGAGAAAATAAATTTTACTTTTGATAAAAATAAAAATAAGGAATATCCAGTGCTATTTGTCATGGATTATGCCTTTGGGGAACAAGCCTATGAGACGATAGATGAATTCCTTAAGCCTTATAAAACAGAGGGCGAAAATATTTTTCTGAATATGGATTCGATTTCTATTATGGGAAAAGCGGGGATTTTGGAAGGTGGAAAAGGAGATTTAATGATTCCAAATGCGCATATTTTCGAGGGAACGGCGGATAATTACCCTTTCCATAATGAACTTTGTGCTGAAGATTTCAAAGATCAAGGTCTTGAGGTGTTTGAAGGGACGATGATCAGTGTTTTAGGGACATCCTTACAGAATAAGGATATGTTGAAGTTTTTCCACGAGAGTACCTGGAATGTAATTGGACTGGAAATGGAAGGTGCCCATTATCAAAAAGCGATACAAGCAGCTTCTAAGATTCGTAAGAGTATTACAACAGATGTTAAAGTACGCTATGCGTATTACGCCTCTGATAACCCTTTGGAAACAGGAAGTACGTTGGCTTCAGGAGGCTTAGGAATAACCGGTGTAAAACCAACTTATTTGATAACAAGAAGAATTTTAGAACAAATCTTTAAATAATAATAAACTAAATTAAACAAATTGATATGAATGATCAGATTCCATCGAATCAGCGCCCAAATAACACCAATTCTGAAGAAATTGATCTTGGGCAATTGTTTAAATTGATTGGCGATGGTTTTAGAAAGCTTTTCAATTTCATCGGCAGTATTTTTAATGGAATTTTCGTCGGGATCATTTCATTTTTAATTTTTATACAACAGCACTTTATAAAATTTGTGATTGCAGGTGTTGTAGGTGTAGCTCTTGGTACTGCCCTTGATATTACTAAAGAGCCGGTCTATGTTTCTACTATGGTAGTGGAGCCCAACTTTCAAAGTGCCCAACAGCTTTACAACAACATTAATTTCTACAATGAGCTCACTCGTGCAGAGGATTCTGTTGCTTTGGCAGAATCATTAGGTATTGAAGTATCTGAAGCTGCTTCCATTAAAGAATTTGCTATAGAATCATATTCTGATGAAAACCAGAAAGTAAGGCTTTTTGATGAGTTTATTAGAACCTTAGATACCACCACCAGAAAAGCAATTGATATGGAAGTGTTCTTAGAGAACTTTAATTCTTTTGACGCAAAATATCACAACATTATAGTAAAGGCCACGAACTCTATGGTGGCTAAAAAGTTACAAGGACCTATTATTTCTTCCATTTCTTTTAATCAGTACTTTTTAAAATTAAAAAATACTCAAACCGAGAATATAGAACTTCAAAGAGAGGTATTAGCTAGACAAACTGCAGAGATTGACTCTTTACAGCTGCTCTATAAGAACGTTATGATTAAGGAAGCAGATAAACCTTTACAAGGAACTAGTATTAGTTTAGGAGATAAGGGAATTGCCCAGCAATCAAGAGAATTGGAGCTAATTACTAAGATTGATCAGATTAAATCAGAGATGGTTGAACTCAACCAACTTGAGGCTAGTAAATCCAATATTCTAAACGTGATTTCTGATTTCCCAAGAAGAGGGGTAGAGGCAAAAGGTTTCTTTACAAAGTATAAATTTGTAATTCCTTTATTACTTATCGGGCTCCTTCTCTTTGCACTTTCTATTTTAGAATTAAATAAATTTCTAAAGCAATACACCAGCGTTCATCTGGAAGAAAAGAAAAAGAAGAGCTAAGTTAATAGAGTTTGATAAAACTATAAAATCACTATAAAAGTACCTGCTAATATTAAGTTTAATACGATATATTGCAGGTTTTTTTATGGCGTATAGGGAAGTGACAGAATAAAGCTTTGTAAAGCATCAGAATTAGGATATATCCATATTTCAGGCCAGAAAAATGAATAACCTAAAAAACCCCACAGCTAAGCTATGGGGTTTTAGTATATTTAAAACGTTTGTTTTGCGTATTAAATGATCGGCTGGTAATCGTCTTTCTCTTCTTGGTCGTACTTTTTCATCTGTTTCATCCAATAAAAGAATGCTGCAAATCCTATTGCTATAAAAATAACATTTATAATATTTGATATCCACCAGCTGTTGGTAAAGCGTAAAGCTTCTAAAGGAACGAATAATACGTTCTCAAATAAATCCTGAATCCCGTAGAAAAAGTCTCTCATCAGTAAAAGATATATTAAATTTACAGCACAAAAATACAAAAACCTATCATGATATCAAGCATTTTTGAAAGAACTAATCCTTTAAACTTTATAATCCTCTTTCTGTATTTGATTTTGTTCTTAGTATTGGCCCAAGTGCTTGCGTCGGATTTTGTGTTAGATGCGGGAATGATCTTTTATATGCTTAAAAGTTCTGTTGTTATTTTACTTTGCGTGATTATGGTGGATTTTATAGTTCGCAAAAACGAGCTAACTCAGCGAAATTCCTATGCTTTGTTCTTTTTTGTGCTACTGTTTTGTTTGTTTCCCAATATCTTTATGGAACCCCATATATTGTTGGCAGAATTTTTTCTGCTTTTGGCTTTTCGTCGTTTGGTTTCGGTTCGCTCCAGTAAAGATGTAGAAATCAAAGTGTTTGATGCCACTCTTTGGACATTAGTGGCGACTTACTTTTTCAATTGGTCATTACTGTTTTTAGTGTTGGTGTTTGCTACCATGTTCCTCTATAAAAAGAATGATTATAGAAATATGCTTATTCCATTTGTAACCCTATTTGCTTTGTCGTTACTGGGTTTTACCTATTTCTATTTAACAGATCAGTTATATAAGGTAGTTCAATTGGTAGATTTTCAAATCGCTTTTGAGTTTGAGAATTATACCAATCCACGCTATTTTGTCCCCTTATTATTTTTAGTGACAATGGGAGGCTGGGCGTGTGTAATATTCGCTTTTAAAAAACAGAGTAAATCATTTAAAACCCGTGTACCAGGAATCTTGTTGGTCATTACCCTAATTATTGCTGTGGCAGTAATGTTGATTTCTGAAGTTTCTAATACCTCAGAACTTCTTTTTTCTTTATTTCCTCTAGCTGTTATACAAGCGCGCTACGTTGAACGAATTAAGTTGAGTTGGTTAAAGGAATTGATTCTTTGGCTATATATCAGTGCGCCGATACTGATTTTATTTTTATAGTTTTTCACCATAGGATAAATATCCTGCATCTCCAAGGCCAGGAACGATATACCCTTTTTCATTGAGCTCAGGATCAATATCAGCAATCCATAAATGGGTGTCCTTTGGGAAATTTTCTTCTAAAAACGCTATTCCAGGTTGAGCACCAATAACAGATAAAATATGGATTTCTTTAGGCTTGCCTTGTGATTTTAATGCTTTGTAGGCGGCGACAAGGGATCGCCCTGTAGCTAACATAGGGTCAGCTAGGATTAAAATTTTATCAGTAAAATCCTGCGTGGCCATATACTGGACTTTAATTTCAAAATCTAGCTCAGATGTATGCTTTCTATAGGCTGATACAAATGAAGAGTCCGCACGATCAAAATAATTTAAGATTCCTTGATGTAGATTTAATCCTGCTCGAAGGATAGAACAGACGATAATTTCATCGGTTAGCTCATAGGTTTTCTTTTGCCCTAAAGGTGTAGTGATAGTCTTTTCACTGTAGTGAAGTGAAGAGCTTAATTCTAAGCTTAAAACCTCACCTATACGCTCAATATTACGTCTAAAACGCATGCGGTCCTGTTGTATAGTAACATCTCTTATTTCTGCTAAAAATTGATGAAGAAGAGAGATTTTATTGCCTAGATGATGTACCTGCATAAGGGTTGTTTTTTGAGCTAAACTCCTGCAAATTTAGGTAATTCTAGGTATATGCAGATTTTAAATAAGTATATTTGTATATTCATTTTAAAACACCTTATATGTTTAGCGAATTTGCATTTGAGATTTTTGATAAGAGTATAGCCAAATACCATATACAGGACGATGTTAACCAGGGTTTTGAAAATCCATACCCTAAAGACAAAATAGAACATTTGTTATACAGAAAAAATTGGATTGATACCGTACAATGGCATTATGAAGATATTATTCGTGATCCAGAGATTGACCCGGTTGCTGCCCTTGAGCTTAAGCGAAAAATCGATGCTTCGAATCAAGACAGAACCGATATGGTCGAATTTATCGACAGCTATTTTCTAGACAAATATAAGGACGTAGCAACAAAACCAGATGCTACTATTAATTCAGAATCTCCAGCTTGGGCCATCGATCGATTGTCGATTCTAGCTTTAAAGATTTACCATATGGCAGAGGAGGCCGAGCGTGCTGATGCCTCTAAGGAGCACAAAGATAAATGTGCAGCTAAACTTGCAGTGTTACTTGAGCAGAAGCAAGATCTTTCTACGGCCATAGATCAACTTTTAGAAGCGATTGCTTCTGGAGATAAGTATATGAAAGTCTATAAGCAAATGAAAATGTACAATGACCAGGAGCTAAACCCAGTATTGTACAAAAAATAGTTGCAATCCAACAGATGGATAAAAAACACATTTTAGCGATTCGATTTTCAGCAGTAGGAGATGCCGCTATTGCAGTTCCAGTACTTCGAGCCTTGCTACAACAAAACCCGGGGGTAAAGGTGAGTGTGGCAACGCAATCATTTTTAAAACCGGTTTTTCAGACGGTAGAAGGCGTGGAGGTATTACCAGCCGATATTCGTGGTAAACATAAAGGGGTAAAAGGTCTTTATGCCTATTACGCTGAGGTTAAGAATCGTGACTTTGATGCCATTGCTGATCTACATGGATCCCTTAGAAGTCGTATTGTAAAGTTCTTTTTTCTTTTCTCAGGTGTGGGTTCCAAAACCATTGATAAGGGTAGGAGTGAGAAAAGAGCCTTGGTCAATGGTAAAATATTTAAGCCAGTTAAAACCAGTACAGAACGCTACGCAGATGTTTTCCGGTCTTTGGGTTATACTGTAGATCTAAATAAAGACGTTTTTCCTGCTAAGAAGTCTTTATCAGCCGAGGTGTACAACATAATCGGAAATAGTACCAAAAAATGGATTGGTATTGCTCCTTTTGCATTTCACGACACTAAGATGTACCCTTTGGATCTTATGGAGAAAGTTATTGATTCCATTTCTAAAACTGGAGATTATCAACTCATCCTTTTTGGAGGCAAAAAAGAACTTCCTGCGTTAAAACTTCTTTCAGATAGCTACCCTAATACGGTTTATACCTTTGGAAAAATTAGTTTTGAGGATGAAATAAAATTGATTTCCAATTTGGATTTAATGGTTTCCATGGACAGCGGGAATGCACACCTAGCAGCTATGCAGGGGGTAAAGGTGTTAACTCTTTGGGGGGTTACCCATCCTTACGCTGGTTTCTATCCCTATAAACAACCAGTATCAAATTCTTTGCTTTCCGATCGCCAGAAGTATCCACTGATCCCAACCTCGGTTTATGGAAACAAGGCACCTGAGTCCTATAAGGATGTCATGCGAAGTATTGAGGTGGAAGCGGTAGTGGACAAAATTGTATCACTTACTAAAAATTAATCGGCTAAGATAAAATCCCTACAATTAAAACTTTGGCATTAACATTGCTTTCTCTTGATTTTAAACAAAGGAAAAAAAGGGAGGTTAAATTATATTTTTATGTAATTTAAGGACGTTAAAAAGTGTTCTTCCCTCAAAACAGTATGCCGACTTATAATTTTTAAATCGTAATATCATGATCAAAGCACTAAGAGTAATAGTTGTACTTGTATTTATAACAAGTTCATGTAAATCAAAACAGCAGAGTCAACAACAAATACCTATTGGCGATACAAGCCAAAACTCCTTAGATTGGAATGGAGTCTATCGTGGATTGCTGCCCTGCGCCGACTGTGAGGGAATTCTAATGGAACTAAAACTTCATTCAGATTTAACATATGAACTCTCCTCTCAGTATCAAGGAGCGACCAATGAAATATTTAAGGAAAAAGGTACTTTTAAATGGAATGATGCTGGAAGTAAAATCACCTTATTAGGAGATGAAAATGATGCCCACAGACAATATCAGGTTGGAGAAAATATGCTTTTTAGCTTAGATGGAGATGGTAACCGTATAACTGGAGATTTGGCTGAGATGTTTATTCTAAGAAAGAAGGGGTACGATTACAGTATCACCGAAAAGTATTGGAAACTCCAAACTCTAAACGGGGAGCCCATTCACAGGAAGGAAAACCAATCAAAAGAAGCTCATTTTATTCTTAAAAGTCATACCAATAAGGTAAATGGTAACACTGGCTGTAATGGGATGTCAGGGAGCTATACTTTAGAAGGAGAGAATCAAATTAAATTTTCGCAAATGCTTACCACTAGAATGGCTTGTATGGATGTTCCGTATGAGAGTGAGTTCCTGAAGGTGTTACAACAAGCAGATCACTATAGTTTAAAGGCAGACACCTTAACTTTAAAAACCGCAGATAAACCTCTAGCTACTTTTGTGGCGGTATGGTTTTGAGTAAAATAATAAATAAACCCCTTGGATGTCCAAGGGGTTCAAAAATACCTAAAATGGAATATTCGAATTTTTATTAAAGGCTTTTAAAACTCTAAAAGCGCCTTTTGATTATTTCGTTTTATAACTCTTTTAAACATCATCATAATCTATGGAGATGTTAGGGGTAATTGGGTGAGCCTGACAGGTTAAAATTAAACCTTCTTCGATCTCACTATCTGTTAAAATTTGATTTTTAACCATTTTTACCTTCCCTTCTTTGAGTCGTGCTACGCAACTACTACATATGCCACCTTGACAAGAGTAAGGGGCGTCAATATCTTCTTCTAAAACAGCATCTAGAACCCTTTTCTTACGATCCATTATAAAGCTGCTTTCTTCATCATCAACTAAAACTGTAACAGCTGTTTGCCCTTCTACAGATTCAGCTACTGAATCATCATCATCGGTTGTGGTAAAGAGCTCAGTTTTTATGTTTTCTTGTGCAATCTCATTTTCCAACAATACATTTTTTACACTTTCGGTCATCTCTTCAGGACCACAAAGATAGAATGCACCGAATGGAACATCATGGAATTTATTTCTGAGCATAAAATTGATCGAAGATTTTTCAATTCGACCAAAGAGTGCGTTATCCTCTTCTTTTTGGCTATAGATAAATTGCACAAATAGACGATCAGGATATTGTTCCAACAAATTGGTTATTTGTTTGTGAAACATGGTCTCAGTGATAGTCTTATTACCATAAACCAATAAAAACTTAGCAGAGGTATTTTCAAGAACATCCTTCATAATACTCATTATGGGAGTAATTCCACTACCTGCAGCAAAGGCTGCAATGTTCTGATCTTTTAGATCTACAGTTTCATAGGTAAAATGACCTTCTGGAGGATAAACCTCAAAGCTATCGCCCACCTGAATTGTTTGAGCATAGTTAGAGAAAACACCATTTTTAATGGCTTTAATTCCAATGGACAAATCTTCAGTCTCTTTAGAAGAACAAATGGAATACGAACGTCGGAGCTCCTGAGAATTCAATTCCTTTTTTATGGTGATATGTTGCCCGGGTATAAATTTGAAAGTATCCTTTAATTCCTCTGGTATATCAAAAGTGACCACCACGGAGGTAGGTGTACTTTTTTCTACCGATTTAACCTTAAGTGTATGAAAGTGAATCATTCAAAATTTTTTTGCAAAAATACGGAATATACACTCGATTAAAAACCAGATTTAATAAAAATTGTGTTAATTGCTAAAGTTTTAAATGTATATATTTACTTTGTAACTCTATAGACTTTCATTAATCCTATAGATATGTGAAAGCTTTAACACTCATTAATTAACAACCAAATGCTTACATCCTTCATTCAGCTTCAATGGAAGTCCTTTTTTAGGTCTGCTTCATTATCCTCCAATTTGATTATTAAAATTCTCATGGGGTTTTTTGCCCTATACATGATGGTCAGTTTTGCCATCTTGGGAACAAGCATTTATTTTCTTCTTGAACAGGAGTTGGGCTTAGAACCTTTAGAGACGGTCAATAGGTTTATGATTTATTATTTAGCGATGGATCTATTAGCTAGGTATATGCTACAAAAAATGCCAGTGGTAAATATTAGACCTTTGTTATACCTACCTTTTAAAAAGAGTAAAATCGTCCATTTTAGTTTATGGAAAACCATACTATCATTCTTTAATATTATTCATGCCTTTGTCCTTGTGCCTTTTACAGTGGTACTTCTAATAAAAGGGTATGATGCTTTAGCGGTTATTGCTTGGTTTTTGGCTATTAGCGCTCTTATTTTTTGCAATAATTTTATCAATATATTCATCAATGCAATCAATTGGGTGTTTTTCATTGTAATTGGTTCTCTTATTATCCTGGGTGCATTGCAATATTACCAAGTATTTGATATTAGTCTTTGGACTGGGCCGATTTTCCATTCTTTGTACAAAACTCCGATTACGGCACTTATACCTGTGCTTTTATTGATTGGGTTTTATCAAATCGCCTTTCACTATTTTAAATCCAATCTTTATTTAGATTCTGGGCTGGCTACCAAACAAAAAGACGGCAAAACTGAGCAACTTCAGTGGGTAAATCGCTTTGGAAGTGTGGGGGTTTTCCTTAAAAATGATATTAAACTCATCAAAAGAAATAAGCGCTCTAAAACTAACACCTTAATTAGCTTTCTATTTGTTTTCTACGGACTGCTGTTTTTTACAGGCGCTTTAGAGATGTATGAAGGACCGTTTTGGAGAATGTTCGCTGCCATATTTGTAACAGGGGGATTCCTCTTTAGTTTCGGACAATTCGTTCCTAGCTGGGATAGTTCATATTACCCACTTATGATGAGTCAGAACATTCGATACCGAGATTATTTAAATTCTAAATGGTGGCTTATGGTTATGGCGACATTAGTTTCACTAGTTATGGCGAGTTTCTATCTCTACTTTGGATGGGAGGTATACCTGGCAGTAGTTGTAGGTGCATGTTATAATATCGGGGTGAACTCTTATATGGTTTTATGGGGTGGCGCTTATGTGAAAACTCCTATTGATCTTACAAGTAATAAAAAAGCCTTTGGAGACTCTCAAGCATTTAATGCCAAAACCTTGTTGCTCACCATCCCAAAATTAGTGATACCTATGTTATTATATGCACTGGGTTATTACACTATTGGTCCTATCTATGGTTACGGCCTAGTACTTTTAGTAGCCGTTCTAGGATTTGCCTTCAAAGAGAAGGTGTTCGATATTATACTAAAGGTTTACAAGGCAGAGAAGTATAAAACTCTTGCTGCATACAAACAAAAAAACTAACTCTTAAAACTTTCTTTATACACCATGATACAAGTAAATTCATTAACTAAAAAATACAAGGAGGTAGCGGTTCTAAACATAGACTCCTTAGAGATCCCAAGCGGGGAAATTTGTGGACTTGTCGGAAACAATGGAGCTGGTAAAACTACCTTTTTTAGCCTGTTATTGGATCTTATCAAAGCCAGTACTGGCCATATAATAAACAATCAAGTCCAAGTCGATATGAGTGAAGATTGGAAACCTTTTACCTCAGCCTTTATCGATGAGAGTTTTTTAATTGGATATTTAACCCCAGAGGAATACTTTTATTTCATTGGAGAGTTAAGAGGACTTAATCAGCAAGATGTTGATCTGTTTTTACAAAATTTTGAGGATTTCTTTCACGGAGAAATTCTTCAGGGCAAAAAGTATCTAAGAGATCTCTCGAAAGGAAACCAGAAAAAAGTGGGTATTGTCGCTTCATTTATCGGAGAGCCTAAGGTGATTATTCTCGATGAGCCTTTTGCGAATCTCGATCCATCTACGCAAATTAGACTCAAAAAATTAATCGGAACTTATAAAGATAATCCAGAAGTAACCTTACTTATTTCAAGTCACGATTTAGCTCATGTGACCGAAGTATGTCAGCGAATCGTAGTGTTAAACAAGGGTCAAATCGTCAAAGACATTCAGACCTCTGAGCGAACATTGAGGGATCTAGAAGGTTTCTTCTCAGAAGAAATCTTAAACGAAACTCTGGTGGACTAGGTTTGAAAACAAGGATATTTTGTCCAACATACCTAAGAAAACCAAAAGATAATGTATTTTTACCTTGTTCCTTAGGTTAGCATACTTGGGGAATGTGCCTAAAACAAAAAGTTATTTAATTGACTAGAAACCCTAAAATACCACTTTGTGTGCTGCTTGTGCTGTTAGCTTTTGTGGCCTGTTCAACAAAGAAAGACTCCGTTGTAAACAGGAATTGGAATGCTATGAATGCCAAGTTCAACACCCTTTATAATGGTCATCTAGCCCTTGAGAACGGACAACAAACACTAATTGATTCCTATGTAGATAACTATTGGGAAATTCTTCCTGTAGAACGCATGGAGATACGTCAGGAGATTATCATAGACACTTCCCAGTTAAATCCAGATTTTAGGCGTGCGGAGCTTAAAGCCACCAAAGCCATACAGAAGTACGGTATGGAAATTGGCGGTAAGGAGCGCAATCCGCAAATCGATCAGGCGTATTTACTTTTAGGAAAAGCGCGTTATTATGATCAACGATTTGTCCCTGCACTTGAGGCCTTTAATTACATTTTAAGAAAGTATACCAATAGCGATCTAATTCACCAAGCAGGAATTTGGCGTGAAAAGACCAATATTCGAATGGAGAATGAGGAGGTGGCCATTACCAATTTAAAAAGAATCGTAGGTCGTAATCTGCATCATCAGGACATGACCGATGCCTATGCTATGTTAGCTCAGGCTTATATCAATTTAGAACAAAAAGATAGTGCTATCATTCCTCTAAAAATCGCCAGTAATGTAAGTAGAGATTTTGAAAAGAAGGGACGTTATAATTTTATCATAGGGCAATTGTATAATGAAAAGGGAATGCTCGATAGTGCTAATATGGCCTTTGAAAAGATTTTGGATTATAACCGCAGAACACCCAGGGTGTATTTGATTAATGCATATGTGGCTAAAACAAAAAATAAATTTAGAACTGAGCCACAGGATTACACCCTTAGAGAGGAACTTGAAAAAATGGAACGCAATCGTGAAAACAGACCTTTCTTAGGCCCGCTATACCGTTTAAACGCTCTTTATTACATGCAGTACGATTCATTGGAGCAGGCTGCGATATACTATAATAAATCTTTGAGAAATGCTCATGATGACAGGGGCTTATTATATCGAAATTACCATGCCTTGGGAACGATGTACTTTGATAACTCAAAATATAAACTGGCGGGAGCCTATTATGATAGCACCCTCACTTATCTTAATGAAAACACCAAAGAGTATAGGGTGCTTAGTAGAAAAAGAAATAATCTGGATGATGTAATTATGTATGAGGAGGTGGTCTCTAGGAATGATAGTATTCTAGGAGTGCTTCAACTTAACCCTGCCCAGAGGGAGGCCTATTACCAAGGACATATTGATTCTCTTATTGCCAAAGAACAGCAGTTAAAAGAAAAGCAAGAAATAGTGGCTCCTAGACGAGGTAGACAACGAGGTTTTATGGATGGTTTTTCCCAAGAGAGCCCTCCGGCGGTTGAATTTTATTTTTACAATACCACCAGTGTAAGCTACGGGATACAAGAATTTAAAGCCACCTGGGGAAATCGCGTATTAGAAGATAACTGGCGATTTGGTGGACTTTCAGTTCGTTCTGATAATCAGGCTGTCGCTGAGTCGGATTCTATAGCTATAAATCCATTACATCAGTTGGCTTATTATTTGGATAGGCTTCCTGTAGGAGATTCGGCTGTGGATAGTTTAAATACCCAAAGCAATTTTGCAAATTACCAATTAGGACTTCTTTATAAGGAGAAGTTTCAGGAATACCAACTTGCGGTAAACAAATTGGAGACCGTACTAGAAAATCAGCCAGAGGAGCGTTTGATATTGCCTTCTAATTACAACTTGTTTAAATTATATCAACAAATAGATCCATCAAAAGCTGAAATTTATAAAACAGCAATTATTAAGGAGTATCCAGACTCGCGCTATGCGATGCTTTTGAAAAATCCTTCACTTATCCTGAATCAGGATCAAAGTAGCCCTGAAGCTATTTATGGGCAGTTATACAAGGATTTTGAAAACCATAAATACCAGCATGTAATTGAGCAAAGTGATGTTTATATATCTCGTTTTAATGCGGAAGAAATTGTGGTGAAGTTTGAGATGCTAAAGGCCACAGCAACGGCTAGATTATACGGAATTGATGCCTATAAAAGCAGTTTGAATGAAATCGCATTAAACTATCCTAATTCCCCAGAGGGGCAAAACGCTAAAGAGCTGTTAGAGGGTAGTTTGTCTAAATATCAGGATGATGGTTTTCAACTCGAAGAAGGGGAATCTACCAATTGGAAGTTAATTTATCCATTTCATTTAAATGACACCACAGATCTTGTTAAATTGCAAGGAACTATTAAACAATCCTTAGAAGATTTGGCGTATGATAAAATCACTTTTTCTAAGGATCAATACAATCCTGAAACGATATTTGTAACAGTTCATGGATTTACCTCCAAGCTGCGTGCTCAGGGGTATGCGGAATTACTAAACATTAACAAAGATTATTTGGTTGACAATGAGAATTTTGTAATTTCGTCATCCGATTATAAGAAAATCCAAATCTATAAGAACCTCGAAGGTTATTTAAGTCAAATAGCTAAAATTAACCCAAGTCTTAATAATTAAAAAGTCATGTTTGCAGAATCAAAGAGAAATCGCATGGAGCCCGTAGTGGGACAAACCAACAGAATTGTTGAAAACACAAAAATTAAAGGAGACCTTACCTCAGAGGCCGACATTAGAATTGACGGAGAGCTCGAAGGTAGTATTACTGCTAAAGGTAAAGTTGTCATCGGAAAATCAGGAAAGGTCAGCGGGAAAATTCAATGTATGAATGCTGATGTGGAAGGTAAATTCGAAGGCGAACTTAAAGTAGAAAATGTGTTGAGTCTAAAGGGAAGTGCGCAGATCGACGGAGATGTAGTAGTTGGTAAACTTGCTGTTGAGCCAGGAGCTACATTTAATGCTGCATGTTCAATGAAAGGAGCATCATTAAAATCTGTTCGTGCTAATGAAGGACAAAAAGAAGCAAACTCCACGGAAAAATCAGCTTAAAACCTGGATCCGATTTAGTAACATTGGTTTGCAAATGGCCATTGTAATTGCTGCAGGCACTTATTTGGGTGTGTGGTTAGATGAAAAATACCCGAACAAGTATTCTGCCTTTACTGTCGGGTGCTCTCTATTTGCGATTTTTGCTGCGCTGTACAATGTGTTTAGGCAACTAAAGAATATTAATAAAAATGATAATTCCTAAGCCGTTTATGGCGGTATTTTTTTATGAAATCTAAGTTACTCTCCTCCATCCTTATATATATTGGCATCGCATTGTTATTATATTTGATACAATGGCTGATTCAAAGTCAGTTATTTACTCAAACTGATTTTTACTATCCACTTTGGGCAATTTATTTATTCCATGCTAGTTTTGCAGCAGTGATTTATTTTACCGTAAAATTTATACGTGGAATTTATCCTGAACAAGCGGGCTTTGCATTCTTAGCTTTAAGCGGTTTTAAGATGCTTGGGGCTATTGTTTTTTTGATTCCATTAATACAAAGTGATCTCCTTGACCCTATACCAGCTGTTTTGAGTTTTTTTGTACCCTATTTCCTCTATCTTTTGATCGAGGTCATGCTTGTTATAAAACTCTTAAAATAAGGCGTTTTTGATAAAAAAACGGATTTACAGCGATAAACTAAAAAAAAATTGTGGAGGGCTTCCTAGTATGAAGAAAAGATGTACCTTTGCAGCAAATTTTTGAGGACCATATATTTTATCAATTAGAGGTATGATCATAGTTGGAAATTCGTTCAGAAGATTCTTTCATTTAGCATTGTTGTTTTGTTCCTTTGGAGCTATAGCTCAGGATCATCAAACCCATCCTTCGGAAACCCCCGAAGACACAAGTTTCGATGCGACAAAATTAATTAATAGTCACATTAGTGATTCACACGAATTTCATATTGCAGACTGGAATGGAAAAGCAATTTCGCTTCCTCTTCCTGTTATTTTATGGACTGATAATGGACTAGTAACTTTCATGTCTTCAGCATTTCATCATGATGAAGAAGGAAAAGTTGTCGTGGAACGTGGTGGCCAACAGTTTGTTCGCTATCAAGATGAGATTTACTATGCAGATGCCAATGGCACTGTATCTTTTGAGGGAGAAGGAAATGTAGTCAATAGTAGGCCTCTTAACTTTTCCATTACTAAGAATGTCTTTACTTTAATGGTCACTGCAGCAATAATGTTGTTGGTCTTTATTCCTATCGCCAATTCTTATAAAAAGAACAATAGGGCACCAAAGGGGATTTCAGGCTTTTTAGAGCCGTTAATTCTTTTTGTTCGTGACGATATTGCAATTCCTAATATAGGAGAAAAAAAATACCAGAAATATATGCCGTATTTATTGACGGTTTTCTTTTTGATATGGTTAGGGAACTTAATTGGATTGATTCCGTTTTTTCCATTCCAAGGAACCCTTACAAATGATTTATTATTTACAGGAGTAATGGCAACCATTACTTTTCTAATTACCATATTTAGCGGAAATAAAGGTTATTGGGGTCATATTTTTGCAACCCCAGGCGTTCCAAAATGGTTATTGCCTATTATGATACCTGTGGAGGTGTTGGGGATGTTTACAAAGCCATTTGCCTTAATGGTTCGTTTGTTTGCAAACTTGACCGCAGGGCACATCATCATATTGAGTTTGATGGCGCTTATTTTTATTTTCGAAACTGCTTGGATTTCACCAGTATCAATCGCCTTTTCATTGTTTATGTATGGATTGGAGTTGTTAGTGGCGGCTTTACAGGCGTATGTGTTTACGCTTCTATCAGCACTGTTTATCGGACAAGCTGTTGAGGAGCACCATTAATTAATTGTGAGTTTTAATTAGTAACTATATAAATTTTAAACTATGATTTTAGCTGGAATAGGAGCTGGATTAGCTGCAATCGCTGCAGGATTTGGTATCGGTAAAATTGGTGGAGCTGCAATGGATGCTATTGCACGTCAACCAGAAGCAGCTTCAAAAATTCAAACTGCTATGATTATTTCTGCTGCACTTATTGAGGGTGTTGCACTTTTCGCAGTAGTTGTTGCGCTAATTACAGCGTAATTTTTGAAAAATTAAGTCATGCTGTAACGGTTGGTTGCAGCATGATTTACTTTAAACATTAGAAACGTTATTTAATATTTTATATAATGAATATTACACATCCTGAAAGTTTAATATTTTGGTCGGTAATTGTTTTCGCTATTCTTTTTATTCTTCTTAGAAAGTATGCTTGGTCTCCTATTTTAGGAGCTGTTAGAGGTAGAGAAGAATCTATCAACAGAGCTTTAGATGCTGCTGATGATGCTCGTAAAGAAGTTGAAAACCTTAAAGCGGATAACGAAAAACTTCTTCAAGAGGCGCGTATTGAAAGAGACGCTATGCTTAAAGATGCTCGCGAGATCAAGGAAAGAATGATTGCTGAGGCAAAAGAAACCGCACAAACGCAAGCAGATAAGATTATCAAGCAAGCGCAAGTGGTTATAGAGGGTGAGAAGCAAGCAGCTGTTGTTGAATTGAAACAACAAGTAGCTAGCCTATCAGTTGAGATTGCTGAGAAAATTGTAAAAGGACAATTATCTGATCAAGAAAAGCAATTGAAATTGGTAGACACGATGTTGGATCAAGTGACTTTAAACTAGTATTATGAAAGGTACAAGAGCGGCAATTAGATATGCAAAAGCTGTACTGGCACACGCCAAGGAGCAACAAACTTTAGAGGTGGTTAACCAGGACATGAAGTCTATCTCTGCCACACTTAAACAGAGCTCTGATCTGCAGCATTTGCTTGAAAGTCCAGTGGTAAAACTTTCTGATAAAAAGGCTGTCTTAACTCAGGTTTTTTCTTCAACAAGTTCCACCACAGAAGGGTTGATTAATCTTTTAGTAGATAACAATCGTATTAACCTTATTGAAGCGATCGCTGAGAAATACAGTGAACTTTATGATGCCTTAAAAGGAGAACATAAAGCTATAGTTACCACGGCAGTACCTTTGTCAGGTGAATTAGAAAGCAAAGTATTGCTTAAAGTCCAGGAATTAACTGGTGGGAAAGCAAAACTAGAAAATAAAATTGACCCAACTATCATTGGTGGATTCATTTTGCGAGTAGGAGATTTACAATACAATGCAAGTGTGTCAAACCAATTGAATAATTTGAAAAGAGATTTAGTAAATAACTCTTACGTAGCACAATAATTGAAATAAAGGCAGGGTGTATCGCTAAAAAAGCATCCACAATTTAAATACTATAAAAGATGGCTGAAGTTAAAGCTGCTGAGGTATCAGCAATATTAAAAAAGCAACTATCAGGATTTGAAGCTAAAGCTTCATTGGACGAAGTAGGAACTGTACTCCAGATAGGGGATGGTATCGCTCGTGTGTATGGATTGTCCAATGCACAGTATGGAGAACTTGTTGAATTTGAAACAGGTTTAGAAGGAATGGTACTTAACCTAGAAGAAGATAATGTTGGGATTGTAATATTAGGGCCTTCCAAAGAAATTAAAGAAGGTGATACCGTAAAGCGTACCCAGCGAATCGCATCAGTTAAAGTTGGTGAAAAAATGGTGGGTCGTGTAGTAAACACTCTTGGACAGCCTATAGATGGTAAAGGTCCAATCGGAGGAGAGCTTTACGAAATGCCTTTAGAACGTAAAGCACCTGGAGTTATTTTCCGTCAACCTGTTACAGAGCCTTTACAAACTGGAATTAAGTCTGTTGATGCTATGATTCCTGTGGGTAGAGGACAACGTGAGTTGGTTATTGGTGACCGTCAAACTGGTAAAACAACAGTTTGTATCGATACCATTATCAATCAAAAAGAATTTTATGATGCTGGAGAGCCTGTATTTTGTATCTATGTTGCCATAGGTCAAAAAGCTTCTACAGTAGCGGCTATCGCTAAAACTCTTGAGGATAAAGGAGCACTTGCTTATACCGTAATTGTTGCGGCTAATGCTTCTGATCCTGCTCCAATGCAAGTGTATGCGCCATTCGCAGGTGCAGCAATTGGAGAGTATTTTAGAGATACTGGTCGCCCAGCACTTATTATATATGATGACTTATCTAAGCAAGCAGTTGCCTATAGAGAGGTTTCTTTGTTGCTTCGTAGACCACCAGGTCGTGAGGCATATCCTGGAGACGTTTTCTTCCTTCACTCAAGACTTTTGGAACGTGCAGCTAAAGTAATTGCTGATGACGATATCGCCAAGGAGATGAACGATCTCCCTGAGTCTTTAAAACCTATCGTAAAAGGTGGAGGTTCACTTACAGCACTTCCTATTATTGAAACTCAGGCTGGAGACGTTTCTGCTTATATTCCTACCAACGTAATTTCCATTACCGATGGTCAGATATTCTTGGAATCAGATTTATTTAACTCTGGGGTTAGACCAGCAATTAACGTTGGTATTTCTGTATCCCGTGTTGGAGGATCTGCTCAGATTAAATCCATGAAAAAAGTAGCAGGTACATTGAAACTTGACCAAGCACAGTTCCGTGAATTAGAAGCTTTTGCTAAGTTCGGTTCTGATTTGGATTCTGCGACAATGAATGTTATTGAAAAAGGAAAACGTAACGTTGAAATCCTTAAACAAGCTCAAAATGATCCTTACACTGTCGAAGATCAGGTTGCTATTATCTATGCAGGTTCTAAGAACCTCTTAAGAGATGTACCAGTTGAGAAAGTGAAGGAGTTTGAAAAAGACTATTTATCATTCCTTAATGCCAAGCACAGAGTGGTATTGGATACCTTAAAAGCAGGAAAACTGACAGATGAGGTAACTCAGACACTAACTCAAGTGGCTAAGGAACTTTCTCAAAAATATAAAGGGTAAATCATTTAAGGTTTAAGTATTCCAGGTCCTCCTGGAATACCTCGGCTTTAAAGGGAGACTCAATTCTTAATTTATAAGATGGCAAATTTAAAAGAAATACGGAACAGAATTACATCAGTGGGTTCAACCATGCAGATCACCAGTGCCATGAAAATGGTATCTGCTGCAAAGTTGAAAAAAGCCCAGGATGCTATTACTGCCATGAGGCCTTATGCAGATAAGCTTACTGAACTTTTACAAAGTGTAAGTGCGAGTCTTGAAGGGGATTCTGGTAGTGTATTCGCAGAGCAAAGAGATGTGAAAAATGTGTTGGTAGTGGCCATCACTTCCAATAGAGGATTGTGTGGTGCATTTAACACCAACGTGATTAAGCAGGCTTCTAAATTAGCTAATGAAACTTATGCTGATAAGAACGTGAGCTTTATGACAGTTGGGAAAAAAGGAAACGATATCTTAAGCAAGAAATACTATGTAATTCATAATAACAATAGTGTTTTTGATGATTTGACCTTTGAGAATGCTTCTGATATTACCCGTCGTTTGATGGAGGTTTATACCGAAGGAACTTACGATAAGATTCTTTTGGTTTACAACCACTTTAAAAATGCAGCTACTCAAATTGTTAAAACTGAAAACTTCCTACCTATTGAGCCAATTGAGCAGGAGGAATTATCAAATAGCGCTGCTGATTATATTTTCGAGCCTTCAAAAGTTGAAATCGTAGAGACCCTAATTCCTAAGTCACTTAAGACACAATTGTATAAAGCTGTTCGTGATTCCTTTGCCTCTGAGCACGGTGCGCGTATGACAGCAATGCACAAAGCAACTGATAATGCTAAGGAATTAAAATCGGAGCTCACCCTGACATACAATAAAGCACGTCAGGCTGCGATTACTAATGAGATACTAGAAATCGTTGGTGGAGCTGAAGCGCTTAATAATTAAATTGTAAGAGTCCTTAAGAGAGGATACTACATATCGATTACTATACTAAATCCGACTCTTTTTTAGAGTCGGATTTAGTGTTTTAGGGGTTAGATGATTTTTAAATTTAGCTGAGATGCGATTTGGTATCAAATTTGAAATTGTATCTTTAAATATTAAATCATTTTCGAGATGAAATATATTGCAAAATTACTGGCTTTAGGGGTAATGATTTTTGGGTTTTATGCATGTGGTAGTTCACAAAAACTCATGGAGAAACTTCCCTTTACCCATGGTGAGGTTCGAATTGAGCCATGGTCGGTCGGTGAGTCAAATACTCAAAAGGGTGTTAATATATACCTGCCTGTAACGAACCTTAACAACTCTGAGGTTGAGCTAGACAGCGTTTATTATAAGGGAATGGTGGCTTCATTGGAGCCTACTAAAAAAGATGATTATAATGTTTATATAGCTCGATTTATGGAATCTAAGCCTTCCAATATCATCCTACATGCTGATTCGAAAAAGGAATTTGGAAATACACCGCCAAAAGCACAGGTAGTTCCACCATTTGAAATTAACGATAATGAAGCATTACTAAGGTATACCCGTAATGGAAAAGCTCGTTATTTTAAGCTGTCTAATATAATTCCAGCTAGTGCGATTCATTATAGAGAATTACCGCCTTCTTTAAAATAGGAAGAAGCTTATTATAATTATGTACAACACAATTTTTTTAATTTACTAACACATTTAGGGCTTTGGGGGCGTTACAAAAACTGTTCAAACACACCTTTATATATGGATTAGCAACGGTGTTACCACGACTGTTAAGTTTTGTGTTAACTCGTCTCTATACAGATAAACTACCTACTGAAAACTATGGTATTTATGCTGCCCTTTTCGTATATCTAATGATCGGAAATGTCGTGCTTTCCTATGGAATGGAAACGGCGTTTTTCCGCTTTATGAATAAGGATCAATCCAAAGAAAAGGTACAATCTACCGCGCTTAGTTCCATTTTAATGACTGCTATAGGGTTTTTGGTGGTGGCTTACATTATGAAAGATTTTATTGCCTTTGTATTAGATTTCGATGTGCAGTTTATCGTTTATGGAATTTGGATATTATTTTTAGATGCTCTTTGTATCATCCCCTTTGCATGGATGCGAAACAATGAAATGCCCCTTCGGTATTCTTATATAAAGATTTTTAATGTGGTGGTGAATTTAGGGTTTAACCTATTCTTTTTCTTGGCGCTTACCCAGGTCTTAGCAACTTCAACATTCTTCGATACATGGGATTGGATTGTGTTTGATAATCAGGTACACTATATATTCATTGCTAATGTTATTGCGAGTCTGGTTACTTTTCTAATTGTTCTTCCGATGTACTTTAAAATTGGAATTCAATTTGATTTGGCAATATGGAAGAAAATGATTCGCTATGCTATTCCGGTACTTATTGCAGGGGTTGCCTATACAGTTAACGAAGGATTTGATAAGATTTTACTCAAGTATCTTCTACCAGAAGATGTGGCTGAAAAGACCGTTGGAATCTATGCGGCATGTTATAAACTAGGCGCCTTTATGACCTTATTTGTGACAGCATTTAAGCTCGGTGTGGAGCCTTTCTTTTTTAGCCATGCAAATTCTAAGAACTCCAAGTCAATCTATGCCGATACTACCTTGTATTTTACCATTTTTGGAACTTTCATTTTTTTATTTGTGGTTGCTTATTCTGATGTATTTAAATTAATACTCATACCTAACCCTGCTTATTGGGATGCCATTTGGATTGTTCCTTTTATATTACTGGCTAATCTATGTCTAGGTATTTATCACAACCTGTCGGTATGGTATAAAATTACAGACCGAACAAGTTTTGGTGCTTATGTTTCCCTCTTTGGAGCCTTTTTGACCCTTGGGCTGAACTTTTTGTTGATCCCTTTGATTAGCTTTAAAGGATCCGCCATTGCAACCCTGATTGCTTACAGTGCCATGATGCTTGTTTCGTATTACTATGGACAAAAAAATTACCCCATACCATACAACTTAAAGAAAATAGGAAGTTATCTAGGAGTTTCAATAGTATTCTCTGCGCTGAGTTTTTATGTATTTGATCGAAACATAGTTGTGGGAACCCTATTTGTTTTAGTATTTTTGGTTTTGATATATAAATTGGAAAATCAAGAACTCAAGCGACTCATACAATCGCTGCGTTCAAGAAAACAATCATAGTCTTTATGGAAATAAAAATCGTCAGTAAATCCCAACATGAGTTGCCGAGCTATGCCACGGCCGCCTCTGCTGGTATGGATTTAAGAGCTGAACTTGATCAGCCCGTTACTTTGAATCCTTTAGAGAGAGCCATTGTTAAAACAGGTCTATTTATAGAACTTCCTGTTGGATACGAAGCACAGGTTCGCCCGCGCAGTGGACTTGCCGCTAAACATGGTATTACTGTTTTGAATGCTCCAGGAACGATCGACGCAGATTACAGAGGAGAAATTGGAGTCATTCTAGTGAATCTTTCCAACGAGGCTTTTAGGGTGGAAAACGGTATGCGAATCGCTCAGTTAGTCATTGCAGCTCATCAGCACATTACATGGAATGTGGTCACTGAGCTTTCCGATAGTAATAGAGGTTCAGGAGGATTTGGAAGCACGGGAACCAAATAATGGCATAATAATTATCAAATTTTAAAGTTTTAGTATCAAAGTAAAGTATAATTGAAAATGAAAATAATAGTTCCTATGGCGGGACGCGGCTCCAGACTTCGTCCTCATACCTTAACTGTGCCAAAACCTTTAATCCCTATTGCAGGTAAACCAATTGTTCAAAGATTGGTTGAAGATATTGCTAAAGTCTTGGATCAAGAAATTGATGAAGTAGCCTTTATAATCAATGAGGATTTTGGTAAGCAGGTTGAAACTAACCTTTTAGCCATCGCCGAGCGTCTAAAAGCTAAAGGAAGTATTTATTATCAAGACAAACCACTTGGGACAGGACATGCTATTATGTGTGCTAAAGAAGCGCTTTCAGGCCCTTGTGTTATTGCCTATGCAGACACCTTATTTAAAGCAGATTTTAATTTAGACCAGAGTGCTGATAGTGTTATTTGGGTAAAACAAGTAGAGAATCCAGAAGCATTTGGAGTAGTGGATCTTAATGATCAAGGACACATCTCTGGACTGGTTGAAAAACCAGAAACCTATGTTTCTGATCTTGCTGTTATTGGTATATACTATTTTAAAAAAGGCGAAGAGCTCAGAGCTGAGCTTCAAAATGTTCTAGATGCCAATATTAAAAACGGTGGAGAATATCAAATCAACGATGGTATAAAGGCTTTAATGGCAAAAGGGAAGAAGTTTGTTCCTGGGAAGGTTGATCACTGGATGGACTGTGGGAATAAACAGGTCACCGTTGAGACAAATGGAAGAATCTTAGAATTTCTACAAACAGAAGACGAAAATCTCGTTGCCGATTCTGTACAATTTAACAATGCCACTATTATCCCCCCATGTTACATAGGGGAAGGTGTAGTGTTAAAGGATTCTACTATAGGGCCAAATGTTTCTATAGGTGATTACACCACAATAGAAAACTCCACAATCGCTGAGAGCTTAATACAGACCAATGCAAAAATTAAAAATGCTAAACTTTCTAACGCTATGATAGGAAATTTTGCGACTTTTGATGGTAACTTTACAAAGATCAGCATAGGGGATTATAGCGTATTGGACTAAGGTGGCTATTTGATCTGTAGAATGCTGTTGTAACGATCCAAACTCAAAAGAATCAAAATGGTACCAATTCGGTGTAAAATACTAGTGTTGTGTTTGTTTTTAACCGTTTCTGTTGGGTTTCCACAACAAGATGGCTTGAGTGCAGATTTGAGTGAGGAGGTGAACTCTGATGCTTTTCAGGAACATTTTTTTGAGGCTTTAAAGCAAAAGAGTATTGAAAATTATGACAGAGCCATTGTTGCATTGTTGGAATGTAAAAAGCTGCAAGTGGACAATGAGGTTGTGGACTATGAGCTCGGGTTAAATCATATGGAGCAAACTAATTACATCCTAGCCCAGCAACATTTTGAAGTTGCCGCAGCTTCAGATCCTTCTAATGTGTGGTATCAGGATGCTCTTTTAAACTGCTTAATCAAGCAGCATAATTATCACGCTGCTGTTTCGGTGGCTGAGGTGTTGCTAACAATGGACAATGATTATTACAAAACACTTGCTGATATTTATATAGAATTAGGAGAGGGAGGACAAGCAAAAAAAATTATAGTTAAAATGCTGGAAGAAGGTATCGATTTAGGTGCTGCAACTCAGCTGCAAACTAAGCTTCGTATGCGCGAGCAAACAAAAGCCATGTTAAAATCAGAGGAAAGTGTTACTAAATCTACCTCTAAGGCTTTGAATTCACCTACAGAGCAATATAAAAATCAGATTGAAATGCAGTTTGAGAAGACCGATTACCCTGAGGCATTGCATTTTAGTAGTGAAGCTATTGATAATTTTCCAACACAACCCATATTCTATTTGTATAAGGCACGGTCTTTAAATAAATTGCAAAATTATAAGATGGCAATTCAGATTCTAAAAGACGGACTGTCATATGTTCTTGATCCAGGTGAGATGGAAAAGAATTTTTATAAAGAATTTGTCGTGTCATATACGGCATTGGGAGATAAGCAGAAGGTAGACTACTACCAAGAAAAGATAAATAATTAGGAGCGCGGAAAAATGAAGAAATTTTCAAAGACATTAATTTACCTTGGAGTATTTGTGGCCATCTTGGCAAACTCTGCTTGTAAATCTAAAAATGTGCTTGTGGGTGGGGAAGTTAAAAGTGATTTACGCTCTGGCCGAATTATCGATAATCATTACGAAAATGATTTGGAATTTGATACCATGTCTGGACGGGTGAAAATTGATTATTCCGATGGGGAAAGCTCCCAAGGAGTGACTGTAAGTTTACGCATCAAAAAGGATGAAGTTATCTGGCTAAGTGCGCCACTTTCGGTTGTTAAAATCATGATTACACCAGAAAAAGTACAATTTTATAATAAATTAGACAACACCTATTTTGATGGTAATTATTCCTACCTTGAAGAATTACTCGGGACCAACCTCGATTTTCAGATGGTCCAAAACTTACTGTTAGGTCAGGCAGTTCTTGATTTAAGAGATCAGAAGTATTATGCAGCAGCGGTTAGCGATCAATACCAGCTCAAACCAGTTCAACAAAGCGCCTTATATAAAACATTGTTTTTACTAGAGCCTTCCAATTTTAAAATGACACTTCAACAAATATCTCAACCCTCTAAGAGTAGACTGTTGAGTATTACGTATAAAAATTATCAAAAGGTATCGGGTAAAATACTGCCTAATGAGATTGAAATTAAAGCTATCGATAGAAAGAACCTCAATCAAATTGACATCGAGTACAATAATGTGGTCTTTAATAGGCAGCTCAATTTCCCATTTAGTATTCCTAGTGGATTTAAACCTGTAGAACTGGACTCCTTATGAATAAACAGCGGTATTTAATCATAGGCGTACTCATGTTGAGTTTTTTCACCACTCAACAAGTCTTTGGTCAATCGGAGGAACAATTGGAGTTAGAGGCGCGTAAAGAGCGTTTACAAGAGGAGATTTCAAGGTTTAACGCATTGCTTTCTCAGAAAAAGAAAGAAAAAACCACCGTGCTAGAGGATGTCGAGGATTTGGATCGCAAAATCAGAATGCGCAAGGAGCTTATTAAAGTTACAAATGACCAAACGAATCTGCTCAATCGACAGATAAATAACAACATCAACAAAATCTCTAAATTAAGAGATGATCTAAAAGAATTAAAGGGCGATTATGCCGAAATGATCAAAAAATCTTTCCGGAGTAAATCCCAACAAAGCCGGATTATGTTTTTGTTGTCTTCTGAAGATTTTTTGCAAGCCTACAAGCGGATTCAGTACATGAAACAGTATACCAGCTTTAGGAAAGATCAAGCCGATCAAATCCAAAGTAAGACTACAGAACTTCAACAGCTCAACCAAGGACTCGTTGTGCAAAGGGAAGAGAAGGAATCCTTAATTGTAGAAAACAGAAAAGAACAGGAGGCATTGCAACGTGAACTCAATACCCAACAAGGATTGATTTCAAGTATAAAAGCCAAGGAGAACGAATATGCTTCACAGATTAGAGAACGTCAGAGAGAATCTGATGCGATAGATCGTCAGATTGATAAAATGATTCGAGATGCCATCGCTAAGGCCAATGCCAATAATAAAGAAACGACCGTTGAAAAGAGAGAAGCGGCATCCAAGTCATCCAACTTTGCTCTAACCGCAGAGGCTAAACTCATTGATGCAGACTTTAAATCAAACAAAGGTAAATTACCCTGGCCAGTTGAGAAAGGAATTGTCAAAATGCGTTATGGCAAACAACCTCACCCTATTGTAAGGTCAGTGACCATTCAAAGTAACGGAGTACGTATTGCGACTGAGGTCCATTCCAAAGCGCGTGCTATTTACAGAGG
This sequence comes from Galbibacter marinus, assembly GCF_000300875.1. GTDB lineage: Bacteria > Bacteroidota > Bacteroidia > Flavobacteriales > Flavobacteriaceae > Galbibacter > Galbibacter marinus. The sequence goes on along the minus strand of NZ_AMSG01000001.1, from coordinate 192,931 downwards.
AAAAGTAATCGCCGTACAAGCCATAAAAGGCGGAAACAAAGCTGTTCTTGTCCAACATGGTAATTATATATCAGTGTACAATAATCTGAGCCGAGTTTACGTAAGTGAAGGTGATAAGGTCTCCACTAAGCAAGATTTAGGGGAGGTTTTTACCAGTCCTAGTACCAACGAAACCATCCTTAAATTCATGATATACGACAATACCAAAACGGATAATCCAGCTAACTGGATATATAGGATGTAACCTTAGTCTTAATCTACAAATAAGGCTTTGAGTTCTGTCGCCTCTTTCGGTTTCATTTTACCTGCTAGTACTAAACTGAGCTGTTTTCTTCTTAGGGCAGCATCAAAACGTTCATTTTCTAAATCGGTTTCAGGTACGATTGCAGGCACAGCTACTGGTTTACCCGTATCGTCAACCGCAACAAAGGTATAAATCGCCTCATTTGCTTTGGATCTATGGCCGTTTTCTCGATCCTCAATCCAAACATCTAGATAAATCTCCATGGAGCTATTAAAAGCTCTAGAAACACAAGCTTCAACTGTTACAACACTACCTAAAGGAATTGCACGATTAAATGCAACATGGTTCACCGAGGCTGTTACGGTTACTCTTCTAGAATGTCTTCGGGCGGCAATACTCGCTGCACGATCCATCCGAGCCAAGAGCTCCCCTCCAAAAAGGTTGTTTAAAGGATTGGTTTCACTTGGTAAAACCAAATCTGTCATGATGGTACGAGATTCCTTAGGTGTCTTTGCTTGCATGTGTGTTTTATATTTTGTGCAAAGATATCTGCAATTCTTTGAATTATATAAAATTTAACCAATAAAATTAACTTGTTCTTTGATTATTTTTCATAGAAAACACCATCGAGGAAGGCAATAATTTTTTTAATCGGAGTTATGGCATCCTCCCCAAAAGTATTGCCCAAAAACTCATTGCTTCCTGAATCCAAATAGGCGTGATTTCTTCCCTGATACTCCCAGTACTCTACCTGCTGTCCATGTTCTTTTAATGCGTCAACATAGGATTTGATAGAACTTGGTGTGGTGGTTTGATCCTCTGTCCCTACATGGCAGAATTGTGGTGGTAATTTCCGCTCGTTAGCCTTTGGTATGGTATAGATAGGGGAGGAAAGTTTATAATATTCTGGGTTTGAAGTTGGATTTATGTCACCTCCAAATATCGAACGTGCTTTAGCGCCGCCCATTTGCCAGAAAAAGTTTGATTCTTTTTCAAAACCGCCCATCGCCGTTGCATAGATGTCAACAGCAGGATAACTTAATACAGCCGCTTGTACCTCTAGGGTGTTATTTTCGATGAGCTGATCAATGGTTTTTCCCTCTGGAATATAAGTAGGGGTAAACCCAATTGGATCGCTATCAAAACTATTTGCTGAAAGATTCTGGGCTGCATTAACTACCATCGCAGCTAATTGACCACCAGCGCTATCGCCTGTAACGGCTATTTGATCAGGATTTCCTTTGTATTTTGCAATGTGGTCCTTGACCCAAAGTACTGCCCCCATTGCATCTTGTATAATTTCATTCATGGTGGTCGTATTGTCGTTAGCCGTTAAAAGGCGGTAATCCACATTACAAACCACGTAATTAGAGTTCGAAGCAATATATTGAGACATTTGATCCATGATGGATTTGTCATTAATCAGCCATCCACCCCCATGATAGATAATTAGAACAGGGTAGGATTCTTGTTGGCTATTTGGAGAATAAATATCCATGGTCAGGCTATATCCTTTAGGCTCAGCCCATAAAACATCAGAATGTAGGGTGTAATTCTCAGGGATGTTGTTTTGTCCAAATGAAATTAATGGAAGACAAAACACGAAAAGGTAAAGTAATTTTCTCATTGATTGATCGTCTTGGTTTTACACGAATATACATAATATTTTAAGAACCCTATAGATTAAATTACAGGTACTAAAAAGAGTTCTACTGTAATAATTTGAATAGAATGATATTTAATTATTTAAGGGTAAGGTGATTGTAAATAGAACTAATTTTGTTCTAATTCATCTACTAAAAGCCAGGCTTCCGAAGCTACAGTCCGCTTAATGGTTCTCAAGTATTCCAATGCCTGTGGAACGGTCGAAAAACTGGCATAGGTCACCTGATGAAGGCCGTATTTGTTTTTACCGATTCGCATTGCTTTATATCCTTGTTCTTTAAGCTCATCAACTTTTTTGTCTGCATTTTCTTCTACTCTAAATGCCCCTGCTACAATATGGTACTTAAGCGGCTCTTTTTTCACCTTCAGAGTTACTGATGGCATTTCTAGAGGGCTTGCATCAAAAAAGGTAGCTTGTTGGATGTTTCTTTCTATTTGCTGTTGTGCTTGAGTTTGAATCATTTGCATACGGTCGCTTCCCATCTCATTCATATAACGGTAACCCACTGTTCCTACTGACAAAGCTAAAAGAGCAACGGCTGCATATTTTAGGTACGATGGACTTTTTCTTCGCTCAGGAGTAAATGCGATTGGAACTTTTTCTTCTAGTTCTATAACCTCCTTCTTCATTTCTTCTCTGCGAACTGCAGGAGAAACAAATGAAGATAAACCAAATGAATCTGTCAAGTAGTTAATATGATAAGAAGGTTGAAAAAGCAATTTGCCTTCTTCATTAAGCCATAGACTTCCGATTCCACTTAATTCAAGCTTTTCCTCATTTTCAAGTGCAACCTTCCAGTTTGAAACCCCTGTGGAGAGCCTTTTAGAAGCCTCTTCATAGGATATTTTTAAAACATCAGCTAGATAGTTTGTCAACAAACCGTCATTGGATTGTAATTGTTCATTAAAAGAAACGGATTTTGAAGGTGGATAGAATGCATTGGTAGTTCCATGCACCTTTGCATTTTGATATTGAGTTAAAAATGCTCCGAATCCAGGTACGATGACACACTGGTACCTGTATAATAAATCGCTGATGTAATTTTCAATTCGCATAACACAAAGATGTAAAAAAATTGGATGTCTTGGCTCTATCTGCTCCTAAATTTATTAACAAAGCAGTTTTTTTTTCTTACAATCGATCTAGTAGCTTCGCCTTCATTTGGTTATGATTCTAGGAAGCTAATACCATATTTAATGCACTATAAGACAGCTTTTTAACTCTTGATCTAGATCTTGTAAAAAAGACAACCTATTGGTTGATAAGTATTTTGAATGTTTTAGTAACCCATTTTAGTCCTAACCTTTTTTAACACCCCATCAGCTACTAGTTTAGCCTTTTCAGCTCCAATAGCAAGGGCATCATCAATCTCATCTAAATGTTCCATGTAATAATTGAATTTCTCTCGTTGGGTTTTGAATTTTTCTAAAATTAATTCATAAAGCTCCTGTTTTGCGTGACCATAACCGAAACCACCTGCAAGATATTTTTCGCGCATTTGTTTAATTTGGTCAACATCTGCTAATAGTTTATATAGCCCAAAGACATTACAACTATCAGGATTCTTAGGCTCTTCCAATGGCGTACTGTCAGTCTCAATACTCATGACCTGTTTGCGCAAGGCCTTATCGGATAAGAATATGTTGATGGTATTGTTTCTAGACTTACTCATCTTATGCCCATCAGTACCTGGGATATATTGTGTTTCTTGTTGTACTTTACCTTCTGGAATAACGAAAATTTCACCTAGTTGTGCATTAATTCTAGAGGCTACATCCCTGGTGATTTCAATATGTTGCATTTGATCTTTTCCCACTGGAACAATTTCAGCATCGTAAAGTAATATGTCTGCTGCCATGAGCATAGGGTAGGTAAACAACCCGGCGTTTACGTCCTCCAAACGGTCAGCCTTATCCTTAAAGGAATGCGCCAATGTGAGACGTTGAAATGGAAAATAACAGCTTAAATACCAGGTGAGTTCTGTGGTTTGTGGAACATCACTCTGTCTGTAGAATACAACCTTTTCGATATCCAATCCACATGCTAACCATGCTGCAGCTACACCGTAAGTATTGGCCTTTAGAGTGGCTCCGTCTTTGATTTGAGTCAAGGAATGTAAATCAGCTATAAAAAGGTATGAATCGTTCTGGGATTGTTGAGCCAACTCAATAGCTGGTATGATCGCTCCAAGTAGATTCCCTAAATGAGGTGTTCCTGTACTTTGAATTCCAGTAAGTATTCTTGCCATTATTTTATTCTTTTTAAATATCGTAATTGTAATGGTAGTTGTCTTTAGGTTGATTCCTTTAAAAGGCTTCCCATGAGTGAAGCTATTTTAAGTTTTTTGCCTTCAAGGCACCCACGATACAAAGGTAGGGTGTTTTGTAAAAAGTAAATAACAAATGTTTACTTTTGGTTCATGATAAAATTTCTGTTGGCTACTTTACAGTTATTGTATAGGATATGGTTTTATATTTTGGTTAGTATACCAATTGTTATATTATTTCCGATACTTATTTTGTTAACCTCAAGTGAGCGCTTCTATCCTCAGTTCTTCTGGGTCGCTAGAAATATCTGGGCAACTATTATACTATACGGTATGTTTTTTATTCCAACGGTAAGGCGCCAAGAACCCTTGGAAAAGGGGAAGAGTTATATGTTGGTGGCTAACCACACCTCTATGATGGATATTATGATGATGCTAAAAGTATCAAAGAACCCTTTTGTATTTGTGGGCAAGCAAGAATTGGCTAAAATCCCGCTTTTTGGATTTTTCTATAAACGAGTGTGTATTCTGGTAGATAGAAGTTCACCCCAGAGTCGAACTTTGGTATATAAAAGAGCTCAAAGAAGGTTAAATCAAGGCTTGAGTATTTGTATTTTTCCTGAAGGAGGCGTTCCAGATGATAGTTCCATTGTTCTAGATAGTTTTAAAGATGGCGCTTTTAAATTGGCTATAGCCCATCAAATTCCAATTGTTCCCGTTACGTTTTTAGATAATAAAAAGCGTTTTTCTTACGAGTTTTTTAGTGGATCACCAGGAAGAATGAGAGCGGTCGTAATGCCCTTTATTAAAACTCAGAATATGGATGTAAAACACTCAGAGACACTTAAACAAAGCACAAGATCACTTATATTATCTGCGCTTCAAAAGCGCAATAGTAAATGATTTTGCTTAGAAGCTAAAGCTGAGTCCAGTATACACTCCTAACATATAGGGTGAAAATCCACCATCATCTGAAGAAAAGGTTCCCATTTGATACTTAAACATGGGTTCTAAGTTGAAAAGTAATTTCTCGGAGAATTGGTAGTCCAATCCAATTCCAATATTGGTACTGAAACTAGTGTCGTTTAAGTTACTAGCCTCACCAACTTCGGATTTTAAATTGTTATTACTGCTGATGATTACTTTATTGTCCGTTAAAAATAAGGAGCTAAATCCTCCAATTATATTTACCCCGACTTTGGTGTCAACCAATCGGTATTTTAATTCTAAAGGGATTTCTAAATATCCAAATTTTTGATTGATACTTCCTTGGTGAGTATTCTCAGACCTCGCTTGTAATTCACTATCTTCATTGTATAATGGGGACTTCCCATCAGAGAGAGCGATGTTAGGTTGTTGGGGTGCACCTGCAGGGGCATTGTTGAATCTTACATTGAGCTGGTGTCCTTTGGTGCTACTTATGGCAGGTCCAAACTCAATGCCGTCTGTGGCATAACCCATATCAACAGAGTTAAGACCAGAACGAATGCTGAGCCTTTTACTTATTTGATAGGCGATATTTACCCCAAAGCTAATGGTGACATCTCCCTGTTTAGAATTCTCTGCAAACTGCTGACTCAGTGGAGAACCTTCACTTAAGGAATTGTAATATACTGGAGCCACATTAGGTTGAACTGACCAGCGAAGATCGCGTTTGTTGTTTTCGTTAGAAGCTAAGGCGTCTTGCTTGGATTTCTCCATCTCCTTAATGGCCTCTAATATAGATGGTTTGTCTAAGTTGTCTTCTTCTTTTTCCTTAGCGGACTCATCGACTTGTGCCCAACTACTATCCTCTGAAATGTTATTTAATTCTTTTGGTCGCTGACCTGTGCTTGGATCTTTTATGTCTTTTTTATCAGGATTTTGATTTGTCTTCTGTTCCCCTTGTGCTAAAGCTTGGTCTGTGGCGATTTGATCCTTGTTCTGCTGTTTTTTTCCTAATGATGAGTTATAAGTGTCATCATTATCTGATTTGGTCTGAGCAACACCTTGCAGGCTTGTTGACTCTTGGGTTGGATGGATTTCTTCTGCTGGTCTTAGGCTTCTATTGGTATCTTGATCTTTAGTTGTTGAAGGGGTTTGGTTATCCTGATCATTAGCAACCACAGATTCTTGTGACTGGCCGGTGGAGGTACTATCTTTGGTGTTAGTTTCTGTGACGCTTTGAATGCCACTGGGGATCTCTGGATTAAGGAATAAGTTTCCAGTCCACAAAACACCAGCTAATAGTGCGGCAGCTCCTGCAATTTTCCACCAAAGTGGAATCACTTTTCTGTTAGTGCCTTTTTTGCTCAGGGACTGATCGATCTTACCCCAGATGTGCTCTGGTGAATCAGCCTCAAAGTTTTTAAACTTTTCCTGAAAAAAGCGTTCTATGTTTTTTCTTTCGTCCATTTTACTACATACATAGCGGGTGACTAAATAGTTTGAACCCTGTTGTTATCCCTTCCTTCAATTTTATTTCTTAGGGCCATTTTTGCCCTAGCTAAATTCGATTTCGATGTTCCCTCTGATATATCCAGCATGGTCGCAATTTCTTTATGGGAATACCCATCTAGGACATAGAGGTTAAAAGTCAGTCTGTATCTATCAGGTAAACTCTGTATGATACCTAATAGATAATCCAGACTATATTCTTCTTGCTGTTCTGTTGAAACATTGATGTCTTCTTCCAGATTGTATGGAAGGCTGTCAAAAGTTCCTTGTTTGCGATATTTTTGAAGAACCGTATTTACGGTAATTCTTTTGATCCATCCCTCGAAGGATCCTTTGTAACTATAGCCATTAATTTTTTCAAAAATGGTCATGAAACTATCGTGCAGATTGTCTTCTGCCTCGGTAGCATTACGAGAATATTTAAGGCAAATGCTATAAAGTTTGTTACTAAATAGCTTGTATAATTTTTCTTGTGCCTTTCTATCCTGTGCCTTACATTGTTCTATGAGTTGTTCTAAACTCACTAATTATACTGGCTTGATTTAATAATGTTAGCTTGTTTGATCCCAGATGTTCTAGTAGAATCTTGAGCTACTGGAACTTCGATGGTAATATACTGCTTTTCTCCATCTTCGTTATCACCTGAATAAAATTTAAAGGTATAGGGATCGTTATAACGTACCTCAAAGTTAAAAGTTGCAGTACCAATATTGTCCTCAGTGAGCTCTTGACAATCAGTCTGATCTAAAACAGCACCAATGGCATAAATAGTACGCTCTGTCTTATCGGTTTTTTGAAAATCAAAACCTTCATAATAGTGACAGTTGGTAGGTCTTAAGTAATTAAATTCAACGGTATATAATTTACCGTATTCAAATGCTTCAGGTAATTTCGCATCTGTAATTTCAAGAGTTTCGTAATGGAAATTAGTATTGTCATCATCTACATCGCAAGAGCTTGCCACTACGAGTGTTACCAATAATAGGATTGAATTAAAAATCTTCATCATCTGCTTTATTAAGTTATACACTTAAGATGCGATTTTAAGATGAGGGTTGCGCATGGGATAAAAAAAATCCCAGATTGCTCTGGGATTTCTACAAATCAGTTAGGTTGTTGATTAGTTACTGATTGTGTTTATTGCGTCTTTTATCTTGACTTCCAGTTCTTCTAAAAGCTCTGGGTTGTCTTGAAGTATAACTTTCACTGCATCACGTCCTTGGCCAAGTTTGGTGTCTCCATAACTAAACCAAGATCCACTTTTTTTGATAATTTCATATTCAACTCCTAAGTCGAGAATTTCCCCAATACGAGAGATTCCAGCACCATACATAATATCGAACTCAGTGGTTTTAAATGGAGGAGCTACTTTGTTTTTCACCACTTTAACTCTGGTTTTATTACCAGAAGCCTCACCGTCATTACCTTTAATTTGAGTAGATCGTCTAATATCCAATCTAACAGAGGCATAGAATTTTAAAGCATTACCTCCAGTGGTGGTTTCAGGGTTCCCGAACATCACCCCAATCTTTTCACGTAACTGGTTGATGAAAATCACAGTGGATTTTGTTTTACTAATACTAGATGTTAACTTTCGTAAAGCCTGCGACATTAACCTTGCGTGTAATCCCATTTTAGAATCACCCATTTCTCCCTCAATTTCACTCTTTGGAGTTAATGCTGCAACTGAGTCAATAATGACAATATCGATGGCTCCTGAACGAATTAAGTTATCGGCGATTTCTAATGCTTGCTCCCCGTGATCTGGTTGTGAAATAATTAGGTTGTCTATATCAACACCTAGTTTTTCTGCATAAAACCTATCAAAGGCATGCTCTGCATCAATAAACGCTGCGATTCCACCTGCTTTTTGTGCCTCTGCAATGGCATGCAGGGTAAGGGTAGTTTTACCGGATGATTCAGGACCATATATTTCAATAACCCTTCCGCGGGGATAACCTCCTACACCTAATGCAATATCCAAACCGATAGAACCAGTAGGGATTACCTCAACATCTTCAACAACACTGTCACCCATTTTCATAACTGCGCCCTTACCATAAGTCTTATCTAACTTATCAAGGGTAAGTTTGAGTGCTTTTAACTTTGCATCTTTTTCCGAACTCATTTTCTCTTAAATCTTAAAATTTGATAGCTGCTAAAATACTATTTCTTTTGACAGCACACAATGCAATTAAGTAACCTTTATTAACAATTTTTATCTTTTGGTCAAAGAAAGGAAGTTTTTATAATTCTTTAAGGCAGAGCTAGGTGCCTTTCTCAAAATTCGATTCCTTGACCCTTTAGGACAACAATGCGAGCCATTGGATTCATCTTTTTTTACTGTAATAATGGTGCTTAAGGTGAATTCAATTACTAAAAAAGATTCAGAGACTGGCCGGGGTTCTTTTTACTTCGCAAATCAATACTTAGTCTGGAGAGAAGGATTGTTTAAAAATGTGTATTTTTGCAAAAATTTATTTCTTTAACCTAAAAATATTAGTATAGCATGCAACTGTACAATAATCTTAGCGCAGAGGAAAGAGCAAAGCTTATTGAGCAAGCTGGAAAGGAACGCCTTACCATCTCTTTCTATACATATGCAAAAATCGGTAATCCAGAAATTTTTAGAAATCATCTCTTTGTCGCTTGGAATGAATTGGACGTCCTAGGCCGTATTTATGTAGCCCACGAAGGGATTAATGCACAATTATCAGTTCCGGCTGATCATTTCCAGAAATTTAAAGATCACTTGGATTCTATTAGTTTTTTGGAAGACGTACGATTGAACATTGCCATAGAACAGGATAATTTTTCTTTTCTCAAACTTAAAGTAAAAGTAAGGGATAAGATTTTAGCAGATGGTTTAAACGACGATACCTTTGATGTTACTAATAAAGGCGTACACGTGGATGCGGAGCGATTCAATACCCTGATCGAAGATCCTAATACGGTACTTGTCGATATGAGAAATCACTATGAAAGTGAAATAGGTCATTTTAAAAATGCTGTCACTCCAGATGTTGACACTTTTAGAGATTCCTTATCTATAATAGAAGAGGACTTAAAGACGCATAAGGAAGATAAAAACTTGGTGATGTATTGTACTGGTGGAATACGATGTGAAAAAGCCAGTGCTTATTATAAACACAAAGGTTTTAAAAATGTCTTTCAACTCGAAGGTGGCATTATCAATTATGTGCGTCAAGTTGAAGAAAAGAACCTAGAAAATAAATTTATTGGAAAGAACTTTGTTTTTGACCAGCGACGCGCTGAGAGGATTTCAGAGGATGTTATCGCGCATTGTCACCAGTGCGGTAAGCCGTGTGATACGCATGTGAATTGTGCTAATGAAGCATGTCATTTACTATTTATACAGTGTCCTGAATGTGCTGAGAAGCTAAGTGGTTGTTGTTCAGAGAAATGTGCAGAAATTGCGGCCTTACCATATGAGGAGCAAAAAGCACTTCGAAGAGGTCAAACTAAAAGTAATATGATTTTCAAAAAAGGACGTTCAGAAGTTTTAAAATTCAAATAGCCCTAAATTAAGAATTCTAGTAAATATAAGGGCTGGAAGAAGTATTCAAACCAAGTATTTACGAAGTTTAAAACCTGTTCGGTTTAACTAATTTGAAAATAGTATCTTTACCAATAGGAAAATGAATTTATGAACCTAAATCCGAAGTTTTCTAAACATGAAAATTTTCGGATCAATATATAAAAATTATGGGATGTAGCAGTTGTTCAACCGGTAAGGGTGGGCAACCACGTGGGTGTAAAAATAACGGTACTTGCGGAACAGATGGTTGTAATAAACTTACCGTTTTTGATTGGCTTTCAAATATGTCATTACCCAATGGTCAAGAAGTATTTGACTGTGTAGAGGTACGATTCAAAAACAGTAGAAAAGAATTCTTTAGAAAACCTAGTACAATAACACTTTCTATTGGGGATATTGTTGCTACAGAGGCGCAATCTGGCCACGATGTGGGGATTGTAACCTTAGTTGGTGAATTGGTTAGAGTACAGATGAAGAAGAAAAAGGTAGATTATAAAGATGAAACCCTACCAAAAATATATAGAAAAGCTTCACAAAAAGATATTGATGTATGGCAGGCCGCTAGAGATAAAGAGGCTGAAGTGCAAAAGCGCTCTCGTGAGTTGGCTATTAGGCTGGAACTAGCGATGAAGATTTCAGATGTTGAATTTCAAGGAGATGGCTCTAAGGCTACCTTCTATTATACGGCTGAGGAACGTGTGGATTTTCGTCAATTGATTAAGGACATGGCTAGAGCTTTTGGGATTCGTATAGAAATGCGTCAGATCGGATACCGTCAAGAAGCCGCTCGTTTAGGTGGAATAGGGTCTTGTGGTCGAGAGTTATGCTGTTCAACGTGGTTGACAGATTTTAGGTCTGTAAATACAGCCTCAGCTCGATACCAACAATTGTCTTTAAATCCACAAAAACTAGCTGGTCAATGTGGGAAGCTTAAATGTTGTTTGAATTATGAATTAGATGCCTACCTAGATGCTTTAAAAGGATTTCCAAGCCAAGAAATTCGGTTGAAAACCAAAAAAGGAGATGCCGTTTGTCAAAAAGTGGATATTTTTAAAGAAATGATGTGGTATGCCTATGAAGGAGAATGGGCAAACTGGTATGTGCTTACCACCGATCAGGTAAAAGAAATTATTGAATTGCATAAGAAAAAACAAACCGTAGCTAGTTTGGAAGATTATGCGGTTGAGTTAAGTGAAGACACTAAAACTTCTTTTGAGAACGTTGTAGGTCAAGACAGCTTAACGCGTTTTGACCGGCCAAAAGGCAAAAAGAGAAGAAACCAAAACAAAAAACGTCAATCAAACAATAAATCCAAAAGACCAAAGAATGCTAAATAGGTTTGCCGCCCTGTGGTTGATAATTATACTTTTGGCATCATGTAACGATGCCAATATGGTTTATGGTGACTATAAGGAGCTTTCTGATGGATGGGAAAAAGGACAGGAGGTTGTTTTTGATTTTCCAGCTCCGGATTCCACTCAGGTTTATGATGTGTTTATCAACCTTCGAAATAATGAGGACTACGGGTTTAGTAACCTGTTTTTGATTGTCAATATGAATTTTCCAAATGGAAAAGTAGTGGCCGATACCTTACAATACCAAATGGCCAAGGCTAGTGGAGAGTGGTTGGGCCAAGGATTTTCATCATTAAAAGAAAATAAACTTTTTTATAAGGAAGACATAGTCTTCCCAGAGCTAGGGAATTACAAAATTGCCATACAGCATGCCATGAGAAAAAATGGAAATGTTGAGGGCGTAACAACCTTAGAGGGTGTAACTGACGTAGGTATACGTATAGAAAAATCAGCAAAATAGAGATGGCTAAAAAAGCATCAAAGAAACAAACTGTTAAAAAGCAAGGGAGTTTTAAAAAGTACATATTGTGGTTTTGGGGAATAATTGGAGCAGGGTTACTTTTTGTAGCTCTAATCTTTTTGTTAGCCTCATGGGGCGTATTTGGTAAACTTCCAACCTTTGAAGTATTAGAAAGTCCTGATACAAATTTGGCTTCCGAAGTGATTTCTTCAGATGGTAAAACTCTAGGGAAATATTACTTAGATGATAACAGAACTCCAGTAGATTTTGAAGAGTTGCCAGATCACTTGGTGAATGCGTTAATTGCTACCGAGGATGAGCGTTATTATAGACATTCTGGAATTGATGCATGGGGTACACTTCGGGCTGTTGTTTTCTTAGGTACCAGAGGAGGAGCTAGTACAATCTCTCAACAACTAGCTAAACAATTGTTTACAGATAAGGTGTCCTCTAATATTGGTGAGCGAATTATCCAGAAAATCAAAGAATGGATTATTGCAATACGGTTAGAAGAACAGTACACCAAAGAAGAAATCATAGCGATGTATTTTAACATCTATGATTTTGGAAATTTTGCGGATGGAATCCGTTCCGCAGCTCGAATATATTTTGGGAAAGAACCTCATGAGTTGGAAGTGGATGAATCGGCTATGCTAGTTGGGATGTTCAAAAATTCATCACTTTACAATCCACGTAGAAATCCTGTAGGGGTAACCAACAGACGTAATGTGGTTTTTGAGCAAATGTATAAGAATGATTTTATAAATGAAGTTCAGTTAGATACCTTAAAAGCTTCTGAGCTCGAGATCGATTATCATCCTGAATCGCATCGTGAAGGGATTGCCACTTATTTTAGAATGTATCTGAGAGATTGGCTTAAAGACTGGACTTCTGATCCTAAAAATTTCCGTCCTGATGGAGAGAAGTATAATATATACTTAGATGGTCTAAGAATTTTCACAACTATAGATTCACGCATGCAACAGTATGCTGAAGAGGCAGTGAATGAACATATGTCTAGGCTTCAAGCTGAGTTTTTTGTACAAAACACAAAGGAGCGAAATAAAACGGCACCATTCCATGATCTAACCCAGGCAGAAACCGATAAGCTCATCGAAAACTCTATGCGTAGATCCGAGCGTTGGAGACATATGCGAGATGATTTAGGTAAATCTTCCGAGGAAATCTTAGCTTCTTTTAAACAAGAAAGGCCTATGAGAATCTTTAGCTGGAAAGGGGAAATTGATACAGTTATGACGCCTTTGGATTCACTGCGTTACTACAAACACTTTTTACAGACTGGAATGATGTCCATGGATCCTCAATCAGGGCATGTTAAGGCCTGGGTTGGAGGTATTAATTATAAACATTTTCAGTACGATCACGTTAAACAAGGTCGTCGACAAGTTGGATCTACCTTTAAGCCTTTTGTTTATGCTACTGCGATTGATCAGTTGCATTTATCGCCCTGTGATGTGTTGCCTGATATTTATACGTGTATTGAAGCGCATAAGTATGGGAATATGGAACCTTGGTGTCCTAAAAACTCCAATGGTAAATACTCTGGGGAGATGATTACCTTAAAAGAAGCGCTTGCTAAATCGGTTAATACCATTACTGCAAGACTTATGGATAAAGTAGGCCCTCAGCCTGTGGTGAATTTAATTCAGCGCATGGGCGTTGAATCTCCTGTTCTGCCAGTGCCGTCAATTGGTTTAGGAACTCCTGATCTTTCGGTATATGAAATGGTTGGGGCATTTGGTACTTTTGCCAATAAAGGGGTTTATGTAAAACCTGTGATGATTACTCGTATCGAAGATAAAAATGGTACTGTATTATACGAATCAGTCCCTGAGACTAGAGACGTTCTAAGTCAAGAAGTCGCTTACACTACTGTGAAATTAATGGAAGGAGTTACCCAAAGTGGTTCAGGTGCAAGGCTACGAGGAAATTATGCTAAAAATCAGCAAATTTACAAGGAAATTATAACAGGCTATCCTTATGAATTTACCAATCCCATTGCAGGAAAAACAGGTACTACTCAAAATCAAAGTGATGGCTGGTTTATGGGAATGGTTCCTAATCTGGTGACTGGAGTTTGGGTAGGAGGAGAAGATCGTTCCATTCACTTTGCTGGAATCCGTTATGGCCAAGGAGCAAGTATGGCGCTACCTATTTGGGGGGTATATATGAAGAAATTATATGCCGATGAGGATTTGGATGTTTCAAAAGAAGCCTTCGAAGAACCAGAGGAAATGACTATACGGGTGGATTGTGATTTACCTCCTGAAGCATCTCAAGACTCCATACAGGTGGATTATAATGAAAACTTAGATATCGATTTTTAAGACCTTTACCTTTAATCAGATTTGTAAAGGTTGTCATATCAAAATAACTAAAGTGTCATGAAAGCTTTATTGATCGTAGATGTTCAAAATGATTTTTGTACTGGAGGAGCCCTTGCTACCAAAGGGGGAGAAGAGGTTGCTCCCGTAATTAATGCCATTGCAGATAAGTTTGATCTAGTTGTGGCATCAAAGGATTGGCATCCCGAAAAGACGATTCATTTTGAAAAATGGCCAAGTCATTGCGTAGCAGGTTCTCACGGAGCTGAGTTTCATGCAGATCTGAATACTGAAGTAATTGACCAGGTGGTAGAAAAAGGCACCGCGAATCTAGACGACGGTTACTCCGCATTCGAGGCTACGAATCTTGACCTTTCCCAATACCTTAAATCCAAAGAAATTGATACGGTTTATGTTTGTGGAATTGCCACTGATTATTGCGTATTATCTTCCGCATTAGATTCCCAAAAACAAGGATTTAATACCTTTGTTATTAAGGATGCTGTCAGAGCTGTAAATCTTAAAGAGGGTGATGGTGATCGTGCTTTGAAACAGATGGAAAAGGCAGGTTGTGAATTGGTACTTTCAAGTCAAATTTAAACCTAAACTTACTTGTTTGGAATAATAGATGTCTTTATTCCAATAAAATATTCTTCAATTTTTATCCCCGAGGTTTTAAATCTGTTGAATTATTCGTAATTTTCCTTTAAATTATTGAAAAATGATTAACAAGCGCGTAAATTCAATACAAGAAGCCCTTGAAGGTGTTCAGGACGGCATGACTATGATGTTTGGAGGCTTCGGACTTTGTGGAATTCCAGAAAATTGTATCAACGAATTGGTGACAATGGGAGTAAAAGACCTTTGTTGTATTTCCAATAATGCTGGGGTGGATGATTTTGGTTTAGGGTTGCTACTGCAAAAGCGACAAATCCGTAAAATGATCGCTTCTTATGTAGGTGAAAATGCTGAATTTGAACGGCAGATGCTCACTGGAGAAATGGAAGTAGAATTGGTCCCACAAGGAACCTTAGCTGAGCGATGTCGTTCAGCCCAAGTAGGAATTCCAGCTTTTTTTACGCCCGCTGGTTATGGAACGGAGATCGCCCAAGGAAAGGAAGTTAGAAATTTCAACGGTAAAAACTACATATTGGAAGAGGCCTTTAAAGCGGACTTTGCTTTTATTAAGGCCTGGAAAGGTGATCATGCTGGAAACCTTATTTTTAAGGGTACAGCTCGAAATTTCAATCCTGCGATGTGTGGGGCAGCTACCATTACTGTTGTTGAGGTAGAGGAGCTCGTTCCTGCTGGAAGCCTGGATCCCAATCAAATTCATATTCCTGGAATATTTGTACAAAGAATCTTTCAAGGAAAGACTTATGAAAAACGCATCGAACAACGAACCGTTAGAAAACGTCCATAATAATCAACAACCTAATAAATAAGTAACATGGCACTGAGTAAAGAGCAAATCGCACAACGTATCGCCAAAGAAGTTAAGGATGGTTATTACGTGAACCTTGGGATCGGAATACCAACACTAGTTGCTAACTATGTTCGTGATGATATAGCCGTTGAATTTCAAAGTGAAAACGGTGTGTTGGGTATGGGGCCATTTCCCTGGGAGGGAGAGGAAGATCCTGATTTGATCAATGCAGGGAAACAGACTATTACCACACTTGCTGGTGCTTCCTTTTTCGACTCTTCCCTAAGTTTTGGAATGATTCGGGGTCAGCATGTTGACTTGACTATTTTAGGGGCTATGGAAGTGGCGCAGAATGGCGATATCGCCAATTGGAAAATTCCAGAAAAGATGGTAAAAGGTATGGGGGGTGCTATGGATTTAGTGTCCTCTGCGGAAAACATAATAGTAGCAATGATGCACACTAACAGGGCAGGAGAGTCCAAACTTCTGGAATCCTGTAGCCTACCCTTAACAGGTGTGGGCTGTGTCAAAAAGATTGTTACTAATCTAGCTGTTATTGAAATTACAGACAAGGGGTTCTTAGTTTTAGAACGTGCACCTGGTATTAGTGTAAAGGAAATTGAAGCTGCTACCGCGGGTACTTTGATAATCCCGAATGAAGTTCCAGAAATGACCTTCAGTTAAGATTACTCCCAGTTATATTTAATATTTATTCAAATTCACGTTTTTTAATTGGGGTAGACCCCCATTATTTTCACAATTTGATCAATTCACAACATCTTTCAAACGGTTCACAACAAAAATGTGCTGATTAAATAAATGTGATCTATATTTAGGTTCCCAAGTGGATTACTAATTAAACTATTGTGAAATGGAAGATTATACCTTAACCTACGATTCCAACCAAGAAAGCCAATCTACCTCATACAGTGTTAAAGGGACATTGACTTTAATTAAAAATCTATTTCTTGTTGCTAAAAAAGTATTTATGTTCTAAAATTACCCTAATAGTAGAACAACTTGCCCCTAAAATATTTTTTTGTGATAAGATAAGGTATTAAGAAGACTCAATTCGTTGAGTCTTTTTTATACATATATTTCTAAAAATTTATAATTTTTCTAATCGCTATGCTCTTTCTGAACTTGGTATGTTATTAATTTCTTTTCTTAATTTAAATCAGAATAAAATTCTTCTATTTTAGGCTAGGTTTAATTAAAGGGGAGTATCCCTTTATTAATGTGGCTTTTCTGCTTGTTTTTAAGTATAATCAAACTTTGGTATAAAGTCAATAATTAAACAATGTGTCAGTAAATTATTAAATACATAAATTTTTAGTTTTAAAAATAACGCCGAGGTAAATATTTAATAAAATTTCTGTATTATTGTTAGATAAACTTATAATTTATGGATGCTGCTACCAAGAAAGCCTACTGGCGGGAAAACATTAAATACCTAATATTTCTTCTTATAATATGGTTTATTGTTTCATTCGGTTGTGGTATTCTACTGGTCGATTTCTTAAATCAATTTCAAATTGGTGGGTTCAAGCTGGGCTTCTGGTTTGCTCAGCAAGGAGCAATTTACTGTTTTTTGGTTTTAGTACTTGCCTATATTATTCTAATGAATCGATTGGATAAGAAATACAATGTAAACGAATAACTTACTATATGTCTTTACAACTTTTAACCTATATTGTGGTTGGGCTTAGTTTTGCCCTATACATTGGTATTGCAATATGGAGTCGTGCAGGCTCAACTAAAGATTTTTACGTTGCAGGTGGAGGAGTTTCACCA
This sequence comes from Galbibacter marinus, assembly GCF_000300875.1. GTDB lineage: Bacteria > Bacteroidota > Bacteroidia > Flavobacteriales > Flavobacteriaceae > Galbibacter > Galbibacter marinus. Next base: position 175,380 of record NZ_AMSG01000001.1, on the reverse strand, counting down.
CTTGCTAATGGTATGGCCACAGCAGCAGACTGGATGTCTGCGGCTTCTTTTATCTCCATGGCCGGTATTATATCTTTTTCTGGTTACGACGGTTCGGTTTATTTAATGGGGTGGACAGGTGGATATGTGTTGCTTGCCTTGTTATTGGCGCCATATCTTAGGAAGTTTGGAAAGTTTACTGTTCCAGATTTCATAGGTGATCGTTATTACTCTAGAACTGCTAGGCTCGTCGCTATTATATGTGCATTATTTGTATCCTTTACTTATATCGCAGGTCAAATGCGAGGAGTGGGAGTAGTCTTTTCTCGTTTTCTTGAGGTAGAAGTTAATACTGGTGTTTATGTAGGAATGGCAATAGTGCTTTTCTACTCCGTATTGGGTGGGATGAAAGGAATTACATATACACAGGTTGCTCAATATTGTATTATGATATTTGCTTTTATGGTTCCAGCTATATTTATCTCTATTCAAATGACTGGAAATCCTTTACCACAACTTGGTTTTGGAGATCGTGTAGCAGATGGAACTTATCTATTGGATAAATTAGATGGTTTGCATAGAGAATTGGGATTTGCCGAGTATACCTCAGGCAGTAAGTCCACTTTGGATGTGTTTATGATTACTGCAGCTCTTATGCTTGGAACAGCTGGGCTTCCGCATGTTATTGTGAGGTTTTTTACTGTACCTAGGGTTAAAGATGCTCGTAAATCGGCTTTGTATTCACTTATTTTTATTGCAATTCTATATACAACAGCACCTGCAATTGCTGTTTTTGCTAGAACAAATCTGATTGAAACTGTTAGTAATCAGCAGTATGATAAAATGCCAGCATGGTTTTCTAAATGGGAGACAACTGGGCTTTTGGATTTTGATGATAAAAATAATGACGGCACCATTCAGTATGTTGCTGATCCTAATAAAAACGAATTGACAATTGATCGTGATATAATGGTATTGGCAAATCCAGAAATCGCAAATCTTCCAAATTGGGTGATCGCTCTAGTGGCTGCCGGTGGGATGGCTGCAGCACTTTCAACTGCTGCAGGTTTACTACTAGTTATTTCAGCTTCTGTTTCTCACGATCTTTTGAAAAAGTTGGTGATGCCTAATATTACCGAGAAACAAGAATTATGGGCGGCTAGAGGAGCTTCAGTAGTTGCTGTACTTGTAGCTGGTTATTTCGGAATTCATCCGCCAGGTTTTGTGGCCTCTGTGGTCGCCTTGGCCTTTGGTCTTGCGGCCTCCTCGTTCTTTCCCGCCATTGTTATGGGAATTTTTTCCAAACGAATGAATAAAGAAGGAGCCATTGCTGGGATGGTCTTTGGACTGGGAATAACACTTTACTATATCGCTCGATTTAAATTAAATTGGATCGGTAATATTGAGAATTCAGGTCCTGATAATTGGTGGTTCGGGATCTCCCCAGAAGGTTTTGGAACACTTGGGATGCTTTTCAATTTTATAGTAGCCATAGTGGTGTCCCGATTCACTAAAAAACCACCAGTAGAAATTGTAGAGATTGTGGATAATATACGTATTCCTAGAGGGGCTGGTCAGGCGCAGTCCCATTAGTAGAATATTAAAAGGCATAAAAAAACATCCAGCACAATTTAACTGAGCTGGATGTTTTTTTTGGCTACTTCTATGAAGTATTATATTGGTTTATTTCTTCAAACTGGCAGAGAGGTATTCTCTGTTCATTCGAGCAATATTTTCCAATGAAATTCCTTTTGGACATTCGATTTCACATGCACCAGTATTGGAGCAGTTACCAAACCCTTCTTCGTCCATTTGTTTAACCATGTTCATTACCCTCTCTGTTGCTTCAACTTGACCTTGAGGAAGTAAAGCGAACTGAGATACCTTTGCTGAGGTAAATAACATAGCACTTGCATTTTTACAAGCCGCAACGCAAGCCCCACAACCGATACAAGTAGCGGCGTTGAAAGAGTTGTCTGCATCGTGTTTATTAACTGGAATAGAGTTAGCGTCTATGGTATTTCCAGAAGTGTTGACTGATATAAAGCCTCCTGCCTGTTGGATACGATCAAAAGAAGATCTATCTACGACCAAATCTTTGATCACTGGAAATGCATTTGCTCTAAAAGGTTCGATGGTAATGGTGTCTCCATCGTTGAACATACGCATATGTAGCTGACAGGTAGTTATACCGCGGTCAGGACCATGGGGTTCTCCATTAATTTGTAAAGAACAGGTTCCGCAAATCCCCTCTCTACAATCGTGATCGAATTCAATTGCCTCTTCTCCTTTTGCTACCAATTCTTCATTAAGGACATCTAGCATTTCAAGAAAGGACATGTCTTTCTCTATACCAGAAATGGGGTAGTCGACCATTTTTCCTTTTGAGTTGGCATCACTTTGACGCCATATTTTTAATTTTAAATTCATAGTCTCAAGAATTTAGTTTGACCTAAGAAAGAGTGTTCATTAAATAGAAAACAACTCTATCTTATATCTATTTGTACGAGCGTGTTTTTAGCTCGATATTTTTATATTCTAATTCTTCTTTGTGCAGCTCAGATTTACTAGGATCCCCAGTATATTCCCAAGCAGCTACATATTTGAAGTTTTCATCATCCCTTTGGGCTTCCCCTTCTTCGGTTTGATATTCTTCTCTAAAGTGACCTCCACAAGACTCATTTCTGTGCAAGGCATCTTTGGCGAATAATTCACCTAGTTCCAAAAAGTCAGCAACACGTAATGCTTTTTCAAGCTCACTGTTTTTGCTTTGTGCGGAACCAGGAATTAGAACATTTTTATGGAAATCTTCGCGTAGTTCACGTATTTCAACTGCAGCATCGGCTAAGTCTTTTGCATTTCTAGCCATCCCACATTTATTCCACATGATCTTACCTAATTTTTTGTGGTAATGGTCCACTGAATATTTCCCCTTGTTGTTGACAAGCTTGTCAATTTGATCGACAACCGCTTTTTCTGCAGCTTCAAATTCAGGAGTATCGGTGGATATTTTACCGGTTCTAATGTCTTGGGATAGGTAATCTCCAATAGTGTAAGGAAGTACAAAGTAGCCATCTGCTAATCCTTGCATAAGCGCTGAAGCTCCAAGGCGGTTAGCACCGTGATCCGAGAAATTCGCCTCACCAGCGGCATAACATCCAGGAATGGTTGTCATTAAATTGTAATCTACCCAAACACCACCCATGGTATAATGCACCGCTGGGTAAATCTTCATTGGAGTTTTATATGGATTTTCATCTACGATTTTCTCGTACATCTGGAAAAGGTTACCGTATTTATTAGCGATTACTTCTTCTCCTAATTTTCTGATTTCATCTGCACTTGGGTTGTTATTACCATGAATTGCAGCTTGCTCTTTACCATAACGTTCAATAGCAGATGCGAAGTCTAAAAATACAGCTTCACCTGTTTTATTTACACCGAACCCTGCGTCACATCGTTCTTTAGCGGCTCTTGAAGCAACGTCTCTAGGGACTAAGTTACCAAATGAAGGGTATCTTCGTTCCAAGTAATAATCTCTTTCCTGCTCTGATAGTTCAGTTGGTTTTAACCTTCCTTCGCGGATTGCAATAGCATCTTCTTTTTTCTTAGGAACCCAAATTCTCCCGTCATTTCTAAGTGATTCAGACATCAGAGTTAATTTAGACTGATGATCTCCTGAGACAGGAATACAGGTTGGGTGAATTTGCGTAAAGCATGGGTTTGCAAAGTAAGCGCCCTTTTTATGGATTTTCCACGAAGCAGTTACATTACTTCCCATGGCGTTTGTGGATAAGAAAAACACATTTCCATAACCACCTGATGCGATAACAACAGCGTGTGCAGCATGCCTTTCAATTTTTCCACTAATAAGGTCTCTTGCGATAATTCCTCTTGCTTTACCGTCAACAATCACTAAATCCAACATTTCATGTCGGGTGTATGATTGTATTTTTCCTCTGTTGATTTGACGATTCATCGCCGCATAAGCCCCAAGTAATAATTGTTGTCCAGTTTGGCCTTTTGCATAAAAGGTACGTGAAACCAAAACCCCTCCAAAGGATCGGTTGTCTAGTAAACCGCCGTATTCCCTTGCGAAAGGGACTCCTTGAGCAACACATTGATCAATAATGTTCGCTGATACTTCAGCTAAACGATATACATTGGATTCCCTTGATCGGTAGTCACCTCCTTTTACAGTGTCATAGAATAATCTGTAGATAGAGTCACCGTCTCCTTGATAATTTTTTGCTGCATTAATTCCTCCTTGTGCTGCAATGGAGTGTGCACGTCTTGGAGAATCTTGATAACAAAAAGTCTTTACGTTATAACCTAGTTCTGCAAGGGTAGCTGCGGCAGCTCCTCCCGCAAGACCTGTCCCCACTACTATAACATCAATATTACGTTTATTAGCTGGGTTGACAAGGTTGATGTTGTTTTTATAGTTTTCCCACTGTTTGGCGATATCGCCTTGGGGAGTTTTTGAATCTAATACTGCCATAATCTTACGTCTTTATTGATTGAAAAAGTGAAAAAGTGCGATAAATATGAACCCTAAGGGAATCAAGATCGCAAAGGCCTTACCGAAAGCTTTAAGCCCTGGAGTAAACTTGTTGTTAAACCCGATAGACTGAAACGCAGACTGGAACCCGTGTAAAAGGTGCATTGAGAGTAAGATAAAAGACACGACATAGGCGATTACTCGGATTGGATTGTGGAATTTCTCAACCGTTTCGTGGTAATAGCGAGTAGGGTCTTCTGGATTTACTGCAATGTACTTGTAATTCATTTCAGGGAACCAAAAGTCAATAAAGTGAAGTACTAGAAAGGCTAGAATGACAAGCCCACTATAAATCATGTTTCTTGAAAACCAACTTGAGTTGGCGCTTCCTTTGAAGTTTACATATTTTATACTTCGTGCGCTTTTATTTTTTACTTCTAGGTAAAACCCCATAACAAAGTGAAAAACAACTGCAAATATCAATATCGGCTGCATCAAGAACTGCACTAAGAAATTGCCTCCCATGAAATGGGATAATTCATTAAATGTGGTTTCGCTGATTACAGATGTGAAGTTGATTATAAAATGCTGTAAAAGGAAAATTAACAAAAAGATAGCCGAAAGTGCCATGGCAACTTTTCTAGCTATTGTTGAATTTAACATTCCGCTCATTAGTAAAAGTTTATAAGATATGCACAAAAATACTGCACCAAGGGATGATTAACAAGCTTTCATTTCGGTTTTAATCCCAATTTAGAATGAGTTTAAAGTAAAGTGATTAGGTTTTGGTTTGTTGTACTCCAAGGTTTTAGTAAAGTGAAAATGTTACTATATATCTGCTAAAAACATCTAAACTTTAATCGAAGTTTAACAGCTGTCCTTAGGATTCTTATTAATTTTGTGGAAATTCAAAAAAGACAACATGAAATACGATTTGATCGACAGCAATTTATTCATTAAAAATCGCCAAAAATTTATGGCGAGAATGAAGCCAAAAAGTATTGCAGTTTTTAATTCTAATGATGTCTATCCTATTGGAGCGGATAGTACAATGCCTTTTCAGCAAGCAAGAGATTTATTTTATTTAAGTGGAGTAGATCAAGAGGAAAGTATTTTGGTATTGTTTCCTGATGCCTATGAGAAAAAGCACCGTGAGGTTCTTTTTGTCAGGGAGACCAATCCTCATATCGCAGTTTGGGAAGGAGAAAAGCTAAGTAAAGAGAGAGCATTAGAGGTAAGTGGAATAGGAACCACCTATTGGTTACAGGATTTTGACCGTATTTTTTATGAATTGATGACCGAGGTGGATACCGTTTATTTTAATACCAACGAACACTACAGACAATCTGTGGAGACACAAACCAGAGAGGATCGTTTTATATTGAGCTGTAAAGCAAAGTTCCCTGCTCATAAATGGGAAAAAAGTAACCCTATACTACAGGATTTAAGGGGGACTAAAGAACAGCAGGAAATTGATTTGATACAACAAGCCTGTAAAATCACCGAGAAAGGATTTAAACGTATACTCGGTTTTGTTAAGCCAGGTGTTTGGGAATATGAGATCGAGGCTGAGTTTATGCACGAATTCTTGCGTAATCGCTCAAGAGGATTTGCTTATACACCAATAGTTGCCTCTGGAAATAATGCCAATGTATTGCACTATGTGGTGAATAACCAACAGTGTAAAGAAGGGGATTTGTTACTTTTAGATGTTGGGGCAGAGTATGCAAATTACGCCAGTGATATGACGCGAACTATCCCTGTTAGCGGCCGCTTTACCGCCCGTCAAAAAGAGGTGTATTCCGCCGTTTTAAATGTCAAAAAACTAGCCACTAAAATGCTAGTTCCAGGGACTATGTGGAAAGAGTACCATGAAGAGGTTGGAAGGCTTATGACAAGTGAACTTATAGGTCTTGGACTTTTAGATAAAGCAGATGTTCAGAACGAGGATCCTTCTTGGCCAGCTTATAAAAAGTATTTTATGCATGGGACCAGTCACCACATGGGATTGGATACGCATGATTACGGTCCATTAAAAAAACCAATGCAGGCTAATATGGTCTTTACCGTGGAGCCAGGAATTTATATTCCAGAAGAAGGATTTGGTATTAGATTAGAAGATGATATGGTGATTCAAGAAAATGGAGAACCATTTAATCTTATGGCGGGAATTCCACTGGAAATCGAGGAGATTGAAGATTGGATGAACCGATAAATTGACTTTCAATCAAGTAGCAGGGGTTTTTTTAAATCACTGCTACTTGATTTATCACAATGCAGTAACGCAAACAATGACCATTACATATAAAGGAACATCGGTGTATTTTACGGACCAAGGTCAAGGTTCTACAGTGGTGTTACTGCATGGGTTTTTAGAGAATTCCACAATTTGGGATGCTGTGATAGAGTCTTTAGTTGGTCGCTACAGGGTAGTAAGTATTGATCTTTTAGGACATGGCAATACGGGATGCATTGGTTATGTTCACACCATGGAGCAAATGGCTGAAGCTGTTAAAGCAGTATTACAATGGTTGAAATTGCGCCGAGTCTCCATTATAGGACATTCCATGGGTGGGTATGTAGCACTAGCTTTTGCGGAAGCTTATCCAGACCAAGTCAAAGCACTTGTGCTTGCAAATTCTACAGCAAGAGCAGATTCTCCAGAACGGAAAGCCAATCGCGACCGCGCCATAGAAATGGTAAAAAAAGATCACAAAACCTTTGTTCGAATGGGTATTTCAAATCTCTTTCGTCCAAAGAACAGAAAATTGTTCTCTCAGGAGATTAAAATCTTGAAAAAAGAGGCGTTAAAAACTCCTTTACAAGGTATTGTTGCCGCCTTAGAGGGTATGAAAACAAGGGAAGATAGAGAAATATTACTGCACTTTACACCCTTTGCTAAAATGATGATCCTAGGCAAAAAAGACCCTGTTCTTAAATATGTTGAAGTTATCGATCAACTTCAGAATACATCAGTGAAATTGATAGAATTTGCTGATGGACATATGAGTTTCATAGAGAACAAAGTGGAGTTTATCGAAGAAATCAATATTTTTTTAAAAAATACTTGATTGGTTTACAGATTATTATATATTTGTTTTACCCAAAATTCTTATTAATATGAAATCCTCAAAATCTACATTCAAAAGAGCCCTGTGCGCTGTATTCGGTCATCGCTATGTGGTATCGAAAAAAATCACTTCTCATGTTGCAGAATACACTTGTAAACATTGTAAGTGCGAATTGACCACAACAGAATCAGGTACATTGGATGTGTTGACTCCGGAATTAAAGGAAATCAATGAATCTTTAGCTAAGTTTTATCGTAAAAGGCACCAAGTTCAGTCTGTCGCCTAGATTTCCTCAATCACGAAATTTTTTCCCCCGGCCATTGAAGTTAGTCATTAGGTCTTAGGATTCTTATGCCTGTTTGTCGAATGAATTCCATCCTCTTGCTTGTAATGGTATTTTGGTATTTGCTCTGGTAACAAGGTGCATGCCTTCTGACTCCTGAGTCATGTGACCAATGATGGTAAGGTTAGGATTTGCTTTGATTTTTGGATAATCCTCTTGGGAAATCGTAAAAAGCAATTCATAATCCTCTCCGCCACTTAGTGCTACTGTTGTGCTACTAATGTTGAATTCTTCACAGGTGGAAATGGTCTGTGGATCCAAAGGAATTTTGTCTTCGTATAAATTACAGCCTACCTTAGATTGTTTGCAGATATGGATGATCTCAGAGGATAATCCGTCGCTGACATCAATCATGGAAGTAGGTTTTACGTTAAGTTCCTTTAAAAGCTCAGGTATATCCTTTCTCGCTTCAGGTTTCAATTGACGTTCAATAATATAACTGTATTGGTCCAAATCTGGTTGATTCTGAGGATTCACTTGGAAGACTTGCTTTTCGCGTTCAAGAACCTGAAGGCCAAGATAGGCTCCGCCAACATCGCCAGTAACTACTAATAAGTCATTAGATTGGGCGCCACTTCTATACACCACATCATTTGGGTTAATTTCCCCTATCGCAGTCACAGAAATTAGTAATCCTTTATCCGATGAGGTAGTGTCTCCTCCAATTAAATCGACCTTATATAAATCACAGGCGAGTTTTATCCCCTGGTATAGCTCCTCCACAGCCTCCAACGGAAAGCGATTTGAGAGCGCTATGGAAACGGTCACTTGTGTAGCCTTGGCATTCATAGCGTACACATCTGAGAGATTAACAATGATAGATTTGTATCCTAAATGCTTTAAAGGCATGTACCCTAAATCAAAATGAACACCTTCTACCAAAAGATCCGTAGTTACAACAGCTTGTTTGCTTTTAAAGTCGAGTACAGCGGCATCGTCTCCAATAGCTTTTACGGTGCTTTTTTGTTTAATGTCAAAAGTGTTGGTTAGGTGGTCAATTAAACCAAATTCTCCCATTTCTGATATGGAGGTGCGTTGTGGATTTTTATCTTCTATCATAGGTGCAAATATAAAGAGAGTTTACATGTTTTATAAGCTTTTAATCCCAAAAGTTCAGCCCACCTATTAAAGGGTATCTATCCCTGAAATCCTTGATAATTAGTTATTTTATAATTTTTGTAAGGAATAATGAAATGGCATAACAAAAGGTTATAGGAGGATTTGATATATTAATGCATATACGCATGGTAAATCATAATGAATACCTTACTTTTGTAAACCATTTGGAAATAACTAAAATATAATGATAAAAGTTTCTGAATCAGCGAAAAAGAAAATTGCCGAATTAATGGCGGACGATGGATTTAACGTCACGCAAGATTTTGTGCGTGTTGGAGTTAAGAGTGGCGGTTGTAGTGGATTATCTTATGATCTTAGATTTGACAAAAACAAAGAACAGGAAGATAAGGTTTTTGAAGACAATGCTGTTAAAATCATTGTCGACAAAAAAAGCTTTCTGTATCTCATTGGTACCGTTTTAGAGTATTCTGGCGGACTAAATGGGAAGGGGTTTGTCTTTAACAACCCGAATGCACAAAGAACCTGCGGGTGCGGTGAAAGTTTTTCGTTATAGAAAACGAATTTTATAGTTAATTTTTAGGTAGAGGACAATAGTGTTTCTACGTAACAACTTTAATAGTAAGATGGCATATACAGAGGAAGAATTAAAAAAGGAACTCGAAACCAAAGAATACGAGTACGGGTTTTATACAGATATAGAATCGGATACCCTGCCCATTGGTTTAAATGAGGATATAGTTCGTGCGATTTCAAAAAAGAAGAACGAACCACAATGGATGACGGATTGGCGATTAGAAGCTTTCAGTCATTGGAAGCAGATGGAGGAGCCAGAATGGGCTAATGTGACATATAAGAAACCAGATTTTCAGGCTATATCATATTATTCAGCTCCTGTATCAAAGCCAAAGTACGATAGTTTAGATGAGGTGGATCCAGAGTTGTTGGATACCTTTAAAAGACTTGGTATTTCATTAGATGAACAAAAAAAACTTGCTGGGGTTGCAGTAGACGTTGTGATGGATTCAGTTTCCGTAGCAACTTCTTTTAAAAAGACTCTAGGAGAAAAAGGAATTATTTTCTGCTCAATTTCCGAGGCAATTCAAAATCATCCTGAATTGGTGAAGAAATATTTGGGTACAGTAGTTCCTCAGAAGGATAACTTCTACGCTGCTTTAAACTCCGCAGTATTCTCCGATGGTTCTTTCTGCTACATACCTAAGGGAGTACGTTGTCCAATGGAGCTTTCAACTTACTTTAGGATTAACCAAGCAGGTACTGGACAATTTGAACGCACCTTGGTTATTGCTGACGAATCGAGTTATGTAAGTTACTTAGAGGGTTGTACAGCACCCACGCGAGATGAGAACCAGCTGCACGCAGCAGTTGTTGAGCTCATTGCCATGGATGATGCTGAAATTAAATATTCTACTGTTCAAAACTGGTTCCCTGGAGATAAGGAAGGAAAAGGTGGGGTATTTAACTTTGTTACCAAAAGAGGACTATGTGAAAATCGAGCAAAGATTAGTTGGACGCAAGTTGAAACAGGTTCAGCAGTTACTTGGAAATACCCATCCTGTGTGCTTAAAGGTGATAATTCGGTAGGAGAGTTTTATTCTATCGCAGTTACCAATAACTATCAGCAGGCAGATACTGGAACCAAAATGATTCACTTAGGGAAGAATACTAAGAGTACTATTATCTCTAAGGGGATCTCTGCAGGAAGGTCTCAGAACAGTTATAGAGGACTTGTTCAAGTCCACGGTAGGGCTGAAAACGCTAGGAATTTCTCCCAATGTGATTCTTTGTTGATGGGTAACCAATGTGGAGCTCATACCTTCCCGTACATTGAAACAAAAAATAAAACCGCTCAAATAGAACATGAGGCAACAACCAGTAAAATTGGTGAAGACCAAATATTTTACTGTAACCAACGTGGTATTGATACAGAGAAGGCTATTGCTTTGATCGTGAACGGTTTTAGTAAAGAAGTATTGAATAAGCTTCCTATGGAATTTGCCGTAGAGGCTCAAAAGTTACTAGAAATCTCATTAGAGGGATCTGTAGGATAAATAAAAATTGGTAATTCGGTTCCCAAAGACAAAAAGTAGTAGGGGAGCTTAATGAGATAACAGCATATAACAAGAAAGAAATGTTAAGAATTGAAAATTTACACGCTAGCGTAGAGGATAAAGAGATTTTGAAAGGAATTAACTTGGATGTTAAACCAGGTGAAATCCACGCTATCATGGGACCTAATGGTTCTGGTAAAAGTACATTGTCATCGGTAATTGCAGGGAATGAAGATTTTGAAGTCACTAAAGGCAATATCGAATTTCTAGGAGAAGATATAGGAGAGCTTGCACCTGAAGACCGTGCACACAAAGGATTATTCCTTTCCTTCCAATACCCTGTTGAAATTCCAGGAGTATCTGTGACCAACTTTATAAAAACAGCAATCAACGAAACCAGACGTGCCAAAGGCTTAGAAGATATGCCGGCTAATGAGATGTTGAAAATGATTCGTGAGAAGTCTGAGCTTTTGGAAATTGATCGTAAATTTTTGTCTCGTTCCTTGAATGAAGGATTCTCAGGAGGAGAGAAGAAACGAAATGAAATTTTCCAAATGGCAATGTTAGAGCCAAAACTGGCAATTTTGGATGAGACCGATTCAGGATTGGATATTGATGCGTTACGTATTGTTGCAAACGGTGTTAATAAACTTAAAAGCAAAGATAATGCTGTAGTGGTTATTACACACTATCAACGACTTTTAGAATATATCGTTCCTGATTTTGTACACGTATTGCTCAATGGTAGAATTGTGAAGTCTGGGGGTAAAGAACTCGCTTTCGAATTAGAGGAAAAAGGATACGATTGGATTAAACAAGAAGTTGAGGTTTAGTTTAAGCTTACTCTATTTCTATAGGTTAGTTTTAAATTGAGTCAACCACCAAGAAGTAGCCTAATCCTTCTTTATTTGAGATATTAGTTGGGCTGTTGTTAAATAGCGCTTTTGGTAAAAAGCAAACAGATTAGAATTAAGATCATGGAATTAAAAGATAAATTAATATCATCATTTATGGCTTTTGAGAATCGTGTAGATGTCAATCACGCTGTACATGATATTCGAACCCAAGCCATAAAAGTCTTTGAGGAAAAAGGATTTCCTACCAAAAAAGATGAGGCATGGAAATACACCTCTCTAAATGCATTATTAAAAAACGATTATAGCGTTTTTCCTGAACAGGAATCCTCTATTGAGTTTAACGATATAAAGAAATATTTTATTCATGATATCGATAGTTACAGAATTGTTTTTATCGATGGTGTTTTCAGTTCGCATTTATCTGAAACTACTCATGAGGGTATCGATGTATGCACTATGGGTGCTGCTTTAACTAAGCCTAAGTACCAATTGGTGATTGAAAATTATTTCAATAAGATTGTCGATAAAGAAGATAGTCTGACTGCATTAAATACCGCATTCTCTAGAGAAGGTGCTTTTATTAATGTTCCTAAGGGAAAGGTTGTTCAAAAACCTATTCAAGTACTGTATTTCTCAACAGGTAAAGAATCTGCTCAAATGGTACAACCTCGTAATTTAGTAGTTGTTGGAGAGAACGCTTATGTTCAAATTATCGAGCGTCACCAAAGCCTTAATCTGAACCCAGTACTTACCAATGCAGTTACTGAAATTCATACAAGTAAAAGAGGAATTGTAGATTACTACAAGATTCAAAACGATCAAGAGAGCGCTTCTTTAATAGACAATACCTATATTTCTCAACAGCAAAATAGTCATGCTTCTGTTCACACATTCTCCTTTGGAGGAAAGCTGACTAGAAACAATTTACAATTCTTGCACAAAGGGGAATATATCAATTCAACTTTGAAAGGAGTTACTATCATAGAAGATAAGCAGCATGTTGATCACAGTACCCTGGTTCAGCACGCTACGCCAAACTGCGAAAGTCATCAAGACTACAAAGGAATTTACGGTGATCGAAGTACTGGAGTTTTCAACGGTAGAATTATCGTAGATAAAGAAGCACAAAAGACCAATGGTTTCCAACAAAACAACAATATTTTAGTTAGTGATAAGGCTACCATTAATGCCAAACCTCAGTTGGAAATCTTTGCGGACGATGTGAAGTGTTCTCACGGTTGTACAATTGGTCAATTGGATGAAGAGGCAATGTACTATCTTAGAACAAGAGGTATTCCTAAAAAGGAAGCACGCGCCTTGTTAATGTATGCCTTTGCAAATAACGTCCTTGAGAGTGTTAAAATACCTGAGGTGAAAGCGAGAGTCAACAAATTAATCGCTATGAAACTTGGGGTGAAGATAGGTTTTGACCTTTAATACTGTGCCTTTTTAAACCATTTTTTAAATCTTTTTGGAATTGGCGCTATTAGCGATTGTTTTTCCATTGTAAAAGGGTGTATAAATTCTAGACTGTAGCTATGTAGGTACAAGCCTTGGGCCTGACTACTTATATGGTCTATGCCATAGTCACGATCCCCTAAAATGGGGTGATTAATACCAGCTAGGTGTTTTCTGAGTTGGTGGCGCCTTCCAGTTTTGGGATTTAATTTCACCAAATTAAGGCAGTTATATTTCTTAGAATCAATTCGCTCTATAACTTGGAAGAGGCTTAAGGCCTCTTTACCATCGATTGGGGTAGAAATATGGCCTGAACCTGGCATTTCTCCTGCTGTAATGGCATAATATGACTTGGACATGAGTTTGTGTTCAAACATTTTATTGAGCTCACGAATACTTGATCGGGTCTTACCGCATAGAAGAATTCCAGAGGTGCCAAAGTCTAAACGGTGTACAGGTTGGGCAATACAGGCCTCTGGAAGATCACTTTTTGTTAATCGATGTGCAAGGGAGTTGGCAATGGTTTTAAACTTGTTTCCGCTTACTAGGACACCAGAAGGTTTTACGATCGCTGCTAAAAATTGATCCTCGTAAATTATATCAAAAGAGATTTTAGGATCTTTAATGTTTTGAGGAGCTAAGGGAGTGGTTAACACAATGGTTTCCCCTCCATAGATATATGTAGCTGAACTAACAGGAATATTATCGATTGTAATATGTTGCTTTTTTAGGGCTTTTTTCAGCGCGGATTTCGTCGCTGCATGTTTAAATATACCCACCCCATAATCCTGTAAGCGAATTGGGCATTCTAAGTTGGGAACTTTATGGGTTTCTTGCTTCTCGATGTTCAGTTATTTAAAATCTTTACAAAAGTAATATAGTCTTTTAAAAACAAACTAACGATCTTTGTTTTATGATGGATCCATTTGATGACACTTATTTTATGAAAAGAGCCCTTCAGGAAGCGGAGATAGCTTACCAAAAGGGAGAAATACCAGTGGGTGCAGTGGTTGTTATAGATCAGAAAATCATTGCTAGGGCACATAATTTAACCGAGACCTTGGTTGATGTGACAGCCCATGCAGAGATGCAGGCAATTACAGCTGCAGCTAATTATCTTGGAGGCAAATATCTTAGGGGTTGTACGTTATATGTCACCCTTGAACCATGTCAAATGTGCGCAGGGGCGCTTTATTGGAGTCAGCTTTCAAAAATAGTGTACGCAGCTTCGGACCCTCATCGTGGATACGAGGTTATGGGTACAAAACTACATCCTAAAACAGCTGTGGTTAGAGGTGTACTTCAAGACCAGGCCGAAGATCTTCTTAATAAATTCTTTATTGAGAAACGTAACCTTAATTAACCATAAGAAATAAAAAAAGTCGCCCGAGTTGGACGACTTTTGTACTTACAAAAATAAAATATATTTTTATCCGATTACTTGCACTTGCGAAGCAACCACGCCTTTTCTGCCTTCTTCTTCTAAATATTCTACTTTGTCTCCTTCGTTAAGTTCAACACCATTCAACGCTGTTACGTGAACAAAAATGTCTTTTCCGGTGTCATCGTTGGTTATGAATCCGTAACCTTTGGACTCATTGAAAAATTTTACTGTACCAGTCATTATAATTATTATAAAAATTAATATTCAAATGTATCAAAATAATTGAAAGTAGCTTTCAAAAAATAAATAAATATTTTAAAATTTATTGATTATCAGGGTATTTCTTGTCTTTGTTGCTCATTTTATCAATATTTTCTTTGGTAAACATATAATCTGACATCTTTTTTCCCTTGGAACGATGGTATATAAATAGAGGAAAAAGGATAAAAACGGTAAAAAGTACTGTAACTCCTAGTATTTGATCTCCTGAGAGATCATTTATTTGGCTTTTTACGTAAATTCCTGATCCAAAACCAAATAGTATACAGATAAATAATATTTGAATAAGATATTTCATTAATGTGAATGTGTTTTAATTGTTTTTTAAGGTTTTTTTCCTGCTTTTAATGTACAAAACATTAGTTCAAATTGCTATTCTGTGAATGATATCAACTTTCTACGGTATGCGGTTAGTAGCTTTGATTTTGATATGAATCCATAATATTGGTCGTTTTTTACCACTGGTAGATTCCAAGCTCCACTATCTTGAAATTTTTGCATGACCTGTGTCATCCGATCTTTCTCAATTTCTATAATAGCTGGAGGATTTTGCATCACATCAGTGGCCTTTACTTCCTTGTACAAATTTTGATCAAACATAATGGATCTAATGTCATCAAGTAGTATTATGCCGATAAGTTCATTGGTTTTTCTATTGAGCACTGGAAAGATATTTCTGTTTGATTTTACCACTGCTTGGCCAATAATCTCCCCTAAGGTCATATCTGGATAAACGCTGACAAAATTGGTTTCAATTACAGAATCCATATCCATGAGCGTTAACACCGCTTTATCCTTATTGTGGGTAATGAGTTCGCCTTTCTTAGCTAGTTCCATGGTATAAACAGAGTAGGGTACAAAGTATCTTGTAATGGCATATGATATGGTGGCTGTTATCATAAGGGGTAAAAAGAGCTCGTAACCTCCGGTGAGTTCGGCGATTAAAAAGATTGCTGTTAGAGGCGCATGTAATACGCCTGCCATGAGGCCAGTCATCCCTACAAGAGTAAAATTGCTTTCAGATACGGGGCTTTGTAATATCCCAATATTGTTCAAGATCTTAGCAAGGCAGTTCCCCATTATACAACCCATAAAAAGCGTAGGCGCAAAGATGCCACCCACACCACCTGCTCCAAATGTTATAGCGCTGGCCACAATTTTAAATAAAAGTAATCCAATTAGAAGCACTATTACACCCCACACATTACTCAGATCAATATTTAAAATATTGTTCTTTAGTGCAGCTGTTGGGTTCCCTTGAACCATGTTGTTCATTACCTCGTACCCTTCTCCATATAAAGGAGGTACTAAAAACACAATTACCCCAATGGCTACACCTCCAATTAATAACCTCTTTATTGGACCGTTTATCCGATCAAATAGGTTTTGAATGCTGCCGTATACTTTTGTAAAATAAATAGAAACCCCAGCTGCAACGACTCCTAAAAGAATAAAGTAAGGAACATCATTGATAATAAAGTCATCTTGTAAATCAAATGGCAGTAGTATTTCGCTGCCAAAGAAAAAATAGGAGGTGAGTACCCCGGAAATGGACGCCAATAACAAGGGCAGCAAAGAGGCAAGGGTCAAATCGAGACTCATCACTTCGATAGCAAAAATTATAGCAGCAATAGGTGCTTTGAATATTGAAGACATTGCACCAGCTGCCGCCGCACCTATTAATAGGGTTCTAGTGGCCTGGTTCATATGGAATAGCCTAGAGATATTTGAGCTAATCGCTGCACCTGTAGAGACTGTGGGGCCTTCTAATCCTACTGACCCTCCAAATCCAACAGTTAAAGGCGCTGTAAGGATGCTTCCCACCATTTGATACCTTTTCATAAGCCCTTTTCGTTTTGAAATGGCGAATAAGGTGGAAGGAATACCGTGATTTACTTTGTTGCCTATAACATATCTTATCATCAAATATACTAGAGCAAATCCAATTAGAGGGTATGCAAAGTACACCGCTTCGGAGTATTTTTGAATTAGCCTACCTTCTAATAAGAGTTGGATGTAATGTGTAAGATTCTTTAAAATAACCGCTCCTAAACCAGAGGTAAAACCAACTATAATACTAAGAATATACACGAATTCACGCTGAGAAATATGCTTAGCACGCCAAATTAGAAAGCGTGTTAACAGTGATTTTTTAGATTGTGGCATACCCTAAAAGCTATTAATTCGAGCTTTATAAAATTACAAAATTTAATTTTACCTGCGCAAAATTTTGATTCTCACTAGAGATCTAGCTTGATACTAAGCTCTTTGAGCTGCTCCTTATCTATTGAAGACGGCGCATCAATCATGACATCTCTACCAGAATTATTCTTCGGAAACGCAATAAAATCACGAATGGTTTCTTGTCCTCCTAATATAGCTACCAAACGGTCAAGACCAAAGGCAAGGCCTCCATGCGGAGGTGCTCCATATTGAAAGGCATCCATTAAAAATCCAAACTGAGCTTTTGCTTCCTCTTCTGTGAATCCCAAGTGTTTGAACATAGTTGCCTGTAGTTGTTTGTCGAAAATTCGAATAGAACCTCCACCAATTTCATTGCCGTTTAGGACAAGGTCATAGGCATTTGCTCTAACCTTTCCAGGTTCAGTTTCTAATAGATGGATGTCTTCAGTTTTTGGAGAAGTAAAAGGATGATGCATTGCGTGGTATCGCTGGGTTTCTTCGTCCCATTCTAATAATGGGAAATCAACCACCCAGAGTGGTGCAAATTCTTCCGCTTTTCTTAAGCCCAATCGCTCTGCTAACTCCATTCTAAGGGCACTTAATTGCCCTCGAGTTTTATCCGCTGGACCTGAAAGAATGCAGATAAGATCACCTGGCTTGGCATTTGTAGCTTGCGCCCATTGTTTTAAGTCTTCTTGATCGTAGAATTTATCTACAGATGATTTAAAACTACCATCTTCATTATATTTAACATAAACCATACCTAGGGCGCCTACTTGAGGGCGTTTTACCCAATCGATAAGTTTGTCAATTTCTTTTCTAGTATAAGAGGATCCACCTGGAACTGCAATTCCTACTACAAGTTCAGCCTGATTAAAGACGTTGAAATCCTTGTGTTGAGCTACTTGGTTTAATTCCCCGAATTTCATGTCGAAGCGGATATCGGGCTTGTCATTTCCATAAGTGCGCATGGCCTCGTTATAGGTCATTCTTGGAAATTCGGAAACAGTAACATTGTTTATTTCTTGTAATAAATGTCTGGTAAGTCCTTCGAAGATGTTTAAAATATCTTCTTGTTCAACAAAGGCCATTTCACAGTCTATTTGTGTGAACTCAGGTTGTCTATCAGCCCGAAGATCCTCGTCTCTAAAACATTTTACAATTTGAAAATACTTATCCATACCTCCAACCATCAATAGCTGTTTGAAAGTTTGTGGAGATTGTGGAAGGGCGTAAAATTGACCTTCATTCATGCGTGAGGGCACAACAAAGTCTCTAGCGCCCTCTGGTGTGGATTTAATCAAATAGGGTGTTTCTATCTCAATAAAATCAGCCTTGGATAAATAATTTCTGACCTCCATACTTACTTTATGACG
Organism: Galbibacter marinus; assembly: GCF_000300875.1. Taxonomy (GTDB): domain Bacteria; phylum Bacteroidota; class Bacteroidia; order Flavobacteriales; family Flavobacteriaceae; genus Galbibacter; species Galbibacter marinus. Next base: position 156,799 of record NZ_AMSG01000001.1, on the reverse strand, counting down.
GAAGATCAGATTGTTCTTAACTGGATTTCTTCTAATATCGAGATAACGATATTTCATTCTGAGTTCATCACCACCATCGGTGTCATTCTCTATGGTAAAAGGAGGGGTTAACGAAGAGTTGAGTACGGTGATATTGCTTACAAGAATTTCGATATCCCCAGTGTTTAAATTTGGGTTTTTCGCCTCCCTTTCAATAACAGTCCCTTCAACTTTGATCACAAATTCCCTTCCGAGGTCTTGTGCAGCTTTGAAGACATCTTTTGGAGTTCTATTTTCATCAAATATAAGCTGGGTAATACCGTATCTATCTCTAAGGTCTACCCAGATCATAAATCCTTTATCTCTTACCTTTTGAACCCACCCAGAAAGGGTGATTTGATTGCCTATATGTTCTGAGCGCAGGGCTCCGCAAGTATGACTTCTATACATGAATTCTATTGGAATTAATTGGCTGCAAAGTTAATAAGGTTTGTGAGTGAAATGAAAAAATTCAAAAAAGAATTTTCCAATGTTAAGTTTTCCATGAAAAAGCGATATGAGTTTATAATTAAAAAACTGATAATCAATGTGAAGCAGCTTTAATGTTAATTTAATGTTACGTAAACGTTTTGTAATTGTAAATAAAAAAGCGTATATTTGAGAAAGAATCATTGGAAATTAAAAAAAATCGATATGAAAAATATATTAACTGCACTTGCACTTGTTTTTTCAGTAGTGCTATTTGCTCAAGAGGTAGAGAAAAAGCCAAAATTAGAAATTGAGAACGGAATGGTTAAGGCCACCTATTATCACGATAATGGGAAGGTTGCTCAATCTGGTAATTACTTAGATGGTAAGCTTCATGGAGAATGGAAGTCTTATGATGTTGAAGGAAATACTTTAGCTATTGCCAATTACAACATGGGTGAGAAAACTGGAAACTGGTTCTTTTACGATGGTAATACTTTAAAAGAAGTAACCTATCAAAACAGTGCAATTGCAAGTGTAAAGACATGGAATCAAACAAATAAGGTTGTAGTGAACCAATAAAAATCATTTTATTTTAGGGATATTGGACCCTAGGTTTCTGATTGAAAAAGCTGGACTGAGCAAAGTACAGCTTTTTTGTTTTGTATTTTATACGTTTGCCCTGCCAATTTTGTATTTTTGCCATTCTAAAATTAGAAGATGATACAATCGATGACTGGTTTTGGTAAGGATGTTATACAGCTGCCTGCCAAGAAAATAACCGTAGAGTTAAAGTCCCTAAATAGTAAGAATTTGGATATTAATGCTAGGATTCCCTCGTCTTATAGAGAGAAGGAGCTAGAGCTGCGTAATCTTATTGCTTCTGGTCTAGTGCGGGGTAAAATTGATTTTAGTTTGTTTGTGGAAGTCACTGGAGAGAGCTCAAACACCCAACTAAATATAGGGGTTTTAAAAGGGTATATGGATCAATTAAGAGCTGCTAGCACAGTACCTATTGGGCATAATGATGAAGTGGAGCTAATGAAAATGGCGGTACGCATGCCAGATGCACTTAAAGTAGAGCGAGAAGAAATAGATCCAAAGGAATACCAAACGATAAAAAATGCAGTCATTAAAGCCCTTGAAGAAATCAATACTTTTAGAACTCAGGAAGGGTCTGCATTAGAGTCTGACTTCATTGATCGTATCAATACGATTTCAGATTTACTGGAAAAAGTGAAGGAGATCGATCCCGAACGTCTGCAGGTGGTCCGCACACGATTGGAAAAAGCAGTCGAGGATCTTAAAGTGGAGGTGGATGAAAATCGTTTTGAACAAGAATTGATCTACTATATAGAGAAATTTGACATTACAGAAGAGAAAGTTCGGCTAGCAAATCATTTAAATTATTTTATTGAATCTCTAAACTCTGGAGATTCCAATGGAAAGAAGCTAGGTTTTATTAGTCAGGAAATTGGTCGAGAAATCAATACCATTGGATCCAAATCCAATTATGCACCTATGCAGCAATTGGTTGTTCAAATGAAAGATGAGTTGGAGAAAATCAAGGAGCAATTGTTGAATGTATTATAAAGGACGTGGTTTCTGCGTTTAATTACTATTAATGGAAGAAAATAACAGTGTGAATAACGGAAAGTTAATCATTTTCTCGGCTCCTTCTGGGAGTGGAAAAACGACTATTGTAAGGCATCTATTGGAGCATCCAGAATTAAATCTTGCCTTTTCTATATCCGCTACCTCTAGAGATCCAAGAGGAGACGAAAAGGATGGTGAAAACTATTATTTTCTTTCTGCAAGAACCTTTAAAGACCACATCAAGAATAATGATTTTTTAGAGTGGGAGGAAGTGTATCGTGATAACTTTTACGGCACATTAAAGTCAGAAGTTGAGCGGTTGTGGAAAATGGGTAAAAATGTAATTTTTGACATTGATGTAGCTGGAGGACTCCGAATTAAGCGTAAATTCCCTGATCAAACATTGGCTGTATTTGTAAAACCGCCCAGTGTGGATGAATTAAAAATCAGACTCAAAAAGCGCAAGACGGAGAGCGATGATAAAATCAACATGCGAATTGCCAAAGCTTCTGTTGAACTTGCTACCGCCCCTCAGTTTGACACAGTGATTAAAAATTATGATTTGGATACCGCTAAGCATGAGGCATATAATTTGGTGGCGGATTTTGTTGGTGTTTCTAAAAAATCAAACGCATGAAAGGGAAAAAGATAGGTCTCTTTTTCGGTACCTTTAATCCAATTCATTTAGGACACTTGGTGATTGCTAATCATATGGCTGAATTCACGGATCTTCAGGAGATCTGGCTTGTGGTTACCCCTCACAATCCACTTAAGAAAAAAAGCAGTCTGCTAGAGGATCATCATCGTTTGGAACTTGTCTACCGCGCTACCGAGGATTATGAGAAATTAAAACCAAGTGATATAGAGTTTGGATTGCCTCAACCAAATTATACCATAAAGACCCTTGTTTATCTTAAAGAGAAATACCCTAAAAATGAGTTTTGTTTGATAATGGGAGAAGATAATTTACGCTCCTTGCACAAATGGAAAAACGTGGAGATGATCATAGAGAAACACGATATTTACGTGTACCCCAGGGTTCAGCAGTCAAATGATAATCCTGGAAAATACAGTGACCATCCAAGGGTAAAGAAGGTAGATGCTCCTATTATGGAGATATCATCTACCTTTATACGTAAAGCAATTTCCCAGGGTAAAAACATAAAACCTCTACTCCTACCCAAAGTATGGGAATATGTAGACTTGATGAATTTTTACCGATAAAGATCTTACTTAAGAGTCTAATGCTGGAATACGAAGCACTTGTCCTGGATATATTTTATCTGGATCACTCAGCATGGGCTTATTAGCTTCAAATATTTCAGGGTACTTCATGGCATTGCCATAATACTTCTTAGCTATCTTGCTTAAAGTATCTCCAGATACTACCGTGTGAAACTGCGCTTCTGGCTCGTTGTTTTCAACTTCCATTTGATCGTTCACTACACCAATTCCAGTGCTGTTACCTACTACTAAAATGATTTTTTCTTTGGTGGTTTGATCATAAGCTTTACCACTTACAGTAGCAGTGTCCCCAGTGATAGAAATTTGTAGATTTTCTGCCTTTAAATCTAGATCGCTGATGGTTTCTTTGAGTTTTGAAGCTGCTTGATCATTCGCTTCTTTTATGGCAGCCTCTTTGTTGGCCGCAGCCTCAGCTGCTTCTTCTGCCGATGTCTTTCCGCCAAATATTTTAGCGCCAGCATCTTTGATAAATGAAAATAATCCCATGGTTTTACTATTTTAAAGTTCAAGCAACAAGGTAAGCAATAAACGTTTTTCTACAAAGTGAAAGAATTTAATTCCCGAAAAAAAACATCTTAAATTTAAATGTTAGCTCTTAAACGTCATCTTGATAATGGTTTTACCTACATTTAGTGTATAAAAAAACCGCCCTTTGATAAGAATCAAAAAGCGGTTTTTACAAATAACCAACCAAAAAAATCAATTAACCTAACTTAATACGTTTTCTTGTTCTTTAATTTAATAACGCTGTCTTGTAACCTAGATTGCTCTGTATTTCATAATCTAGTGTTAAAATTGTCTTGCCTAATTTTTAAGTTAAACAAAATGGGGATCTGAGGTAAGAATGGAAGAATAATTGTTTTAAATTTTGGTTACTTTTGGCTCTGCAAATAAAAGTGATTTAAAAATGGAAGATTCTATAAAGGTAGCTGTATTAGGAGGAGGAAGTTGGGCTACAGCTTTGGTGAAAATGCTTTGTGAAAATTTAAATGAGGTTGGCTGGTATATGAGAAGTGCCTCCGCGATAAAACATATTAAAGAGCATCAACATAATCCTAATTATTTGAGTTCTGTTGAGTTTCGAGTGGATCAGCTTCATTTAAGTGATGATATTAATGAAATAGTGGATTATGCGGATTATTTAATCTTTGCTATTCCTTCGGCATTTTTGCATCAAGAACTTCAAAAGCTCACCCTTCCTTTAAACGATAAAGTTGTATTTTCTGCCATTAAAGGAATTGTTCCAGAGTATGGTTTGATCGTCGGAGAATACTTTCACGACATCTATCAGATTCCTTTTGATAATATAGGGGTGATTACTGGCCCGTGTCATGCGGAAGAAGTTGCTCTAGAGCGATTATCTTATCTTACCGTTGCTTCCTCTGATGAATATAAAGCAACTGAGTTAGCTGAGCGTTTATCGAGCAGTTATATAAACACGAAAATTAGTGATGACATCATCGGTACGGAATATGCCGCGATGTTAAAAAATATTTATGCCGTAGCTGCAGGTATTGCCCATGGATTAGGCTATGGAGATAATTTTCAAGCGGTTCTGATGAGCAATTCCATTCGTGAGATGAAACGTTTTATCAAACGTATCCATAAAATGAAGCGCAACATTGATGATTTGGCCTATTTGGGAGATCTCCTTGTTACAGGTTACTCGATTTTTAGTCGTAACCGTATGTTTGGTAATATGATAGGAAAAGGGTACACGGTAAAAAGTGCTATGATGGAAATGAATATGGTGGCCGAAGGATATTATGCTACCAAGAGTGCTCACCTAATTACCGCAAATCAAAAAGGTAAAAGCAAAACGCCTATTATTGATGCCGTATACGCCATTTTATACCAGGGCAAAGATCCAAAGAAGACCTTTAGTAAGCTCACTGAAAAATTAAATTAAGCCGCAAAAGGTAGTTGATTGTAAAATCACCGATCAAAAAATCTAACAATTTTTGAAGGTTTCGAACCAATTTAGGTGCAGTGGGTTGACTTTTTGGTTCTATCATTGCTAACATTCAAATTTACAAGCAACTATAACTACAATTTTTTTTTATAAATTAGGGTTTAATTTCAATTAAAAATATATCTTTGCACCGCGAAAAAAGCATGTTTGAAACACATTAATTTTAAACTTCTGTTTCGTAAGTAATAAGCTTAACATTAAACACTTGAGTAATGTCAAAAATTACAGGTAAAGTTGCACAAATTATTGGTCCGGTTGTAGACGTAGCATTTGAATCGGGTTCTGAATTGCCAAAGATTTATGATTCTTTGGAAATCACAAGAAAAGATGGGTCTAAATTAGTACTTGAGGTACAGTCTCATATTGGAGAGGATACAGTAAGAACGATTTCAATGGATTCTACTGATGGTTTAAGTAGAGGAGTAGATGTGCTAGCCACTGGTAATCCTATACAAATGCCAATTGGAGATGATGTTTACGGTCGATTGTTTAATGTTATTGGAGATGCAATTGATGGATTAGGTGAACTTCCTAAAGAAGGGAAAGACGGTTTACCAATTCACAGAGAAGCGCCAAAATTTGAAGATCTTACAACTTCTACTGAAGTACTCTATACTGGAATTAAAGTAATTGACTTAATTGAGCCTTATGCAAAAGGAGGTAAAATTGGTCTTTTCGGAGGTGCTGGTGTAGGTAAAACAGTACTTATTCAGGAGTTGATTAACAATATTGCAAAAGGACACGGTGGTTTATCTGTGTTTGCTGGTGTAGGAGAAAGAACTCGTGAAGGGAATGACCTTCTAAGAGAGATGTTAGAGTCAGGAATTATTAAGTATGGTGAGGAGTTTACTAAGTCTATGGAGGCTGGTGGATGGGATTTGTCTAAAGTAGACAAGTCTGCGATGAAAGACTCTAAAGCTACCTTTGTATTCGGTCAGATGAATGAGCCTCCTGGAGCACGTGCTCGTGTGGCACTATCTGGATTAACTATTGCGGAATATTTCCGTGACGGTGCAGGTGAAGGGCAAGGAAAAGACGTTCTTTTCTTTGTCGATAACATTTTCCGTTTTACTCAAGCAGGTTCCGAGGTGTCAGCACTTTTAGGACGTATGCCTTCAGCGGTTGGATACCAACCAACACTGGCAACTGAGATGGGTGCGATGCAAGAGCGTATTACTTCAACAAAAAGAGGATCAATTACTTCCGTACAAGCAGTTTATGTACCTGCGGATGACTTAACGGATCCAGCTCCAGCAACAACCTTTGCTCACCTTGATGCAACTACAGTACTATCTAGAAAAATTGCCGAGCTTGGTATTTACCCTGCGGTAGATCCATTAGAATCTTCTTCTAGAATTTTATCTGAGGATGTTTTAGGTAAAGAACACTACGCATGTGCACAACGTGTAAAAGAGTTATTACAACACTATAAAGAATTACAAGATATTATTGCAATTCTAGGGATGGAAGAGCTTTCTGAAGATGATAAGCAAGCGGTTTACAGAGCTAGAAGAGTTCAACGTTTCTTGTCACAACCTTTCCACGTTGCTGAACAATTTACAGGTATCCCAGGTGTATTAGTAGACATTAAAGAAACCATTAAAGGGTTTAATATGATTATGGATGGTGAATTAGATCATCTTCCAGAAGCGGCATTTAACCTAAAAGGGTCGATTGAGGAAGCTATCGAGGCTGGAGAAAAAATGTTAGCTGAAGCCTAATATGAACCTAGGCATAGGTTAACTTTAACCTTCTGCCTTAAGAATTGAGAAGTATGCAATTAGAAATCGTAACACCAGAAGCCACCTTATTTAAGGGAGAAGTAACCTCGGTTGCTGTTCCTGGAGTGGATGGTGAATTTCAGATGTTAGACAATCACGCACCTATTGTTTCTTTGTTAGGTAAGGGTAATGTGAAAATTCATGGGGAGATCAAATTAGACAAAGCAGTTTCCTCTAGATTTTCAAAAAACGAAAAAGGAGTTACCCTTTTACCAATAAACAGTGGTGCTGTGGAGATGAATAATAATAAAGTTATTGTATTGGCGGACTAAGCAATGCCATACATTACATATAAAAAAGCGTCAACCTATTTAATAGAGTTGACGCTTTTTACTTTTGTGTATGTTATTTAATTCGTTAACCAATGATCACGATGCTTTTCTACTCTGCGTTTGGCACGAGGATCTAAGCTTATATGATAAGTTGGGTCGCTCTTTAGAATAAGTTGGGTGTTTTGCTGCTCTCCAAAGCGTAGGTAACTAATGTTTAAAGATTCACCTACCTTAAAGCTGGAAAGGATCTCATCGAAGTCCGTGTCTTGGGTAAGCTCGATCTCATTAATGGCTAGAATTTTATCTCCTTTAGTGAGACCTGAAATATACGCGGGACTGTCATTAAGTGGATATGCAACCACCTGATTTTGTCTTAAACGAATTCCAATGTATGGTTTGTCTTCTTGACGTTCCATCGAAATGCCTACACTTTCAAATAGGGTTTTAAAATCAGGCATTCCTCCTTTGTAAATGTAATTGTTGAAATAGTTATCTGCAAAATCTTTTCCTGCATAAAGACTCAGATTAAAATGCAAATCATCGATGGTATATGGATCTTCACTTTTCCCTTGTGCATCCCACATTTTCCTCATAAAATCATCTAGTGTTAAACCGTTTTGTCGAAGCGATAGGTCTAAAGCCAAACCAAGCATGCTTCCATAGGAGTAATATGAGACAAAGGTATTGCTACGATCAATCTCATCCACCGCTGTGGCCGCGTCCACAAATGGAGCTTGATAACTCATCTCAATCGGGTTGTAGAGCTGCCTTGCGGGGGAGTTCCATACATAATTGAAGGTACCATTTAAACGTTTGACATATTCCTGTTGGTCTATAATTTTAGCACGGACTAAAGTTAAGTTGGTATAATAGCTGGTAAAGCCTTCTGCAAACCATAATGTACCCGTCATATTGGCTTTTGAATAATCAAAAGGTTCAAGATCCTTTGGCCTGAGTCTCTCTACATTCCAAGCGTGGAAAAATTCATGAGCTACAGTTCCTATATTGTTATGCATACCGCCATTGGCAAGTCCTTCTTTATCGGTTAGTATAGTGGAATTCCGGTGCTCCATACCATCGCCACTAGCATTCTCTATATAGCATGCGATAAAGGTATACCTTTGGTAATCGAATTCTGGAAGTTCTTTGTAAACCTGTTTTTGAGATAATACAATTCCTTTAACCTTTTCAAAGTAGTCGTTAAGTAGATCCTCTGGACTATGGTCGTGTAATACAAATTCAATGGTATAGGTCTTTCCTTTTGATTCTACATCAAAGGAACGTTTTTTAAAGTTGCTTAGTTCTGTAGGGCTATCAAAGAAATACTGAAAATTAGGAGCTGTATAGGTCGTTCCTTCCTTTAGTGGTAACTGTGTAGCGATCTTCCAATTGAGATCCTTTCTAGGTATAAAGGTGACCTCTACAGGGTTGTTGAAAAACTCCTGGGCATACATAAAGGTAGCCGGGATATTTAAATGAGCGTGACTTAGATCAATTTGTGCGTATGTTCCATCGCCTCTGTTGGCAAAAAGGGTATAATTAACTCTTGTGGTTCCCTTTGGGTTTGGTATCATCCATTGATGCGGATCTTTTCTTATCACCTCTATGGTGTCACCTTGCTGATTTACAGCGCTGAGATTGTTTACATTTTTAGCAAATTCATGTAAGGCATAACGTCCTGGTGAACTTCGACTCATGCGAATATAAAGGGTGTCGGAGTCGGTCTGTGGGAAGGTTACACTCACATTTGCCAAATGATGGTTGGCATTCTCAAATGAAATAGTGTAGAGAACCTTGTTTTGTGCAAATGCAATGCTAGCACTTAGTAGCAGGGTGTAAAAACAAATGATTTTCTTCAAAACAAATAATTTTTCTAAGTTAGATTTAGGGTTGAAGTTACCAAATTTAACGAATTGTAATGTACATTTACAGTGTTAAATTTAAAGAGTCATGACTGCTTTTCCAGAAAATCTCATTTCCAAAATTCTAAAAAGAAAGCAGGAAAACGCACTTCGATCTTTGGATAGCGATCATACTAGAGTGGACTTTTCTTCCAATGATTACTTAGGATTTTCGAACGTTCCTTTAATTCAGAAGGACTTTGAAGTGTCCAATGGGTCTACAGGGTCCCGACTTTTAACAGGGAATCACGATGGTTTTTTCAGTCTTGAGGGATTATTATCTGAATTTCATAGAGTTGAAGCTGCCCTTGTTTTTAACTCAGGTTATGATGCCAATCTTGGGTTTTTTAGTGCGATTCCTCAAAGAGGTGATATTGTTATTTATGATGCCTTTTCTCATGCCAGCATTCGAGATGGAATTCAGCTTTGCCTTGCAAAGAGTTATAAATTCAAACACAACGATTTAGAGGATCTAAAAAATGTGCTCAACACCCATAAATTTCATCTTGGGAATTTATATGTGGTTACCGAATCAGTATTCTCTATGGATGGGGATTCTCCCGATTTACAAGCCATGGTCGAATTAACTGAACGTTATGGGGCATATTTGATAGTAGATGAGGCCCACGGAGTGGGAGTTTTTGGAGAAAAGGGGGAAGGCCTTGTTCAATCTTTGAATTTACAGCATCGCGTTTTTGCCAGAATTGTCACCTTTGGAAAAGCACTTGGATGTCATGGTGCTGCTGTGCTAGGAAGTGAACTTTTGAAAGTTTACCTATATAATTTTGCCCGTAGTTTTATTTTTACTACGGCTCTTTCCCCGCATAGTATTATGGTTATTGAGGATCGCTATAGCCTTTTAAATCAAAATAGTCTAGACTCTTTTTATAAACAGCAGCGAGCCCAATTACTTCGCAATATTGAATTTTTTAAAGCTGAATTAAACTCCTTAGGTCTGGATAAGGAAAATTATGTGCACAGTGATTCTGCTATTCAGTGTATCATTGTTCCAGGAAATGAAGAAGTAAAATCTGTGGCTAGCACTCTACAAGAAGCAGGTTTCGATGTGAGGCCCATTCTATCCCCAACGGTCCCAAAAGATCACGAAAGAATTCGTTTTTGTTTACATAGTTTTAATACTTTTGACCAGATAACGGATGTTTTAAAACATCTTATTTATTAATAATTTGCGCTGTTTAAGTAAACGGCCTATCTAGTAACCGATAACCCATGAAACCCATATTTTTTGTAACTGGAATTTCCACTGAGGTTGGGAAAACCATTGCATCAGCCATTATTACAGAATCCTTAGAAGCAGATTATTGGAAGCCCATTCAGTCGGGGGATTTGGATAATTCTGACACCCATAAAGTAAAAGCATTAATTACCAATAATGTAACTAAATTTCATCCAAATAGTTATTCGTTAACCGTACCTATGAGTCCTCATGCCTCTGCGGATATTGATGGTGTTCGAATCGATATTGACCACATTCATCCCCCTAAAACTGAAAATTATTTAGTTGCTGAAGGAGCCGGAGGGCTTTTAGTGCCACTAAACGACCAGCATACAATATTGGATATTATGTCTAAAGATTATAAAACGATCGTGGTCTCAAGGCATTACTTAGGAAGTATCAATCACACCTTATTGACGGTGAACTTACTCAAGCAGCAAGGATTTGATGTTGCACTTATTTTTAGTGGAGATAAACATCCGACTACTGAGGAGATAATTTCTAAGATGACGAAGGTTCCCGTAATAGGGAGGATCGAGCAGGAGAAGGAATTTACCCCAGAAGTTATCTTAAAATACGCAGATCGTTTTAGAGAAAATCTAATACAGTTTTCTAAAAAGGACAAGTTCTGAGGTTTGAAGTGCGTAAAATAAATTTTGAACGTTTTCAGTCAGCTGGATCGCAGTTACAGATCCCTTTTATTAATTGATTATTTAGTTTTTAATACGCAGACTAATTCTTTTCTTTGTATAACATTCCCTTTAATTGAATTAAAAAATGACACTTTCTCAACGTGATAAAAAACACCTTTGGCATCCTTTAACCCAACATAAAACAACTCCTGACAGCCTGGCTATTTCGCGAGCCAAAGGGGCATTGTTATACGATGACAAGGGCCAAGAATACATCGATGGTATTGCTTCTTGGTATACATCTGCATATGGTCACTGTAACCCAGTGATTGTCGAAAGAGTGAAAAAACAAGTAGAAACACTAGATCAGGTTGTTTTTGCAGGACTTACTCATGAGCCAGCGGTTGAACTTTCGGAAAAGTTGGTGGGGATTTTGCCAAGTAACCAGCAAAAGTTATTCTTCTCAGACAATGGATCCACAGCAGTTGATGTTGCTATAAAAATGGCACTGCAGTATTACTTTAACCGTGGAGAAAAGAGGCAAGTGCTGATTGCTCTTGAGGAAGGTTTTCACGGAGATACTTTCGGGGCGATGTCCGTCTCTGGACTATCGGTATACAACGGGCCATTCGAAGATTTCTTTTTAAATGTGAAACGAATTCCAGTACCTACTGTTGATAATAGGCAAGAGGTTTTAAATCAGTTAAAAACCATATTGGATCAGCACAGTGTAGCCGCCTTTATATATGAGCCATTAGTTCAAGGAGCAGCGGCTATGAAGATGCATGATCCCAAGGGTCTAGATTCACTTATAGGTGAGTGCCAAAGACAAGGAATTCTGACCATAGCCGATGAGGTTATGACGGGATTTGGGAAAACGGGGAAACACTTTGCTTCATTGCATTTACAAAACCAGCCTGATATCATGTGTCTGAGCAAGGCTCTCACAGGTGGGATGGTTCCCATGGCTATAACAAGCTGCACCTTGAATGTGTACAACGCATTCTATAGCGATGATATGAGTAAGGGGCTATTCCATGGGCATACCTATAGCGCAAACCCCATAGCTTGTGCTGCTGCAATCGCAGGGATCGATCTTTTAAAGAGTCAAGAGATGCAACAAAATATTCAAAGAGTAATTGCATCCCATAAGGCGTTCGATCAAAGAATCAAAAATCATCCAAAAGTTGCAAGCACAAGGCAGTGTGGAACAATTTATGCGATTGATTTAGCTGTTAATATGGAGCGTTATGGAGATTTACGAAAAAAAATGCTTGATTATTTTCTAGCCAATTATCTCTTTATGCGCCCCTTAGGAAATACAGTTTATATCGCATCTTCCTATGTGATTACCGATGAGCAACTTTATCGGATATATCAAGGTATAGAAAATCTATTGGATACGGTCGTTTAGTTTCCAATTGCCTGTGTAATACCACTTAAAAAGGCATTAAAATCAAAAGCTTCTGTTGATGCGAGGCCTAGACGAACCACGACTAAATCTTTAGAAGGTACCATGTACACTCGTTGTCCTTGGAAACCATCTGCGTAATAGGTGTCTTGAGGCGCATCAGGGAGTTTGGTGGGAGTATTTAGCCATAAATGGCCTCCGTATTCATTGTTGGATCCTGGAGCCGGAGTGGTGACAAAATCGACCCATTTCTTATCGAATAGTTGATCACCATTCCAATTACCTTCGTGCAAATAAAGCAAGCCAAATTTCCCCCAGTCTCTAGTGGTAGCCCATCCGTAGGAAGAACCTATAAAGTTTCCTGCGGCATCGGTCTCTATAACCATACTCTCCATACCGATTCGATCTATTAGTTTTTTATAGGGGAAATTCAAATATTCACTATAGGAATCTAATTCTTTATAAAGTAAACCAGAGAGTAAATTGGTAGTTCCTGAAGAATAACTAAAGTGAGTGTTGGGAGGGTATTCTGGCTGTTTTTTTATTTGCGGTTTGGTCATATCATCGGCTTGAAAGAGCATTTTAGTCACATCCGATATCTGGTTGTAATTTTCGTCCCATTGTAATCCACTACCCATGTGAAGTAAATCTGCATAGGTGATCTCTGCTCGTTGATCATTTTTCCAAGCATCAATTTTAACGGCTTGATTTATTTCAAAACCACGCTCGAATGATATAATTCCATAGAGCGTTGCCAACACGGTTTTAGTCATAGACCATCCTAATAGTCTACTATTACGATCAATAGAATCTCCATAGCGCTCTGCAATGATTTGATCTTTATAAATTACTAGGACAGACCTGGTTTTTTGTATTGCATTATTTTTAAAAGCATTGTCCACAACCTGATTTATTTGCTGGTAATCAACAGTGGAGAATACGGTATCTTTTTGTGGGGCATTGCCATAAGGGTATGCTAAGGTTTTAGGCGCGGGGGTGCGTACAGGTTTTTCTGCCTCCACAAAATCTTCAATTGACATATGGGGTGGAATCAGAACACATCCTAAGCCATCTCTATAAATCGCGGTTCGAGCTTTAAATCCATATACCGTTGCTGTGGCAGTTTTTAACTCCAAATCAACACTGCTCTGCGCCTTGTTAATGGGCGAGAAATTGTTGTCATTATTTTGTGTAAATTCTTGTCCTCTACCATCCAAAAACATACAAGAACAGATATTTTTAGCAGCGAATCCACTGATGAGTTCAAGTCTAGGATATTGGCTGTAGAATAAATAAGCAAAAATTAAAAGACAAATCAATAGGGCTGGCAGGAGGATACGTTTTAGATTCTTCACAAGGTTTTAAGTTTTAGTTTGCTGACTAATTTAATAATTTTAATGCTACAAATTACTTTGTTAGGTTTTACAACTTGTAAACGCGATCAATAGAAATGGGTTATTTAGGTAATGGCAAAAGATATTTAAATTAAACCTATTAGCCTTTAATCTTAGCAAGGAGTTGCGTATTTTTGTAGTAAAGAATTGTTATGATGGATATACAAAAAATACGTTCTGACTTTCCTATTTTAAATCGGAAGGTTAATGATCACCCCTTGGTGTATTTCGATAATGCAGCCACTTCTCAAACGCCTCAGGTGGTCATCGATTGTATTGTAGACTATTATTCAAATTACAACGCAAATATCCACAGAGGGGTGCACAGCTTATCTCAAGAGGCGACTGACAAATACGAGCAGGCTCGCGAGACGATACGAGCACATTTTAATGCAAAATTCACACGTGAAATTATATTTACCTCTGGAACTACCGATGGAATCAATTTAGTAGCCCATGGGTTCTCTGGCCTTTTAAAAAAGGGTGATGAATTAATTGTCTCTGCTCTTGAACACCATTCCAACATTGTTCCTTGGCAGATGTTGTGTGAATCTACAGGAGCTAATCTAAAGGTCATTCCTATGAATGACCAAGGGATATTGGATATGCAGGCGTATAATGAGCTTCTTACAGATCGCACTAAATTAGTGTTTTGTAATCATGTTTCCAATGCCCTAGGTGTAATCAACCCTATATCAGAAATTATTAAAAAAGCACACCATGTCGGTGCAGCGGTGTTGGTTGATGGTGCCCAGGCAACCCCACATATTAAACCAAATGTTCAAGAATTAGATGTTGATTTCTATGTGGCATCAGCACATAAAATGTGCGGACCAACTGGAGTGGGAATGTTATACGGTAAAGAACAATGGCTTAGCAAACTTCCACCATACCAAGGAGGGGGAGAAATGATTGCGGAGGTGACCTTTGAAAAAACCACCTATGCGGATTTACCACATAAGTTTGAAGCAGGAACCCCTAATATATGCGGAGGTATAGCTTTTGGAGCTGCAATTGATTATATGAATGAGATAGGTTTTGCTGAGATTCACGACTATGAGAAAGAGCTGCTTGACTATGGTACCTCAGAGCTTAAAAAGATTCCTGGATTAAAAATTTACGGTGAAACAGCCCATAAGGCTGCCGTTATTTCGTTTAACCTCCAGGGGATACATCCATACGATGTAGGCTCTATAGTTGATAAATTAGGAGTTGCAGTTAGAACAGGGCATCATTGTGCGCAGCCGATAATGGATTACTTTAAAATTCCTGGAACGGTGCGAGCAAGCTTTGCTTTTTATAACACTAAGCAAGAAATAGATACCTTAGTATCTGCTGTAAAATTAGCTCAGAAAATGTTGTCTTGATAGCATTTAGGTTATAAAACAGAGTGAAAAACAGTTGAATAGGCAATTTAGTTGTTGTATTTTTGCCTAATAAATTATAAACAATGACAATACAAGAAATCCAAAACGAGATCGTTGATGAGTTTTCTATGTTTGACGACTGGATGCAGCGGTATGAGTATATGATAGAACTAGGAAAATCCTTACCGCTGATTGAGGATAGATATAAAACACAAGCCAATATAATTAAAGGTTGTCAGAGTAAAGTTTGGGTTCACGCTGAACTTCAGGATGATAAATTAGTGTTTACGGCCGATAGTGATGCCATTATTACAAAAGGAATCATCGCTATTTTAGTACGCGCTTTTTCCAATCAAAGCCCCCAAGCAATAATTGATGCCGATACAAAATTCATTGATGAAATCGGATTAAAAGAACATTTGTCACCAACCAGGGCCAATGGTCTAGTGAGTATGATTAAACAATTGAAATTGTATGCGGTGGCTTATCAAACCCAATTAAATTAAAAAGTTATGAGTGAAACTATTAATACCGTGGAACTTGGAGAAAAAATAGTCAGAGTTCTCAAAACAGTATACGATCCAGAAATTCCAGTTGACATCTATGAGCTTGGACTGATATATGATGTGTTTGTAAATGATCATTACGAGGTTAAGATCCTAATGACACTAACGACACCGAACTGTCCTGTTGCGGAGACGCTGCCTGTTGAAGTGGAAGAGAAAGTAAAAACCATTGAAGAGGTCAAGGACGCCGAGGTAGAGATCACCTTTGATCCACCTTGGAGCCAAGAACTAATGAGTGAAGAAGCCAAGCTAGAATTAGGTTTGTTATAAATAGATTTTAGCATTGTTAACTACACAGTAGTGAATTCTATGCAACAAGAAATTAGAAATAGAGTAGCCGAGAGCATACTTCAGACTTTCAATTTAGAGGAAGTTTATCCTGAAGGAAGGCGCGTTGTTTTTGACATAAAAGATTGGCTGGATCAGGGCTTTATTCTTAAAGAAAAGGAGTTTAGAGCCATAGCTAATAGCCATAATTGGGAGCAATACCAAGATACTTATATCGCCTTGTATTGTTCCTCTGACGCCATAGTGCCGACTTGGGCTTATATGCTTATTACCACAAAACTTAATCCATATTGTAAGAAAGTTGTCTTAGGAACGTTAGATACCCTAGAAACTGTAGTGTATCGTGAGGTAATCCAAAAGCTTGATCTTTCTCAGTATAAGGATAAACCAGTGATTGTAAAAGGATGTTCTAAAAAGCCAGTACCTGAGGATGCCTATCTTTTTATTACTTCCCGACTGCAAGAAGTTGCTAAAAGTGTGATGTATGGAGAGGCTTGTTCTTCAGTCCCTCTTTATAAAAGAAAAATATAATTATTACCGAATCCTAATTTCCCCCAATTTATCTACTATTGAAAATGAGTTATTAATATTTTTAATTAGTGAATTTAAATTTAAACTTAATGAGAAAATTAGTTGTGCTAGGAGCACTGTTATTCGGAATTTCATTTACTTATGCTCAAGATGAGGAGCCACCAACAGAAGGGTGGACTAGAGGTGGAACTTTCACATTCTTGTTAAACCAAGCTGCTTTTAGCAATTGGGTAGCAGGAGGTCAGAACAATATATCTGGTACTGGAAACATCAATTATGACTTTAACTATTTAAAAGGAGATTGGTCATGGGACAATAAACTTTTATTGTCTTATGGGCTTACCAAAACTAAAGATCAAGGGACTCGTAAATCGGATGACCGATTTGAATTTAACTCCCTTGTTGGAAAAACGGCCTTCGGCAATTGGAATTATTCTTTCTTTTTGAACCTAAAAACCCAAATGACCAAAGGTTTTGATTACAGTAATGATGAGGAAACTGATTTCCATACCTCTGGATTTTTTAATCCTGGATATTTAACCTTCGGTCCAGGTCTAGAGTGGAAGGAAAGTGAAAACTTGAAGTTTAACCTAGCGCCAGCTACTTCTAAAATCACCTTTATTTCGGATGATTTATGGATCTATGATAGTGCTGCAGGTACCTTTATTCAACACTCAGATCCTAATAATGTCCTTAGTGCTTATGTTATTGACCCAGGTGATCAAACCCGTTATGAGTTAGGTTTTTACGCATCTGGATATTATAAATTTAACTTGATGGAGAACGTTACAGTAGAGAATATCTTAAACCTGTATTCAAATTATTTAGAAGATCCACAAAATGTTGACTTGGACTACACTCTTAATGTAGTTATGAAAATCAACGAATATCTTTCAACAAACTTTACCGTCCAAACCGTATATGACGATAATGCCGTGAGTGCATTACAGCTTCGTGAAGTGTTCGGTTTAGGAGTAAACGTTGGATTTTAATAGGATTTGAAACTTGAGTAGTATTAAACTATAAAGGCCATAAAATTTAAAAGCCTTTGATCTTTTATTGAGATTCAAAGGCTTTTAAATTTTATCTATCCAGAGTTTGTAGGCTTTTAAAGGTCCTCGTTGTATTCTGGATATAAGAAGCTGTTATAAGGAAAGCGAGTGACGTGAATCCGTCGTACTTCTTCATAAACCCTTTTTCTGAATTCTTCAAGATTTTCTCGCTCTAAAGCTGATATAAATAGGACATTGTCACCCATTCGATTCATCCAAGTATTCTTCCACTCCTCTAGAGTAAAGTGCTTGGTGGTACGCTCGGTAACTAGGTCATCTTCCTCAATAGTTAGATGCTCGTAGTTATCAATTTTGTTAAAGACCATGATCGTTGGTTTATCAGCACTTTTGATTTCATCCAAAATTTGATTCACAGAATTGATGTGATCCTCAAAGGTTGGATGAGAGATATCTACAACGTGTAATAGCAAATCAGCTTCTCTTACCTCATCCAAAGTACTTTTAAATGATTCTACTAATTGGGTAGGAAGTTTTCTGATGAATCCTACTGTGTCGGTAAGTAGGAAAGGTAAATTACCTATAACAACTTTTCTAACTGTAGTGTCTAGTGTGGCGAATAATTTGTTCTCTGCAAATACGTCACTTTTACTAATCACGTTCATAAGGGTTGACTTCCCTACGTTGGTATACCCAATTAAAGCTACTCGAACAAGTGCCCCTCTGTTTCCTCTTTGAGTTTCCATCTGCTTGTCGATCTTTGTGAGCTTCTTTTTAAGTAAAGCTATTCGATCTCTGACAATACGTCTATCAGTTTCAATTTCGGTCTCCCCTGGACCGCGCATTCCAATACCACCTCGTTGCCGCTCAAGGTGAGTCCATAACCCTGTTAAACGTGGCAGTAAATATTGGTATTGTGCCAATTCAACCTGGGTTCTAGCATAACTCGTTTGAGCACGTTGCGCGAATATATCTAGAATTAAGCTGGTACGGTCTAAGACCTTTACCTTTAAAACTCGTTCTATATTTTTTTGTTGCGCTGGGGTCAGTTCATCATCAAATATGACCGTCCCAATGTCGTTTTCATCCACAAAGGTTAAGATCTCTTCCATTTTACCACTTCCGATAAATGTTTTCGGATTTGGCAAGTCTATCTTTTGTGTGAACCTACCCTCAACGGTGCCTCCAGCGGTAAAAGCTAAAAACTCTAACTCATCTAGGTATTCTTGAGATTTTTCCTCATCTTGCTCCTTGGTGATAATCCCAACTAGCACAACCTTCTCATAATCTATTTGTTTTCTCTCTAGCATATATTATTTGTATTTTGCAAAGGTAAACAAAATGATTTTTTAAATAAATAATATGACAGACAGCAGTACGATCTCCGTGGCTTTTTACAATTTGGAGAATCTTTTTGATACCGTAGACGATCCTCACATCCTAGATGACGACTTTACAGCAGAAGGAACATTGCAATGGACAAAAGAGCGCTATGAGAATAAGCTGTTTAAATTAAGTAGAGCGATCTCTGAAATCGGCTATGAGACCATTAATCGACCTCCTTCTATTGTAGGTGTGGCAGAGGTGGAAAATAAAAAGGTATTGAATGATCTTATAAGTTATAATGGCTTAAAGGATCTGGAATACGATTTTGTTCACCATAACTCACCCGATGAACGCGGTATTGATACAGGCCTATTATTTAAAAAAGGGCATTTTGAACCTTTGGAATCAGCTACGGTCACCGTTATGGTTTATAATCCAGAAAACGAACGGGATTTCACAAGGGACATTCTCTATGTAAGGGGGAATCTCCATGGAGAGATGGTCCATGTTTATGTAAATCATTGGCCTTCTCGTAGGGATGGAGGTGAGAAGACAGATTACAAGCGTATCACCGCGGCCAAGACTCTTATTAAACATTTAGAAGAGGTTAAACAGACCTATCCCCAAGGAAAATTTATTATTATGGGTGACTTTAATGATAACCCCGATTCTGAAAGTATTAAGGACCACCTTCTCATTGACGGTTTATTTAATCCGATGACCCCTATGCTAATACCAACTCAGCAGGGTAGTGTGACCTATAGAGGACGATGGAATCTATTTGATCAAATTATTATTTCTACAAACTTTTTTGCCACCCAAGGTAAAGGATTAAAATTTGATCGCGCCGAAATTCTTAGCGAACGATTCCTTGAGGATTGGAATGAACGATACGAAGGATTTCCATTTCGAACCTACGCAGGTCGTAAATATATAGGAGGATATAGCGATCATTTCCCCGTTTATATAGTACTGAAAACTTCCTAATGTTGTAAATCTTATTAAATTTTAAGATTTAGGAGCCACTTTATCTGTTAAGTGCAATAATCACCGATGAAATACACTTTAGGCTAAAGAATAATCCTACTATAAAAATGTGGTAATTCTTACATAATCAGTAATTTTATGCTGTTCATCGAATAACACCGTGTATTTCATCGAATAAATAGTGCATTTCATCGGGAAAGTTTTGTATTCAATATACATTTATAATGCAAAACAGTCCCAAATGTTATGAAAGCACTACTACTTAAATCGATTTCTCTTTTAGTTATGATAACAGGGTTATTTTTTAATCCTTCAAGTTTAGTTGCTCAGCAACATCACGGTAGAGCATATTATAAGCTTAAGCATTCGGAACAATTAAAAAGTCTTTCTCATAGATATAAAGATGTAAGTCAACGTAAAAAGGCCGAGGCGCGACGTGTGGCCCTGACAAAAGGTTGGACTTTATCAACTGAACTTTCCAATGGAGGTTATGAAGAATTAGAGCAACTTGGACCTGATGGCGCCCCAATTTACTATACTACTTATAATGACAACGTAGTTTATACATCAAGGTCCAATGCGCTCTATCAAAATGGAGATTTGCATTTGGATGTTGATGGGTTGGGAATGTATGTAGGGGTATGGGATAGTGGTAAAGCTTTACTGTCTCATCAAGAGTTAAATGGTCGTGTTCAAAATGGGGATGATGCTAAAAGAGTAAGTGGACATGCTACGCATGTTTTAGGTACTATTCTAGCTGCGGGTGTTGATCCTAAAGCAAAGGGAGTAGCCTTTAATTCAGAGGGTGTTAGTTATGATTGGTCCAATGATGAGGCTGAGGTAGCACAAGCCGCTGCTGAAGGTTTATTACTTTCTAATCACTCTTACGGGATCAGTGCTAAAACTATTCCAGATTGGTATTTTGGAGCCTATATCTACCAATCCAAAGATTGGGATGAAATTATGTACAATGCTCCCTATTACTTAATGGTTACTGCTGCCGGAAATACACAGCAATATCAATATAACGAACAACCAATCACAGGTACTGCTTCAGATGCTTACGATCTTTTATTGGGTTATGCAGTGTCTAAGAACGGTCTTACTGTGGCAGCTGCGGATAAGGTAGAATTTGATCAAGATCAAAATGTAGTTAACGCTCAAATTGCTTCTTTTAGTAATTTTGGACCTACTGATGACGGCCGTATAAAGCCGGATTTAACAGGAGAAGGAGTTAATGTTTACTCGGCTTACAGCGATAGCGAAACGAGTTACCTCGCCCAATCAGGTACTTCTATGGCTGCACCTGGTGTTACAGGCGCTTTACTTTTGCTGCAACAATATTACAAAGAAACCCACGGTGATTTTATGAAAGCTGCTACCTTGAAAGGGCTGAGTTTACACACAGCCGATGAGGCTGGAGAGTTTCCTGGTCCTGATGCGCGATTTGGTTGGGGAATTGTCAATACTAAAAAAGCAGCCAATGCTATTTCAAATGTAGGCCTTAGCAGTTCTATTGAGGAGACTTCATTGGCCAATGGTGAGATGTTACAATATACTTTCCAAGTAGAAGAGGGTGAAACTTTAATGGCTTCAATTTCTTGGACTGACCCTGCCTTTAGCGGTGAAAATAAAGGAAATCTTAACGATGCTACTTCTGTGCTGGTTAATGATTTGGATATTGTGGTGTTTAAAGAAGGTGAGGATGGTGAATTTTTACCGTGGAAGCTTACCGCTTCTAATGGATACAAAGCAGCAATTAAAGGTGTGAATAATGTGGACCCATTTGAAAAAGTGGAAGTTTCAAACGCTTCAGGAACCTATATAATTCAGGTAAGCCACAAAGGGACATTATTAAAAAGCCGTCAGGATTTCTCATTGATCGTTACTGGAATCAAGGGTAGTGATTGTGTTTTGAAAACACCAGCTGAACTTAAAACAGGATCTATCCAAAATGAAAAAGTAAATTTGGTATGGGAATCTGTAGATGATGCTATTTATGAGGTTGCTTATAGAACACAATCCAATAAAAAAGGAAGTCTTCAAGAGTGGAATACCGTATTAGTAACTGAAAATAGCCTTGAATTAACTAGTCTTCAGCAAAACACTGTGTATCAGTGGAAGGTAAGAACCTTATGTTCAGAGCTTGCTGAGTCTGATTTTAGTAAAGTGGTGAACTTTAGAACAAAGTTTGTAGATACCATGGCTCCGACTACTCCTTTAGGTCTTGATGCTAATGAAGTCACTTACGAATCATTAATTCTTAACTGGGAAGCTTCACAAGATAATGTGGCTACCATTTCTTATGAGCTTTATCAGGATGGAACTAAAATTGGCTCTTTCGATACTAACCAAGCATTTGTTACGGGACTTTTGCCTGAACATTCTTATGACTTTGTAGTTGTGGCTCTAGATGCAGCTGGCAATCGCTCTTTAGAAAGTGCTGTTTACCCAGTCAAAACTCTTAAAAAACAACAAGAAATTGGATTTGATAACGATAGCAGCTTTGAGAAACAGTCTGATCGTATTTTAGTGTATCCAAACCCAGCTATTTCATCCATTAAAATTAAAGGGCTTACCGCTGAGAGTGATGGCTACCAAATTTTTAATGCCTCAGGTAATAGAGTAGCCTATGGTAATGGGTATAATAAAGCTATAGATGTTTCTACTTTTCCTCCTGGACTGTATGTGGTCGCTATCGCAGATGGAACCAAAGGAGCTACTGCAAAATTCTTAAAAGACTAACATTTAGGAATTAGTAAGGCATTATCTTACTAATTCCTAATTGGTATAAAATGGTTTTAAGGAATCTTAATTAAAAGATTAAAGGTCAGAAATCAGCCTCGCAACATCTTTGGAATAATAGCTGGATATAAGGTCTGCCCCAGCTCTTTTAATAGCCATGGATTGCTCTAGGATCACCGCATTTTCATCGAGCCAACCTCGCTGTGCTGCTGCTTTGATCATAGCGTATTCACCACTAACCTGATAAACTGCAATGGGTACATCAAAGGTGTTTTTAAGATCGCGCACGATGTCTAAATAACAGAGGCCTGGTTTAACCATAACAATATCAGCACCTTCATCGATATCCATTTGTGTTTCTCTAATAGCTTCTGTTCTATTTGCGATATCCATTTGATAGGTTTTTTTATCCTTGGGAATATCTTTTGTATCTACTGGGGCGGAATCAAGAGCATCTCTAAATGGGCCATAAAAGGCTGAAGCATATTTAGCGCTGTAACTCATAATCCCAGTATCGTAAAACCCTTCATGCTCAAGAGCCTCGCGGATGGACAAAATTCTACCATCCATCATATCGCTTGGCGCCACAAAGTCAGCACCAGCCTGGGCATGTGATAAGGCCATTTGGGAAAGTACATCTACTGAGGCATCATTGAGTATTTTACCTTTTTCTACAATACCATCATGTCCAAAAATAGAATAGGGGTCAAGAGCAACATCAGTCATAACTAGCATTTCAGGGATTGCGTCTTTGACTGTTTTTACAGCCCGCTGCATAAGTCCATCTGGGTTAATAGCCTCGGTTCCTTTGTTGTCTTTTAGGTTTTGTTCAACCTTAACAAATAACAAAACAGACTTAATCCCAAGAGACCAAATTAGTTTTACTTCCTCTACCAAGAGGTCTAAACTAAATCGGTAATATCCAGGCATGGATGAAATTTCATCTTTAATATTTTTTCCTTCTACCACAAACAGTGGTGCTTGGAAATCATTGGGACTCAGAGTCGTCTCTTGAACTAAGCTTCTTATGGCTTGTGATGCTCTTAATCTTCTATTTCTTCTTAATGGATACATCAGTGTTTTTTTTAATGATTCTTACCTTTAGGTTAGGACGATATTAGTAGCCTATACCCAAGTTTTAGGGTTTTTTAAAACTGCTATTAATTTTTCTTCCTCACTTCCTTTCTCAGGGTTATGGTCATATACCCATTGAACGTGTGGAGGTAAACTCATAAGGATACTTTCTATTCTTCCGTTGGTCTTCAATCCGAATAAGGTTCCCTTGTCATGTACTAGATTAAATTCAACGTAGCGTCCTCTTCTAATTTCTTGCCAATCTCTATTTTGTAGTGTATAAACGAGGTCTTTTCGTTTTTCAACAATTGGAATGTAGGCATCTAAAAAACTATCGCCTACTTGAGTTACAAAATTAAACCAATCTTCAATACTTTTTCCATGCTCTGCTTTACAATAATCGAAAAATAATCCTCCAACCCCTCGTGCTTCGTTGCGATGTGAATTCCAGAAGTATTGATCACATTTGGTTTTAAATTCATTGTAAAATTCAGCGTCGTGCTTGTCACAGGCTTGTTTGCATACGTTGTGAAAATGCTTTGCATCTTGCTCGAAAAGATAGTAAGGCGTTAAATCCTGACCACCTCCAAACCACTGATCAATAGTGTTTCCTTGTTTGTCATACATCTCAAAATAACGCCAATTAGCATGAACTGTAGGAGTGAAGGGGTTTCTAGGATGTAAAACCAGTGACAGTCCGCAGGCAAAAAAATCACAATCATCAACCTTAAAATATGCTTGCATGGATTTGGGTAAAGGACCATGTACAGCAGAGATGTTAACACCTCCTTTTTCGAACACTTTTCCGTTTTCAATAACCCTGGTTTTTCCACCACCTCCCTCAGGTCGCTCCCATAGATCTTCCCGAAATTTTGCTTGGGTGTCTACTTGCTCCAATTTGGATGTTATGGTGTCTTGAAGCTTTACAATGTATTGGTAGAATTTATCTTTCATAAGTGCTTTTTTAACCGTATTACTTGAAACAAGCTAAGCTTTATAATCTTCAATATAAATGAGTTGCTGTTCAAAATTCTCGTCTTGAGGTATGTTCTTGCTTAGTTTTTTAGCGTATTGTAATTTTTCCATCAGATACTTATCCATAAGGTCATAATTTACACCTGATGGTTCCTTGGTATGCAACTCCTCAAACCACTGGCGACCTTTTTTGTTATTGTGTAAATCCATATGTGTTTCCAATGGATTGTTGACAAAAGCTTTTTCGTGCCAATCGGTAATATCTTTGGCCCATGTTAAAGATACATTAAGGCCTTTTCCTACCTTAAGGCAATGATGCGCTATAAGCATATTCCAAAGTGCATGGCGATACGCATTGGCCTTGTTGTTTTTATGATGTGCTTTGCCAAATTGCTTATCGCACAACTGTACGCATTTTTTTGTAGCCCTAACAAAACAATAAAACATCACAGGGCTTGTAATTACCTTACCTATAATGGCCGCTATTAGACTTGGGGAGAGGGACTTTATGATACGACCAAAATCCATTTATTTGGCTTGATATTCTTTTACTGCGTCTATAAATGCTTTTGCATGATCCACAGGAATGTTAGGTAGTATTCCATGGCCTAAATTGGCGATATATTTATCTTTACCAAATGCATCAATCATTTGATGAACCATTTTCTTGATATCTGGAATCGGAGATAACAATCGTGATGGGTCAAAGTTACCTTGTAAGGTAATCTGTCCTCCAGTTAGCTTTCTCGCATTTTCAGGTGAACATGTCCAATCTACTCCGATGGCGGATGCCTTACTCTTAGACATCTCTCCTAAAGCATACCAACAGCCTTTCCCAAATACAATAACTTCAGTAACCTCAGAGAGGGCCTCAATGATTTGATTGATATACTTCCAAGAAAATTCTTGGTAATCTACTGGAGAGAGCATACCTCCCCAAGAGTCAAATATTTGAACTGCATTAACACCGTTTTTAACCTTCTCTTTTAGGTAGAGGATGGTGGTGTCTGTTATTTTTTGAAGTAAGGCGTGGGCAGCCTCCGGTTGTGAGAAACAAAATCCTTTGGCAGTATCAAAATTCTTAGATCCCTGTCCCTCTACTGCATAACATAAAATGGTCCATGGAGATCCAGCAAAACCGATCAAAGGAACCTGATCGTCTAACATTTCTTTGGTAAGCCTAATTGCATCCATTACATAACCCAATTCTTCATTGATCTCAGGTATAACAACTTGCTCCACATCTTTGGCAGATCGAATAGGATTTGGCACCCAAGGTCCAAAACCAGGCTTCATCTCCACATCTATATTCATCGCCTGAGGGATCACTAGGATGTCAGAAAAAAGTATGGCTGCATCCGGCTTTACGATCCGAATAGGTTGCACCGTAATTTCTGCAGCTAATTCTGGGGTTCTGCATCGGGTAAAGAAGTCGTATTTCTCCTTTATAGCCATAAACTCAGGTAAGTATCTTCCTGCTTGTCTCATCATCCAAACTGGCGGTCTTTCTACCGATTCGCCTTTTAAAGCTTTTAAGAAAAGATCGTTTTTTATCATAATAGTATACTTTTAAAGTCCATTAAAATGTTTAATTACCTGAACTAGAACATTTTCTATGGTCGTTCTGTTTGCAGTAATGAGATTATTGGTATGCTTTCTTACTTCAGCCTCTGTGGTCTTACCTAAACAAAAGACAATGGTGTTGTCAAATAAATTTCTTTGGGCAAAGCTTTCCACAGCACTTGGGCTGAAGAATAAAATAGCATCAAAGCTTCCAAGCATGTTTTTTGAGGTAAGTTTAGTTTGGTATACCTGAGTTTCATGCAATTCCACTTGATGTTTTTTAAGTAAGGCTGGGAGTTCTTCACGACGAAGATTTCCACAGAACAACTCAAAGGAACGCTCTTTGTATTTCGTCACAATATTCTTAGCCAATGTACTAGCCTGATAAGCTTTTTCAACTACGTTAAAATTGTGATGCTTTAAAAGCGCTTCTGTTTTATCGCCTACACAAAAACAATTGGTGATTTGTATGTTTTTATCCAAAATGGACCTTACAGCATTTTGAGATGTAAATATGGCATTTTCAATAGTTGGGACAGGCTTAAAGTCAATTGGTTCAATCTGTATAAAGTTGTGTTCATGACAAACAATACCAGCTTCTTGTAAAATATTCCTTTGCGTAATATGGAGTTCTTTTGTGCTTAATATTTCTATCATGATACTTTTTAAGAATTTTGCTTAACGTTTTTAAGATAGTAGCCACCTTAATCTTAATCCCTAAATTGATGGATGCCTTGAAAGGTTTTTAGAGTTTTAAATCTTTTCTGATCACTTTCATAATTTCCTCTCCACCTTGTTTTAGAACCTCTAAAGCGCTTAAATGTCCTAAGCCATCACAGTTTTCGATCAATACCTTTTTCTCGATGGTAACTTTTTGTTTTCCATCAATTGAAAACAAGCCTGCAACAAGCGTTAGGTAATCGATGTCTATTGTAGCTAGGGCTCCGATAGGGGCTGAACAACCACCCTCAAGGGTTCTTAAAAAATCGCGCTCCACTGTAGTACAGATATCTGTTTGATAATCGTTTAAGCCCTCAAGTGCTTTTCTGGAGTAATCGTCATGTTCTAATGCGACCACCAACATAGCTCCTTGAGCTGGCGCTGGAATCATCCAATCCAGTTCTATGGTTGTCTCTGGACGAAGGTTGATCCGCTCAAGTCCAGCGGCTGCGAAAATGGCTCCATTCCATGGACTGTCTTCCAGTTTTTGTAAACGTGTTTGAACATTCCCTCGAATGTTAGCTACCTTATGTTCAGGGTATTTATTAAGCCATTGAGCTTTTCTTCTTAAACTTCCAGTGGCAATGGTAGCTTTTTTAGGAAGTAACTTAGATTTTTCTTTTTGAATCAATAAATCCTTAGGATTGGCTCGTTTTAAAACAGCTCCTTTTACTATACCATCAGGAAGCTCTGTAGGCACATCTTTCATACTGTGTACAACGATATCCACAGTTCCGTTTAACATAGCTATGTCTAGGGTTTTTGTGAAAACGCCTGTGATGCCCAATTGATGAATGGGCTTATCGAGTAAGAGGTCTCCTTGAGATTTTACAGCAACTATCTCAGTCTGATAACCATCCGCCTCTAATAATGATTTAACACGATTCGCTTGCCATAGTGCTAATTCACTATCGCGAGTTCCAATTTTTATAGTTTTTCTCATAGGGTTTCTAATTGAAACACTTTTTTAATAAGTTCAATGCTTTCTGTTGAGGTGTCCGAGCTATCTTTTAGGTGATTGGCGAACTGCGTAGTTATTTTTTGAATAATACGATCACTGATAATTTCAGCTTGTTGATCGTTAAATCCATTAATTTTTTTACGCTGGAAATCGATCTCTGCATCCCTCATGTGGTTAAGCTTTTTCTTTAAAGCCTTAATGGTGGGTGCAAATTTTCTGGTTTCCAACCAACTGCGGAACTCCTCGGTGACCTCCTTAATAATTTCTTCAGCCTGGGGGATAAACTGCTCTCTTCGTTTAAGTGTCTCATTGGTCATTTGCGACAATTGATCCAGATGCACCAAAGTAACATTTGGCATCTCCTGTACACTGGGGTCCACATTCTGTGGAATAGAGAGGTCCAAGATTAATAATTCTTTCTTAGAGTGAATTAATTGTTTGGTTATGGTAGGTTTTTGAGCCCCTGTGGCCACAATTAGGATATCACATTGGCTGATTTCTTCTTGAAGGTTGCTATAATCTTTGACAATCAAATTAAACTTTCCTGCAATCTTCTCAGCCTTATCTTTGGTTCTATTGATCAGAACAATGTGATTGTTTCTGGTATGCTTTACCATGTTTTCACAGGTGTTTCTCCCAATTTTACCTGTACCAAATAGCAAGATATTTTTTTCTGAAATCTCCGGTACTCGAGCCAGGATGTATTGCACTGAAGCAAATGCCACAGAAGTTGCACCAGATGAAAGTTCTGTCTCATTTTTAATGCGTTTGCTGGCCTGAATAACACAGTTGCAAAGGCGTTCTAAAAAATGGTTTGTAAGTCCGAGTTTCTTTGAAATCGTGAAACTTTGTTTAATCTGACTGATGATCTCAAAATCTCCCAGAATTTGACTATCAAGCCCAGTACCAACTTTAAAAAGATGGTCTATGGCTTCTTTGTTTTTATACACAAATCCAATACGCTGAAAATCTTCAAGGCTTCCATTGGAATTATCGCATAGCAATTGAATGAGTTGAAACGGATGTTGAGCGAATCCGTAGATCTCTGTTCTGTTACAAGTAGAGGTTGCCATTATCCCATCCATCCCAGCATTTTTGGCTTGGGTAAGCAAACCGATCTTGGCTGTTTCGTTCAGGCTAAATTTACCTCGAATTGCAGCATCAGCTTTTTTATAACTGATACCTATAGCGTAAAATGTATTATGTCTAGAAATATTGTAAGCTTCCATTCACTTTCCGAAAATCGATTACAAAAGTAAACCTTAAGATAGTAACAAAGTAACGCTCTAAGTACTTTTTGTGTCGTTTTAAGAAATACATAGTTTTTTTGGGTTATTTTCTGCTTAATAACCTTATATTTGAGGGGTTGTAGAGTGTGAAGGCTTTTTGAGTTTAGAACGATTCTAAATAAAAAAGCGCGACATTCGAACTGAAATAAATTAAAAAGTAACGCGAAAAGGACTATGCAAGAAATTGGAATTGAAGAAGGGTTTTTAGTACTAAAGACACAAAATGAATCTAATGATATTCAGCATATTAGCAAGCAAATTGACAGTAATTATATTCAGTTTCATTTTTGCTTGAAAGGACGTGCTATTTTTCATTATAACCAAGGGAATTATGCCATAGACATCAAAGAAGACGAGGCATTGTTGTTGTATAACCCACAGCGAGATTTACCAATTAACTTAGAGGTGAACTCAAAAACTTGGATACTATCTATTGTCATCCCAATCAAAAAATTCCATGCCTTATTCTCCGATGAGGCGGATTACATTCACTTTTTAGATCAAGAAAATATCGATAAGAAGTATTACGGAACCATGCAGATTAATCCTGCTATGTCTGTTGTCCTTAGCCAGATGCTAAATTTTAACATGCATAGTGCTATAGAAAGGTTGTATTTAAAAGGAAAAATATATGAATTATTGGCCTTGTATTTTAATAAGCCAGAAGATACTGATTTCGAACAATGTCCATTTTTAGCTGACGAAGATAATGTCCGGCGTATACGCAAGGCTAAAGATATTGTACTTTCAAGAATGTCCGAACCGCCATCGCTTCAAGAATTGGCCGATGAGATTGGACTTAATTTAAAACGACTAAAGGAAGGGTTTAAACAGGTTTATGGTGATTCTGTTTATAGCTTTTTGTTCGATTATAAAATGGATTACGCCAGAAAGCTGTTAGAGGCAGGGACGATGAATGTCAATGAAGTGGGGTTAAAGGTCGGTTATAGTACCTCAAGTCATTTTATTGCAGCTTTTAAAAAGAAATATGGAACCACGCCAAAAAAATACACAATGGCACTTACTTAAAATGAATTTATCTATGGAAAAAACATTCTTACTATCTCTTACTTTATGCTTTTTCTTTGTCGGGTTCGCTCAGCAAACTCAGTCAAATACAAAAGATCAGGTGCTAGTGTTTACTAAAACTAGTGGATTTCGTCACCAATCAATAGAAACTGGAGTCACTCTGCTCGAAAAATTAGCCCGACAAAATGATTTCAAAGTCACCCATACAGAGGATTCTCTGGACTTTAATAGCGAGAATCTAAAAAACTATAAAATGGTGTTGTTCTTATCCACCACCAATGATGTCCTTGGTCCTTCTGGTCAAAAGGCACTTCAAGATTTTATGCATAATGGAGGAAGCTTTATGGGGATTCATGCCGCCACTGATACTGAGTTTAATTGGCCGTGGTATGGAAGAATGATTGGAGCCTATTTTATGGGGCATCCCAACAACCCAAATGTTAGAAAAGCTGAAATGCAAGTAATAGATTCCGATCACGCCTCCACTAAGATGCTTCCTACCACTACGTGGCAACGGATAGATGAGTGGTATAATTTTAGAAACATCAGTGATGATATACAGGTGCTTCTTAATTTGGATGAATCAACCTATGAAGGAGGAACTAATGGAACACACCACCCTATTGCATGGTATCATGAATTCGAGGGAGCAAGAGTCTTCTATACTGGGGGTGGACATACTAAAGAGTCTTTTAGCGAACCCTTGTTTGTTGCTCACCTTTTAGGGGGAATAAATTATTGTTTAAAAAGAGATTGAGTCCTTTTTATTGGGGTAGTTTTTATTTTAAAAAAGTACAATCGATTTTTTAAATAGTATTATCTTCAAAGTTAAGCTGACCTACGGTTTTTATGAATTGCAATTGTGTACTTTTGCAAAGAATTCTTTAGAAAAATAGATATGAAGGGAGTTTTATTCATCAACTTGGGATCACCAGATTCTACTGATCCCAAAGATGTAAAACGGTATTTGGATGAGTTTTTAATGGATGAACGCGTATTTGATTTTCCATATTGGTTACGCAGTTTTATAGTTAGAGGCATTATACTTAACACTCGACCTAAAAAGTCGGCAGAGGCCTATGAAAAAATATGGTGGGATGAAGGTTCACCTTTAATTGTACTTTCCGAGCGTTTAAAGGAAGGGGTAGATAAGTTCACCTCAATTCCAAGCGCTTTGGCAATGCGCTATGGAAACCCTGCCATAAAATCTGGCCTTCAAGCGCTAAAGGATCAGGGCGTTACGGAGGTGTTGCTTATTCCGCTTTATCCACAGTTTGCCATGGCTACTACCGAAACGATATTGGTTTTAGCTGAGGAGTTACGTCAAGCTCATTTTCCTGAAATGGAATTTACGAGCATCCCAGCTTTCTATAGCCATCCTGATTATGTACGCGTACTTTCAAATTCGATACAACGCTATTTACAGACCCGAGAGTGGGATCACTTGTTGTTCTCCTATCACGGTGTCCCAGAGCGACATATCCGTAAATCTGATATTACTAAATCCCATTGTAAAATTGATGGTAGTTGTTGTCAAACGCCTTCACCTGCTCACCAGTTTTGTTACAGGCATCAATGTTATCAGACCACCAAACAGGTGGCAGAATATCTTGGCTTAAAACCTGGAAGTTATTCTACCTCATTTCAGTCACGTTTAGGGATTGATCCTTGGCTTAAGCCAGCAACCAATAAAACAATTGACCAAATGCCTGAGCAAGGAATAAAAAAACTAGCAGTAGTTACTCCTGCCTTTGTCTCCGATTGTATTGAGACCCTTGAAGAAATTGGGATCCAAGCTAAGGAAGACTTTATAGCACATGGCGGAGAGGAACTTCATGTGGTTCCGTGCTTAAACGATGACCAGGATTGGATTAAGGTTCTAGGGCGTTGGATTGATCAGTGGGCATTAGCTGAGCAAAACGCATAGCAGTATGAGTGGGAATTCATCGAAAGCTTTGGGGGAGGAGAGTATCGGTAGTTTACTAGTTAAACAAGCTGTTCCAGCCTCCATCGGTATTTTGGTGATGTCCTTGAATATTTTAGTGGATACCATTTTTGTTGGGAATTGGATAGGTTCTATTGCCATCGCTGCAATTAATGTGGTGTTACCAGTTTCTTTTTTCATCGCTGCTCTCGGGATGGCCATTGGTATTGGAGGGTCTTCCATTATTTCGCGTGCTCTTGGGGCAGATAATCGCTCCAAGGCTCTTATTACTTTTGGGAACCAAATTACCCTAACGGTTCTGCTCACTGTTGTGTTAGTAGTTGTTGGGCTCTGGTTTATAGATGATATTATCCCAAGTTTTGGAGGAAAAGGGGCTATTTTTGATCCAGCAAAGGAATATTATACAGTGGTTTTATACGGTGTTCCTTTTTTGGCTCTTTGTATGATGGGCAACACAGTTATAAGAGCGGAAGGTAAACCTAAATTTGCCATGATTGCCATGATAATTCCCTCTGTTGGAAACCTTTTGTTGGATTATCTCTTTATAAATGTTTTGGATTATGGGATGTTAGGAGCGGGATGGGCAACCACAGCTTCTTATGTTTTATGTCTGGGTTATATTCTTTGGTATTTTCTATCGAAGAATTCTGAATTAAAACTTAGAATTACAGATTTTGCCTTAAGGAGAAATACGGTTTCTGAAATCGCTGCCCTTGGAGGTGTTACCCTAGCTAGACAAGCGATTGTTAGTGTGACCTATCTACTATTAAACAATATATTATACAACTTAGGAGGTGCCTCTTCTGTGACCGTTTATGCTATTATTGGAAGGATGTTGATGTTTGCACTATTCCCTGTTTTGGGTATTACACAAGGATTTTTACCTATTGCAGGATTTAATTATGGGGCGCATAAATATCATAGGGTCAAAGAAACAATTTACACAGCCATAAAATACGCCATGTTACTGGGCTTTTGTATTTTCTTGTTAATTATGTTGTTTCCAGGGGCTATTACATCGGTATTTACTGATGATTCTGCGGTACTAAATGATGCACCCAAAGCCATGCGATGGGTGTTTGCCGCCACTCCCATAGTTGTTATTCAACTAATTGGTTCGGCTTATTTTCAAGCAGTAGGAAAAGCATTGCCTGCTTTTTTATTAACCCTCACACGACAAGGAATCTTTTTCATACCTTTAATTCTCATATTACCCAGCTATTATGGGGAGATAGGCGTATGGATTTCTTTTCCACTCTCGGATGTGCTTTCCACGGTGGTTACAGCCTATTTTTTAAATCGAGAAATCCGACATAAACTAGTGACCAAACCCTTAGAACCATAAAACTTATGGCTGAATATTACAACTATATTAAAGCGCTGCACCTGATTTTTGTTATTACCTGGTTTGCGGGATTATTTTATATTCCTCGTTTGTTTATCTATCAGATCGAGGCCTATGTTAAACCTTCACCAGAGAAAGAAATTTTAGGGGATCAACTTAAAATTATGGCCAAACGGCTCTGGTATATTATCACCTGGCCTTCTGCGGTGCTGGCTGTTTTGTTTGCAGTTTTACTACTACTAATTATCCCTGGATGGCTTACTCAAGGATGGATGCACATCAAGTTAGTTTTTGTTTTTATACTGATACTTTATCATCTTAAAACGCACCAAATCTTTAAGCAGCTTCAAAACGATCAAGTTAAATATAGTTCCAAATTTATGCGGATATGGAATGAGGTTACTACGATTATTTTGTTCTCGGTGGTCTTTCTTGTTATCCTAAAGGATAGTCTGAATTGGGTCTTCGGAGTGATTGGTATTTTTCTACTAGCCATTGCCTTGATGTTGGGAATTCGTTTGTATAAACGAATACGAGAGAAGAATAGCTAAGCTGGCTTAATTATTGTTATATTTAGGAATAAAAATCAATTTTAAGGTGTACAATAAACTATCGCTTCGAACACGCATCTTTATTACAATGATCTTTATTGTGGTATTCGCATCGGTGTTGATTGCGGGAGTTACCATATTTCAATATAAAGGACAGGCAGAAGATTATCACAGAGTCTACCTAGAGCGTAAAGAAGAGCAACTTAATGCGCAGATAGATTACATACTAAAAAATACAACATGGGAAGTAAAGACTGAAAATCTACGGTATATACTAGAGTACAAAAATGCCATTTTTGAAGCCTCTGATGTGTTGGATATTAACTTTAATATTTTTGATCTCCAAGGGAACCTCCTTATTAGTTCTAAGCCCAGAATGGCTTATGATAATGGGGTTAAGGATTTGGATAAAAGCGTACTTCATGGCCTGGCGAACAGTTTGACCAAACGCTATGTGGAAAGGACCAAGGCTGCAGGAGATCGTTTCCGTTCCTCTTATAGTTATATTCTAGACCCTAAGTTCAAGCCAATAGGAGTATTAAACATCCCATATTACGAGGACGACACCTTTAATGAAGGGGAGTTAGGGCAATTTTTAATGCGACTATCGGCTGTTTATGTTATACTTTTAGTAATTGCAGTGATGTTAGCTTATCTGATATCTACTTATATCACTCGTTCTCTAAAGGCCATTGGGGATAAACTATATCAGATCCGGCTGACAAAGCAAAATCAAAAGATATACCTGGATCAACCTAGTGAAGAAATCGGCGCTTTAGTGGAGGCTTATAATGGCATGATCGATGAGTTGGATAAAAGTGCTGCGCTGCTAGCCAAGAGTGAACGGGAACAAGCCTGGCGAGAGATGGCCAAACAAGTAGCTCATGAAATCAAGAATCCGCTGACACCTATGCGTTTAAGTGTTCAAAGTTTTCAAAGAAAATTTGATCCTCAGGACGTTAATGTCAATGAAAAGGTTGATGAATTTGCCAAAATTATGATTCAGCAAATTGATACAATGAGTAATATCGCTTCTGCTTTTGGTAGTTTTGCCAATATGCCAGCCCAGCAAAATGAAATGCTTAACGTGGTAGAGGTTGTTCATCTCTCGGTTGAAATTTTTAATGAAGAATCCATTAAGTTTAGTAGTGATCAAAAAGAAATTATTGCCAAATTAGATCGTACACAGCTCATTCGTGTGATGACTAATTTGGTAAAGAACGCTTTGCAATCCGTTCCAGAGGATAAGCAGCCAAAAATTTCTGTACGAGTTTTTACTCAAGGGGATGACATTAAAATTACAGTTGAGGATAACGGAGTAGGAATCGCAAAGGAAAACCATAAAAAGATTTTTGAACCGAAATTTACCACCAAAACTAGTGGTATGGGACTTGGCTTAGGGATGGTAAAAAATATTGTGGAAGCCTTCCGTGGAAAGCTTGAAATGGATTCTGAGCAGGGTAGAGGAACGGTTTTTACAATTACTTTTCCTAAATTTAAGGAAACTAACGAAACGATAATTAAATGATTTTAGCATGAATTTTGAAAATATCACTATTGAACATAATCAACATATTGGGACGGTAACTATTAATCGACCAAAAAAATTAAATGCCCTCAACAAAGCAACTATTGAGGAATTGCACCAAGCCTTTGTGGATTTGGATCAGGACCCCGAAGTGAGAGTTATTATTGTTACAGGAGCTGGAGATAGAGCTTTTGTAGCAGGAGCTGATATCTCAGAATTTGCTGATTTTTCTGTTTACCAGGGGTCTCAATTGGCAGCAAAAGGACAAGAATTGTTATTTAATTTAATTGAAAATCTCAGCACTCCTGTTATTGCAGCGATCAATGGTTTTGCTCTAGGAGGAGGTTTGGAGCTAGCCATGGCGTGTCATATTAGGGTAGCTAGTGATAATGCTAGGATGGGGCTACCAGAAACTTCTCTCGGATTGATACCAGGGTATGGTGGAACCCAACGCTTGCCACAACTTGTTGGAAAAGGAAGAGCACTAGAGATGATTCTCACCGCCGGAATGATCGGCACAGAACAGGCCCTTATGTGGGGACTTATCAACCATATGGTAGCTTTAGAACAACTTCTTCCTTTGTGTGAAAAAATTGCAACTAAAATTTTAAACAATTCTCCTGTAGCGGCGGCTGCGGCAATTTCTGCTGTTAACTCTGGTTTCTCAGATCAAGGCTATCCTAAAGAAATAGAAACCTTTGGAGCCTGCTTTGCTACTCAGGACTTTAAAGAAGGGACTCAGGCATTTTTAGAAAAAAGAAAAGCT
Organism: Galbibacter marinus; assembly: GCF_000300875.1. Lineage (GTDB taxonomy): Bacteria > Bacteroidota > Bacteroidia > Flavobacteriales > Flavobacteriaceae > Galbibacter > Galbibacter marinus. The sequence continues at coordinate 120,345 of NZ_AMSG01000001.1, read as the reverse complement.
AACTTTACCGGAAATTAAAAAGGTTTTTCACTCAACGTTCACCATCAATTTCTGCGTAAAACTGCTCTAAGTATAACTCCATAAAATCATGACGTTGCTGGGCAAGCTTTTTGCCAGTTTCGGTATTCATTCTTTCCTTTAAAAGCAAAAGCTTTTCGTAAAAGTGATTGATCGTTGGAGCTGTACTATTCTTATACTGTTCCTTGGTCATGTGAAGGTTGGGGGCGATCTGTGGATCATAGAGTTTTCTGTTTTTAAAACCACCGTAATTAAAACAACGAGCGATTCCGATAGCGCCTATCGCATCAAGACGATCGGCATCTTGCACGATTTCAAGCTCTAAAGAATGGTAATTTTGTTTAAAATTGCCTCCTTTAAATGAGATGTTATTAATGATCGCAATTACTTGAGTAATCACTTTTGATTCTACTCCTAAGGAGTTGAGAAACTCTTCAGCCATTTTAGGTCCGATAGTCTCGTCTGCGTTGTGAAATTTTGAATCTGCAATATCATGAAGTAATGCGCCTAATGCTACTATTAGTGGAGATGCCTGGGAGTAATCTTTAGCAATTAGCATGGCGTTTTTAAAGACTCTTTGAATATGGAACCAGTCGTGTCCACCTTCGGCATCTTTAAGAGTATGCTTGACAAAAGTGATGGTTTTTTCTGTGATTTGTGTATTGTCCATATCTATGACTTTACGGCTGCAAAAATTGTCTGTTCTAATTTATTAATTAGTTCTTCAGCGGGCATGTCCCTATTTAAGATAGGTTGGTGAACTTCGAATTCCAAGTTATAGCCAATTCCAAAGGGAAACTTTCCATAACGAAGTGTCTTCCATGAATTGTTAATACTTACTGGAACTAGTATAGCCTCTGGCATCTTCTTGAGTAAGATCTTCAAGCCGCCTTGTTGGAATTTTTTAGGCATACCATTTCTGGACCGAGTGCCCTCTGGAAAGATAACCACTGAGCGCCCGCTTTTACTGGCATTCTTTGCTAGTTTTAGAATTTCTTTAAAAGCTTGCTCTTTATCCTTACGATCTATTAAAGCCGCTCCTCCGTGACGAAGGTTATAGGATACACTAGGGATGCCTTTACCGAGTTCCTTTTTACTGATAAACTTCGGATCGTGCTTGCGCATATGCCAAACCAATGGCGGGATATCATACATACTTTGGTGGTTGGCTACAATAATACACGGCTTTTCTGTTGAAATGTTATAGGGGTTTTTAAAGTGAACTCGGTTTCCTAAGATTAGCAGACTGCGCATGAGCAGTAGGTTGAGAATTTCAACAGATCTCATGTGTGCATTATAGCCAAATACTTTGTGACAGATTACCTGTATGGGGTGGAAAATAACAAGAAGCAGTGCAAAACACACTATATAGATAACTGAGAGTGGATACGCTACTATTTTTCTCATGGTATACTTTTATATTAGTTGTTTTTTAATTCATCTATCAGTGCTATAACTGCATTATCAAGTATGGGAAGAACCTCTTCTGGCGATTTTATATAATCATCAACAATATCCCAGTATTCGACTTTGTGTTGTTTGTTGGGATATAGCTTTTCAATCATCGGATGGTGCTCTGTGCGATCCATAAGGATTATTTTGTGGTAATAATCAAAATCCCCTTTGTCAAATGGCATAGGCATTCTTAAGTCATATGTCATCTCAGGGTATTGCTCCTTGAAATAGGCAATACAATGTTTAGATATCGGACCTTTATTGTTTTTAGAAAGCCGTAAACCTTTTGAAAAAGCATGGTAGTTTAGTTGCTGCTTTTCGGATAAGGTGTTGAATAAAATTTCAGCAAATCTGCTTCGGTAATAGTTCCCTGTACAAACAAATAAGATTCTACTGCTCATGATTGTTGAATTAAAAAAACCACGTATAATACGTGGTTAGATTTAGAACGTTACTTATTAGAGTTTAGCAAAAGTCGTTATACGCTTCAGCTAAATTATCTGCAATTACCTCTGCTGGTCTTCCTTCAATATGATGTCTTTCTAACATATGGACTAATTCTCCATCTTTAAAAAGCGCCATGCATGGTGAAGAAGGAGGGAAAGGAACCATATAGGATCGTGCTTTGTCTGTAGCTTCTTTATCAAATCCTGCGAAAACTGTATATAGATTTTCAGGTTTTTTACCGTTGATCAAGCTCATTTTTGCACCTGGCCTTGCATTAGCTGCAGCACAACCACAAACTGAATTTACTACTACAAGTGTAGTGCCCTGTTTTTTCATTGCCTGATCGACAGCCTCCGATGTCAATAACTCTTCAAAACCTGCGTTTACCAGGTCATCTTTCATTGGTTTAACTAATTCCGCTGGGTACATAGTTGTTTTATTTTAAATTAAAAATTGTCTCAAAATATAGGTCGTAAAGATAATTAAAAACCTACACTTTTCACTTAAGAATTTACCGAAAAGGCTAGGGTTTAGATCCAAAGGTGATATTATATTTGTAATGGATTTGAGAATCCCTAGTTTTTTTACCCTGATAATTTTTAATCTTATATTTGGCAATTGAAAATAAGATTGGATGTTTAAATTGATTTTCACCCTAGGAGGATATTTTTTTATTGGCTTACCTGGACTTGTTGCTGGATTTATTCTTGGGAGTATTATCGATCGAATAAGTGGTGGGGGAGTGCGTGTACAAACCATCATGAATGATAGGCGACAGGTATCACCAGCAGATTTCGAGTTGAACCTACTTTCTTTGTGTTCCATCGTCATTAAAGCCGATGGGACAGTAAATCAAAACGAACTGCACTACGTAAGGAATTACTTTATTTCAACCTATGGCAAAGATAAAGCGAATGCCATTTTTAGAACTTTTAATGAAGTCGTGAAGGAGCGCGTGGTTTCTGCTCCACGAATTTGCGCTTTCCTCAACCAACGAACCCGTTATGAAGTTCGACTTCAATTATTACATTTCCTTTTTGGGATTGCCAATGCAGACGGTGCAATCTCTGAAGCAGAATTAAGTAAAATTAAAGAAATCGCTGGCTATTTGAGGGTGTATCCAAGAGATTTTGAAAGCATTATGGCCATGTTTGTAAAGAGTACAAATAATGCTTATAAGATACTTGAAGTGGAACCAGAATCTAGTGATTCGGATGTGAAGACTGCTTATCGTAAAATGGTTAAAAAATACCACCCAGATAAGGTGATTACCGATGATCCAGCGATTAAAAAAGGTGCCGAAGAAAAATTCAGGCAGGTACAAATGGCATACGAACAAATCCAACAAGAGCGCGGGATGTAAAACTTCCAAAAACACCTTAGAATCATCTAAAATAGTGTTCAAGAAATTGTATTGGGAAAATGAAGGCTTAAATGATATTCCTTAGTTTGAATTGCATTAAATTAATTGTAAGTTTGAGAAACCCAAAAACCTATCAATATGGATCAATTTTGGTTCTATTTTAAGCTTGGCTTTGACCACGTTTTTAACCTTAATGCGTACGACCATCTGTTATTTTTTATAGCACTAATCGTGCCCTACACTTTTGCGAATTGGAAACGAGCCTTTTGGCTAGTTATTTTGTTTGCTATAGGACATACCCTTTCGCTTATTTTGGCGACCTACGGTGTGATTCATATAAATTCAAGCCTTGTGGAATGTCTAATTCCAATTACCATTTTTATCACGGCTTTATTTCATGTTTTTACTGCAGGTAGGAAGAACTATAAAGAATCATTTGGACTGCATTTTTTTGTCACTTTATTTTTTGGGATGATTCACGGTCTTGGGTTTTCTACCTATTTTAAACAAATAGTAGAATCTAGTTCCAATAAGATCGTGCCGCTTTTGGAGTTTGCGTTAGGAATCGAAGCAGCACAGTTGATTGTGGTTTTCTTGGTACTTCTAGCAGCATTTATCCTACAAACCATTTTTAGGTTTAACAAAAGAGATTGGATTTTAGTGGTTGCCTCCATTGTTATTGGTGTGGTAATCCCTTTATTATTAGAAACATGCCTTGTGGGTTAAGACAATCTTATTTTTTTATACACCCCTTGAAGTGTTAAAATTATTTTCTTATCTCTTTAACTTGTTGTGATTAAAGGATAAAGCCGTTATCTTAGCCTTAAGATAAGGTGGCAACGAAGTACGTTGCTTTTTTTGACTTCAATATCTATGGTTGATAAGAAACAAAGACGTTATGATCGAGCTTATTTGCGAATGGCTTTAGAATGGGGTAAACTCTCACATTGTAAACGCAAACAAGTTGGCGCGATTATTGTAAAAGATAGAATGATTATATCAGATGGATATAATGGGACACCTACTGGATTTGAAAATTACTGTGAAGATGAATCAGGGTATACAAAATGGTATGTTTTGCATGCCGAGGCTAATGCCATTTTAAAAGTCGCCTCGTCAACGCAATCCTGTGTGGGAGCTACCTTGTACATTACCTTATCTCCCTGCAAGGAGTGTAGTAAACTTGTCCATCAAGCTGGGATTAAACGGGTAGTGTATTTAAATGCATATAAAGATTGTGAAGGCCTAGATTTTTTAGAAAAAGCAGGAGTAGAACTGCTGCATATGGCTGATATAGAAGACGACTAAATGTTTAAAAAGAGAAGTTATTTATTGCCCTTAATTTTAGCTGCAACTTTAGCCGCTGGTATTTATATTGGAGGTAATTTAAATTACAGTGATACAGGGGAGAAGCTCTTTTCTACAAATTCAGAAAAAGATAAACTTAATCGTCTAATAGATTATATAGAGTATGAATATGTGGATGATGTCAATACAGATAGTATTGTTGATGTTACGGTAAACAATATACTTGAAAAACTCGACCCACATTCTGTTTACATACCAAAACAACAAATAGAACAAGTTGCTGATAATATGAAAGGTGATTTTGTTGGTGTTGGTATTAGTTTTAGAATGTACAGAGATAGCCTTGTGGTCATTAGGCCTATTGTAGGTGGTCCAAGTAAAGTTGCAGGCATTCGTTCAGGCGACCGAATTTTAATTGCCAATAAGGACACCTTATACGGGCGAGGACTTCGAAGTGACGAAATCGTAGACATTTTAAAGGGTGATAAAAACACCAATGTTGATATGAGCATCTACCGGCCGATCGAAGATAAAACAATACAACTTAAGATTAAGCGTTCTGAGGTGCCACTTCGCAGTGTGGACGCTACATTTTTGATTAAAGATTCTATTGGATATATCAGGGTGAATCGATTTGCAGAAAGCACTTATGATGAGTTTAAAGCATCCTTGCTTGCCCTTGAGTTAGGCGGAGCTAATAAGTTGATTTTGGATTTGCGTGATAATCCTGGAGGGTATTTGGGAATTGCTGAAGCAATGGCAGATGAGTTTTTAGAGGATGGAAAACTGATCCTGTTTACAAAAAATAAAAGCGGGGCAATAAATAAGGCTTTTGCTACCAAGAAAGGTTCCTTTGAGGATGAGGATATATATATACTGATTAATGAGAAGTCCGCATCGGCTAGTGAAATCATCGCTGGAGCTGTTCAGGATAACGATCGCGGAATTATTGTAGGTAGGAGATCCTTTGGGAAAGGACTTGTTCAGCGTGAGATGAGTTTAGGAGATGGATCGGCTGTTCGTTTGACCGTCTCACGATACTATACTCCAACTGGAAGGTCGATACAACGATCCTATGATAATGGTACAAAGGATTACTATAATCAGTTTTATAAGCGTTATGAGAACGGTGAATTACGATCTGCCGATAGTATAAAAGTAGACGATTCCTTGGTGTATAAAACACCCAAAGGTAAAATCGTTTACGGTGGCGGTGGAATTATACCTGATGTATTTGTTCCTCTTGGATCTTCACAAATGGATGGATGGGTAAATACTTTGATGGACTCAGGTTTTATGTCATTCTATGTGTTTGAGTATTTAGATAGCCACCGTGATCTGTACAATGACCTTACATCGGATGAATTTCAGCAAACAGTCTTTATCGATGATCAAACTGTTGATGACTTTATCTACTACGCTGATGAAAAAGGACTTAAAATTGATTTAGATCCCTATAGGGAAGATCTTAAATTACACATTAAAGCTATATTGGCAGAGCAATTGTATGATGAGAATATCAAGCAACAAATTCTTAGCCAGGATGATCCTATGATTGAGGCAGTATTGCATCTGATTGAAGAACAGATCGCTCCAGAAGAGGTGGCGGATCATTAAATAATTCTTAAAGCCTCTAGGAAGTTATTTTGTCGTGTACCTTGGTGTGTTTCCCGTTATTCCACTCGGTAAGAATATCGGTGGCAACCTGAGCTCCACTTCCAGCAGCTATGGCGAACTGACTTCTCCACCCTGCGAGTGTTCCAGCAACATATAATCCTTCTTTAACCTTGTGCTGTGTGTTCTTAAGTTGAATACGGTTTTTCTCTTTAGGACTTAGGGCGTGCGGTTCTACTAGGTTCATAAGACCCTTGATGGAGAAAACATCTGTATAACCCAAAGCAATCACCACGATTTTTGATCGGTAAGTTCCTTTGTTAGTGGTTATAGTATAACTTCCTGCCTCACCCTGAAGGGCAATTACCTTTTGACTAGCAATTTGCTCCACATGTGGGTAATTTGTGGTTAATTGATCTTTACCAGAGGCTAAAATGTCCTTTCCAGAGGTTTGTGACGCCACTCCTAGCACATTATTTAAAAGTGCTGATTGCAAATGTGAAGCTTTTTGATGCATGATAATGCCAATGCGTTTATCTGCGGCATAAGGGGCTTTAATAGCCGAGCCTAATACCAAGGCGCATTGAAGACCCGCAGCACCTGCACCTACAACTATTGCATCATACATTACTTTTGTCCTTGATGAGTTCTTGTATTCTTCTGGATTGCCAAAAAATGGCTAAAAGTAATACCGCTGCAAGAGCAGCACCAATTCCTATAACAGCGACCAAGCTATCACCCTCTAAAGGGTTATCAAAATCCAACATGGTGATGTTTACACCAATCATACTAACGGCAATAAGAACGAGAATTACGACAAAGGTTTTCATGTACAAAATTTTTAAAATAAACCAGTTACATTACTTGCAAATAACTTTACAGCAATGGCCAACAAAATTACGCCAAATACTTTTCGTATCACAGCCAAACCTGATTTTCCTAGCCATCTTCCTATTTTTGTCGAAGACTTTAACACTATATAAACAATAATGACATTTAAAATAATGGCAACAATGATGTTCTCAACATAATATTCAGCTCGAAGTGATAAGAGAGATGTCATAGTTCCAGCACCTGCAATTAAAGGGAAGGCTAATGGAACCACAGATGCAGTTGAGGGTGCGTCATCTTTATACAATGAAATTCCCAATATCATTTCAATGGCTAGAAAGAAAATTACAAAAGCACCAGCAACGGCAAATGAATTTACATCAATCCCAATTAAATTTAGGATAGTCTCTCCAATAAACAGAAATGCAATCATTAAAATAGCTGCAATTAGAGATGCCTTTTCTGACTGAATCTGCCCCACCTTATTACGTAGATCAACAATGATAGGAATGCTTCCAAGTATATCGATAACAGCGAAAAGGATCATTCCTGCAGTTACTATTTCTTTAAAATCAAAGTTCATGGTTTTGCCTATTTAAAAAACGATGCAAAGCTATAACAACATTTCGATTATTATTAACATTTAGCACAAAATTATTTCTCAATTTTCTTCTTGCACTTTATTGTAATAAGGTCAGTTTCAGTACGCATAGGAATTATTAGAGTTTGGTTGTAGAGTGATTACATTTTTTCTGGTTAGTAATTTAAACTATAACAGGTATTAGCGGGTCTGCCTATTTCAGATCATCTTTAGTTTGTAAAAAGGAGTATATTTGCAGCATGTTTCAGATAGGTAAAACCATAGTGTCGGAAGAAATCATAGAAAATGATTTTGTATGTAATATCACTGCCTGTAAAGGAGAGTGTTGTGTTGATGGAGAGGCAGGTGCTCCGGTGGAAGAAGAGGAAAGAAAGATTTTAGATGAAATTTATCCTAAAGTCAAACCTTTTCTTCGTCCTGAAGGTGTTGCTGCTATTGAAAAGCAAGGAACTTATGTAAAAGGTTTAGACGGGGAGTGGGAAACACCTTTGGTTGGAGGAAGTGAATGTGCATATGTGACTTTTTCGGACAACGGAACTGTACTCTGTGGGATTGAACAAGCCTACAATGCAGGTGCTGTGGATTGGAAGAAGCCGATCTCGTGTTACTTGTATCCTATCCGCGTGAGACAATATCAGGATTTTGCTGCAGTAAATTATCATAAATGGCATATCTGCGATGATGCTTGTAGTTTAGGTAAGGAGCTTCAAGTTCCAGTATACAAGTTTGTAAAGCAAGCCTTAATTGATAAATTCGGTCAATCTTGGTATGATGAACTTGAAAAGACCGCGAAGGAAATGGGTCGTTAAGAAATTTTTTTCTTTTTGAACTTCCAAAAACATACAACTAGATCTAAACTATAATAACCAAAAAAATAAGGGTAGCTATAAGGAGCTTAATAGATCCTAATAGCTACCCTTTTTTAGGTTAACTGTTGACTGATTTCTAGAGTTTCTCTTCAGTTTCCTCAGGCAGTGTAGTCTCCACCGCTGCAGCATTAACGTATTGCTGATGATACAGTTCCAGCAAATTCATGGTGGCTACCACAAGATCTTTAGTCTCTGTGAGCAGATTGAAATACAAAGAAGTGTTTTTTGGACTTGACTCCTCAGTTCTTGTTCTAGATATTTGTTTTTCAATTTTTAAATTGATACTCGCCAATAAGACATCTTTCGTTTCTATCAATTCATGAATGTCCTCAAATGCTCTTTTATCAAATGTCTTTTTAATGTTGTTGAATAATGATTCAATTTCATTTTGATTGTCTAGTAATTCACGTGTTTGATTGAATTTTAATTTTTTGTGATTGTTATTCACGTGTTTGTATGAGGCCTTTCCGATATATTCAAGAGATTGAGACATATCCTGGAGATAACTCAAAATATTGATATAGAAATGGCTGGCCATCACACTTGAATCATCCAAATTCTTAATGAAATAAAAGACGCTTTCTTGAAGATCATCAATTTCAGCGCTGAGTTTAGCGTTTCCTTTTTTGGACTTTTTAAGTAGAGGAAGGTCCTCTTTCGAGAGTCCAATCATAGAACCATTATATATTTTTCTAGCTCGGTTAGCAACAGCTGCTATATTGTCGGCACTTTCTTCTATTACGCCTTGGATAGAGCTGCTTTCAGCTTTGTTTAAGCTATCTTCTTCTCTTGTAGTGCTAGTTTTTTTCTTATAAATGATGTAATTCCTTGCCAAGAGTAAAACGGCAACAAATAAAAGAATAGCAATTGCTGTTGAGCCTCCGATGTAAATTAAATAGGCGATGGTTGCCGAGGCTACAAAGGCTATGATGGCCGTGAAAAACCATCCAGCAATAACATTGAAAACTCCTGCTACGCGGTAAACTGCGCTCTCACGTCCCCAAGCTCTATCGGCTAATGAGGACCCCATTGCTACCATAAAAGTTACGTAGGTAGTGGAGAGCGGTAATTTTTGAGTGGTTGCGATTGCAATTAATATACCAGCTACCATAAGGTTTACCGAAGCTCTAATGAGATCAAATGAAGGGGCATCCTTTAGTGCTGCGTTTTTCTCATCAAATTCCGGTTTTGAAAAACGAGCATTGATGTTCTGCTGTGTTGACTTAGGTAAAATATAATTAATACTATTTGCTGTTTTAGTTGATAACCTTACAACTAATCTAGATAGGAGGTTTGGTTGAAACTTCTCTTTTCCTTCAGTTTGTCTTGAAAGATTGATTTCGGTTTCTGTTACAGCTTTTGCTTTTTTTGAAAAACAGAGTGTTAACACCATCACTGCGCCAGCGATAAATAAAAGGATTGGTTCTGTTGGCACTTTTTCTGCTAAGGATCCCATTGCAAATTGATCTGCTGGAATTCCTGAGTTTATCCAAGCTTCATATGAATGCCAAGCTGCTATCGGAACCCCGATAAAGTTTACCAAGTCATTTCCAGCAAAGGCCAATGCAAGCCCGAATGTACCTGCGGCAATAACAATTACCAGCACGTTCTTTTTGAAAACATTTAAGTAGAGGTATGAAAATAGTGTCCATACGACTAGACAGCCTAATGAAATTAATAATTCACTCCCTTCAATGAGATGCGCAATATAATCGTAAAAAGGAGTGCCTTTTAGTCCTTTAAAGAAAATAAAATAGGTAATACTACTGAGCGCTATCCCACTAAAGATGGCGCCTGCATATTTCATTTTTTGCTCAAACTGAAAAGTAAAGGCAAGTCTTGATATAAATTGGACTATTGCACCGATGGTGAAGGCGATTACCACCGAGAGCAATATCCCTACAATAATTTGAATAGCGTTATCTGAGTTAATATACTTAGAGAGATCCGCTACAGTTTCATTTTCATTACCTGCGATCTTTATTAATGCCACTGCCACAGCTGCTCCTAATAATTCAAATACTATGGAGACAGTGGTTGAGGTTGGCATTCCAAGAGTGTTGAAAAAATCCAAGAGCAATATGTCGGTAATCATGACTGCCATAAAAATAATCATGATCTCATTGAACATGAATTCACCTGGTAAGAAGATACCTTTTCTAGCAACTTCCATCATTCCACTCGAAAAGGTGGCTCCGATGAAAATACCCACGCAAGCAATGGCTAAAATCGTCTTGTAAGGAAGGGCTTTGGAGCCAATAGCTGAGTTCAGGAAATTCACCGCATCATTGCTCACCCCAACTATTAAATCGCCAAAGGCCAAAATAGCCAAGGCAACAATCATAAGTAAATAGATATTTTCCATAGTGTTAAAATAAAATATTCAGATTGCTAAACAATCTCTTTTTTTAAAATTGTATTTCTAATTGTAATCTTGCCATTACCATATCACTTTGATCGGCAAATGTGGCATAACTAATATCCGTTTGTAATTTTAAGTTATGTCCCACAATATATTTTGATACCCCAAGGGTGTACTGGTTTTCTTCCATGATGCTTCGAACTTCCTGATCTAAATCCACATGGGTATAACGTCCACTTAATTCCCAATTACTGTCAAATAGATACCCTCCTTGAATATTAAACGCATTTCCAGTTCTAACTACATCACCCGTTGGGATGCCTTGGTCGTCTTTGGCGATAGCATCCTCGGCTGAGCGATTAGCATATTCGGCTAATAAGGAAACGCCCTTGTATTTAAACACAACATCAGCAAACATTGTGGTGATGTCAGTTTGGTATAGATTCTCCTCAATTCCCATAAAATCACCTCTGTTGCTCTGAGTGTTTACGGCATCATCATTATAATCATAAGCCACTGCAATCATTAGCCGTGGTTTGTCCTCGCGCTCCAAAGCAGAACCTTCCATTTCATTGTCATTTTTAAAGATTCCAAGTGGAAGTAATTCTATACGTCCTGTGTACTGGTACCCTCCCATGTTTCCCACGGTAACGTTACGACCATCTCCTTGAGAGAATGCCAATTGTTCACGAATTAAAAATGTAGGAGTTAGATAATGTTCGTTGAGTAATTGAAGTCCGATGTCTCGATCGATGTTGAACTCTTTATTTAAAAGGGAACGGTCTACAAACTGTAAACTACCCGAAGAAATTAATCGCTCGATATTTCCAGGTAATTTGGCCTGACCGGCTTTAATACTAAGGTTTTTGTAAAATTTCCATTGGATGTAGGCGTCTTGGATAATCTTATCCGCGTAGTCAGTGTAATACGAAGCACCATCGATATCTTGATTGGCCAGTCCTATTTCTAACTTATATGTGAGATTCTTAGTAAAAGCAAAGCCCTCAAATTTTAAACGTGCCCTTCTAACTAGAAAATTACTGTTAAAATCTGTGCCTCCATCTTGATTCTCCTGCCATGTCCCACTTCCTAATAATTGGAATCTAGTAGTGAAATTCATACTCCATGTACTGTCTTTACCGCTTATATTTAAAATGCCTTTACCAAAACGCGGGCCCTGGATATCCTGTGCATTGCCAAAAGAACTCATAAATAGACCAAGCAAAAATGCCCCTACCAAATTTTTCATTCCAATATTTTAGTTTTTGTCGCTGCAAAGAACAGTATATAAAGTTAAGAAATTGTTTCCTGTATGTTAAGTTATTAAAAATAATTGTGTTAACTTTTTATTCTAAACGACACATTTTTAATTCAATAACCTAATCTTGGCTCTTCACAATTATATTGAACTGTAAAAAAGTGAAGCTGCCTGTTTTATCAGACAGCTTTCTATTTCAAAACTTAAGTCGACAAAAACTAAAAGTTGGTGAAATATCTTTTGTTTTTACTGCTGCAAAGGTCAATGAAAGTGGTAAAGATAGTGTCAACTAAAGTTTAAAAAATCATTAACCTTTAAAGGAAATCAGGGAGTGATTTTTCAAAGGGAATTTTAATATTACGCAATCTTAGCAGTATCTTGCACAACAAATAAACAAAAACATGAATTGGGAATCATTACTGTCGTTAAAACGTCATGGAGATAAAAATAAAAGGCTTCGCAAAGAGCAAGACGAAACCAGATTGGGGTTTGAGGTTGACTTTGATAGAATCATCTTTTCTTCGGCTTTTCGGAGTCTTCAAGATAAAACACAAGTGATTCCACTTTCCAAGACGGATTTTGTTCATACCCGACTTACCCATAGCCTCGAAGTATCGGTTGTTGGGCGTAGCCTTGGAAGGTCGGTGGGTAAAAAGGTACTTGAAAAACATCCTTATTTAAGTGAAATTCACGGCTACCGATTTAATGATTTTGGAGCCATTGTTGCAGCAGCAGCGCTCTCACATGATATTGGAAACCCACCATTTGGTCATTCAGGAGAAAAGGCTATAGGCGAATATTTTAAATCGGGTAATGGAGAAATTTATAAAGATCAGCTAGGCGGCAAAGAGTATCAAGATTTAATAGACTTTGAAGGCAACGCTAATGGTTTTAGAATCTTGACAGAAACCCGTCAAGGAATCTCAGGTGGGCTTCGCCTTAGTTATGCTACTTTAGGAGCTTTTATGAAGTACCCTAAAGAATCTCTACCCAAACGTCCAACTCAACAAATCTCAGATAAGAAATTTGGGTTTTTTCAGTCGGAAAAACAGTTGTTTATAGATGTTGCCAATGAATTAGGTTTGAAACAAACACGACAAGGAGATCACGTTTCCTTCGCCAGACATCCTTTGACGTTTTTAGTGGAGGCAGCCGACGATATATGTTATACGATTATTGATTTTGAGGATGGTATTAACCTAGGTTTAATCCAGGAAGAATTTGCCCTAGAATACTTGATTAAACTAGTTAAGGACAGTATTAATACCAAAAAATACCACGAATTAAGCACAACAGAGGACCGATTAGGTTATTTAAGAGCTCTTTCAATCAGTACATTAATCCAAGATGCTACTAGGGTGTTTTTAGAGAATGAAACAGCAATATTAAATGGGGATTTCCATTGTTCTCTTTTGGAGAAGTCTGCCTACAAAGCTCAAGTTGAAGATATCATTAATCTAAGTGTTGAGAAGATCTATCAGAGCGATGAGGTTATCCAAAAAGAAATTGTCGGATATAAAATTCTCAATCAGCTATTAGACACATTCTGTGGAGCAGTTATTCGAGCCATCCAAAACCGAACCACCAACTACGATAATTTAGTGATGAATTTAATTCCTAAGAAATACCTTGTGCTTGATCAGGGTGTCTATAAAGGACTTATGGCAGTGGCACAGTTTATCGCTGGTTTAACAGATGGCAACGCTTTGTTAATTTACAATAAGATCAGTGCAAAGGTGGTTTAAAAGTTATAGACCACACCAACACCTAAAGATTGCTTGAACTGCACTTTAGGGCTGTAAGAGAATTTCTCTCCATTGGCTAGGGTGCGTTCTTCAAACTTAATGTCATTATCGTATATTAATTGAGTTCCTACATTGGCTACCACATATTCGTTTACCTTTAATTCAACGTCAATCAGCCAGTTGATGTCGACATTTCCAAAGCTGTTCAGATAATCGGTATAGAGTGTTATACGGTTAGACAAGAACATATTGTCATAGATTTTGGTCTGATAAGAATTGGTAACGAGAATTCCAATTTCTGTATCAACGTTTTGTCCATCACGTATTTTGACTCCATTGGCATCGTATTCCGCTTTAGGCACACCAAAAGCGCCTTGATCTGCCAAGTCTTGGTCTAGTACAAAGGTTGACTTTTGTGTGATTGGAGAAAGGTAAAGCTTTAGATCCTTTCCTTCAGGAGAATACTCACTACCAAAACCAAATAGAAAATAACCAGGAGCCATAAATTGAGAGATCGGATTGTCCCGATCTGGATACTTATAACCTTTGGCAAACTGGGTATTAAAATTGGCCTTTGCAGAAAAATACCAGTTTGATAAATTATCCATTCTAAAACCTAAAGTCGAGTTTATAGCCAAAGCGTCCTCTGATTTTCTTATCTTTTGGCCATCTTGAATGTTTAGTCCAAAACGCATAATTAATTCGTTATTCCACTGCACTTTTTCATGCTTATAGTTTCGCTCGAAAAGTGCGTTACTCAATCCGCTGATAGAATTATTTCCCCCTGCACTCCAGTTGATAAATGCAATCTCACTGACATTCATTCCTATTTTATTAACTTTTTTCCAGCGAGGAGGAAGTGGCTTGTATTCACTGATAACCTTGGAAAGGTTAATGGTGTCCATGCCTTTGATAATAAATACCTCCTGGGTTTTTGGATTAGTATAGACTTCTTGTTCTTGTTTTTGGATTTGAGCTTGGCTAATATAGCAGCAAAAAACACAAAAAATTATAAGATATCCTTTCATTATTAGCTGAATAATAGGTTTTTATACTTTGCAAAAATGCTAAAAATAGTTATGTTATAAAAATCTTTCAAATTGTTTAGCCATCGATTTTGGGTCAATACCTACAATTTGTTGTAATTCTTCAACGGTTCCATGTTCTATAAATTGTTCTTCAACCCCCAAAGATACTACCTTTTGGTAGTTGTAATTGTACTTAGTTGTGAATTCACTAATAGCGCTTCCCATACCGCCATTTAAAACGCCGTCTTCCACTGTGAAAATAATTTGGTACTGTTTAAATATTTCATGGAGAAGCTCGGAGTCTAAAGGGGCTAAGAACCTCAAGTCATAATGTGCGATTTGCTTCTCTGCGGAGAGTATTGAAATAGCTTGGCTAACGTTTTCTGCAATGGTTCCAATAGAGATAACCGCTATCTTATTGCCCTTACTTAATTGTTTTGCTTTTCCAATGGTGATCTGTGAAAAGGGTTTTTTCCAATCAAGGTTCTTTCCTCTGCCTCGTGGATAGCGGATGGCAATAGGATCTGAAAGCCCTAATTGAGCAGTATACATAATATTTCTCAGATCTACCTCATCCCTAGGAGCAAATATAATGAGATTGGGAATGCATCGTAGAAATGCTAAATCAAAAACTCCGTGATGAGTTGCTCCATCTTGGCCTACTAGACCAGCTCTGTCTAAGCAGAAAATCACGGGAATTCTTTGAAGAGCTACATCGTGAATCAATTGGTCATAGGCTCTTTGTAAAAAAGTGGAATAGATGTTACAAAAGACATTTAAGCCTTGAGTAGCCATTCCTGCAGCAAACGTTACGGCGTGTTGTTCAGCGATTCCAACATCGAAGGCACGCTCTGGAAATTTCTCCATCATGTATTTAAGAGAACTTCCCGTTGGCATTGCTGGAGTAATACCGACGATGTTTGCATTCTTTTCAGCTAACTCAACTATGGTGTGACCAAAAACATCTTGGTATTTGGGAGGTAAGTCCCCCTTTGGTTTTGGCAGTAACTCTCCTGAATTTTTGTCAAACTTGCCAGGCGCATGGTAACGAACTTGATCCTGTTCGGCTTGGCGCAATCCTTTTCCTTTGGTGGTGATGACATGTAAAAACTTTGGACCCTTTTTCTTCTGTAGTCGTTTTAGTTCTTTTAGTAATCTAGGTAAATTATGTCCATCTATTGGGCCACTGTAATCAAAATTCAATGCTCGTATGATGTTATTTTTGGCTAGTTTTCGATCTACTTTTATATTAGTTAAATATTCTTTTAAGGCTCCTACACTAGGATCAATTCCAATGGCATTGTCGTTGAGGATAATTAAAAGGTTCGCCTGACTTACACCTGCGTGGTTAAGGGCCTCAAAGGCCATTCCACTGGCAATAGAGGCATCGCCAATAACTGCGATATGATGTTTTTCTTTTTCTCCTTTAAAATTAGAAGCCATGGCCATGCCCAGTGCTGCTGATATTGAAGTGGAACTATGGCCAGTACCGAAAGTATCAAAGACACTTTCAGTTCTTTTTGGAAATCCACTTATACCACCAAGTTGCCTATTGGTATGAAATTGTTCCCTACGACCTGTTAGTATTTTGTGTCCGTAGGCTTGATGACCTACATCCCAAACTAGTAGATCATCAGGAGTGTTAAAAATATAATGAAGGGCAATGGTTAGCTCAACCACTCCTAGGCTCGCTCCCAAATGACCCTCTTTGGTTGCGACAATTTCAATGATATATTCCCTGAGCTGCTTTGCGAGTTCACCCAATTGCTCTTCAGGCATATTCCGTAAATCGGCAGGGTCATTGATCGTCTCTAATAAAGCATATGGGTTCATGGTGCAAAAATACAACTGTTTTTAAGTTTAAATTAATTTTTGCTGTATTTTAAAGATTTCAAAACTTGTTGTGATAGTTACAAACAAAAAGGCCTTGGAATTTTCTCCAAAGCCTTTAGTGTCGATTTTTTTTATATTGTTCTTATTTCTTATTGACTTTGGAAATATATTTCTCCAAGGCCATAGTCATCGAAGGTGTTTCTGGTGTTGGAGCCTCGATGTCAATACGAAGTCCTGCTTCGGTAGCCGCCTTCACCGTTGTGTTTCCAAAAACTGCAATTCGCGTGTCGTTTTGCTTGAAATCAGGGAAATTCTTTAATAATGATTCAATTCCTGAAGGGCTGAAAAACACTAAGATATCGTAATAAACATCTCTTAAATCCGATAAATCACTAATCACTGTTTTATAAAGGATAGCTCTTGTCCAGTTAACTTTTAAATCATCTAAAGTCTCAGGTACTATAGGTTTTAGTACATCCGATGATGGTAAAAGGAATTTTTCGTCCTTGTACTTTTTGATCAGTGGAGCAAGCTCTTGAAAGGTACGTGTCCCTACGTAAATCTTTCTTTTTCGGTATACTACGTATTTTTGTAGGTAATAAGCAACCGCTTCCGACTGACAGAAATACTTCATGGAGTCTGGAACTTTGAATCGCATGTCCTCTGCAATTCTAAAAAAATGGTCTACTGCATTTCTACTAGTTAGTATAATTGCTGTAAACTGTGTTAAGTCAATTTTTTGTTGTCTTACATCTTTTGCATTTACTCCTTCTACATGAATGAATGGTCTAAAGTCAACCTTGATTTTTTGCTTTTCTACCAATCTCAAATACGGTGAATTTTCTACCTTGGGCTCGGGTTGAGAAACCAGAATTGTCTTAACTTTCATAAATATATGATTCGTTTATACCTTATCTCCGAAATAAAATTTTATCAGTAATAAATAAGGTGCTATTTCTAGCGTGCAAAGATACAAAATAAAATAAAATAAATATTTTTGAATCAATTTTTGATGATTTCTTAAAGTTAAAACGAAAGCTATAACATTTAATAAACAAAAACATAGAAGTATTGCGTATAATGCAATTATACTACTTAAATTACTGTAAATGAATAAACTAATCATTGGAAGTAGTAATAATGAGGTTAGATTTCTATAAGTCACCTTGTGAAAATGAAAACTTTCTGTGAACTTATTGATGTCAAAAATGGTCGCAATTAGTTTTTCTAAATAGAATTTGAAAAGAATAAATAGAATTAAAAAAGGCATGATGAGGTAGAAATTAACCTCATGGTTTGGATCGAAATAGGGTAGAGCTATCCACAGTACAAGAGAGAAGGAGATCATTTGAACAATGAACAACAATAAGTTAAATGTTGAGGTAGTTTGCCCAGGTTCTTTACTATAGATCTTGAGGTATTGATAATTAACAAAAAGCATGATAAATGAATGAAACTTTTGTTCATTTTTAAACTTTGCTACCGTTAAACACACCAAAGCAACTGTAAGTAATATTGTTTCTATGGAATGATTGTCAATATTTCTAAGTGTTTGATCCAAATTAATCCTCTATTTCAATAATTTCCCCCTGGAATCCAGGATGTACTCCATACTCTAAGATGCCCGCTCGGAATTTGGAACTCTCTGGGAGTTCTACTGTGTCTGGTATTTTAAAGTTTAATTTAATCCTTTGATTTGATCCTATATAAGTATCTTTTGCAAGATCCATGGTCAATGGATAAATTTTTATAATGGCCTTATGTGAATTCATACTGACTCCTTCAAATTTTAGCTTGCTAACATTAATGCTATCGCTATAGGGGTTTGATAATTCAGCGGTAAAGTTCCTAGGAATTTCTGTTTGAAATTGGTCTTTATCTATATCCAGTTCCATTTTGCGATAACTAGTAAAGGTATCTATGATGTGTCCTCGCATATAATGATTCCCAAAAGGTCTGATAAGCTTAATTACCGAATCCAGTTTATATTCCATAGTTCCACTGATATAGGCCACCTCTTTATTTCGGACTTTGAATTCAGAACTATCAATATCGAATTGGTTTTGTCTAGCAATGATGTCATTGGAAGAAAATACAGTGCTCCCGGAATAGAAGGCGTACATGGAAGCATCCCTATAGGAGTTGTGAAATACTACTGGTCTGTCCCCGACTTCACTTTTTAACTGGGCAACCCACTCTTTGTTACCAAAAGCCTCATACTCAATAGGAGAGATTGAAGGAAAAATAAGGGCGAATCTTAAAAATAGGATCACTACAGCGGAAAACAAGCTTATGCCCATTAACCACTTTCTATACTTTGCATGTATGTAGGCATATCTTAGGGCGAATATAATAAGTGGAATGACCGCTAACACTACCCATTGAGCTTGTGTTCCTCTGTTGAAACTAGAAATAAAGAAAAAGATAATGATACCGTAGCAAATGAACTTCAGGGCTTTATCAAATTTATCTTTGGAAGACAAAGCGTAGAGCGCCCAATACATGAGTGGTGCACACAAACCTGCTACAGCCAGGCAATGTAATGGGTATTCCAGCGTGTATCTAGGTTTCCAAGAACTATTCACCCTGCCGTATAAATGGTATTTAAGGGATACAAAATCCATTTCGTATAGCCAATAGAGGTGTGGGGTGAATAGTAAAAGCGCAAGCAATATCGCGAACCAAAATTTACCATTTTTCAGAAGAGCTAAATTGGAAAGTATTGCAAATCCTATAATTAAGATCCCGTGATATTTTGCATACATCACAAGGGCCATCCCCGCTCCAGTAGCAATAATACTTATAACATCCTCTTTTATTAAAAAGCGTTTGTAGCCCCATAGAAAAACAAGTGCACAGGTAATCAGGGTGGTGTCAGGAACCATCATGAATCCATAGGCGGTTAATAGACCAACACTGCTCACAAAGGCAATAAATAACCAGACAAAGCGATGTTTTTTCTCACTATCAATCAAAAGCCATAACAACAATACGTTGGCACAATATAAAAATGGTGCCATAAACCTAACGCCTAATTCGCCATCGAAAAGGGAGAGTCCGATATTGACCAGAAATGCAACTAAGGGAGGGTGATCGAAATATCCCCAACTTAGATTTTGTGCATAATACCAGTAGTAAGCCTCGTCAAATATGATATCTGTTAATAGACTTTGAGCTAAATTTAAAAAAAGTACAAATATTAGAAAGCTGAACAGGATCTTGTGTGAACGTTCTCTAGTTACCATAAGTTATTGTCGTTATTTTCATACCCCTTGGCCACTGTGTGGTCGTAAAATCTAAAATTACGGAAATTTTTAATTGCAAAAATCCTTAAAATCAACCTAAAAAACTAAAACTTAGGGTAAATACTTTTTATTTAATGCTATTTTTGTGCAATTATGAAAGATGGCATGCAATCAGATAGTATAGTTATAATCCCTACCTACAATGAAATAGAGAATGTAGCGCTAATTATTTCTGCAGTTTTTGAACTTAAAAAACCTTTTGATATTCTCATTGTAGATGATAATTCACCTGATGGGACAGCAAATAAGGTACGTGATTTACAAGCGCAATTTCCAAATCGTTTACATTTAGAGGTACGTCAAGAGAAGTCTGGATTAGGGATCGCATATATACATGGGTTTAAATGGGTGTTAGAGCGTTCTTATGAATATATATTTGAAATGGATGCTGATTTTTCGCATAACCCCAGAGATTTGATTCGTTTGTACAATGCCGCTGTCAACCAAAATGCGGATCTCACTATTGGATCTCGCTATATTAAGGGGGTCAATGTGGTGAATTGGCCATTGCGTAGAGTATTACTATCCTATGGAGCTTCAGTGTATGTGAAATTAATTACCGGAATGCGAATTGAAGATCCAACCGCAGGATTTGTTTGTTATAGAAGAAGAGTCATTGAGTCATTAAACCTAGATGCCATTAAGTTTGTGGGTTATGCATTTCAGATTGAAATGAAATTTAAAGCACATTTAAAGCATTTTAAATTATTGGAGGTGCCTATTATTTTCCAGGATCGAACACGAGGAAAATCCAAAATGAATGGTAAAATTATCAATGAAGCCATCTTTGGAGTGCTGAAACTCAAATGGCGTAGTTTGTGGAATAAGAAAGATTTTTAAAAAAATGAAAAAGATACTAATAAAAAACGCCACCATTGTCAATCAAGGGGAGATCCTTGAGTCTGACGTATTAGTGGAAGGTGAATATATTAAATTAATCGGCAAATCATTATCCGATCCAACGGCCGAGGTTATTGATGCACAAGGAAAGTATTTAATTCCTGGTGTTATTGATGATCAGGTTCATTTCAGAGAACCAGGGCTTACTCATAAAGGGACCATTGCAACTGAGAGTAGAGCTGGCCTAGCAGGAGGTATTACTAGCTATATAGAACAACCCAATACAATTCCACAAACCGTAACTATCGCTGCTTTAGAAGATAAAATGGCAACAGCAAATGCATCGTCTTTTTCCAATTACTCCTTTAATTTTGGAGGTACAAACGATAATCTGGAAGAGTTAAAGCGCTTGGATAAAAATGCCTGTGCAGGTGTAAAATTATTTCTGGGATCCTCTACTGGAAATATGCTTGTGGATAATCAACAGGTATTAGAAAGTATCTTTAGTAGCACCGAGATGGTCATTTCAGCCCATTGTGAAGATGAGCATATTATCAGAACCAATATGGAGCTGTATAAGGAACGCTATGGTGATGATATCCCAATGAGTTCACATCCTCTAATTCGAAGTGCGGAGGCTTGTTATGTTTCTTCTTCCAATGCCATTGCTTTGGCTAAAAAAACCAATGCCCGATTACATGTTTTTCACGTGTCAACGGCACGAGAAACGGAACTTTTTAGAAATGATATCCCACTGAAAGATAAGCGTATAACTGCTGAGGTGTGTACTCACCATTTGTGGTTTAGTAGTGAGGATTATAATGAAATGGGTAGTTTAATAAAGTGGAATCCTGCGGTAAAAACAGCCCAAGACAGGGATGCCTTATGGGGTGCCTTAAATGACGATAGGATAGATGTTTTGGCTACCGATCATGCGCCACATACTCTTGAGGAGAAAAACAATGTGTATACCTCAGCCCCATCAGGAGGACCACTTGTTCAACATAGCTTAGTGGCCCTTATGGAAAAGCAAAAAGAAGGCAAAATTTCTTTGACTCGTCTCATTGAAAAGATGTGTCACAACCCAGCGATTCTATTTAATATTGAAAAACGTGGATTCATACGTGAAGGATATTATGCAGACTTGGTTTTAATAGATCCCAATTCAAGCTGGAATGTTAGTAAAGACAATATTGCATACAAATGTGGTTGGTCACCTTTTGAAGGTGTTAAGTTTAGTTCAACAGTTACGCATTGTTTTGTAAATGGTCATCTGGCTTATGAAAATGGGAACTTTTCTACGGTTAGAAATGCAAAAAGACTTACTTTTGAAAGGTAATGGATAAAAAAAGATACATAATAGCATTGATTGTACTGTGTTTTATTAGCTGTGGTACAGATGTGGTAGAGAAGCCAGAGAATCTGATTGAAAAAGATGTTATGATTGATATCTATTACGATATTTCTATCCTTAATAGCTTAAAATCCACGGGTGCGGACAAATTAGAAAACATTGATCTAGAACCAAGTGAATTTTTGTTTGAAAAGTATGGAATTGATAGCACCCAATTATCTAAAAGCAGTATTTATTATACATCTAATGCAAACCTACAACTTGAAATGTTTACTAGGGTAGAGGAGCGCTTGCAGCGTCTTAAAGATACTGTTGAGGCTCGTAGGAATAAACTTGAGCAACTTAAGATGAATAAAAATAAACCGGCCAAAAAACCTGCTAATAAATAGTTTTAGGCCTTTGACTTATCTAGTTTTATAGTGTTGCAGATACGCCTAACTGTTGTGGAAATATCTGTGAACTCAAAGTCCAACTCCTTGATTATTTTATCGCTCGAATATTGAGAAGAATTCCATAGGGACTGCGCTGAATGTCTACTTAGTATCCGCTTTTTTCGAAAGAGAAATGTAGCCACAGCATCCAATCGCCACAGCAATTGTAGTTGCCATCGGTTAAGTTCTCTCGAAGGGCGGGTACGATTTAAATTCTCAGCGATAAGATTCAGGACAGTCTTGTATTTTAAAAGGGCTCCTACTAATATGTAGCGCTCGTTAAAAATGGGAGATTCCATAAGTAAATGGATGGCTCGACTAACATCTTTGACATCCACAAATCCACTACTTCCTGGTGGGTAATATGATAATCCTTTTGCGATGCGATTGAAAATAGCACTACTGGGTGAGTCCTCAAAACCTTCTCCTAAAACGATTCCAGGATTGACAATTACCACAGGGATTTCTTCTTGGGTAGCTCGCCAAATCTCCATTTCAGCACCGTATTTGGCAATGGCATAAACATTGTTTTCAGCTTCGGGATTCCAGTAGGAAGTCTCGTCTATTTGTTTATGAGTTGCGTGATCCCCAAAAACAGCGATTGAACTTATATAGGCAAGTTTTTGGATTTTATTTGCAATGCAAAGGTTGACCAGGTTGGCAGTTCCGTCAATATTGACCTTTCGAAGCTCCCTATACGCATCGGGATCAAAGGAAATAAGGCCTGCGCAGTGATACACTTTGGTAACCCCTTCAAATGCTGTTTCTAAAGAAGGTACATCCAAAAGGTCAGCCTTTACCCACTGAATATTATCAAAATTAGGATTGCCTTGATCTTTAAACAAGCTTTTGACATTCTCTACTCTGGACTGAGATCGATAGATTGCCCGTATAGGCTCACTTGCTTTTGAAAGTAAGAGAAGTAAATGCCCACCGATTAAACCAGTACCTCCGCTAATTAGTATCATAGAACTAAAATACAACTATCTATTGAAATTGGGATCGAAGATGCAAAAATTATAATCCCCTAACAAATCAACATAACAAAGCTTTTGTCGCTTTGTAACATGTACTATCTTTGCCGCTGCAAAAGTAGTTTAAAATGACAGTAAATCTTGTAGAAGAATTAAAATGGCGAGGTATGGTTCACGATATCATGCCTGGTACCGAAGAGCAACTAAATAAAGAAATGACCACTGCCTATATAGGGTTTGATCCCACTTCAGATTCCTTACACATAGGAAGCTTGGTTCCGATTATTTTGTTAGTCCATTTACAAAAAGCTGGCCATAGACCGATAGCACTAGTTGGTGGTGCCACGGGGATGATTGGTGACCCATCAGGAAAATCAGACGAACGCAATCTATTGGATGAAGAAACCCTAGCTAAAAATGTGGCTGGAATTCGTTCAGTTTTGTCAAGATTTCTTGATTTTGATTCTAAAGAAGAAAACGCGCCAATTTTAGTGAATAACTACGACTGGATGAAAGACTTTAGCTTTATTGATTTTGCTAGAGATGTAGGGAAAAGGATTACTGTCAACTATATGATGGCAAAGGATTCTGTTAAAAAGCGTTTTAGTGCTGATTCTGGTGTTGGTATGTCTTTTACAGAATTTACTTATCAATTAATTCAAGGATATGACTTCTACCATCTAAACATGCAATACGGTTGTCTGTTACAAATGGGAGGTAGTGACCAATGGGGTAATATCACCACAGGAACAGAGTTAGTTCGTAGAATGAATGTAACTCAAAGTGATGGAGAACCGGCCAAAGCATATGCGATGACCTGTCCTTTAATTACCAAAGCCGATGGTAGTAAATTCGGAAAATCAGAAGGAGGTAATGTTTGGCTTGATGCCGATAAAACATCTCCTTATAAGTTTTACCAATTCTGGTTAAATACAACTGATCAAGACGCAGAAAAATACATCAAGATCTTTACCTTTTTAGGTAAGAATGAAATAGATCAATTAATTGCTCAACACAAAGAAGCTCCACATATGCGACTTCTACAAAAGAAATTAGCAGAACAGGTGACCGTATTTGTACATAGTCAACAAGAGTATGAAAATGCTGTAAAGGCTTCTAATATCTTATTTTCAGGCGGTGCTGAGGATTTAAAGCAATTAAACGAGGCTACTTTTTTAGATGTATTTGAAGGAGTGTCTCAAGCTGAAATAAAACGTTCAGACATTGTAGATGGTTTGGATATTATTGCGGCTTTGTCTTCTGCTTCAAACTTTCTTAAATCCAATGGAGAAGCTAGAAGAGCACTTAAAGAAAACTCTATCGCGGTGAACAAGGATAAAGTTACTGAGAGCTATGTCGTTACCCAAAAGGACCTGATCAACGATAAGTTTGTGTTATTACAACGTGGGAAAAAGAATTATTTTATGATCAAAGCAATTTAAAACCCACATAGAATAATAAAATATAAGCCAGGGCTATCAATTTGATAGCCTTTGGTTTTTAATCTTCTAGGCCAACAAGAATACTGACAGCATTTCCACCAAACCCCACAGCATTAATCATTACGTTTTTTATATTCTTGGGTGTTTTATCATATTCTATATAGGGTACCTTAATGAATTTCTGATGTTTTAGCATTAGAATCGCTAATTCTAAACTCAGTACTCCTGAGGCTCCAAAAGTATGCCCGATTTTCCATTTATTTGTCGTTAAAGCTGGAACCTTGTCTTTAAAAACTTTATTGATAGCTTTAAGTTCAGTAAGATCACCTTTAATAGTTCCAGGAGCATGCATGACTATGACGTCTACTTCTGATTTATCAGTATCTTTTAAGGCCATATTCATTGAGTCTTGAAAGCAATCCGCCTCCTTCGAAATAGAGATGTTATGTTTTAAGATCTCTGTAGCGTATCCAATGCCCTTGATATAAGCTAGAGGAGTAACCTTTGGATTTTCTTCCAGACAAACCACTGCAGCGCCCTCTCCCAGAACCATGGTGTTTCTTTTTTTTGTCAAATCTAAGGCTTTACACGGATAGTTATCATTGGCCTCAGCATAGATCTTTAAGGCTTTTATCTGCGCAATAGTAAAAGGAGTCAGTGCAGCTTCACTTCCGCCCACCATAAATTTATCACACATGCCGCTGCTTATCCAAGCAACACCGTTTACCACTGCATGTAAGGCAGTAGAACAAGTAATTGAATGAGAAATATCTGGTCCTTTTGTTTGCAAATCATGGGCAATCCAAGAAGATATATTACCAAGAGTTGTCGTCGGGGAGGCAAGAGTAGAGGAGTTTCCATCTTTAAGAAAATCATCATAAAATTTTTCAAATAAGGAAGTAGCACCTCTGGATGAACCGATGTTTACTCCAAATACATCCCCTTTTTGCCATCCGCTTGATTTTAAAGCATCCCTGGCAACCAACATGGCATAAAGAACTGAATTGTCCAAGGGCTTATATTTTGGATCTTCCACTCTAAGAGCTTGTATTTTGTCAAGTTCTTCAGCGCTTAATGCGCCAGCCATCGCTTGATAGTTGCCATAGATTCCAGGGGATAGAAAATGCGAGTCGGAGTTGTAATTCTTCCAGATTGTATCTGTGTCACTACCCAGAGAAGAGATAGAGGATAGGGCGCTAATGGCTATTTTTGTATTCATAGAAACGTTTGTTTTACAAATGGCAAAAGTAGAATTTTGAACTTTAGAGGTCGTTTAAAAAAGTTGTGTAAAACAAAAAACCTCATCATTGCTGTAGAGGTCTTTTGTTTTTATTCATTTCTAAAGGATTTCGGTTAGATTTCAGTGACCCTTAGTGTGTTGACCATTCCTTTTTGTTGGATTGGCATGGCGGCAAGGCTAATCATCATATCTCCTTTGTCTAAGAATCCTTTTTCACAAGCCATTTCAGTGACATCTTCAATGGTTTGATCTGTACTTACAAAACGATCGTAATGAAAAGTTTTTACACCCCATAACAGGCTGAGCTGTGTCATTATTCTCTCGTTCGAAGTAAATACTAATATGTGAGCTTTCGGTCTCCATGCTGAAATCTGAAATGCCGTATAACCACTATTGGTAAGGGTGGTAATAACCTTTGCATTGATTTCATTGGCCATACTAGCAGCGTGGAAACAAACCGATTTGGTAATGTATCTTTTAGTTTTAATATGTGGCGGTTCTTGTGGAACTTTAATTAAGTGAGAATGCTCTACACTATTGATAATGCTGGTCATCTTTTCGATCACCTGAACTGGATAAGCCCCTACTGAGGTTTCTCCAGATAACATTACCGCATCAGCTCCATCCATAACTGAGTTTGCAACGTCGTTTACCTCGGCTCTTGTCGGAGTCAAGCTAGATATCATCGTCTCCATCATCTGTGTAGCAATAATAACAGGTATTCTTGCTTTCTTAGCTCTAAGTACTAATTGTTTTTGAACAAGCGGAACTTCTTGCGCTGGAATTTCAACTCCCAAATCACCACGAGCTACCATAAGGCCGTCACAATGTGCAACTATTTTATCGATATTTTCCACCGCCTCTGGTTTCTCAATCTTCGCAACGATTGGAATTTTGTACTTCGAATGCTCAGTGATTAGTTTTTGTAGGTCCATCAAATCTTCGCTGTGGCGAACAAATGATAATGCCATCCAATCTACCTCCTGCTCTATGGCAAAAATAGCATCCGCAATATCCTTTTTAGTTAAAGCAGGTAAAGAGATGTTTGTGTTTGGCAGGTTGACCCCTTTTTTAGATTTCAAAGGCCCCCCTTGAAGGACTTTTGCTTTAACTTCTGTTTTTTTGTTTGTCGAAAGAACCTCAAAAATGAGCTTTCCATCATCAAGTAAAATGCGTTCTCCTGGATTTACATCCCGAGGGAATTCCTTGTAGTTCATATAGACTCTTTCAAGATCTCCCTCAAAAGGTTCTCCAGTAACAAAGGTGATCTCATCTCCTTTACTAACGATGACATCTTCCTTCATAACCCCTACACGAAGTTTAGGGCCTTGTAAGTCAGCGAGAATTGCAGTGTTGTAATTGAATTCTTTATTAAGCGAACGGATTATTTGGATTCGCTCCTTTACATCATCATAATCGGCGTGTGAAAAATTTATTCTAAATACATTCACACCCGCTTCCATCATCTGTTTTATGACTTCTTTGGTGCTTGTTGCGGGGCCGAGCGTTGCAACAATCTTTGTCTTTTTCCTGTTAGGCATTCGTAAGAAAAATTAAATTATTTTTTGATTTTAATTCCTGTACTTCAATGGTATAGGTTGTTATTATACCTGGTATTTTTTTTAATTCACGTACTACTTCTTCTGTTGCACTATATGCACCTTGCTGGTCATCAATTTTTAATAAATAATCAGCTCGACTAAATTCCGGTACTACATATTCGGTACGTGTGGTTTCATTATCCTCGAACAGTCCTGAATTTGAAGGTTGTGTTTTTTCGGTTGTTTTGTTTTTCAACAATCCCCAGAAAACTTGATGTATTTCATCAAACCATTCAAAAGCAGTTACGTTCGCATTATAGGATGCCACATCTTGGCTATCCATTCGCTTTAGTCTTAAATTTAAAACTGAATTTAAAAAATATGCTAACCTGTAATCCTCTAAAGATGCGTGTATAGCGATTAAGGTATATGCATGTTCAAAATCTTCATCTAATAGTTTATAGACTGCCATATCATATGTGCACAGGAATGTAAATATATGATTATAACTATGACTTCACAACTTTTAGAACACTGATTCTATTGATTTTAATACGAAAACGATATAGTATTCACAAAGTGAGCTCGTCAATTTTATCTTGCAATGCATAATAGGCTCTTTTGGAGGCCGATTCTTCTGCTTTTTTCTTAGAAGTTGCTCGTGCTTTGGCGATTAATTTTTTATTTATAAATAATTTTACTGCAAAATGTTTTAGATCGTCATTTCCGTCATCTTCGTAGGTCTCAAATAAAAACTCTTTTTTTTCTTTCTGACACCATTCAATAATTAGGCTCTTATAGCTGATGATTTTACCTTCGAGATTTTCGATATCTACATAAGGTTTAATGAGTCTTTGGTGAATGAATTTCTCGCAGCAATAGTACCCTTTATCCAGAAATATAGCGCCCACTAAGGCCTCGAAAACATTACCGTGTATATTGTCACCAAAATGCTCGTTTGGGATTCTACTATTGACGAATTTGATTAGATCTAAATCTCTCCCGAGTTCATTTAAGTGTTCTCTACTGACGATTTTTGATCTCATCTTAGTGAGGTAGCCTTCATCTCCTGTTGGCACTTGTTGGTATAGATAATGAGAGATAATAGAACCCAGGACTGTATCTCCTAAAAACTCTAATCGTTCGTAATTCAGTGGTAAACCTTTTGGGTCCTTTAAATTTACAGAACGATGCGTGAACGCTTTTCGATAAAGGTTCAGGTTTTTAGGCTTAAAGCCCAGTATTTGCCAGATTTCTAAAAAAAAATCCCCGTCTTCTTTAGAGCGGGAATTTAATATTTTACGAATGAACTTCATTCACTTAGTTTAAATCTAATCTAGCTTTTTAAACACCACACAGGCATTGTGACCTCCAAACCCGAATGTATTACTCATAGCCACATTAACTTCTCTCTTTTGCGCCTTGTTTAAGGTTAAGTTAAGTGCTGGATCAATATTCTCATCAACGGTAGAATGGTTGATGGTAGGTGGAACGATTCCATGCTCCATAGCGAGGATAGAAGCTATAGCTTCTACAGCTCCTGCCGCACCCAAAAGGTGACCAGTCATGGATTTGGTAGAGTTGATATTAATATTCTTGGCGTAATCACCAAATACTTTACCTATAGCTTTTAACTCTGCAACATCTCCTAGCGGTGTTGAGGTTCCGTGCGTGTTTATGGCATCCACATCTTCAGGTTTGAGTCCAGCATTACGCAGACAATTTTGCATTACTGCAACAACTCCTAGTCCTTCAGGGTGTGGCGCTGTCATATGATAAGCATCTGAAGACAATCCGCCTCCAATTACTTCAGCATATATTTTTGCTCCACGGGCAACTGCGTGTTCATATTCCTCTATGACCAAAGCACCTGAACCTTCTCCCAAGACAAAACCATCTCTGTTGGCATCAAATGGCCTAGATGCTGATTTTGGGTCATCATTTCTAGTACTCATGGCGTGCATGGCATTGAAACCTCCCATACCAGCTTCGGTGACGGCTGCCTCCGATCCACCTGTGATTATAACATCAGCATTTCCTAATCGAATGTTGTTTAAAGCATCGATTATGGCATTTGCTGAAGAAGCACAAGCAGAAACTGTGGTATAGTTTGGTCCCATAAAACCATGTTTTATGGAAATAAGACCTGGCGCTATGTCCGCGATCATTTTTGGAATAAAAAAAGGATTAAACCTAGGACTTCCATCGCCAAGGGCAAAATTAGTAACCTCCTCTTGAAAGGTTTTTAATCCCCCGATACCGGCTCCCCAGATTACTCCTACTCTTAATTTATCAACCTTTTCAATGTCTAAACCAGAATCTTTAAGAGCCTCATCGGATGTTACCATCGCATACTGAGCAAATGGGTCCATACGACGTGATTCTTTTCGATCGATAAAGTCCGTAGCATCGAAATTTTTCACTTCACAAGCGAATTGCGTTTTAAATTTAGAGGGATCAAAATGGGTGATCAGATCAGCTCCGCTCACACCATTTACTAGGCCGTTCCAGTATTCATCTATGGTATTACCTATTGGTGTTAATGCTCCCAGTCCTGTGACTACAACTCGCTTTAATTTCATCATGAATATCTTTTTATTCTGACAAGTAATAAACTACCAAAAAAATTTATTCACGCCTTTAGGGCATGAATAAATTTTTGGTCTATCTTTCTATAAAAACGTTTATTTTGCTTCTTCAATGTACTTAACTGCTTGACCAACAGTAGCAATGTTTTCAGCTTGATCATCTGGAATTTGGATATCAAATTCTTTTTCGAATTCCATTATCAATTCCACAGTGTCTAATGAGTCTGCGCCTAGATCATTAGTGAAGCTTGCTTCTGGCACTACCTCGTTTTCATCTACACCTAATTTGTCTACGATAATCGCTTTTACTCTTGATGCAATGTCTGACATAATTTTTTTATTTTAAAATTTAATTGATGGCAAAAATATAAAACTTTGCTTTAAAAAAACGTTTTGGAGCTAAAATGTGCACTTAAAGTTAATAATTTTTCCCACAACTATTTAATTTTTGGCTTCACTTTGTTAAAAATTATTCTTTTTTTTGCCTAGAAATTAAATCTTTACAACCTATGAAAAGCATTATTATAATGGCTTCTGGTTCGGGTTCGAACGCTGAAAATATTGTGAAATATTTTCAGGGAAACAAAAACGTTCAAGTCACTGCAATTTTTTCAAATAAAAAAGATGCAAAAGTGTTAGAGCGGGCTTCAAAATTGGGAATTTCGGCTTATTATTTTAATAAAACTGCTTTTTTAGGGGGACAAATTGTCGAACTTTTTAAGGCATTGAATCCTGATTTAATTGTTTTAGCGGGATTTTTATGGAAGGTTCCTACCGATTTGGTAGAAGCATTTGACAGTAAAATTATAAATATCCACCCAGCATTGTTGCCTAAGTACGGAGGAAAAGGTATGTTTGGAATGAACGTGCATAAGGCAGTTAAAGAAAATAGGGAAACCGAATCGGGGATAAGTATTCATTTTGTCAATGAGAACTACGATAAAGGAAATATGATTTTTCAAGCAAAAACTGAAGTTCTTGATACAGACACTCCTGATCATATTGCACAAAAAGTACACGCATTAGAATATGAGCACTTTCCCCAAATCATTGAAAAGCTACTGAATGGAAAAATTTGATGTCTATATATATACTGATGGTTCTTCAAGAGGAAATCCTGGACCTGGCGGGTATGGAATTGTTATGGAATGGGTAGGGAAGCCTTATAAAAAGGAATTTTCTCAAGGATTTCGTAAAACAACCAATAACCGCATGGAGCTTTTAGCTGCTATAGAAGGCCTTCGAAAATTAAAAAAGGAAAATTTGAACGTCAAAATTTTTTCAGACTCCAAGTATGTAGTTGATGCTGTTCAAAAAGGTTGGGTGTTTAATTGGGAGAAAATTGGATTTAGGGGTAAAAAGAATCCCGATTTGTGGAAACTTTTTTTAGAGCAATACAGGAAACATAGCGTTGTGCTTCAGTGGGTTAAAGGACATAACAGTCATCCTCAAAATGAACGTTGTGATTTTCTAGCCGTTGCATCCTCCAAGGTTAAAGACTTGCCTGTCGACGCTGGCTTTGAGCTTTAGAAGAGTAAAATGAACACTTTTTAAGTGCGCATGAATCTCAAATCCAATGGATTATTTGTTTAATTGACCAGACTTTCGTAAATCTGCAACCTAGTAATACGCAAAAATGGATAGTTATTTATTTTTATAAAAAAAGGTGTTTCTCAGATTTAAGTATAAGCTGTTTAATCCTGAATCCATGATGCTTATGGTATGCTTTTTATGAGAAAATGGTTGCTATTGTTACTTAATTTACCTCTAATTGCCGTGAATGCACAACAGTGGGAGTTAAAGAAAGATGATGGAGATATTCAGGTATATATCCGTGAATTGGATTCAACTAAATTCAACGAATACAAAGCGGTGTTAATAGCAGAAACAACCATGGAAAAGGCACTAACGGTGCTCACAAACGGAGATAGCCTAAATCGATGGACCTATAAAACACCTCAGAGCAAGCAACTAGAAAAAATCTCTGATAACGAGTTTGTTATTTGGATGAGAAATGATTTCCCTTGGCCGTTGAATGATCGTGATAATATTTCAAGAGTTAAGTTGAAGAAATTAAACAACAAGACTTATCAGATCGACATTGATGTAGAAGATAGTTTGGTGTATCAGCAGCAAAAGAACGTGATCCGTATGAATTTATTTAAAGGATATTGGAGAGTTCAAGAATTAAATGAAGAATCAGTGTTGATCATTCAACAAATGTACGGTGATCCCAATGGTGCACTTCCAGCATGGATTGTTAACAGTATTATGGTGAGTTTTCCCTACCATTCTTTTGAAAATCTGAAAGAAATACTGGAAAACTAAATGTATATTTGCAAAAAATTTTGAATGGGAAGATTGTTAATTGTAGGAAGTGTAGCCTTTGACGCTATTGAAACTCCTTTCGGTAAAACAGATAAAATTCTTGGTGGCGCAGCACCCTTCATAGCGCTCGCCGCATCCAAGTTCAATGTTGAAAGCGCCATTGTTTCAGTAGTCGGTGATGATTTCCCACAGGAGTACTTGGACTTGTTAAGTGATAATGATGTAGATATAAGTGCAATTAATATTGTACAAGGAGGAAAGACCTTTTTTTGGAGAGGAAGATACCATAATGATCTAAATTCTAGAGATACCCTTGAAACCCAACTAAATGTTTTAGCCGATTTTAATCCTATAGTACCCGATCAGTATAAGGATGCTGAAGTATTAATGTTAGGAAATCTAAATCCATCCGTCCAATTAAGCGTAATTTCACAAATGGAGAAAAAACCAAAATTAACGGTTTTAGACACCATGAACTTTTGGATGGATAACGCCTTAGATGAGTTGTTAGAGGTCATAGCAAAAGTTGATGTGATTACCATAAACGATGAAGAAGCCAGGCAATTATCTGGAGAGTATTCACTAGTAAAAGCAGCAGCTAAAATCCACGCTATGGGTCCAAAGTATATCGTGATTAAAAAAGGAGAACATGGTGCTTTGTTATTTCAAGGTGAAGAAATATTCTTTGCCCCTGCTCTTCCTCTTAAAGAAGTTTTTGATCCAACTGGAGCAGGTGATACCTTCGCAGGTGGATTCACAGGGTATTTAACCAAAACCCAGGATTACAGTTTTGAAAACATGAAAAAGGCTGTCGTTCAAGGATCGAACCTAGCCTCCTTCAACGTGGAAAAATTCGGAACTGAAAGACTGCAGAATCTGGATACAATGACCATCTATAGAAGATTGGAACAATTTAAAAAGTTAACACAGTTCGACATAGAACTTTCATAATAAAACAAATGTGCCCTGATAGTATCGGGGCTTTTTATTTACATAATTTATGAGTGACGCTATAAAACACGAATGCGGAATTGCCTTAGTTAGACTGCTAAAACCCTTGGACTATTACAAGGAAAAATACGGAAGTGCATTTTACGGAATAAATAAAATGTACTTGATGATGGAAAAGCAGCACAATAGGGGGCAGGATGGTGCAGGATTTGCAAGTATTAAATTTGATATGCAGCCTGGTGAACGTTATATGAGCCGCATACGGTCCAATCAAGCACAGCCCATACAGGATATTTTTACCCAAATCAATCAACGTATAAACCAGGAACTTTCCGAGCATCCTGAGTATCAGAATGACACTGAGCTTCAAAAACGACATATGCCATATGTTGGAGAACTTATGATGGGACATGTTCGTTATGGAACATTTGGAAAAAATAGTATTGAAAGCGTCCACCCGTTTTTAAGACAAAACAATTGGATGCACCGCAACTTAATTGTTGCTGGGAATTTTAACATGACCAATGTGAATGAATTGTTTTCAAACTTGATACGCATTGGACAGCATCCTAAAG
This sequence comes from Galbibacter marinus, assembly GCF_000300875.1. GTDB lineage: Bacteria > Bacteroidota > Bacteroidia > Flavobacteriales > Flavobacteriaceae > Galbibacter > Galbibacter marinus. Next base: position 86,044 of record NZ_AMSG01000001.1, on the reverse strand, counting down.
AGATGACTGACACAGTTACTGTCATGGAGAAGATTGGACATTTCTTGGATGATGCGGTGGCCAAACTCTATAAAGATGTTAAAAAGGAAGGTTACAATAAAATGGAAGCCTCACCAATAATTGCCGATCGTTTGAATGTTGCTAAGATACTTCGTAAGGCAGCTAAAAACTTTGATGGCGGTTATGCCATGGCTGGTTTATTAGGACATGGCGATGCTTTTGTGCTAAGAGATCCAGCAGGAATACGTCCTACTTATTATTATCAAGATGAAGAAGTAGTGGTGGTAGCATCAGAGAGACCAGTGATTCAAACGGTTTTCAATGTTGAGTTCGATCAAGTCAAAGAACTTGATCCAGGAAAGGCTTTAATTATAAAGAAGAATGGGATTGTTCGCAAGAAAAGAATTTTAGATCCTCTTGAGCGGAAGGCTTGTTCTTTTGAAAGAATTTATTTCTCCAGAGGTAGTGATTCGGAAATCTACCAGGAGCGTAAAAAATTGGGCCGTTTACTATTTCCAAAAATATTAAAAGCTATCGATGGCGATATGGAGAACACTGTTTTCTCCTATATTCCAAATACTGCGGAAACTTCCTTTTTCGGAATGTTTAAACAAGCGCAGGATTACTTAAATAAAAGAAAAGAAGAAGTTATCTTAAAAGAAGGAAGTTCGCTGACAAGTGAGCGCCTTCATGAAATTCTCTCTAGTAGACCAAGAGTAGAAAAGGTAGCTATTAAAGATGTTAAGCTTCGTACCTTCATTACAGAGGATAGTAGTCGTGATGATTTGGTAACACATGTCTATGATGTTACCTATGGATCAGTAAAACCTACTGATAACCTTGTAATCATAGATGATAGTATCGTTAGGGGAACCACACTTAAGAAAAGTATCCTACGAATTCTTGACCGTCTAAATCCAAAAGCGATCATTGTGGTTTCATCTGCACCCCAAATTCGGTACCCAGATTGTTATGGAATTGATATGGCACGATTAGAGGATCTTATTGCTTTTAGAGCGGCCCTTAGCCTTCACAAAGATCGAGGTACCGAATCCATAGTGGAACAAATCTATCAAGACTGTAAAAATCAGGTAGGTTTGCCAGCAGAAGAAATTCAAAATTCAGTGCAGCGGTTTTATGAGCCTTTTACTGACGAAGAAATCTCCGAGAAAATATCAGAGCTATTATGTCCTGAGGGGATGAAGGCAACAGTTAAAATTATTTATCAAACTGTTGACAATCTGCATATTGCTTGTCCTAAGAATCTTGGAGACTGGTATTTTACTGGAAATTACCCAACCAATGGAGGAAATAGAGTTGTGAATCGTGCCTTTATGAATTTCTACGAGGGTGTACAAGGTAGAGCATACTAAGGTTGCAAAGCCAAGATACATTTCAACGTTAATTTCTGTAATTTAACTGATTATTAACGCTTAGATAATTCCTTAATCTTATCTTTGAGATACCATAGCATAAGTAGGTTAAGTTCATGGTAAGATTTGGGGCAAAAAAGGTGGATCTATTCCACCTTTTTTATTTTCCAGTAATTCCTTCTCAATTTCCGCTCACAGCGATTATTTATTTTTTTGTCATCACTATTTTAACCATTAATCTAAAATCCGTGCATTATATCTTATTTATATGGTCACATCTATTGATGGGCGTATATTTGGACTACCATAGCATAAGTAGGTTAAGTTCATGGTAAGATTTGGGGCAAAAAAGGTGGATTTATTCCACCTTTTTTATTTTCCGGTAATTCTTATTTTCTCACAAGAGGTTTTTTGGGTATTTAATCTTATGCCGCTTTTAAACTGATAAAAAGCGCATCATATCTAATTTTGTTTTGATAATACATGAAAATATAGTACTTTTACGATACCATAGCATAAGTAGGTTAAGTTCATGGTAAGATTTGGGGCAAAAAGGGTGGATTTATTCCACCCTTTTTATTTACCTAAAATTTGAGAAGTTTTTTACTTGGTTCTTTCCTTTTACACTATTTAAGCTTCCATCCATCTCTATACGTTCCATGTACCCATTTATTGGCATCTGGGTAATTTGTGACCTTCATATTTTGGCCATCCCAAAGAATTTTCTTTCTTCCTGGATAGTTGTAAGGATCCCAATCACCAGATTTCTTTCCTGGTTTTAGTACCTTGTATTGAAATGCTTTAATGGCTAGATTACCCATAAGGACAGCTTCTGTTAATGGTCCTGCATAATCGAAAGGAGACGATGTTTCTACACCTTTTAAACATCCATCTACCCAATTTTGATAATGACCACTCACAGCCCCTTTTATTCTTTTTAAGCGCTCTTTTGGTAGTGGTCCTACTTTGTCTTTATAATAATTTAAAATTCTGGGATTTTCCGAATACGCATCTGTAACCATTACTCCTTTTGATCCATAGAATATGGAACCTCCGCCTGGATCTCCGATGGTTTCTCCTTCTTCAAGATGATCTGGAATATCAGGCATAATTCCTCCATCATACCAGTTTAAAGCTATTTTTCCATGAGTTTTATGATCGAACTTGAGTCTAACAATGGAAGAAGGTGGACAAGATTCACTATAGTCTGCTTCTACGAAATCTCCTGACCAAACGGTTGTACAACTAGCTTCAGCCTCCGTAGGGTGTCCAAGACCTAATGTTCTAAAAGGTGTTTCCATTATATGGCAACCCATATCTCCGAGGGCACCAGTTCCAAAGTCCCACCATCCGCGCCATTTAAAGGGAAGGTAAGCAGAATTATACGGTCTATACGCAGCTGGACCCAACCATAAATCCCAATCCAATGTTTCTGGAATTGGTTCCCCTTGCGGTACTGGTCTAGTACCTTGTGGCCAGACTGGTCGATTCGTCCAACAATCCACGCGGTGTACCTTTCCAAGGACTCCCGCTTCCAACCATTCTTGGGTTGTTCTAGCTCCATCAGAAGAGCTCCCTTGGTTTCCCATTTGGGTAACGATACCTTGTTGTTTGGCTACTTGAGCCATAAGTCGTGCCTCTGCTATATTATGCGTTAGTGGTTTTTCAACATAGGCATGTTTGTTTTCCCTCATAAAAGGCAAGGCTATTGTGGCGTGCGTATGATCCGGAGTGGCTACCATGATCGCATCAATATTCTTTAACTCTTTATCGTACACCTTTCTAAAATCCTTGTATTGTGTTGCTTTTGGAAATTTTTTAAAAGTCGCGGCTGCTCTTGCTTGGTCCACATCACATAGGGACACGAACTTAACCTGTTTTGTTTGATCTAAATTATTGATTACTCCAGAGCCTCTCCCGCCAACTCCAAAAGCTGCCACGTATAGCGTGTCACTAGGTGGAATGTGATTTCCTCCTAGAACGTGTGAAGGAACAATATACAAGGCACTACTGGCTGCTGCTGCATTTTTAATAAAGTTTCTACGTTTCATTTTAAATTATTAAGTTTTAAATCGTTTTAGTTTTAAAAACAATGCAAAAGGTACGTAAATTATTTTGTAAAATTCAAAAGCTGGTGGAACGCATTACAGTGATTCTAGGGCTCTAGTAATTTGAGAATTTTTTATTGGATTTTAAAATTTAGCTTTGATTTTCCGTTGCTGTTGCGGCTTTATCCTTTAAAAAATTGTACTTTTCAGTTTCAAAGTTATTTTTATGAAAAGGTTTGGGGTGCTTTTTTGTTGTTTATTATTTATTTCCTGTAATTGGCTTGTTTCTAAAAAGGAAGTCAAAGAAGATTTAATCCAAAAGGAATTGGATGCCATTAATTGGAATGATGTGGACAGATATCCCCTTTTTGAGGATTGTGATGAAACCCTTTCAAGAGAACAGCAAAAACATTGTTTTCAGAATGGTTTTAATAAGCATTTTTTAAATTCGCTACAATTAGAGACCTTGGTGGTTCACCAAAATTTAAATGATACTATAAAAGTTCATCTTCTAATTGGAAAGCAAGGTGATGTTACAATCCTACAGATTAAAAAGTCTAAAGATATTGCTCAGCAAATCCCAGAAATCGATACACTGATAGCACATAGCGTGGAAACCCTACCAAAGGTGTATCCCGCTTTAAAGCGTAATATTCCAGTGAATATGAAAATTCAGCTTCCAATAATTTTAAAAGCTGGAGCGTTTTAGATTAAATGGCTACCTTCGCTAAAAGAAAAAGAATAAGTACCTGTTTAAATAATATACTATTGCCCAGCAAAGAACGTATCATATTAGGAATTGATCCTGGAACAACCATAATGGGTTTCGGTGTGATTAAATGTGTAGGGCAGGATATGGAGCTTATCCAGATTGATGAATTAATCCTTAAGAAATACACCGATCATTATTTAAAGCTCCAAAAGATATTTGAACATACTATTTATCTAATCGAGGAGCATCACCCAGATGAGATTTCTATTGAAGCGCCTTTTTTTGGAAAGAATGTGCAGTCGATGCTAAAATTAGGAAGAGCCCAAGGAGTAGCGATGGCCGCTGGATTGTCAAGACAAATCCCTATAACAGAATATTCGCCTAAGAAAATTAAAATGGCCATAACAGGAAATGGAAATGCAAGTAAAGAGCAAGTAGCTCGAATGTTGCAAAGTTTATTGACCCTGAAGAAACTGCCAAAAAATTTAGATGGAACGGATGGGTTAGCGGCGGCCGTCTGTCATTTTTATAATAGCGGAACAACTAAGGTGGCAAAAAGTTATTCAGGTTGGGATTCCTTTGTAAAACAAAACGAATCCCGTGTAAAGGATCCATCTACATCGCGACGATAGATTTATAGCTTCAACTATTGAGGTCCATTAGCAGACTGAATCATCCTTATTCCTTGTGTGAGTATTAGCCGATAAAGTTTCAGCCCTTAGTTTACAATGTATTTTAGTCGTTCAAATCCTGATATAAACCAGGGTTAGGTTTTACCCTCAGATTTAGAACCTATCTAACATTATTAAGTACAAAATTCACCCTACTTTCTATAGTGCCAATTGGGATCTCGATGAGGTTATAAACGTAATAAGCATAGGTTTCTTTAATACTTTCAAAGGTCAATACGGCTTCTTCCCAATTCTGTTTTCTTTCTCCATCGTTTTTAAAAATTTCTTTCCAAGGAGGTAGTATAAACACTTTTCTGTTATAGCTTACTTTGTTAATTAATGCGGTCATTTCTTTAGAAATTGGAATGTTTTCCATTCTGAGATAGCAAAAAGTATCAATTACCCCGCGATCAAAGAAAATTTTTCCTTGTGGGTTTTTATCTAAAATGTTGTGATATGTTTTTATGGACTCATCAAACATTAATTTAGCATAGAGTGCTTTATCCTTCCATGGCAACCCATCACCTTGAATACTAATTTGTTCTTTTATAATTTTACGGGCTTCTTCAGGGATTGTTATAAAATTTAATCTGTTCAATTCATCTATTAAGGTGGTCTTTCCTGCTCCAGGTCCACCTGTTATCACATAGAGGTTATTTTTCATTTTTACACTGGTTGTTTTTCGAATTTAAAATCGAGGTCTTAGGGCCTAATTATTAAAATGATATTCGGATAATAAGTAACTTATCGGCTGGTAAAAAAAGTGAAGATAAAATTTTGGAACGATAATTCTCCAGGTATAACTATTGGTGATCAAACCCGATTGAGAATTTAAAGATAGCAATTTACACAACTCATTTTGTACTTAAATACTTATATATTATAGTTTTAATGCAATTTTAACAGTTTTCTGATGCTTTTTCCTTATATTATATTTCATCGAAGTTTAATCTAAAATTGATCTATGTTAAAAATCATTGTTAAAGAAGGTGAGAATATCGAAAGGGCATTAAAGCGATTTAAAAACAAATATAGAAAAACCAAAGTGCTCTACACTTTAAGAGATAAACAACAATATTCAAAGCCTTCAGAAGTACGAAGAAAAAATAAAGAAAAAGCAATATATAGAGAACGTTATTTGCGTTCCTTGGAAGAGTAAATTAAAGGGATTTACGAAATATTTGAGTAATTTTAATGCTTAATTATTTTCAAAAATGTCTGATCCAAAATCTTTTTACTCCCAGAACGTAATTCAATACGGAGAACAAATTAAAGCAGTCCAAAAAAAACTTCGATTATTAGGTTTTTTAAGGCTGCTTTCTTTTTTAATTTTAATTGCAGTGGTATACCAATTTTGGGGGCAAACCCTCCAACTAAGTATTGGCTTTCCTTTAGGTTTAATGTTATTTTTATTTTTAGTATTTAAATACAAAAACCAAAGAAACATAAAGCAAAAATTAGAAAAGCTGCTTGATATCAATGTGAAAGAATTAAAGGTATTGGATAAGCAATTTGATTTTCTTGATTCAGGTTCTCAATTTATTGATCCATTGCATGAATTTAGTCATGACATAGATCTATTTGGTGATCGTAGTTTTTTCCAGTACTCTAATCGCAGTGCAACCTCTGAGGGCAAGGTCATGCTTGCTGGTATTTTTACCGCTAATACTCATCAGAATATTCAAGCCAAACAACAAGCTATTAAGGAACTTGCCGCCATGCCACAGTGGAGACAAGAATTTTCTGCAATCGCTGCACTAGTCAAAACAGAGCTCCCTAATGGGGTGATACAAAACCGTCTACGATTGCATAAACCAATTGTAAAAGGAATATTTAAAAGTTTACCGCTGATTTTTTCCATTGGATCTATAGTGATTTTTACTCTTGCTTACCTTAATATGATCTCTGGGAATATACTGATGTATTGGTTAATTCTAGGGCTAACCATTACTGGCTACTTTTTTAAACGAATCAGTGTATTATCCAATAGCTTAGACGCAGTGCAGGATAGTTTTCGGCAGTACCAACATTTGATCTCTTTAATTGAAAATACAACCTTTCAAAGTGAGCTGCTCAAAGAGCAACAAAACCTTTTGATTAACAAGGTCGATTCCACCTCAGGAACCCTTAAAAAGTTCGCCAAAGCAATAGATGCACTAGAGCAGCGAAACAATCTTTTAGTTTCTATACCGGGAAACGGTTTTTTATTACTGGATATTTACAATACCTATAAAGTTGAAAAATGGATATCCCAACATAAGGACTCGGTAGAGAAATGGTTTGATGTGGTATCTTTTTTTGATGCCTATAACTCTTTGGGTAATTTTGCCTTTAATCATCCTAGTTATAGTTATCCAGAGATAAGCGATGGCTCTATGGTTATTAAAGCAGAAGGTTTAGGACACCCTTTAATAAAGGAACAAAATCTAGTTTCAAATGCTTTTGACATCGATAAAGGGCAATTCTTTGTAATCACTGGGGCTAACATGGCTGGAAAAAGTACATTTTTAAGAACTGTTTCTTTATATATAATGATGGCAAATACGGGGCTACCTGTATGCGCCCAAAAAAGTGTTTACAGTCCTATTAAGTTAATTACCAGTATGAGAACCATTGATTCTCTTGCAGAGGATGCTTCTTATTTTTACGCTGAATTAAAACGACTTAAATACATTGTCGATAAAGTGAAGGAAGATCGTTATTTCATAGTACTAGATGAGATCTTAAAAGGAACCAATAGTAAGGACAAAGAAATTGGTTCTAAGAAGTTTATCCAAAAGTTAACTACTTCTGAATCCACAGGAATTATAGCTACTCATGATCTAAGCCTATGTGAGCTTTCGGGTGAGTATGCTCAGGTGAAAAATTATTTCTTCGAAGCATTTATTCAGGAAGGTAACCTTAGTTTTGATTATACATTGAAGCCAGGCAAATGTGAAAATATGAATGCATACTTTTTACTTCAATCTATGGGGATTATCTAAAAACGAAACGGTATGTTTAAACTGTAATTAAACTAGAGGCCCATATAAATATTCAACCATATAGGAGTTTTTAAAAATTCTAATTAGTATTTTTGAGCCCACAGAGTGGTTCTCAAATTCAAGATGAAAACTAAACTTTAAAAATATAACCCATGAGCGAAACTAGACATAACTGGACCAAAGAAGAGATTTTAGATATTTACAATCAACCTTTAATGGAGCTGTTATACCAAGCAGCTAGCGTACACAGGGAATATCACGACCCTAATACTGTCCAAGTGTCAACATTGTTATCGATAAAGACTGGAGGTTGCCCTGAGGATTGTGGATACTGCCCACAAGCTGCTCGATATCATACCGATATTCAGGGTAATGATTTAATGACTGTTCCTCATGTGAAGGCGCAAGCCCTTAGAGCTAAAGCAGCGGGTAGTTCACGTGTTTGTATGGGAGCTGCCTGGAGAAATGTAAAGGATGGTCCAGAATTCGACCAGGTTTTGGAAATGGTTCGAACGATCAATAAATTGGATATGGAAGTGTGTTGTACCCTTGGAATGGTTACAGAAAATCAAGCACAACGCTTAGCTGAAGCCGGCCTATATGCCTACAACCACAATTTGGATACTTCTGAGGAGTATTACAAAGAAGTCATTTCAACAAGAGGATATGAAGATCGTCTAGAAACCATTGGTAATGTTCGCAAAACCAATGTAACGGTTTGTAGTGGTGGAATCATTGGTATGGGGGAAAAGGTCGAAGATCGCGCGGGGATGTTAGTTGCTTTGTCAACCCTTAATCCACAACCAGAATCTGTTCCAATTAACGCCCTAGTAGCAGTTGAAGGAACGCCAATGGAAGAGCAGGAGCCTGTTGAGATTTGGGATATGATTCGTATGGTTGCAACCGCTAGAATTGTGATGCCACAGACTCAAGTAAGATTATCTGCAGGTCGTACTCAAATGAGTAGAGAAGGACAGGCGATGTGCTTTTTCGCCGGTGCTAATTCAATATTTGCAGGAGATAAGCTTCTTACTACACCGAATCCCGATGTAAATGAGGATATGGCTATGTTCGAAAAATTAGGTCTTATACCACAAAAACCATTTGTGAAAAAAGCGCAACCAGAAAGTGTGGAAGCTGAGTTTTCTAAATTTGACCAAACCGGAGAGAACCCTAGATGGACTCGCCCAGGTCATACGATAGAAAGAAATGAGGTTGCTAAACAAAAAGCCAAAGAAAGTAAAGCTGTTTAAGCTTCAAAATTCTTAAATTATTGTTCGATACGAAGTTACCTATTGTAATTTCACAATAGATATAGAAAACAAATTGTAATTTAGTGGTTGTTTTTTAAAGTTTGCGTTTACATGGAGCTAAGAGAAATACCTCGATTAGAGAGCATAAGTAAAGAAGAGTTTGTAAATAATTATGTAAAACCTCAAAAACCTATTGTGGTTGCCCAAATTACCAAGGATTGGCCAGCATACCAGACATGGCATTTTGACTATATTAGAACTATCGCAAAGGATAAAACGGTTCCTTTGTATGATGATCGCCCAGTAACTCATGAGGATGGTTTTAATGAGCCTCATGCTAAAATGAAAATGGGGGATTACATTGATCTATTAGAAAAGGAGCCCACTAACTATCGCATTTTCCTTTACAACCTGATGAAGGAAGTGCCTTCTCTACAAAAAGATTTTAGATGGCCTAACCTGGGAATCAAACTTGTCAAACAACTCCCAATGTTGTTTTTTGGAGGTGAAAACTCTAAGGTCTTTATGCACTTTGATATTGATTATTCCAATATCCTGCATTTTCATTTCCACGGTAAAAAGCAATGCATTCTATTTTCCCCTGACCAGAGTAAGTATATGTACAAGGTGCCGCATTCACTAATCTCAAGAGAGGATATTGATTTTGATGATCCAGATTACGATCGTTGGCCAGCTTTGAAAAAAGCTCAGGGTTATATCGCTCATTTGGAGCATGGGGATATGCTCTATATGCCAGAGGGCTATTGGCATTACATGAAGTATGTGACTCCCGGTTTTTCTATGAGTTTACGTTCTTTACCTCGAAAACCTCTACATTTTGCCAAAGCCGCGTATAATGTGTTGGTGATGCGTCATTATGATAATCTAATGCGTCGTTGGAAAGGCCAAAAATGGATCGATCATAAAAATAATCAGGCGATTATTCGAACACACGAGGCATTAGGAATATCAACGAAAAATGATACTTAGAATGGATAAAGCTCAGCAGCTTTTTCATAGACCATTTGTGACTCCCACCCTCTGTAAAGAAGATAGTCCACTAATTTCTTTCTGGCTTTAAGGGGATTGGTTTCTTTGATTTGGTCAGCTTTCTTTATAGCTAGGTGATCAAAGGTTTCAAAATAATCCGAATCCGAAATTTCTTTAAGAGCGGTTTGAATATTAAACCGAGAGATATCTCTTGCTTTTAATTCTCGAACTATTCTGTTTTTACCCCATTTTTTGATTTGAAATTTCCCCCTTGCATAACTTTTTGCGAATCGTTCTTCATTTAAAAACCTATTGGTAATCAAATGTCCCATAATAGTATCAATAGCTATTGGGATCATACCCATACCCTTTAATTTAGCAACAACTTCTTTGTGACATCGATCTTGGTAGGCGCAGTAATGCTCCAATTTTTTGGTTGCCTCATTAACGGTATAGCCAGTTTTTTTATGCATAGTGTAAAGGAACAAAAAGCTCTTTTGGATTGCAATTGTTTTTCAATTTTAAAGCTTGGTGAATTCAAGGAGGTTTTTAATATGACATGCGTTAGGTATTAAGAATTAAAAAATTATGTTACTTTTAAAGCAAACTAAAAACCTAGCTAATTTTGAGTGCTTTAAAACAACGATACCTCTCCTTAGATGTACTGCGCGGTCTGACATTATTTCTGATGATTATTGTGAATACTCCTGGTTCCTGGGGGAGTGTCTATAGGCCTTTAAGCCATGCATCATGGCATGGTTTTACGCTTACCGATTTAGTGTTTCCAACATTTCTTTTTGTGGTGGGGAATGCGATGAGTTTTAGCATGCGAAAGTTTGAACAAACCTCCCAAGCTGCATTTTTAAAAAAGGTAATTAAAAGAACCTTTGTAATATTTGCCATCGGATTTTTGTTGTCTTGGTTTCCTTTTTTTAGAGATGGGCAATTAAAGCCTTTAGAGGATGCTCGTATTTTCGGCGTTTTACAACGAATTGCACTTTGTTATTTCTTTGCATCATTGGTGATTCATTATTTTAAAATTAAAGGTGCATTAGTTTTTAGCATGGTTGCATTGTTGGGTTATCACCTTATTATGTATACCATGGGTGATTACACCCTAGAAGGGAATGCTGCTTTAAAATTAGATCTTTGGCTCCTAGGACCAAACCATTTATACCAAGGCGAGGGAATACCATTTGATCCAGAAGGCCTTTTGAGTACCTTGCCTGCGACTGTGAATGTTATTTTCGGATATTTTGCTGGGTTATTTTTACAACAAAGTGGAAAGAACTTTAAAACCATAGCATTACTAATGATTGGTGGTGCAACCTTAGTATTTTTAGCGCTAGGTTGGGACCTCTTATTTCCAATAAATAAGAAGATATGGACGAGTTCTTATGTTCTACTCACAGTTGGAATAGATGTTATGGTACTTGCATTTTTAGTGTATGGTATTGAAATTTTACAAAAAAAGAAATGGACCTATTTCTTTGAAGTTTTAGGTAAAAACCCACTATTTATATACATCCTCTCAGGATTATTCGTCAAATTATTATTCATCTTTAGTATAGAGGGAAGTTCGTCCTATGGTTGGATAGCTGAAAATTTATTTATGTCCTGGCTAGGTGATTATTTTGGATCCTTTGTCTTTGCTGTGTGCTTTACTATGATTCTTTGGGGAATTGCCTACGTGATGGATAAACGAAAAATATATATCAAAGTATAGAAGATTATTCCTGATATTGAGGGATTTAAAAAATTTTATAAATTTTGTCCAATAGGAAAAAATTGTTAACAAACTTCAACAGGAGCTAAGGGAGCTTAGAATTAAAAACTATTATTGTATATTTATTGTCTGGGTTGTGGAGAAATTCAAGTGTTTTGACCAAGTCTCATTTTTTTCAAAACAGTGGAAAACACAATACCTAACAATAGCTCATTAAAGGTTAAACTAACCAAAAGAATCTCCTTTAATTGAGTTTTTAATTTTTAATCAAACACCAACCAATGCCATTATTTATAGTTCTTCTTGGGATCCTATTGCTATTTCTGCTTATTGTAAAATTTAAACTCAATGCCTTTCTAACCTTTGTCATTGTGTCCTTATTTGTCGGTATTGCCGGCGGCATGCAACTCGATGCGGTTGTTTCCTCGATTCAAACGGGAATCGGTGGTACACTAGGCTTTTTAGTACTTATACTGGGTCTTGGAGCCATGTTAGGAAAGTTAGTTGCCGATAGTGGAGCAGCCCAGAAAATTACTGATAGACTCATTGAAAAATTTGGGAGGAAACACATCCAATGGGCTGTGGTATTAACAGGATTTATTGTAGGGATTCCCATGTTTTATTCTGTTGGATTTGTACTTCTTATACCACTAATATTCACCGTCGCAATTTCTAGTGGAGTGAAATTGTTATATGTTGGACTGCCAATGCTCACCGCATTATCAGTAACTCATGGGTATTTACCACCACATCCAGCGCCAACGGCCATTGCGGAACAGTTTAATGCAGATATCGGAAAAACCTTATTGTACGGAATAATTATAGCGGTACCAGTTATAATAATTTGTGGGCCATTGCTTGCTAGGACTTCTTTGATCCAACGGGTAAATGCAACACCTTTAAAGGAATTCTACAATGCAAAACCTATTGAAAAAAGTAAATTACCAGGAATGACAGTGAGTATTGTCACTGCTTTACTTCCTGTTATTCTCATTGGTATTTCAACCATCGGAACACACTTTTTAGATCCCCAGACCACCTTTTCAACTCTTTTACGCTTTGTTGGTGACCCAGTAATTGCGATGCTTATCGCTGTATTAGTGGGAATCTACACCTTAGGGTTGTCAAGAGGAAAGAAAATGACTGAGCTAATGAATTCGCTAACGGATTCCATCTCTAGTATTACCATGATACTACTGATTATTGCAGGAGCAGGTGCACTTAAACAAATTTTAGTAGATAGTGGTGTAAGTGATTACATCGCTGACTTAATTAAACACTCCGATCTATCTCCATTGTTTTTAGCATGGCTTATTGCTACGGTTATTAGAGTGTGTGTTGGCTCGGCAACTGTTGCAGGATTAACTACTGCAGGAATCGTGTCTACTCTAGCGCAAAGTCAAGGAGTAAGTGCTGAACTTATGGTTCTTGCCATTGGCTCTGGTAGTCTTATGTTATCTCATGTAAATGATAGTGGCTTTTGGATGTTTAAGGAGTATTTTAATCTCTCTGTAAAGGAAACTTTATCAACTTGGACTGTGATGGAAACTTCTGTAGGTGTCATGGGGCTTATAGGGGTATTAATTTTGAATTTTTTCGTATAATTAGCATAATATTTAAAGTTAATATTAGTTAGAAAAACACTAACCAATGTAGGGACTGGTACAGCTTTCCTATGGTTAGTTGTTATGAGGTTACTTGTGTACTACATACTTTACCTTAGTTTTATGGGTGAGTATTGTCATTTGAAATTGTACATTAGTTGTCATGCAAGTAAAAATAATTAGTAACAAAGGGGACAACTGCTTTCCTCCCATATTTAAATAAAACATGGGTTTCCACAGTATGTTTATGAAAAAACCTTCTGAGAGAATTTCCGAATTAGGCCTTATTTTGCCACCTGCTCCCAAACCTGCTGGAGTATACCGTCCAATTCTAGTGGTTGACCATTTTTTATATGTTTCAGGGCAGGGTCCTGTTTTGGAAGATGGGAGCCTGATGTCAGGTAGGGTAGGTGATGATTTGGACGTGGAGGCTGGTTATCAAGGTGCAAGACAGGTAGGTCTTACTATGTTATCAACCATTCAAAATCATTTTGGAGATATTAATCGTATAAAACGAGTAGTGAAAGTTTTCGGTATGGTTAACTGCACGCCTGATTTTAGAAAACATCCCATGGTGATTAATGGATTTAGTGAATTAATGGCGGAGATTTTCGGAACTGAAAACGGAATTGGCGTCAGAAGTGCAGTTGGAATGATGCTGCCTGATAATATTCCAGCTGAGGTCGAAGCTATTTTTGAACTACACAAATAAATAGAAAATGATGTTGGAGGGAAATAATTGGTATGAAATTCAAAATGCTCACCAGGTAGCAACACCTGCCTTGCTAGTGTATCCAGAACGAATTACGCATAATATTAAACGCATGATTGAGATTGCGGGTGATGTGAATAGGCTCAGACCACATGTTAAAACTTATAAGAATGCCGAGATAATTCGGATGCAACAGGCCTATGGCATAGAGAAGTTTAAATGCGCTACCATTGCTGAGGCTGAACTCTTGGCACAGTGTGAGGCGAAGGATGTATTAATAGCTATGCAGTTAGTAGGTCAAAATGTCGATCGCTTCTTTGAGCTTGTCAAAACTTATACTGCAACTAAATTTTCGATGCTTGTAGATGATTTAGAGCACGCAAAATTGCTCTGCGAAGGATCTAGTCACAATAAGGTAATAACCCCTTTGTGGATGGATATTAACGTTGGGATGAATCGTACAGGAATTCTTCCAGATGAAAGCGCCCAAGAACTATTTAAGTTTCTGTCAGAGAATAACCATGTACAAGCAATGGGTTTTCATGTATATGATGGCCACCTTCGGGATTCAGATTTTCAACAAAGAAAAAAGCAATGTGATGAATGTTTTCAGGCTGTACTTCAATTAAAAGATGAGCTCTCAGTTCAAGGCATTAGCGTAGATACCATTATTGCTGGAGGTTCACCTAGCTTTCCGATTCACGCTTTAAGACAACAGGTGGAACTAAGCCCTGGGACAGTATTATTATGGGATGCTGGATATGGTAAACGATTCCCTGAAATGCAAATGCAACAAGCGGCAGTATTGATTTCAAGGATTATCAGTAAACCTTCACAAGGAGTTATAACATCTGATTTAGGGCATAAATCTATAGCACCTGAAATGAACTTTCCAAGAATTAAACTATTAAACGCAAAGGATTTAGAACAAGTTAGTCAAAGTGAAGAACACTTTGTCTTTAATTCCGATCACTGGGCATCTTATAAAATCGGAGACTTGATTTATGGTATACCGATGCATATTTGCCCAACGGTGGCTAAATATGAGCATTTGCAGGTAGTAAAATCCGGCGAAGTTGTGGGCCGTTGGAAGGTGGGTGCAAGAGGGCAAAAAATATCCATTTAGCTAATAATTAAACTTCGTTTCACTTAAAAACTCTAATTTCCAAATGATACTCGATGCACATTTAGATCTTTCTATGAATGCTATTGACTGGAATCGCGATCTTCGAACAGACATAGTAACACTGCGAAACTTTGAAAAAGATCTCAAGGATCTTCCAGGACGTGGTCAAAACACCGTTACTTTTCAAGAAATGCGTAAGGGTAATATTGGTTTATGTGTGGCTACACAAATTGCTCGGTATGTAAAGCCAACAAACTCCCTTCCAGGATGGAACTCTCCTGAGCAAGCTTGGGCTCATACCCAGGCGCAACTCGCATGGTACAAAGAAATGGTAAGAGTTAAGGAGCTCACCCAAATCACCAACTTACAAACCCTTGAGTCGCATTTAAATTATTGGGAAACCTCAATGGATGCCAAAAAATCGATTGGTTTTGTACTGAGCTTGGAAGGAGCAGATTCTATCGTAAGTATGGAGCATCTGCACCAAGCAGTTGATTATGGACTTAGAGCTGTAGGCCCTGCACATTACGGGCCTGGAACATACGCTTTTGGTACGAACTCCACAGGTGGAATAGGTGAGAAAGGTAAAAACTTACTCCAAGAAATGGAAAAGCTAGGTCTAATTCTTGATGTTACCCACCTTTGCGATCAAAGTTTTTGGGAGGCTTTGGAGGTTTTTGATGGTGTTCTATGGGCGAGTCATAACAATTGTAGAGCACTCGTTAACCATAACCGACAATTTTCAGACCAGCAATTAAAGGAACTCATAGGTAGAGGTGCTGTTATTGGTGGGGTTTTGGATACATGGATGATGGTTCCAAATTGGAAAAAGGGTGTTTCAACTCCTCAAAGTGCAGATGCTGGATTAAAGCAAATCGTCGACAATATTGATCATATATGTCAGCTCGCAGGTAATTCAAAGCATGTGGGGATAGGATCTGATTTGGACGGCGGATTTGGTAAGGAGCAATCACCTTATGATGTAGATACCATTGCTGATCTTCAGAAAATAAAAGGCTTATTAGAGGCAAGAGGGTATCAAAGCAGTGACATCGAAGGAATCTGTCAAGGAAACTTTTTAAGAATCCTTAGAAAGGTACTCTCAAAATTTTAGGCATAAAAAAAAGTCACACTTTTTACAATGTGACTTTTTATGTTATTTTAAGACTTTTCCGTCTTTATCTTTAAAACGGTATTCTAAATATGTGTAAGCATCTCTAGGTAAAATCTTGACCCATTTTTTGTGTTCTAAAAACCATTTAGAACGTATGGATGGAAATCCTTTTGTTAAATATGCGGCAATAAATGGATGTGTATTAAGTATAATTCCATTTGTGCCATTTTCTGAATTTAATATGCGCTCAAGATCGATATTGATTTTGTCGATCAATCCTATAGGTGCTTCAATTTCGTCACCTCGACCATTGGGGTTCTCCTCTCGGGTTTTAATATTTACCTCTGGTCTGACGCGCTGTCTTGTAATTTGTATAAGGCCAAACTTACTAGGAGGTAGGATTTTGTGTTTGGCTCTATCATCTTTCATTTCCTCTCTTAAATGGTCGAATAACTTTCTTCGATTTTCAGTGTTTGTCATATCGATGAAATCGACAACTATAATTCCTCCCATATCTCTTAATCTCAATTGTCTAGCCAATTCGGTGGCAGCAATAAGATTAACCTCCAATGCAGTTTCTTCTTGAGATTTTGCCTTGTTAGAGCGGTTTCCGCTATTGACATCGACCACGTGTAGTGCTTCGGTGTGTTCAATAACTAAATAGGCTCCTTTACTGGTTGATACGGTTCTTCCAAAAGAGGTTTTGATTTGTCTTTCTACTCCAAACTTTTCAAAGATTGGAACTTTAGACTCATACAACTTTACAATAGATTCTTTCTTTGGTGCAATTTCATGCACGTACTCTTTAATTTGCTCATAAAGCGTTTCATCATCTACATAGATCCCTGTGAAATCATCGTTAAAAACATCTCTTAAAATAGAGGCTGCTCGATTCATTTCGTTAAGGACTTTAGAGGGGTGAGGCGCTTTATAAATTTTTTTACACAACCCATTCCATTTCTTAAATAGGTTGTTCAAATCTTTATCTAGTTCGGCGACTTTTTTGCCTTCTGCCACAGTGCGCACAATAACACCAAAACCTTTAGGTCTTATGCTTTGTACTAGCCTTTTCAATCGATCCTTTTCTGCTTTGCTCTCTATCTTTTGCGAGACAGAGACTCTGTCAGAGAAGGGAACAAGTACCAAATAACGCCCAGCGATGGACAATTCGGAACTAATTCTAGGACCTTTGGTTGAAATAGGCTCCTTGACAATTTGTACTAATATAGATTGATTGGCCTTTAATACATTATTAATAGTACCATTTTTGTCTATATCGTTTTCAAATGGGAAGTCTTTTAAAGAAAAATCTTTTAATTTACCTGTGCTTACACGTTTTATGAATTTCAGCAAGGAACTAAGTTGAGGTCCTAAATCGTGGTAATGCAAAAATGCATCTTTTTCGTATCCTACATTTACAAATGCGGCATTCAAACCAGTTACTGGTTTTCGTACCTTTGCTAGTAGAATATCACCCACGGAAAAGTCACTGCTTTCAGCTTCCTTGTGCAATTCACTAAGTTTTCCATCCTTTAATATGGCAAAATCAACGTCAGAGGAACTAGATCTAACAATAATTTCTTTATTCACTCTGAATGAAATTTTATCTGTCAAACCTTGTCATAAATACATGGGAATGACCGATGGATTAAACAATAAATATATCACATTTATCAATGTAATAAATTCTTATTACAGGTTTTCTTTTGATAACCCTGTGAAACTCCTCTTTTTGGAGGGAATTTCATTTCAATGAACGATCGTATTCTAGTGAATACACTTCAAAAATAGAAAAAGTAGTTAGATTAACTACTTTTTCTTGTGTCGGTTAGCTCTGTTTCGCTTTTTACGCTTGTGCGTTGCTACCTTATGTCTTTTTCTTTTTTTACCACTTGGCATCTACTTAAATGTTTTATGTTAATACTTTATTTTACTTCTACGCTAGTCTTAACACCCTCAACAAATACTTTTGCGGGTTTGAAAGCTGGAATATTATGCGCTGGAATTTTGATTGTAGTGTTTTTCGAAATATTTCTTCCAGTTTTTTCAGCTCTAGTTTTAATAATGAAACTTCCAAAACCTCTAAGGTAAACATTATCACCACTTTCGAGTGAATTTTTAACCTCTTCCATAAAAGATTCTACAGTTGCCTGAACATCTCCTTTTTCCATGCCAAGTTTTTCTGAAATCTTAGCTACAATGTCTGCTTTAGTCATTTTTATATATTTGTTTTACAGTGTTGTCAATTTAGGGGATGCAAATATATAAATTAATTAACCAATAAATAAAGCGTAAATAATTAAAATTTAACCAAATAAAGAAATCGTATTGAAAAATAGGGCTAATGAAATTGATTTTAGGGAAGTTGTAAATTCTTGGTACTTGCAGAATAAAAGGGATTTACCTTGGAGAAGAAGTAGTGACCCGTATCGTATTTGGTTGTCTGAGATCATATTACAACAAACTAGAATCGATCAAGGACTGCCGTATTATCTTCGTTTTATAAAAACCTTTCCAACAGTGTTTGATTTAGCGGAAGCTTCTGAACAGCAAGTTCTTAAACTTTGGCAAGGCCTCGGGTATTATTCTCGGGCTAGAAATTTACACTATACAGCAAAAGAAGTGGCTTATGAAATGGAGGGTATTTTTCCAAAGTCATTTAGCGAGTTAAAAAAGCTAAAAGGCGTGGGAGAGTATACTGCTAGTGCAATTGCTTCCATTTGCTATGGCGAAGCTGTGGCTGTAGTAGACGGAAATGTATACAGGGTTTTAAGTAGATATTTTGGGGTGGATACCCCTATAAATGCTACCGAAGGAATACGTTATTTCAAGGAATTAGCTACAAGAGTATTGGATTTGGAACATCCAGGGGATTACAATCAGGCCATAATGGAATTTGGGGCAATGCAATGCAAACCACAATTACCACTTTGTGCCAGCTGTGGTTTACAAATAAGCTGTGTTGCGTTTCAGTTACAGAGGGTGGATAAACTCCCCGTTAAATTAAAAAAGAATAAAATTAAAAAGCGCTATTTCAATTATATTGTTCTTTTAGACCACCAGCACACCTTACTTCAGGCTCGAACCAAAAAAGATATTTGGCAACATTTGTATCAGTTTCCACTCGTGGAATCCAACGATAATCTCAGCTTAGATGAGCTGACGAAAAAAGAAGACTTTTTGGATTTGATTTCAGGTAAATCTTACGATATTCGCTTGTTCAATCCAAAGGTATCAGTTCATAAATTGTCGCATCAACACATTTATACACAATTTTGGATTGTCGAACTAAAGGAACCAATTCCAAATGGAATTCACAGGAAAAACATTCGTGAATATCCAGTGCCAGTACTAATTGCCAATTTTGTGAAAGATTTTGGATTATAAAGTTGGAATTTTTCTTAAATTTAAAGAAGTTTTTAAAATTAAATATATAATATCAAATGAGTGGAACGTTAAACAAAGTAATGCTGATTGGTCATTTAGGTGACGATGTTAAGACGACGTATTTTGATGGGGGTGGATGCATTGGGCGATTCCCACTAGCAACTAATGAAACCTATACGAACCGGCAAACCGGGGAGCGTGTGAGTAATACCGAATGGCATAATGTTGTAGTTAGAAATAAGGCTGCTGAGATTTGCGAAAAATACCTTAGTAAAGGGGATAAGGTTTATGTAGAAGGACGATTAAAAACCAGACAATGGCAAGGTGAGGATGGTGTAACCAGATATACCACCGAGGTCCAGGTTACTGATTTTACTTTCCTTTCTAACAAAGGAGATGGTCAAACTGAAAATGTTGGATCACAGCAAAATTCTCAAACGACACAAAAGGTTGAATCTCAAACACCATCAAATCCGGAAGAGGAAGGTGATGATTTGCCATTTTAATCAAGTAGAACTAAAATAACTTATATTGGACCCAGAGCCCTCGAGTTTTATTCCATTGTTTTTTGAAGTGGATACTGTAACAATTGTTAATTTATCAGTACTCATCGTTTTATTAATTTCCACCGCACTTGTCTCAGGAGCGGAGGCAGCTTTCTTTTCACTGTCATCTACAGATATTCAATGTGAATTAGAATCCAAGACAAGGCATGGGAAAACCATTGTGAGGCTAATAGAAAAACCTAAAAAACTTTTGGCCACCCTAATGGTAGCCAAAACTCTTTTTAACTTGAGTTTTGTGCTGCTGTTCATCTCCGTGGGGGATCGGCTGTTCCCAAGTTTTGAAAAAGAACTGTTCGGGGTAATAGAACTGCGGCTTGTTATAGAACTTGTCATAGTCACCTTTTTGATATTGCTTTTAGGTGAAATACTTCCAAAACTCTATGCGAGTAAAAATAATTACAGGTTTGTTCATTTAATGGCTAATCCAATAAATATTTTGGATAAAATTCTTACCCCAATCAATAGACCAATGCAAGCCATAACTTTGTACTTTCACGAGCGTTTGGGAAAACAGAAATCGGATATTTCCGTGGATCAGCTATCCCATGCTCTGGAAATCACAACTGAAGGTGATACCACCGAAGAAGAACAAAAGATACTACACGGGATCGTATCTTTTGGAAATACAGATACCAGGCAGGTAATGCAACCTAGAATCGATGTTTTTGCTCTAGGTGAGCACATGGAGTTTTCGGAAGTAGTTAAGCAAATCGTTAAAAATGGCTATTCCAGAATTCCAGTTTACAAAGAGAATATGGATACAGTAACGGGCGTGTTATATGTAAAGGATCTGTTGCCACATATCGATAAAAAAAACTTTGACTGGATTTCATTAAAAAGAGATGCCTATTTTGTTCCAGAAAATAAAAAGCTTGATGACCTATTAAGGGAGTTCCAAGATTTGAAAATTCACCTAGCTATTGTCGTAGATGAGTATGGTGGGACATCAGGGGTTGTGACATTAGAAGATATCATTGAAGAAATTGTCGGAGACATAAGCGATGAATTTGACGATGAAGATCTAGTGTACTCTAAGTTAGATGAAAAGAATTTCGTTTTTGAAGGCAAAACGGTGTTAAAGGACTTTTATAAGGTCATTGCCCTTGATGATGAATCAGCATTCGAAGATAATAAAGGAGAATCAGAAACCATTGCTGGTTTTGTGTTGGAAATCGCTGGAAGCTTTCCTAAAAAAGGGGAAAAAGTAATCTTTAACGACATCACTTTTGTAGTGGAAGCTTTGGATAATAAGCGTATTAAACAAATTAAAGTTACAATAGATTGAGAATCTTAAGATATATATGGTCACTTATTGGCCTAGCAGTAATGGTGTGTTCATGTGCTGATGATCCGATTCCAAAACCTCAGGCTGAACTCAAACTTGAATTCCCACAGCCTGCCTACCATAATATTTCAAAAGGATGTCCATTTGTTTTTCAATCAAATGTCAATGCAAGGGTGAGCTCAAAAAGTGATTGTTCTATGCTCATAGAGTATCCTAAAATGAATGCTACCATGTATATAACATATAAAAAAGTGCACCAAGATTTGGATGTATTGCTAAGGGATGCTCAAAAACTCACCTATGAGCATGTGGCCAAGGCTGATAATATCACAGAACAGCCTTTTGTAAATACAAAGGGAAGTGTATATGGGATGTTTTATGTCATAACTGGAGATGCTGCTTCAAATTCACAATTTTATCTAACGGATAGCACAAGTCATTTTGTGACGGGTTCTTTATATTTTAAGGCAAAACCCAATTATGACTCTTTGTTACCAGCTGTGGTGTATCTGCAGAACGACATCCGTAAAATCATGGAAAGTTTTAGTTGGACCGTTGTTAATTAATTTTTGGCTAAAAAAAAGTCCTCTGAGATAAACTCAAAAGACTTCTTTGTTATTTACATTTTTTTAAAAGATAGTGGAATTGCTTTAATTTCCTAGCAAGCTCTTTGCATTTGCAATACTGGATTCGATTTGCTTCTTAAGCTCATCTACCTCTTGTTGTTCTTGATCTAAAAGTTGCTGCTTTTGCTCTGTGAGTGGTTTACCTCTTAGAATTTCATCGACATCAAATTTAGCTCCAAAATCCTTCATCCAGTCCATCATAGCTGTATGTGAGGCTGCAAGATCATCAATTGCTTTTTGATACTTTGCGCTTGACTCACTGCTGTCGATTTTGGTTTCTAATTCACTCATCAGGCTTGATATATCACTCATTTTAGGCATTAAATTATCATGTACCGCCATCACTTCTTCCATTTGAGTAGGCCCTTCTGATTTCTTTTCACCATTTTTACAAGATATTACTGCCATGGTTAAAATCAATAATAATAAACTAAATTTCCTCATATTTTTTAATTTAATGTGACCGATTTACGGTAGGTTCTCAATTGTTCAAAAATAAGGATTATTATCACACTCAGGCCAAATAGTGGTAATAAGAGACAAAGAAATCCAATAATTATGCACATTCCAATTCCTAAAGAAAACTTCTTAGGAACTTTGGGAACACCTAGGCTATTTTTTCTTTTTCTAAGGCAATAGGAGATTATGGCAGAAAGACTCATTGCGAGTAATAAAAAGGAGGTAATTAGCATTAGGATCCAGTTCCATTGGCCGAATTTCCCTTGATGAAAAGCCATAACCCACATACGACCCTGCATAAGAATACCAACATCTGCCCAGGTATGTTCCTTTAATAGTTTACCGCTATAAGGATCAAAATGGTACTTGCTTTGCTTGCTGAGATCTTTGTAGTAAGTGTTCTGGACGCTGAACACCCCTTTTTCACTTTTCGGAAATGATACACTTACTGTTCCTGGGAGCTGTAATGAATTAGCTTTTTCAACAATGGCATCTAAAGAAACCATTTCAGTACCTTGCGCGTAATTGTTTTGTGAGTAACTATTCCATGTAGTAGGATATCCCGTTTGGGTTTGTTCTTGTATCCATTTAAATCCCCCTCCAAATACATCGGTCCAAGGAAGCCCGCCAGCAAGAATAAGAAGAAAAAGAGCCGATAGCCAGAAACCCGTGATAGCGTGAGCATCTCTAAAAAAAGTGCGGCGACCACTTTTAATTCGTGGTATAAAGTAAGATTTTAACCTCCAAGAATCCTTGGGCCACCAGACATAGAGCCCCGTAATAATTAAGACGACCATCCAGCTCCCTATCAGTTCTATAATTTTAGTCCCATAGCTTCCCAAAAGGAGCTCTCCATGGAGCTTTCTCACCTTGTACATGTCTGTACTGCGTGTTTCAATTATTCCAGTGGCAACCCCTTTATAAGGATCAATGTAAAGGCTGTGATGGGTTTCAAACATGCCTGATACAAATTCTGTAGCTTGATTATCCGCCTTAGGAATAACCATTGAGGAGAGATGCTGCTCTGTTTGAGTCTTAGCTACTTCCCATTGTTGTTGGTAGGAAAGTGATTTTGATGTGACAGCTACTTCTTTATAAGATAGAACATCCTTTTGCTCATAGGTGTCTTTGAACAAATAGATGATCCCGGTTGTAGATAGTAGAACTATAAAAGGAAGTGCAATGATTCCTGAGAGAAAATGCCACTTCCACATCCATTTATTTAACTTTTTATTTTTCATTTTCAATACTTAAAATTTGTAACGAACTCCGAGATGGAATGCGCGTGGTCCTCCAGGCTCATAATTATTCTCATTGGTGTACACATTGTAGGAAGCCCGAGTGGAGTAGAGACGGTCAAAAATATTTAATGCATGCATCCAAAGCACCAGGTTTTTCAAACTATAGCTAGCCGTTAGATTAAAAATATGATGGCCTCCATAGGTGGAAGTGCCTAAATTTCCATCTTGATTTTGGCGTTGATTCTCCAGACTAGTATTATAGGAACCTACCAATTCATATTCCAATCCGAGATCAAGTTTAGGTAAGTATGAAGGCGTATAATTTACCTGGGTAATTCCTAATAGTTGTGGTGCAGTTTCCATGTTAGAGTTTGAATAATCTACACCAGAATCGTAAAATTCTAAATAACGATGATTGGCAAAACTACCATTATGTGAAATTCTTAATTCTGGTAATATAGTATAGTTAATCCCATATTCTATACCGTATGATCGTGTTTTACCTGCATTGGAATTATAGTACTGATCTTGATCATTTCTAAGGGTAACCAAGGTGTTTTTCCCATCCAGGACATATAGGGCAAAATCAACTTTCCATTTCCTTGAAGCAAAATAACCTCCAACTTCATAGTTGTTATATCTAGAAGGTTTAAGACCTAGGATTTGCCCCTCGATTTCAACATATTTGTTTCTGTACAGGGTTGAGGTTTGCGGAGGTGAAAATCCATTGGCGTAATTGATGTACAAACCTGAATTTTTGCTGAAGTTATAGTTGAGTCCGATTTTAGGTGAAAAATTGTTGTAATTATTAACAGCATCTGCTGCTCCAACCTGTCCATCTAATTGATTGTCGTAATCATAATTGAAGCCATCGTATCGTAACGCTGTGGTGAATTTAAGATTGGTCATAGGGTTAAATTCAAATTGTGCGTAGCCTGCATAATTTAAAATATTTGCCTTATAGTTCAAGATATAATCCCCTTGATTTATCCTATATGCACTGTTTTTAGCAGTTTGTGTGTCTACTGTTACCTCTATAGTTTGAGCTAGATACCTTTGAGGAGAATAGTCAATGCTTGATCCTAGTATAAGGGATGCATTAGCTAAATTAAAATCAATTTTGTGTTGGATCAAACCAACAATACTTTGAAAACGATCTGAGTTAATTTCTCCTTCT
Organism: Galbibacter marinus; assembly: GCF_000300875.1. Lineage (GTDB taxonomy): Bacteria > Bacteroidota > Bacteroidia > Flavobacteriales > Flavobacteriaceae > Galbibacter > Galbibacter marinus. The sequence goes on along the minus strand of NZ_AMSG01000001.1, from coordinate 60,990 downwards.
CCTTTACCGGTAAGTTCTCCTTGCTCACGGAATTGCCGAATTCTGTAAGAGGGGATTTGATCCGTTTGATTATCTCTTAAAATTACATTGAAGGTAGTTTTGCTTCGATCATTCCAGTACTTATTCAAAGTGCTTTTTAATCGAAACGCATTAGCGCTACGCTCAGTGAAAGTCTGATCACTTATGTAATCCCCGGTGTTATAATCTGATTCTGTTAAGGATCCAGAAGTATCTGTGCGATAATCGATCAGATCGATGGTATTTATCCAAGTGGTGGAGGAATTAAAGTGATAAACGGTCTTAAAGGTGGTCGAGAATTTCTCGTAATCACTGTGTCCTATAGGGCCGTTATTTCGTTTAGTGTACTGGCTACCTAGATAATAACCAAACTTTTCATTTGCATAATCAGATACTTCCAGAGTGTACTTTGATAGCCCAAGATCGTTTATTTGAAACCCCAAACTCCCACTAAAATCTCTGCTGGGATGCTTAGTGATAAAGTTAAAACTCCCTCCAATGGCTTCACTTCCATAAATGCTCGAAGCTGGCCCTTTTAAAACCTCTACTCGGTCAAAAGAAACATCATTCATTTCAAGTAAAGCGTTGTGGTTGAACACTGCGGTCGGACGAATTGGAATACCATCCTCTAAATATAAAAAGAGGGACTTGGTAGAGATCGGAGATCGAACCGAAGTCATATGCTGTTCATTTCCCGAAGCTACAGAGCTGGACATAAATACTCCAGGGGCTTGATTTACGATTTGTGTTATTGTGAATGGTTTTAATTCTTCCAATCTCCCAGATGTAATTACTGAAATAGCACCTGGAATTTCTGCCCGCTTTTGAGCTTCTCTACTAGCTGAGACAATAATCTGTTGTAGTTCCTCTTGGGATTGCTTAAGTACAATTGTATTGTTTCCAGGTTGTAGTGTAACAACCACGGATTGATATCCCATAGCCGTTATGTTGACCTCTTTGTGGTCAAGTTCTATAGTGAATTCTCCGTTGATGTTTGTGGCAACACCAATAGAAGGATTCGTGCTGGACTGAATACTAACCCCACTAATTGGGTGTTCGCCCGTATCCATTATCCGTCCATTGTAAGTGGTTTGTGCGATAGTTTGAATGCTTATTCCAAGGTATAGAATAAGCACAAATATGTGTTTCATTTTTTGAGTTAAATGTGTAAATTGTATAATCGTAATAGTGCGATTATATAGTTAAATATATCTTTATTGATGGGTAAGAGTTCAATTCCATTCAGTCTAGTAAACCCAGTTTAAAAAATTAGGTAAACCTCATATCAAATCACATCCAAAAAAGGTCCTGGGTGAATTCTTACAAAAGGGAAAAATATACTAACATCCAATGGGAGGGTGGAACAAACTATCATTAAATAGGGAGCTGTATTGCCTTGTGTAAATAGTGTTGTTTTTAGTTTTAAAGCTCAGCTGAGTGACAGAAGGAATATGGAGTACTTGAACAAAACCAATGGGATATTCTCTAAGATCAATCGCTGGAAGATTTTGTTTCTTTTGTTGATTTTCCTCTTCTAACATTTCCATAAGGTAACATTTACCATTACAGTCCATCTCAGGTTTGTCCTTATTAATACACAAATACTCTGCAATGTAATCTTGATTGATAACATAGTCGAATACTGGCATTACAGGCTTAAGCATGGCAAGCATGTAAAGAAATGTAAACGCTATTGGAATCCATCTTGTTTTCACAAGTAAAACATGTTATAAAAAGAACTACAAAGGAAATCATTTTAAACTTAATTTTAGGATCTTTGTCGTCAAAAGATTGATTCTATGGATGAAAATAAATTAAAGTGGGTTTACCTGCTTTTTTTGTCTGTAATTTGGGGTAGTTCCTATATATTAATTAAAAAAGGTCTTATAGGATTAACCCCTATTGAGTTGGGGTCTCTTCGGGTATTGTTTTCTGCTATTTTCCTTTTTTGCATCGGTTTTAGATCTGTCTTCCAATTAACCTTAGTGCAATGGAAGTGGGTCGCTCTATCTTCCTTTTGCGGTATATTAGCACCTGCTTATTTGTTCGCTTTTGCAGAAAAAGAAATTGACAGCAGTATCGCGGCGATATTAAATTCATTGGTACCATTGTTTACCATCCTGATCGGATTTGTAGTTTTTAAAATTCGGTTTAAGGGCAATCAATTAGTAGGTGTTATCATTGGTCTGATAGGTGCAATTCTGCTCATTGTACAAGGAGCACGAATTAATCCTGGTCAAAATTATTATTATGCCTTGTTCGTTGTTCTTGCAGCTTGTTTATATGCCACAAATGCAAATGTGATCAAATCGAAACTTCAAGATGTTTCTGTAATGGCAATGTCGGTAGGGAGTTTTGTGGTTATAGTAATACCTGCCTTAGTTATTCTAATTTACACTGGCTTTTTTGATTCCTATACTTTCCAGGAGCCTAGGGTTGTAAATTCGTTGATCTATGTGGCCATTTTAGGAGTAGTTGGAACTGGTATTACCATTATTGTTTTTAATCGGTTGATCCAGATTACGTCACCTGTATTTTCCACCTCGGTGACCTATTTAGCACCTGTTGTGGGAATACTATGGGGTGTTTTGGATGGGGAGAAGTTTGGCTTGGTTCATCTCGGGGCAACGGGAGTTATACTCTTAGGAGTATATGTGGTAAATTCCAATAGGACTAAGAAAAAAGAAATCCCACGACCTGGTCATTTAGACTGAGTCGGGGATTTCCAAAGAGTTTATTACGTTGCTGGATTACTTAAAATCTTCAGCTGTAAATTCGATATTGATCAAGGCTTCTGAAAGCGTGTTTTCAACTGGCATTCCTCCAATAGAAGCTTTCTTTAATGAAGGTAGTTTAATACCGTCAAATTCTTTATAATCAAATAAGAAAGCTTCATTCGTTTGACTTTGGCCACTCATTGAAGTAATGGACTGTTCTTTGAGCTTAAGTCCGCTTTCTACATCATAAAAATAAGAGGTAGTAATAACCTCCCCTGGAACATCGATCTGATAGGTGTCTTTTCCTTCAACTTTGGCAATGCCTGCAAGGGTAACGCTTTGGTTACTGAGCAACTTAAGCTCTGGGAACACACCTACGGCGTTCTGCAGATCATTAATCATCTCAGGTGAAACAGGTACCGTGTTAGGTCCTTGTTTAATGATAGTTTCCTGGTCGTTAATAAGTACAGACATCATTGGATTACCATTCATGTTTATTATCTGAGCATAATTGTCCGAAGTTCTTTTTTCGATAATTTCTAACGACCCTCCGTTAAAGCTTGTGGTATAGGTGGTTTGTATGGAATTTAAACCTGCAACCTTGTCTTTACCTCCAATAGCATTTAAATAACTATCTAAAACGCTTTGAACCGTGACCCCTTCAGGAACATTTTGCTCATAGTTAGGCTTTTCAACAGGGAAGGCATAGGTGTCAAAGTATAACATAGGAATACCAGTGGCTTCTAGTTTAGAGGCTACTTCACTACCTTTCCCTGCGATAACTACTCGAGCATTATCCGCTTTGAAGTATTTATTAGCCACCCGTTGTACGTCTTGGGCAGTAACAGCATTTATTTTTTCAAGATAAGTTTTGTAAAAGTCCTTAGGAAGATCTTTTGTTTCGATATTAAGCGCATATCGAGCTACAGTAGAAGGGTTTTCTAGAGCAAGTACAAAATTACCAAGGTATTTTGCTTTAGCATTTGCTAAATCTTTTTCAGAAACCTTTTCAGTACGTATACGTTTGATCTCTTTGAAGAATTCTACAACAGCGCTATCAGTAACTGCATTTCTCACGCTTGTAGAGGCTGTGAAAGAAGAGGCATTATGGGTATTTGTTTTTAAACTAGATCTAGCACCATAAGTAAACCCGTGTTTTTCCCTTAAGTTCATATTCAAATAACTAGAGAAACTACCTCCTAAAATGTGGTTAGCAATTAGTGCAGCATGATAGTCAGGATCACTCATCTTTAGATCCACCATGTTAGTGACCTCGATTTCCGATTGAACAGCATTTGGCATGTCAATGAAATTGATCTGAGAATACTGAACATCCTTAGGCGCAGAATACGCATACTGTGGTGCTTTCTCAGCTTTCCAATCGGAGAAATACTCTTTTACAAGTTTTTTCGTCGCCTTTCCATCCACATCTCCTACAATCACCAAATATGCATTTTCCGGTTTAAAGTAGGTGTTGTAAAATGTGATTACATCGTTGAGTTGAACATTGTTAATCGATTCTTCAGAGATGAACTCACCATATGGATGATCTAAACCAAAAGCCAAAGCGCTAGAAACTCTTCTTTGAATAACAGCGACATTTTTTTCTCCTGATTTGACACCCTCAATAAGTTGAGTTTTCTTTTTATCAAATTCCTCTTGTGAGAATACTGGGTTAATAGCTCCATCGGCAAGAAGCTCTAATATTTCTGGAAAGTACTTAGAGAGTGAATTTGCCCCTGCACTTTGAGATCCGTACCATATACTGGCACCAAGATAATCTACTTTTTCATTGAAATCATCTTTGCTGATTTCAACAGTTCCTGTGCCTAACATATCTCCTGTAAGAGAAGATACACCCGCTTTGTCACCTTCCACAATTGGGCTATTGTCAATTGTGAGTGTCATAGAGACTTTGGGTAATTTATGGTTCTCAACCACCATTACCTTTAGGCCATTGTCAAGTTTAAATGTATATGGTTTTTCTATGTTTATCGTAGGAGCAGGCCCTGGTGTGGGTTGAACCGATCTGTCGATTTGTGCAAAAGTAAGACTTGCACAAAAACTTAGAAAAAATGTGAATATAGTTGTCTTCATTTGAATTAATTATTTGTTGGTTGTGGAAGATACTCCAATCTTAGACGTTGGCTCTTTTGCAGGTATTTGTTTGCGACTTCTTTGATGTCCTCTCTACTAATTCCGCGATAAATTTCAATCTCTGAATTGATGAGATTCGTATCGTCGTACAACATATAATAGGTGGCTAAAGAACTCGCAATTCCTGACATGCTTGAATTGGAACTCACAAAATCATTTTCCATTTTATTTTGTAATTTCTGAAAATCCGACTCAGAGATTAGATCCGTTTGAACCTTTGTAATCTCAGCATCGATTTCTTTTTCGAGCTGCTCTAGTGGAATCTCTCCCAATGGAAGAGCGAATATGTTGTACATACTATAGTCTTCCATGGTTCTGTTGAATGCAAAAACTTGTAAGGCTGATTTATTTTCATCCACCATGGTTTTGTACAATTTAGAGGTTTTACCATCACTTAGGTATGTAGCAATCATATTTAGAACATAAGAATCACGCTCGGTCATTGCTGGTGTTCTATAACAAAGGGCAAGCGCCGGAATTTGAATGTTTGAATCATATTCCGTTGCTGTGATTTGCTCTGTAATTGGATCTTCTTTTGCGAAATCTCTTTCAACTGGTTCACCTTTGGGTATAGGACCAAAATAGTCGTTAATCATTTTTTTGACCTCAGGTACATCGATATCTCCCGCCACTACTAAAACAGCATTGTTAGGCACATAATATTTGTCGTTAAATGCTTTAAATTCCTCAAGGGTTGCAGCATCCAAATGTTCCATTGATCCAATGACACTAAACTGATAAGGATGTTTTTTGAAAAGATGGGGTTGAACTGCAATGCCATAACTTAAAGCGCCATAAGGTGAATTGTCAATTCGTTGTCTTTTTTCCTCTTTAACAACTTCGTTCTGGGTATCAACACCGATTTGATTAATCACTGGTTGTAATAATCTCTCGGATTCCATCCATAAACCTAGTTCAACGTTGTTTGAAGGGAATACCTCATAGTAATAAGTTCTATCAGCTGTAGTATTCGCATTGTTGCTTCCACCATTGGCACTGACGATATTAAACCATTCTCCTCTTTCAATATTTTCTGTACCTTCAAATAAAAGGTGTTCAAAGAAGTGTGCAAAACCTGTTCTTTCTGGGTTTTCATCTTTAGCACCTACATGGTACATCACAGAAGTAGTTACAACTGGAGCAGTATTGTCTTGATGAAGGATCACATGCATCCCGTTGGCCAGATCATACTCCTCAAACTCGATTTGCTGTGCTGGTGAAGACCAATACAGCATTGAAAAAATCGCGATTGCGATTAAATTGTTTCTCATAAGTAAATTGGTTTGTTATTTGCGTTTTTTTTAATCTCTGTAAGTTAATATACTAACAGAAACGATTAAAATTGTGTCGAAATTTAGTAAAAATATTGCATTCTACAGCGAATTATTGAGCTTATTTTCTTTGGTGAAGCTCTGATTTAATTGGGGATTTCCGTAATACTTAGAACAAAATTACAATCTATCTCAAGTTTGGATGAAATACATTTTCGAATTGCTAAAACCACCATGAAAGAAACAAGCGTTTTAGTGAATTATTTTTTTTTGAACTTGGTTCACAGTATAGGGCTTTATAAAATGTTTTGTTTTTTAATACATTCAATCGTTATTTTTTGTACTTTAAATGTCGTAATATCAAATTTTTAGCTCATGAACCCAGAAAGATTGTATATCAGGTATGGGCTTTTCATCGCAATTGCTTTGATCGCCTATTTTTTAATTCTTAAACTAGTAGGATTACACGAAGTGATATGGCTACGACTTCTCAATGGAGCTATAGTGGCTTACGGCATATTCGCCGTTATTCGTATGAGAAGGATTTTGGAAAAGGATGATTTTCACTACCACAATGGATTTAAAACAGGGGTAATGACTGGTTTTTTAGCCACAATAACCTTTGTTTTGTTTATGGCTATCTATATGTATCACATCGACACCCTATTTGCTGAAAGTATCATCAATACTTGGATTCGGGATTATAATCAAGGTCCTGGAGTTCTGGTGTTTATCCTTCTTATAGAGGGTTTTGCATCCACGGTGGTCCTGACTTTGGCTTTTATGCAAAAGTTCAAGCCGAGCTGGAACCTAAAAAAAACATTCCAAAAGGCATAAAAACATTTGTTCTTTAATGATTTAGAAGTATATTTGCACCCGCTTAATTTTATTAGGCAAGGTTATATATTGATAAATTATTAATTCATAAGCTATGTATGCAATTGTAGAGATAGCAGGGCAGCAATTTAAAGTTGCGAAAGATCAAAAGGTTTTTGTACACCGTTTGGCTTCTGAAGAAGGAGACAAAGTTTCATTTGACAACGTACTTTTGTTGGATAATGACGGTGATGTAACCATTGGCGCCCCAGCTATAGACGGAGCCGCAGTAGAGGCGAAAGTCATCAAGCACCTAAAAGGTGATAAGGTAATTGTTTTTAAGAAGAAAAGACGTAAAGGTTTTCGCAAGAAAAACGGACACAGACAATCTCTTACTGAAATAGTTATTGAGAACATCGTAGGTAGTGGTGCTAAAAAAGCAGCTCCTAAGAAAAAGGCTGCTCCTAAAAAGGAAGAAGCTGCAGTAGAGGCTAAGCCTGCTGCTGAAAAAGCTGCTCCTAAGAAAAAAGCCGCTTCCAAAAAAGGAGACGATTTGAAAAAAATTGAAGGAATCGGACCTAAAGCTGCTGAGGCTTTAGTAAACGCTGGAGTTGACACTTTCGCTAAATTGGCGAAGAAGTCAGCTGATCAGGTAAAAGAAATTTTAACTGAAGCAAGCTCAACACTTGCACATTTGGATCCAGGTACATGGGCTGAACAAGCTGATCTAGCTGCCAATGACAAGTGGGATGAATTGAAAGAATTACAAGATCAATTAAACGGAGGAAAATAATTCTCTTAATTGGTTTTAAAATAAAGTTTAACAAATCTTGGATTGCACAAGATATTAAAACACAATAGAAATGGCACACAAAAAAGGTGTTGGTAGTTCCAAGAACGGTAGAGAATCAGAATCGAAACGCTTAGGTGTTAAGATTTTCGGAGGACAAGCCGCTATTGCTGGAAATATCATCGTAAGACAAAGAGGTACTTCACACAACCCTGGTGAGAATGTATATATGGGGAAAGACCATACATTACACGCTAAGGTTGATGGTGTTGTGAAATTTGTAAAGAAAAGAGATAACAAATCTTATGTTTCAATAGTTCCTGCTGAAGCATAATTAGATTCGAATCTTATATAGAAAAACCTTCCACCTCGGAGGGTTTTTTTGTACCCTTGTTTTTAATCATTATTTAAAATTCAGTTAATCTTTTGGTTATCCTTACCTCTTATCTTTCTAGAATTAATTTTTTACAATGCATTGTTGGGTAAGGTTTCTTCAAATTCTCATTTGTACAGCGTCGTGTTTAATCCTTTCTATTAGTAGTTATAGTCAAGATGATGTATCTAGTACAACGCGGGCTGATAGTGTGTATGTCAAGCTTAAAAAGTCTCTGGAATGGGCTCAGGAGCAAGATGAACCTGAACTCATTGCTCAGAGTTTAATCGCCTTTGGCGATTTTTACACGCGAAACGAGGCAGTCAATCAGGCTCTCTTTAATTATCAAAAAGCGGCTGGTTATCTTTCTGAAAAAGATACTTCTCTAGTTTATATTCAACTGCAATCTGGTAAAATTCAATTCCGATTAAGGCAGTATTTAAGTGCTTTAGATTACTTTAATAAGGGGCTTGAATTAGCTCAGAGTATTGGTTATAAGAATGGTGAGGCCATGTGTGCAGGTTTCATAGGAAGTTGTTATGAGAAACTAAGTCTTTATGATAAAGCGATAGTGTATCAGAACGCGAGCCTTGATCTGTTCAAAGAACTTGAACATGCATCAGGGTTAGCCTTAGCTCATGAAAATCTAGGGAGTATTTATGAGGACATGGAGAATTTTGATAAAGCCTTGACCTATTTCGAAAAGGCATTGTTCTTCACCAATGCGAAGACCGACACTGATCGATATATTAATATACGTAACAATATCGCTGATATTCGTCGTAAGACGGGAGATTTTAATCGCGCTCTGGATGAAAGCCAGAAGGTATTGGAGTTGGCGCTCAAGCACCGTAATCAACATCAAATTGAAAGTGCTTATAAAGACATCTCCAAAGTACTATATGAACTCAAAGCCTATCAAAAAGCCTTTTTGAATCTCAAATTATCGGATTCTATAAATGAAGCTATCCTTCAAGATCAAAATAGGCAGCAGATCAATGCCTTGCAGTCTTTGTATGATGCGAAAACAAAAAATGCAAGGATCGAAGTGTTGCTCAAGGAAAATGAGATAGGCAAGGTGCAAAATCGTGTACTGTGGTTGGGAGTGATATTGCTGTTTACACTTGCAGGGGGAAGCTATTTCTATCAACGCAACCACAAAAAGCAACAACTTAAAATTTCGAGTTACAAGCAAAAAGTATTGGAGGCCGAACTTGAGAACAAGCGGATGGAGCAGCAGAACATGGCTCGTGAAATCGAATTAAAGACATCGTCCCTTTCCAATTACAGCCTCAATCTAGCACAGAGAAACAAAACGTTAACCACTATCGCTCGTACCCTTACCAATATCAAAGGAAGGAAACAGATGGATATAGATCAGAAATTAACTGAATTGGTAGCGGAGATTACAAAGGAAGTTTCTGAAAAAAGAGAGTGGGAGCAGTTCATGGAATACTTTGGACAGATCCACCCTTTGTTTATCAAAAAATTACAGCAATGTTCAAATTCAAATATATCGGCCTCTGAATTGCGACTTTGTATGTTGATCAAGTTGAATATGACTTCTATTGAAATAGCTGAAGTTTTAAAAGTAACTCCGGATAGTATTCGGGTGGCACGATATCGTCTGAGAAAGAAACTACCCATTGATAAAGGGCAAAAACTAGGGGTTTTTTTACTTCAAATTACATAGGAACCCTTCAAGATTAGCCCTGTGTTATTCCAATGTTAACACGATTTAAATGTTGCCTTTATGTTGTAGGTTAAAAAGCAGTTTGATTACATTTTGTTGTCATCAAATTGACGCCTTAGATCTAGGTGTGCTATAGTTTTGTCCGTAAAACAAACCATATTTTATGAGTGCTTTAAAACAACTATTAACAGTCGCAATTGTCGCCTTGTTTACCACTGCTTTGAGTGCGCAAGAAGGACATATTCAAGGGACGATCAGGGACGAAAATGGAATCTACGTACCTGGGGCAACCATTTTAGTTCAAGACACCGATCTAGGAACTGTCTCTGACATAAATGGACGATTTACCCTACTCTCTGTTCCGGCAGGTGAACGAGAACTAACAATTAAATATTTAGGTTTTCAGGACATTCACCATCAAGTTTCGGTGATTCCAAATCAAACCATTTCAGCAGACTTGGTATTAGAATCAAGTCCTATTGAACTGGAGGGAGTGGAGGTTTCTACCTTCGGATTTGGCGGACAGTCTAAGGCGCTAAATACTCAAAAGAACAATACCAATATTACCAATGTGGTATCTACCGACCAGATCGGGAAATTTCCGGACGCCAATATTGGGGACGCTATTAAACGTATTCCGGGAATTACCATGCAAATGGACCAGGGAGAGGCTAGGACAATTATAGTTCGGGGTCTATCTCCTCATCTTAACTCGGTTACCCTTAATGGTAGTCGGATACCGTCGGCAGAGGGGGATAATAGGGATGTTCAAATGGATCTTATTCCATCTGATATGATACAAACCATTGAGGTGAGTAAAGCAGTTACTCCTAAAATGGATGGGGATGCTATTGGCGGATCTGTGAATTTGATCACCAGAACTGCACCCCAAGGATTTAGGCTTTCTGCAACTGCTGGCTCAGGTCTTAATTTGATCAACAACAAAAGAATTTTAAACGGATCATTTCTAGTGGGTGACCGTACTGCAGACAAGAAATTTGGATGGATGGTTTCGGCATCCATCAACGACAATGATTTTGGATCTCATAATGTGGAGGCGGAATGGAGTGATGAGTTTGAGTATAATACGGGGATGTTGGATGCTGACGGAGAAGAAATTATTGAAGAGCAAAAGGTGAATCCTTATAATAGCGTATATGAAGTACGAAATTACATGGTGCAACGGACTCGAAGGAGCTTTTCTGTTAATATGGATTACAAGCTGGATCAAAACAATACGGTTTATTTCAAAAGCATGTATAACTGGAGGGATGATAGAGAAAACCGCCTGGCATATTCAAACGAAATCCTTGATGGGGAAGATATCGGATTAAATGATTTTACAATAGACGATCAAGGCAACTTGCTTCGATTTCCGGTAGAGGCCACGCGCGAAACAAAAGGTGGTGCTCGTGGAGGTAGAAACGAAAATGCTCGTTTGGAAGATCAACGTATGCAGAACTACAGTGTAGGTGGTGAGCACCTTTTTGGAAAACTTAAATTTGATTGGATGACTTCTTATGCTAAAGCCTCTGAGGTGAAGCCTAATGAGCGGTATATAGGTTATGCCAGTGAGTTTAGTGTTCTAAGGAGTTTGGACACCAAAAAACCATTATTTACTCCTGAAAACATGGAAGATGCAGCCTTGAGTAATTTCGAGTTAGATGAACTTACCGAAGAGCAGCAAGATACCGAAGAAGAGGATATTAATGCGTTTGTAAACTTTGAACTTCCACTTCATCTTTTTGGTGATCAGGGTAGCTTACAATTCGGTTTGCGTACAAGATTAAAATCCAAAGTAAGAGAGAACTCCTTTAAAGAGTATACGCCAATGACTAATGGATATGAGTTTTTGGATCAAGTCGAGACCCATTCTTATAGTGATCCGGACTTTCTTGCAGGAGAAAAATATCAGGTGGGTAGTTTTGTTACACCAGAGTTTTTAGGTTCCATGGACTTGAATGACCAAAGTCAATTTGAAATGGAATCCGTGCCGGATGAGTACCTGCGTGCCAATTTTGACGTGGACGAAAATGTTTATGCAGCTTATGCAATGACCACTCAAAATATTACGGATCGCTTGAGCGTTCTAGCAGGACTACGCGTTGAAAAAACAGATATATCTGCCACAGGTAACAGCATACTTGATCAAGAGGATCGAATAGGGGAGATCACTAAAGAAAGTTCCTATACCAATTTTATGCCAAGTATACATTTGAAGTATAACTTCACACCTCAAACCATTTTAAGGTTTGCGTGGACCAATACACTTTCTCGTCCAAATTATATCGATCTTGTACCATATCTGGACATCGTTGCTGAGGATAAAGAAGTTTATTTGGGTAATGCCGATCTGGACCCCACCACTGCAATGAACTTTGATCTTATGGCTGAACATTACTTTAGAAACGTAGGAATCATTTCTGCTGGAGCTTTCTTTAAAAAGATTGATGATTTCATATACACTTCCGTATTAGAAGCCTCTGATGCTAGCTATGGTGAGGGAACAGAAGGGTTTGAGATCTATCAGCCCCACAACGGAGAAGAAGCTAATGTATATGGTGCGGAATTTAGTTTTCAGCGACAGTTGGACTTTCTCCCTGGATTTGCGAAAAACTTCAATTTATATCTGAATTACACCTATTTGGCCTCAGATACCAATGGAATTACAAATGAAGACGGAGAACTCCGAGAAGATATGGATCTTCCAAGTACCTCGCCCCATATGTTTAACGCTTCACTTGCCTATAGTCATTCAAGATTCAACATTCGTTTGTCGTCAAATTTCGCAGATTCTTATATTGATGAAATTGGTGGAAATAGCTTTGAAGACCGCTACTACGACAAGCAATTATTTTTAGATTTGAACCTGAGCTATAGCGTGACTCCAAACTTAAGTCTGTATGTGGATTTAAATAATATTACGAATCAACCGCTAAGGTACTATCAAGGAAATCGACAAAGAACCATGCAAATGGAGTACTATGAAAAACGTCTTACTTTTGGATTGAAGTACGACTTATTTAAAAATTAACTAAACGCTCAAATTGTATACAAATGAAAAATGTTATTTATAGTTTATTGACAGTAATTTTAATGGTCGGATGCAAACATAAAAACCAACTCCCTGCCATTGCCCCTGATGTGATTACAGAAAACACATTACATGATACGGATGACCCTGCTATTTGGGTAAATCGAAAAGATCCTTCAGCCAGTATCGTTTTTGGAACTGATAAGGATACTGACGGTGCGGTCTACGCCTTTGACTTGCAAGGGAAGGTTATTGAAAACAAAACCTTACGTGGGTTAAAGAGACCCAATAATGTGGACATTCGCTATGATTTTAAATTGAACGATTCTACGCTGGTAGATGTCATGGTATTTACAGAGCGCGAACTCCAACAATTCCGTATGTTTTCCGTTCCGGACATGAAACCTATTGACGGGGGTGGTTTTCCGGTATTCACCGACTCAACTGAGCCCGAACACAATCTTCCTATGGGGATTTCCTTGTATCACTCACCTAAGGACGGCGCCATGTATGCTATTGTAGGTAGAAAGGCAGGGCCATTGGAGGGATACTTGCATCAATATCTTCTTAAGCCAAGTGAAGGTAAAGTCAAAGCAGAATTGGTTCGCGAATTTGGGAAATTTAGTGGAAACAAAGAAATTGAAGCCATTGCAGTTGATGATGCCAATGGTATAGTGTACTATTCGGATGAAGGCGAGTGTATTCGTAAATACTATGCAGAACCCTCTAAAGGTAACCAAGAGCTATCTTGTTTTGGAGCATCGTACTTCAGGGATGATATTGAGGGTATTGCTCTGGCCAATGGAGTAAACGGTAAAAACTACATTATTGTTTCAAATCAACAAAATCACTCTTTTGTCATCTTTGACAGCAGTGATTTGAGTTTTGTAAAGGAAGTGAATCTTAGCACTATTGAAACCGATGGTTGTGAGGTAACTACTACAGCTTTAGGCAGTGCCTTTCCTAATGGTTTATTTGTTGCGATGAATGATGAACGTAACTTTTATTTCTATGATTTAGGGAGAATATTGTAAGAATTCGGAAAAATTTGCTATTAAATTATAATATTATTAATATCTTAGGATAACTAATTTTATCAAAATAAGAGTATTATGAAAAAATCTGTAATTTCTGCATGTTTAGCAATGGCAGTGTTATGCTCAAGTTGCTTAGGATCGTTCAGCGCATTTAATGGTCTAAAAGATTGGAATCACCAAGTTTCGAGTAACAAATTTGTAAATAACTTGGTTTTCTGGGTGCTTTGGATTGTCCCTGTATATGGAATCTTTATGCTTGGAGATTTAATAATCTTCAATACTATTGAATTCTGGACTGGTTCAAACCCGATCGCTATGAAGCCAGGTGAGAAAGAAACGCAAATTGTAGTTGACAATGGCAACACTTTCAAAATGGTAGCTACTCAAAATAGAATGGAGATCGAAATCGTTGATGGTCCAAGAAAAGGAGAGCGTGTAGATTTAGTCTACAAGCCAAGTGAAAAATCTTGGAGTGCTATCAAAGCAGATGGTGAAGTTATTCAGTTAGCCACTATGAAAGATGGTATGTATGTAGTGAACCTTCCAAATGGGGAAGCAGTTGAAATTAACCCTAATATGACCAAAGAAGAAGCGATAGCTCAAATACAAGCTAAATCTGATTGTGAGTATGAAGAGGCAATGTTTGCTTTGGCAAAATAAGAATTTACAATAAAGATACTTGAAGACCTTAGATCTTCATAGTTCAGACATGTAAAAACAGGAGGCTAACAAAAAAGTCTCCTGTTTACATTTCTATACTGGAGTAATGGGCGTTGTAATACAGGAATTTGGAATGCCAAAGCCATCTACTAAAGTATTTACATGTGGCCTTAGCTCTGAACACAACCGTTCCACTCTATTTCTAATAGCTTTAGACTTAGTTCCACTAATGTAGCCTTGTTCTAGGTACCAAGCCGCATTGTCATGGATCTCACTAAGGGCAAACAATGTTCCTAGTTTACCAAATAAAAACTTCAGGTCATTGCTCTGAATGGTTTTTGTGAAATCAAGAAACGCCTTGTAGGATAGCTCTTCACTATAGGCCTTGCCAAGTTCAACCAAATGCGTTTGAACTTTCAAAAAAGCCTGATATGATGGAATGCCCTTTTTGGTGTAATTCTGAATTCTCGAAGCTACGGAAAAGGTTAGTCTACGTCTTTTGTATTCTAGGGCATTCACATGGAATTCACTATCATAGAGGTGATCCTTATCAGTTTTGTTGGTGAAAATTGGATTGAAAGTAGTAAGGCGATCCGATAGTTGAGTGCCTAGATATTTTAGGATATCTCTGTAATGATCACTGTTGAATTCTGTTTTAAAATTAGTCAATATTCCCTTGGCTGCCAATTGAATTAAAACAGTGTTATCCCCTTCAAAGGTGGTGAATATATCGACATCGCCTTTAATACTGGAAAGCTTGTTTTCAGACATATACCCTTGTCCTCCGCAGGCCTCTCTACACTCTTGTATGCAATTATTCGCAAACCAAGTAATGGTAGATTTTAATGCCGCAGCCTGGGTTTCAATTTCCCTTCGATTCGATGTGTCTGAATTGGCATATTGAGTTATTAATTTCTCTAATACAAAGTGATAAACATAAGACTTTGCGATAGGTTTTATCAGTCGTAATTGATGCGTTGGATAATCCATAATTAGATCTTCCTGTATCTTTTTATCACTGTTAAATTGTCTGCGATTCAAGGCGTATTTAACCGCTATGGCCAACGCTTTTTTAGCGCCACTCAAAGCGCCCTTTCCGACACAGATTCTTCCTCCTACCAAAGTACCTAACATAGTAAAGAAACGTTTGTTTGGATTCTCAATATCCGAGTGGTATTTCCCTTGTTGGTCAATGGAGCCAAATTTGTTTAATAAGTTTTCTCTTGGAACTACGACATTGTGAAACCAGATTTTTCCATTGTCTACGCCATTTAATCCTAATTTGTAACCGTTGTCTTTAACTCGGATGCCTTCTAGAAGTGTTCCATCCTTATCGCGTAATGGGACTAGAATAGCGTGAACTCCATGGTTTGTTCCCTCCACTATTAGCTGAGCAAAAACCGTTGCCATAGTGGCGTCAAGGGCATTTCCGATATAAATTTTATTGTCATTCTCTGAAGGAGTATGGATAACAATGCTATCGCTTTCTTTAACATAGGTTGCAGTGGTTTTTACACCTCTAACATTGGATCCATGTCTTGTTTCTGTCATGGCAAAACAACCTAAAAGTTCTGCATTTCCTGCGGCCTTTAGATATTTATCATGGTGAAACTTGGTTCCTAAATTAGCAATACTTCCGCCAAAAAGTCCAAACTGCACTCCAAACTTAATGGTTAAACTTCCGTCAACAAACATGAGATTGTCGAATATTGAACCATAGGCAGGCATATTTCCAGTGCCGCCATATTCAGGTTCAAAGGCCATAGCTCCATAACCTGCATCAGCGAGTTCTTTGAGTTGTCTTCGTACCCAATCACGTTGTTCTTCTTTGGTTGGACGTACTTCCCATTTAAAGGATGGTTTGCTTATCAGTTTTCTTAAAGGATCAATAGCTTCTTTGTGTGTTGATTTAAGCAGGTTGTCTATTTCTGCGGCCTTGTAAAAAGAGGCTGTATGGGAGGTGTCTTTTTGTACCTCAAATAAATGGTGATAGTGGTTTGGTTGAATTCCAAGATTGATCTCTATGAATTTTAGATGCGGATCTACTTGATCTACTGCCTGATCCTTATTGGCCCATCGAACTGAGAAAAGACTTAAAGGATAGGAGTCGCTTTCGATAAGAGGAATATCAGAATGATCAATAAGTTGTTTCCATTTTAGCATGGTTTGATCCGAAGGTGGATTGTCTGGATCAATCCAACGTTTTATTTGATTTTCCTCTTCGCTCTTTAGCTCATCGCCTTCTAAAGCTTTAGTGAAAACTGAAATTTCTGAAGGAGAAAAAAGGTCGTCTGACCATATCACGTAAAGAAACGGGATGTATTTTAAAAGATTCGATGTGTACTGCAGTTTTTCCATAGATCCAAGGTACGAATTATTATAGAATTTACGGATTTTTAAAAACTCGATAGCGGGCTGGTCGTAACACTGATGCTTTTGTTTTATC
The DNA here is from genome assembly GCF_000300875.1 of Galbibacter marinus. GTDB lineage: Bacteria > Bacteroidota > Bacteroidia > Flavobacteriales > Flavobacteriaceae > Galbibacter > Galbibacter marinus. Next base: position 43,978 of record NZ_AMSG01000001.1, on the reverse strand, counting down.
TTTGCCTTATGAATGAACATTTAGACCCTACAGGAGAACACTTTTCTGCGGAAGAGGTTGATTTTGAGAGAGCTTTACGGCCTTTGAGTTTTGATGACTTTACTGGGCAGGAGCAGGTGTTGGAAAATTTAAAGGTTTTTGTTCAGGCGGCGAACTTGCGTTCAGAAGCTTTAGATCACGCCTTATTTCACGGTCCTCCAGGACTAGGGAAAACAACCTTGGCTTATATTTTGGCCAATGAATTAGGTGTGGGGATTAAGGTGACTTCAGGGCCGGTGTTGGATAAGCCAGGAGATCTCGCTGGCTTACTGACTAACCTGCAAGAACGCGATGTTCTTTTTATAGATGAAATACATCGCTTAAGTCCTATCGTTGAAGAATATTTGTATTCGGCTATGGAGGACTATAAGATAGATATTATGATTGAATCGGGTCCAAACGCCCGTACCGTTCAAATTAATCTTAACCCTTTTACTTTAATTGGTGCGACCACTAGGTCAGGACTTCTGACCTCGCCCATGCGCGCACGTTTTGGAATTAACTCCAGGCTACAGTATTACAGCACCGAATTACTAGCTGATATTGTTCAGCGGAGTGCACAAATATTAAAAGTGCCTATCTCAATGGAGGCGGCCATAGAAATTGCGGGAAGAAGTAGAGGAACCCCGAGAATTGCAAACGCCCTTCTAAGAAGAATTCGTGATTTTGCACAGATTAAAGGCAATGGATCTATTGACATCGAAATTGCGAAATTTGGACTTAAAGCGCTAAATGTAGACGCCTACGGTTTAGATGAAATGGATAATAAAATACTTCTCACCATTATCGATAAATTTAAGGGAGGCCCCGTGGGAATTACAACTCTGGCTACCGCTGTTTCGGAAAGTGCTGAAACTATAGAGGAGGTATATGAACCGTTTTTGATTCAACAAGGTTTTATCATGAGAACTCCTCGAGGCAGGGAAGTCACTGAACTCGCCTATAAACATTTGGGTAAGATCAAAGGTGGAATTCAAGGAGGTTTGTTTTAATGGATTTAAGAGCGAAACATACCCAATGGATTAAAAACCAAGCCAAAGCACTCGGTTTTATGTCATGTGGTATATCCAAGGCTGATTTTTTAGAACAAGAAGCACCGCGATTGGAAAAGTGGCTTTCTGAGAGTAAAAATGGTCAGATGCAGTACATGGAGAATCACTTTGATAAACGGCTCGATCCACGTAAATTAGTAGAAGGTTCTAAATCAGTCATTTCATTACTGTTGAATTATTATCCTTCCGAGATCCAAAAAGATAAACAAGCACCAAAAATTTCAAAATATGCTTACGGAGTGGATTATCATTTTGTTATAAAGGATAAGCTCAAAGAATTACTTTCCTTAATGCAAGATGAAATAGGAGATGTGCACGGACGTGCTTTTGTTGATTCTGCGCCTGTTTTAGATAAGGCATGGGCTGAGAGGAGCGGATTAGGCTGGAGGGGTAAGCATAGCAATATACTCTCCAAACAAGTGGGCTCTTTCTTTTTTATTGCTGAACTCATTGTAGATTTAGAATTGGAGTATGATAGCCCAGCAACCGATCACTGTGGAAGTTGTACCGCTTGTATTGATGCCTGCCCAACACAGGCCATCACAGAACCCTATGTTGTGGATGGAAGTAAGTGTATTTCGTATTTTACTATTGAATTAAAGGAACAAATCCCAACAGAGTTTTCAGGTCAGTTTGACGATTGGATATTTGGTTGTGATGTATGTCAAGACGTATGTCCATGGAATCGTTTTTCCAAAGCCCATAACGAACCCCTTTTCAACCCACATCCCAAATTATTAGATATGACAAAAAAAGATTGGGAAGAAATCACTGAAGATGTTTTTAGAGAAATCTTTAAAAAATCTGCCGTTAAAAGAACCAAATTTTCGGGACTTAGACGCAATATTGAGTTCTTAAGGTAAATTGCTATTGCAAAATATCCAATAGTTAGCGGAAATAATTATGAAAATTACCTGATTTAATTATCCTTGAATACCCATCCAAGTGCGCCTTGTGTTAAATCTGTATGGATCAAAAAAACATTTGAAGCAAGGTGTGATATAAAAAGTTAGATTCTCATACCTTTGTACTTCGTTCTTATTAGAAAAAAACAATAGCCTAGGTCCTTTAAAGGGCCCACGCTTGTAAATAAATTCATATGAGTAAAAATATCCGTAGAAGGGAGGCTTTAGTATATCATGCTAAGCCTCAGCCTGGAAAAATCAAGATTGTTCCAACCAAGCGTTATTCTACACAACGCGATTTGGCCTTGGCCTATTCACCAGGTGTTGCAGAGCCTTGTCTTGAAATAGCCAAGGATAAGGACAATGCTTATAAGTACACAACCAAAGGGAATTTGGTTGCCGTAATTACCAATGGAACTGCAGTCCTAGGGTTAGGGGATATTGGTCCAGAAGCTTCCAAACCTGTCATGGAAGGAAAGGGTTTGTTGTTTAAGATCTTTTCGGATATCGACGGTATTGATATTGAATTGGACACCAAGGATATCGATACTTTTGTGCAGACTGTAAAAACTATTGCACCTACCTTTGGAGGAATTAACCTAGAAGATATCAAGGCCCCAGAAGCCTTCGAAATCGAAAGAAGATTAAAAGAGGAATTAGACATTCCAGTAATGCATGACGATCAACATGGGACTGCAATTATTTCTGCCGCAGCTCTTCTCAATGCTCTGGAACTTGCGGAAAAGGAAATTGAATCTGTAAAGATCGTAATCAGCGGAGCAGGAGCTGCTGCGGTATCTTGTACAAGACTCTACAAAGCCTTTGGTGCTAGTGCATCCAATATCGTTATGTTGGATAGTAAAGGTGTGATTCGAAAAGATCGACCTGGTCTTAGTAAAGAGAAATTGGAATTTGCTACGGATCGTAAAATCGATACACTAGATGAGGCGATGGTAGATTGCGATGTATTCATTGGACTGTCTATCGCTGATATCGTTTCTGTAGAAATGTTAAAATCTATGGCAGCTAATCCAATTGTTTTTGCCATGGCAAACCCTGATCCTGAAATTGATTATCAATTAGCGATGGATGCTAGGGAAGATATCATTATGGCGACGGGTCGTTCTGACCATCCTAACCAAGTGAATAATGTTCTTGGGTTTCCATTTATCTTTAGAGGAGCACTGGATGTGCGTGCTACCAAAATTAATGAAGAAATGAAGATGGCCGCAGTTAAATCCTTAGCTGCCTTAGCCAAAGAAGCCGTACCTGAGCAGGTCAATATCGCTTATGGTGAAACCAAATTGAATTTTGGAAGAGACTATATTATTCCTAAACCATTTGATCCTCGTCTAATTGCAAGAGTTCCTCCCGCAGTAGCGAAGGCTGCTATGGAAAGTGGGGTTGCTAAAGCACCAATTGAAGACTGGATGAAGTACGAAGAGGAGCTTTTGCAACGCTTAGGGAATGACAATAAAATTGTGCGTCTTCTACACAACCGAGCTAAAACAAATCCTAAGAAGATTGTCTTTGCCGAAGGAGATCATTTAGATGTTCTAAAGGCAGCTCAAATTGTACATGACGAGGGTATTGCCCATCCTATCTTATTAGGAAATAGAGAAGTGATTTTGGAGCTGATGAAGGAAATTGACTTTGAGGCTGAAGTACAAATCATAGATCCTAAGAATGATGAGTGTCCTGAAAAAAAACAGCGGTATGCTGAAAAGTATTGGAAGGCAAGAAAACGCCATGGTGTGACCCTGTACGATGCTCAAAAGAAACTACGAGAGCGTAATTATTTTGCTGCCATGATGGTAAACGAAGGGGACGCTGATGGATTAATATCAGGTTATTCAAGAGCGTATCCTACCGTAGTCCGTCCGATGTTAGAGCTCATTGGCAAAGCGCCAGGAGTGAGTAAGGTGGCAGCAATGAACCTTATGATTACCCAGCGTGGTCCTATGTTTTTATCTGATACTTCCATCAATATTGATCCAACAGCCAAGGAATTGGCTAAAATTGCGCAAATGACCGCAATTACTGCAAAGATGTTCGGCGTTGAACCAGTAGTGGCAATGTTGTCCTATGCAAACTTTGGTTCTTCTAAAGACCAACGTGCCACTAAGGTTGGGGATGCCGTAGCGTACTTACATCGTCACTACCCAGAGATATTGGTGGATGGAGAATTGCAATCAGATTTTGCACTTAACAAAGAATTATTACAAAGTAAATTTCCATTTTCTAAACTAGCGGGACACAAGGTCAATACGTTGATCTTCCCAAATCTTGACTCTGCAAATGTCACCTATAAGATGATGAAAGAGTTATACGAGGCGGATTCAATTGGTCCTATTCTACTAGGAATGAACAAGCCTGTCCACATCCTACAATTAGGAGCAGCTGTAGAAGAGATTGTCAACATGACTGCAGTTGCCGTTGTTGATGCTCAAGAAAAAGAGAAAAAACAAAAGGCTGAACACGCCTGATAGGATTTGAGATTAAGTTCTTAATTTGTACGATACTCCAAATGTGGTTTAATTTAATTACATTTGGAGTATTAACATTTATTTAAGTAATGATTACACAGCTCAAAGGCAGATTAGTTGAAAAGAATCCAACCGATGTAGTTATAGATTGTAATGGGGTGGGATATGAGGTCCACATTTCCCTATTCACCTATTCGAAGATTACTTCTCAGGAGCAAATACATCTTTTTACCCATTTATTAATTAAGGAAGATTCCCATACATTGTACGGTTTTGTCGACAAGGCAGAGCGAGAAATTTTCCGTTTATTGATTTCTGTTTCAGGTGTTGGAGCAAGTACTGCTAGAACTATGTTGAGTTCCTTAAATCCTGTTGAAATAAGAGACGCAATAGCCACAGAGGACGTGGCAACTATTCAATCTGTCAAGGGAATTGGTGCTAAAACTGCTCAACGTGTTATTTTAGATTTGAAAGATAAAATCATAAAAATATACGATATTGACGAAGTTTTTGTAAGTTCGAATAATACTAACAAAGATGAAGCGTTAACGGCGTTAGAAGTACTAGGTTTTTCTCGAAAGCAATCAGAGAAGGTGGTTGAGAAAATTGTGAAAGAAAAAACCGATTTAAGTGTCGAAGAAATTATAAAAGACGCGCTTAAAAACCTATAACCAACTTGAAAACTAAATTAGGCCCTAAACTAATTAGACACCCATATTGGGTATTTTTTGCGTTCAGTTTTTTGCTGTTCACAAACACACTCCATGCGCAAGAGGAAACAGAAACTCCTCAGGACTCAACGCAAACAGGGGTTGCTTTAGGGCGCATTGAACTTCAGGATCCTGAAAGCATATCTTCTAAATACACCTATGATCCTATAACGGACAATTATATTTACACTCAAACCGTTGGTGGTTACGATATAAATTACCCAGTAATTTTATCCCCAGAACAATATCATGAGCTCATCTTAAAAGAGCAAATGAATAATTATTTCAATGATAAGATAGATGCGATTTCTGGTCGCCAGGGTAGCGATGAAGACCAGCGGAATCTACTTCCGAACTTTTATGTCAATTCTGATTTCTTTGAAACCATCTTCGGAGGGAACACCATCGAGGTAATCCCACAAGGATCGGTAGCTATGGATTTGGGGGTGAGGTATCAAAAGAATGACAACCCAGCACTTTCGCCTAGAAACCGAAGTAATATATCTTTTGATTTTGATCAACGGATTTCACTTAGTTTAATGGGTAAGGTCGGGGAGCGGCTATCAATTAATGCGAACTACGATACAGAGGCTACTTTTGATTTCCAGAATTTGATCAAGTTGGAATATACCCCAGATGAGGATAACATCATTCAAAGTATTGAGGTAGGTAATGTGAGTATGCCCCTCAATAGTAGTCTTATTAGTGGAGCCCAGAGTCTCTTTGGGATAAAAACAGCACTGCAGTTCGGTCGTACAACTATTACTGGAGTATATTCAGAACAGCGTTCCCAAAGTCGAAGTGTAGTTGCTCAGGGTGGGGGAACCATCAACGATTTTGAAATTATGGCCTTGGATTATGATGAAGATCGTCACTTTTTTCTATCGCATTTTTTCAGGGACCAATATGATACAGCCTTAGAGAACTACCCTTATATACGAAGCCAGATTCAAATTACACGCATTGAAGTTTGGGTAACCAACAGATCACAAAGAACACAGAATGTTAGAAACTTAGTGGCCCTACAGGATTTGGGAGAGCCCAATCCAGAGAATACACGTATTAATCTGAATGCTCCAGGTGGTTTTTTTAATAGCACCAATTCTTTACCCTCCAATCAGGCCAATGATTATGATCCCTTAGGAATAGCATCGGGAACATCTGTTTTAACCCCAGCTGTCAGGGATATTGCCACTGTAAAACAAGGGTTTAATCTCCCCTATACAGTCAATCAAGGTTATGATTACACTATTTTAGAAAATGCGCGTAAACTTGAGCCTAATAGAGAGTATACCATTGACCAGCAATTGGGGTATATATCGTTAAATCAACGTCTAAGTAATGATGAGGTTTTAGCCGTTGCATATCAATATACCTACCAAGGACAGGTATATCAGGTTGGAGAATTTGCCAATGATGGGGTTAATGCGACCGAATTCCAAGAGAACAATGGAATTGTAACTGAGGTAAACCCACAAGCCCTTGTGGTAAAAATGCTAAAGAGTAATATTACCCAAGTTAATGATCCTATTTGGGATCTTATGATGAAAAACTTTTATGCTACTACAGCATTTCAATTATCCCAAGAAGATTTTAAGCTTAACATCTTATATACCGACCCATCTCCAATTAACTATATTTCTCCTGTTGATGAGGCTACTTGGCCTACGGGTTTAGAGGAAAAAATACTGTTGAACGTATTTAATTTTGATCGGTTAAATACCTACAACGACCCCCAAAATGGAGGTGATGGTTACTTTGATTTCTTACCAGGGATCACAGTGGATACACAAAACGGAATTATTAAGTTTACCAAAGTAGAACCTTTTGGAGAATTCCTGTACGATGTCCTTGGTGGTGGAGATTATGATAATGATGACAACTACATTCAGAATGACAATCAGCGTAAATACGTGTATAGAAACATGTATAAGCAAACCAAATCAGCTTCTTTAGAAAATGCTGAAAAGAATAAATTCATGCTTAAAGGGCGTTATAAGGCAGAGAGTTCTGGAGGTATTCCATTAGGAGCCTTTAATGTTCCAAGAGGTTCTGTCCGCGTGACTGCTGGAGGTCGAATGTTGCAAGAAGGAATTGATTACACGGTGAACTATCAAGCTGGGACGGTTCAGATTTTGGATCCTGGACTAAGGGCTTCCAATACGCCAATTGAGGTTTCTGTTGAAAATAACGCCGTCTTTGGTCAACAAACCAGAAGATTTTCAGGAGTTCACATCGAACATCAATTTAATGAAAAGTTCTCCTTAGGAGGTACCTTTTTAAATATGAATGAAAGGCCTTTGACTCAGAAATCAAATTTTGGGGTTGAGCCTGTTAATAATTCGATTTTTGGTATCAACGGAACCTATTCTACAGAAATTCCGTTCTTGACACGTATGGTTAATAAATTGCCAAATATCGATACCGATGTAGCTTCTAGTTTATCCTTAAGAGGTGAATTTGCTTATTTATTACCTGGAGCACCTAAAAGTGCCGATTTTGATGGTGAAATAACCTCGTATTTAGATGATTTTGAAGGGGCACAATCATTTATTGATATTCGATCTGCTTTAGCTTGGTCACTGGCTAGTGTGCCAAGTAGTCCTGGAAATAGTCCTGATCGATTTGGAGGGAATCTTGAGAATGACAATGCAGCTTCTAGACATCAGAGGGCAAAATTATCCTGGTATACAATTGATCCTATTTTTTATAGTTCTCAGCGACCTGGTGGAGTGAGTAGTGATGATATTTCTAGCAATGATGCTCGACGTATTTTTATAGATGAGATATTCCCTCAACAAGATATTGCGCAAGGTCAAACCTTAGTTCAACCGACCTTGGATATCGCCTATTACCCACAAGAAAAAGGCCCTTATAATGACAATCAGAATTTTGAAGATCTTCCATCAGATCAGCGCTGGGGAGGGATTATGCGTTCTATTAGCAGTACCAATTTTGAACAATCCAATGTAGAGTACATTCAATTCTGGTTGCTAGATCCTTATTATCGGGATGGACAGTTAGCTGGTGAAGAAGGAGAGCTAGTTTTTAACCTTGGAAAAGTTAGTGAGGACATTTTAAAGGATGGTAGAAAGCAATATGAAAATGGGCTTCCTTTACAGGACAATCCAGCTCTTACCAATACAACTAATTTTGGTAAAGTACCCTCAACACAATCATTAGTCTATGCTTTTAACGCAAATACTGGCGATAGAATTAAGCAGGACGTAGGTTACGATGGTTTAAGCAATGATGAAGAGGCTAATTTTTACAATAACCCTGGGCCTGACCCAGCGCTCGATGATTATGAATTTTATCTGGATGCTACTGGAAGTATTCCGCAGCGCTATAAAAATTATAACAATCCCGAAGGGAACTCCCCTGTTGAGGTAGGAAATAACAGTCGCGGGTCTACCACACTTCCAGATGTTGAGGACATCGATCGAGATCTTACCATGAATACAGTGGAGAATTTTTTACAATATACCATTAGTATAAAACCAGGACTCAGCCGTAATGATGATTTTGTTACGGACATCCGAGAGGTTGAGATCGAAGCTCCCAATAGGGATTCCTATAGGGTTCGCTGGATTCAATTTAAGGTGCCTATTGCACAGAATGATGACGTTGGTGCTGAAATAGACAGACAGGCTATTTTGAGATCGATGAGTTTTATGCGTATGTACCTAACTGGTTTTGAACAAGAAGTTGTACTACGTTTTGCTACTCTGGATCTAGTACGCGGAGATTGGAGGCTTTATTCCAATAGCCTTCAACCGGATGTGGATAATGATAACAATGACGACCCTACGGTGGTAGACGTAAAAACCGTTAATATTCAGGAAAATGAACAGCGTTCGCCTATTCCATATAAGTTGCCTCCAGGAGTTGTTCGAGAACAGTTAAATAATAACAATACGATTATTCGTCAAAACGAGCAATCTTTGTCTTTTGCAGTGGAGAATTTGGAACCAGCCGATTCCAGAGGAGTCTTTAAAAATGTAGATATTGACGTACGTCAGTACAAACGCCTTAAAATGTTTATACATGCTGAACGTTATAAGGACATACCTGTTGCTGATGGAGATCTAGTGGCTTTCTTGCGTTTGGGAACGGATTTTACTCAAAATTACTATCAGGTGGAGATCCCCTTACAAATTACCCCAGGAGGAACTACGGATCCAGCAACAATTTGGCCCGATATAAATAATATTGATTTGCCTTTATCCTTACTCTCTAAGATCAAGGCTCAGGGAATTGCCGATGGAAACCTTCACCAGGCTGTTTTTTACGACCAGAACGCCAACCCTATAGATGAATTTGAAAAACTTGAGGTTGGCCAAATGAAAGTGGCAATTAAAGGAAATCCTAGTTTAGGGAATATCAGAGCGATGATGGTTGGGCTAAAAAACCCTAATACTGGTCCTGGTTCAATGGTAAGCGGGGAGGTGTGGTTTAATGAATTGCGATTGGCAGAATTGGATAACCAAGGCGGATGGGCAGCTGTGGCTGCGATGGATTTGAATATTGCTGATTTTGCTAATATTTCTACCACGGCCAATATGAGTACTTCAGGTTTTGGAAGTATTGATCAAATGCCTGGAGAGCGAAGTTTGGAAAATATTCGAGGCTATGCCTTAAATAGTAACGTGAACTTAGGTCAATTACTTCCTCAAGGTTGGGGAGTTCAACTACCGATGAACTACAGTATTTCTGAAGAATTGATTACACCTGAATTCGATCCCCTCTATCAAGATCTTAGATTGGATGATCGTATTGATGCAGCTTCAACATCAGCTCAAAAGGATGCTATTCGAAATCAAGCGGAGGATTACACCAAGCGCAGGAGTATTAACTTCATTGGTGTTAGAAAAAACAGGAGTGAAGAACAAAAAGCAAGGGTCTACGATATTGAAAATTTCACCTTTAATTTGGCCTACAACCAAATGGAGCACAGGGATTATGAAATAGAGAATCTTGAGGATCAACACGTACGAGCTGGCATTGTGTACAGCCATAACTTTCAGCCATTGGATATCGCACCACTTAAAAACGCTGATTCATTGCTAAATGATAAGTATTGGAGATGGTTAAAAGATTTTAATTTTAATTTGTTGCCAACAAGTATTTCTTTGAATTCCAATATCAACAGAAACTTTAACCGTCAGTCATTTAGGCAGGTGATCGAAGAGGGAAGTGAGTCTGACTTTTTGGGACTCCCAGAGGTGCAACAGCGGAACTATATGTTTGATTGGCAATATGCGATTAATTACAATTTGACCAAATCATTACAGTTTAACTTTACGGCTTCAAATAACAGTATTGTTAAAAATTATTTTTCACAAGCTGAAGATGGTGAACAGATCGTCAATAGGGATTTAGCTATTTGGGATGGGTTCTGGGACGTGGGTGATCCGAATCGTCATGCTCAGCAATTACAGGTAAACTATGACCTGCCTTTTGATAAGTTTCCTTTCTTAGATTTTATGTCAGCCACCTATGCCTATACTGGTAGTTTTGATTGGCAGCGTGGAAGTGATGTATTGACAGAGATTGCGGGGGAGCAGCTCAATACCATACAAAATGCTAACACCCATAATTTGAACGGTGCCCTGACCATGGATAAATTATATGCTACCCTTGGGCTCAAGCGCAAAGGTGGTGGATCAGGTACCACTAGAGGAACACTCCCAGTGGCGGATCCTAATGCTACTGAAGCCTCCAGCGATACGAAGCAGAAAAAGTACGGAATGTATAATACCTTTATTGATCTAGCCACTATGGTCAAGCGAATCAATGTAAGTTATTCGGAGAATCGCGGTAAGGTCCTCCCAGGATATACACCCTCAATCGGTTTTATCGGAACCCTTAAGCCTTCTTGGGGATTTGTGTTTGGAAGCCAGTCGGATGTTCGTTATCAGGCTGCACAAAAAGGATGGTTAACCACTTTCCCTGATTTTAATGATCAGTACATGTCTAGAAAGGCTAATCAATTAAATATTGCTGCAAATATCCAGCCTTTACAAGACCTCACTATTGATTTAGTGGCAGATAGACAATACTCAGAATCCTACGCTGAGAATTATTCTATTGAAGATCTTAACGCTGATGGTATCTTGGACTACAATCCTTTAATACAAAATAAGTATGGAGATTTTTCAATTTCCAGTCTTATGATTAGAACAGCATTTGATCAATCAGAGGAATCTCAATCTGAAACTTTTAATAAATTCAGCCAGAATAGGATTGTGATTGCTCAGCGTCTAGCAGGGGTGCCAATAAATCCAAATGCAACGGAATATCCTGAGGGATATGGACCTACCAATCAATCAGTATTATTGCCAGCTTTTGTGGCGGCCTATACAGGGAAAGATGCTTCCTCTGTTTCCACAGCGACCTTTAGAGATACACCAGTTCCAAATTGGACTTTAAAATATACTGGACTTATGAGAATCGGTTGGTTTAAGGATAATTTTAGACGATTTTCCTTAGCACATGGGTATCGTTCAAGCTATAGTATCAATAGTTTTAGATCTAATCTGGATTATGGGCAAGGCAGTCAATTTGATCAAGCAGGCAACTTTAAAAATCCACTTCTTATTACCAATGCGACCTTGGTAGAACAGTTCAATCCACTAATCCGTGTGGATTTTGAAATGGCAAATTCGCTAAGTGTTTTGGCTGAAATGAGAAAAGACAGGGCGCTATCCTTGAGTTTTGATAATAACTTGCTTACTGAGATGTCTGGAAATGAATATGTAGTTGGATTAGGTTACCGTATACCTAATATTCGATTTGTAACGCATCTTGGAGGGAGAAGAAGTGTGATGAGTGGGGATTTAAACCTAAAGGCCGATGTGTCTCTAAGAGATAATATTACCGTTATTAGAAATCTGGATATTAATACCAATCAGGTCACTGCTGGTCAGAATATTTGGGCTCTTAAATTTACCGCAGATTATGCTCTTTCTAAAAACTTAACAGCTCTTTTCTTTTACGATCATACCTTTTCGGAATTTAAAGTATCCACAGCCTTTCCCCAAACAACCATAAGAACTGGCTTTACTTTGAGGTATAATTTTGGAAATTAACAGTATTTCCTTTTGAAATCAAAAGTATAATGAATTACATTTGTCGAGCTAATAAATAAAATTGATGATATGAATATTCCTTCAGAATTGAAATACACCAAAGATCATGAGTGGATCAGAGTGGAGGGGGATGTTGTAACTATTGGAGTTACAGACTTCGCCCAAAGCGAATTAGGAGATATTGTTTATGTGGAGGTTGATACCTTAGATGAGACTCTTGATCGCGAAGAGGTTTTTGGTACAGTTGAGGCTGTAAAAACGGTTTCTGATTTGTTTTTGCCACTTTCAGGAGAAATTACTGAATTTAATGAGGCGCTGGAAGATGCACCAGAGCTTGTTAATTCGGATCCTTATGGAGAAGGTTGGATGATAAAATTGAAGTTTTCTAATCCTGCGGAATTAGATGAGTTATTAAGCGATGTCGATTACAAAGCGCTTATTGCAGGTTAAGAAGTCTTATGTTCTTATAATGGCTATGCTTTGGTTGATTTTAGTAACCATAGCATGTTTGGTTCCAGTAGGCATCGTAAGGGATGTTGAACCAGATTTTAAAATATCAGATAAAATTGCACACGGTTTTTTTTACTTTGTAAATACGATATTGTGCTTCTTATATTTTTATAAGCCCGATTTAAAAAGTATCTTGCTGAAGGTTTCGCTTTTTTCCTTTTTTTATGGCATAATAATTGAGGTATTACAATTAGTGTTGCCTTTTGGAAGAAGTGCTGAGTTTACTGATGTTCTAGCAAATGCAGCAGGTATTTTGCTAGCCGTTCTGCTTATAAAGTTTGGATTCTTGAAAAGGGTGAAGAATTAATGGTATTGCGTTAAAATAGAAGAATTAATTGGAAAATAAATAAATAAATATTTAAATTAGCAAACAAATAATATAGATTATGGAACTTAAGAAGAATCCAAAAGCCGATATAAGACGTTACAGCGGAATATTTTTCGCTTTTGGTCTTGCTGTTGCGTCCGCTCTCATGTGGGCAGCGATAGAGTATAAGCAATACGACAAGAAAGAGGCATTTGATTATGTGATGGATGTCGATGATCAGCTTGAAGAAGAGGTGCCAATGACAGAACAACTGAAAACACCGCCACCACCACCGCCACCACCAGCAGCTCCTGAAATCATACAGGTTGTTGAGGATGAGGAAGAAGTGGAGGAAACCATTATTGAGTCTACCGAGACCAATCAGGATGAAATAGTTGAGGTTGAGGAGATCGTAGAGGTTGAAGTTCCAGTTGATGTGGATGTTCCATTTACTGTAATTGAGGATAAACCTATGTTCCCACAGTGTGAGGGGGTTCCAAAAGCTGAACAGTTTGCTTGTTTTAAAGAAAACCTTGATAAACACGTTAGAAAGACGTTTGAATATCCAGAGATTGCTCAAGAAATGGGGATTCAGGGGAGAGTTTACGTAAACTTCCGTATTAATAAAGATGGTACTATTACCATTTTAAACACCAGAGCACCAGATAAGAGTTTGGATAAAGAAGCTCGTAGAATTATTAATACACTGCCTAAGCTTATCCCAGGTAAACAAAGAGGTAGACCAACTCCAGTAACCTTCGCTTATCCAATTGTGTTTAAATTGAATTAAGAGATAAATTATCAAATAATATATAAAAAGAGTCTGAGTTTTAATTCAGGCTTTTTTTATTTATACACTTCTGTCTGTAAATCATTGGATAAAATTCTTTTCTGCGCTATCTTTGCAGCCGAATTAATCATAGTAAAGGTATTTCACGTTTGAGAGAATGTGTAAAACTTAGTTAGAATGGCATTGAGCACAGCAACCAATAGAACAGTATCTCTTGCGCTTATAGTTGACGATTTTAAGCAAATCACTAAAGTTGGTTTAACTTTAAGTGTTGTGTTTTCTTCACTTATGGGATATTTGCTAGGTGCTGATGTTATTAGTTTAAAAGAAATCTTAATACTATCTATTGGTGGATATTTCACCGTTGGAGCTTCCAATACATTTAATCAAATTATAGAGCGTGATTTAGACGCTCAGATGGATAGAACGGCTAATCGTCCTATTGCATCTGGGAGAATGTCTGTCAATACTGCCTTGGCTATTGCGACCACTTGTGCGATTCTTGGTATTGTAACGCTTTATTATTTGAATCCTAAAACGGCGATGTTTGGAGCGATTTCTTTGTTTCTTTACACCTGTGTATATACGCCTCTTAAGACTGTTACTCCGCTGGCTGTTTTTGCAGGAGCCTTTCCTGGAGCCATTCCATTTATGTTAGGGTGGGTAGCGGTAACTAATGATTTTGGTGTTGAGCCAGGTACCTTATTTATGATTCAATTCTTTTGGCAGTTTCCACATTTTTGGGCTATTGGATGGTCGCTACATGATCAGTATTCTAAAGCAGGTTTTAAAATGTTGCCATCAGGCAAAAGAGATAAAGCTACTGCCTTGCAAATTGTGATGTATACCTTTTGGATGATATTGGCATCTATTTTTCCAGTCACTGGACTCACAGGTTCACTTGAATTATCAATAACTTCAGCCATACTTATATTTTTACTTGGTGTTGTTATGTTGGTGTACGCCTTCCGTCTTTATCAAAGAAAAGATAATAAATCAGCAAAAGCATTAATGCTCGCTAGTGTTAGCTATATATCATTAATGCAAATTATATACGTTTTAGATAAATTTTTAAGTTGATGGATTTAACACAGGGGAGTTTTGAGATGAAAATGGCCAGGGCAAAGAAAATGATGCTTTGGTTCGGAATGATTAGTGTAGCAATGATGTTTGCTGGTCTCACTAGTGCGTATGTTGTCAGTAAATCCAGACCTGATTGGGTATCGCAAATCGATATACCAGCACAATTTTTATATAGTACCATTGCCATAGTGCTGAGTAGTTTTACTTTTATAATAGCCAAAAAAGCCATTCAAAAAGGCAACAGACGCAATGCTACATCTTTTTTATTAGCTACATTTGTATTAGGTTTAGTATTTGTGATATTACAATTTCAAGGGTTCGCTAAATTCATTGAAGCTGGTTTTTATTTCACTGGAAGTGAAAGTACAATCACAACCTCTTTTCTATATGCGATTATTTTTTCGCATTTAGTGCATTTATTTGGGGGCTTAATCGTACTATTAGTAGTAATTTATAATCATTTTAAAGAGAAATATAAACCAGGTCAAACCCTTGGTTTAGAGTTAGGTGCGATGTTTTGGCACTTTCTGGACTTTTTATGGGTTTATTTGATTTTATTTTTCTATTTCTTTAGATAAAGAAAAAACGTAAATTTGACAAATTTTTAAATATTAAGAATACTCTAACATTTATGGAAGCTACTGTTACAACAGGTTCTGAAGAAAAAGTATGGAGTGGTGGAAATCAACCGATGGGAGCCAGCTACGGAAAGATGATGATCTGGTTTTTTATCGTATCTGATGCACTTACTTTTTCTGGATTTTTAGCCGCTTATGGTTTTTCTCGTTTTAAATTTATTGATAGCTGGCCAATAGCCGATGAAGTGTTTAATCACTTCCCGTTCTTACATGGTGTAGATGCACCGATGTACTATGTGGCTTTAATGACTTTTATTCTGATTTTCTCCTCCGTGACTATGGTGCTCGCCGTTGATGCTGGACATAAAATGGATAAAGCAAAGGTCACTTTCTATATGTTACTTACCATTATTGGTGGTCTTATATTTCTTGGATCTCAAGCTTGGGAGTGGAAAAACTTTATAAAAGGTCAATATGGAGCTATTGAGACGACTTCAGGACGAATTTTCCAATTTGTTGATGCCAGTACTGGAGAGCGTGTTGCGCTTTCAGACTTTGCTGTTTCATTAAATGAAGATCGCATTACGCATTCAGCTAACAAGGGAGTCTGGTATGAATCTGAAAGACCTCTTACAACATTTTCTTTAAATGAAGTGATTGCCGGTTTTGAGGCAAACTCCAATATAGTGGTTAGAACTGAAACAAATGCCGCAGAAGGTGGTAAGGTGATTTTGGATCGCCAGCAAACAGCTGAAACTTTGGCTAAGGCTACTGCAGTTGTTGAAGGAGCAAATCTAGTTCACAACGAATACGGACATCCATTGTTTGCTAACTACTTTTTCTTTATTACTGGATTTCACGGATTCCACGTATTTACCGGGATCTGTATTAATATTCTTATTTTCTTCAATGTTATTTTAGGAACCTACGAAAGAAGAAATAGCTACGAAATGGTAGAAAAGGTGGGTCTATACTGGCACTTTGTGGATCTTGTATGGGTCTTTGTATTTACTTTCTTCTATCTTGTATAATCAATATTACTAATAAAAATGGCACACGTACACGAATCAAATACCAAAAGAATCTGGAATGTATTTATAATACTTTCTGTAATCACACTAGTGGAAGTTGTTCTTGGTATCATTAGGCCTGCATCATTAGAGGCGCACGTATTAGGAATGAAAATTCTAAACTGGATCTTTATTATCTTGACCGTCATTAAAGCATATTACATTGCTTGGGCATTTATGCACCTAGAAGGCGAAAAGGGCAGTATGAGATGGAGTGTGGTATTACCGTTGATTATATTAATACCTTATTTGATATTTATAATCTTGGTTGAGGGCGATTATACCCATGAGGTTCTCAAACATGGCTTTCAGAGCTGGGATTTCTAATACTTTAACAATACTTTAAAGGCGGTTTTAGACCGTCTTTTTTATTTTTGTAGATTGATAATTAATGCCGAGCTAAATGAAGAAATATATTGTTCTTAGTATACTGTTAATCCTTCCTATTGCGGTTTATATATTCTTTTCCTCAGGTGTTAACAACTTTGGAAGATTACCTGTCTTACACACTCCTGTTCAAGAATTGGTTGGCTTAGAAGATCACAAAGGTGAGCAAGTACAATTTACCGATCAAATCACTATTCTTACTTTCTTAGGCAGTGAAATTAGTTCCCATAAATTAAACGCCTTTAATCTGAATCAAAAGATTTATAAGCGATTTAATGGTTTTCACGATTTTCATATGATCGTACTTCTTCCTGAAAAAGCAAGAGAACAAGTGGATACCCTTCGTCAAGAACTCAGTGGTTTTACCGATATTAAAAATTGGCATTTTGTATACGGACCAGAAGAGACTATTAAAGATGTTTTTAATAGCTTGAATTCACCATATACACTAGATCAGACCCTATACTCTCCTTATGCTTTTATAATAGATAAGGATGCGTCTTTAAGAGGTCGTACCGATGATAAAGATACCCAAGAGCCTTTCTTTGGTTATGATGCCACCTCAGTAGCCGTTTTACACAATAAAATGGTGGATGATGTAAAGGTGTTACTCGCAGAGTATCGACTCGCTCTTAGAAAGAACGGGAATGCTAGCAGTAGAGATTCTTATCTAAAGATGCCAAATAAAAAAGACTCGAAATAATCCTTAATAACCGTGTATTGTGAAAAATAAATCTTACATATTAGTTGGTTTTGTGATCCTGGTATTTGGGATCTATTTTGTTCCTAAAATTGTAAGTCGTATCCAAAATGGAACTGTTGTGGATACCAACAGACATTCCATTGGCAAAGAAACAGCTTCAAGTGAGAGTTTGGTAGAAATAGGAAAAGTTCCTCGTTTTGAATTTGTCAATCAAAACAATGATACCATTACAAATGATGACTATCGTGGCAAGGTATATTTGGTGGAGTTTTTCTTTACCAGCTGTCCATCGATTTGTCCAATTATGAACTCAAATTTAGTGAGGCTCCAAAACGCCTTTAGGAAATCATCTGAAGAGTTTGGAATCGCTTCCTTTACAATAGACCCAACAAATGATACTCCTGAGGTATTAAAGGCCTATGCTGATAAATACGAAGTCAGAAACCCAAACTGGCATTTGATGACAGGAGATTTGGAGACCATCTATAAGCTAGCCAATACTGGCTTTAACTTATATGCAGGTATTAATCCAAATGCAGAAGGAGGTTTTGAACATTCTGGCTTTTTTGCCTTAGTAGATAAAAAAGGGTATATAAGATCGCGGGTAGATAACTTCGGAAATCCGATAGTATACTACGATGGTACTCAGGACAGCGGAGTTAAGATGTTGGAACAAGATATTAGATTGCTATTAAACCAAGAATAATGGAGCAGACAATGACAGCGGAGAAACGCTATAAAAAGTGGATTGTGACTTTTTCAATTGTTATTCCACTACTAGTGGCTGTTTTATTTGGAATTAAAATCCCAAATGCCGAGCCTTTAACATTCTTACCCCCTATATACGCCACAATTAATGGACTGACAGCTGTATTGTTAGTGGTAGCTTTCTTTGCGATTAAGTCTGGTAATATGAAGTTGCATCAACGGCTAATGAAAACCTGTATTGGGCTCTCAGTGGCATTTTTAGCCATGTATATGGCCTACCATATGACTTCAGATTCTACCCCTTTTGGTGGTACAGGTTGGGTTAGAAACCTATACTTTTTCATCCTGATTTCTCATATATTATTGTCAATTGTAATTATCCCATTAGTACTGATTACCTTTGTTAGAGGTTTTTTTGGAGAGTATAAAAGACATGCAAAGATTGCAAGATATACCTTTCCGTTATGGTTATATGTAGCGGTAAGTGGTGTGGTTGTTTATTTAATGATTTCACCGTATTACGTCAATTAGTTTAAAATATAAAGTATGAATTGGTTCAAAACACTCATTGTTATTCTATTACTTATGCTGACTCCGGAATTGATGTCAGCTCAATGTGCTATGTGTAGAGCCGCATTAGAGACTGGCGGTGGAGAGGCAATGGCTAAGGGGGTCAATAATGGGATAATGTATTTAATGGCAGTCCCTTATATATTAATAGCGGTAATTGGCTTTTTTATATTTAAAAAAATGAAATAATTCGTTTTCTCAAACCCTTAAATGGTTATTTAACTAAGGTAAATTGAGAAAAAAGGATTTCCGCCTAGGTTTTTAACAAATATTTTACATTTTTGTTGTAACAAAATTAGGGTTTTGGTGTCTTATAGGTGTATCTATAACGAGAAGTCTTATTTTGTATCAAGACAACTCAACCAAAACTATAGAAAACCTAACCATCATGATCGAAATAAAAGGCCTTCATAAGTCTTACCACATGGGGAGTAATTCCCTTCATGTTCTTAAGGGAATCAATTTTAATGTCAAAGAAGGCGAGCTTGTAGCAATTATGGGTTCATCGGGTTCTGGTAAATCAACTTTACTTAACATCTTGGGGATGTTAGATAGTTTGGATGAAGGAGAATATATACTTGATGGCGTACCAATTAAGAATCTTAACGAAACCAAAGCTGCAAACTATCGCAATAAATTTCTAGGGTTCATTTTTCAATCATTTAATCTTATTAATTACAAATCCGCGTGGGAAAACGTAGCCTTGCCTTTGTACTATCAAGGAGTTAATAGAAAGGAGCGCAAAGAACGTGCGGTGAAACATTTGGCGTCCGTCGGACTTGAACCTTGGATTGATCATTTACCGAGTGAATTATCGGGGGGGCAAAAACAAAGGGTAGCTATTGCTAGAGCACTTGCTGCTGAACCCAAAGTGATGTTAGCCGATGAGCCTACGGGAGCTTTGGATAGTAAGACCTCTTACGAAGTAATGGATTTAATCCAAAAGATCAATGATCAAGGTAAGACCATTCTGGTGGTAACCCACGAGGATGACATTGCCCAAATGTGTAAACGTGTGGTGCATTTAAAAGACGGGCTTATCGTTGAAGATACTTTAGTGAACCAAGTTAGAGCTTCTGAGCATGTTTAGTAGAGATCTCTGGTCGGAAATATTTCACAGTATTAGGAGTAATAAGCTTCGTACCTTCCTTACCGGCTTTTCGGTGGCTTGGGGTATCTTTATTTTGGTACTTCTGCTTGCCTCAGTGGATGGAATGCAGAATGGCTTTATGAAGCAATTTGGTGATGATGCAACTAATTCGATCATTGTTTTTCCTAGTACCACCACAAAGCCTTATGGAGGTTTTGAAAAAGGTAGAAGAATTCAATTAGACAATGAGGATGTAGACTTTATAAAAAGAAGTTTCCCTGGATATTACGAGTATATATCACCAAGAATTTCTAAAAGTGTTGATGCACGGCATCTCTCTGAAAGGGGTAACTATACGATAAATGCCGTAAATCCTGAAAACATATTTATTGAAAAGGTCACCATAGATAAGGGCCGCTTTATCAATGGGAGTGATATGAGAAACACCTCTAAGGTGGTTGTCATGGGAACGGTTGTTGCTCAAGAATTGTTTAAACAAGAAGATCCCATAGGGAAAAATGTCGTTTTAAATGGACTATCTTACAAAGTGGTAGGAGTGTTTTCCGATGATGGAAATGAGCGTTCTGAACGCAATATGTATACCCCAATTACCACTTTGCAACGGCTCTATAGCAATACCACTGATGTGGATCGAATTTCCCTGACATACAACCCGACATTTAACTATGCCGAGGCCATTAACTTTTCAGATATTATTGAAAAGTCATTAAAGAGAAGGCTGATTATAGATCCAGATGATCAAGGAGCACTGTATATCAATAATTACGCAGAAGGTTTTGCCGATGTAGCAAACTTTACAGGGATGCTATCTATGATTAGTATCGCTATCGGGGTACTGATTTTAATTGCGGGTATTGTAGGAATCGGAAATATCTTGGTTTTCATTATTAAGGAACGCACTAAGGAAATTGGAGTGAGAAAAGCCTTAGGAGCTAAACCGTTCGATGTCATTAAATTAGTTTTAATGGAATCCGTTATTATTACCTCCATCTCTGGACTTGGAGGGATGGTCTTTGCAATGGGATTGGTATCGTTAATCTCACCGATAGTCGATGCGCCTGCCTTTTCCAATCCATCGGTAGACAATGCAACGGTGATAACCTCCACCATTGTACTGATAGTGGCGGGGCTTTTAGCAGGATTAATTCCAGCCGTAAAAGCAGCGAAAGTAAAACCAATTGTAGCACTAAGAGCAGATTAACTATGGGACTATTTGATAAAGATCTTTGGAGTGAGGTGTTCAGCACACTGACCAAAAATATGCTCAGAACCATTCTGACTACCCTGGGTGTTATTTTTGCGATCATTATTTTGATTCTCTTACTTGGCGCAACCACTGGAATGTCTAATGGTTTTAATAAAATATTTGCAGGGACCGCTGCCAATAGTATGTTTATGTGGAGTCAATCGACTTCTATTGCATATGGTGGTTTTGAAAGAGGACGACATATTGATTTTACCCTTGAAGACGTAGAGATGATTAAGCGTCAAGTAGATGAAGTGGAATTGATATCTCCTAGAATTCAACTAGGTGATTTTGGAGGGACATCTTCAGTGATGCGTAATGGACAATCAAGTGGTTCTTCAGTTTATGGAGATTACCCAACAATTGACCAAGTTTCCAAAAAGCGAATAGTCGAAGGTCGATTCTTGAATCAGAATGATATGGATCAAGCAAAAAAAGTCTGTGTCATTGGAGTGGATACTTATAAATTACTGTTTAATAAAGGTGAAAATGCCATTGGTAAGACCATACAGATTAATGGGATTTACTTTTCTGTAATAGGTATTTTTAAAAAGAACGACAATATTAATTTTGAAGGAGAAAACGCGGTGTTTGTACCTTTTTCAACCTTCCAGCGCGCTTTTAATACGGGAGATAAAATTGGATGGATGGCTATATTGGTCGATCCTGATAAAGAAGTATCCGTTGCGGAAACTAAGATTAAAAGTCTGATGAAACAAAAATACAATGTACATCCTGATGATATCCGTGCATTTGGTTCGTTCGACTTATCGGAGATTTTTAAAGGAATCAGCGCCTTTACCTTGGTATTACAAGGATTTGCCTTTTTTGTTGGAATCTTTACCCTTTTAGCAGGAGTTATTGCAGTGAGTAATATTCTACTCATAACAGTAAAAGAGCGAACCAATGAAATTGGAGTGCGAAGGGCATTAGGAGCTACACCAAAGATCATAAAGCGACAAATAATTCTTGAATCTATTGTACTGACCACTTTTGCAGGCCTCATTGGATTTGTGATCTCCGTAGCTTTATTACATCTGTTGGATTATAAATTTGGATCTTCATCAGATTTTCCATTTACCAATCCCACAGTAGGAATAGGACAGATTGTGATCTCATTTATACTGATGGTCGGTCTTAGCATGTTAATAGGATTAATACCGGCAAATAGAGCCGTCAAAATAAAACCAATAGAAGCATTAAGAGAGGAATAAATAACTACAACCATGAAGAAAATTTTTAAATACGTTTTAATTGTAATAGGAGTACTTTTAGTCCTATACGCTGTGGCTAGAGTATTGAAGACCAATAGCAAACCAGCTGTTACTTATGACACAGCCGTTGCCACTGAAGAAACGATTACTAACAGAGTATTAGCTACTGGAAAAGTAATACCTGAGGACGAGGTGCTTATTAAACCACAAATCTCCGGAATTATTGAAAGTATCCTAGTTGAGGAAGGAGATCAATTAAAATCTGGAGATCTCATAGCTACCATTAAGGTCGTTCCAAATGAACAGTCCCTTGTGAGTGCTAGAGGTCGCGTTCGAAATGCGGAAATTGCTCTAGGGAATGCACAGATTGAATATGATCGAAATAAAAAATTATTTGATAAAGGTGTGGTTGCTAGTCAAGATTTCTTAGCCATAGAATTGCAGTACAATCAAGCCAAACAAGAATTGGAAAATGCAAGAAACGATTTTCAGATTATTCGCGTGGGATCTGCTGGTGGTTCTGCAACTGCTAACACCAATATTCGAGCTACTGTAGATGGTACTGTGCTAGAAATTCCAGTAAAGGAAGGGGATCAAGTTATCGAGGCGAATAACTTTAATGATGGAACCTCCATTGCTACTATTGCCGATATGTCTAAAATGATTTTTGAAGGGCAAGTAGATGAAGCAGAAGTAGAGAAACTAGAAATAGGAATGCCTATTACTATTAAACTTGGTGCTATGCAGTCAGAGGATTTTGACGCTAAACTGAAATTTATTGCACCAAAAGGTGTTGAAGATCAGGGTGCCGTTCAGTTCACAATTGAAGCTAATATTGAAATACCAGATAGTGTATTTATCCGTGCTGGATATAGCGCTAACGCCTCAATTATACTTGAGAAAAAAGAGAATGTTTTAGCCATAAAAGAAGCTTGGTTACAGTTTGATAAGGAAACTGAAAAACCTTATGTTCAAGTTCAAATAGGAGAAAATGAGTATGAGCGTAGAGACCTAGAATTGGGAGTTTCAGATGGTATTAATGTTGAGATTATTTCTGGACTTACAGCATCGGATAAGATTAAGGTTTGGAACAAGACAGAACCTATGGAAACAGGGCCAGAAGAAAATAATTCCTAAGTGAAAAATAGCTAAGACAAAATTTATGAAGTTTAAAATAGTATTAGTAGCCGTTTTGGCCGTGGCCTTTAGCCATGCACAGGAAAAAAAATTATGGACCTTAGAGGAATGTGTCCGTTATGCAGAGGAGCATAACCTTACCATCCAACAAGCAGAATTGGATATGGAGAATGCGGCGATCGATAAGTCGGACGCCATAGGTGATTTTATACCAAGTATAAATGCTCAAGCATCCGCTTCTTCAAGTACAGGGTATTCTATCGATCCAACGACCAACAGTTTTGTGAATCAAAAGTTCTTTAATGTAACACCTTCCATTTCATCCTCCTTGACCTTGTTCGATGGCCTAAGAAACTTTCACCAACTAAATCGTGCCAAACTTTATGCGCTTTCGGTACAATACCAATCCGAAGATATAAAAGATGATATCCGCTTGGCGGTGGCAAATGCATATCTACAGATTCTATCTAATAGAGAAACTCTCAATGTGTTTAAGGCACAATACAGATCCACTCAACAGGACTTAGAGCGTACCAATGAACTTGTAGAGAATGGTGTGCTTCCTAAAGGAGACTTGTTGGAAATTCAAGCAACCGCTGCTAATCAAGAACAACAGATAGTGGCTGCGGAGAACAGTGTTCTTATTTCTAGAATTTCACTTGCACAATTATTACAGATTACGGATTACCAAAACTTTGATGTGGTTGATCAAGGGTATATGATTCCTGATGATGCTATTTTGGATGTGCCCTTACATGAAATCTATGAAAAGGCTACAACAGTTATGAATACTATCAAGGTATCGCAATCAAAAGTTGAGGTAGCAGAAAAAGACCTCGACATTGCCAAAGGTGCTCGATATCCTACTTTATCAGCTTTTTTTCAGTACAATACAAGGTACTCTGATAATGCCGTTTATCCAGGATTTGAAGATCCAAATACAGGACAATATATTCCCGGTGGAGATATTGGGTTTATGGATCAGTTATGGTTGCAGGATGGGATTTCATATGGTGTACAAATAAACATTCCCATACTCAATGGATTCAGTGTGAATAATAACATTAAAAGAAATAAAATTTTAGTGGAGCGTTCTAAACTACAATTGCAGCAGGATAGATTACAATTGGAGACTGATGTAAGTCAAGCTTATGTTGATGTTCAAGGTTCTTTTAAGAGTTATCAAGCAGCTGATAAGACCGTGGAGGCAAGACGCACCGCCTACCAGTATGCCCAAGAGCGCTATAATGTAGGTTTGATGAATAGTTTTGATTACTCCCAAGCCCAGGCAAGACTAGATGATGCCGAAGCTACCCTAATTCAGACCAAATACGATTATATTTTTCGATTAAAACTTCTACAGTTTTATTATGGAATTCCTTTGGAACAATGGTAGAAAGTCAACTACTTTTGTAGTATGTCGATACTATTACATATTGAAACCTCAACCACAAATTGCTCCGTTAGTGTAAGTGACGACAACAAAGTGGTTGCTTTAAAAGAGCAAAACGATGCGAATTACAGTCACGCCGAGAATTTGCATCTGTTTATTATAGAGGTTCTAAGTGAAGCTGGATATACCCCAAGTGATTTGGATGCGATCTGCGTAAGCAAAGGCCCAGGATCTTATACAGGATTGCGCATTGGTGTTTCTGCAGTAAAAGGGATGTGTTTTGCTTTAGATAAGCCCTTAATAGCTATTGATACTCTAGAGATACTTGCACGGCAGTACAACGATAAGCTTCATACGAACGATTTTATCGTACCGCTGATTGATGCAAGGCGAATGGAGGTTTATTCAGCAGTATATAACAGTACTTATGAGCAGGTTCGAAAAACCGAAGCTGAAGTAATTGATCCAGAATCATTCGAAGTTTATTTAAAAGATGCAAAGGTGCATTTTATTGGAGACGGAGCGGAAAAATGTAAAGGAGTAATTACCCATCCTAATGCCATTTTTATGGAAAAGGTTCTTTATCCCTCCGCCAAAGAAATGGCTACCATAGCTGCTATAAAGTACAAAGCAGGCGATTTTGAAGATCTCGCCTACTTTGAACCGTTTTATCTAAAAGATTTTATCGGGGTTAAGTCCAATAAATAACCTTTTTAGTTTAGTTTCTTTTTGGATTCTTTCCGAACTTCCACTTGATGTGGATATGGAATTTCGATTCCCTCCTGATCAAATTTCACTTTGATAGTTTCGAGTACATGCCAGCGGGCATCCCAGAAATTATCATTAGTTGCCCAGTAGCGAAGTGAAATATTCACAGAGCTCTCTGCTAACTCCACAACCATTACAGAAGGAGCAGGGTCTTTCATGATCTTGTCACAAGAATGAACGATATCCAAAAGTACTTCTTTTGCCTTTTTGATATCGGAATCATAAGAGATTCCGGTAGTGATGGCTTCCCTACGGGTCGATTCAGCACTGTAATTTACAATGTTCTCATTGGATAACTTCCCGTTAGGAATCACGGCCACTTGATTACCGAAAGTGTTCAAAGTCGTATTGATTATTCCGATTTCTTTGACTGACCCAGAGAGCCCTTGCGCTTCAATCCAATCACCTACTTTAAAAGGTTTAAAGATTAAGATAAGCACTCCACCAGCAAAATTCGCTAAAGATCCTTGAAGTGCCAGACCAATTGCTAAACCTGCGGATGCTAAAATCGCTGCAAAGGAGGTGGTTTCAATACCAAGGGTACCGAGAACCATAAGAATGAGAATAATCTTAAATAGCCAGTATAGTAAAGCTGTTGTAAAGCCACGAAGACTAATATCGTAGTCCCTTCGGACCATTATGCGTTTAACTAACTTTAGAATCCTTGTAAAGATCAAGTTTCCAATAATCCATAATACGATCGCCATTACCACCTTAGGTGCGTAAAGCAATGCCAATTCAATTGCTTGTTCTATCCATTTTTCTGTATCCATATATTCTATATTTCGTAAGTCATTTTATCAAAGGTAAAAGAGAAAAATCAAATAGAAAAGGAATATTAAAAATACTGCCGAATGTTAACATTCAGCAGTACAAAATAATTTACTAAATTAAATAACTCTTGTTAATCAATCTCAAAGGTGATCTTCACATTTACTCTAAACTGATCTACCTCTCCATTTTTTATGGTTACGCTTTGTTCGTTAAGGTATACGGACTTGATGTTTTTTACAGAGGAAGATGCTTTTTTAACCGCATTTCTTGTGGCGTCTTCCCAACTTTTATCAGAATTAGCCAATACTTCAATAACTTTTAATACTGCCATGACGTTTAGTTTTTTAGAATTAATATTTTGATTCTCTTAAATATACTATAAAAAATTTGAATATTATTATATTAAAGACTTAATACTAAATGGGTTACTTATATTTTCACCATTTTAGCTTATGGACTTAAATTACCCTATTTAGGAATAAGGCGTTGTTTTTAGGTAAATTGCCCGACTATTGTTAAGTCCTATTTTGATTTTGAGAACCCCAATGCCTAGTTTTAGTTTAATTCCTTGGTAATAGTTTGACAACTTTATTTTAACGGGTTTTACATTTTCTTGCAGCATTTTTGCCTAATTGGATATTTCTGTTTCTATGGAGCAATTCTATGTTTTTATGTTAGCGGCTTTATTTCTGCTTGCTATAGTAGATCTTGTGGTGGGGGTGAGTAATGATGCCGTGAATTTCCTTAATTCTGCAGTGGGATCAAGGGCAGCTTCTTTTAGGACTATTTTGATTGTAGCAAGTTTAGGAGTGGCCATTGGTGCTTTTTTTTCCTCTGGTTTGATGGAAGTTGCTCGACAAGGGATTTTTAATCCCTGGCAATTTACATTCGATCAGATCATGATTCTCTTTATGGCAGTAATGATTACTGATGTGCTGTTATTAGATCTCTTTAATTCATTGGCCCTTCCAACCTCTACAACTGTCTCGATCGTCTTCGAACTCCTAGGAGCATCTATGGCTATTTCAGCCATCAAAATCTTTAATAGCCATGACAATTTAACCAAGCTATCTTCAGCACTGAACTTGGACAATGCTTTACAGATTATTATGGGGATATTAATTTCGATATTTCTATCATTTGCAATTGGCGCATTGGTACAATGGTTCTCCAGATTACTGTTTGTTTCAGGTTTTCAAAAACGTACCAAATTTGTTGAACCCATTTTTTCAGCAGTTGCTTTGACTTCAATTAGCTACTTTATTTTGATAAAAGGCTTAAAAGGTGTAGCGATCATTCCTCTGTCTTATATAGAATTTGCAAACCAACATACAATGCTCATCGTTTTAGGCTTGATGGGATTCTTCACCCCGTTATGTTTTGTTTTAGAATTCTTTAGCCGAGTGAATATTCTCAGGGTTGTTGTTTTGGTGGGAACTTTCGCTTTAGCCTTAGCCTTTGCTGGTAATGACTTAGTTAATTTTATCGGCGTACCCATTGCAGCTCTCCAGTCTTTTGATTTGTGGCAGACCTCTTATTTATTAAACGGTACTTTGGCTTCTGATTATACCATGGAAGCTCTTAGCAACCATGTAAGTACTCCTATCTATTTTCTAGTAATTGCTGGGTTAATTATGGTGATCACATTATGGTGGTCTAAAAAGGCACGTTCGGTAATGAAAACAGAAATTGACCTTTCTCGAAGTGGGATGGTAGATGAAAAATTTAACGCCAATGTGCTATCTAGATTCATCGTTCGGATGAGCCTTAATCTAGGTTTTGGGTTTAAAATGCTTATTCCTAAAGCAGTTTACAATTGGTTTGAGAGCAGCTTTGTTATCCCTGAGGTAGCACCAGGTAAAGATGCAGACAATGATCCCGCTTTTGATTTGGTTCGGGCCTCAGTGAACCTTATGGTAGCGAGTATTTTAATTTCTTGGGCGACCACTATGAAGTTACCTCTTTCAACAACTTATGTGACATTTATGGTTGCTATGGGATCTTCACTAGCCGATAGGGCATGGGGGCGAGAAAGTGCGGTGTACAGAGTCGCTGGTGTACTTAATGTGATCGGAGGATGGATCGTTACAGCCCTGGTAGCCCTTCTAGTAAGTGGTCTTCTAGCGGTCATAATTTATTATGGACGACTAACTGCTGTGGTTATTTTGCTGCTAGCTACAGCTGGTTTGTTGACACGGAGTTTTATAGCCTATAGACGGAAGCAGAAAATTACCAAAGAGAATTTAAAAATGGAACGTACTTCGCTTATCACAATAAATGAAATCATCGCTACAAGCTCTGATAACATCTCAAGGGTTATGCAGCAAATCAGCACCCTATACAGTGAAGTAGTAGATCATTTGGGGCTACTAGATTTAAAGAAGTTGAGAAGGACGAAAAAAGAGCTCCTAAAGTTAGAATCTGAAGTGGATGAACTTAAAGATGAAATATTCTACTTTGTAAAATCATTGGATGAGAACTCGGTAAGTGCAAGTAAGTTTTATATTCTGGTTTTGGATTACTTGCAAGATATGGTCCAATCCATTGGATATATTAGAAAAAGCAGTTATGAACATGTAAATAACAATCACCAGAAATTAAAATTCAACCAGATCCGCGAAATTAAGCGGATAGAAGTTCGGTTGGGCGAACTCTATACACGCATAGTAATCGATATTGATTCCAATGAGTTTAAAGATTTGGATCAAATCATTGCAGATAAAAAAGTACTGTTTGAGGATGTATCTGGATTAATTCAAAAACAAGTGGATCGGATTCGAACAAGTGAAACCAGCCCAAAAAACACCAAATTGTATTTCAGTCTGCTTCTTGAGACAAAAGACCTAATCCAGGCGACTATTAATTTGCTAACTCTATTTAAGGAGTTTAATGAAGATTATAAGAATATACAACGGCTGTGAAAGGGCTTGAAAAAAATGGTTTGGACAAAGAGCCCTTAAGCTGATTTAGCCAAACCATATATTTTAGTACCAGTAAATCTTTCCCTTGAAAGATTACCCATTAATGGCAACCACTTGGTTAACCTTGTTTTCCATCATGGATTTCAACATGTTTTCAATACCGTTTTTCAAGGTAAAGGTGGAAGAAGGACAACCACTACAAGCACCTTGAAGAATGACATTTACCGTTTTAGTTTCTTGGTCGTAGGACTGGAAAAGTATGTTTCCTCCGTCGCTAGCCACAGCTGGTTTTACATATTCTTCTAAAATATCTACGATTTCTTGAGAGGTATCGTCCAATGTGACGTTTTGCTCTGCAACCGTTTGCGCTGCTGCTGCTGTCTTAGCAGAGGTGTGTTGGGTTACAATTTCTTTTCCTTCTTCGATATAGCTGCGAATGTATTCCCTTAATTCAACGGCAACATCCTCCCATTCAGCGATGTCGTATTTAATGATTGAAATGTAATTATCTGTGATAAAAACTTCTTTCACAAATGGGAAATGAAACAACCCAGTAGCCAAAGGAGAATGCTTAGCTTCTTCTATGTTTTTAAATTCACTGGCTTGAAGCACCAGTTTTTTATTAGCGACAAATTTCAGCGCAGCAGGGTTTGGAGTACTTTCTGCGTAAACAGTAACTGGAACCTTAGAAGGTGTGCTTTGGTCTTCTATAATAATAGGCTCACCAGAATTTAAGTAATTTTCAATTTGCTCTGCAACTTCGTTTTGTACCTCTGGCCACTCAACAATGTCATAACGTTCAATTGCAACAAAATTTCCAGAAATATAGACCGTTTTAGTAAATGGTAAATAGAATAACTGTTTGGCTAGTGGAGAATTTTTTGCTTCATCCACATTTTTGAATTCGTAGTTTTGTTTGCGAGTTAAAAAAACGTCGGCTTCAAATTTTATAATAGTAGGCCTATTGGTAGGCTGTATTTTAATTGTAATCTTTTCCATCTCAACTTATTTAGATGCAAAATTACAAAACGATTTGATTCTTTTGCAGTAATAATTGTTAAGCTGTTAGTTGTAGAGTCTTTTTTGGCTAATAATTAATTATAGCCCTGTATCTTTGCTATAAAACACAACATATGATTATAAAAACGGTCAATGGAAAGACCCCTGAATTTGGGGAAGATATCTATATATCGGAGAACGCTACAATTGTGGGGGATGTGATCACGGGAGATCATTGTAGTATATGGTTTAATGCCGTAATTCGCGGCGATGTGAATGCTATTCGGTTAGGTGATAAGGTGAACGTGCAAGATGGTGCGGTAATTCACTGCACCTACCAGCGCTATGCTACAGAAATCGGAAATAATGTTTCAGTTGGGCACAATGCCATAGTACACGGTTGTACTATAGAGGATAATGTTCTTGTTGGGATGGGGAGTATTGTAATGGATGGTTGTGTAGTTGGTCGGAATTCTATTATTGCGGCAGGGGCAGTAGTGACTCAAAACACCCATATCGAACCAGGAAGCGTCTATGCAGGGGTACCTGCAAAGAAGATTAAGGATATCGATGAAAACCTTAGCAAACAAGAAGTAGAACGGATCGCTAACAACTATTTGAAATACGCTTCATGGTTCAAGGAATCATAGGGAAATTAATTACATGCCTAAGTGAAGATACAAGCTGTAGACTGATTATATGCTAATTTTAGTGATCAGCTTTTTGAGGGGATTCTGCCCTGTTGACTAATAATTATTGTTACTTTTGGAGTCATAAAACCCAAAGGTTGCCAAGAGGCAGTATAGTACTGCTCACATAGAAATATAAAAACGAAACTAAAAACCATCGCTGATGAAAGCATTTATTTTTCCTGGTCAAGGAGCTCAATTTGTAGGTATGGGAAAGGATCTTTACGAAAGTTCTACCCTAGCCAAAGAATTATTTGAACAGGCTAACGATATATTAGGATTTTCCATTACCGATATCATGTTTAGCGGTACTGCAGAGGATTTAAAACAAACAAAAGTAACGCAACCTGCGATCTTTTTGCATTCTGTGATCTTGAGTAAAACACTTGAAAACTTCCAGCCAGATATGGTTGCAGGTCACTCTTTAGGAGAGCTATCAGCTTTAGTTGCTAATGGAACTTTGAGTTTTGAAGATGGATTGAAATTAGTTTCCAGACGAGCCCTAGCAATGCAAGCTGCTTGTGAGACTACACCTGGAACTATGGCTGCGATATTAGGTTTAGAAGATGGAGTTGTCGAGCAAGGTTGTAGTGAAGTTCAGGGAGTGGTAGTTCCTGCAAATTACAATTGCCCTGGTCAATTAGTAATATCTGGAGAGGTCAATGCCATTAATACAGCCTGTGAACTATTAAAGGAAAAAGGAGCTAGAAGAGCATTGGTATTACCTGTAGGAGGGGCATTTCATTCTCCACTTATGGAGCCTGCTAGGGAAGAATTAGCTGCTGCAATAGAACAGACCATCTTCTCTAAGCCCATTTGCCCAGTGTATCAAAATGTAAGTACAACTGCAGTAAGTAGTCCTGAAGAGATTCAGAAAAATCTCATTGCTCAACTTACAGCACCTGTAAAGTGGACACAAAGTATTCAACAAATGGTAGCAGACGGAGCTGTTAGTTTTACTGAAGTAGGTCCCGGAAAAGTGTTACAAGGTTTGGTTAGAAAAATTCACCCTGAGGCAGAAGTACAGTCGGCTTAAAACACTTTTTGAAATTATAATACATCACAAGGCATTCTAGAGAAATTTAGAGTGCCTTTTTTTAAATTTTTATTCTCTTAATAAAATTTCACATTCTTAATACTAAACTGTTATCAGCCTAGCCTCCAACTACCATGATCGCCTAATGGTGATTTAACGATTTTTTAAGAAAATCGTTAAATGTTTATTAAATAAAGTCAGAAAACACTGCGAGATTCGTATATTAATATAAACCAAAATCACTTTATATTATGTTACGTTGGACAATTATATTACTTATCGTAGCGATCGTTGCGGGAATTTTAGGATTCGGAGGAATTGCTGGAGCCGCAGCAGGAATCGCAAAAATTTTATTTTTTATCTTTCTAGTACTCTTCGTAATCTCATTGATTGGAAGAATCACAAGGAAGTAATTTTAACCAATTTAAAACTCGTATTATGAAAAAACTCGTATTAATTCTTGCTATTCTGTTTTCTGTAACTGCCTTTACCACAAGTTGTAAAGAAGAGAAAAAAACACCAGCAGAACAAGTAAAAGAGGCTGCAGATGATGCAGGCGACAAAATTGAACAGGGTGTGGAAGAAGTTGAAGATGAAATAGATGATATGACTGATGGTAACTAGAGATTCCTCTAGTGAGATCATTTAAATTTAAAGAGATGTCTCTTATATTTTTGCGTCAGGGCTTTAGGATATTGTTTTAAAGTTCAAAATTTATGCTGTTAGGCGCTAAAATAAGATTAGAGGCATCTTTTTTATGATATCTTTACAAACCCAAATTACAAATACTTCCTATTTTTGTACAAATTCGAATTAAAATGCCGAAGATCTTATTAATTGAGGATGATGTAACTTTTTCAGCCATGTTGGAGCGATTCTTAAAAAAGAATGGTTTCCAGGTGGATGCTACATATTCTTCTGAGGAGGCTCAGAAAAATATGAAAGGAAATAGTTATGATCTCGTATTTACAGATCTGAGATTGCCTGATGATGATGGGATCAGTGTGCTTACCAAGGTAAAGGATCAATTTCCAGATACCCCCGTAATATTAATGACGGGTTATGCAGAGGTTTCTACTGCAGTAAAAGCTATGAAAAAAGGAGCCTTTGATTATATATCCAAACCTTTTAACCAAGATGAGGTACTAGCGGTAATTCGAAATGCCCTAAAAAAGGAAGGCAATCCTACACCTGAAATAAAGGTAAAATCCAATAGTGATAAACCTTCTGCTCGCCCGGTAAAGACCCGAGTTGCTGGAATAAGTAGCGCCTCTAACAAGCTTAATGAGTATATTAAATTAGTGGCTCCCACTGATATGTCTGTATTAATCACGGGTGAAAGTGGAACGGGTAAAGAAGTGGTCGCTAGAAAAATACACGAGGATAGTCTGCGTAGAGATTTCAGTTTTATAGCTGTTGATTGTGGAGCTATTCCAAAAGAAATTGCAGCAAGTGAATTTTTTGGTCACATTAAAGGATCCTTCACAGGAGCGGTAACCAATAAAACAGGTCATTTTGAGGCTGCTAATGGGGGGACCATTTTCCTGGATGAGGTAGGAAATCTCTCTTATGAAAATCAAATTCAACTTCTTAGAGCTCTTCAAGAACGAAAGATAAAGCCCATTGGAAGCAACAAAGAAATCGAAGTAGACATTCGCCTGATTACCGCTACCAATGAAGATCTGCTAAAAGCAGTGGAAAAAGGACAGTTTAGAGAAGACTTATACCACAGGTTAAATGAGTTTTCCATACAGGTTCCAAGTCTGGAAGATCGCAAAGAAGATCTCATGATTTTTGCAGAACACTTCCTAGATATTGCTAACAAACAGCTCAATAAAAATGTCTTGGGATTCTCCGATGAGGTCATTAACGTATTTCAAACCTACAAATGGCCTGGGAATCTAAGGGAGATGCTCAACGTTATTAAACGTTCAGCTTTACTTAGTCAGGGAGATTTGATCCAAAAGGAGGTGCTTCCAGTGGAAATTAAATCCCCAACAGCACATCAGGTTTCCGAGAAGAAGTCTTTCTCGAGAAAAGAAAACGAACGTGAACTTATTATAAATGCCTTAAATGAGGTAGATAATAATAAATCCAAAGCCGCCAAGCTCTTGAACATTACGCGTAAGACCTTATATAATAAAATCAAGGAATACGAAATTGACGCTTAATTCTTTAAATGAGCATCCATGGCTTTAAATGTGATGGTAATATTTTTCTTAAGGGCATTGTAATTCTCTGAAAGCTGATGGGTTTGATCCTCCTTAAAGTGTTCCATAAAATGTAGCAAAGGCACCACGGTTTGTGCATTGATCTGTTTAAACATCGTTTGCATTTTATGGCCTAGATCTCGTACGGTTTGATAATCTTTTTTATCGATAGCTTTTTTGAGAGATTTCAGATCTTTGTGGGTGTTTACTGTGAAAACTTCCAAGACGTTTTTAATAGCCAATTCATCTTCCAAAAAAGAGGCTAAAGAGCGCAAATCAAAAAGTTGATGTTCTTGTTTGTTTTGGTTTTGATTTTGATGTATCTCGATAGTCTTGGTCTGAAATGAGCCATCCTCTTCTAGGGCTTCACTGATGGTTTGAAGTAACTGCTCTGGGCTATAAGGTTTAAATAAAAATCCTGCAAATCCAGCTTCTAAATAACTTTCCTTGTCCAGATCTTTTCTGCCCGTTACAGCAATAATAGGTTGATCTTTATAGCCGTATTTTCTTTCAGATTTCAAGGTCTCTGCAAAGTAGAATCCATTAAATGAAGGTAGTTGAATGTCTGTGATTATAAAATCATAAGAAATGGAATCGATGTTCTCCAAGGCATCTTTACCACTGCTAAAAGTATGCGCCTTAATCTGGTTGCGCTCTAAAATCTCTTTATTTAAATGTAGTAGTGCTAGGTCGTCATCGATTACAATGGCATTTTGAGCCTTGTTTTTCGGTTCAATTTTAACGGGAGGTTCTTGAAGTTTTTGATTACTGAAAATAACAGGGAAACTCAAGGAGAATGTACTCCCTTTGCCGGGCTTGCTCTCAAGAAATAGATTTGCACCAAGGAGATTGGCTAATTTTTTTGAGATTGTAAGGCCTAGGCCGCTACCGCCATATTTCTTCTCGGTGTCGTTATCAGCTTGGGTGAATTCTTCAAAAATTATTTTTTGCTTTTCCTTCTCAACTCCAATTCCAGTGTCGATTACCGATAGAGTCAACAGGTTTTCATTTTTTGAATTCTGACGAATTCTGGCTCTCAATGTAATGCTACCCTGTTGGGTGAATTTATAGGCATTACTGATTAGGTTAGAAAGTATTTGTTTAATTCTAAAGGCATCTCCAACAATGGGTTGATCAATTTTAGGATCGATATCGATGATCAGTTCAATCGGTTTGTCAGGGTATAGGGATTGTATGTTCTCTGCCGTTTCTTTTAAAAGGGTGTGAAGGTTGAAGGTGATTTTTTCTATTTTGATTCTTCCAGCTTCAAGTTTTGAAAAATCAAGTAAGTCTTCCACCAATTGAGAAACGTATTTCGAGGCGTTTTTTATCCGATCAGTATAATGGGATTCTTTCTCATTTAGGAAAGAGTCTTTTAATAGTTGAGTATAACCGACAATAGTGCTTAAAGGAGTTCTAAGATCATGGCTAACCATGGATATGAGTTGTTCCCTACTTTTGAGTAGGGATTTGTTGTGTTCGTTGGAAGCCTCGATTTGCTTTTTGTACTGCTGACTGCGCCAGGAATCTCTTAATATTATAATGGAGAATAAG
Organism: Galbibacter marinus; assembly: GCF_000300875.1. Classification (GTDB taxonomy): domain Bacteria; phylum Bacteroidota; class Bacteroidia; order Flavobacteriales; family Flavobacteriaceae; genus Galbibacter; species Galbibacter marinus. The sequence continues at coordinate 7,937 of NZ_AMSG01000001.1, read as the reverse complement.
ATAACTAGAATGGCTCCTATAATTGCTGCAATAGTAATGACTCTAATACTGCGTTGTAGTACTTTTTCCCTTTCAGCATTGAGCAATCTAGTGTTATCCATAAAGTCATTTTCAAAGGCCGTCAGAATTTGACGCAGCTGCTGAGATGTGTTCAAATCGTTTCGCAGTAGTTGTTTTTCCTTGAGCTCTAAAGATGTTTTTTGAGTGGCGGCACTTTCTTTGACATTTTGCAGCATTTCTCTGGATGCTGATACAATAGAGTCCAAGGTGTGCTGATCTATAGTATTGCTGGAATCTCTTGGTATATAGCGGTTGTATATACTATTGATTTCAAGAAGAATTTCACGTGTTTTTGGATCCAGGCTATCGGGTTCTTCTACATAATCTTTTAGGGTCAAACGGCCTAACTTTTCTTCAATACTTGAAAGGCGCTCAATGGCGGTGTCTAATGATTTTTCTGAATTATCATTGATACGTAATTCACGAAGTTCATTGATATTTTTTATTTTCTGATTCAGTAAAAAATTCACGCTATCCAATAGTTTGGATTGGTAGGGTTCGCTGATTAATAGCTTTAGGGAATCAATTTGTATGGCAATGGAATCGTTTTTGGTGAGGAAATTTACATAAGGAGTTTGGTTGTTGGATTGAATGGCAGCCCGTGCAAAACTCTCACTCTCATACATAAGAGTCAGGAGTTTTCCAATTCTTAGAATCTTGTTCTTTTCCTGGCTGTCATCTCTTTGAGCCTGTGTAAAAGAGCTGATTTCTTTACTGACAATCATACCGACTATCACTACAAGTGCAGCAAGTGCAAGATAACTCACAAGTACTTTTAGGGGTAGTCTGTTTTTACTTTTTTCCATTTTTTAAAGTTAATCAAAGCCAGTTTAAAAGCGCCTAAAAAGTTTTCGTCAATTCATAGTACATCATATAGGTGATTTTGTATATTTGCCGCATCTCAAAAGGGGTGCTTTACTATGTAACGTCCTAGATTTTGTTTGGTATACAAACCGAACAAAAATTTAAGATACCACATGTAAGGCTGAGATTACACCCATAGAACCTGGAACAGATAATGCTGTTTAGGGACAACCGAAAACAAAGGTTTACCTTTTGTATTAGGATAACGAAATTACGTATTTTAATTAAAGTAAGCTTTTTCAATTCGGAGGAAATCAATTTATTTAGGAACCATGAATAATGACCCCTTTTATTCGTAAAAATATTACGGATGAAGTTTTTATTCAATTTTTTAGTTTTAGTGTGCCTTTCCCTACAAGCCCAAGGGCAACAATATCAGGTGCACGGTAGGTTAACAGACCCTCAAGGACAGGGCGTGGGAGCTGCGAGCGTAATACATCTTAAAACTGGAAATGGTGTGCAAACGGATCTAGATGGCTATTACCAATTAGAGCTTCCTGCGGGAGCCCAGCGGCTATCCTTTAATTTTTCTGGAAAACAGCCGATTATAAAAAACATTGTAATTCAGGGAGATACACTGCTGGATGTTCAAATTTCCGAGCGCGATATTTTATTAGATGCGGTCCTTGTCTCGGCCATACGTGCCGATACAGATGCACCAGTAACTTTTTCCAATTTATCGGCTAAGGATATCGAATCTAGAAACCTAGGACAAGACATTCCTGTTCTTATGAATTATTTGCCTTCAGTGGTTACCACAACCGATGCTGGGGCTGGAGTAGGATATACAGGTATAAGGGTGCGCGGGAGTGATGCCACGCGCGTCAATGTAACCATTAATGGAATCCCATATAATGATGGGGAGTCTCAAGGAACTTTCTGGGTGAACATGCCAGATTTTGCCTCCTCAACTCAGAGTTTGCAATTACAGCGAGGTGTAGGAACCTCCACCAACGGATCGGCCGCTTTCGGAGCAAGTCTAAATATACTCACCGATGGAATATCCCAAGATGCTTATGCAGAGATGTCTGGTTCAGCAGGTAGTTTTAATACTTTTAAGACAAATCTTAAATTTAGCAGCGGCCTGTTAAACGACCACTTTGAAATCTCTGGAAGACTCTCACGGATAAAGTCAGATGGTTATATCGATCGTGCTTCTTCTGATTTAGAATCCTATTTCCTACAAGGGGCCTTTAAAGATGAAAAGACTCTAATTAAGGCCTTAATATTTGGTGGGCAACAAGTGACTTACCAATCTTGGAATGGGATCGAAAAATGGCAGATGGATCAATACGGGCGTACCTTTAACAGTGCAGGTGCCATTTACAATGAAGAAGGGCAGGTTGTTGATTATTACGACAATGAGGTAGATGATTATAAACAAGACCATTTTCAATTACATTGGAATCAGCAGTGGAGCTCATCTTGGAGTTCTAACTTAGCGCTTCACTACACACGAGGAAGAGGGTTTTTTGAGCAATACAAACAAGACCAAGCCTTTGAGGATTATAATTTGGATCCAATTCAAAACGGGGAAAACACTATTAATAGCACTGATTTAATTCGGCGTAAGTGGCTGAGTAATCATTTTTACGGTACCACATTTTCTGTGAACTATCAGAGTCAAAACATCGATTTCATTGCTGGGGGTGGTTGGAATAATTATGAAGGGGATCATTTTGGGGATATTATTTGGGCTCGATATGCCTCCCAAAGTGAAATCCGAGACCGTTACTACAATGATAATTCTGAAAAATCCGACTTTAATACCTATGCTAAATTGACTTATTCACCAATCGAAAAGTTGAGTCTCTTTGGGGATATTCAATATAGACATGTGCGTTATAAGGCCAACGGGAATGAAACGGGACTTGTGGATGATGATTTTAATTTTTTCAATCCTAAAGCGGGAATAACTTATGATCTTGCCAGTGGTCAGAACCTTTATTTCTCTTACGCTAGGGCGCACAGAGAGCCTAATCGAAATGATTATGAGTCAGGTGATCCTAAACCAGAAACCCTTAATGATTTTGAATTAGGATGGCGTTATACAAGTTCTAAAATGCGTATAAATGCTAACGCCTATTATATGCGTTATAAGAATCAACTTGTGCTCACAGGAGAACTCAATGATGTTGGGGCGCCTCTGCGCGAGAATGTTGGAGATAGTTATCGATTAGGTATCGAGGTGGACGCCTTATTTTATTTTGGAGAACAATTTATATTGCGTCCCAATATAGCCCTTAGTACCAATAAGAATTTGGATTTCTACGCTCAATTAGATGGACAGGTGCAGGAGCTTGGCAACACGGATATCTCATATTCTCCTGAGGTAATTGCAGGGAATATGTTTACCTATATGCCAAAAGAAAATATTCGGCTTTCTTTTTTATCTAAGTATGTATCCTCCCAATATTTAGGAAACTCGGACGCAGAAAATTCGAAGTTGGACAGTTATTTTGTCAATGATCTTAACATGCAATATACCATTGAGCCAAATGTACTTTTTGAATCCATCACATTAAATGCCCTAGTGAACAATATTTTTGATGCCACTTATAGTTCAAATGGATATTACTATACTTATGATCAGGCCAATGATGATGGTTCAGTAACTACTTTAGACGGTACGGGCTATTACCCTCAAGCGGGAATAAACTTTTTAGTTGGCGCGACGATTCGTTTTTAAAGGAAAATCAAATAAAAAGGTTCAGGAATTCAAAGGAATTCTTGGACCTTTAATTTGAAATCGTAATAACGTTTGTACTAGCGCTATATCTAACATGATAGGCCTGCAATGGATAATATTTCTTATCGTCCTCTTGATCTGCCAATGCGCCTCCAGTTAATAGGTCGTATTTATAGTCATCACAAGGACAAGTAACAATAGGACTACTCAAATCCATGCGACGACAATCATTATCTGGTATGTGATTTGGACAAGCAGCTTCCCAAGCTGTAAAGCTTCCTCCTCCGTAATTATATACAAAAACCCCAGAAATTCCAACATAGGGTTCATTGACATAAATTGCCGAACCAGGGTTGTTTATATTAGCATATTTAGGTAATTCTAAATTTATCGCGTATTTAAAACTCGGTGTTGCTAAATAGGGGTTGTTGTCAAAAGACTCGTCACTACCACAACCTAGCAGGGTGAAAATAAAGGCAATAAAAAAAATATTTTTTTTCATATGATAATTTGAGGTTGCCAAATTACAATTAATTTTCTCTTGATTAAAATTTTGTATATTTGTTTAAATCCTCTTTGGACAAAGAGGATTTTTTGTATTTATAAACGATGAAGTTATGAGTAAAGTATCTTATTACACAGAAGAGGGGATCAAAAAGCTTAGAGCTGAATTAGATCATTTAAAGAGTGTTGAGCGACCAAAAGCTTCTCAGGCAATTGCAGAGGCAAGGGATAAGGGAGATTTATCTGAGAATGCAGAATATGATGCCGCAAAAGAAGCTCAAGGTCTTTTAGAAATGAAAATTTCTAAGTTAGAAGAAATCATGGCCAATGCCCGAATAATAGATGAATCACAACTCGATACATCCAAAGCGTTGGTTCATTCTACAGTAAAGATTAAAAATCAAACCAATGGTATGGAGGTCACCTATAAATTAGTGGCAGAAAGCGAGGCTGATTTAAAATCCGGTAAAATATCGGTTAGTTCGCCTATTGGGAAAGGTTTGTTGGGGAAATCCGTTGGAGATACCGCCCAGATCAACGTTCCCAATGGGACCATTAATTTTGAAATCTTGGAAATTACTAGAGATTGATAATTCTTTTCCATATTAGGAATTTTTGTATATTTCACTTTTATTCTACCAAAAATCCTTTAACTAATGGAAAGAAGAAACTTTATTAAAAATACATTATCTACAAGTTTAGGGGCTTCGATACTACCAGTCGGAGCCTTTGCTTATTCTAAAACTTCTGAGAATAAGTCTAAAGAATATCCCTATAAGCTAAAATATGCACCTCATATTGGTATGTTTAAAAATTTGGCTGGGGACGATGTTCTTGATCAGTTAAACTTTATGGCCGACCAAGGATTTACCGCCTTTGAGGATAATGGAATGCCACATCGTTCGATCAAGCAACAAACTGAAATGGCTAAGGTAATGGAAAAAAGGGGTATGACTATGGGGGTTTTTGTAGCCCATACCATTTATTGGTCAGAGCCTAATCTAACTAGTGGTAATTTAGAAAAGCGTGAAGAGTTTTTAAAGGAAATAAAATCCGCTGTGGAGGTCGCAAAAAGAGTTAATGCTAAGTGGGTTACTGTAGTTCCTGGATTTGTAGATCTAAGACAAGAACATGGATACCAAACTGCTCACGTTGTAGAATCCCTTAAACAAGCCGCTGCGATATTGGAACCACATGGGATTATCATGGTGCTTGAACCATTAAACTTTAGAGATCATCCTGGTTTGTTCTTGTCAAAATCAGCGCAAGCTTACGAAATATGCAAAGCCGTCGGTTCACCTTCTTGTAAAATACTTTTCGATGTATACCATCAGCAAATTACTGAAGGAAATCTAATTCCAAACATTGAAGCGAGTTGGGATGAAATTGCTTATTTTCAAATGGGTGATAACCCAGGTAGAAAAGAGCCTACCACTGGAGAAATCAATTATAAAAACATATTTAAGTATATCCATAGTAAAGGGTTTGATGGTGTTCTGGGAATGGAGCACGGAAACTCCATACCTGGCAAAGAAGGAGAATTAGCTCTTATTAAAGCTTATCAAGAAGTTGATCAATTTTAAAGAAAAAAATAAAAATTTCAGTGAGTCCATATAATGACTTTGGATTCACTGAAACTTCCTTTTTTTTAGGCGGTTAACGCAACGGATAGCCTTTGGCTGCCCACCAAGGGTGCACCTCTACTTCAAGTCTACCCGCCTGTACCATTGGATCTGCATTTGCTAGACTATCGGCCATTTCTAGGGTAGGAACATTGTAAATACTCACTCCACGAATAGTACCATCATCACCAAATGGACCAGAAATATCGGCATAACCTTTTTGATACATAGCTCCCAGGTAAGCTAAGTGTAATTTCTGAAGGCTATCTAGTTCTTGTTTGGATTGCGATCGATTTTCCCCAGACTTTAAAAACACCATAAAATATTGTTGCATTAAAATGGTATCCCCAGATTCTTTATCTACATAGTCGAATACCTGAAACCCCTGTTGGGTTAGGTTCTCTTTTAATGCTGATTTAGATATGGCCTCTATAGATTTTTGGGAAGCGATGGGGTCGCTTTTCGTTGAATTGGTTTGACATGAGGCTAGTAGAATTATAAAACATAGGGCAATTGTTTTGAAGTTATTTTTCATAATTACCAGATAGATTAAAATTGTTTTTTATACCCATTTTGAAAATGGAACATTGGTGAGTTGAGAATTGTAATACCGAGTGTCCCCTGTGACCTCTTCACCTAGCCAATCTGGTTTGATAAAGGTTTCGTCTTCATGGGTTAATTCGACCTCCGCAATGACCAATCCTTGGTTCTCATCTAAGAATTCGTCGACTTCAAAAAGGTGATTTCCAGATTTAATTTCATAGCGGTATTTGTCAATAATTGGTCGCTCACATAGCGACAATAGACTTTTTCCTTCTTCTATATCAATTTCTTTTTCCCATTCAAATCTACTAGTCCCTGTGGTGTTAGAGGCTCCCTTTACGGTTATATACGCCTTTTCTCCTCTAATTCGGATTCGCACATTTCTCTCGGGATGTTTGCTTAGGTAGCCTTGTGCAATTTTGGTTGTAGTGATGGCTTCTTTTTTGTAGGCATCCGATATCACTAGAAATTTTCGTTCAATTTCAATCATTTGCATCTGCAATTTCGTGTATTTTAGGGTTCTTTATACGTACCTCCTGGCTATTTGAGTTGGCAAGATGAATCATGGCCTTGGCTATTTTAGAAGCTGGAACTGGCTGGTACTTCTTTAAAGGGCCGACCTTTAAAAAAGGCATAGCACTAGCTAATTGTTTAAAAAACCATTCTCCAGTTCTTTTTTCTCTGCGTTGCCCTTCTATTAAGGAAGGCTGTAATATATAAGTGTTTTTAATATCATATTTCAGAACATCTTTTTCCATAAGTCCTTTTATTCTATTGTAAAAAAAGGTGCTTTTCTTTTTAGCCCCGAGAGCGGAGACTACTATAAAGGTTGGGATGTTATTAATTTTACATAATCTAGCGGCGCTCACTGGGATGCCGTAGTCTATGGCTTTGTAAGTTTGTTTATCAGGGGTTTTAGCCTTAGTGGTTCCTATACAACAGAATACCTCATCTGCTTTAAATTCCTGCTCATAGCGGTATAGTTCAAAGAGGTCAATTAAATATTCTTTGATTTTAGGATCCTTAGTATCGCTGCTTTTTCTTGAAAATAAAATAATTTGTCCATAACGCTCATCCTTCAACAGCTGTTGGAGCAAGAGATTTCCAGTTAGTCCAGTAGCACCGAGTATAATGGCTGTTTTCTTCACAATTGACAGGATTCTTTTTCTTTACCTTAAAGGTACTAATATTAGTAGTTGCCTCTTTAATAATAGGTAAAAAAACTAAGCGAGATTTTTTTAAAGCTATTCCCAGCCGTTGATAATGTCCATATATTTGTATATGCAAACTACACTTTATCAATCCAAGTACCAGCGTTTAGGTTGTATACCATTTTATTCAGATTCTTTAGAATTGCTGAATAATCCAGAATACGATCAGTATATTAAAATAGTATATGCCCCTAAAGGCGTACGTCTAAGGGTTGATTTTAATGAATATTATTGCCAAGTTCCAACTCTTTTCTTTGTGAGTCCTAATCAGTATCTGCATTTTATGGAGTTAGCGGGTCACGGATATCTTATTTATAAACCAGAGCGTAAAACCCATTAATCACGGCGTGTCGATGGGATGTAAGCTCCTTCTGTTAACTTTGCTCGGTTTGTATTCCTTAGTGGTGTTTGAGGGCGCTTCACCAATATCACATAAAGTATTTC